>NZ_LHZC01000045.1 GCF_001580615.1 Acetobacter malorum
CCGCGCCAAAGCGGCGGGCGGTTTCTGCATCTTCCGGCGTTTCTGCGTTGGCGCGCACGCCCAGACGACGCACGGAGTCAGCCCAGCCCATCAGGGTGGAGAAGTCACCGGAGAGCGTCGGCGGAATGGTCGGCACGCGGCCCAGATAGACGGCACCCGTGCCGCCATCCAGCGTCAGCCAGTCACCCGCTTTAAGCGTGTGGCCGTTCACGGTCAGGGTCTGTGCCTTGTAATCCACCATGATGCTACCAGCACCGGCGACGCAGACACGGCCCATGCCACGCGCCACAACGGCAGCGTGCGAGGTCATGCCGCCACGGGTGGTCAGCACACCGCGGGCAGCATGCATGCCATGCACGTCTTCCGGCGACGTTTCGATACGGACCAGAATGACGTCTTCGCCCTTGCTGGCGCGGTCTTCCACATCTTCTGCGGAGAACGCGATCACACCCGTTGCAGCACCGGGAGAGGCCGGCAGGCCACGGGCCAGCTGCTTGCGCTCAGCCTTGGGGTCCAGAACCGGGTGCAGGAGCTGGTCCAGAGACGCAGGCGGCACGCGGGAGATGGCGTCTTCCTGTGTAATCAGCCCTTCCTGCGCCATATCGATGGCAATGCGCAGCGCTGCTGCGGCCGTGCGTTTGCCGGAGCGCGTCTGCAGCAGGTAGAGCGTATTGCTCTGCACGGTGAACTCGATGTCCTGCATGTCTTTGTAGTGACGTTCCAGCAGGTCACGCACCTTCAGCATTTCCTGATAGGCTTCCGGCAGGGCCTTTTCCATCGGGTTCTGGTCAGGCGTTGCGCGTTCAGCCGCCATGGGCTGCGGCGTGCGGATGCCCGCCACCACGTCTTCACCCTGCGCGTTGATCAGATATTCACCGTAGAACACGTTTTCACCCGTGGACGGATCACGCGTGAAGCAGACGCCGGTGGCGCAGTCTTCACCCATGTTGCCGAACACCATGGACTGCACGTTAACAGCCGTGCCCCAGCTTGCCGGAATATCATGCAGTTTGCGGTAGGTGTTGGCGCGCGGGTTCATCCAGGAGCCGAACACGGCGCCAATCGCGCCCCAGAGCTGGTCCTGCGGGTCTTCCGGGAACGGGGTGCCGGTTTCATTCAGCACGATGTCCTTATAGCCCTTCAGGATCATCTGCCATTCTTCGGCTGTCAGCTGGGTGTCATCATCTTTGCCGAGTTCACGCTTGGTCTGTTCCAGCAGATCTTCAAAGCGATGATGAGAAACACCGAGCACGACGGAGCCGTACATCTGGATAAAGCGGCGGTAGCTGTCCCACGCAAAACGGGAATCACCAGAAGAGCGGGCGAGCCCTTCAACCGTCTGGTCGTTCAGGCCGAGGTTCAGCACCGTGTCCATCATGCCGGGCATGGAAACACGGGCGCCGGAGCGCACGGACACCAGCAGCGGTGCGTCTGCATCACCAAAGCGCAGGCCCATCGCCTTTTCTACACGGGCCATGGCGTCATCAATCTGCGCCTTCAGGTCATCCGGATATTTGCGGCCGTTTTCGTAAAAGGCGGAGCAGACTTCAGTGGTGATGGTAAATCCGGGCGGCACCGGCAGGCCGATGTTAGACATTTCGGCGAGGTTCGCGCCTTTACCGCCGAGGAGATTGCGCATTCCGGCGTTGCCGTCGTTCTGGCCTGCGCCGAAACTGTAGATCCACTTGGTCATGTTGCCGTTCACTTTGTTGTTGCGAACGCAGAAGCCTTATTTACCCCGTACGAGAGGGGGAGGGGGAACTAACGGGAAAACAGGCAGGTCTGCGGTCGAAATTTTATTTTTATTTTGGACGACGAATTCCACCCCTTCGCTACCCGATAGCATGGCGCAGATTTTTTGTCCGGGCAACGACTCTTTTTGGCATGTCAGGCAGAAAAATCAGTTTGCTCACCGGCGCAAAAGGCATTCCAGCCGGCCTCATCCAAAGTGGCAATTTTAAGCTCTTCTGCCTTTTTGGCTTTTGATCCTGCTTTTTCTCCCAAAATGACCAGATCAGTCTTTTTGGAAACGGAATCAGACACTTTTGCCCCCATCCGTTCGGCCATGGCCCGGGCTTCCTGCCGGGTGAGGGTATGCAGGGTGCCGGTAAACACCACAGTCTTGCCCGCCAGTGCTCCGCCCGAGACAGCCTCTTCCTCCGTAATAGTCAGAGAGGCGCGCAGGTCGGCCAAAGTTGCGAGATTGTGATCTTCCTGCATGAAGGCCACCAGATCATCCGCAATCACGCTGCCAATGCCGGTAATGGAGCCCAGCTCCAGCCGTTCGTCCGAGCCGATGAGGGCGGCCTTGCGGAGTTGCTCCATCCAGTTCTCATAAGACCCGTAATGCCGTGCCAGCAGGCGGGCATTACTTTCCCCCACGCGGCGAATGCCGAGCGCATAGATAAAGCGGGAGAGAGGAATGGTACGCCGCGCCTCAATGGCCTGCATTAGGTTCCGCACGGACTGCTCGCCCCAGCCATCCCGCTTCATGATCTCATCAGCATGTTCATGCAGGCGGAAGATATCCCCCGGCGTATGCAGGAACCCGGCATCGTAAAATTCCCGGATGCTGCGATCGCCTAAGCCATCAATGTCAAACGCTGTGCGGGAGACAAAGTGGATCAGCCGTTCAACAATCTGGGCCGGGCAGGTGAGGCCACCTGTGCAGCGGCGCACGGCCTCACCTTCCGGCCTGACCGCCAGTGCGCCGCAGGCCGGACAGTGGTCGGGGAAGTGGAACGGCTCCTTCCGGGGGGGGGCATCCGGGTCGGGCGGCACGACACACAGGATTTGCGGGATGACATCCCCCGCTCGCTGAATCTGCACCCTGTCACCGGGGCGCACATCCTTGCGGGCAATTTCATCTTCATTATGCAAAGTCGCACGAGTGACGAGCACGCCGCCCACATTGACCGGTTCCAGATGCGCAACCGGTGTCAACGCGCCCGTGCGGCCAACCTGAATTTCAATGGCTTTCAGGGTTGTGATGGCCTGTTCCGCCGGGAATTTCCATGCCACGGCCCAGCGTGGCGCACGGCCCGCAAAGCCTAGCCGCTCCTGCAGGGTCAGGTTGTCGATTTTGTAGACGACACCATCAATATCATAAGCCAGTGCCGCGCGTTCCTGACTGACCGTGTCAAAAAACGCTTCCGCACCGCTGGCGGCTTCCAGACGTCGAGAGAGCGGATTGACCGGAAAGCCCCACGCTTTCAGCTGTTCCAGATAGTCCCAATGGCTCAGCGTCACTTTTTCCGAGCAGAACCCCATGGCGTACGCGAACAGCGAAAGCGGCCGCCGTGCCGTAACGCGCGCATCCAGCTGGCGCAAAGAGCCTGCGGCTGCGTTGCGCGGGTTGGCAAACGGTTTGCGTCCCAGTTCTTCCTGCGCAGCGTTGAGTGCCAGAAAATGCTCTTTTGAGAGAAAGACTTCGCCGCGAATTTCGATCAGTTCCGGCGCGCGACCCTGCAGGCGCTCCGGCAGATCTTTTAAGGTGCGGAGGTTAGCGGTGACGTCCTCGCCCTCAGTGCCATCGCCTCGCGTAGTGCCGCGCACAAACACGCCGTTTTCGTAGGTGAGGCTGATGGAAAGCCCGTCAATTTTGGGCTCTGCTACAAAAGCCAGTTTCCCGGCATCGTCTTCACTCAGCCCCAGAAAGCGGGTGGCGCGGCTGATGAAGGCTTCAAATTCGTCCTGATCAAACACGTTATCCAGCGAGAGCATGGGCACCAGATGGCGGTGCTTGCCAAACGCGCTGTCTGGCGTGGCGCCCACGGTGCGGGCTGCACTGTTTTCCGGTTCAGCCTCGGGGTGCAGGGCCAGCAGGGCATCATAACGCTTGCGGAGGGCATCATACTCCGCATCACTCACCTCAGGCGCATCTTCCGCATAATAGGCGGTATTGTAACGGCCAATGAGGTCCGCAAGCCGGGCCAGTTCGGCTTTGGCTTGTGTAGTGTCGAGGGAGGTGAGGTCCGGGAAGTCAGTCATTCTCATGTTTCAGCAGGCTGGCGGCTGCGGCGCGGGCGGCATCGGTAATCACATCCCCGGCCAGCATACGGGCAATTTCTTCCTGTCGTTCTGCGTGGCTGAGGGGGGCTGCGTGGGTGGCAGTCTGCCCGTCACGCACAATTTTGCCAATGCGTAAGTGTGCGTCGGCACTGGCGGCAACCTGTGGGCTATGGGTGACGGCCAGCACCTGCACGGTGCGCGCCAGTCTGTGCAGGCGTTCGCCAATGGCGGCGGCTGTGGCCCCCCCAACACCTGCATCAATTTCATCAAACACCAGTGTGCCGATGCCGGACTGGCCTGCCAGCACCAGCTTGAGTGCCAGCATCAGCCGGGACAATTCACCGCCGGAAGCCACTTTTGCCAGCGGGCCGGGCGGCTGGCCGGGATTGGCGGCAATCAGGAACATCACCTGTTCCATGCCCTGCCTGCTCCAGTTTTCGGGCGTAAGCGGCTGAATCTGGGCGAAGAACCGGGCTTTGTCCAGCTTGATGGGCTTGAGTTCTTTAGTGACCGCCTGTTCCATCTTGCGGGCAGCTTTTTCACGCGCAGCAGAAAGGCGGGTCGCTGCCTCTTCATACTGAGCGCGGGCTTCTTTTACGGCCTGTTCCAGCGCGTCCAGCTGTGTGGCCCCGGTTTCCAGCGCGGTCAGGCGGGCAGAGAGGTTAGCCAGAAAAGTGGGGAGGTCATCCACCGTCACGTCATGCTTGCGGGCGGCCGCGCGCAGGGCAAACAGACGCTCTTCAATTTCTTCCAGCAGGCGGGGGTTCGCCTCAGAATCGTCTGCCAGACGGGACAGAAGATTTTCTGCTTCGGCCAGCGCGTTCTCCGCACTTTCAAGTGCGTTCAGAGCCTCATTGGTTCGGGTTTCCAGCGGGTCGATCGCGTTTTTTTCTGCCGTGGGGGCAGGGAGAAGGCGTTGTAGAGCGCGGCTGGCTCCACGGAGGGCCGCAGCCGGGCCGCTGTTGCGTCTGTCACGCGGCGTGAGTTCTGAAAGGGCGGCGGCAATAGCTTCGCCTCGTCGTTCAGACTGTTGCAGGCTGTGGCGTTGCACCGCCAGTTGCTCTTCTTCCCCGGTTTGCGGGTTGAGGGTACTGAGTTCCTCCACCGTATGGCGCAGCCACTCTTCTTCCCGCGCGGCCTCATGCAGGCTTTTGCGCGCAGCATCCAGATCCCGGCTCAGGGTCTGCCAGGTGTCAAACGCGCGGGCTACGTCTTTCAGCAGGCTGCTGGAGACACCATAGGCATCCAGCAGGCCGCGATGGGTGCTGGAATCGGCCAGTCCCATCTGCTCGTGCTGGCCCTGAATTTCCACCAGAGAGACCGCCACCCGGCGCATGAGCGTAATGCCAACCGGCTGATCATTAATCCATGCGCGGGACCGGCCTTCTTTAGAGACAATCCGGCGCAGCATCAGCGGTTCACCCGCTTCTGCCGGAATGCCCTGTTCTTTCAGCAGGTCGTAGGCTGTGTGCGTTTGCGGGATGTCAAAACTGGCTGTTACGCGGGCTTCCTGTGCCCCGGCACGGACGAGTCCGGCATTGGCGCGCTCACCCAGAGCCAGCCCGAGACTGTCCAGCAGGATAGATTTACCCGCCCCGGTTTCACCTGTCAGGGCCGTAAAACCGGCGTGCAGGGAAAGATCCAGTGCTTCAATCAGCACGACGTCCCTGATGGAAAGGTTTGTCAGCATGATGATGTCCGGTCTGAAAGACTGTTCACTATACGTTCTTGCGGCTTATAGCCGTCATCCACCGCTTTGTCTGCCCATAAAACAACAAACCCACGCGGAGGCTGTGGCTCCGGCGTGGGTCTGGTTTTTGTCTCATTCCGCGCTGCTTAACGCAGGACCGGCGCCTGATCGACTTGCGGTTCAATACGCTGCTTTTTAACAGGCTGAACCGGTGCGGCTTTGATATCCATGGCCGCAGGAGCCGGAGCGGTTCCGGCGGCTGTTGGCGGCTGCGTTGTCTCGGCAGGCGGTTTGGTCTGCGCGCTAATCACTTTACCCGGGATAGGGAAGTTGCTGCTGAGCAGCTTATAGCGCTTCAGGTTGCTATAAGCGTACCGATACCATTTGCTGCCCGGATAGTTATAGCCCAGAACAATGCCGGATTTACGGGCCTGATCCGTCAGGCCGAGGTCCAGATAGACTTCGACCATGCGTTCAAGTGCTTCCGGCACATGGTTGGTGGTCTGGAAATCCTGAATCACGCGCTGGTAGCGGTTGATGGCGGCTTCGTAATTGCGTTCCTGTTGGTAATAACGGCCAACCAGCATTTCCTTACCGGCCAGATGGTCACGGCACAGGTCAATTTTCAGCTGAGCATCACGCGCATATTGAGACTGCGGGAAGCGGGTGATGACTTCTTCCAGCGCATCCATGGCTTCCACAGTGCCCTGCTGGTCACGCTTGACGTCTGCAATCTGCTCATAAAAGCACAGAGCGCGCAGGTAGTAAGCATAGGCAGCATCGGCACTGGTGGGGTGCAGGCCAATAAAACGGTTCAGCTGCTGCACGGCTTCGGGGTATTTCCCTTTAAGGTAGTAGGAATACCCTTCCATCAACTGTGCGTTCGCAATGTAGCCGGAATAGGGGTAGTTTTGCTGCAAGACCTCAAACTCGGCAGCTGCCAGCGTGTAGCGCTGGGTCCGCAGAGCATCAATCCCGTTATTATACAGGGTTTCCGGAGATGCCAGTTTAGGAGCCGGAGCGGGTTTCCCTCCGCCAAACAGGCTGCACCCGGACAAGCCCAAAAGCAGACCAGCCGACGCCAGGCGGCGGATGCGGCAGCGAACGGAAAGAGAATTAATGAGGCTCACAGACATTCCGGCTCTTCAAATTGAACTTGTCTTATAGCACGCATGGCGCTCAAGAAAAGAGAATGAAGACGCTCTTTGTATTTTGAGGAAATCCATCTTACGCCGCAGCGAGAGAAAAGCTCGCATGGGCAGGCACATAGCGCCAGGCGGCCGGGTCTGCAAACAGGGCGCGCAGCACCTTGTTGTTCAGGCAATGGCCTGAGCGGTGGCCGGTAAAACGGGCGCGCAGGGGCGCTCCTGCCAGATACAGGTCGCCCACCGCATCCATCACCTTGTGGCGGATAAACTCATCCGGGCAGCGCAGGCCGGAAGGGTTCAGAATCTCGCTGCCATCTACAACAATGGCGTTATCCAGCGAGCCACCACGGGCCAGACCGGCTTTATGCAGAGCTTCAATTTCCTGCCGCAGGGTAAAGGTACGGTTACGTGCCAGATCCTGACGGAAGGTCGCGGGGGTCAGCTCGGTGGAGAAGGTCTGTTTGCCAATAGCTTCTGCGGGGAAATCAATGCTCAGGTCCAGATGCAGGTTCTGGACGGGGGCGGGGCTGAGTTCCACAAAGGCATCGCCTTGTTCAACCCGCACGGGGCGCAGCACATCAATCCGGTGCCGCACAGCCTCCTGCGCCACGCGGCCAGCGCAGTCCATCAGGAAGACAAAATCCGCAGCGGAGCCATCAAATACCGGAATTTCCGGACCATCCACCAGCACCAGAACATTATCAATCCCGCAGCCATTCAGGGCGGCCATCAGATGTTCGATGGTGGCAATCCGGTTGGTCGGGTTGGTCGCGTCGCCCAGAACCGTGCTGAGGCGAGTATCCACCACATAATCGAATCGTGCGGGCAAAAGGGCCGCGTTCAGATCCGAGCGTTTGAACACAATGCCATGTCCGGCAGGGGCAGGCTGAAGGGTGAGCGTAATACGCGCCCCTGTGTGCAAACCCGTGCCCACGCAGGAAATGGCATGGTGCAGTGTATGCTGGACCGCAGGCAGATGTTTTACAGAGGGCTGGGCAGGGCCAGAAACGGGCTCCAGCGTTGCGGAGCGGTTCTTGGGTTCCATAAGCAGACTGTCCATGGCTCTGGCTTCTTTCCTGCGCGGTTTAAAAGACGTGCAGGTTAACGCTAAAGCCCGCCTGCTGTTCTGGCGAGTCAATCATTATTGCCGTCTATTACATAAAAAACCGCGCTGCCCGAAGCGAGCAGCGCGGCAGAAAACTGCGCTTTTTTACTGGCGGCGCAGGAAGGTCGGGATTTCAAGCCCGGCATCATCTGTATCAGCCGGACGCACGCTTGCACCCTGCTGACCAGCCGGGGTGATCGTCGGACGCTGCGGTTCCACAGCCGGTTCGCTCCGCTGTTCCTCAGCACCGCCTGCGCGACGGAAGGCACCCGTCACGCGGCCAAACAGGCTGCGTGAGGACGGCTGGTTGGACTCCGGCAGATACGGAGAGCGCGGGGCTTCCGTAAACAGGCCGGCCCGCGGGGAGGCCACAGGACGCTGCGGCTGAGCCTGTGCCGGAGCAGAGGCTGCGGGAGCCGTGTTGATCTGACCGGGGACGCTGTGTGCGGGCGGCGGAGAGGCATACTGCCCACCCTGCTGCGGCTGGTAAGACTGCGGAGCAGGCGCTGCGGCGGGACGGGGCTGCTGCATGCCAGCATCCATACGCGGCGCGGCAGGCTGCTGCATGGTGGACGAGGGCTGCGCCGGATTGGCCATGACGGACGGACCCGTGCCGGTTGCCTGCGTCTGCTGTTCAGCCTGCGCTTCACCGTCCACAGCTACCAGATGCGGGCGGTCATTCGCCTGCGTGCCGATATCAATCCCTGTTGCCACGACGGACACGCGGATCTTGCCGTTCATGTTCTCATCAATAATGGAACCGAAGATCATGTTCGCGTCTTCCGCCACTTCACGGCGGATACGGTTACAGGCCTCATCCACTTCGAAGAACGTCATGTCTTCACCGCCGGTCACGTTGACCAGCAGGCCCTGCGCGCCGGACATGCAGGTGTCTTCCAGCAGCGGGTTGGCAATGGCGGCCTCGGCGGCTTCAACAGCGCGGTTTTCACCTTCGCCTTCACCCGTGCCCATCATGGCCTTGCCCATTTCCGCCATGACGCTGCGGATATCGGCAAAGTCGAGGTTGATGTAGCCGGGAGCCATCATCAGATCGGTCACGCCACGCACACCCATGTAGAGCACATGATCAGCCATCTTGTAGGCTTCACGCAGAGTTGTCCGCTCGCTGGCCACACGGAACAGGTTCTGGTTGGGAATCACAATCAGCGTATCAACGTACTGCTGCAGTTCCTTGATGCCTTCTTCCGCAATGCGGGCGCGGCGTTTGCCTTCGTAGTCAAACGGCTTGCTGACAACGCCAACCGTCAGAATGTTCCGCTCACGCGCCATGCGGGCAATAACCGGTGCTGCCCCGGTGCCGGTGCCGCCGCCCATGCCTGTGGTGATGAACACCATGTGGCAGCCATCCAGATACCGGGCCAGTTCATCCGCTGCTTCTTCCGCTGCACCACGGCCAACTTCCGGTTTTGCGCCAGCGCCCAGACCGTGGGTGAGGTGCGGGCCGAGCTGCACGCGGCGGTCTGCACGGCTCTTGGCAAGGCTCTGCGCATCGGTATTGGCAACAACAAATTCCACACCCTGAAGGCTGGACGCAATCATGTTGTCAACTGCGTTCGTGCCGCCGCCCCCAACACCGAAAACCGTAATTCTCGGTGAAAAATCAGCATGTGTCTGAGGTGGAACGGTCAGGTTCAGTGTCATGTGGCTCTCCCGGGCAGCTGCGGCAAACTAACGAAGTCTTCAGATGGATGCTAGAGCGAAGTTATCAATATTTCTCAAAGTATATCAAACTCTGTCACGAATAAAAGCGACGAGTTTTTGTAACATGCCGGAGGGAGGCGCCTCGCGGAATTCGACATCCCCAAAGGGACGCTCTGCACTGGCTGCCCAGGAGAGCAGGCCAGCGGCTGTTGCAAATCCCGCAGCGGCCGCCGTGTTTTCCGGAAGGCCCAGAATATGCTTGGGCCGGCCAAGCCGGACAGACCGTGTAAAGGCCGGTCCGCCACTGCGCCCTTTGGCCGCCGAGGCACCCAGAATACGTTCGGCCAGCGGGCGCATGCCATCCAGCAGGGAGGCACCGCCCGTTAGTACAATGCGGCCACTGGCGGCATTGCCCAGCCCCGCACCGTCCAGTTTTTCACGCACCAGCTCCAGCGTTTCCTCCATGCGGGGGCGGATGATACGACCAAGTTGTGCGCGGGAAATCTGTTCAAAATGAGGAACATCATTGCCCAGAAGTTCAACCGTCAGAATTTCATCTTCCACATCGGAGGACAGATCGGCACTGCCGTAAACTGTCTTGAGCCGTTCAGCATTTTCCAGGGAGGTGCTCAGGCCGCGTGCGATATCACGCGTGACGTGCAGGCCGCCGACGCTGATCTGCGCAGTATGGAGAATTTGTCCTTCTCCAAACACGGCGAATGACGTTGTGCCACCGCCCATTTCCACAACCGTGGTGCCGAGTTCCCGTTCATCAGCATCCAGCACGGACAAACCAGAGGCGAGGGGGGAGGAGACCAGTGCTTCCATCTTGAGTTCCGCCCGGCTCAGGACGGTTTCAAGATTAAGCAGCGCGGTGGAGGCGGCATCAATAATATGCAGGCGCGCTTTCAGGGTGTCACACAGATGGCCGCGCGGGTCGGCCACGCCTTCCGTATCATCCACCGTGAAATCAATCGGCAGGGTGTGCACAACATCCCGCCCTTCCACCGTGGCCTGAACGCGGCCCTCCGTGACGACGCGGCGAATATCAGCTTCCGTCACCACACGCCCGCCAACCGGCCAGCGCACATTAAACAGCCGGCTTGCCGGATGCCCGCAGGAGAGGTTGACCACCACCCGGTCAATCGTGCGTTCGGCCATCAGTTCGGCCTGCCCAACGGTCGCACGAATGGCGGCTTCCGCTGCCTGCAGGTCTGTAATGGCCCCGTTCCGCACGCCTGCGGAGCGCCGCCAGCCACAGCCGATCACTTTCAGGCTGCCGTTCGGCTCTCCCTTGCCAATCAGGCAGGTGATTTTGGTGGAGCCAATATCCAGAACAGCAGAGTAGCCATTCCGCCAGGTGCGCGGCCGCTTGTTGGTCTCGGACGGGGGGAGCGGCAGAATGGTGTCATCCCCGCTCATCCGCAGGCTGGAGGAGGCGGATGTCGTGCTGGCCTTCTTGCGCAGGCGGGACTGCGCAGCGGAATTGAGCGAAAAGGACGGGCGCGGGCGGTTGGTCATGCAGGACTTCCCTGCCGGCCAGCGGGGGACGTGCTGCCGGGCTGTGATGGAGACGGTGCGGCATCTGTGCCGGAAGGGGCCGGAGCGGGCTGCGGGGGGCGCTCCCGAATGGTCAGGCGGTCGGGCAGGCGCATATCAATCAGCACCACCGGGCGGTCCAGCAGATGCGTGGAGGCATCCAGCTTGGCCAGCCGGTGAATGGCTGGAATTTCCTCGCCTTCTGGCAGAAAGACTGTGGCACCATCCCGCAGGGTCAGGTTCCAGCGGCGGTCACTCACCCGTACGGCTGCCGTCACATGCTCGCGCACGGAGGGTTCCTGCGTCAGCGCGTCGATCAGAGCAGAGGCGGCATCATTCGCGCCATCACCCACCACCAGCGGCAGTTTGGTAAAGGCTTCGGCATCCTTGCCTGTCATGCCCTGATCCGGCACGCGTTTGCCTTGCCGGTCGATCAGTTCAAAGTGCCCCTGATGCTGCCAGACGGCAAAGGGCGGACGCTCTGTAATGGTGACATCAATTTCGCCCGAGAGATGCCGCTCAACAACCACATGATCCACAAAGGGCAGGGCGTTCAGGCGGTCCCGTGCGTCGGAGACGCTGAAATTTAGCACCGGCTCCCCGACAGACACGCCAAGCGTCTTGCGAATGGCGGAGTCACTGGTGAGTTGCGCGCCCTGCACCTGAATTTTGGTGATGCGTAACGGGGCAGCGCTCAGAACCTTCTCCCGCAGCGGGGCTAGACGTTCCTGCGCGCCGGGCTGCTGCAAATACAGGTATCCTCCTCCCCCCAGTGCCGCCAGAAACAGCATGCCGAACAAGGGGCGGATCAGCCGCTTCTGCCGTCGGGCAAACAGCCCGATGCGTGACGGACGATCAGAAGGGGAAGAGGGGATTCTCATTGCGGACAGGCTGCCTGCTCAACCAGCCAGTTGCACAGTTCCGGATAGCTGATGCCGCAATAGGCGGCCTGTTCCGGCAGCAAAGAGGTGGCCGTCATACCCGGCTGGGTGTTGACCTCCAGCAGCACAAGCCGTGCCGGACCGGGGCCGGTATCATCCAGCCGGAAGTCCGAGCGGGAGGCACCGGAGCAGCCAAGTGCCTGATGTGCTGCAACGGCAATTGCGCAGGCCTGTTTGCTCACGGCGTCATCAATGGCCGCAGGCAGAACATGGCTGGAGCCACCGCTGGTGTATTTGGCGTCATAATCATAAAAATCATGCCCGCCGCCGGGTGCCGGCGTGATGTCTGTGACGGTCAGGGCGCGGTCCCCCATGACACCAATCGTAATTTCCTTGCCGGGAATAAAGGCTTCCACCAGCGCATGCGGGCCATAGCGCCAGTTTTTAACAATTTCCTGCCGCGTATTGGAGCCGGAGCGGACAATGGAAACCCCCACGGAAGAACCTTCGCTCACCGGTTTGACAACATACGGTGCGGGCATGGGGTCGGCTTTGGCCAGATCCTCAATGGCAATCAGCTTGCCTTCTGCCACTGGCAATCCGGCCGCAAGGAAGACAGCGCGGGCAGCGGCTTTGTCCATGGCGGTGGCGGACGCGCGGATGCCGGAATGGGTGTAAGGCACGCCAAGCCAGTTCAGCACGCCCTGAATACAGCCATCTTCGCCATACCGCCCGTGCAGGGCGTTGAAGACCACATCCGGCTTCTGTTCGGTCAGTGTGGTGACGAGTGCCGCCAGATCAGCCCCGGGGTCGAGCGTGCTGACGGTATGGCCAAGGCTGCGCAGAGCCTCAACCACGCCTTTGCCGGAGGCGAGGCTAACCTCACGCTCGTGAGAAATCCCGCCCATCAGAACGGTAATCCGTTTGCTGCTGCTCATGCGGAGGGTCCTTCTGCCTTGCCGATGCGTTTGATTTCCCAATGCAACTGAACGCCAGACTGCTGCGCGACGCGATGCCGCACTTCATCACCCAGACCCTCAAGGTCGGCGGCTGAGGCCTGACCGAGATTGATCAGGAAGTTGCAATGCTTCTCGCTCACCTGCGCGTCCCCGCGCTTGAGGCCACGGCAGCCTGCCGCATCAATCAGCTTCCACGCCTTGTGGAGGGAGATATCCGGGTCCGGGTTACGGAAGGTGGAACCGCCGGTTCTGGCCCGCACGGGCTGGGAGAGTTCACGCGCAGCACGGATTTCTGCAATGCGAGCGGAAATATCCGCCTGTTTGTCCGGCGTGCCACGCAGGCGGGCGCGGATAACCAAAGCGCCTTCAGGCAGGCCGGAGCGCCGATACCCAAACTTAAGCGCACCAGCATCCAGCCGTATCAGACTGCCATCACGCGTGATGATCTCGGCCCAGTCCAGCACGGTGGCGATATCGGACCCATAGGCCCCGGCGTTCATCCGCACGGCCCCGCCGATGGAGCCGGGAATACCCGCCAGAAATTCCAGACCGGCCAGACCAGCCTGCGCAGCATACTCGGCCACGGTGGCATCCAGACAGGCGCTGCCGACCACAAGCCCGTCTTCTTCAACCGTGATGTCAGAGAACCCACGCGCCAGACGGATAACAATGCCATCCAGCCCGCCATCGCGGATAATCACGTTGGAGCAGGCGCCCAGCGCCGTGACGGGGAGTTCGGGAGAGAGGCGCTGCATGACTGACGCAAGATCTTCCGCATCCGCAGGCTGATACAGCCATTCCGCCGCACCACCCACGCGGAACCATGTGCGCGGGCCAAGCGGAGCCTGCGGTGTCAGGCGGCCGCGGGTTTGGGCAAACGCCTGCTGCACCAGATCCGTCATGGAGGCGGAAGACAGGCTCATGCTGCGCGCCCGCCATCGGCAGCGTGCAGCGCCTTAAGCTCTTCCGGCAGCGCCTGCGCCCAGTTGGTGATGGTGCCGGCACCGAGGCACACAACATAGTCACCCGGCTTGGCGATGGCGTTAATCATTTCCGCCAGATGGTCGGGGCTGGAGAGCGGCACCACAGAGCGGTGGCCGCGTTCGCGCAGGCCTTCAATCAGCTTGTCGCGGTTCATGTCCGGGTCCGGCTGTTCACCGGCGGCGTAAACATCGGCCACAATGACGGTATCGGCATCATTCATGCAGGTGCAGAAATCCGGGAACAGCATTTTCAGGCGCGAATATCGGTGCGGCTGCATGACCGCAATCACGTTATTGGCCCCGGCCTGCCGCGCAGCTTTCAGCACGGCAGCAATTTCTACCGGGTGATGGCCGTAATCATCAATCACCGTCACGCCGTTGCATTCACCCGTGCGGGTAAAGCGGCGCTTCACACCCCGGAAGGCCGCCAGACCGGAGCGGATGACATCATCGCTGATATCCATCTCGGTCGCCACGGCAATGGCAGCCAGTGCGTTCTGCACGTTATGGGAGCCCAGCATGGG
Source organism: Acetobacter malorum (assembly GCF_001580615.1). Lineage (GTDB taxonomy): Bacteria > Pseudomonadota > Alphaproteobacteria > Acetobacterales > Acetobacteraceae > Acetobacter > Acetobacter malorum. The sequence continues at coordinate 14,503 of NZ_LHZC01000045.1, forward strand.
CAGGCGGAACGGACCGGCCTTGCGGGTGCGGCGGGTGGAGCGGTCTGTCAGCGTGACTTCAAACGTCGCACCCATCTTGTCGGTAATCAGCTTTTCAGCCCGCACGTCAGCCTGCGGGGAAAACCCGTAGGTAACAATCCGATGGTCAGACATGCGGGGGATCATCTGCTGCACGGCAGGATGGTCAATGCACAGCACGGCAAAGCCATAGAACGGCACGTTGGAGACAAACTGGTCATACGCCGCTTCCATGGCCTCGGCAGAACCCCAGTGGTCCAGATGTTCCGGGTCCATGTTGGTGACCACGGAAATTACGGAGGGCAGACGCAGGAAGGAGCCATCGCTCTCATCCGCTTCCGCCACCATCCAGTCGCCTTTGCCCATGCGGGTGTTGGTGCCGTAGGCCTCAATAATGCCGCCGTTAATCACGGTGGGGTCCAGACGCGCGGCTTCCAGCACCGCGGCAATCAGGCTGGTGGTGGTGGTTTTGCCGTGCGTGCCACCAACGGCCACGGACCAGCGCAGACGCATTAGCTCTGCCAGCATTTCCGCACGGCGCACAACCGGGATCAGGCGGCTACGGGCAGCCACTACTTCCGGGTTGTCCCGGCTGACAGCGGTGGAGATAACGACAACCTGAGCTTCCCCCAGATTTTCCGCAGCGTGACCCACCGTGATGGGAATACCCGCAGCACGCAGCCGTTTGACATTGGCGTTTTCCGCAATGTCCGACCCCTGCACGGAATAGCCCAGCATGGACAGCACCTCGGCAATGCCGGACATGCCGATGCCACCAATCCCGACAAAATGAATGGTTCCGATGGAAAGGGGCAGGGCTCTCATGCGCTGAACTCCGTCTGGCTGGGAGGTGTCGGATAGGCGGGCGAGGGGGAAAGGTGCAAGCATTCTTCTACAACATCGGCCAGGCGGGTGGCGGCATCCGGGCGGGCGAGTGAGGCTGCGGCGGCCGCTGCGCGCGCCAGCTCTTCCGGGGCCGTAAGGAGGTCATTCAGGCGGTCAGCCAGTGTGGCGGCGGTAAAGTCCGGCTGGCGGATCATCCAGCCAGCGCCCGCTGTGGTGATGGCGCGGGCGTTTTCACTCTGCTCATCGCTTGCGGCGATAGGCAGGGGCACCAGAATGGAAGGGCGGCCAGCGGTGGTGATCTCTGCAACAGAGGAGCCACCAGCACGGCCAATTACCAGATGCGCGCTCTGCAACAGCGCAGGCACATCATTCAGGAACGGTTCCACGCGGGCTGTAATGCCCATATCGGCATAGGCCTTGCGCGTGGCATCCACATCATCTTTCCGCGCCTGCTGCGTGACGTGCAGGCGAGCGCGCAGTTCTTCGGGCAGCTTGCCGAGGGCGGAGGGCACCACTTTTGCAAACACGCTGGCGCCCAGAGAGCCACCCCAGACCAGCAGGTTGATGGTCTGATCCGGCATGGTCCAGCCTTCACCCGCTAGGGCAGCAATAGCCGGGCGGACCGGCATGCCGGTAAAGGCCGTGCGCGCGCCAATCGGCAGTTTGGCGACGGAGGGGAAGGACGTGGCAATCACATCCGCAAAGCGGGACAGCACAGCGTTGGCCTTGCCCAGAACGGCATTGCCTTCATGAATAATGAGGGCCGGATGTTTGCGGCCCAGCAGGCGCGCGCCGAGCAGCGGCGGCACGGAGGGATAACCGCCAAACCCCACCACAGCGTCCGGTTGCACGCTGCGCAGAATGGCACGGGCCTTCCATGCGCTGCTCAGCAGGGTGAGGCCAGCCTTGAACGCGCGCATCGGGCCACGGCCAGCCACACCCGCACCGGGCAACACATATTGCGGGCCACGTGAGAAGACGCCCGCCGTGCGCGCACCGGCGCGGGCATCCGTCATCAGCACCAGTTTGTGGCCGCGTTCGGCCAGAGCATCGGCCAGAGCTTCAGCCGGAAAGAAATGTCCGCCGGTGCCGCCAGCGGCAATGACGATAGTGCGTTGGGTCATACGGGCCGCCATTGTCTGAGAGTGGTCATGAAGCCTCCGCTGCGTGGCAACCGTTCACCCGGCTGATGCCGCGTGAGAGCCAGCACCATGCCCACGGCCAGCGCCACGGACATAGCGGAAGACCCGCCATAGGAAATGAAAGGCAGCGTCATGCCCTTGGTGGGGATGAGATGCAAGGAGGACGCCATATTCACGAAGGCCTGCAAGCCAAAACCCGTCACCAGTCCGGTGGTGGAAATGACGATGAACGGGTCATCCTCACGGATCAGCCGGAGCAGGGTGCGCACCACAATTACGCCAAAGACGCAGATGATGAGCATGCAGACAATCAGACCATATTCTTCCCCCGCCACAGCGAACACAAAATCCGCATGGGCGTCAGGCAGCAGATCCTTCACGCGGCCTTCACCGGGGCCACGGCCCGTCAGGCCGCCATTGCCGAAGGCGCGGAGTGCGGTATCAATCTGGTAATGGTCGCCCACGTTGGGATGCAGGAAGCGTTCCACGCGGGAGCGCACATGCGGGAACAGGAAGAAGGCGGCAATGCCTGCGCCAATCATGACGCCAACGCCCAGCCCCACCAGAATGAGGTTCAGACCGTCCACAAAAAGCTGTGTCATGAACACGGTGGTGATGACTGTGAGCATCCCGATATCCGGCTGGGATTTGAGCAGCATCAGAATGACGCCAAACAACGCGAAGGCCAGCAGCATACCCGGAAAATAGCGGGAAATGCGGCGCTGCGTGAGCAGCCAGCCCGTCACTACTGCAAAGCAGGGCTTAAGAAATTCTGAAGGCTGGAGCGACATCAGCGGCAGGGCAATCCACCGCCGCGCGCCTTTGATTTCAATCCCGTGTACCAGCGTGAGGGCCGTTGCCCCCAGCATCAGCGCGCCGCCCAAAAGGGACAATCTGAGCACCGTTTTGCGGGAGAGCATGGAGACACTCACCACAATCAGCCCCGCAATTGTGAGGAACATCACCTGTTTGAAAATAAACATGTTGCGGGAGGCGCCAATACGCACCGCAACCGCCGGGCTTGCGGCCAGCATCAGGATATAGCCGAAGCCGATCAGGATGAACGCGCAGATAAGCGTCGTCCGGTCCACATTGCGCCACCAGCGCCCAAACCGGGAGTCATCAATGCGGGAGCCTGCCATCAGTCGGCCTTTCCTGTTTGCGGCTGTTCCGTCACCGTGCGGGCCAGTTCCAGAAAGCGCAGCCCACGGGCTTCAAACCCGGAAAACTGGTCAAAACTGGCGCAGGCGGGAGACAGCAGCACGACGGGCGTGCCAGTGTTCCGGGCTGCGTCATAGGCTGCGGGCACAGCACTTTCCAGCGTGCCGGAGAGTGTGAAAGGCACGCCGTGCGCCGTCAGCGTTTCCGCCAGTTGTGCGGCATCCCGCCCTATGAGGAACGCATGGACAATGCGTGGGAAATAGGGCGTGAGCGAGGCAATGCCACCCTCTTTGGCCATGCCACCAGCAATCCAGATCAGCCGGTCATAACAGCCGAGGGCACGGGCGGAGGCGTCGGCATTGGTGGCTTTACTATCATCAATAAAGGCCACGCCGTCCTGCTCGGCCACCAGCTTCTGGCGGTGCGGCAGGCCGGGGAAGGAGAGAACGGCCGCGGCCAGTGCAGCGTCTGGCACGCCTAGAAAGCGCGCCATGGCACAGGCAGCGGCGGCGTTTTCCGCGTTATGGCTGCCGGGCAGAGAGGGGCCAAGGCGGGCAAGGCATTGGCCTGCCTGCCAGATGGCGTTGTCCTGCCCGTACACATCACAGTCCGGGTTGGCGCCGGAAATAGTCACGCACTGCGCGGGGCCAGCCTGAAGGGTTTTGGCAATGTCCCGGCAGTAGTCATCATCCACGCCAATCACCGCCAGATCCTGCGCGGTCTGATGGGTAAAGACGCGGGTTTTGGCGCGGGCATAGCCTTCCATGCCGGCGTGGCGGTCCAGATGGTCCGGGGTGAGGTTCAGCAGGCAGGCGGCATCAAAATGCAGCGTGTCCAGCCGTTCCAGCATGTAGGACGACATTTCCAGCACATACACGCCGTTATCGGGCAGCAGAGGCAGCGCTAACGCGGCGGGGCCAAGATTACCGCCAGCAGCAACCAGCACACCGGCTTCCGCCAGAATATGGGCCAGAAGCGTGGTGGTGGTCGATTTACCATTGGTGCCGGTAATACCAGCAAACCGCGCCTTGCTTCCCGCCTTGCGGACTGCCCGATAAAGCAATTCTGCATCGGACAGGATCGGCACGCCAGCCTCCTGCGCCATAATGGCGACAGGATGCGCCTTGGGCAGCACATGCGGAATACCGGGGGAGAGGACGAGACCATCGGCGCCAGTCAGGCTCTCGATCGGCGCGGAGGTAATGCGGGCGGCAGCGTCTTGCGGGAGGGCAGTTACAGCTTTGGCGAGCGCTGCACGGGCAGCCTCGCCATCATCCCACGCCTGAACTGTGGCCCCGCTTTGTGCGAGGGCGCACACGGCGGGCAGACCGTTCCGGCCCAGCCCCAGCACAACAAAATGCTGGCCGGTAAAAAGAGTGGCGGGAAAATTGCTCATCTCAATTTCAATGTGGCGAGACCACACATCCCCAGAATGACAGAAACAATCCAGAAGCGGATGACAATTTTGGGCTCGGCCCAGCCCTTTTTTTCAAAATGGTGATGGATGGGAGCCATCAGGAACACACGCCGCCCGGTGCGCTTATACCAGAACACCTGAATAACGACGGAGAGCGTTTCCACCACAAACAGGCCGCCCACAATGCACAGCACCAGCTCGTGCTTGATGGCCACAGCCAGCGCACCCAGAGCGCCACCCAGAGAAAGAGACCCGGTATCGCCCATGAAGACGGAAGCCGGAGGCGCATTAAACCACAGAAAGCCAAGACCAGCCCCCACGAGTGCGGCGCAGAAAACCGCCAGCTCCCCGGTGCCGGGCACGGCATGGACCTGCAGATAATCCGCAAACACATGGTTACCAACAATGTAGGACAGGATGGCAAACACCAGAGCAGCGATCACCACCGGCACAATGGCCAGACCATCCAGCCCGTCCGTAAAGTTTACGGCGTTGCCAAAGCCGGTAATGGTGATCATGGCAAAGATGGGATAGGCAAACCCCAGCGGCAGCAGCAGGTCTTTCACAAAGGGGAAGGCGAGCTGATTGGTCAGATCATCCGGCATCAGGCTTTGCAGGAACCAGCCGCACAGCAGGGACGCAGAGAACTCACACCCCAGCCGCATCCGTTTGGACACGCCATCCGTATTGCGGCGGGCCAGCTTGCGGTAATCATCCGCAAAGCCCACAGCGCCAAACGCCAGTGTGGTGAGCATGACGGCCCACACAAAGCCGTTTTCCAGGTCACCCCACAGCAGGGTTGAGCCGAATAGGGCAATCAGGATCAGCACACCGCCCATGGTGGGGGTACCGGTTTTTTCCAGCAGATGTCGCTCCGGGCCAAGCGCGCGGATCGGCTGACCCCCGCGCTGAATACGCCGCAGCATGGCAATGAGCGGGCGGCCCAGCATCAGGCTGATGGCGAGTGCTGTAAAGCAGGCCGCTCCGGCCCGGAACGTGATGTAGCGGAACAGGTTGAGCAGCGGGATATGTGCGTCTGTCAGCGGGTGAGAGACCAGAAAATATAGCATCAGGCAGGCTCCACGGCGCTCAGGCTGCTCAGAGCCGTAATGACATCCCGCATGCGGCTCCCCAGACTGCCTTTAACCAGAATTGCGTCTCCCTTACGCAGAGCCGCGCAAACCAGAGGAGCCAGAGTGGCGGCGTCTTGCGCCCAGGCACCCTGCGCCGTTTTGGGCAGGGCATCAAAAAGGGATTTCATGTGGGGTCCGCAACAGAAAACAAGATCGGCACCGTCGGCGGCGGGTTGAGCCAGCGCCTGATGCTCGGAGAGGGAAAAATCGCCCAGTTCACGCATATCGCCCAGAACGGCAATGCGGCGTGTGGCCGGGAGATGACGAAGAACATCCAGCGCCGCGCGGATGGAGGCGGAGGAGGCATTATAGCTTTCATCCAGCAGGGTCACGTCCCCGCCGGCAATCTGGGCTAACGCACCGCGTCCCTTGCCGGGGCGGAAGCCGGTGAGAGCCTGAGCGGCTTTGCTCAGATCCCCGCCCAGAGCCGCACACACGGCCAGTGCCGTCAGCGCGTTGCGGGCCAGATGCGTGCCCGGTGCGTGGAGCGTAACCGGCACAGAACGGCTGCCTGCATGGGCAGTAAACTGACTACCGCCTTCAAGGACTTTCAGACCGGACAGGTGCACAAAGCTGTCCCGCTTCAGGCCGGTATGCCACAGGGTGGCATTGGCCTGCCGGGCGGCTGCGGCAAAAAAGGACTGGCCCTGAGCATCATCCGGCACAATGGCTACGCCGCCGGTCGGCAGGGCGGTAATCAGTTCCGCTTTTTCCTGCGCAATGGCGTCCACGCTGCCCATATAGCCCAGATGGGCCGAGCCAATGGTGGTGATGACGGCAATATCCGGGCGGACCATACTGGCCAGCGGCAGGATTTCCCCGGGATGGTTCATGCCGATTTCACTGATGCAGAACTCTGCATCACGCGGCATCCGCGCCAGCGTGAGCGGCACGCCCCAGTGGTTATTGTAGGAGGCTTCTGCCGCGTGGGTAGCCCCGAGGGCCCCAAGGCACAGCCGCAGCATTTCCTTGGTGGTGGTTTTGCCAACACTGCCGGTAACCGCCACCATCTTGCCGGTAAAGCGCGCGCGTGCGGCATGGGCCAGAGCTTGCAGGCCGGCCATGGTGTCCGTCACGACCAGCAGGCGCGGGTCCGTGCATCCTGTGGTGTCATGCACCAGCACCGCTGCCGCCCCTTTATCCAGAGCGATGGCAATGTGCGCGTGCCCGTCGCTGTTATCGCCTTTCAGGGCGACAAACAGATCACCGGGGGTCAGTGTCCGGGTGTCAATGGAAATGCCCGTCACAACTGGCGTGCAAGGGCCTGCAAACCTGCCACCGGTGGCGGCTTCCAGTTCGTCACGTGTCCAGAGAGCCGTCATGCCGGGTTTACCTGTTTTGAGGTGGCGCTGGTCTGAAGGCTGGCCAGTTCGCGCAGCACGGCGGCATCATCAAACGGATGAACTTCTGTGCCGATAATCTGCCCTTGCTCGTGCCCTTTGCCGGCCACAACCAACACATCATCCGGGCCGAGCATGGTCAGAGCTTCGGCAATAGCCTGCCTGCGTCCACCAATTTCCAGCGCATCTGGTGCGCCCGTGCGCACTTCCGCGCGGATGGCGGCGGCGTTTTCCGTGCGGGGATTATCGTCCGTAATAATGGCGATATCAGCCCCGCGTGCGGCTTCCTGCGCCATCAGCGGGCGTTTGCCCCGGTCACGATCACCGCCCGCGCCAAACACCACAATTAGCTTGCCCCGCGCATGCGGACGCAAAGACGCCAGCAGGCGCGCAAGGGCATCCGGTGTGTGGGCATAATCTACATAGGCACTGGCCCCGTTGGGCAGCACGACGGCACGTTCCATGCGCCCGCGCACCCCGGTGAGCTGCGGCAGCAGAGCGATAATGGCGGGCAGGGATGCCTCATCGGGTACCGCAAGGGCTGCGGCCAGCAGGGCGTTGTCGGTCTGGAAACGGCCCGGCAGAGCCAGCGTGATAGTCTGACGCTGGCCGCAAACGTCCAGTTCCAGTTCCTGCCCGGAGGGTAAAGGTGTGTGGCGCAACAAGCGCAGCGTGGTGCCGTTCTCGCCGGTCAGCCGCAGAGTGAGCTTGCGCCGCGTGGCAATGGCGCGAAGCTCTGCCAGCGTCTGAGCATCCATATCGGCATTGGCAACCGCCAGACCGCCTTCCGGCAGAACTGTCTCAAACAGTTTCAGCTTGGCGGCGCGGTAGGCTTCCACCGTGCCGTGATAGTCCAGATGGTCGCGCGTCAGGTTAGTAAACCCGGCAGCAGACAGATGCAGGCCATCCAGCCGCCCTTGTTCCAGCCCGTGGGAGGAGGCTTCCAGCGCCACATGCTCAACCCCGGCCTGCGCAAGGGCCGCCAGACCGTTGGCCAGTGCCACCGGGTCCGGCGTGGTGAGGGACGGCATGGTAATACCCAGACCGTTCACACCTGTCAGACCAAGCGTGCCCACACCAGCGGTTTTAAGCCCCTGCAAGGCCCAGAGCTGACGGAGGAAATCCGTGGTGCTGGTTTTGCCATTGGTGCCGGTAATCGCCACGAGGCATTCTGGCTGACGTCCAGCCAGCGCTGTCGCCAGAACGGCCAGAACATGGCGCGGGTTGTCTGCCAGCACGAGCGGGCAGGGTGCGACATCCGCAGGCCAGACCGTGCCGGTTGGCGCCAGCACAGCGGCGGCTCCGTTCTGCACCGCAGCGGCAATAAAGGTCCGACCATCGACCTTAACGCCGGGCAGGGCGGCAAACAGCGTGCCGGGTTTGACGGCACGGCTGTCCGGCGTGATGGCGGTAATGACCGGATCATCCTGCGTTCCGGTCGCCGTAAGGCTCATCATCTTGAGAAGGGTGGAAAGGCGTGTGGTCATTCGTCCATCACCTCCTGAGCCTGTTTTTTCAGAGCAGCTTTCTGGGCTGCGCGTTCTTTTTGTTCTGCGGCCTTGGCTGCCCGGTGTTCGGCTTCCGCCTTGCGTGGGTCTCCGGGGTCATTGCCCGGCCCAAGCGGGCGCACGCCACGGGGCACCGCCGGGTGCATGGGCAGGGCCATGCTGGCGTCAATCTGGGCTGCATGCGCCGTATCCGGGAAGATTTGCAGCATTGGCCCAATGCGTGAGACAATTTTGGAAACGGTCGGGGCCGCGTTCCAGCCTGCCGTGGTCCAGCCGTGGGTCTGCGGTGTCGGCTTGGGGCTATCCAGCATGACATACACGGCGTAGCGCGGTGCGTTCATCGGGAAAATGCCGGTAAAGGCCGAGATGTTGACGTGTTTCAGGTAGCCGCCATGTGGACCGATTTTTTCCGCCGTGCCGGTTTTCCCGCCGACAAAATAGCCGGGTGATTCTGCCGTGCGGCCGGTGCCGCCGGTGACGTCCAGACGCAGCAGGCGGCGCAGCAGAGCGGAATTTTTTTCAGAAATAACCCGCTGGCCCTGCGGCACGGCCAGACCGTCACTCCCGACGGTGGTTCTATCCATGCTGGTGTCAGCTTCCGCCTGTTCCAGCGCGGCGTTCTGCACACCCTGAGACAGCGCAGCCTCCTGCGTGGGGGCGGGACCTTCTTCTTTTTCCAGCAGGGTGGGGGTGACGAGAATGCCGCCATTCACCGTGGCTGCCGTGCCGCGCACAATGGCCAGCGGCGGCTCGGCCATACCGTGCCCGAACCCGACCGTCATGGTGGTGGAAATGCCCCACTGATGCGGCACCAGCGGACGCGCGGCTTCCGGCAGTTCAATCGGCACCGGGGCAAAAAAGCCCATGTCACGGAACCATTGAGCCTGCCGCGTGCCACCCACATCCAGCGCGATATGAGCTGCTGCCGGGTTGGAGGAGAACGCCATCACTTCCGGCAGGGTCATCCACGGGGCGAAATGGTCGTTCTTCATATCCGAAATGGTGAAGCGCCCAATATGGATCGGCGTGGAGGAAAAGCGGTCCCAGATATGAATGGTGCCGGTTTCCAGCCCCATGGCCGCCGTTTGCAGCTTGAAGGTTGAGCCGGGTTCATACAGGCCGGTGACAGCACGGTTGAAGCGGGCATCATTGGTGGCGTGCGAAAATTCGTTCACGTCATAATCAGGCAGGCTGACCATGGCGATGATTTCACCTGTGCGTACATCCATGACAATGGCGCAGGCCCCAATGGCCTGAAAGGTGCTCATGGCGTTGGCGAGTTCATCCCGCACCACGGACTGAACGCGTACGTCCAGTGAAAGCCGCAGTGGGCGATGGTCGCTCATCAGGCGTTTGTCAAAATAACGCTCAACGCCGGCAACGCCGTGGTCATCAATATCCACAGTACCCATAATCTGCGCGGCCATGTGGCCCAGCGGATAATGGCGGCGTTCGCCTGCTTCAAAATAGATCCCCGGAATGCCCATGCTGTTGATGGCCAGTTCCTGCTGGGGCGTAATATTGCGGGCGATATACACAAACTGTTTGGGCAGGGAGAGCCTGCGGGTGGTCTCTTCCTCGTCCAGATCTTTCAGGACGGTTTTCAGTTTTTTGGTGACGTCCTGCGGGTCAATCAGTTCCTGCGGGTTGGCGTAAACCTGCGCGACCGGCAAAGACAGCGCGAGTGTCTGGCCATTACGGTCCACAATGGACGCCCGATGCACCTGCGGGAGAGAGAAGTCTCCGGCCAGACTGCCTTTGGGGTCGATTTTAGGAATTTCCGGAACCTGCGAGGCAATTTGCCGCTTTTCCGGTGCCATGGGGTGCAGAACTGTCGCGATGGACAGTTTGACGGCAACAACAGCAAAAAGCAGGCAAAATCCGCCTGCAACCCCCAGCAATCTGACATGCATCTGGTCCCGATGGGCACGCGCACGAAGATCCTCACCCGTAACACGCACAGTGCGCGTCACGGGGGGCGGGGTATCATAATCGTGCGGCGGAACGGCCATATCGGGTTGAAGTCACCTTGTCGTCTGGAAAATTAGTTGGTCATCGGGACCGGGGCTGGCAACGCGTCACTGCTGTGGCTCAGCAAAGAGCCGCTGCTGTAGGAGGACGTTGCCCGTGCTTCAACATAGCCAGCGGACGGCGTTGCAACTCGGTGCTGCCGGGTTGCGTGCCAGCTTGCCACCGTAACAGGCAGCGGGTGCCGAACCTGAGAGTCGCTGTCGCTGTCCGTCACGCTGGGTTTGGGTGTGACAGCTGCAACGCGGGTTGGGACCGGAGCAGTCTGCGCGTGCCGCACAGGCTGCGGCGCCTCTGCTGCACTCGCAACAGTGACAGGCGCGCGGGTTACAGGCTGGCTGGAGCGTGCAGCATCCGCCATCTGCGTTGCAGCGCGGCGGGGAGCAGCAGGCCGGGCTGCCGGAACGGGCGCGGTGAGCTGTGCCGTGCGGACAGTGGCATCCTCCGCATCATCCAGAGCCGGGCGCGGGGCACGGTCATGATGCACAACAGGACGGATAACGGGAGCTGTGCGCGCCGGAGTTTCTTCCGCAACGGTTACAGCGCGGGGCATCGGGGCTTCGTCGCCTTCCACACTACGATCATGATGCGGGGCAGGGCGTACCGGTTTGGCATCCGCAACGGCAACAACAGCTGGATGCGCTGCCGCCACAGGCGCGGTCGGCTGAGCAGACGCGAGTGTTGCGGCTGTCATGCCCGCGCGCGGATCCTGCGCCGGGGTTTTAACCGTTGGTGCCGGCAGGCGGGCAGAAAGATCCGCCATACGAACAAACTGTGAGGGGTCCATGGTGTGGAGGCCCACCAGATGATGTTCGGCCAGACGGTTCAGGCGCTCCGGCTGGTTTTCCAGAGCCCATTCCGTACGCAGCATGGCTGTCTGGGAGCGCACGCGCTCTGTATCAGACACGATTTTGGAAATCTGCTGATCCAGAAGCGTGGTCTGATGCTTCTTTGTATAAAGGAAAAATCCCGAGGCAATGGCCAGGACAGCGCAGCAGCAGGTAAAGGGCCGGGGGATCATGGGATCAATCCTTTGCCGAAGGAGGAAACATCGGTCGAGCGTTTTTCTACAGCGCGGAGGCGGGCGCTGCGGGCACGCGGGTTGGCGGCGCATTCAGCGTCACCTGGACGGAGGGGCCTCCCGGTGAGCGCGATAAAGGCGGCTTCATCCCCCTTCGTCAATGCTGCACGCGGGTCATAGCGTGAAAAACTTGTAGTTTTGCCGGTTGCAGCACCCATCACCCGTTTGGCAATGCGGTCTTCCAGAGAATGGAAGGAGACCACAACCAGACGGCCACCGGGGGCCAGCAGATCAAGCGCCTGCGTCAGGCCACGTTCAATCTCACCAAGTTCGTCATTAACGGCAATGCGCAGGCCCTGAAAGGAGCGGGTTGCGGCATCAATACCTGAACGATCGGATGGCACCACGCGGCGGATCAGCCCGGCCAGCTGCGCGGTTGTTTCAAACGGCGTTTCCACACGGTCGGCCACAATGGCGCGGGCCACGCGGCGGGCGTGGCGCTCTTCACCATAAAAATGGAAAATGTCAGCCAGTTCGCTTTCCGGCGCCTTATTCACGATATCCGCAGCGGAGGGACCGCTTTTTGCCATGCGCATATCCAGCGGACCATCCATGCGGAAGGAAAAGCCACGCTCGGCTTCATCCAGCTGGAAGGAGGAGACGCCCAGATCCAGCACAATGCCATCAAAAGCCGGGGCATCGGCTGCTTCTGTCAGATCCGTCATGCTGCCAAACCCACCATGCAGCATGTGCAGGCGGGACTGACCTTCTGCATTGGTAAAGCCTGCGGCCATGGCCTGTCCGCGCGCAATGGCGTCCGGGTCCCGGTCGATAGCCCATACGGCGCAGTCAGCACTTTTCAGAATAGCGGACGTATAGCCGCCACCACCAAAAGTGCAGTCGAGAATGGCATCGCCATCAGCCGGTTTCAGGCTTTCCAGCACTTCGGCCAGCATCACGGGCACATGGCCCGGAGCGGGCGTGCCGGAGGCTGCGTGCAGAGTGGAGGGAGTGGTCAGAGCATTCATGCAGCCCCTCCTTCCTGTCCATCACGCGCAGCGGGGATGCTGATGCGGCGGGACCGCTGGCGGGCTTCGGCACGGCGCTGGCGTGCGGCCTCGGGTTCCCAGATCTGAAAGGTGCGGCCTACGCCCATGAAAGCAACGGTCGTGCTTTCCGTAATGCCTGCATGCTCACGGAGAAAATCGGGAATGATGATGCGGCCTTCGCGGTCCGGATCAAGCGGATAGGCATCCGCATACAGGGCTGCGGCAAGGTCATCATGCTCATCAGAAAACATGTCCAGACGGTCCAGCGGCTGGGTCAGGCGAGAGAAGGCTCCGGCAGGCCACGCTTCAATGCAGGGCATTGTATGGGATGGTCGCAGGATCACCAGTGAATCGCCTTCCGTATGCTGCGCCTTCAGAACAGTGCGGAATCCGGCAGGAATCGAAACGCGACCTTTCGCGTCGAACCGATTCTCATGCGTGCCGAGAAACACACTCACGTAAGACGATGTCCTTCTGATTCAGACCTTTCCGTTCGCAGAACAGCGGGGAACGAAGCCGCCTCCACCACTTTCATGGTGTAATGTGGGATAGCATGGGATTTTATGGGACGCAAATTAAAAAGGCAGAAAAAACAGCAGAAAACCGCCATTTATGAAGTAGTTCCGCAGAACTGTTTTAGGCAATGAAAGCAATGGTAAAATAGAGACCAACAAAACTTTGCCACGTCATGTTCTCTAAATGTTCTGCATATATGCGCAGATATCGGCAGAACACCGTGCCCAGCGTAATGAAATGAGGCAGAAACAGAAAATGCCAGACGGTCTGTAAGCCGGGTTCTGTCCAGCTCCGAAGAGCCTGGACGGTCATTCGTCTGGGACACGCCTCGCGACATGCCTCACGCAACCAACCCGAGCAGCGGGGCGGGAGAGCCCCTGAAACCCTTGCAGGTTTCCGCCGCTCCTATTCGGTCTTGCTCCCGGTGGGGTTTACCCTGCCTCCCCTGTTGCCAGAGGAGCGGTGCGCTCTTACCGCACCGTTTCACCCTTACCTCCAGCTCTGGCCCATGGTTTCCCACGGATCATCGCCCGGAAGGCGGTTTGTTTTCTGTGGCACTTTCCCTAAGGTCACCCTCGCCAGCTGTTAGCTGGCACCGTTCTCCCGTGGAGCCCGGACTTTCCTCCCTCCTGCACATTAATGCAGAACAGCGACCGTCCGACCGTCTGGCGGCGCCACCCTGCGTCGGGCGGCACAGCAGGTCAAGGGGCAAGTATGACGGAATCGTCTCGGCATGGCGCAAGAATGCAGTATGCTGGTGTCATGAGAGTTTCTGCAGAGCCTGAGACCGCTCAGGGTATTCCCGCTCGTCCCAATTTCCACTCCCGCATTCTGTTGGGGTGGATCCGCTGGCAGGGGGCGCGTAGCAAAGCCGGACCGTCCCAAAAATTTCAGCCTGTGGCAAAAACTCTCTGCGATGAAGCCGCAGCACGAGCTGAATTTCTGGCGGTGCTGCGCAAGGCGATGGATACGCCTTCGTTCCCCACCCGTCTTTCTGCGCTGGGTATCAGGAAAGTTCTGACCATTTCAGTGCCCGGTGCAACTGGCCCCATGCAGGCCCGGCTTTATCTGCCTTACGGGCGGGTGAGGGGCGCTGTGCTGTATCTGCACGGCGGCGGTTTTGTGCATTGCGGGCTGAACTCGCATCACGGCATGTGCTGCCGTCTGGCGCGGGTTTCCGGCGCTGCGGTGCTGTTGCCGGATTACCGGCTGGCGCCTGAACATCCTTATCCCGCGGCGGCGGATGACAGTCAGGCGGCTCTGCGTTGGCTGGCCGGTGTGTCTGCCCGCTTCTGGGGCGGCAAGGTTGCTGTGGCGGGAGATAGTGCCGGGGGCAATCTGGCTGCCGTTCTGGCGCAGGATGGCGCGGCGGGAGAAGGGCCGGTCCCGGTATTACAGGTGCTGTATTATCCATCCCTCTATGGCGCGCAGGTTTTTCCGTCGCATGATGTGTATGCGGAGGGGTATTTCCTCTCCCGTGCGTCCATGCAGTGGTATGGGGATCAGTATATCGCGCGGGAGGAAGACTGGACCGCCCCGCGTTTTGTGCCCGGCCTCAATCCCAAGCTGTCAGGTCTGGCACCTGCTGTGATTGTCACAGCGGAATGTGACCCGATGCGGGATGAAGGCGCGGCCTACGCGCAGGCGCTACGGCAGGCGGGCGTGCCGGTGCAGTATAAATGCTATCGCGGCGCGGTGCATGGCTTCCTGAATTTTTATGCCCTCATGCCTCAGGGCAAGGGCGCGCTCCGGTTTGGTGGGCGCGCCTTGCGGAAAGCCTTTGCCTCAGAAGGCCCTTAGGGCATCGGGTGGAACTGGGTGGGGGAACCCTGATCTGACATGATGACGTGGTTCATCCGGTCAATCCGCAGGGTGAACAGCTTTGGCAGTTCGCCTTTGGGGCCGGGGCAGGAGCCGGATGTTTTCTGCATCACGTCAATGCGGGAGCCCGTCGGCGGGTCATTCCCGTTCACCACAAACAGCAGGCAGTCGGGCTTGATATTCGTCATGCCGTTATGCGTCACCACCACACGCAGGTGGCGCACCAGAGCGGTATCATCAAACCAGCTTTCCGGCCGGAAGGTGTAGCGGTCCGTCAGGGTGTCGATAACCCCGGTTTTGGCCAGCACAATCATCAGCACGGAAATAGGCACGACCAGCGCCATGCGGCGCAGAACATGCTGACGCAATGTCCGTTTGCGGAAGGGGCCGCGCTGGAGCAGCGGAGAGGGTTTGGAAGAGTTTGAGCTCATGTCAGCATATCTTCGTGCCAGAGGGCGCCATCACGCGCCAGCAGGGCGCGGGTTGAGGCAGGACCCCAGCTGCCAGCAGGATAGGGTTCCAGCGGCGAGAGGGCATGACGCCAGGAGTTCAGAATCGGTTCAATCCAGCGCCAGGAGGCTTCTACTTCATCCCGCCGGATAAACAGGGCCGGGTTGCCGCGGACGGCATCAAGAAGGAGGCGCTCGTAGGAATCGTGATACTCGATGGTGAACTGATTTTCATACGACATATCAAGAACCCCATTCCGCACCCGGAAACCGCCTGCACTGGGGTCCTTGGTGGCCAGAACGAGTGAAAGCCCTTCGTCCGGCGCAATGCGAATCACCAGCCGCCCCGGGGAGGGGGTGTTGGTGAAAATGGGCCACATCTGCGGGCGGAATTGCAGCACAATTTCCGTCGTCTTGGCGGCAAGCCGTTTGCCGGTGCGCAGATAGAACGGTGTATTCCCCCAGCGCGCAGAGCGGATTTTTGTGCGGATGGCCACAAAGGTTTCCGTATTGCTGGCGCGGTCCTGCCCCAGATCCTCGGCGTAGCTCGGCACGTCCTGCCCATCAATACGGCCAGCGGTATACTGCCCGCGGATCACGTTGTGGCGCACCATATCGGGCGTCATCGGGCGGAGGGCGTTCAGAACCTTCAGCTTTTCGTTTCGCAGGTCATCCGCCTGGAGTGAGGCCGGGGCATCCATCGCCACCATGCACAGCACCTGCAGCAGGTGGTTCTGCACCATGTCGCGCAGTGCGCCGGATTCGTCATAATAGGGGCCGCGCTTGCCGACGCCGACTGTCTCAGCCGCCGTAATCTGCACATGGGCAATCGCATCGGAAGACCAGAGCTTTTCCAGCGCCGGGTTGGCAAACCGCAGGGCCAGAATGTTCTGAACCCCTTCCTTCCCCAGATAATGGTCAATGCGATAGATCGACTCTTCAGGGAAGAAGCGGCCTACGCCGTCATTAATTTCCGCCGCTGTTTCCATGCTCACGCCAATGGGCTTTTCCAGCACCACACGCGTAATGGGCGTAATCAGGGAATGGTCCGCCAAGGCAGCGCAGAGTGGGGCATATAAAGCGGGGCTGGTGGCCAGATAGAAGACTCGCGTGCGCTGCGGGTCATTCAGGTGCTCTTCCAGCCCGCTCCAGTCGCTGCCTTCTTTGGTGGCGTCGAGAGAGACATACTGCACCAGGGCAAGAAATTTGTTCAGCGTTTCCGCATCCCGCGCAGCGGTGGGGGCAAATTCGCTGAGGGCGTTGCGCACCTGTTCACGGTACTGGTCCGGGGAGTGGGCGGAGCGGGCCACGCAGATGATGCGGGCATCTTCCTGAAAGTCCTGCGCGTGGAACCGCCGTAAAAACGCAGGCAGCAGCTTGCGCATTGTCAGATCGCCCGTAGCGCCGAAAATAATGAAATCGAAAGGGTCAATCTGATTAATGTGCGCCATGGCCATAGTACTCCCGCAAGATCGTGGGTGCCCTTGAAAAGCCCCAAACAAAGACTTTCTTCCCCCTGAGTGTGCATTAAGAACGGGGCAGCCGGGAAAGCGTTGTGGCAGACGGTTTGTCCATAAGGCTTCTGGCTGTCAAGGTAATTGACCGCGCGGGCCGCTCGCGATAAGCCCGCGCCTTTGGTGTTCGGGCGTGGCGGGCGGATGGCCTGCCGCAGTCAGGCCCTGAACACGGTCTGTAAACGGGGGAACTTGAGCATGGATACCGAAGGATTTTCCGGTGGTGACGATGCCGCTGTGGGTGGCATTGCCGCTGATCGGCTGAGAAGCATCATCGAGCGGGTCGAGCGTCTGGAAGAAGAACGCAAAGCACTTGCCGGCGATATCAAGGATATCTTTACCGAAGCCAAGTCCGCCGGGTTTGATGTTAAAGTCATTCGGCAGATCATTCGCCTGCGCAAGCAGGAGCCGAGTGAAGTGGAAGAGCAGGAAACCTTGCTTGATATCTATCGTCGCGCCCTTGGAATGTAATGAAGACCGTGCCGGGCAGCGGGTTGCCGCAAGGGAGGCCGCTGGCACGGCATGGAATCCTGACATGTGGGGTCTGTAGGAAATGATGTCTGTGGTGTTTCCAGACTGGATGCCGCTTTGGGCGCAGCTTTTGGTGATAGCGGTTGTTATCGTCTTCGGCCTTGCGTTCCTGATGATGCCTTTTGCTGTCTTTGGCGTAAAAGGCCGTCTGGCGGAGCTGGAGCTGCAAATTCAGGAAATGCAGGCCGAGGTGCGGGCTCTGGCCATGCGCCTGGCGGCAGGGCAGGGGCAGGGCACCCGTCCGGCAGGGGATGACGCGCTGAGCCGTCCGTCCGTGCCGGAGGGTGTGCAGGTGGAAGAAATCCGTCCGCCGGAACCAACCCGGCCTTCTCCCATTTTGTCAGCCCCTGTGCTGACGCCTCTGCGCACCCCTAAGGTTTCTGATGCGTATGAACCGCGCCGGGAGGCCCCGCCGGCTCCTAATCTGGAGCCGGAGCCGCGGGAAGGTGCTGGCCGCCGTGTTATGCCCTGGCACGAGCCGCAGAAAGATGCGTCCGGGCGCAAGGAGCCGCTGGCGGATGCCATGCGCCGCTATCGTGCGCCAGATGCCGACCAGCCGCCTTATCGCCCTGATTTTTTACGGAACGCCGAGCAGCCGGCAGAGCCGCGGGCAAATCGGTCTTACGATGAAGACACAGGGCGGGCTGAGCCTGTGCTGAACTGGCCGCCCCGCAAGCCTGCGGATTTCTAAAAAATGGAGGGGATCTCCCTCCGTCAGACCATCACGAGGTCATCCCGATGGATGATCTCGTCTCGTCCCTGCCAGCCCAGAATTTCGTGAAGCTCTGAGGAACGATGTCCGGCAATCTGGCGGGCATCATCGGCATCATAAGCGGACAGGCCACGCGCCAGAACGCGCCCGCCATTATCCACCACGACAACCAGATCACCCTGTGTGAACTCGCCTTTGACGCCCATTACGCCGGCGGGCAGCAGGGAGCCACCATGGCGCAGGGCGTCGGCCGCCCCATCATCAATCATGATTTCACCCGCAGGGGTCAGGCTTCCGGCAATCCACTGTTTGCGAGCCGTTTGCGCGCAGGCTTGCGGCAGAAACCATGAGCAGCGCGCACCGTCCAGCAGGGCGCGCAGCGGATGGTTCTGCTTGCCAAGTGCGATGGCCATAGCGCAGCCGGAGCGCGTGGCAATGCCTGCGGCCAGAAGTTTGGTGCGCATACCGCCGGAGGAATAGCCCGGCGGAGGCTCGCCCCCCATAGCTTCAATTTCCGGGGTCAGGGCCTCAATCACCGGCAGGTGCTGAGCATCCGGATTCGTGCGCGGGTCTGCGGTGTAGAGACCGTCAATATCGGAGAGCAGAACGAGCTGATCCGCATCCGTCATCTGGGCGACACGCGCGGCGAGGCGGTCATTATCCCCAAAGCGGATTTCTGCGGTAGCGATGGTGTCGTTCTCGTTAATGACCGGCACACAGCCTAGCCCCAACAAGGTGTCCAGTGTGGCGCGGGCGTTCAGGTAACGCTGGCGGTCTTCGGTATCTTCTGGTGTCAGCAGCAGCTGAGCTGCCGTGAGGCCCTGTTCGGAAAGAGCATTGCTCCATGCCTGGGCCAGACGGATCTGGCCTACGGCAGCCGCAGCCTGTTTTTCCGGCAAGCGCAGGGCACCGTTTGTCAGCCCCAGCGTATGGCGGGCCAGCGCAATGGCCCCGGAGGAGACCACGGTCACATCCGTGCCCTGTCGCCGCAGCTGGGCGATGTCTTCCGCCACGCTGGCCAGCCAGGCCTGCCGTGGGGCGGCTTTGTCCGGGTCCACCACCAGCGCGCTGCCGATCTTGATAACAAGCCGACGGGCGGAAGAAAGGGAGGGGCTGGTGGGGTGTCCGGTCATGGAAAACAATCCATTCTGTGTCGTAGCCCCCGCAGGGGCTTGCAGGCTTAAGCGGGGTCTTCTTCATCCTTACGGATGGTTGTGACCTGTGTCTGAATGGCCCGGAGCAGTTCCGGAACGCCTTGCCGCGTGGCGGCGGAAATCAGCATGACTGGCGCACCGCTGGCTTTTTCCAGCGCGCGTTTGCGGGCAGAGGCTTCCCGTGCAGTCATGGCATCATTCTTATTCAGAGCGATAATTTCCGGCTTGTCGGCCAGTCCACCGCCGTAGGCGTCCAGCTCGTGCCGGATGGTGCGCCAGGCATCTACAACATCACCCGCAGCGCCATCAATCAGATGCAGCAGAACGGCGCAGCGTTCCACATGGCCCAGAAAACGGTCACCCAGGCCGGTGCCTTCATGCGCGCCTTCAATCAGCCCCGGAATATCCGCCACCACAAATTCTTCTGTCATGGACAGGCGCACAACGCCCAGCTGGGGGTGCAGGGTGGTGAAGGGATAATCCGCAATTTTAGGACGTGCGGCAGACACAACTGAGAGGAAGGTAGACTTGCCGGCGTTGGGCAGGCCGACCAGACCGACATCGGCAATCAGCTTCAGGCGCAGCCAGACCCAGCGCTCTTCACCCGGCCAGCCCTTGTCAGACCGGCGCGGTGCGCGGTTGGTGCTGCTTTTGAAGTTGGCATTACCAAAGCCACCATCACCACCCCGGCAAAGGGTGATGGTTTTCCCGGCTTCATCCAGATCAGCCAGCAGGGTTTCCCGGTCATCATCAAAAATCTGCGTGCCGATGGGCACTTTGATGGTCACGTTCTGCGCGGCAGCACCCGTACGGTCAGACCCGGCCCCGTTGCCACCCTTACGGGCGCGGAAATGCTGGGTGTACCGGAAGTCGATCAGGGTATTGAGGTTGGGGACGGCTTCAAAAATGATATCGCCACCACGGCCGCCATTGCCCCCGTCCGGACCGCCGAATTCAATATATTTTTCCCGGCGGAAGGCGGTGACACCATCTCCGCCATCGCCGGAGCGGACGTAGATTTTTGCCTGATCAAGAAACTTCATGGGATACTTTCAACGCCTGAACATGAAAAAGGGCCGATCCTGTGAGGACCGGCCCCTTGCCATTCCGGCCACGGGAAAAACGCGTGGTGGAGCTTGCCGAATACTTATTCAGCAGCTGCCGGCAGCGCGTCCACGGAAACGTGCACGCGGCCTTCGGCGCGACGCTCAAAGCGAACGCTGCCGTCAACCAGAGCGAAGATGGTGTGGTCACGACCAACACCAACGTTAGCGCCCGGCTTCATCTTCGTGCCGCGCTGGCGGATGATGATGTTGCCAGCGATAACCTGTTCGCCACCAAATTTTTTGACGCCAAGACGGCGTCCGGCGCTGTCGCGCCCGTTACGGGATGAACCGCCTGCTTTTTTTTGTGCCATGACCTAAGTCCTCCTTGGTCTTACCAGCCGAACCCTGTTGGGCTCAGGCGGCGTTAATCTCTTGGATGCGCAGAACGGTAACCGGCTGGCGGTGGCCATTCTTGCGGCGGCTATTCTGCCGGCGGCGCTTCTTGAAGATGATGACCTTCTTGAGGCGGTCCTGAGCGATGACGGTTGCCGTCACCTTTGCGCCAGCAACGGTGGGGGCGCCAATGGTGGTGGTGCCTTCGCCACCTACGGCAAGAACTTCATCAAAGGTGATGGTAGCGCCAGCTTCGGTTTCCAGCTTTTCAACTTTGAGTACCATGTTGGGCTCAACCCGATACTGCTTGCCGCCGGTGCGGATAACTGCGAACATAAAACCTGTCTCTCTTTCCGATCTCTTGACCTTCCGCGGCACAGGCGCAGGCGAAGGGTCTGGTCGCTTTTTGTTCCTTGGCCGCATTGGCGGCATGGCTCCATCTGTGTGGAGTGGTGCGGCTTTTTACGGGGAGTCTCCCCCGCTCGTCAACAAGAACTTGCTAAAGCCGGGGATCTCTGCTTGCGCACCATAAAAACCCTGCTTATAAGCCGCCCAACGGAGAGGTGCCGGAGCGGTCGAACGGGGCGGTCTCGAAAACCGTTGTGCGAGCAATCGTACCGAGGGTTCGAATCCCTCCCTCTCCGCCAGATGATCAATTCCATAAAAGTATAGTCAGTCAAAAAATATAGTCAGTCAGACGGGGAATGTTTTGCCCGGACTGGTGTGAATTCAGGCAGCGGCTCAGTACATCTTATGAGCGTGCCGTCATGAGGCAATCCGCTATGGTGCGGAGGCAGCCTTATTCAGAATACATGGCGTGGGAAAGCATTCTCTACTGACGGTTGTATAAGCCCGTAGAGTATTCATTCTTTATAGAGCTGTCAGAATTTAACCGTAACGGGACTTAGTTGCAGGTCTCGATAACGGATTTGATGCCATCGCGGGCTTCAGGGTTTTCGCCTGCATAGCCGGGGCAGCTGCTGTGATAGAAGTTTTTGCAGCCAGACAGTGTGAATGCGACCAGCACAACCAAGGCTACTTTTTTTCCTACAGTCATTACGCTTCCGCCTTCATTGTGTTGTCTGAACTGGTATGAATTTTCTGACTGCAGCTTGTCCATTCTTTTCTGGCCCCGGTCAATCTGCGGCCAGCTTATGGCAGCCCTGCCATGCAGCCCTCCGTTCTCTTTCGTCGGGCCGTTGGTTCCCTCTGAAAGATCCGGGCGGGGGAGCAGGCGCGGACTTCAGGGTCGGCTATGAACAGACCCTGAAGAGAGACACACCTCTTTAGGAAAGCGCCTGCGCGTTACGCCGCAGAAAAACGGGCAGCAATATCGGCGACGCGTTTGCCATACAGAGTGGCGGTATCCAGATCACCCTGCGGAATTTCATCCACGCTGGCATCAGCCGGGCTTTGCACCAGCAGGCCGACAGACCCGCCAAGGTTGTTGATGTCCGTGCGCTTGGCAGCCTTGGTGTTGGCCGGGGCCAGACCAAGGCTGACCCAGATGCCACCATGCTGGGAGGCAAGGGTGTTCAGCCATTCCAGCGTCACGGCTTTATCGCCATTCAGGCTGGCGCTGTTGGTAAAGCCGCCAAAAATCTTGTTTTCCCACCCACGGGTGAACCAGATTTTGGATGTGGCATCAGCAAATTTTTTGAACTGCCAGCTGGCGTTGCCCATGTAGGTCGGTGCGCCGAAAATAATGGCTTTGGCGGCATTCAGCTTGTCCCATGCGTCTTCCGGGATGTCGCCGTTTTCATCAATGGTGATGAGCGCCGCATTCGCTCCCTGTGCCACATGCTCAGCAACTTTACGCGTGTGACCATAGCCGGAGTGATAAACAACAAGAACGTCGGACATATTTCTTTATCCTTATCGGGATGTGCCGCGTTGTGGGCGCGTTTGTGAAGTGGTCAGGGCACCATGCCATCCACACCGGGATGCGATAAGAACTGTTTTCAAGATGTCATCTCCAACTCAGGGAGTGAGATCACGCATGTTTTGTTGCCGCCATGCGCGGGGTGACATGCCACTCCATTTCCGGAAGGCCCGGCTGAAGGCGCTGGTTTCCGTATAGGCCAGCGTGCGGGCAATTGCGCTGATGTCCTGCGAGGGTATGGCGAGATACCGCAGGGCTTCTGCGTAGCGGGTTTCTTCCAGCAGGGCGGAATAGGACAGAGTGAGTTGCGCCAGCCTGCGTTGCAGGGTCCAGGGCGGCAGGTTCATCCGGGCGGCGATATCGGGGAATTCGATATGCCCGTCTTCAAGCGCTGCCCGGATGTGCTGAACCACCTGTTCTTTCAGTGAGAGATGCGGGGTAGCCAGATCCGGCCGGCTGCGGGCAAGGGAGATAAGGGACGAGCGGATAACCTCCAGCATAATCGGGTCCGCGTCCGGCATCGGGCGCTCCAGCCCCGTCCTGCGGAACACCAGAGAATTGGTGGGGCGCTGGAAGCGGATATTGGCCTGAAATGCCTGCCGGTGTTCCTCGGCCTGTTCTGGCTGGCTGTGTTCAAAATGCACTTCTTCCGGTGCCCAGTCCGGCCCAAGTGCATGGCGTAGAATGTTACAGAACATCCCCATGGTGAGTTCTGCATCGTGCCGCCGCGTGAGAATGGCCGGGTCCCGAATGGCATAGTCCAGCCGGAGCAGATCACCCTGCTGCACAAACCGGGTTTCTGTGCGCGCCTGATGATAGCCGAAATGCGAGGCCAGATTATGCAGGGCGTCGGACACAGTGGGGGAGAGAAGCGCGACGTAGCCAATCAGCCCCAGCTTGCGCGGGTCAAACTGCTGGCCAAACCAGAGGCCAATATTGCCATCCTGTGTATCGGCTGCGGCTTCATGAAACAGGCGGCAATAGGCGCCCAGATCCAGCGCATCGGTCGGTAGAGAAAACTGCCGGGTGGAGAGGCCCGCGCGCCCCGCAATGCGGTCGATATCCCCGCCACGGTCCTGCATGAAGCGTTCCACCCCCCACGCGGCGGCGGCGAGAACGCTGGCGTTTTCTCCTGTGCCGGAAAAGCGGGGCATGATGTCCTCAAGGTCGTGGGGGCGGTGTTTACCATTTTGAACGTTGTAAAGTGTCAAAAGTTTGTTGGTATCCGTCAAGTCAGCCAGCCCCCGTAACGGGTATCATTTCAGTATCGAACGAAATGAACAAAGCCGGGTGTTATACCGAGTCCTGGCTTGATTTCCGGCGGGTTCCCGCAGGGCCTCGGGAGGCATGCTGACATGAGCTTTCAGTGCAGTCTTGGTGGTGAACGCTATGTCTTTGATGATCTGAAGGCCCTGATGGCCGCCGCATCCCCTTTGCGTTCCGGGGATGAGCTGGCCGGGCTTGCCGCCACATCCGATGCGCAGCGTATTGCGGCCCGCTATGCGCTGGCCGATGTGCCGCTCGACCTTTTTGTGCGGACTGAGTTGATCCCCTACGAGGCCGATGACGTCACCCGTCTGATTATGGACACGCATGACACGGCAGCCTTTGCCCCGTTTGCGTCCATGACGGTGGGGGACCTGCGGGACTGGCTGCTCTCGCATGAGGCGACGACAGCCGCCCTGACCGCCGCAGCACCCGGCTTTACGCCGGAAATGGCGGCGGCGGTCAGCAAGATCATGCGCAATCAGGACCTGATGAGTGTCGCGCGGAAAATGAGGGTGGTGACCCGCTTCCGCAATACCATCGGTCTGGAAGGCTGTCTGGCGTCACGCCTGCAACCCAACCACCCCACGGATGACCTGAAAGGGATTGCCGCGTCCACGCTGGATGGTCTGCTCTATGGCATGGGGGATGCCGTGATTGGCATTAACCCCGCGACGGACAGTGTCGTTAATGGTCTGGCCCTGCTGGACATGCTGGACCACGCCCGCCGCCGGTATGACATCCCGACCCAGACCTGTGTGCTGACCCATGTGACCAACACGCTTGAGATTATCAACAAGGGTGGGGCGGTGGATCTGGTCTTTCAGTCCATTGCGGGGACGCAGAAAGCTAATGAGGGCTTTGGCGTCACGCTGGATATTTTGAAGGAAGCGCATGAGGCCGCTCTGTCGCTCAAACGCGGCACGGTGGGCGATAACGTCATGTATTTTGAAACCGGGCAGGGGGCTGCGCTCTCAGCTGAAGCGCATCACGGGCTGGACCAGCAGACGGTGGAGGCCCGCGCCTATGCCGTGGCCCGCGCGTTCCGGCCTTTGCTGGTCAATACAGTCGTGGGCTTTATCGGCCCGGAATATCTGTATGACGGCAAACAGATTATCCGCGCCGGGCTGGAAGACCATTTTTGCGCCAAGCTGCTGGGTGTGCCGATGGGGTGTGACGCCTGTTACACCAACCATGCCGAGGCCGATCAGGATGATATGGACAACCTGATGGTGCTGCTGGGCGCTGCGGGCATTACCTTCCTGATTGGTGTGCCGGGTGCCGATGACATCATGCTCAATTATCAGAGCCTGTCTTTCCACGATATTCTGACCTTGCGCAGCATGCTCAACCTCCGCCCCGCGCCGGAATTTGCGGCATGGCTGGAGCAGATGGGTCTGTTTGACGCGCAGTCTGGCCGCATGCGGGAACTTGCACCGCACCAGACCCGCCTTGCGCAGCTGGTTGGCTGACTCATGACTAAAAAACCTCTTCCTCCTTCAAAAAACAGAGATGGCGCGCCGGACGTCTGGCAGGACCTGCGGTCTCTCACCCGGGCCCGGATTGGTCTGGGCCGCAGTGGCAATGCGCAGCGCACAACGGATGTTCTGACGTTTCAGGCCGCCCACGCGCAGGCGCGGGATGCTGTGCATACGCCGCTGGATGTGCAGGCCATGCTGGAGGAACTTAACGGGATTTCCTGCCTGTGCGTGCGCAGCCGCGCTGCGGACCGGTCCACCTATCTGCGGCGGCCTGATCTGGGCCGCAGGTTAGCGCCGGAAAGTCTCGCTTTTTTGCAAAAAGGTGAGTGGGATGTTGTGTTTGTCGCTGCGGATGGCCTCTCCTCCATCGCGACGCAGAAAGGCGCTATCCCCTTGTTTCGGGCCATGCAGGCACGGCTGAAAGGCTGGCGGATTGCGCCACTGGTCATTGCCACACAGGGCCGTGTGGCGCTGGGGGATGAGATTGCCTCGGCACTGGGTGCGCGCATGGTTGTGATGATGATTGGTGAGCGCCCCGGCCTGAGTGTGGCCGACAGTATGGGCGTTTACCTGACATACGCGCCTTACGTTGGCTGCCCGGATTCCGCGCGGAATTGTCTCTCCAATATCCATCAACACGGTCTGCCGACCACAGTGGCAGCGGACAAACTGGCATGGCTGATGCAGCAAGCCATGCAGCTGAAGCTGACGGGTGTGGGGCTGAAAGATGCCGCACCTGACAGCAGTCTTCCTGAAAATCCTACTCCTTCAATAGAAAAGGACCCGCACGCATGAACCAGAGCCCCACCAATCTGCACAAAACGCTGGGGGCCTTCCACCTGTGGGGCATTGCCGTCGGTCTGGTTATTTCGGGTGAATATTTCGGCTGGAGTTATGGGTGGGCCACAGCGGGCACGCTGGGCTTTCTGGTCGCTACTGTGTTTGTCGCGGTGATTTATACAGCCTTCATCTTCAGTTTTACGGAACTGACCTGCGCCATCCCGCAGGCCGGCGGCCCGTTTACCTACAGTTCCCGCGCGCTGGGCCGCTGGGGTGGGCTGATTGTGGGACTGGCGACCCTGGTGGAGTTCATTTTTGCGCCACCTGCCATTGCGCTGGCTATTGGGGCCTATCTGAACGTGCAGTTTCCGGGGCTTTCGCCCAAGGTGGCGGCCTGTGGGGCCTATCTGGTGTTCATGGCGCTGAATATTGTTGGCGTGCATATCGCAGCAACATTTGAACTCTTTATTACCATCGCGGCTATTATCGAATTGCTGGTGTTTATGGGCGTCGTGGCGCCCGCCTTTTCATGGCAGAACTTTCTGCATGACGGCTGGGGTGCTGCTCCGCATTTTGGCTGGGAAGCCATGGGAGGCATTTTTGCCGCCATCCCGTTTGCCATCTGGTTCTTTCTGGCCATTGAAGGCGTCGCCATGGCGGCGGAGGAAGCCAAAGACCCCAAACGCGCTATTCCCATTGCCTATATTGCCGGCGTGCTCACGCTCGTTTCTCTCGCCTTCGGTGTCATGCTGTTTGCAGGCGGTGTCGGGGACTGGCACAGCCTCGCCAATCTGAATGACCCGCTGCCACAGGCCATGAAGCGTGTGGTGGGCAGCAACAGTGGCTGGTTGCATATGCTGGTCTGGCTGGGGCTGTTTGGGCTGGTGGCGTCCCTGCACGGGATTATTATGGGCTATGCCCGGCAGATTTTTGCGCTGGCCCGTGCCGGCTTCCTGCCGAAAGTGCTGGGGCAGTTACATCCCCGGTTTCAGACTCCGTATATGGCGACCATCGCTGGCGGCGTGATCGGCATTGCCGCCATTTTCTCGGACGATTTTATTTCCATTAACGGGCAGTCGCTCACCGCAACGCTGGTCACCATGTCGGTTTTCGGGGCGCTGACCATGTATGTGCTGAGCATGATCAGCCTGTTCCGTCTGCGCCGCACGGAGCCTGATCTGCATCGCTCCTATCGCGCGCCGCTCTACCCGGTTTTGCCCGGTATTGCGCTGGTTGGGGCGTTGATTGCTCTGGTCGCGGTCATCTCCTGCAATGGTACGATCTTCTGCATTTATCTGGGCTTCATGGTGGTGCTGTCTGTTCTGTTCATGGCTCTGTCCAGAAAACAGCCGGTTCAATAGAGCGGCCAAATCATGTCTTGTGACCCCGATATTTTCTGGAGTGGATTGAGGCGGATGGCAAAGCATACCAGACTGAAGCAGGTTTCTCTGGCTTCTTTACTGCTGCTTGGCTGTGCGGTTCTCTCCCCGGATACTCATGCCGCACCATCTGAGCAGCCCCCCGCACGACGTTCGTCCGTGCCCAAAAAGCGGGTGCAGCCGGGTGCCGTGCAAAAGCCTGTGGCTCAACCTGCCAAAGCTGAAAAATCTGCTGGCACGCCATCCGATGGAGAACAGGTGGTTCCTGCCAGCACCCCGGATCAGGGGGATATGCCCAAGCTGCATGTGGGCAATTTGTTTCACCCCAAACCCGGGCACAGGCTGACGTATTGGGACGGGCTGGAAGGCCACCTGAGTGTTGAAGCCGGGATTTCCGGCAACCCGTGGACGCGCTCTGGCCGCAACTTCGGCCAGTATTATACGGACCGGGCCAATAGCTTTACGCTCAACCAGATTATGGGATCCCTCTCTCACCCCGTGACAAGTGTGGGCGGGGGGTATGGCATCGGGTTTGTGCTGGAGGCCATGTATGGCTCGGATGCCCGCTTTGACCCGACTATCGGTATGGGCTCAGGCTCGCTGAACAGCCTGTATCAGTGGGCGCCTACGCAGGCGCATCTGGATGTGCATCTGCCCTGGTTGTTCCGCCACGGGATAGATGTGCAGATGGGACAGATGTACGGGCTGATGGGCGCGGAGGGCACACCGGCACAGGCGCGTCCGTTTTACACATTTAATTACGCGTCCGAGTATCTTACGCCGTTTGAAACGGTTGGCATTGTCGCCACCATGCATCTGACAAAACATGCGGACTGGATTCTGGGAATTGATGCCGGTAATTCCACCACGTTCGGACGGTCAGGAAGCAACAATAAACCCAAAGGCTATTTCGGGTTCGCCTTCAATCACCTTCTGGACGGCAAGCTGGATGTGCATGCCATTGGCCGCTTCGGCCCGCAGGGCAATAATGGGCGTGCCATAACGTCCCCCGATGGATGGTCAAGTGCCGGGATGGGGCCGCTCGCGAACGAGAAGATGCAATATAACGGGAACATCATGGCGGCGTATCATGTGAACAAGAAGGTGACCGTCACGGTGGACGGCATCTATCTGCATGATGATCTCACGCATGATGATGTGTATGGGGTTTCTTCCTATCTGGCCTGGGCCATTCGCCCCTGGCTGACCCTGAATGCCCGTGGCGAAATCTACCGCGACAATACCGGCGCTGTGACGGCGCAATATTCCAGTTTTACGTCTTACACACGCTCCCTCAGCAACCAGCCTTATCCTTATTATGCGGCTCCCCCCACGACTTATGGGGAACTGACAGTGGGTGCGTCCTACCAGCCGCAATTCATCAACAAACGCCTCGGTCTTGGTGCTTTGACCCTTCGGCCGGAAATCCGTCTGGATAAATCGCTGAACGGCACCCATCCGTTCAATCAGGCTGGCACGGTGTCCAATCCGATCGTGAATAACGGCACTAATAATATGCTCTGGTTCAGCTGTGATGCGATCTGGGCTTTTTGAGAGCGTAGCACTTAACCCGGTCCTCACGCATTCTTTGGCCCGCTTTGCGCGCATTCTCTCTTGCAAGCGGGCTTTATTCACCCCATCATAACAAGAGCGGTCATCTTTTGTATGATCGTGACGTTCTCAGGGCAGGGTGCAAGTCCCTACCGGCGGTAAGTAACGGTTCTCCGTTATAAGCCCGCGAGCGCCTGCTTCGGCAGGGTCAGCAGATCCGGTGTGATTCCGGAGCCGACGGTTACAGTCCGGATGAGAGAGAACGGTGCAGGCCTTTGGGTCTCCGCGTCCAGTGCGGAGGCGTAAGGGGTGTTCCCTGCTATCTGCCCTGAGTCTGTCTGGTTTTGTTTTTGGCAGATGGGTGCAGGGTGTGACGCAAGACCCTTCAAAAATGATGCCGAACTGTGTCGCGCAGGCCTTTGAGGCGGCGATTGCAGAAGCATGGCGATTTGTGGGCCAGACGGCTCCCAACCCCGCCGTGGGCTGCACGCTGCTGGATGAGGCCGGTGAGGTGCTGATTGTCGCAGCGCACCACCGGGCCGGGCAGTTGCATGCGGAACGGCTGGCGCTGGAGCAGGCCAAGCGGGCCGGGGTGTTTAGCCGTGTGCATACGGCCGTTGTTACGCTGGAACCCTGCAACCATACAGGCCGCACGCGCCCCTGCACGGAAGCCCTGTTGGAGTCTCCCGCCCAAACTGTCTGGATCGGCTGCCCGGACCCTAACCCGCATGTCGCTGGCGGTGGGGCTGCGGCTCTGACAAAAGCTGGCGTTTCTGTGCACTGGCTGGCGGAAAGCCCGAACGGCGCGGATCTTGCCGCCCGGTGCCGCGCTCTGCTGGCCCCGTTCGCCATGCGGATGACGCAGGGGCGGCCATGGATCACAGTCAAACAGGCGCTGGACGAGCACGGCAGCATGGTGCCGCCTGCCGGACAAACAACCTTCACAACGCCAGAGTCGCTCCGCTTTGCGCATGCCCTGCGTCGGGCAACTGATCTGGTCATAACCGGCACGGGCACGGTGGTGGCAGATAACCCCTCCTTTACGGTGCGGCATGTGCAGGACCACGCCGAGCGCCGCAGAGATCTGGTGGTGTGCGGCCACTCCGCGCATGTGCCGACGCACTGGCTGGAGCAGGCCCGCACACGTTTTGATGTGCACTTCTGCCCGGATATTCAAAAGCTTCCCGCTCTGCTGGCAGAAACGTCCGCCCTCTGGGCAATGGTGGAAGCCGGCCCGAGGGTGCTGGCCGCCCTGCGGGAGCAGAACCTGTGGGATGACTGGCTGACCATTCGTCAGGAAGCCCACGGCGCAGACCATTTTTCCGTCACAACCCGTCATGCAACAACGCCGCTTGCTCTGTTTCCGGAGTGGGCACGGTGCGCTGAGGAGTAACCATGTTTTCCGGAATCATCGAATCACTCGGCCCAGTGCTTAAAGTCGAACCCGGTGCCAAATCTGTCATGCTGGAAGTGGAAACCGGCCTGCGGGATGTGGCCGAGGGGGAGAGCATTGCCGTCAACGGTGTGTGTCTGACCGCCACGGCACCGTCCGAAACCGGCCTTGTGCAGTTCTTTGTCAGCAGTGAGACGCTGGACCGCACCACGCTGGGCGCGCTCCGGGCCGGAAGCCATGTTAATCTGGAACGTGCCGTAACGCCTGCCACCCGCCTCTCTGGCCATATCGTGCAGGGCCATGTGGATGGCACCGCCCGCTTTGTGGAAAGTACGCCCTCGGGCGATGCGCACCGGGTGGTGTTTGAAGTGCCTGCCAGCCTGCGGCGTTACATGGTGGAAAAAGGCTCCATCACGCTCGATGGCATCAGCCTGACCCTGAATGAACTCAGCGACGTGAAAGACGACGTGTTCCGCATCGCGCTGATGATTATCCCGCACACATGGACCCACACCAACCTCGGCAAACTTCAGCCGGGTGACGCGGTAAATGTGGAAGTTGATGTGATTGCCAAATATGTGGAGGTTCTATGTCAGAACCGGTGAAAAACGGCGCACCCGTGGCGGTTCAGCCGTCTGAGGCTATGCGTCGCGCTGTAGAGGCTCTGCGCGCGGGCCGCATGGTGATTATGGTGGATGATGAAGACCGCGAGAACGAGGGTGACCTCGTCATGGCAGCGGAATTCATGACGCCAGCCGCCATGAACTTCATGATCACCCATGCCCGCGGGCTGGTCTGCCTGCCGTTGACCCCCGCACAGGTGGACAAACTGCAACTGCCCATGATGGTGCGGGACAATACCGCCCGGCATGGCACGGCCTTCACTGTGTCCATTGAGGCGCGGGAAGGGGTGACAACCGGCATTTCCGCCGCAGATCGCGCCCATACCATTCAGGTTGCGGCTTCTGACACCGCTCAGCCGATGGATCTGGCAACGCCGGGGCACATCTTCCCGTTGCGTGCAGCCCCTGGCGGGGTTCTGGAGCGCATTGGCCATACGGAAGGCTCTATTGATCTGCTGCGTCTGGCTGGCCTGCGTCCGGCTGCGGTGATTTGTGAAATCCTGAATGAAGACGGGACCATGGCCCGCCGTCCGGCGCTGGAAGTTTACGGCCAGCAGCATGACATGCCGATTATCTCCATTGCGGAGCTGGTCACATGGATCAGCGCTCACGGCCTGACGCCGCTTGCGTCTGATACGGATACCGCAGCGGCTCCTTCAGCGCATCAGGGAACGGCGGATGCAGACGGTGTGGCAGAAGAAGCGATAGCAGATCTCGCCACCGCAGCGCTGCCCAGTGCTTATGGCGGGGAAGATCTGGCGATTCATGCCTTCCGCGA
Organism: Acetobacter malorum; assembly: GCF_001580615.1. Classification (GTDB taxonomy): domain Bacteria; phylum Pseudomonadota; class Alphaproteobacteria; order Acetobacterales; family Acetobacteraceae; genus Acetobacter; species Acetobacter malorum. The sequence continues at coordinate 46,435 of NZ_LHZC01000045.1, forward strand.
CTCACGGGGTGTGGAACATGTGGCGCTGGTCAAAGGTAATCCTGCCGCAGTGGGCGCTGTGCCGCTGGTGCGCATGCATTCTGAATGTGTGACGGGCGATGCGCTGGGGTCTCTGCGGTGTGACTGCGGCACGCAGTTACACGCAGCACTCAAAGCTATCGGCAAGGCGGCCTGTGGCGTGCTGGTTTATGTGCGTGGGCATGAAGGCCGGGGCATTGGTCTGGTCAACAAGATCCGCGCTTATGAATTGCAGGATGCCGGTCTGGATACAGTCGATGCCAACCACCGGCTGGGCTTTGCCACGGATGTGCGGGACTGGACGGCAGCGGCCGGGATCCTGCGGGATCTGGGCATCGGGCAGCTCGATCTGCTGACCAATAACCCGGACAAAGTGCGGGCGCTGGAAGCGCGTGGTTTTCATGTCCGCAAGAGAATCGGTCTGGAAACCCCTGTTAACCCACACAACCGGGCGTATCTGCATGCCAAGCGGCAGCGGATGGGGCACAGCCTGGGTCACTTTTCTGTGAGTGATGCGCCAGCCGACGCCGCAGTCTGATTTTACACAGTTTTCTTTAAGGATATTTACATGAGCACACGGATTCCTGTCTCCCTCCCGGACCTCAACCTCACGCCCATGCCGCGTCTTGCTCTGATCGTCAGCCGCTTTAACGAAGAGGTGACCGGCGGCCTGCGGGATGGCGCTCTGGCATGGCTGGGCGAGCACGGCATTACGGTTGCTGAGCAGGATATTTTTGCGGCCCCGGGCGCGTTTGAAATGCCGCTGCTGGCGCAGACACTGGCCAAAAGCGGACGCTTTGAAGGGGTGATCTGCCTTGGCTGCGTGATCAAAGGAGATACGGCCCATTTTGAATTCATCAGCCTTGGCACCACGGTCGGGCTGATGCAGGCCTCTCTGACGACGGAAACGCCCATCGCCTTTGGTGTGCTGACCACCTACACGGATGAGCAGGCTCAGGTCCGCTCCCGCGATGATATTCATAACAAAGGGCGTGAAGCAGCCGCTGCCTGCGTGGAGTCTCTTGCTTTGCTGCGTCAGATCAGGGTCTGATGCAAAAGGGCTGCATTACGGAGTCAGCGGCCCTCTAACACAGGGGGAAGAATGAAGCGGGTTACCGTCATCGCGGGTCTTTTAGGTCTGGGGCTGACTGTGTGGATGCTGATGCAGTTCGGCGCGCGCTCCATTCTTTCGCTTATCATGACGGGTGGCTGGGGCATTCTGGCCGCCACGCTGTTCCATGCCGTGCAGGTGGCACTCTCCGCGCAAGCCTGGCGGATGATTGCGGGCAACAGCCTTTCCCCCTCTCTGCCATGGCGTGACTATTTTTTGCTGCGCTGTGTGCGGGAAGGCATCAACAACCTGCTCCCCGTGGCACAGGTGGGGGGCGAGGTCTGGTCCAGCCGCCTGCTGGCGCGGCGGGGCTTAGGCACCAAACACGCCGCCGCCGCAACCATTTGTGATCTTACGCTCGAACTGCTTAGTCAGGTCCTGTTCACCTTTATGGGGCTGGGCCTGCTGCTGTTTCTGGTCAAACGCTCTCCCATTACTGATGAACTGCTGGAAAGCGCGCTGATTGCGCTCGCCGTCGGCCTTGCGCTGTTTATCAGCCAATGGCTGGGGGCTGTGGCTTTTGTGGAAGTGCTGCTGGTTAAAATTGCCGGGCATCTGGGCTGGAGCGGCGTGGATGGCATTCGTGGACTGCATCAGGCCGTGCTAGGCTTGTATAAGGTCAAACGGAACGCCGTCATGGCCCTGTGGCTCCAGTTTGTGGCCTGGGCGCTGGGTGCGGTGGAAGTCTGCCTCATTCTGCATTTTATGGGGCATGACTGTTCGCTCTCGGTCGGCTTTGTCATTGAAGGCGTGGGCGAGGCCGCCAAATCCGTCGGGTTTGCCGTGCCGGGTGCGCTGGGTGTTTCAGAAGGCGGTTATCTGCTGATTGGCAGCCTGTTTGGCATCAGCCCCGCTCTGGCCATTGCGCTGTCTCTCATCAAACGTGTGCGGGAAATTGCATGGGGTGTGCCGTCTCTGCTGGTCTGGCAATGGCTGGAACACCGGTGGGATGCGCGGTCTCAAAACGGGTGTAAAAACCCGCTTCCCCGCTCTGGTCTGTAGGCCCGCCAGGTGTGATCTGCATATCCTCACTTGCATCGGGCCAGTGGGTTGGTCCAAACGAAAGCAGCTTTGGGCCTTGTGCCGTGAACTTTTCAGGATCTGATCGTCAGTCATGCTCTCTGCCCCCATAGGTCGTTTCATTACATTCTGTGCTCGTCATGCCTATGCGGTGGTGGCCTTGTTCCTGCTGCTGTCCTGCGGGGCAGTTTATGCGGGCATGACCTGCCTCGGCGTGACGACAGACACCAGCAAGATGCTGTCCGACCGTCTGGAGTGGAAGCAGCGCTCGGATGAAATGGGCCGCCTGTTCCCGCAGAAGGAGAACCTGCTGGTTGCGGTGATTGAAGCCGACCTGCCGGAAGAGGGGCGGGAGACGGCACGGGAACTGGCCGCAAAACTGTCTGCCGACCACACGCACTTCAATTTTGCCGAGCGGCCGGATGCCAACCCGTATCTGATCCGCAATGGCCTGATGTTTCTGGAGCCGCAGCCGCTCTCGCAAGTGCTGAATGACACCATTACAGCCCAGCCCTTCCTGTCCGCACTGGCGCAGGACCCGTCCGCCCGTGGCTTGTTTGGCGCGATGTCTCTGATCTCTGAGGGGATCAAACAGGGGCAGGCTGATGGTCTGAAAAGCTTCCAGACCCCGCTGGCCGGCTTTGCCGATAATCTGGAAAAGGCGGCCTCAGGCCAGCCTCAGCCGCTCTCATGGCAGCAGCTTCTGGGCGGGCAGTTGTCTGATTTGGCGGGGCGGTATCAGTTCGTCATTACCAAGCCGAAGCTGGATTATGGGTCTTTCCAGCCGGGTGGTGCGGCATCCGATGCCATGGTGCAGGCCATCAAATCGCTCGAATTTGTCAAAAGCGGTCAGGTCAAAGTGCATATGACCGGGCAGGTAAAGCTGGATGATGAAGAGTTTGCGACCGTGGCAGAAGGGATGGTCAGCGGTCTGGTGGGCTCTCTGGTGCTCGTCACCCTCTGGCTGGCCCTTGCCGTGCGCTCATGGCGCGTGGTTGTGCCCATTGTAGTGACACTGGTTGTGGGGCTGTTGCTAACAACCGGCTTTGCGGCCGTTGCGGTCGGCACGCTTAATCTGATTTCCGTGGCCTTTGCCATTCTGTTTGTCGGCATTGCGGTGGATTTTGCCATCCAGTTTTCAGTCCGCTTCCGGGCGCAGCATGCTGACTCTGGCAATGCCGGTATTCTGGAAGCACTGCGGGAGACGGGTGAGGAAACCGGCCACCAGATTCTGGTGGCGGCTCTGGCCACGTCTGCTGGCTTTCTGGCCTTTACTCCCACGGCTTTTCTGGGGGTTGCGCAGCTGGGGCTGATCGCCGGGATCGGCATGCTGGTGGCATTTGTTTCCACCACCAGCCTGCTGCCTGCACTGCTGAAAATCTTCCACCCCAAGCTGGACTGCCCGGATATGGGCTACAGCTTCATGAAGCCGGTGGATGTCAAAATCCGTCACCATCGCACAGTGCTGCTGGGGGTGTTTGGGGTTGTAGCCGTGGTGGGTATTGCGCTGGTGCCCAAACTCCAGTTTGACGGTGACCCGCTGCACACCAAAAACCCGAATTCTGAGGGGATGCGCGCCCTGCATCTGCTGATGAGCAATCCGCAGTCTTCACCTTACAGTGCAGAACTGCTGGTGAAATCTCTGGATGATGCGCAGAAGCAGGCTGACCGGCTTTCCAGCGTGCCGCAGGTGCATGATGTGCTGTGGCTGGGCTCTTTTGTCCCGACTAAACAGGATGAGAAACTGGCGCTGATTCAGGATGCCAGCTCCATTCTGCTGCCAACCCTGATTGTGCCAAACCCCAAACCTGCTCCGAGTGCTGATGAACTGCGGGCCTCTGCTGCGGCAACGGCGACGGCGCTGGGCGGGGTGCTGGATAAACTTTCTGCGCAGGACCCGCTGCGGCGCATTCAGGCGGCACTGGTCAAACTCTCCACGGCGCCGGATGCGCAGGTTCTGGCCGCCAATAATGCTCTGGTGCGGTTCCTGCCTTCCCAGCTGGACCAGCTGCGCACCATGTTGCAGGCCACGCCGGTAACGTTGAAAGACGTGCCGCCGTCCATCGCTAATGACTATCTGCTGCCAGATGGCCGGGCACTTGTGGAAGTGCACCCCACGGGTGTGATGTCCAGCAGCGGGGCTCTGCGGAAATTTGTGACGGCTCTGCAGAAGGTCGAGCCGGAGATTGCCGGTACGGCTGTTGATATTGTGGAAAGCGCCCGCTCCATTGTGCGTGCGTTTGAACAGGCAGCGGCTGCGGCTATTATCATGATTGCGCTCATCCTCTTCCTCGCTCTGCGCCGGGTGAAGGATATGCTGCTGGTTCTGGCCCCGCTGATGCTGTCCGCTCTGATGACGGTCATTCTGGTGGTGCTGCTGCCCGAAACGCTGAACTTTGCCAACATTATCGCCCTGCCGCTGCTGCTGGGGGTTGGTGTCTCCTTCAACATCTATTTTGTCATGAACTGGCGGGACGGGGTGAAATTCCCGCTGGCGTCTCCCACCGCCCGCGCTGTGCTCTTTTCCGCTCTGACAACCGGCACAGCCTTTGGCTCTCTGGCGCTCTCGCACCACCCCGGCACGGCCAGCATGGGCCGCCTGCTGCTGCTCTCACTGGGCTGCACACTTCTGGCCACGCTGGTGTTTGTCCCGGCTCTGTTGCCTAAGCGGCCGACGGACGAGGCTTAAAGTCCTACAAAAGAGACTTCAAAAAAGAAGGCCATTTCCACATGTGGAAATGGCCTTTTCTTTTACGTGCTGATGTCCTGTGAGCGTGTAAGTAATCGACTCCCACAGGAATTAATCACCAGAAGAAAAATATTAATTTTGGAGGGAACGGAAAGCTCACGTTCTTTTCAAAGAATTTCTTAAAATCCGCACAAGAAATTTCGTTTGCTTCGAGCGTGTTAATTAAAAATTAAAATTCACGGAGGATAAAGGTGAGGATCACTTAATGGACGGGTAATGAATTTTTAACCCGTTTGAGGTTAAGAAAAGGAATTCCGTAATGAGTCTTACTTACTCACCTCCAGCAGGGGCAACCGTTCTGAAAAACGGAAACTGGATTGCCACCAAGGATGCTGATGGCAAGACCTATTATCAGTCTGCAACCGGTATTGATGCCGGAGCAAGCCCCGTCTCTGGCGCAACAAAATATACTGGGCCTGTTATTATTTCAGGGGGCAATCTGACTGTTGCGTCAGGTGCTGTTGCGTCAGGTGCTTACATTTCCGGCGGGTGGAACAATGTTTATGTTCTCTCAGGCGGCAATTTTGAATCGTCAGTCAATGTCAACGGCTGGACTTATGTCCGCAGTGGTGGCGTGTCTTCTGACAATACGCTGGTCTCTGATGCCGGGAATGTCGCCGCAGGTGGTTCTTCCATTTCAGATACATTTATTGCAGGCACTCCTACTGATGGGGGAGGCGATATCTTTGCCGTCTCTAAAGGGGGGTACATCGGCGGGAGTGCGACCGTCGGATCTGGCATGATGCTGAATGTGAACGCAGGCGCCACTGCTGAGCCGATCACGGTGCAGAATGGTGGCACTCTGTACGTTGATAGCCCCTCTTCAACTGTCGGGAGTGGGACGCCTGCACCTGCCCTTGGGGATACGACGATCTCTCCAGCCTACCCCGTTGCACCCTCCGGGGCGACTGTCCTGAAAGGCGGAAACTGGATCGCTACCAAGGATAGTAATGGCAAGACCTATTATCAATCCGCAAACGGGATCAATTCCGCGGCGCGCCCCGTCTCTGGCGCAGCAAAATATACGGGTCCTGTTGTCATTTCAGGTGGCAACCTGACTGTTGCCGCCGGTGCCGTTGCCTCCGGTGCGTATGTGTCTGGCGGGTGGAACAATGTTTATGTTCTCTCAGGCGGCAATTTTGAATCGTCAGTCAATATCAACGGCTGGACGTATGTGAGCAGCGGTGGTGTCGCCTCCGACAATACGCTTGTTTCCGATGCAGGCAGTGTTGCTGCTGGAGGGTCTTCTGTTTCTAATACGTTCCTGGCAGGAACGGCGGCTGACGGGGGAGCGGATATCTACACAGTCAGCAGTGGTGGATATGTTGCGGGCAATACCATTGTTGATTCCGGAACAAAGCTGGTGGTCAACAGCGGTGCAACCGTTACAAATCCCATTGCGTATTACACGGCATATCCTCAATCCAGCTATCTCTCCGCAACCGTTCTGAGTGGCGGGAACTGGATTGCCACCAAGGATGCTGATGGCAAGACCTACTATCAATCTGCAACCGGGATTGACACCGGCGCGAAGCCTATCTCTGGCGCAACAAAATATACTGGTCCGGTCATTATTTCTGCCGGGACCCTGACTGTTGCGAGTGGAGCGGTCGCATCTGGGGCGTATGTGTCTGGTGGGGTGAACAATGTGTTTATCGAATCCGGTGGCGTTCTGGAATCATCAGTGAACGTTAATGGGTGGACATATGTAAGGAGTGGTGGCGTTTCTTCCCGGAACACTCTGGTCTCTGACGCAGGGAGAGTTTCTGCAGGAGGTTCCTCCGTCTCAGATACGTTCCTGTATGGCGCGAATGGGGATGGCGGGAGTGATATTTTTACCATTGGAAGTGGTGGATACGTCGCAAGCAGTTATATCGGTTCAGGCTCCCATCTTGAGGTTGTTGCCGGAGGATCGTCTGACAGCCCGACTATCGCTGCCGGAGGCATCTATCATGTCACACAGGCGTCTTCTCTCGTTTGTTTCCTTCCGGGCAGCATGATCCGCACCGAAAAAGGTGAGGTCGCTGTTGAAGATCTTCAGATTGGTGATCAGGTTGTCACCTTTGACTGGGAAAACAATAAAGAGGTTTCTCGCCCAATTGTCTGGGTCGGGAAAGCACAGGCGACTGTCCATGCTGGCCTGCCGGATGATGAGGCTGGCTGGCCAGTTCGTGTGCTGAAAGATGCTGTTGCCGATGGGGTGCCCTACAAGGACATGCTTATTACGGCAGAACATTGCCTCTTCCTGCAGAATAAGTTTGTCCCGGTTCGGATGCTGGTTAACGGAGAAACCATTTTTTACGATAAATCCATCCGGTCTTACGACTATTATCACGTAGAAACGGCCAGCCATTCTGTGATTTCTGCTGATGGCATGCTGACCGAAAGCTATCTGGAAACAGGTGATCGCGCCTCCTTCCAGCAGGAAGGGAAGTTTGCAGCTCTGCGTGGGGCTGCGCCGTACACATGGGAGGAGAATGCAGCTGCACCGCTGTGTGTTGAACGGTCTTTTGTCGAGCCCCTGTTCCGCACTCTGGAAGAGCGTAAGGCGAAGGTTTCTGGACAGTCTGCGCAGCTTAAGAAAGACGTCACCACCACTGACTGTCCTGATCTGCGCCTGATGACAGATGCCGGGGCTACTCTCTACCCTGTGCGGCAGACAGCCGAGCGATACAGCTTTATGCTGCCGCCGGATACGCGGTTTGTTCGCATCCTGTCACGCGCCAGCCGACCTGCGGATGTGATCGGTCCTTTTGTGGATGATCGACGGTCTATGGGGGTCGCGGTTGGCGATGTGCATCTGCTGTGTGATGGCTGTTCGCATGACATCACAGCGCATCTGCTGGATGAAAAGCCTAAAGGCTGGCACGTAAGCGAAAATGCCGGATGTGCATGGACAAACGGCAACGCGGTCCTGCCGCTTGGTGATCAGGCGTCTCGTGGAAAAGTGGGGATGTTGTCTATAACCATTCTGGCGTCTGGTCCGTATTTAGTGGTGGATCAGGACGCAGAAAATCTACAGTCACGCTCTGCTTAAAGCCGTCTTACCGATAGACATCAGGCTGCGGGATCAGCCTGATGTCTTCCCTTTTTCCACTTTTCTGCGCCCGAATACAGGCATCGGTGGTGGCGGAGGCGACATAGCCAGCCCAGCTATCCGGGCCAGTCAGTTTGCCTGCCGCCACACCATCTACAAACGCCTGCAATTCCCGGTCATAGGCGGCTTCAAACCGTTCTTTGCACCCCATAGTGATGGCGGTGTGGTTCTGGCCGTTCCGCCTCACGGTAGCCCGCGCGGGTTCGGGGAGGCGGACTTCTCCGCTCTCCCCAATCAGTGCGCACTGCACGTCGTATCCAAACTGGCAGTTCACAAACACTTCCACATCAATCAGCACACCGCTTTCTGTTTCCAGAATCACAAGCTGGGGGTCCTGCAAGGTGGCATCAGCTTTGGAGGTAGAGCGGGGATAGAGAACCTGCGCTGCGGTAAAGCTTTCACCCAGCAGCCAGTGGAACGTATTCACATCATGGATGAGCGTTTCGCTCATCAGCATCTCACGGGTGTAATGCGGGCCGGAGGTCGGGTTGCGGTGGGCCGCATGCGCCATCAGAACAGAGCCAATCGCTTTTGTGTCGATCAGGGATTTCAGGTTCAGATACCCTTCGTCATACACACGCACGAACCCGACCTGCACCAGTCGCTTTCCGGCGGCGCTTTCCGCGTGCAGAATGCGCACACACCCCTCTGCCGTTGTGGCGAGAGGTTTTTCACAAAACACATATTTCCCGGCCTGAATGGCTTTGAGAACAAGATCTTCATGCGTCTGGCTGGCGGAGGAAATGACCACCGCATCCACCTGTGGGCTTTCAATCAGTTCCTCTGGTGTGGCCGTCACCCGCGCTTCAGGCGCAAACTGTCGGGCAACGTCCTCAGCGCGGGACTGTGTGCGATTATAAAGAGCGGAAACGGTCGCGCCGGAAATGATGTTTGCACAGCGCCGGACATGGTCAGCGCCCAGATCCCCCGTGCCGATAAAGCCAAGACGCACGCTCATAAGTTATCCTTTCTGCATGCCCAGTGGCACCGTATGCTGCGTGGAGGAGGAGGCTGAAGACAAGGGCTGGCCAATTTCGCGCAGCGGGACGTTTGCCTTCACACGCTGTTCAATTTCTTCCAGAGAGCAGCCCTTGGTTTCCGGCACCAGAAAATACCCGATCAGGAAAAACACGGCATTAAAACCAGCCAGTGTCCAGAAGACGCCAAAATCACCAATGACACTCATAACGGACAAAAAGACGTTGCTGATAAGCCAGTTTGTAATCCAGTTGGCAAAGGTCGAGCAGGCAATGGCCAGACCACGGCCCTGAAGGGGCTGGATTTCCGTGCACATGGTCCAGGGGATAGGACCTTCACCCGTTGCAAAACCCAGCGTGAAAATAACCAGAAGGGTCACAACGGCCACACTGCCAAAGGTGCCGCCCACATGGGAATAGAGCAGGAAACCAAACAGAGTGAGGCTGATGGTAGCAATAATGGTGCTTGTCAGCAGCAGCGGGCGGCGCCCCCAGCGGTCAATCAGCAGGATAGCAAAGCCGGTTGCCACCATGTTGGCCAGACCGAGGAGCGTCGTGCACCAGACGGCCGCCTGGGCCGAGAAATGCAGATGCTCCAGAATATGCGGGGCGTAATACAGCAGGATATTAATGCCTGCCAGTTGCTGAAACATCTGGAGCAGAATACCCAGCGTGAAGGTTTTTCTGAAACCGGGAGAGGATTTTAACAAAGCCAGCCCACTGCCGCTGGTTTTTTTAAGATTCTGTTCAATCCGGTTCAGTTCTTCCGTGGCCTGTTGCTTAGAGCCACGTATCTTCTGCAAAACACTATGTGCTTCATGCTTGCGGCCCTGCATGGCTAGCCAGCGCGGGGAATACGGAACCTGTGTGGTTGCAAGAATAAAGAGAACTGTGGGAACCGCCAGAATACCGAGCATCCAGCGCCAGTGGCCGCCGTAGGCGAGCAGACTGTCTGAGAGAAGAGCCAGCAACATGCCGCCGGTGATGACGAGCTGGTAGATGGAAATCATCTTACCACGTCGGCTTTTTTCAGTAATTTCTGCAATATAAAGGGGCGCTGAAAAGGAGGCGAACCCCACGCCTATGCCCAGAAAAATACGCCCTGCGATCATGACTGGGATGGACGGAGCCAGTGCGCACAGACCTGTACCAATCAGAAAGAGCAGGCCCGCATAAAACATGGCCCCTCGGCGGCCCCGATGTTTTGAAACCGGGATAGCCAGCAGGGACCCGGCAGCGGCCCCCAGCATCAGGGAGGAAACAATCCATTCCTGTGCGCGGTCACTCGCTTGAAGTTCGGCCCCCATGAATTTCAGGGCTCCGGCAATTACGCCGGTATCCAGCCCAAACATCAGCCCGGCAAGGCCCGCGGCTCCGGCAAAAAGAAAGGCGTTTTGTCTGCCCTGCCGCAGGCTTTCCGGGTCAACCTGAGAGGCAGGCTCTGGTGCAGCGGTTTTCACGAATAACGCCCTTTCTTATTGTTTCTCTTACAACAACGAACGGTTCGTTACGGTGTGAGTTCCGATAAAAACGGCGTGCGGATCTGGTGTTGTGAAAAGGCAATAAAAAACCCCGCTGTTAAGCGAGGGTTTTTAAGAGAGCGATTAAGCCGAATATCAGGGCTTAATCCATTCCGGGTGATGCGGCACGGTGATGTCTCGGCCTTTGAGCATCATGTCCCAATACACGCGCGGGAAGACGGTGGTTTTCAGGAACCATGCAAAGCGGCTCGGCTTGCGCTGGTCGTAGGGGAAGCTGGGGGCGGGTTTGCCGCCATACAGGAATTCCGCCAGAACAATTTTGCCATAACCGACCGTCAGCGGGCAGGCACCATAGCCATCATAAATCCCGCTGAACGGCTTGCCATCCAGAGAGGCCAGCAGGTTTGCCGTGACAACCGGGGTCTGGGCACGGGCAGCGGCCATGGTCTTGGCGTTGGAGGTGCCAATCACGTCGCCCAGCCCGAAGATGGAGTCATACTTCGTGTGGCGCAGGGTGGAGGGGTCCACATCGACCCAGCCGCCTGCGTTGGCCAGCGGGCTTTTCTTGATAAAGTCCGGCGCGCTCTGCGGCGGTGTGACGTGCAGCATGTCAAAATCTTTGACCACATTTTCCGTTTTGCCGTCTGGGCCTGTCACGGCAAAGGTTGCTTTGCGTTCCGGGCCGTTCACGGCAATCAGGGTGTGCTTGTACTGCAGGTTGATGCCGTAATAATCGACAGCCTGCTGCAGGGCAGGGCGATAGTAGGCCACGCCAAACAGCGCATCACCAGCAAGGCAGAATTCCACATTGGTGCGGTTCAGCGTGCCTTCCTTGCGCCAGTAGTCAGCGGCCAGATAGGCAATTTTCTGGGGAGCCCCTGCGCATTTGATGGGCATGGGCGGCTGCGTGAACAGAGCCGTGCCACCGGAGAGGGACTGGATGCACGTCCAAGTATATTCCACCGTATCTTTGGAATAGTTGCTGCACACGCCATTGCGGCCCAGTGTTTCGGGCAGGCCTTCAATCTTGTCCCAGTCCAGCTGGAGGCCGGGGCAGACGACCAGACGATTATAAGACACCGTCCGGCCATCGGTCAGCGTGACCTGCTTTTCATCCGGCTGGAAGGAGTCCACGGCAGCCCGTAGCCAGGTGCAGCCATTGGGGATCAACCCGCCTTCCTGCTTCAGCGTGCTTTTCAGCGTCATGACCCCGGCACCCACCAGCGTCCAGCCGGGCTGGTAGGCGTGAGTGGTGGAGGGGTCAATCACGGCGACATCCAGTGTCGGCCGCTCATGCAGCAGGCGGGCGGCCACCGCAATACCGGCAGCACCACCCCCTACGATGACGACTGTGTAGCGGAGATCCGGGTTTTTCCCGGTTTCAGACTGGGCCATTCATGCTCTCCCTGAGACGTGTTCACATCCGATTGATGAGTGCAGTATCCCAAACATCAATAATTTAATAAAGTCATTAATTATTGGGGAGGCATGTTTGTAGCGCAGGTTAGTCTTTAATCCATGCCTCCACCGGGCCCTGCAGCTTCATGGTCAGCGGGTTGCCATTGCGGTCAACTGTTTTGCCAACGGCCACGCGCACCCAGCCTTCGCTGATGCAGTATTCTTCCACGTTGGTTTTCTCTACGCCCTTAAAGCGAATGCCAACGCCGCGTTCCAGCAGGGCTTCATTAAAATACGGGCTGGCCGGATTAACGGACAGGCGATCGGGGACGGTGGTATCGGTCATGATGAACCATTCCTTGCAGATAAGGGTCTTAAACGCTGTTTTCTTAGCGAGTTTTGGCCGGAATGCCTATCGCCCTCTCAGGCGGGCATTCCGGCCACCCTGCTCAGGGCGTGTGGGAGGGCGTGGCGTCTGATGAGTCGGCCCGCGTGAAGCGCAATCTGGCCCCAATCGCCGCCCCCTTCCGCTGCACCCAGCGGCCCAGCCGGTGCATGAACAGATAGATCACCGGGGTGGAATATAGGGTCAGCAACTGGCTGGTAGCCAGCCCGCCAATAACGGCAATGCCCAGCGGGCGGCGCAGTTCCGACCCATAACCATGGCCAAAGACCAGCGGCACCGCACCAAAGGCGGCAGCCAGTGTGGTCATCAGGATCGGGCGGAAACGTGTCAGACAGGCGGTGCGGATGGCCTCTTCCGGCGGCAGGTTCTGCTCCCGCTCCACATGGAGGGCGAAGTCGATCATCAGGATGGCGTTTTTCTTCACAATACCAATCAGCAGAATTACGCTGATCATGGCGATGAGAGAGAACGGTTCCTGACAGATCCACAGCGTTAGCACTGCGCCCACGGCAGCGGAGGGCAGGGTGGAGAGAATGGTCAGCGGCTGGATGTAGCTCTCATAGAGAATGCCGAGCGTGACATACATCGTCAGGATCGCGGCGACGAACACCAGAAGCTCGTTAATCAGGTCTTTCTGCATATCCCCGGCCTGACCGGAAAAATCGCCACGCAGGCTCTGAGGCGTGTGCAGGCTGAGCATGGCCCGCTGAATTTCGGCCGTGGCATCTCCCAGAGATTTTCCGGCGGCGAGGTCAAACGCGATGGACCCGGAAATGAACCCGTTCTCATGGCTGACCTGAAGCGGGGTCGGAGCCGTCTCCAGCGTTGCCACGGTGGGGAGCGGCACCATGGTCTCAGAGGAGGAGGACACCGCAGAACCGTTGGAGGCACCAGCACCACCGCCCGCCAGACGGTTGGCAATAGCATTACGGAAGGACTGCTGGCTGAGTGAGGCTTCTCTGGATTCCGTAGCGTCCCAAGGTTTGACCACACGCACCGTGTTGGATGCCGTGGCCCCCGCTGCCGTGCCACCGGCGGTGGAAACCCAGAGGGTTTTGAGCATGTCCGGATTTTCCCGGAACTGCTTTTCCACTTCCATCACCACATAATAGGTCGTCAGCGGTGTGGAAATGGCGGAGGCGGTGCGCTGCCCGTAGGCATCATAGAGCGCATTCCCAATCAGCTGCGGGGTGACGAGATAACGTGCTGCCGTATCACGCTGGATGCGTACATGCATGGCCGTGCCATTGCCGGACAGATGGCTGTTGACGCCAACAATCACCTTGCTTTTGCGCAGGGCTTCCGTAATGCGCGGCACCCACGTGTAAATGTCTTCAGCGTTGTCACTCTGGAAGATATATTGATACGTGCCCTCATGCTGGCGTCCGCCGCCACCGTTGATGTCCCCGGCATTGGAAATACTGGCGGTCATGCCCGGAATATTTTTCACGCGTTCCCGCACACGGGCCGCAATCTGTTCCGGAGTGGAACTGCGCCCCGCCTTGTCCGTCAGCTGGGCGAAGACCTGAGATTCATTAGCAGCATCTTCCCCGGCAAAGCCCAGAACATCGCTGACATCATGGTCCACCATCATGGCTTTGATGACCTCTTTCGTCTTGCCGGACATGGCAGCGAAGGAGCTGGTCTGGTCGGAGCTCAGATAGCTTTCCAGCAGGGAAATATCTTCCGCAGGCAGCACGGTTTTGGACATGACAATCAGAATGCCGATAGTCGCAAAAAAGCTGGCGGGCAGGGAGCAGAAAATCAGCCAGGGGTGACGCAGCGCCCAGTTCAGAGAGCGTTCATACCCACGGACCAGCCATTCCAGCGCCTTGTCCGTGCCATCCGCCAGCAGATGAGCCGCATGCGTGAACACGCCTTTTTTGGGCGGCGGGGCATTGGGGTCCGGCTCATGATGGATTTCCAGCATGTAGGCGCACATCATGGGCGTGAGCGAAATGGACAGAAAGAACGAGACGGAGACTGCTGTGGTCAGCGTCATCGCAAATTCAAAGAAGATCTTGCCCGGAATGCCGCCCAGCAGCAGGAGCGGCAGAAAGACAGCAATCAGTGAAATGGTGATGGAGAGAATGGTAAACGCAATCTCGCGCGAGCCAAGCAGGGTGGCTTCCATCCGCTCCATGCCGGCTTCCATGTGGCGGGCAATATTTTCCACCACCACAATGGCATCATCCACCACAAAGCCGGTGGCAATGGTCAGCGCCATGAGAGACAGGGTATCGAGCGAGAAGCCCATCAGATGCATCACACCCAGAGAACCCGCCAGAGAGATGGGCACGGTAATGGCTGGAATGAGCGTGGACCGCCAGCTGCGCAGAAACGCCAGCACCACAAGCACCACAAGCACGACGGAAATGACCAGCGTATATTGCGTGTCTTCCAGCGCGCCACGGATGGACACCGAGCGGTCAGAGACCAGTTTGAACTCCACATCCGCTGGCAACGCATTGGCCAGAATGTCCGCACGGGCCCGGATGGCGTTCGTGACTTCAATCACATTCGCACCGGGCTGCGGGCGGATAATGGTGATGATGGCGGGCTTTTCATTATACCATGCGGCCTTGCGCTCATCCTGCGGGCCATCCCGCACAATGGCAACGTCAGTAAGGCGCACAGGGCGGCCATTGCGGTAGCCGATGACAAGGTCCCGATACTCGTTTGCCGTACGGGCCTGATCGTTCGTTTCCAGTGTCAGGCGCTGGCCGCCGGAATCAAGAAAGCCTTTGGGCGTGTTGGCGTTGGCCGAGGCGAGTGCGGAACGCACGTCCTCAAACCCGATGCCGTATTTATACAGCATCATCGGGTTCATCTCCACGCGCACGGCGGGTTTGGATGCTCCGACCAGCTCCACCCAGCCAACGCCTTTTACCCCTGCCAACAGGGGCTTCAGCCGTGTTTCCGCCAGATCCCGCAGGGCCGTGGGGGAGCGGGTGGGGGAGGTCATTGTCGCCAGCATGATCGGGCTGTCAGACGGGTTGGCTTTGTAATATTGCGGTGGCATCAGCAGCGTGTGCGGCATGTCTGCCCGTGCGGCCTGCAAGGCGGCCTCTACATCACGCGCCGCGCCGTTAATGTCCCGGCTGTTGTCAAAAAACATCAGGATAAAGGCGCTGGTGTCCGTTGAATCGGACCGCATGCTGGTCAGGCCTGCAATCTGGCCCAGATGGCGCTCAAGCGGTGTGGTGAGCGAGCTCGCCATCTGCTGCGGAGAGCTGCCGGGCTGAGAGGCCACAACATAGATGACAGGCACGGAGATGTTGGGCAGGTCGGCTACCGGCATTGCCCGATAGGCAAAAATGCCAGCCAGAACAAAAGCCATGGCCATCAGAAGAGTGCCGACGGGACGCATGATAAAAAGCCGGCAGATGGACAAAAGCGGTCTTCCTTACCCAGGATCAAAGCTGGCGGGCGGGTAGAGCCAGCGTGGCATTAAACGAAGCACCAAAAAATTGATATTCGGTATGTTTCAACCGGTCAGAAATGCCCAACACCCCGAAAACCGCCCTGCAAAATCGCAGGAAAAGCGCGTCAGGCCTTAGGGCAGGACGTTAGCCCGGTCTGCCCGGGTCAGCGGTGGGGGCGCTGCGGCATCACTGATAATCTTTCCGCTTCCGTCTCGTTCCGTTGCCAGTGGACCTGTGACTTTGTCAACACTGATCCCTCCGCTCTGCTCAACATGGAACATGCCAACCTCTGTGACACCATGAAAAACGGCGTCTCCCGTGCTGCTGGACGTAATTTCCAGAGCCTTGAGCTGACCGGCATTGGCCGTGAAGCTGGCGCTCCCTCCAAGATACAAAGCCAGCGCCGGGGCGGCGACCGTATGAATGGTGACAGGCGCGCTCTTTTCCGACCGAATACGGGCGGATTCAGCCAGCGTTGAAATGGTGATGGGCCCTGAGGAATCAGAGAACAGCCCCAGCTCTCCGGTTTTGCCCAGAGTCAGGGTGCCGCTGCCTGCATGAATAAAGGTGGGGCCGGTGCGGTCTGCTACTGTGATATTTGTCGCGCCTGCGTCGTCAATAGTCAGGCTGATGTCGGGCCGGACAGAGACCGTCAGAGTGCCGCTGTTGGTACAGGTCTGTTGCCGGAGGGTTGTAACGCCATCGGGTGCCGTGGTGAGCGTTACATCCTGCGGTAAAGCGCCTTCAGCGCGCGCCATCTCACTTTGCGATCGGTTGCTGACAAGATGCAGGCTCTGCAAGCAAGGCGTGTGGACAACCAGCCCACGGTTTTGCTGCCCTGAGGCGGCTTTGGCAAAGCTGCCAGACGCGGCAAGGAAAAGGCAGAACGCCGCCAGAGCAGCGCGGCGGAGGGAGATGAGCTGGCCAGACATAACGCCATTTGTGCCAGTCACCCGCACACGCGTCCAGCGGCAGACATAAAGAAAGGCCGGAGCATCTGTCCTTTGATTTGCCGTTGCTTACTCCTTAATTATGGAGACCGCTGCCCCCGGCTCCCCCCATCAGGGCGTCATGCAGGCGGTCAAAGGTTTCTGCCAGCGTATCATGCGCGCGCTTGCCCTTGCTGCCGACAATGGTGACGGTGGTGGTCATGCCAGCGGCAATCTGGGTGCCGGGTGGGATGCTGTCGATGTGCACCCGTACCGGGATACGCTGGGCCAGACGCACCCAGGTATAAACCGGGTCCACGGAGGGCAGGCCCTGTGTGGAGGGCGTGGCGTTGGGAGTGGCAATACCGCGGGTCACGCTGATGACATGGCCCCACATGGGTTCTCTGAAGCCCATCAGATCCATCCGCACACGGTCTCCCACATGGATGGAGCGGATTTTGGTTTCTTCAAAATAGCCATCCACCCAGTAGGATGAGGCATCAATGATCTGCACATTGGATTTGCCGGCCGTCGCGTAATCACCCACCCGCATGATCAGGTTGGTGACATAGCCGGTCACTGTGCTGCGCACAAACGTACGGTCCAGATTGATCTTGGCCTGAGAGAGAGCCGCCATGGCCTCCCCATACTGGGCTTTGGCCATGTCGGCCGTGGCCTGATAAACCTGCTTTTCCTCGCGGGAGGCGGCAACTTCCGTCAGTTTATTCCGGCGGCTTTCCTGTGTGTCTTTCAGCACCATGTCTGCCTGCCGTTCATTCACGCGGGCTGTGGCGGAGGCGACGGCGACCTTGAAGTCAAAGGGGTCGATTTCGTAGAGAATATCCCCGGCATGGACAAACTGGTTGTCCCTGACCCGCACAGCAATAATCTGGCCGGACACACGCGGCGCAATATCAGCCACCTGCACGCGAACCTGCCCGTTCCGGGTCCAGGGTGCTGCGGTGTAGTAGTCCCACAAGACGAGACCGACAATGCCGGCAATGGCGAGAATTGTCCCCGTCGTGACAAACTGCAGGGCGCGGCGGGCGCGTTCAAACACGGTTGGACAATCCTTTTACAAGAGAATGGTGTAGAGGCCGATCAGGCAGACAAACAGCCCGAATTCAGCCAGAGGCAGGTTCCAGATCACCCGGCGGGCACCCACTTTTGCTAAAATGGGGTTGAGCACCAGCAGCGTGACAACGGCCAGACCCGCATGGACCAGAAACGAGGACACCAGCAGGCCATCAATATCCAGAACAGCGCGAAGCTCCATGGTCAGAAGGCCTTCCATTGCTGATCGGGCAGGGGAATGATGTCATAAATCTGGAGCGCGGAGCGGTTATGCTCCAGCAGCCGGATGGCTCCCACCATGCCGGAAACGGCCGCCAGCGCTGTCGCCATTTCCCCATGCGGCAGGGTGATGGCGTGATCGAGCAGGATACGGGCATGTTTGCGCATGCGGTACAGAGCAGAGTTGATGTTGTAGACGACTGTGGAACGGAACGCCGCCTCCGCATCGGCCCGGATGGCGGGGATGGTGGCTGCGCGTTGCAGATGGCGGCGGGCGCGGGCCAGTTCCACATTCAGCTCATCCAGACTGGAGAGCCGGTTGAACACGCGGACCTTGGATTTTGTGTTCGGGAGGTAACTGTTCCAGTCGAGAATTTTGCACAGCCGGTCGTAATGGCGGCTGATGAGCGCGGAACCTGCCTGTTCCCCATGGCCTTCAAGCTGGAGCCGCAGATCATGCCCAATGGTAATCGCTACACGGAAGCGCCGGCGGTTGGCCGATGGAGGCAGAAGCAGCACCAGTGAGATAAAGATGACAATAGCGGCAAACAGATACAGCACGTTCCGGTCAATAAAGGCCGAAGGCTCATAGTTCTGCTGGTTGGCAACACCCAGAATGACGAAGAAGAACACCCCGGCATTAAAACCGATCGTGGCGGTCTTTGGGTTCATCAACAGCAGGCAGCCCCCAAAAATAACGGGGATGATGACCATGGCCAGAAACGGCATGTCTGCCCCGTGGGGAAGAATGCCAAAGTTCAGAATGGCGGCAACGACGATTGCCAGAGGCGTGCCGATCAGCGCGCCCATGCCAAAGCCGCGGGCATTATAGGTGGTGGCGGCCAGCGTGAGGATAACGGCTACCTGAGAAAGCGCTGTGTAGGTCGAGGGAATATCGGAGATGATGCACAGACCGGCTGCGACGGAAAACCCGGTGAGGGTGCGCAGGCCGGCCAGCAGGGCGGCAATCACGTCCTGATGCTGCTCGATTTTCAGTTCCGGGGCCTGTGTGCGGGCACGCTTGCCGTTTTCAAAGGCGTCAATGCCATCAGCCGCCCAGCGGGCATCGGACAGGAGCGCCATGGAGCGTTCAATCAGCCAGGCTTCATCCAGTGTCGGGCCGCGGTCCAGTTCTTCCGCATGGGCTTCCTTCGCCAGATCTTCCAGATCCCACACGGCCTGACGGGGGGAGGCCACGGGGGTGCCATCCCCGAAGGCGCTGCGGATCTGGTTCAGCACCGGGCCGGAAATTTCGCCCTTGCGCAGCACTGCGGCAATGGCCCGGCTGCAACTGAGCATTTCCAGCAAGGCCACCATGGCGGAGCGGGCCCCTGCCAGCCGCACGCTGGCATCGGGCAATTCGGTTTTGGCGAAGGAGACCTGAGAGGTCAGCGCAATAATCTCGCCCGCCAGACCCGCGCAGGCCATGTCGTCGGGAATGCCGTGTCCGGCCATGGCATCCCGGCTGATGCGCTGCACCATGTTGGCCACGCGGTGCAGATTGCTGGCCAGTTTTTCCCACGCGGTGGGGGAGCCGAAAATATCATTAACCGCTGCCGTGGCGGCAATGCCGACCACAATGGCCGAGACGCGGTTGACCGTGACATCAAAAATAGAGCCCGGATTATCAATGCAGCTAATGCCCACAATGGCCACGGTGTAGCCTGAGAGCATTGCCGCATAGGCGCGGAAGTCCTTTTCCAGCGTGCCGACAATGGTGCAGAGAGTGAGCCAAAGCCCCACGCCGCCCAGAAACACAACACGGTCTTGATTGAAGCAGGCGGTAAGAAACAGCGCGACAAACGCCCCCACCATGGTGCCCATTAAACGGTAGACGGCTTTGGAGAGCACTTGCCCGCGCAGGGGCTGGGCCAGAATCATCACCGTAACGGCGGCAGAGCCGGGAGAGGAAAGCTGCAACCAGAACGCGGTGCTCAGTGCCAGTACAGCGGAAAGCCATGTCCGCAGGCAGAACAGAAACCAGCCGGGCGGAAAGATGGAGGCGGGCAGTGCCGGGCGAAGGCCCTTCCAGAATCTGATAGGCGAGGCGGCTGGGGTGTTGAGGCTCATCCTTTCCGTCGTCCTTGCCGCTCAAGAGGTCAGTCTGGGTCACGCAGAGTCGGGTGGCACGGACCGTAACTGTGCCGAATCCCAAAAATCAGAAGTCTATTAAAATAAAATATAATTCAATGGGGGATTTTTTATACGCTGAGCCGGGTTGCATAAAATGCGGGCATGGGAAAAAGGCCAGCCTTTGGGTGGGCTGCATGGGTATGATGCCACGGCAGGATGTGCTGAATTAAGGCACACCTTCTCAAAACTGCGACCTTTATGAAATTTATCCATACCTCAGACTGGCAGATTGGACGGACGTTCCGCTTTGCTGACGACGATACGCTCGGCGCGTTGCAGGCAGAACGGCTGGAAGCCATCCGAAGGCTCGGCCTGCTGGCACGGCAGGAAGGCGCTGCGCATGTGCTGGTGGTGGGGGATGTGTACGAGCATGAGACGCCAGCCGAGCGCACCCTGCATCAGCCCATCGAACGGATGCGCGATTTTGCGGACATCCAGTGGCATTTGATCCCCGGAAACCATGATGCGGATCAGCCGGAAGGTGTCTGGGCGCGTCTGGCCCGCAGCGGTCTGCCGGAAAATGTGACGGTGCATCGGGAGCCCGGACCAGTTTTGATTGATACAGCACATAATGCGTGGGCGCTGCCCGCCGTGCTCAAGCGCCGCCACGTTCTGACCGATCTGACGGCCTATATGGACGAGGCCGAAACCCCGCCAGACGCGCTGCGGATTGGTCTGGCACATGGTTCGGTCGTTGGGTTTGGTGGTGAGGTTGAATCAGAACACAATCCCGTAGCGCTGGACCGCGCTAAACGCGCCGGGTTAGCCTATCTGGCGCTGGGGGACTGGCACGGCTTTTGTCAAATTGATGCCCGCACGATTTATTCCGGCACACCGGAGACGGACCGCTTTACGACTGGCGGTGGTGGCGGAGGGGAAGCCGTGGTCGTCACGCTGCACGGGCCTCGGGCGGAACCGGAGATCAAGCGCCACAGAACTGGCCGCTACACATGGAAAAAGCTGGATGATGTGGTGCTGACATCCGAGCAGGATATTCTGGCGCTGGATGCCCGTATCCGCAGCATTGCGCCAGATAATCCGGGGGCGGTGCTGGTCTGGGCAGCGGTGTCCGGCCTGCTGTCGGTGGACGATATGGCCCTTTATGAAAGTACGATCCTCAAGCGCCTGAGCGGAGCCGTCGCCTGTTTGCGCCTGACAGGAGCACCACAGCTTTCCGCCGGGCTGGATGATCTGGATCGGTTTGGCTCCGGTGGGGCGGTGCGCGCCGCTGCCGAGCACCTGCTGGCTCAGTCAGAAGCAGGCGGGGCGGAGGGGCAACTGGCCTCGGAAGCCCTGCAACGGCTTTTTCTGTTCTGGCAGGAGATGGGAGCGCAGGCAGGATGATCCTGACAGATTTACAGATTGAAGGCTTTCGGCGCTTTGCGTCCCCGGTGCGTCTGGATGGACTGGGGCCGGGGCTGAACGTGCTGGCCGCGCCGAACGAAGCCGGAAAATCGACCCTGCTGGCCGCCCTGAAGGCGGTCCTGATGGTGCGGTCCAGCTCCAAGGCTAAGCCCGTCAAGGATCTTCAGCCTTATGGCGGCGGCGCACCGCATGTGGCGGTGTCTTTCACATGGAAGGGCATGGACTGCCATCTGGAAAAGCAGTTCATCTCATCAAAGGCCTTCACTCGGTTGATCTTGGGCACAGAACGGTTTGAAGGCGATCAGGCAGAAGAAGCTCTCCGTAACCTTCTGGGGCTGGAAGAAGCCAGCAAGAGCGAGGCGGCAGGCCTGTGGAGCGCGCTGCTGGTGGGGCAGGGCGAAAGTTTTGCGCAGCCCGACCTGAACCAGACCGGGCAGGACAGTCTGCGCAGTTGCCTGGAACATGGGGTGGACCATGCGACCGGTGGGGCTGCGGCCAGTGCCGTGCTGAGCCGTGTGCGGGACCGGCTGCATCTGCTCCAGACAGCAAAAAGCGGTCAGCCAACAGGCAAATACAAGCAGGCGCTGGAGCAGGAAGCGCAGGCGCAGGCGTGTTTGCAAGACCTCCAAAACCGGCGGGCTGCGCTGGAAGAGGATCTGGCGGCGCTGGATCAGGCGCGCCGGGCCTTGCGTGAGCAGGAAAACCCGGAACGCAAGGCGCAGGATGAGGCCGAACTTCTGGCTTTGCGCCAGTTGCGGGACAAACTGCGGGTTGCGGATGCGGAGGAGCAGGCCGCCAGAGCCGCCCTCGCAACGGTGACGCACACCCGCAACAGCCTCTGCGATGAACAGGAGCGGCGGCAGGAGCGGCGGGAGACCCAGCGCAAGCTGGAACGTGAGGCGGCTGAAATGCAGCATGATCTGCAAGCCCTCACGCAGCGGACGGCACAGGCCCGTCAGCGTTATGAAGAAAGCCGAACACAGCGAGAGCAGGCGGAACAGCAGCAGCAGGCCGCACGGCAGGCGTTGCTGGCTGTTTCTCGCCGGGTCACTGTCTTGCAGCAGCGCGCCGCACTGGACCGAAGCAAACAGACGCTGCACCGGGCCGAGGCGGCCTGCACGCGGCTGGAACAGGCCCGTGCTGTGCTGGCGGCCTTGCTGGTTGATGAAGGGCTGATCCGCCGCGTGCGGAAAGCCGTGCGGGAACAGGATGCGGCTCAGGCCGCGCTGAATGCCCGCGCAACCCGTTTGACTGTAACCTTACAGCCTGAAGCCGCTGGTCGTGTTCTGCTGGATGGGGCTGCCTGCCCGCAGGGCGAGATGGTTCTCACACAGGCAGCAGACGTGCAGGTCGAAGGCATTGGCCAGTTCCGCATTACACCGGCTGTCAAAGATCATGATGAGGCTCTGGCGGCCGCAGATACGGCCCGGCAACAGCTTCAGTCCGTCCTGCACTCCGCCGGATGCCAGAGTGCGGAGGACGCCGAGACTCTGTTTGAAGAACGGCGACAGGCCGAAACGCGGGTGGCGGAAGCGCGTGCGGCCTTTGTGGCCTCTTTGCCCACAGCACGGGATGAGCGCGACGCGACCCTGTTCGAGGCTCTGGCGACGTTACGGCAGGATTTGAGTGATCAGGTTGCTGCTCTGGAACGGGAACAGGCAGCGTTTGAGCAGGACTGCCAGCCGGAGTTGGCCGGGGTGCTAGGTGGCCGTGCAGATCAGGCTGCGACAGAAACTGTTTGCAACCCAGAGGCTGAAGGCGGTGTGCAAACGGACCAGACGGAAGCGACGTTGCAGGCGTTGCAGCAAAAGGCCCGGCAGGAAGAAGAGCAGGCCGCCCGCGTCGCAGACAAAGCCCGGCAGACGGAGCGCACGGAGCAGGCAGCGTATAACGCGGCCCAAAATCTGCAGGACAAAGCTGAGACGGCTCTCAGGCAAAAGCAGACGGAACGAGATCAGCTCGGGCGCGAACTCGCCGTGAGTGCAGCGCGGGAAAGCGATGACGCTCTCGCAGCACGTGCAGCAGAGACCGCGCAGGCGCAAGCGCAGGCCGAAGCGCATGTGCAGGCGCTCAAGGCCGGGCGAGAGACGGAGCAGCCTCTCTCCGTTGTGGAAACCCGCATTATGCGGCGGGAGCAGGCGCTGGAGAACGCCCGCACGTCCATTGCGCGCCTGCGTGAGGAGATCAAGGAACGGGAAACCCGCGTGCGCGTGGCCGAGGGCGATGGACTGGATGAGAAAATTGCCGAGGCCGGGCGCACGGCCTCGCGGCTCAAGCTGGACTGTGAAGGGTATGAGCGGGAGCGTGCCGCACTGGCTCTCCTGGACCAGACCCTGAGCGATGCGGAAAAAACGCAGACTGAACGCTATCTCGCCCCGTTGGTGCGCACTCTCCAGCCCGCGTTTTCCACCGTGTTTCCCGGTGCGTCTCTTGAGATGGATACCGGGTTTGGTCTGTGCGGCCTGACCCGGCGGACGGCGGAAGAGTTTGGCAAACTGTCGGATGGCACGCGGGAGCAGATTGCCGTGCTGGTGCGTCTGGGCTTTGCAGAACTGCTGCATGCCCGCCAGTCGCCCGCCATTCTGGTGCTGGATGATGCGCTGAGTTTTTCAGATTCTCAGCGGCTGGAACTGATGTTCGATGTGCTGGCCGATGCGGCCACGCGGTTCCAGATTCTGGTGCTGACCTGCCGCGCGGAAGCTTTTGCCAGACTGGGCGGCAGGCCTCTCAGCCTGCGGCCCATCCCGCAGATTACAGAACGACGTTGAACTGAAGGGCCATCACGGCGGCGTCATGGAACGTCGTCGTGGCGCCGGGGCGGTTGATATACTGGAAGTCCGGCTGAAGGGTCAGGCCGTTCGCCACATGCGCGTTGTAGAAGAACTCGTAGACGTTTTCATGAGACTGAATGCCCCAGACCTGCCCCCACTGGTTGGACTGGAAGTCCTGCCCGGCAATGACGGACGCTTCCTGCTGGAGCGCTACGGTGCGGCTCATCTTCATCCACTGGTACATCATGCCGATGCTGTCATTCGGGCGGCCCCAGGGCTTACCAGTTTCCAGCAGGCCACCCCACAGATGGTGAGACATGGCGGTAGTTTTGCCGTCTGTCCACATATAGCCGCCCATGGCAATCAGGCCGTTGGTCGGGCCTTCCCCATTACGGACCAGCATCTGGTCAGCCTGTAGCCATGCGCTGGCGCGGCCTGCATGGTAACGAGCCGGCTGGCCGGTCTGCACCCAGGCGTTGCCGTTGATGTCTTCATACAGGTCTTTGTATTTGGAATTATCGTAGCTGTAGCCAGCCTTATAATGGCCCACCAGATGGTTCTTGCCGAAGGAGGGCATCCAGCCGATTTCCACCGGGGTGGAGAATTTGCCCAGACCATCCTGCGCCCACGCCCAGCCGGAAATGCCGCCGTTAAAGGCATGGGGGGAGACGGCAAACAGGCCGGCCATAATATAGGTATCATTGGTGGGCATGACGCGGGCCACGGCGCCAAGGTTGCCTGATGGCCAGTCACGGTTGCCTTCCGTGTATTTGTTCGGGGCGGGGTTCCCGCAGACAGCCACGTTCATATACATACAGAACAGCGGAGAGGCCGCGAAGAAGCTGCCCACCGGAATCCAGCCTGCACTGATATCCAGATGGTTATTCAAGAACGACTTTTCGCCATACAGATAGACAAGATGGGCCACCACGTTGCCTCGGGCACCGTAAATCTGCTGCACGCCGCCAATCGAATCCCCGATATACTGGGTGCTCAGATTCTGGCCGTGGCCGTTTACCACCATCATGT
Organism: Acetobacter malorum; assembly: GCF_001580615.1. Taxonomy (GTDB): domain Bacteria; phylum Pseudomonadota; class Alphaproteobacteria; order Acetobacterales; family Acetobacteraceae; genus Acetobacter; species Acetobacter malorum. The sequence goes on from NZ_LHZC01000045.1 coordinate 71,637, forward strand.
GGGACCAGAAGCCTTTGAGCAGATTGAGGTCAGTCAGCTTCCCCCAGTCCACATCCAGCTCCACGCCGACCTGCCCGGCGTTGGTCACACCCTGCCGCATGCCGCCACGGAAGTTCCCGGCCAGTTCCTCATGCACGTCGGCCAGAACGTGGATGCCGTGGTCCAGCAGCCAGGGCTGCGCACCCCACCAGTCCCCAAAAAAGTGGTTTTTCCCGTAGGGCGCTGAGAACATCGGGCCCGGGTCTTCCACCGGGTTGGCCTCATTGTTGGCTTCCAGGCTGGGCCACAGGCCAGCAGCACTGTTCCCGCCCGTCAGCAACTGCGCTGATGCTTTTGAGGAGAAAGCTGGGGTCAGGCAACAGGCAAAAGAGAGTGCGCAGAAGAAAGAGAAGCCGGATGAAAATCTTGTCATTTTTCTTTTTGTTTTTGTTGAGGATGCATGAGGCGAGTGTTCATATTGTTTCAAAGCGGCACCATAATGTCTAAAACTTTTTTCACTCTCTTGGGTCTTTCGGCCTGTTGGGTGGTATTTTAGCGACAGCCGCCAGCACAGCGCTGCCCGGAATGCGTTGACGCATGCGGCAGCAGATGATGAATTCCATTTATGACAAAAATAGACACAAACCGCCCCTTCCTGCCGGTGCGTATCGCGGTAATGACCGTATCGGATTCCCGCACGCTTGAGACAGATACATCGGGTCAGGCCCTGGTTTCCCGCCTGGAGCAGGCAGGCCATGTGCTGGCAGACCGCACGATTGTGCGGGACGATGTCAAACAGATAACGGAACAGCTTAAGAGCTGGATAAAAGACCCTCTGGTTGATGTGGTGATCACGAATGGCGGCACCGGTGTAACCGGGCGCGACGTGACGCCGGAAGCCTTTGACTGTGTGCTTGAAAAGCGCATCGAAGGCTTTGGCGAATTGTTCAGAATGCTGTCCTACCGCAAGATCGGCACGTCCACCATTCAGTCCCGCGCTGTCGCAGGTGTTGCGGACGGAACATACCTGTTTGCGCTGCCCGGTTCAACCGGGGCGGTCAAAGACGGCTGGGATGACATTCTTGTGTTCCAGCTCGACAGTCGCCATCGCCCCTGTAACTTTGTGGAGCTCATGCCCCGGTTGCGTGAAGGATTGAAGGAGGATCATTCCCATGACTGAAGACGTCAGACTGCTGATGCTGGCAGGCGATTATGTGGAAGATTACGAGATCATGGTGCCGTATCAGGCGCTGCTGATGGTGGGCTACAAAGTGGATGTGGTCAGCCCCGGCAAGAAGGCGGGGGACAAGGTTCTGACCGCCATCCATGATTTTGAAGGTGCTCAGACCTACAGCGAAAAGCCCGGTCATGCCTTCCAGCTCAATGCGACGTTCGATGAGATTGATACGGACGATTATATCGGCCTGATCATCCCCGGTGGTCGTGCGCCGGAGCATCTGCGCATGCACCCGCGGGTGATCGAGATTGTCAAAGCCTTTGCAGACCGGCCACTGGCTGCCATCTGCCACGGCGCGCAGCTGTTGGCTGCGGCGGATATCATCAAGGGCCGCACGGTCTCCGCTTACCCCGCCTGCCGCCCGGAAGTGGAAATGGCTGGCGCAACCTACGCCGATATTGCGGTGACAGACGCCGTGACGGACGGAGAGCTGGTGACTGCCCCGGCCTGGCCTGCTCACCCGGCCTGGCTGGCGCAGTTCCTCAGCGTGCTGGGCGCGACTGTGACAATATAGTGCATTGGCAGGCTCCTCCCGTTGTGCATCATAGAGGATTGTGTTCAACAGGATGGAGCCTCTTATGAGACGTCTTACTGCCCATTTTATCCCTGCGGTTCTCAGTCTGGCCTGTGCCATGCCGCCAGCCGCAGCATGGGCACAGCAGGCGACCTCCCTCCCGCCGAATGATGCCCCAAGCCCTGCGCCGAACATGCATCCCGACGTCAAACTGCCGACCCTCAACACGCCGGTTAAGGTAGAAGACATCAAGGTTTCCGGGAATAAGCGGGTCAGCAGCGAGGCTATTATGGCTGTGGTGCCGTTCCATGTTGGCAGCATGGTCACGCAGGCGCAGATCACACAGGGTCTGCAGGACATCATGAAGCTGTATCAGCAGCAGAATATTGGCGGCAAATTCCACCAGAGCCTTAGCCTGGACGGCAAAAGGGTGAAGGTAGGATGGGCCATTGAAGAAACCGGCGGCCCGGCAGATTTTCAAAAGCCGCTGGTGCTGGAAAGCCTAGGGTTTGACGGCAATCTGCACGTCTCAACCTCAGCGCTGAAAGAGGCCGTGCATCGTCAGCCGGGCGAACAGGTTACCCCTGCAACCGTGCTGGCTGATGAAAAAGCCATTCAGGCTTTATATGTGAAGAAGAATATCGGCGTGACCATCGTGCCGGAAAGCCATGCGCCGCATAAAGATGAGCGCGTGACGCTGACTTATCACCTGACGGAAAAAGCCAACGATTAAGGGCTCTGAAGGCCCTATGCAGGCGGTTCTGAGGTAAAACTCAGCGCCGCCTGTTTGGGGCTTTGCCCCCGTTTCTGTGGGGGCTGGTCGTCTTAGTATTCGCTCGCACCCGGGCGGTTGAGCATGGCCAGCAGTTCCCGCCGTGTATCAGAATTGGTGCGGAACACGCCCAGCATCTGGCTGGTGACCATGGAAACGCCGGGGCGATGCACGCCACGGGTCGTCATGCATTCATGGCTGGATTCAATAATGACGGCTGTGCCGTGCGGCTGCAGAACATCATTAATAGTGTTGGCGATCTGGGCCGTCAGCCGTTCCTGAATCTGCATGCGGCGGGCATAGGCATCCACCACGCGTGCCAGTTTGGAAATGCCGACCACGCGCTGGCGTGGCAGATAGGCGACGTGCGCGCGGCCAATGATGGGGGCCAGATGGTGTTCGCAGTGGCTTTCAAAGCGAATATCGCGCAGCAGCACGATTTCATCATAGCCTTCAACTTCGGAAAATGTCCGTTCCAGAAGTGTTTTGGGGTCAATCGCGTAGCCCTCAAAAAACTCTTCATAGGCGCGGGTGACGCGGGCAGGCGTATCATGCAGCCCTTCGCGGTCCGGATTTTCCCCGGCCCAGCGGAGCATGGTGCGGATGGCGTCTTCCGCCTCTTCACGGGTTGGGCGGTCAGTCTTGGGCAGAGGGTCGCTCATGCCATTCTCCTGCGGTCTGCATGATGATGAAGCGGTCATGGCCGGTTCGGGTTAATGGATCTGGCGGAACTGGAACGGGCTATCAAGGCTGAAAGCCGGAATGGCGATATCAAACCGTTTGCCGGAATTGACATTCCACATCTGGTAAGACCCGCGCATAAAGCCACCTGCCGTGGTGAGGGAGACGCCGGATGTGTAGTCAAACCCGTTCTGCGGGCGGATGACCGGCTGTTCGCCCACAACGCCTTCACCATGCACATATTCCGTGCGGCCTGCCCCATCGGTAATCTGCCAGGTGCGTTCCTTCAGCTGGATAGGGGCGGTCCCACCATTTTCAATGCGGATGCGATACACCCAGCAATAGACATCCTCGTCCGGTTCCGACTGTTCGGGGAGCCAGAATACCTGCACGCAGACGCGCATATCGTCCGTCACGGCTTCATACATCGGCGCTGAGGCGAAGAGTTCGCTCAGGGCGTCATCATGATCGGGGGACATGGGCGGTGAGTCCGGCCAGTCAGGCATGGGGTGTTCTGCTCCTGCATAAGAATAACATGGCCGGTTTCATGCCATCCGGGGCATCCCGTAAGGCAGACGGCACGGCACAGTCCGCTGGCAGTATCACGAAGCGATTGGATAAGGGAAGCCGCCTGTCTGGTCTGTTGCTGTTCCGGCACAAAGCAGACAGGCGGCGGTCAGGCGTTAGCCTCTGGCGAGTGCTGCCACGCCACGGGCAAGGTCATCAATCAGATCGGCGCTGTCTTCCAGCCCGACAGAGAAGCGGATAGCCCCGTCGGAAATGCCCAGTTTGGCCCGTTCTTCCGCACCAATTTTCATGTGCGTGGTGGTGGCCGGGTGGGTGACGAGGGAGCGCGCATCGCCCAGATTGTTGGAGATGGCGATGAGCTTCAGAGCGTTCATGAACGCAAATGCGCCGTCCTGCCCGCCGTCCACTTCAAACGCGACCATGGTGCCGCCGGCCGTCATCTGGCGCTGGGCAAGGTCATACTGCGGATGGTCCTTGCGGCCCGGATAACGCACGCTGACAATGCCGGGCGCGGAGGCCAGATAGTCCGCCACGGCTGCGGCGTTGCGGGTCATGGCTTCCACGCGCAGTGCAAGTGTTTCCAGCCCTTTGAGCATGACCCATGCGTTGAAGGGGGAGAGCGCGTTGCCCGTATTGCGCACGAACGGCTGGAGCGTTTCTTTAATCCAGTCTTCCTTGCCCAGCACGGCACCACCCAGAACGCGTCCCTGCCCATCGATATGCTTGGTACAGGAATACACCACTACGTCGGCACCCAGTTCCAGCGGCTTCTGGTAGAGGGGGGAGGCAAAGACGTTATCGACAATCACCAGTGCGCCGGCCTTGTGGGCGCGCTCTGCAATAGCGGCGAGGTCCAGCACGTCCAGCATGGGGTTGGAGGGGCTTTCCAGCAGCACGGCAGCCGTCGGTTTGCTGAAGGCTTCGTCCCATGCAGCAAGGTCACCGCCGTCCACAAAGACCGTTTCCACGCCGTATTGCGGCAGCAGGTTGGCCACAATCCAGTGACAGGAGCCAAACAGCGCGCGGGAGGCTACAACGCGATCCCCGGCTTTGACCTGAGACAGCAGGGCGGAAGACACAGCGCCCATGCCGGTGGACGTGGCCACACAGGCTTCAGCCCCTTCCAGATCCGCCAGACGGCGTTCCAGCGCTGCAACCGTGGGGTTGGCAAAGCGGCTGTACTGATAGTGGGAGATTTCACCGGTAAAGGTTTTAGCGGCCTGTTCAGCGTTTTCGTAAACAAAGCCGGACGTCAGGAAAAGCGCCTCGCTGGTTTCACCATATTCGGTGCGTTCCAGGCCCGCATGCAACAGGCGGGTGGCGGGGCGCCAGTTTTGGGAAGAGGGTGTCTTGCTGTCACTCATCATGAGGTATCCGGTTCTTTTGCTGTCATACAGCGCAGTGTGACCGTGGAAACCGTGGCGTCGGCACAGCGTCGCCATGGCCTCTTTAGCGCGTTTATTTTACCTCGCCGCAAGCCGGCCGGACAAATCACGAGGTCTTAGCGTGCTTTAACACACCGCAAGCATTTCGTTATGCGGAGGCATGTTCTGTTCGTCAAGCGTCTACCCGCCCGCCTCGCTGCGGCCTCAGCTATGCAGCAGAGTAGGACGTATTTTACAGCAATTCCTGCAGGAGCGGCACAAAGGGAATATCCGCGTCCGGCATGGGGTAATCATGCAGGTCTTCCGGTTTTACCCATGCCAGTGTCTGGCCTTCCTTCGGGGTCGGTGTTCCGGCCCAGCGGCGGCACAGATAAAGCGGCATCAGCAGATCAAACCCCTTGTAGGAGTGTGATGCGAAGGTAAACGGGGCGAGACAGGCGCGGGAGACATCCAGCCCCAGCTCCTCTTCCAGTTCCCGCATCAGCGCGACTTCCGGCGTTTCTCCGGGTTCGACTTTCCCGCCGGGAAATTCCCACAGGCCTGCGAGACTTTTCCCCTCCGGCCGTTTGGCCAGAAGAATACGCCCCTGCGCGTCAATCAGCGCAGCGGCAGAGACAAGAACGAGCTTGCGGGGAGCAGCGACACCGTCCGTCTGCGTGCCGGCAGGCGTGTCGAGATCATCACGCGTGGCTTCAAACACCCGCACGGGATGGTCTTTCCCACGGGCCACAAACATCTGTTTGTCCGTGCCAATGGCCCGGAACCCAATATGTTCAAGCACACGGGCAGAGGCGGCGTTATCATCCGCAACCGTGGCGCGCAGGCAGGTAATATCCAGATTAGCCAGCGCCCAGCGGGCCAGCCGCCCTGCCGCAAGGGTGGCAATGCCCCGGCCCCAGTACGTGCGGCCTATCCAGTAGCCCAGCATGCCAACGCGCCCAACCTGTGGCACTGTTTGCACACGCAGGCCTACGCAGCCCACAAAGGTGTCGTTTTCATCCAGAATGGCAAAATGACAGCCTTCTCTGGCCCGATGCAGGGAGAGTGTGGACGCAATCCAGTCATCAGCCAGTTCCCGCGGGTAGGGGAAGGGCAGGCGGCTGAGCATGCGCACCACTTCCCAGTCATTGACCAGATTGTGGAGCGCAGGGGCATCATCAGGCAGCAGAGGGCGCAGCCGGTAGGGCGGCGCCTCCAGAACCAGAGACGTGATCTCAGGCATTCACAGCCGGTGCGGCGGGAACCCCGCATTCTGCCAGAAGGGCACGTAGCGCGTTAATCACGGGGAAGACTTCCACATTGTGGTCGCCGCCCAGCTCACGCCATGCGTTCTGTTCCAGTTCCACAATTTCACGGTCTTCCGCAAAAATCCGCTCGGTGAACGCAACTAGGAACGGCCATGCCAGTTCCAGAACACCCGGCACCTTGGGGCGCTTGACGGACAACAGGCCAAAGGTCCGGTTTGTCAGTTCTTCCGCATCCTGCGGGACGTAGACGATCCACAGATCCATCACCGGGTCTTCATCACCCGTCTGGATGCGCAGGGTCTGATACGGATATTCCGTGCGGATGGTCATGACGTCACGATGCTGGAATTTTTCCGAGGAATCGCGGCGTTCACCAAAAATCAGAGCTTCACCCAGAGGCTGCTTGCCGCTGGTGCGGGCGAAGGAATAGCGGGCTTCCACCAGACCGGCTTCACGTTTCTGGCCCAGAAAGCGCGGGCGCATCTGGCCCATCTGCTTCATGTGCATGAACTGATGGTTCATATCCATCAGGTTCTCATGCATGAAGCTGTAGTGGCACTTTACTTCCTGCCCGAAAAAGCGGGTCTTGTAGGCCGGGTCTCCCACACGGGCCAGACGCGGGGCCAGCGGCACGGAATCTGCTTTGTCCGGGTCTCCGGGGAAGATGAAGATCAGGCCATCCTGCTCACGGCAGGGGAAGGTCCGCACACCGTTGGGCAGCTTCCCTTTGCCCAGATAGGGCACATCAATACAGCGGCCGGAGCGGCCATAGGCCCAGCCATGATAGCAGCACTGGACGGACTGACCGCAGACTTTGCCTTTGCTGAGCGGCACCTGCCGGTGTGCACAGCGGTCTTCCAGCGCAAAAATTGCGCCTTCCGTGGGGCGCACCAGAGCGATGGGCGTACCTGCATAGCGCGTGCCGATAGTCTTGCCTGGCTTAAGTTCTTTGGACCATGCAACCGGGTACCAGAAGTCCGGATTAGAGCGGATGCGCCGCAGATCCGTACCGGTGGTGGTGTTATGCCCCGCGCCGAAAGAGGGTGTATCGTCTGGTGTGTCGGTCTGAACGGTCTGGTCCATCTTGCCTCTATGTCATGACGTTCGGGGCCGCGTCATCCTGACACTGCCGATTAGCGGATGCATGCAACCGTATATCACGCAAAGAGGCAAGACGCAGAGGGAACGGAATGCCCGGTTATTCTCTTTTTATTTGCAAATTATTCAGAAACTGAATGTTACGCTGCTTTGGGTGTTGGTCTGGGCATAGGTCCCTCGCGCTTCAGCCCATGCCAGGCAATCAGGCTATCCCCCAGAAACAGGCCCAGCGCTCCCACCGTGCAGGCAAGGGCCATCCCGAACATGACCACCAGCCAGGTGGCGACGGAGGAATCCCGCACGCTGCCCATAAATAGCACAAATGCCGCCCCGCAGGAGGCAGCACCCCCAAGCCCTCCGGCCAGAATGGCCGTGTCCAGCATCAGGGTGCGGTGGTGCAGGCGGACAAGGTGCTTCTCCAGGGTCTGGTTCCGGTCCGGGTCGTCATTCCCGTCCATCAGCAAGGCATTGGCCTGTTCAATATGGTCGGACACGCGGGCCAGACGAGTATTGAACAGGTTGAGCAGCGTGCCGATGCCCGAAAGCATGAAAACCGGCGTCAGCGCGATCTGGATGATATGCGCAACGCTATCAATCGGTTCGGCGGAGATGCCTGCCAGAACGGGAAAGGCCATGAAGTGGAAAGTCCTTGCTGCCAGAACAGTGGGGCGAGAGGAGGATCTAGCGGCTGGAGGCCAGTTCTGCCGTCAGGTCTTCAATGAACTGGAAGGCCACCCGGCCAGAGCGGCCGCCACGGGTGATAGCCCATGCATTGGCGCGGGCTGTCAGATCCTCATCGCTGATGGGAAGGGCGCGTTCTCTCGCATAGGTCCGCACCATGTCAAGAAACACATCCTGCGGGCACGCGTGAAAGCCCAGCCACAGGCCGAACCGGTCGGACAGGGAGACCTTCTCTTCCGTGGCTTCAGACGGATTGATGGCGCTGGCGCGTTCGTTCTCAATCATCTCACGCGGCATCAGATGCCGGCGGTTGGAGGTGGCGTAGAACAGAACATTCTCCGGCCGCCCGGCAATGCCGCCATCCAATACGGATTTCAGGGCTTTGTAATCGCGGTCTTCTTTCTCAAAGGACAGATCGTCACAGAAGATGATGAAGCGGCGCGGGCTTTCCCGCAGCATGGCCAGCAGGTCCGGCAGGGTGGCCAGATCTTCCCGCTGAATTTCAACCAGCGCCACCCGGCCCTGACCCGGGGCGCACGGCTTACCATCCACCTGATTGACCAGTGCATGCGCCCCCTTAACCAGTGAGGATTTGCCCATGCCGCGTGAGCCCCACAACATGGCGTTGTTGGCAGGCAGCCCGCGGGCAAAATGCTCGGTATTGTCCATTAGCGTCTGGCGCTGCGAGTCCACGCCCTGCAACAAACCGGCAGGCACATGCGCCACATGGGCTACCGGCAGCAGCCGCCCGCGCTCGGGGAGCCAGACAAACGCATCGGCCTGATCCACCCCATCCAGGCTTGGCGGCGGAGGGGAGAGGCGCTCCAGCGCTGAGGCAATACGTTCAAGGACGGAGAGAGGGGCGGTATCCATCAGGGCAGGGTCCATGGTTGTGCCGCCGGGGAACTTCCGGCAGGAAAGGAGGTGGTGCGACGGCTTATCTTCAAGGGATGCTTGACGTGTGAGCCGTGAAAATTATGGTCACGCATCTTAATTACGCAACCAGCCTTTCCGGAAAGCCTGCCATCATGTCCAATTTTCTTATTCCCGCAGCCTATGCCCAGTCCGCCGGTGGCGGGGGTGCTGGCTCGAGTCTGATGTCGTTCCTGCCGTTCATCGGTGTGTTCGTCATCATGTATTTCCTGATGATTCGTCCGCAGCAGCAGAAGCAGAAGCAGCTCCAGAATGAGCTGAAGTCCCTGCGTCGTGGTGACCGGATTGTCACCGCAGGCGGTATTATCGGCATTGTGCAGAAATCTCGTGACGACAGTCAGGAAATTGAAGTGGAAATCGCGCCGAACGTGCGCGTCATGGTTCTGCGCAGCACGGTCACCACGGTTCTGACCAGCACGGCCAAACCTGCGAATGATGTAGCGGACGCCAAGAAATAAGCATGCGATGCATCAGGCGGCGCATTCTCGGGCGCTGTTACAGAAAGCGGGCTTCTTGCCCGCTTTTTTTGTGCCCGGAGGCGTAGATTAGAGAGGCTCGTTTTCGGCTGCCAGACGGGCGTCCGCCGTGTCGCTCTGGGCAATTTCCTCGGTCACATCTAAAGCCAGCACTTCGCCGGCCATGATGATGCTCAGCAGCGCCAGAATTTTCAGGCCCAGCGTATCGTTGCTTTGCGGGTGGCCGTGCAGAATGTGCAGCACAAGAGGGGTGAGGGCGGGTAGAGGCAAAAGCCAGAAGACCGCCCGCCAGATCGGTTTTTGGATGCGGGACCGATAAAATGTGGCCAGCCGCCGCTCTTTCTTCAGCACGAATTTCAGGAACAGGACAATTGCCGTGCCAATGGCAAGGGATATGAGCGGCATCAGCACCACTGTGGACGCCACCTCATGCCAGTTACAATAGGCCAGCCCAAGCAGGGCCACCCCCACCCATGATGAAAAATAGATGGCAATGCCAATAATGGAATAATGCTTCACGATACGATCCTCAAATGTCGTTTCCTGCGGTTTTACGACAAAATGATGCACTATCGTTATAAAAAAGACACCGGGTCGATATCCACATCCACCCGCACCTGCCGCTCCAGCTTCACCAGCCCCAGCCAGCGGCGCAGAATGGGCTGCACGGCAATGGATTTACGAGTGCGCAGCAGCAAACGCCGCCTGTGCCGCCCGCGCAGAATGGCCATGGGAGCCGGGGCGGGGCCAAGAACCTGAATGCCATCCCCATAAGGGGCTACGCGCCCAAGAGCTGCGGCGGCATCATCAGCGGCCACGGCGGTGTCCGCGCTCACAATCAATGCTGCGAGCCGTCCATATGGCGGCCAGAAGCCGGGGCGTCTCTGCTCGGCTTCCTGCGTCATGAACGCATCAAAATCGCCCGAAAGGAGGGCCTGCATCACCGGATGTTCCGGCGTGTAGCTTTGCAGTAAAACGCGGCCCGGTGTGCTGGCGCGTCCGGCGCGGCCTGCCACCTGATGCAAAAGCTGGATGGTGCGCTCGCCCGCTCGGAGGTCACCCCCGCCAAGCCCGAGATCCGCATCCACAATGCCAACCAGTGTCAGATGTGGAAAATGCCAGCCTTTGGCGACAATCTGCGTGCCAATCACCAGATCAACTTCCCGACGGGAAATCTTGCCAACTGCTTCCGCCGTGGCGGCAGGGCCGCCCAGTGTGTCACTGGCCATCACCAGAATGCGGGCATCGGGGAACAGATGGCGGGCTTCTTCCGTAATGCGCTCAATGCCCGGCCCGATGGGCGTCAGGCTTTGCTCCGCCCCGCAGGAGGGGCAGGCTTCGGGCATGGGTTCGGTATGGTCGCAAAAATGGCAGGAGAGGATTTTGCGGTTCCGGTGTTCCACCAGCCAGGCGGTGCAGTGAGGGCATTCCATCCGGTGTCCGCAGGCTCGGCACAAGGTGAGGGGGGCATAGCCGCGCCGGTTGAGGAACAGCATGGCCTGTTCCTTGCGCTCAAATGTTGCGGTCAGTTCTTCCGTCAGGGCCGGGGACAGGAACAGCCCGCGCGGCGGCGGATGGTCCCGCATGTCCAGAATACGGGTTTCCGGCAGGGCCGCGCCGCCATGGCGGGAGGGTAAAACCAGATGCCGGTAGCGTCCGGCCTCCACATTGGCCAGAGATTCCAGACTGGGCGTAGCTGAGACCAGCACAATAGGGAACCCCGCCAGCCGCGCCCGCACCACGGCCATATCCCGCGCACTGTAGATGACGCCTTCTTCCTGCTTGAACAGGGCCTCGTGCTCTTCATCCACAATAATCAGGCCGAGGTTTTTAAACGGCAGGAAGAGAGCCGACCGCGCCCCCACCACCACCGTGGCGCTGCCGTCTGCCGTGCCGTGCCATGTCAGGCGGCGTGCACGCTGGCCGACTTCCGAATGCCAGATGGCGGGCTGTGTGCCAAAACGGCGGGTAAAGCGCTCCATCCACTGCGCGGAAAGCGCAATTTCGGGCAGCAGAACCAGCGCCTGCTTGCCCTGTTCCAGGCAGGCGGCAATGGCTTCCAGATAGATCTCGGTTTTGCCGGAGCCGGTTACCCCTTCCAGCAGCGTGACGGAAAAGCGCCCTTCCGCCACGGTCTGGCGTAAAGCGTCTGTAGCCTCAGCCTGTGCGCCTTCCAGCACGGGTAAATTATGGAACGGGTCCGGGGCGGCAAAGGCGCGTTCCGGCCCAAGGGGAACGGGGGTTAAAGCCCCCGCATCCGCCAGACCTTTCACCACGCCGGGTCCAACACCTGCGGTAGTCGCAAGGTCCGTGGTGGTGCGGGCCGTGCCATCGGCCAGCAAGGTCAGCACTTTCTGCCGGGCAGGGGTCAGGCGCAGTCCATCTGGCTGGGGAAATGCTGCCAGCCAGCCCGTGGAGGGTGTGGGCACGCCGCGCATATGGAGCCGCAGCGTCATGGCCAGCACCATGCCGGGGGCGGAGAGCGTATAGGCCGCCACCCAGTCTACAAAGCGTCGCAGTTCGGCCGTGAGCGGCGGCAGTTCCAGCCGTTCCGCTACAGGGCGCAGCTTTGCCGCATCCACAGTGCGTTGGGGTGGTGGTGCAAATTCCGGGGGCAGAGAGCTGGTAGCATCCCACACCACCCCGGTTTGTCTGCGGTGGCCGAGGGGGACCGTTACAATATCACCGGGTTGCAGCGCCATCTCTGCCGGGGCTGCATAATCAAACGGACCGGGGAACGGCATGGGCAGCAGCACAGACACTCTCTGGCGTGCAGACCCGGCAGCAGAAGCCGGAGGCCGGGCAGGCTGAGGAGAGGGGGAAGGTGCAGGCGCCATGGGGTTCTATGTAAGCGGAGGTCCGGTTAAAGAACAGTGCTTGCGAAACCATAAAAACTCTGAACAAGTCAGCAGGGCCTTCAGAGCATGCTGAAGAGCGCAGATCTGTTTGAGAGGGTGCGATGACAGCGGAAGAAGCCGTCCAGAAATTTCTGGAGTGGATGGCGACGGAAAAGCGGGCATCACCCCTGACCATTGATGCTTACCGGGCTGATCTGGCGCGGTTTTTGGGTTTTATGACTGAGCATCTGGATGGCCTGCCGGACATGGCCGGACTGGGGCGCATCAGCCTGAGAGATTTTCGCGCCTGGCTGGCGCAGGAACAGGCCCGCTCCGCAGCATCCCGCACTCGCCAAAGCACACCAGACCGGGCTGCTCGCACACGGGCGCGGCGCGTGTCTGCCGTGCGCTCCTTTTTCCGGTATCTGGCCCGCAGGCAAGGGGTGGAAAACCCGGCCGTGGCCCTGCTGGCGACGCCCCGCAGCAAGAAACCTCTGCCGCGCCCCCTGAGTGTGACAGATGCCAAGGCGGTGCCGGAAGATATTGCAGCCCTGGCCCTGACACCCATGGCGCAGCAGCGCGATGGGACTTTGTTCCTGCTGCTCTATGGCTGCGGGCTGCGTATTTCCGAGGCGTTAAATCTCAATATTTCCGACCTTGGTACGCTGACGAGCAGTGGTGTGCTGCGCATCAAAGGCAAAGGCAACAAGGAGCGTCTGGTGCCCGTGCTGCCCGCCGTGCAGCAGGCGCTGGAGACGTGGCGCAAACGGCATCCGTCTCCGCTGCCAGAGTCGCCGCTGTTCCCCGGTGTGCGGGGCGGTCGGTTGCAGGCCGGTGTGGCACAGAAAGCTATGCGCGAATGGCGGGCATTGGCCGGTTTGCCAGAGCATGTGACACCGCACGCTCTGCGGCACTCTTTTGCCACGCATCTGATGGAAGGCGGCGCGGATTTGCGCGTCATTCAGGAGTTGCTGGGGCATGCCAGCCTGTCCACCACACAACGATACACTCTTGCGGATGAAGCCCGCCTGCTTGATGTGTGGAGCCGCGCGCACCCGCGTGCGCAAAAAACTGCTCAGCCGAGAGAAGGAACACGAGACTGATGACCGAGGCCCTGCGCGCTCCCTGGCCCGCTATAGACCCTTACGCCCATGGCTATCTGGATACTGGAGAAGGGCACGAGATCTATTGGGAAGAATGCGGCAACCCGCATGGTATCCCCGTAGTGTTCCTGCATGGTGGCCCCGGTGGCGGGTGTTCCCCCGCACAGCGGCGTCTGTTTGATCCGTCCCGTTATCGGATTGTGCTGTTTGACCAGCGCGGCTGTGGCCGCTCCAAACCGCATGCCTCGCTTGAGAACAACACCACATGGCATCTGGTGGCGGACATTGAACGCCTGCGCGTTTTCTTTGGCATTGATAAATGGGCTGTTTTTGGCGGCTCATGGGGCTCTACGCTGGCGCTGGCCTATGCCCAGACGTACCCGACCCGCGTGACGGCCCTGATGCTGCGCGGCATCTTTACGCTGCGGAAGGCTGAGTTGCTCTGGTATTATCAGGAGGGAGCCTCCTGGCTGTTCCCGGATAAATGGGAAGATTTTCAGGCCCCCATTCCGCAGGCAGAGCGTGGGGACATGATGGCGGCGTATCGCAAGCGTCTGGTCTCTGATGATGTCGCCGTTCGGCAGGAAGCGGCTGTGGCGTGGAGCCTGTGGGAAGGGCGTACGCTCACCCTGCTGCCAGCCGCTGACATTGAAAACCAGCATGAAGAGACTGATTACGCTCTGGCGTTCTCACGGATTGAAAACCACTACTTTGTGCATGGGGGCTGGCTGGAAGAAGGGCAGCTGATCCGTGATGTGGACCGTATCCGGCATATTCCAACCGTCATCGTGCAGGGGCGTTACGATATGGCGACCCCCGTGCGCACCGCGTGGGATCTGCATAAAGCCTGGCCGGAAGCAGACTTCAAACTGATCAACGCAGCTGGCCATGCGTTGTTTGAACCCGGCATTCTCAGCGCGTTGCTGGATGCCACAGACCGCTTTGCGCGGGAATTAGGCTGATCATGCGCACACGGGCAGTTCAGGCAGCACTCTTCACCGCATTTTGTGCGGCGGCCTCACCTGCCTTTGGTACGCAGGCGGCCACTGCTGCGGAAGGGCTGTGCCATCATGAACGGATTGCCCGTGTGCCTTTGCATGATGATCTGGGGTTTCTGAACATCCCGGTCGAAATCAACAACCATCCAGCACGTATGATTGTTGATACCGGGGCAGAGGGAAGTCTGCTCTCCCCCGAGGCTGCCGAGGGTTTTGATGTCCAGCTCGACCCGTCTGTTCATACCCTCATGCACGGCACGGGCGGGGTCGGGCGGATGGTGCCGAATGGTGTGGTACGATCCCTCACGCTAGGGGGGCTGGAAACCGGCCCCATTTCCATGCCGGTTGGGGATCTGCCGGGAAAGCCTGTCACGCAACCTCCGGTTGAAGGTCTGGTCGGAGGGGATCTGCTTTCCCACTATGATGTAGAATTCAATGTTGCGGAGGGCTGGCTGACTTTCTGGTCCGTCAAAAGCGGTTCTTCCGCCTGTGCCGGGCCAGTGGACTGGCATGTGATTTACCGGGCCGTGCCGCTGGAGTCCGCCGGGCGACGCGTGATTGTGCAGGTGCTGCTGGACGGCATGCCGTTGCGCGCTTTGGTGGATAGCGGGGCACGCTCTCGTATTCTGTCAGATAAAGCCGCTGAAAGGCTGGGGGTTACGGCCCGCATTTTAGCGGCCGATCCGGGGGGGCTGACCAGTGGGGTGGATGGCCATACGCAAGTCTATCACTGGCATAAATTCCACACGTTCCAGATTGGGCAGGAACAGGAAAAAGCGCCGGTTCTGACCGTCGCACCCATTCATGATTCTGTGGATATGCTGCTGGGGTCAGACTGGTTTGCGGCGCATCGTGTCTGGATTTCGTATCAGACGGGCATGCTCTACGTCATGCCAGCGCTCAAGCGGCGGAATTAAACGCCCGGACTTGAAAAAAGCCGGGGCACCTTGTGGATGCCCCGGCCTTTAATCAGCCTGCTTTCAGGTGGGTGTTGCACTGGCTGTAATAGCCGCCACCCTTCTGAATCCATTTCAGGCTGCCATTGCCGGTACCGGCTTTATTAGCGTTGTACTGGTCAAGGCAGGTCTTCATGCGGGCTTTCCCGGCGCTCAGCTTGGCATACTGCGGAGCAACAGTGCTCGGGAAGACAATGCCAGCCGTGGTGGCGGCAGCTGCCGGAGCGGCTGTGCTGGCTGCGGTCGGTGCTGTTGCCGGGGCAGCGGGAGCGGCCTCTTTTGCGGTTTCTGCCGGAGTTGCTGCGGTCGTGGCAGGCGTTGCGGCGGCATCACATTTAGCAGCTTTGAACTGCTTGTAGCTCTGGCCATCCAGCGTACCGGCGGTGCGGGCCGCAGCAAAGCTGGCATGACATTCCTTTGCGCTCAGGGCATGAGCAGCCGGAGCGGAAAGGGCGGTGGCACAGCTCAGAGCCAGTGCTGCAAGCGCAAAGCGAGCGGAAGATGTCATAAGGAAAAACCTCATCCAAATACCAGGGCTGGAAGATGCAGCACCATGCCGCAGCGCCCTGACTATCGTTACATCTTATGATGAATAAATGTGTTTGGAAAAGGGTTATCCCCAGAGGGCTTATGTAAGTCGTCTACATAATCATGCTGGCAGCGTGGCCTCATCTTCTCTGATGCAGCTTTTCCGTCATTGTCGTCTGGAATGCTTGTCCGAAGAGATGAAGATGAGTGGTCCGGCAACGGAAGCGCGCTGAAAGTGCCATAAAAAAAGCCCCTTCCGGCACAGAGGCGGGAAGGGGCTTGAACAGTAGAACGACGAGACTGAGGAGAGGGTTAGTTGATCCGTTCCCCATGCAGGGACATATCCAGCCCTTCCAGTTCTTCATCGGGGGTCACACGTAGGCCCATGGTCAGATCAATGGCCTTCAGCAGAACAAAGGAGATGATGCCGCACCATAGAATGGTGACGATAACGGCTTCCCCCTGAACCATGAACTGATGTAGAGAGCCGGTAATACCAGACGGATTGGCATCCGTGGCAGAGAGCGGACCATAAGCAAACAGACCCGTCAGCATAGCCCCGACGATTCCGCCCACGCCATGCACGCCAAAAGCATCCAGACTGTCATCATAGCCCATCATATGCTTCAGCGATGTGGCGCTCCAGTAGCAGATCACACCCGTAATCAGGCCGATGATCAGCGCGCTGCCCGGCAGCACAAACCCAGCGGCCGGCGTAATGGCAACGAGACCACCCACGGCCCCGGAAATTACACCCAGCACGGTCGGTTTGCCGCTGCGCAGCCATTCAACGAGCATCCAGGCCACACCGGCCCCGGCAGCAGCAATCTGCGTGGTGGCCATAGCCATGGCTGCGCGCCCGTTCGCCCCGACAGCCGAACCAGCATTAAAGCCGAACCAGCCAACCCAAAGCAGAGACGCGCCAATAATGGCGTAGGTCAGATTGAAGGGAGAGAGATCATCCTGCCCGAACCCTTTGCGCTTACCCAGTACAAGAGCGCAGACAAGCCCGGCAATACCGGCATTGATATGCACGACGGTGCCGCCTGCAAAATCCGCAGTCCCCAGACCGGCCAGCCAGCCCATAGGACTCCAGACCCAGTGCGCAATCGGCGCATAGACCAGCAGTGACCAGAGAACGGAGAAGATGCACATAGCGCTGAACTTCATGCGCTCTGCATACGCGCCGGAAATCAGGGCAGGGGTGATGATGGCGAACGTCATCTGGAACATCATGAAGAGGCTCTCAGGAATCGTCATCGTCGTGGCATTGGGAGAATCCGCGCCGAGCGTGAAGGCAATATCAGCCCCGTTCTGGATATGCGCGCCAATCCCGTTCAGGAACATGCGCGACACGCCACCAATCCACGGTGTGCCGGTGGTGAAAGCCAGAGAATACCCAGCGACCATCCAGACAATGGACATGATGCAGCACAGCGCAAAGGACTGCATCAGCGTTGCCAGCACGTTCTTCTTACGCACCATACCTGCATAAAACAGCGCCAACCCGGGAATGGTCATCATCAACACAAAAGCCGTGCTGACCAGCATCCATGCGGTATCGCCGGTATCAATAGCCGGGGCGGTATCTGCAGCCTGAGCAAAGCTACTTCCAGTAATAAGAAAAAAGCTGCCAGTACCTAACGTGGCTAACAGAGGCAGTTTTTTAAAGCTGTTCGCAGGAAGCGACGCTATGAAAGGCAGCAATGTCATAGGGCCAGGTAATCCTTTTCGAGGAATAGCGTTAGAGGAATCGTGACTGCAGGCAGAATGATTAGCATGAATTTATATTTTGACGTAGCTTATCCGAAACGAAAAATTGAATTGTATTTTATTTTCTTCTGAAATATAAAATTTAAAAAAACAAATAAAAAATTAATATAATTATAAAACAAAAATTTATTTCGTGTTTTTGTTAAAGTATATTTTCACATAGTGAAGACTAAATCATTTTTCAGCGCAGATAGCTTTATGAGTACCTTATTCGCATGATCTGCATTGGATATTGAGTGTCAAGATTTTACGATGTGAGCGAGGCTTTATCCAATTGGTTTGATTGCGGGGAAGAGAGCAGATTAATGCAACGTGCCTTTTAAGGAGCGATAAATAAGAGGTGTGTGTGCCTAAAAAAGGGAATAAAATCAAAGTTTATTACGCTGTATGTGGTGGGTGGAGAGAGAAGCGCTCAGGCTTTTATCTAAAGATAAAATGTGCTAGAAAAAAAATAAAATATTTCATATCATAGGTGGTCATAATCGCGATGAATGCTCAACATAAAAACACTTTTATTTTGGTGAGTTGGCATGGGCACGTTTTGTATGCTTCGAATGAAGCATACAAATGGCTGTATTGGCTACAAAATGATAATGATCCTGTTGTCCTACGAGAAGGGGATGAGTTCTCTATAGAAGTGGATGGAGTGTCATTTTTTCTTACCTCCTCAGGAGGGGAGTGGGTTTTCTATGATGGTACAAAATATTTATGCTTGAATGAAAAAGAAGAGATAATTAAAAAAACGAATGATGTTAATTTGAGTGAGAAATTTTTCTTAGTTGATTTAAATTTTTATAAGTTATTTTCTGATAATTTTAGAGGGATTTGGGTTAGTAATGCTCAAGAATGTATAGGGCCAGAGGGAATACGATTTGGGCATGGAAATCGTATTAAGTTTGGCAAATACAATATATCGCATGATGATGTGATAAGAAGTAGATCTCAGGAAATCGCTTTTGATAATGGGCAAACTGTTTTTAAGAAAGTGAAAAATTTTCCGGTTTCGAAAATCCATATTCACCCAATGGGAAATATTGCAAATAGAGCATTGCAGTATTTGGTTGCAAAAAACATACAGTTGCTGTGCTCCGGTTTGGAAATAGAAAACATTTTTTTGCCTGAATGGGGAATAGACACACGGGTTGAGCGTTTACCGTCATCGCGCTCATGTACGCTTAGTTGGAATAGATATTGGATTGATGTGCCAGGATTGGCGGATTGTTTGAAGCGGCATGTGATTGATACTTTGTTTCTTGATGCTTTTTGTTTCAATATCGAACATTTCCCATCAAGAGACGTATCTCGGGAATTGTTGAGAGATTTGCAAATTGATCAATCCATCCAGGGCTTTGGGATGGATGAAATTGTTTTTAACATACGAGGCGGGGAAGTCCTCGAGAATGTTCAAAAAGATTATATAGTATTGCCAAAAGAATACTATCAAATGATCATCCAAGAATCTGGCTTAAAACCAGTATTTTTTGGTCAAATTGGAAATAATGAATATTCGAGATATTTAAGAGAGGCATTTCCTGATGCGCGTTTCATTGAGGGGAAGGGTGCTATTCATGATTTTGAGGTATTGAGGCAGTCATTTAATATTGCAATTGCCGTAAGTACGTTTTCATGGTTGGCGGCATGGCTCAGCCACGCACGAAATATTTATATGCCTATTGGGGGTATATTTAACCCCAACCAAATGAAGCTTCAAAATTTTCTACCTATTGGAGAAACGAGTTATAAATTCATCGCTTTGCCATATATGGAGGCTGAAAATCTTTATACCAATCAAAAAGTATTTTTTGAAAAATTAGATAATTGCGCACGTTATATGAGGTTTGTTGATCATGATACTGCTCAGAAAATCTTAAGTGACTCAAGGAGTTCTTGGGCACCACAGCCTATTGTAAATGGATTTGAAGAGGACTTTTATATACAGAGCAATAAAGATGTTGATAGCAAATTATACATTACTGAGTTAAGTGCGCTTCAGCATTACATCCATATTGGGTATCAGGCAAAGGTAACATCTAAAGCATTTGACGAACAATTTTATCTTAGGAGATATCCTGACGCCGCATATGAGGTTGGGGTAGGGAAATTTGCTACACTGTTCGATCACTATATTAAAAAAGGTCAACATTTGGGTTATGTTGGTAAAGGAAAATTATAGAATTTAATGATTTGAAGAATAATTGTATTCTTGAGAGAAAGAATCAATATGTGTAAAATCGAAGTTATATAACTTCCTGTTTGGGTTAGGAAAAAATATATGAAATGCGCTGCTGTTACTTATGTCTTCAATGAAGATATCAATTTGGCTATATGGGTTAATCATTATGGGAGACAGTTTGGGAGAGAAAATTTATTTATCATTGATTCTGGATCTACATTGCCTCCACCGATAGATCTTTCTGGAATTAATGTGATCCGTTTGCCTAATATTCCTTTTGATGACGTTAATAAATCATTCGCCCTTTCGTCACTGCAAAGGACTTTGTCACGCTACTATGATGCCATTGTTGTGTCAGATTGTGACGAAATTTTAGTCGCTAATCCGCAGAAATATGTAGATCTAAAAGATTATATTCAGCGTGGACTTTCTGACTATGTGACTGCAATTGGCTTGAATGTTGTTCACGCGATTGATCGTGAAGGTCCGATAGATTTTGACAAACCCCTCCTTGAACAAAGACACTACGCTATTTTCAACAGCTTCGAAGTGAAAACGTTATTAACAAAAATTCCTCTCAAATGGTCTCCAGGGCTTCATTATGTTAATGTGAAGCAAAAATTTGATCATGATCTATTTAATTTCCATCTAAAATTATTTGATTATGAAATATCAATGCGGCGCCACCAAAGTAATAAAAATAATATATGGAACGATGAAAATGAAATGAAAAATTCTCATCACCATACTCCTAATAATGTATTTTTCAATTCTACGTTTAAACCAGTAATTGATATGTTATCTCAAAATATAATTGATGATTTTAATTTCGATGAGAAAATAAAAAAGTTAACCGATAGTATAAAAGCGGAAAAAATAATAAATCTTGATAAGAGTATTAAAAATAGCAATGAAGATTTTTATTGTTTTGATAGGCAAGAGTACCAGTTTGTGAGAATTCCAGATTTCTTTTGTAATGCTATTGATTTCCCTAAAGAGATAAGTGGTTAAATCATGGGCTAATAATTTTTGCAGGAGAGGATTTTTTATGAACAATAATTGTTCTTTATCTGGAGCTTATTATAATGTTCAATGGATTAAAGATGTAATTGATTGTGCCTATAAGCATGATAGACGAATATTAGACGTTCCCAAAGGTAGTTTGCTGTTAGGGGATAATTCAGATTCATTAATGCAGAGCCTGCAACGCGTCATATTGCGCGGCAGTGCCCGTATGTCAGGAGCACGCGAAAAGACCTGTCATCCAGAGCATTTGGCCTTTCCCAGATTATTTAGGCCAACTCTGCAAGCTCAACATTTGAAAAATTTCCGAAAAAAAATTTCTGAAAATAAAGAAATAAAATGGGTTTTTTCAGGGGATAGTATTCTTTCTATTGGAGCAGATATTGTCTCCCCATCAGAGTCTCCTGTATATACATGGAGTGATGAAATAAAAAGACAAAATTTTGGTGCAAAAATAAATTTTTACAATTTGTCTATTCCAGCAACACGATGGGATGACATGGCATCAGATACAGAATGTCCGGCATGGTGGCCTGCGTCGCAGGGAATATTGTGGTTAGATTATATTATTGGTTTGAAACCAGATGTCATGGTGTTTTGGTTTGGTGGTAATGATTCAGAAAACATAAATCCATCTGCGATGGATCTTATAATAGGGCGGATTGAAAAAGAACTGCCTGGTTGTGATATATTGCTTTGCGTTACTTATCTTCCGTCTTCTGGAACTCCAGAGCATGGTTATGCAACGGTAGAAGGCCAGCATGGGCGTATGATTTCTCAGAATTATACGCGTAGTTATGCTGCATGGCGAGGGAAAGGGTTTTTAGATTTCGGACGCTGGCATCGTATGGTTCGAGATGGGTATGATCCATGTGAAATGTCACTTACGCGAATTGAGCCAAGCCTTAATAGTGATTTTCCGTCATTTGAAAAATTATATAAAACCCAAGATAAAAGATGGTTTTTCCCGACATGTGCGAATGATAATTTGGTATATGCAAACCAATGCACTGATTGGGCGATAGGATTTTCTTTTTCTGAATTCGTTAGGAAATTTTCTTTTCCACTTTCTGGTCTCTCTTGTGATGCTCGTCCTAATAGATGTCATGTTACATTGGAAGAGGGGCGTATAGTGGTATTAGTTGAAAATGGAATTCCGGGAGACTGTCGAATAAAAGTAGACACGGAATTTTATCCCAGAACAGACAGACCTTCATTCTTCTCTATTATTCTAAAGAATAATAGGTTAACCATTTCTACCCCCCATAATGATTGGAACCCTGATGCAGGCTCTGTAATATTAGGGGGAGGGTTCGTAGACATTTTTGATATGCATATTCCAAGATTTGGGGGGCGTTATCATCCATACTTAGAAACAGATACAGATCAAACTTTAACGGTTTATAATTTGTGTGTGGCTGATAGTTCAAGGGCTGATGGTGGATGTACACGTTTTATGCCGTGTATGAGTGATTTAGATTTATTCCAAAGAAGCTTCTCTGCTGGTGGATCCAATCAGTATCATCAGAATACTAATGGCGTAAGGGAGACGTTAGCTCCTGTAATCAGGCAAGAGAATTGGTGTGGATTATCATAAATATGGATCAATAAAAATGAAAAATTTATGAATTTATCGTAGAATAATACTCTTTCACTATTATTCTACGATAAATATTTATTTATAAAGCAGTATCGCCAGTTTCTCGTGTTCTAATCCGGATAACGCGATTCAGCTCACTCACAAAAATTTTTCCATCACCAATTTTACCCGTGTGAGCGGTATCCAGGATGGCCTCAATGACCTGATCAGCCAGAGCATCGGAAACTGCAATCTCGACCTTGATCTTCGGGAGAAAACTGATCCGGTATTCTGCACCACGATAAATTTCTGTCTGGCCTTTCTGGCGTCCAAAACCTTTAACTTCAGAGACAGTCAGGCCCTGAATGCCAAGCGGGGCAAGAGCTTCACGGACATCATCAAGCTTGAAAGGCTTTATAATCGCGGTCACCAGCTTCATGAGATCCAAATCCTTGCTCTTTTTGCTGGCTGAAGGGCGCAGAAAGCAGCCAGCATTCAGCCTCTATATAAATCTTGTATGCGCAAATATGCCAGATTTTTGGCGGGTTGACGAGCCTCCCTCTCTGGCCTTTCTGCCGGGGTGGGATAAAAGGAGAGTGGTTTTTTGCTCGTGGCCAGTTTTCAGGCCTTTGTCAGCGGGCACTGTGTATGAGGGATAACGTCAATGGCTGCCACGTCTGCATCTGCTGTTCAGAATGCTGTCACGTCTTCGCATCCGCCCGTGCAGGATGTCGATGTGTGCATTATCGGAGCTGGCCCTGTAGGGGGCTCTCTGGCGTGTCGCCTGGCTGTGGAAGGTATACGGGTTGCGATTGTTGACCGTGCCGATCTGCCGCCCATGGAACATCCTGATTTTGATGGTCGGGCGTATGCCATTGCCGCTGGCCCCAAAAAGCTTCTGGAAGAAGCGGGTATCTGGGATGTCCTGCCGCTTCCTGCGGGGCCGATTGAAGATATTCTCGTAACAGATGGCCGGCCGGGTGAGCCCGCTTCTTCTCTGTTTCTGGAATTCACGCGGGAAGATGCGCATCAGCCTTTTGGCTGGATGGTTGAGGCGCGGGCCTTGCGTGTCGCGTTGAATTCCCAGCTTCATACGACGCCGAACATTACGGTGCTGGCCCCTGCAGAAGCTAAAGTAGTCAGAAAGGCGGAAGGTGCCGAGATCCATCTGAAGGACGGCCGCTCATTCAAGGCCTCTTTGGTGGTAGCCGCTGATGGCCGCAAAAGCCGTTTGCGTTCTGAGGCAGGTATTCCGCTGACAAAGCTGTCTTATGGACAAACGGCCATTGTGTGCGCGATTGCCCATGAGTTTCCGCATGATAACGGGGCTTTGGAACATTTCCTGCCTGCGGGGCCGTTTGCACAGCTACCAATGGCCGGGACCGAGGAGCATCCTTATCTTTCCGCCATTGTCTGGAGTGATAAAGATGCTCTGGCTCAGCGTTTTGCTGATCTGCCCGATGAGATGTTCGCGCGCGAAGTCGAGCGGCGTATGGGCAGTAACCGGCTCGGAAAAGTAACCCCTGTCGGTCGCCGTTGGGTTTATCCTCTCTCTGCTCAATATGCTCAGCGTTATACAGATACGCGTCTGTTGCTGGTTGGGGATGCTGCACATGGTATTCACCCGATTGCAGGGCAGGGGCTTAATCTGGGGTTCCGGGATATCATTGCCCTGAGCGATATTTTGCTGACCGCCCATGCCAAAGGTGAAGATTTGGGAGCGCCCGCTCTGTTGGCGCGCTATCAGGCGCGCTGTCGCCCAGCTAATATGCTTATGCTTGCGGCGACGGATGCGCTTGATAGGCTGTTTAGCAATGATAACCCGCTGATCCGACTGGCTCGTGACGTGGGGATTGCAGCCGTTCATCGCCTTCCCAGGTTAAGAAAGGCCTTTGTAAAGCACGCCATGGGGCTTTAAAGCGAGACGATAACCGCAAAAGTCAGCTGCTTTCTGAAAGAAAGGACCTGCGTATGAACAGGCCGCACGTGTCTTCTATCCTCTCCAGCCATTTTGACGAATTCAGTCTGTGTTCGCCAAAACTGGAACTCCTGTGGCAGGAAATGGTTGAGCAGGCGTGTGTATGTCATGACCCGCTGGTACGGGGATTGCTGGCAACCGGAATACGAAGCCACGCAGATTTTGCCTCTGCGCTGGCGGCTTTGCTGGGACGAAAGCTTGGCGATAGGTCTGTTGCTGCAGATGCTCTGGCAGAGTTAGTGAAAGAAAGTTTTGACGCACAGCCAGAGATCGTCTGTGCCGCAGCAGCTGATATGGTGGCTATTCGTGAGCGTGACCCGGCATGCCCGGATTACGTGACGCCATTCTTGTTTTTCAAAGGTTTCCATGCGGTTCAGAGCTATCGGGTTGCGCATTGGCTTTGGTGTGCGGGGCGTCGGCACTTAGCTTTGCATTTGCAAAGTCGTGGCTCAGAGCTTTTTGGGGTGGATATTCACCCCGCAGCGCGTCTTGGGCGTCGTATTCTTTTTGACCACGGGACAGGCATTGTGGTGGGGGAAACGTCCATCATTGAGGACGATGTCTCCATCCTGCAGGAAGTGACTCTGGGTGGGACGGGGAAGCATTCGGGGGATCGGCATCCCAAAGTAAGGCGAGGGGTGTTGATCGGCGCAGGCGCAAAAGTGCTGGGAAATATTGAAGTTGGGGAAGGGGCGAAAATAGGGGCTGGTTCAATTGTTTTGGAATCGGTACCGCCCTTCACAACGGTGGTCGGCAATCCCGCACGGAAGGTCGGCACGAGGCATTCGGGCATGCCAGCCTTAAGCATGGACCAGATGCTTCCACCGATTGATTACATTATCTAAGAAAAAGCCCCCGTATCTTTGAGGATACGGGGGCTTTTTTATCAGGCCTTCTTGATGTGAAGTGGCATCATAGGCACTTCGTCACCATCCAGAATAAATTGTCTGACGCCATCCTGCGGCGCGATTTCCCGGAAACCGGCGCGCAGATACACTTCCCGGCAAGGGGTGTTGTCAGGCGTTTCTTTGATTGTGGCCGTGATGTCTGTTTCACCCGTACGGGCGGAGCGTAGAAGTTTGACAGCTTCCGCAACGACAAACTCTTCGACTTCCATACCCAGAACACGGCAACTCATCACGTATTGCGTGATTTCTGTGCCTTTCAGGTAAAGGACACCAACAAGCCCATATTCGGTGAATTTATCTTTGACCTTGAACGCAAGAATTTTTCCGTCAGTCTTCAGGAAATCAGCGATGTTTTCAAAAGACCAGCGTTGGCCGTTCGTGTTGAACTGATTGGTCTTGTTGGTCAGTTCGAGGGCGCGACCAAATTCAGGCTGATCGGTGCTGGTGATGTTGATGAACGAGACCTCGCAGTGAAGAGAGGCAAGGAATTCAGACCTATCCATTGTGGAACGGGTTTCTTCGCGCTCAATCTGGCCGCGGATCATTTCTTCACGCTTGCCAGATTCTTCTGTCATACGTGCAATCTGAGTCTCAGCAGACCAGAGGAGAATACGGCGCGTCAGATAAGGATTGCCGCCGATAACCCGAACATCCGGCAGAGCAGACGCAACAGCAGCACGCTCTACAGGGTTGTCATCAACAAAAACCACACTCTTTGGCTTAATGTTGAACTCTTTACAGATTTCAGAAATATTCTGGGCTTTTGGCGTCCAGTTGATTTTGACGGACGAGAAGTCGTCCAGTGAAATCAGCTTGGGCTCAATAACATCGTCCCATCTGTTCTTAACGTATTCATAGTCATTTTTAGAGCAGATCGCGACAAGGATGCCGCGGGCCCGCAGGTAGTGAATGGCTTCCCAGATCCCGAGCGGCCACCCGTCAGTCCGGGGCCAAGGCTGTGCTTCCGGGCGATAATGTTCGGCAATCTGGCCACGCCACAGCGTGTTATCCAGGTCAAACACCACCGCCTTAACCTGATCCACCTGCTTTGTGGTCCGGTAAGCCGTGACCATCTGACGGAAGATAGCATCAAGGAATGCATCTTTTTTAACAGGATAAACTGTTTCCAGAGGAGGAATAGGCTCGTTTCTGGCAATGGAGCCAAAATCATCCCAATCCTGATAGGTCACAGCGCCATGCGAATAGAAATAAACGAGGTCATCCAAAATGTAACGTTTACCAATTGTTGATGCGACGGCGTCAACATTCAGAAGGTACGCGTTCTTATAGCTGGCGACTTTTTCGTTCAGATAGTCATTCAGTCGCTGAACAATCGTTGCCAGATCATTGTTGCTGCCGCGTTCATACATGCTGGACGCGGTGCTCATCTGCGGCACAATGAAATTGGAGACGAATGTCAGCAGGCCATGTCGCTCATTGTAGATCATCGCGCTGGAAAGCATGGCATCAATGATGCTGTAAGCGTCCTGCAGGATGGTCTTGGTAAAGCCTTCCTCGTTAAAACGAAAACCCCAGATTACGCGGTCGCTCAATACAGAGCGGAGCGGGATCTGCAGGTACTGAAAGTCGTAGTCCAAGACAGGCGAGGGGGGCGCTTCAGGAAGAACACTGACGAAATTATAGGGGATATAATCAAATGTCGTTTCAGGGTGCCGTGTCTGAAGCTGCTCATGGTAAAGCGCGGTCAGGCAGGAACCAACCAATAGCACTTTCCCGACTTTTACGTTTGTAACTTCAAGGTCAGACGGGAACAGAAATTCAGCATCTGACAGGCCCGTTGGTAAGGGTGAAGGTACAGCTTCAGGCGATGGGGCAGGCTCTGCTACAGTCTGGGGGTGTTGCTCTGGGGAGAGCTGAGGCAGATTCTGTTTCAGAATAAAGCGTGTTTCAGGAGCAGAAGGATGCTCCAAAATTATATTTATGCGTCCTTCAGGATCTCTGAAAGCTTCAATGGAGCGCCACATCAAAGAGCCGTCTTCTCCTAAAATAAGGAGACGGTAATTTTCTATACGCCAGGAACGTTCATTATGGTGATGATAGCCATCTATTTTTCCATTAGGACTAAGGATAAATGATTCTGTTAGAAAAAAATCACCAAGCGGACCAAACGACCATGTGCCCTCTGTAAGAGGAGGGGAAATATTTTTGGGAGGCCCTTGGAAATCTTTTGTTTCAATCATTTTTACTTAACCTGCTTGTAATAAACGATCTCTCAGGGTGGATTACCCACAAGAGGGCTTCTGACGCGTCTTTGAGGCATGGCTAAACCTCATTCTGGAAGAAGTATATCTCTCTGGGCGCTAGTTTGCCACGTGCTCCACTCATGAATTTTTCTGGCAGCAAGGGGATTGAGTTAAAATATCACGAAATAGAAAGGGCGGACGCGACTATAAGTCACATCCGCCCTTTCTATGATATTTGTGAAATCGAAAGCTGAGTAGATCAGCTTTCGATCACGCAATCAGTGTGTAGGACTTAGAAGTCCATACCACCCATACCACCCATGTCAGGGCCGCCAGCCGGAGCGGCTTTCTTTTCAGGGCGTTCTGCAACCATGGCTTCCGTGGTGATCAGCAGGCCAGCAACAGAAGCTGCGTCCTGCAGAGCCGTGCGGACAACCTTGGTCGGGTCAATGATACCGGCATCAACCAGGTTTTTGTATTCGCCAGCCTGTGCGTCGAAGCCAAAGGCGTATTCGTTGGATTCAAGCACCTTGTTGGCGATAACCGCACCATCTTCACCAGCGTTATGAGCGATCTGGCGCAGCGGAGCCTGCAGAGCCTTGCGGATGATGTCGCCACCAACGCGCTGATCGTCATTGTGGTAGTGCAGGTGAGACAGGTTGGCAGAAGCCCGAGCCAGAGCCGTGCCACCACCCGGAACGATGCCTTCTTCCACGGCAGCGCGGGTTGCGTGCAGAGCGTCGTCAACGCGGTCTTTGCGTTCCTTGACTTCCACTTCCGTGGAGCCGCCAACGCGGATCACGGCAACGCCACCAGCCAGTTTGGCCAGACGTTCCTGCAGCTTTTCACGGTCGTAGTCAGAGGAGGTTTCCTCGATCTGCGCACGGATCTGCTTGCAACGGCCCTTAATTTCTTCGGACTTGCCAGCGCCATCAACGATGGTCGTGTTTTCTTTGTCGATACGGACTTTTTTAGCCGTGCCGAGCATGGGCAGCGTGACGGTTTCGAGCTTGATGCCGAGGTCTTCGCTGATGACCTGACCACCGGTCAGGATAGCGATGTCTTCCAGCATGGCTTTACGACGGTCACCAAAGCCCGGAGCCTTAACAGCAGCAATTTTCAGGCCACCGCGCAGCTTGTTGACAACCAGAGTTGCCAGAGCTTCACCATCCACGTCTTCTGCAATGATCAGCAGCGGACGGCCGGACTGCACAACAGATTCAAGCAGCGGCAGGATCGGCTGAAGAGAAGACAGCTTCTTTTCATGGATCAGGATGTAGGGGTTTTCCAGATCAGCCGTCATCTTCTCCGTGTTGGTCACGAAGTAGGGGGAGATGTAGCCACGGTCGAACTGCATGCCTTCAACCACGTCCAGCTCGGTCTGGAAGTGCTTGGCTTCTTCAACCGTGATGACGCCCTCGGAGCCAACTTTCTGCATGGCTTCGGAGATCATCTGGCCGATTTCGGCTTCACCGTTAGCGGAGATCGTGCCGACCTGAGCGGTTTCCGCCGGGGTGGTGATCTTCTTGGTGTTCTTCTTCAGTTCCTCAACAACGGCGGTGACAGCTTTGTCGATGCCGCGTTTGAGATCCATCGGGTTCATGCCAGCAGCAACGGCCTTGTGGCCTTCGCGAACAATAGCCTGAGCCAGAACGGTTGCCGTGGTCGTGCCGTCACCAGCGATATCGTTGGTTTTGGAGGCCACTTCGCGCAGCATCTGTGCGCCCATGTTTTCGAACTTGTCAGCCAGTTCGATTTCTTTGGCAACAGACACACCGTCTTTGGTGATGCGCGGTGCGCCGAAGCTCTTGTCGAGCACAACGTTACGGCCTTTGGGGCCCAGCGTCACTTTTACTGCGTCAGCAAGGATGTCAACGCCACGCAGCATACGCTGGCGAGCGTCACCACCAAACTTTACGTCTTTGGCAGCCATATCAAATTCTCCTGTGAGAGATCAGTTTATAAGGTCGAAAAGCGGATCAGCGCGTCACACTCAGGCGGAAATCACGCCCAGAATGTCGCTTTCTTTCATGATCAGCAGCTCTTCGCCGTCGATCTTCACTTCTGTGCCGGACCATTTGCCGAACAGAACGCGGTCACCGGCCTTGACATCAAGCGCCACAACCTGCCCCTGCTCGTTACGAGCGCCAGGACCTGCGGAAACGACTTCGCCTTCCATCGGCTTTTCTTTTGCCGTGTCAGGGATGATAATGCCGCCAACCGTCTTCTCTTCGCTTGCGAGACGACGAACGACTACTCGGTCGTGTAAAGGACGAAACTTCGTCATTATGGATCGCTCCACATTCTTTTTTGCTGCGGTGGCGCCCTTGTCAGGAAGCGACACCACCTGCATCTACCGCGCGTAATAAACGCCGCGTTGCGTTAGCACTCCCACCCCGGGAGTGCCAGAACAGGAGATAGGTTTGTCCTCCTCCTGAGTCAAGAAATGTGGAAAACTTTCTTCAACCTTTAATTTTCACTCACAGGGAGTCGCATCATGGGACAAATCATCACACTTAAGGCTGCGGATGGGCACGAATTTTCAGCCTATGAAGCCGGCCATGCCGACATGCCCTATGCACTGGTTTTGGTGCAGGAAATTTTTGGCGTGAACAGCCATATCCGGCATGTGTGCGACACATTTGCCGAGCACGGTTTCCACGTTATTGCTCCCGCCTTGTTTGACCGTGCCGAGCCCGGCGTGGAGCTGGGCTACGAAAAAGCTGATATTCAGACAGGCCTCGCGCTGCGTAGCCGTATTCCGCTGTCGGAAACGCTGCTGGATCTGGAGGCGGCCTCGACTGCGCTGAACGCAGCAAAGGTTGGCATTATCGGCTATTGCTGGGGCGGCCTGCTGGCGTGGGAAGCGGCGTCTCAGACTAACAGCTTTGCGGTTGCTGTCGGCTGGTATGGGGCCGGCATTGCAGCACGTATTAGTGAGACTCCGCGCTGCCCTGTTCAGCTTCATTTTGGTGAAGCCGACACCACCATTCCACACACAGATGTGAGTACCATTCGCTCCGCTCATCCTGAGATTGAAATTTATATGTATGACGGAGCAGGGCACGGCTTTGGCTGCTCACAGCGGGCGTCGTTTGATCTGGATGCCTATGAACTGGCGCAGAAGCGCAGTGTTGCCTTTCTGGAAGCGCATCTGCGGTCCCATGCCGGACATGGAGCACCGGCAGAGGGTATTTTGATTGACAAGACCGCATCTTCGTGACCCGATAAGTACATCCTGTAACCGGTCATATGGTTGTCCGGTAGGAGATATCAGGGAAAGTTACCCGCCTATGCCGACCGGTACAGTTAAATGGTTTAATGCCACTAAAGGCTTTGGTTTCATCGCACCTGACGATGGGGGCAAGGATGTCTTCGTTCATATCACAGCTGTGCAGGCTGCTGGTCTGCGTGGTCTGAATGAGAACGAGAAAGTCTCATACGAACTCGTGACCGAGCGTGGTAAAGTTGCCGCGACTGAACTTAAGCCGATCTAAGTCGGCTTAAGACGAAGGGCCTAAAAGCCCGGACGTGCGTTTTGGTCTGCCTGTTTGGTCTGCTTATTGGGGTCCAGCTGGCAGCCGGACTGCGCGATTTTATAAAAACGCTCTGATTTCCCGCGCTGCATCTGCCAGCCCCAGACGCCGGACTTCTGCTCCGGGGGGAAACGCTGACAGCAGGCGAGAGGGCGTGCGACGGTCCAGCAGCACAAAAACACCTTTGTCTGACTGGCTTCTAATCAGCCGCCCAAAGGCCTGCCGTAACCGCAGGCGTGCAATCCCGTCATCATATCCCGTGGTGTCACCTCCTGAGAGGTGAATACGGCGTTCTCTGTGCAGAATGTCCGGACGCGGCCACGGCACCCGCTCAAACACAACCAGACGCAGGGCATTGCCCGGAACGTCTACCCCGTCACGCATGGCATCCGTGCCCAGCAGGCAGGCATGTTCTTCTGTGCGGAAAATATCCACCAGCGTTGCATTGTCCATCGCGTCCACATGCTGGGCGTAAAGCGGCAGCCCCTGATCTTCCAGCGCCGGGGCGATGCGACTATGCACGCCGCGCAGCCGGGAGATGGCGGTAAACAGGCCCAGTCCGCCGCCCCCAGAGGCTTCAAACAGAGTGCGATAGGCTGCGGCCAGATCGGCAATGCTGGCGTGGTCCACATCCGTGACAATAAAGGTGCGCGTCTGCCGGGCGTAATCAAACGGGCTGGTCAGGCTGGCGCGAATGGCCGGGGAGGGGAAGTGATTGGCTCCGGTGCGGGCTTCCGCCGCCTCCCATGCGTGTTCCGCTTCCTCAGTTTCCGGCTCACCCTGTCCATGCGGTGTGTCTGACTGATCGCGCAGCGTGGCGGATGTAATGAGCATCCCCTGCGCAGGCATCGCCATGACGGCGGCAAAAGGAATGGTCGGGTCCAGCCAGTGGCGGTGGAGGCCAACATCATGTTCGCCGGGGCGCTGCTGTTGCCGCCTGTCCAGACGGATGAAGTGAATATGGGTTGGCGTGGTGTCGGCTGGCGGCGGCTGGTCCAGAGCATCCAGCATGGAAGTCCATGCATCCAGCCGCGTAATGGCGCGCCGACGCAGGCCGCGCACCATCGCTTCAATGCGGCCACGGGTCACACTATCCAGAGAGTCGGCATCATCCTGCAGGCGGGCCTGAAGGCGTTCCGCAAGTGTGCGCAGGGGTTCAGCAATCCGGCTGAGTGCACGCGCCAGCGCTTGCCCGGATGCTGTGAGGTCCGGGATGAGGGGATGCAGATCACATTCCAGTGCGCCATACTGATGCGTCTGCCGACGGTCCTCGCTCCGGGCCAGCACTTGTTGACGGAGGAGACGCAGAAAGCTCTCGGTCGGGTTTTCCAGAACTGGTTCCGGAAGAATGGGCTGAGGTGGGAAAAGCGCGTCCGGGTCGTCAATCGGGGGCGGTTCTGGCGGGAATGTCTCGGACGATTCAGCATCCGCCAGTCTGGCGGACCAGCCGGGAGCGGGCAGGGCATGGGCCGCCATGAGGGCTGCATCCAGCGGGGATTCCAGCTTGGGAAAGCCCACGACCAGATCGTCCAGCCGACGTTTCAGACCACGGGCACGCGAGCGACGACCTTCAGCCCCCAGCAGCCAGCGACGAAGTTCGGCGGCTTCCAGGCCGGAGAGTTCGGCGGAAAATGCCCCATCGGCGGCGTCGGCCAGATGATGGCCTTCGTCAAAGATATAACGGGAGGGGGGGGCGTCTTCTTCTGTTTCTTCGGAGTTGTCGCCCATGGCGGCCTGTGCATACGCCGCCTGCGCCATGACCAGCGCATGGTTGGCAATGACCAGATCTGCCTCCCGTGCCCGGCGGATGGTGTGTTCCACAAAGCAGCGCTGATAATGCGGGCAAGCCCCGTGAATACATTCGCCACGCCGGTCCGCAACGCCAAAGACGCTTCCCTGCCCATACAGATCGCCAAACCAGCCGGGCAGATCGCCCCCTAGCAGATCCCCATCCGCAGTAGCGCGGGTCCAGCGGGCTAGCATGGCAAGGGCGATGGTCACACCTGCCGGGCGGGAGGCGGCGCTATTGACGGCCTCTTCCATGTTCAGCAGGCAGAGATAATTTTCCCGACCCTTACGCAGCACAATATGGTGGCGTCGTGTCGCGTCATCGGGGAAAAGCCGATGCGTTTCCTGTTCAATCTGGCGTTGCAGATGGCGCGTGTAGGTGCTGATCCACACGCTGCCGCCATTGCGTTGCGCCCAGACGCTGGCGGGGGCGATATAGCCGAGGGTTTTGCCTGTTCCCGTTCCGGCTTCCGCCAGCACGACCGCAGGATTGCCGCGATGAGTGCGGGGTTCAAATGCTGCCGTGGAGACACTGGCAAAATCAGCCTGACCAGCCCGGCTTTCCGAGCCTTCGCCCAGCAGGGTGCGCAGTCGTGTGCGGGCTTCTGCGGGGGTAATAGGGTGCGAGGCTGGCGGCGGGCGTGGGGCGACATCTTCCCATTTAGGCAGAACGCGCCAGACGCGCAGGGCGTCTCCCGGTTGCAGAGCGTCTTCAGGCAGATTGCCCTTGCCGTCGAGCTTGTCCGGCAGGCCCAGTGTTTCCCCTACGGTGCCAGCCCATGGCCAGCCAGCCTGTGCCAGCCGGACGGTCAGAGCAGCCAGCATTTCACCAAAAGGCCCGGATTTCTGGCGGCCAAGTTCAGCCAGCATGATCTCGACCAGTAAGGGGAGAAGGTCCGCTTCGGCACGGCCAATCCGGTCCTCTTCCACTCCAAGCGCCAGAGCCAGCCCGCGAGGTGTGGGGGCGGCGGTTCGGGCCGGATAGACAAAGGTGAAGAGTTCCAGCAGGTCCAGCCAGGGGGAGGGCTGGCCCGGAGGCGGCAGGTCCAGCTTGCGTGCAACCGAAGGTGCGTGAACCACCAGCGGGCAGGGCATGCTGTCCAGCCGGGCGCGGAGTTCTGATGCGGAGAGTGTAAGAAACTCGCCGTCTTCTGTCAGAAGGGAGAAGCCACGATGGTGCGCCGTAAGGGCGGGCGCGTCGTGCGCAGAGGGGAAGGTCGCCTGCATGGAGGTTCCACCTTACGCAATCTGCGGTGTGTGGCTAGGGGGTGTTAAAAAAGGGAGCCAGTTCAGGCTGAGCAGGCTCCCTTCTGGAAGGCTTTAGGAGGCGTCTTTCAGGCTGTCTGCTACAATTTCCAGCAGCTTGCTGTGCATGTAGCCATTGCCTGCCACGATCATGACATCGTCCGGCATGTCATCCAGATCCAGCCCGGCCGGATCTGTAACCTGACCACCTGCTTCACGCAGAATCAGGATACCGGCAGCGCAATCCCACGGTTTGATGCCGAATTCCCAGTAGCCTTCGTATCGGCCAGCTGCGACCCATGCGAGGTCCAGTGCGGCTGCGCCAAAACGACGGATACCGGCAACGCGCGGCATGAGGTTCCCCATAACGCGGGCAAACGGCAGACGCTGGCGGGCGGGCACTTTTGCAAACGGGATACCGGTTGCAAAAACGGCTTCCTGCATGTCCCGACGGGCAGAGACACGGATGCGACGTTCGTTAAGGAACGCGCCTGTGCCTTTTTCCGCCCAGAACATTTCGTTAGCAGCCGGGTTGTAGACCAGAGCGGCAGCCAGTTCGATCTTGCCGTCGGGCAGCCGGCGCTGGAGGCCAATGGAAATGGCCCAGTGCGGGATGCCGTGCAGGAAGTTGGTGGTGCCGTCCAGCGGGTCCACAATCCAGCGCCAGGTCCAGTTATCACCACCGGATTTGCCAGATTCCTCCATCAGGAAGGCATAGCCCGGGCGAGCCCGTTCCAGTTCTTCACGCAGGGTCTGTTCTGCACGCAGGTCTGCCTGAGAAACAAAGTCACCCGGCCCCTTGATGCTTACCTGAAGCTGCTCGACTTCATTGAAATCGCGCAGGAGACGCTTTGCTGCCTTCTGGGCGGCAGTTTGCATCACCATCATGACGGGGGAAAGACGCATGGCCACTATGTTTTGTCCTGTCTGGAGTAATGCGGAAGATCAGTCTTTGGCGCGTTCGACGTAAGAGCCGTCTTCAGTCCGGACGACAATGCGTTCACCGGCTTCAATGAAGGGCGGCACCATGGTCTTTACACCATTGGAGAGTTTGGCGGGCTTGTAGGAGGAGCTGGCCGTCTGGCCTTTAACCACCGGATCAGCCTCAACAACTTCCAGCGTGACCTGCGGCGGCAGATCGATGCCTACCGGGTCGCCTTCCACAAGGTGGATGTTGATGGTCATGTTGTCCTGCAGGAACGGTGCCTGATCACCCAGCAGAGCAACCGGAATCATGGTCTGCTCGAACGTTTCAGGGTCCATCAGCACGAGGGATTCACCGTCGGTATAGGAATAGAGATATTCCTTGTCCTCGGTCATCAGGCGCTCGACACTGTCAGCTGTACGCCAGCGTTCGTTGGTTTTGTTGCCCGTCTTGAGGTCGCGCATTTCCACCTGAATGAAAGCGCCGCCCTTGCCGGGGGTAATGATCTGCTGTTTGAGCACCGTCCAGCGACGGCCATCATGCTCGATGACCTGTCCGGCCCGGATCAGGTTCGCCTGCTGTTTCATAACTCGTCCCTGAATGGATGGATGTAAGGACCGGGCTTTTACAACTCCAAACGTCTTAGAGCAAGCCGAGTAGAGAGAAACAACCCAGACAAAAGCCATTTTCACCCGCTGGACAGGCAGCGCGAGCCTAGTTATAAGGCTCTCAATCTGATGCAGGAAGGGTGGCCGAGTGGTTGAAGGCTCCAGTCTTGAAAACTGGCGTGCGGGTAACCGTACCGTGGGTTCGAATCCCACCCCTTCCGCCATCAGATGATAAATTTCCTAGTAAAAACAGATATTTATATACCTTCTTCTGGTTGGTCCCATCATACATCCCACCTTATGGTTTGCGGTTTCCTGCGGCGTCGGGCGGCTTAAGAACCGCTCCTGACAATTTATGTTGGCAATAGGGGCTGGGCTCTGGTAGAACAAAACGAGATTTTGCTGAGGAGCTTTATCTTTAACTACCCTTCCATGTCATCCTCATACCTTCCCAACGAAGATAACTTTTCAATACGACATCTCCCCAAGACAGCTCCGATCACCTGATGCTCCTCAGCATGGTGGTTTCGACAAGATGGCTGGTTGTCAGCCGTCAGGCTTGAGGAGTGCGTATCATGCACGGTACAGACATATCGGTCCCAAAGGGGCTGTTCGTTACGCGGACGGAGGCGGCGGAAATTCACCTCCGTTGCCACGTGAAAACAATCGATCGTTATGTCGCCGCGGGAAGGCTCCCCAAATACAAATTCGGGCGCAAAACACTGTTTTTACTGGCCGATGTTTTGGCACTTATAAAATGCGTGGGTGTTTTGCCTCCCACCTCCGGCCGTGGGCGGGCATGTGCTCCTTTTCTGTCTTTGGATATGGTGACTTTCATTGCTTTGAGCGTTGCCACTTTGTGGATAACGTTCTTTCTCTTTCATTAGTGAGATAGCTTTGGAGCGACATGGGGACGTTTCTTTGATGTCTGTCCCCGTGGTTGCCTTTCAGGCGAGGACTCCTCTTCTAAGTGCATTATGCGGAGAAATTTTGGACATTACCTGAGAAAATAAAAGTAGTTAAAATACTCAGGATTTTGTGCATGGATACAAGAGTAGGATCTCATAAAATTCTGTTTTAATTATTTATACTTGAAAAATAGTCCACAAATAAGCAGGCGTGGGGATTACACGTTTGTATCCCCCGCATGGCAAGCTCATATCAAGCTTAAACTATTAAAAATGCTGAATTCAGTTCCCCGCAATCGCGTTGACGGCGTCTTGCGATCCGAGAGTTATTTCAATTGAACAGGAACGCCGATAGGGCGGCTGTTGGCTCATGCGGATCGTCCCACGGCATTGATCGCGCATGTCCTCAGTGAATGGACTGCTCTTTATCACGGCAGCCCATGAAATAATGGAGGACGGTGCCTGCGTCATGGCACTCTGGAATTCCGCGACTGCAGCATCATGCTTATGGGCAGCGATGACGACTCCGGTTGCATGCTTCTCAGCCTGTGCGACCTTGTTTTGGGCTTCTTCCCTCTCCTGATCAATCTGGACGCTTGCTGCGCTTACGGTCTGGGCCATTTGGCGACTCATGGCGTCCTGTTCCATGACAACTCCCCCCAAAAACGAGGAAAAAATCATTCCCCCCACAAGCAGGAGCCGGTATCCTGGTCGCCTGAGAAATGGAAGCACATCGGCAGCCAGTTCGAAGAAGATGGCGAGCATTCCATGCGGGTCTCCCACAACATGACCTTCGAGGGTCTTTGGCGGAGGAGGGGGTGTGGAAGAATGTTTCGTAAGAAGAACAGAAATCTGAGTGATTCGGTAGACGGCTTCCTGCAGCCTCTGTAGCGTCTCCTCTTGCCGGCTTTCGTTCTCTTCAAAACGGGCTGCCAGTGCCTCGAATAGACGATCTGTGGCTTCTACCCAGGCATGAAGTGGATCTCCAGGTCTGATACCGGCCTGTTCCGCCTTGCGGCGATACTCCTCCAGCGCGGCGGAGAGTTCGGAAAGAGGGAGTTGAGTGTTGCGTGGGGTGATGGGCGATGTCATGTGAACTGGCCTTCCGCTGGTATCCAGGGCAGATCAACATCAGCTTCGCGAAAACGTTCACCAACTGTCCGAAGCCACTGAACCAGCATCTGACGTTTGATGGGGCCCAGAGGTGGTATATCGACAGATTGCCGGTTCTGAACGGCCTCATAAAATCGCAGACGTTTTCGGTCGATGCCCGGTGCCGGCAATAGGTCTGGGAGCGAGATCATACGTGCTCCACGTTTCAGAACGTCTCCCAACTGTCTACTGCGCATGATCGTTTCAAAGGCAACTTCAACAGACTGAGAAGAAGGTTTTATGAATTCGTTTAAAACTACAATCGTTTTTTCTGGGCGGAAAAGACCATCTTCCTCAAGGCTCGCCAGATAAGCAAGATAATCCAGATCGGCTCCTAGATGGTGAAAAAGGACAGGCTGGATAGCGTAATCACGAAAAAAACCGACGAGATCAAGACGGAGAGCGAGATTTTTTAAAACAAGATCACCACCCCCAAAATCTAGAATCAGATGATATTTTTCTTCAATTTGACGTTCTAGAATATCCTCCAGGAATGTCATGACATCCTTGTCATCGGCGGTTCGAGGTGCTTCAACCAGATTAGGATAGAATGCCGTCAGTGTGGCATTTGTTCTGTCTAGATCAGCTATTTTCAGAGATAATCCAGATCTTTCGATCCACTCTGCATGCAGTCGGGCATGTGTGCTTTTGCCGGTTCCTCCCCGCCCCGCAAAGATCAGGCAGCAGGGGGTGATGGCACTCTTCTGGGCAAGACTGGTTTTTAGTGTGACTGGCACTTCATGGTCTGGAACGGGTTTAATAGTTTTCATGGCTTCCCTCCGATTTGGTAGAGGGTGCATTATTTATGCCGTGAGTCCATCTTCTTATTTTGCATCATCTCGGATGGTAAAAGAGTTTTTTATCAGATTAAAACAAATGATATATGATCCATTAGTGAAAACCATAGACGCCTGAGGACGCAGGACGACGCAGAAAGACGCAAGATTTTTGGAAAGAAGATTCAGAAAAATACAGAACCTGACAGAATGGTTATGGAATCACATTTAAGTGATGCTGTCCTCAGTGAGGGGCCGGGGGCGTTGGGCAGTCGTCCGGGAGAGATTCTCCCGAATGCGCTGCAGGTCGGGGTGAAGATCAACAGGCGAAGACAGATCTTCTTCTACAGGGCGGGCTGGTGTTGCCTGAACAGTGCGACGGTCGAGTTGTGGGCGGTAATGCTGGACCGGACACAGCGCTGCCTGAGCGACCTTTTTCTGGGCGCGGACCCGCTGCCATGCTTTCCGGGCGGTCTCAAGCGTCGG
>NZ_LHZC01000049.1 GCF_001580615.1 Acetobacter malorum
CCGTAACCATGCGGTGCTGATCACGCTGGAAGAAGGCGCGATTGGCGGGTTTGGCGCGCAGGTTGGCCAGCATCTGGCCAATACCGGCCTGCTGGACCATGTGCGCTTCCGGCCCATGACCCTGCCCGATATCTTCATCGACCATAACACGCAGGACGCCCAGTACGAGCAGGCCGGCCTCACCGCCCCCCACATCGTCAAAACCGCTCTCAGCGCGCTGGGAGTGGCGCTGACGGAGCAGACGGCCTGATCTGATGGCGCGCCGTCGTGTTGACCAGATGCTTGTTGACCGGGGGCTGGTTGAAAGCAGGACAAAAGCTCAGGCCCTGATTATGGCCGGGCTTGTGTTCACCGGAGAAAAGCGCGTGGCCAAGGCAGGCGATCAGCTTGCCGAGGACGCGCCTCTGGATGTGCGCGGCCAGCAGCATCCGTGGGTTTCCCGCGGCGGCTGCAAGCTGGCTCATGCCCTCACCCATCTTGACCTCTCCCCGCAGGACCGCGTGTGTCTGGATGTTGGGGCCTCCACAGGTGGCTTTACCGATGTGCTGCTCACCAACGGCGCACGGCATGTCTATGCTGTGGATGTGGGGCACGGGCAGCTGGCATGGAAGTTACGGTCTGACTCGCGTGTAACCGTGATGGAAAAGTGCAACGCCCGGCATCTGGACAGTGAGCAGATCCCGCAAGCCCCGTCCGTCATTGTTTGCGATGCCAGCTTTATCGGTCTTCGGACCGTGCTGCCTGCTGCCTTGGCTCTGGCGGCAGACGACGCATGGGCCGTCGCCCTCATCAAACCGCAATTTGAAGCTGGCCGTGACCAGATTGGGGCCAAAGGCGTGGTGCGTGACCCAGCGGTGCATGAAAGCGTGTGCCAGATGATCCACGACTGGTGGAGCGCTCTGCCCGGCTGGTCTGTGCTGGGGATTGAAGCCAGCCCGATTACAGGGCCGGAAGGCAACCGGGAATTTCTGATTGCTGCCAAACGGGTACCGCTGGTCGGTTAAGACAATCCGGTAAGGCTGCTTTCTCAAGCAGTCTTACCTAACGTTCTTGTAAAAGCACTTCCTTAAAAGATTTTTTATTACTGCCTGTTCGGCAAATACGTGGCGAAAGATCACTTTTTCTGCCACATTCCCCAAGTAATAAAATCTTCTCACAGCATAGTTAAGGAAGTCTGTCGTTTATGCGCAAAATCATCATGATGCTTGGCGTTGCAACTGGCCTGCTCGGCATCACTGGTGGTGCCGAGGCTGCCCCTCGCCCCTATAATGCTGCCGCCAGCGCCCCTGCCCCGCAGGATAGCGTGACGGAAGCGGGGAGTTCTCTGCTGCGGGGCTATGAGCAGGATGGGCTGACGCTTCAGGATGATCTGAAAAACCAGACACTGGTGATTTCAACAGATCCGGCAACACTGCATGCCCGTGCGCTCCCCTCCGATGGGAACAACCGGTATCGCATTGCCATGCGCGATGTGCTTTCTGCCGCAGCCTCTTACGCCTATCTGTATTTTGGCTTGCATCAGGATGCGGACCACCTCTCTGTGGTCGCCAACATCCAGTCTGACGGTCTCCAGCAGGCCAGCATGGCGGGCAGCACCGCAGAGGCAGAACAGCCGGCGATGACGTTTGATATCCCCCGCCCTTCCTTCCCGATCTCCCCGGACACCACGCCGGATGCGTATTCGGCACAGACAATCAGCGCGATTCTGGGCGGGATTGATCCGGCTCAAACCAATATCGCCAAATGGCTGCGCGCAGGCCTGCAGGTTACCCCGCAGCCGTCTGGCGCTACCACGCATACGCCATAAGGAAGCCTTGTGGTCCTGATCGCTGAACGCGCAAGCGTTTTGGCAGCAGGACCACTTTCCAAACAGCCGATCCAACGGCTTCCGCAGAAAGATCAGGATAATTTATCAAGGGTCCGGTGCTTGCCGGGCTCTTCTCTGTTATAAGGGCTCCTTTCCCCCTTCCAGTAGTGGCTCCGTTCATGTCTTCAGGTAATTCTGCTCATCCCACACCATCGCACGATGCAGAGGCCGCCGCCTCGCTCAATGCGGATGAACGGGCCCGTATTCTGGCAAAAGCGGCCCTGTTCAGCCCGCCCCCGGCTACTCTGCCAGATGGGCGGCGCGATCTGGTGGGCCTGACGCGCGAGGAAATTACGGACATTCTGGTCGAAATCGGAGAAAAGCCGTTTCGGACCAAGCAGCTCTGGCACTGGATCTACCATCAGGGCGTGACCGACTTCACGCAGATGAGCAGCATTGCCAAACCGCTCCAGCAAAAACTGGCGGAACGATTTGTGGTTGGCCGCCCGGAAGCTGCAACAGTGCAGACCTCCTCGGACGAAACCCGCAAATTCCTCTTCCGGTTCCGTGACGGGCAGGAAGCAGAAACCGTTTATATCCCGGACCGTCGGGAAGACCGGGGTGCTGTGTGCATTTCCTCGCAGGTTGGCTGCACGCTGTCCTGCACCTTCTGCCATACCGGCACCCAGAAACTGGTGCGGAACCTTGGCGCTGCGGAAATTGTCGGCCAGTTCATGGCCGCACGAGATTCCTATAACGAATGGCCCAGCCCCAAAGGTGACACGCCACGCCTGCTCTCCACCATCGTGCTGATGGGCATGGGTGAGCCGCTCTATAATTATGAAAACATCGCCAAGGCCATGCGGATTATCATGGATGGGGAAGGCATTGGCCTCTCGCGCCGCCGCATTACGCTCTCCACCTCTGGCGTTGTGCCGCTGATGGACCGTTGCGGGGATGAGTTGGGGATTAACCTCGCCGTTTCCCTGCATGCCGTGCGGAATGACCTGCGGGATGAAATTGTGCCGCTCAACCGCAAATACCCGATTGAGGAAGTTCTGGCCGCCTGCCGCCGCTACCCGGCGGCCAGCAATGCCCGCCGCATCACATTTGAATACATCATGCTGCGCGGCGTGAATGACAGTGAGGCCGATGCGCGGGAACTGGTCCGGCTGATTTCCGGCATTCCGGCCAAGGTCAACCTGATCCCCTTCAACCCCTGGCCGGGCAGCGCCTACCGCCCCTCCACGCGGGAACAGCAGAACAAATTTGCGGATATCGTCATGGCCGCAGGCTTTGCGTCCCCCATCCGCACACCGCGCGGACGCGATATTCTGGCTGCCTGCGGGCAGCTAAAAACCGAAAGTGAGCGTATCCGCGCTTCGCAAAGCTGATTTTTCTGCATCAGACCACGCTCAGCGGGGGTTGGGCTCTGGCTCCCTTCCCCCGCTGGTGCTAGGACACTGTTCGGACTTTATTCATTTTATCAGATTCAGGAGACCTGCCTCATGGCCGCTACTGCCGCCAGAAAAGATGTCAAAAAGGTTGTGCTGGCCTATTCCGGCGGCCTTGATACGTCCGTCATCCTGCGCTGGCTGCAGAAGACTTACGGGTGTGAGGTTGTCACCTTTACGGCTGACCTTGGTCAGGGTGAGGAACTGGAACCGGCCCGCAAGAAGGCTGAGATGTTCGGCGTGAAGGAAATCTTCGTCGAAGATCTGCGCGAAACCTTCGTCAAGGACTTCGTGTTCCCCATGTTCCGGGCCAACACGCTGTATGAAGGCCAGTATCTGCTGGGCACGTCCATTGCCCGCCCGCTGATCGCTCAGCGCCAGATCGAGATTGCCCGCGCCGTTGGGGCCGATGCCGTGGCCCACGGCGCAACCGGCAAAGGCAACGATCAGGTTCGCTTCGAGCTGGCCTATTACGCCCTGC
Source organism: Acetobacter malorum (assembly GCF_001580615.1). Lineage (GTDB taxonomy): Bacteria > Pseudomonadota > Alphaproteobacteria > Acetobacterales > Acetobacteraceae > Acetobacter > Acetobacter malorum. Next base: position 3,743 of record NZ_LHZC01000049.1, read on the forward strand.
AGCCCGACATCACGGTTATCGCCCCGTGGCGTGAGTGGGATCTGACGTCCCGCACCCGCCTGCTGTCCTTTGCTGAAGAAAACCAGATCCCCATTGCCAAGGACAAGCGCGGCGAAGCCCCGTTCTCCGTGGATGCCAACCTTCTGCACTCTTCTTCTGAAGGTAAGCTGCTGGAAGATCCGGCCATTGGTCCGGAAGAAATCGTTTTCCAGCGCACCATCTCTCCGGAAGCAGCACCGGATGTGGCGACGGAAATCACCATTGATTTCGTCAGCGGTGACCCGGTTGCCATCAATGGCGAAGCCATGTCTCCGGCTACCCTGCTCACCCGCCTGAACGAGCTGGGCAAAGCCAACGGTATTGGCCGTCTGGATCTGGTGGAAAACCGCTTTGTGGGCATGAAATCCCGCGGCATCTACGAAACCCCGGGCGGCACCATCCTGCTGACGGCGCATCGCAGCATTGAGTCCATCACGCTGGACCGTGAAGCCATGCACCTGAAAGACAGCCTGATGCCGCGCTACGCCGCCATCCTGTATAACGGGCTGTGGTTCTCCCCGGAACGCCGCATGCTGCAGGCTCTGATTGATGCCTCCCAGCATTCCGTTTCAGGCCGCGTGCGTCTTAAACTCTATAAGGGTAATGTCATCTGCGTTGGTCGCGAAAGCCCCAATAGCTTGTATGATACCCGCGTCGTGACGTTTGAGGATGATGAAGGTGCGTATAATCAGGCTGACGCACAGGGCTTCATCAAACTGAACGCACTGCGTCTGAGACTGGGAGCACAGATTGGCCGCAATGGCGGCGCTCTCTGAGCTTTTGGACATCTGCCATTCTTTCTAGATTGCCGAGAGGACCATGACCCGTCGTTTCAACATCATCCCCTATCTGCTTGCGGCCAGCATGGCCGTTTCTCTCACGGCCTGCGGCTCCCACAAGCAGGAAGAACCCGAGCTGACCCCCATGCAGCAGCTGGACAAGCTGCGCAGCCAGCCTGGAGTGACGGTGCTGAAGGACGGGCTGGCCTATAAGGTTCTGCAATCTGGCAAGAAAGACGCCGACCAGCCGCGTCCGGGTGACGCCATGATGCTGATCTATGAAGGCCGTCTGCCTGATGGATCCATTTTTGACAGCTCCGAGCAGCATGGTGACGGCGCTTATATGCAGATGCCGCTGGAAGGCCTTGTAAAAGGCTGGATGGAAGCCCTGCCGCTGATGCACGTGGGCGATACATGGATGCTCTATGTGCCGCCTGAGCTGGGCTATGGCCACAAGGCCATGGGCGTTATCCCGTCAGATAGCCCGCTTATCTTCCGTATCCAGCTGCTGGGTGTCACGCATACGCGCTAAACCCAGCACGTTGCCAAAGCTGGCTCCGCCCGTGTGGGGCCAGCAGGTCTTTTTAGTATCATGACGTTTTTCAAACGGCTTCGTCCCGCTCTTCTTGCTGTAAGCGGGGCTGCTCTTTTCCTGACGGCCTGCACCCCTAAAAGCGGGGCTGGCCTGTACGGGACAAATTGCGGCATCTGCCACCATGGTGGCGACGGGATGCCCGGCGCGGTTCCCCCGCTTGTCGGGCGGATTGACCGCATTGCCAGCACACCGGAAGGCCGGAAATATCTGGCTGATGTGCTGATGAATGGCGTCAGCGGCCCCATTAAAGCCAACGGTCAGCCTTACGAAGCCGAAATGCCACCCTTCCGCTACCTGCAGGATGAACAGGTGGCACAGATTCTAACGTGGCTGTCTTCACGCGGGCAGACCAGCCCCGCCCCGCAAATTACTACAGCAGACATTGCAGCCGCTCGCGCCACCCGGAAATCGGCTGGCATGGTCGCGCTGGAGCGGGAAGAGCTGGACCATAAATCCCCCCTTCCCTGATCCTTCCTTTTCCTGACGCAGGCACTGGTATCCTTATGCAACGTATTTTTTCCGGCATTCAGCCCTCCGGTATTCCGCAGCTTGGCAATTATCTGGGGGCCATCCGCAACTGGGTGAACCTGCAGGCCGACCATGAGTGCGTTTTCTGCCTTGTGGACATGCATGCCATTACGGTGTGGCAGGACCCGGAAAAACTGCGTAACCAGACGCTGACGCAGGCCGCCATTCTGCTGGCCGCCGGGATTGATACGGACAAGCACATCCTGTTCAATCAGTCTGCCGTGTCCGCTCATGCGCGGCTGGCGTGGATCTTCAACTGCGTGACCCGCCTTGGCTGGCTGAACCGCATGACGCAGTTCAAAGATAAGGCAGGCAAGGACCGGGAAAATCATTCCGCTGGCCTGTATGTCTATCCCAGCCTGATGGCAGCCGACATTCTGGCCTACAAAGCCACCCGCGTGCCAGTTGGGGAAGACCAGAAGCAGCATCTGGAACTGACGAACGACATCGCCCAGAAGTTCAACCATGACTACGGCGTTGAGTTCTTCCCGGAAGTTGAAGCTCTGATCCCGCCCGCAGCCGCGCGCGTGATGAGCCTGCGCGACGGCACCAAGAAGATGTCGAAATCTGACCCGTCTGCCCAGAGCCGTATTGAGCTGACGGATGATGCGGATACGATTGCCCTGAAGCTCCGCCGCGCCAAAACGGATGCCGATGTGCTGCCTGCAGAACCTGCCGGACTGGCCGACCGCCCGGAAGCCAAAAATCTGGTAACCATTTACGCGGCTCTGGCTGATCTGAGCGTGGAAGAGGTTCTGGCGCGCCATCAGGGCGAAGGCTTTGGCCCCTTCAAAAAGGCGCTGACAGACGTTGTGGTGAACGCCATTGCGCCGATTGCGCAGGAAACCACACGCCTGATGCAGGATGAAACCCATCTGGCCAACGTGCTGCGCTCGGGTGCTCAGCGCGCGCAGGCTATTGCTGAACCGATTGTCTCGGAAGCTGAAAAGATTGTCGGCTTTCTGAAGTAATCCGCCCCTGCAGCATCCACCAGCAAGAAGGCCACTTCAAAAACTGCCTTCTTGCTGCATGCTTTTTCTCAGAGAGACGGCGGGGGCGTTGTATCCCGCCCTGTCTGACCAGACGAAGCTGGAAACGCGTTCGCCAGAATACCCGGTAGCGCCAGAGCAATGACAACACAGGCCACACCCATCAGAAAAAAGCGTGGCCATGTGGTGTAGCCAAAAGCTCCCACTGCGCCTCCACCAATAAAACAAGCAATAATTTTACTATGCAGCCGCAGGCGGAGCACCGTTTTTGCGTGGTGTTCCGGATCAACAGGATGCCGAAACGCATCCACCCAGTCTGCAAGCTCAATGCCCAGATCGGTAATCATCCCGGTCACATGCGTTGTGCGCACGACCGAGCCGGAAATCCGGGTAACTGTGGCGTTTTGCAATCCCATCAGAAAACTCAACCCAAGCGGCGGCAAAATATGGTGACCGGATGGGGGAAGCCAGAAAAACTGCACAAGATCAATCGTGGCGAGGAGCAGGCCTTCCAGCAGAATACTATAGGCATAAATCGCCTTCTGCCCGCGCCTGCGGCCACCATTGACCAGAAACGTGCACATCATCGCACCAAGAAAGAAGCTGGCAATGAGGGCAATACAGGTCACCACCTCCTCGGCCTGCCCTTTTTGCAGACCGATAGCAAAGGCTGTGACATTGCCTGTCATGTTTGCGCAGTAAGACCCAACACTCAGAAACCCGGCGACGTTCACCGCCCCGGCCACAAACGCCAGAGAACATCCTAACTGCCGGTCATGCAGAAAACTGCGGCTTCCTTTTTCAAGAAAAAGCATAGGTCAGCACATGCGCTCAGGAACCAGCGCACGCACGAGCTGCCCCCTTTTCCCGCCTCGCATCACTCACCGCCCCTTACGCGAGGCTGCTTGATGCGTTTCCCGACAGGTTAAAGGATGCGTGCCCTCTGCCCCCACTTCCGAGAAAAATGCCGTATCGCCCTTGCTCCACCATTCAAACCGGTTGGCCGTATAGCGTGCGCCAGAGGCGGAAATCACATTTGAGAAAACCTGCGTTTCCCCCTCCACCTGCAACACGGCCAGACTGACCGCCCCGGCATTGAGATACGTGACGGACACCAACGGTTTTGCAAGTTTATCAAGCAGTTCTGTTGAGCCGGAACAACGATACGTCGTGCTGCTTTTCTGCACCTGGCTTGCAGGCGTCAGCGGGATACTCAATGTGTTTGCCACAGCAGGCTGGCCTGCCCAACAGTTGGTCGCCCCGGCACCATCCAGCACACCAAAGGTGGCAGCCAGTCCGGCAAGCATTTTCAGTGTCAGGCCTTTTTTGCCAGTTTTTCTGACGTTCACGACGGTTCTCCAATCTTGCCAGCGAGATACTCTGATCAGAAAACTACACCCGGTTCGCCTTTTTACAAAAACTGCCTCATCCAAACCTGCTACAGCACATCCTGTGGCCGTTCAGCTGCCAGAATACGCAGGCTGATGGCGGCTTTCTGAAGGGTTTCCTGCACCTCAAACGGCTTACCCTGCATCTGCCGCAACAGCCATCCTTCCGTCATACCCGCCCATGCCGTGGCGTCTGTGCCGGTCTGCACCCATTTGCGCAGAAAAACCTGAATCCCACGCCGTGCGCTGAGCGGCAGAACAGGGTCCTTCGCGACATCCCGCAGGAAGACAATGTGCATGCCCATGGTCATGGCGCGAAACTGCGTCTGCATATAGGCCAGCCGGACGGGCTGCGGCACGCCCTGCGCATTCCGCAAAATCCGCACAAGGCTGGAAGCACTTTCTGCAAGCCATTGATGCACCGTTACCCGGCTGCCCGGCGCGCCCAGAGCCTTCAGCCTGCGCTCCACCCAGCGGGCCGTGCGCCGCATGTGAGAGTCCACCCGGAACGGCAGGACAAGGCGATACGTCCAGCAAACAAAGGCCACGGCCACCAGAAAGGCCATGGCGTTGTTGAAAAACGCCTCTTCCGAAAAACGGCTCTGGTTCCCCGGCCCAATCAGAACCGGCAGGAACATGTTGAAGGAAAAGGCATACCCCGCAGTCGCCGGTTTCCGCGCAGCCAGACCACCAATTGTCATGACAATCATCAGCATAACAACCAGCACCTCTGGCGCTGTGACCGCTGGCATAATCCAGAAGGCATAAATGGCGGCGGCAAACGCACACCACAGCGCCCCTTTCAGAAAAGGGGTTGAGGCCACAATGGGGTTTTCCCGCGTTGCCAGCAGACCATAAACCAAAGCCACAAAAGAGATGAAGCCAGCCCCGGCAGGCCAGCCTGTTACTTCCCACACCAGCCAGCCTGCCAGAATACCTACGCAGGAGCGGATGCCATTTTCAACAGCTTCCAGAGCATGACGGCGGGACGTCATTTTAAATCGGAAGCGATCCCCGCGTTTGGGATGCGCGCAGGCCTCAATATGCTGCCGGGCAATATCATAATCTGCATATAGAGAAGCCGGGAGCGGGACATCGGCCTGCGCGCCCTCATTTTTCGGCTCCAGCAACGCCATTCCCCGCGCACGGGCCAGCACCATAATCATGGCCGCGAGAGCCGCATGCGCGTGATCTGCCGCGTGGGTCCGAGGCCCCATTTCCAGCGCATCAAACTCAATGCGGGCGTTGGCCGCCATCAGGTCTGTCAGAACCTGCCCTTGCGTCTGGGCATCCGCCCGCCCGCTAACCAGATCGGACACCACATGCCGCACCGTCTGAAAGGCACCGTTCAGCCGATCAAGCAAACGCTTGCGGGCCTGCGTCTGTAAAGTGGGCATAAAGAGGACAGCCAGCAGGGCTTCACACACCACACCCAGAATAATGTAGGTGCCGCGCGCAATGGCGATATCAAAAACCTCATCAGGCTGTGCAATGGCACCCGTGGCAACAATCGCTGACGTAAAGCCTGTGAGCACGAGACCGTAGGCCCGATAGCTTTCCAGAAAAGTCGCCCCGCCACAGCACAGGCCGATCCACACAGCAAGGCAGCAGAAAAACAGAGCGGACGCCTGCGGGAAAGCCGCAATCAGTGCAACACCAATACAGCAGCCCAGCACCGTCCCGGCGATCCGCCAGCGCGCCTTGGACAGACTTTCCCCGCGCGAGGATTGCGCCACCACCCAGACGGTCAGCGGAGCCCACTGGGGGCTATCCAGCTCCATGCCCATGGCAATCAGTAAAGACAGAACAGCGGCAAGGGAGGACCGGACAGCAAAAATTACGTCCATGGCCGAGGGTTCAAGCAGCCAGCTCAGCTTGCTGCGCCAGGACGCGCGCGGACCACCAAAGAAGAGCCTGCCCAGCAAGCCCCCATCAGGCCCGACCATGCTCTGACCTGTCATGACATTATCCCGGCGCATGGCACCCCCTCCTGCACGAAGCGGGACAATGCGAAAAACCGAGGGCCTTCGTCCAAATGTTTGTAATAATCAGGTGATAAAGCCTGCTTATCAGACCGAATAAATGTCTGCCACGTTCAGGGTCTGCGCCACATCCCACAAGCGGGTCAGCAACATGCTGGTGTTAGGTTGGGTGAGCCGCACAAGCCCGACATCGGGCGACGCACACCCGTTGATACGCCGGAGCTGAAGGCCGGAAAGTCCGACCCGCTCCGGCAGCGCCGCCACTGGCAGGATACTGGCCAGACGCCCGCCAAGCAGTTCCGCATGCAACAGTTCCAGCGCATCGGTTTCCAGCATCACGGTTGGGGTCACATCAGCGTCCCTGAACCCGGCATCCACCAGTTGCCGGCTGCGCATATTGCGGCTGAGCAGGCACAGCGGTAGCGAGGCAATCTCCGCCCAGGAACAATGCTTGCCAGCCGGAAGCGGGACCGAGGCCGCTGCGGCCAGCACATGCTGTTCCGCATACAAAGCCCGCGCCTCAAACACCCCATCAGCCGGCAACTGATCCAGATACATAATGCCGAGTTGCAGGTTATGCTCCCGGAGCATCCGGGTAATGTCTGTGCTGGAATAAACCTTTACTTCCACATGCAAAGCCGGAACAGCCGCGCGAAAGCACTCCAGCAGCAGCGGGACAACCTGTATGGCAGGCGGCATGACGCCAATGGAGAGTGAGCCTCCGGCAATATCCTGCGCAAAAGCCGCTTCCTGCTTCAACCCGTCCAGTGCAGCCAGTGTCTGGCGCGCCCAGACCAGCACGCGCTTACCTTCTTCCGTCAGACCGTAAAAACGGCGGTTCCGCTGGATGATGGTAATGCCAAGCTCATTTTCAAGCTGGCGAATACCCGCAGACAAAGCGGGCTGAGAAACGCCACAGCTTTCCGCCGCGCGGGAGAAATGACGGCACCGGTCCAGCGCAATCAGATAAGTCAGCTGCCGCAGAAACACCGCATACCTCGCACAATCGGCTCTTTAAAACGCTTACTGCGCATCCGTATGCGCCTGTAAGGCACTCTGGTCAAAAACCTGATGTGCCCCGGCAGGCGCACAGAGATGGCCGTTAAAAGCCGCCCGTTGCTCCCCCTGCCCGACCTTCAGCACAAGCCACGGGGGCTGCACGCAATTATGGCTGTCATCAAACACTTCACCAGAAACCCAGTGCAACGTGGCCTCACGCACAGCACCGGGTTCCAGGAGAACAGGCACAACATGCTGCGTGACTTTTGCCCCATGGGGACCGGGCTGACGCGCCCGAACGGCTGAGCGCCTGACAACAGACAGCCTATGCCCCCTCCCATCCTCAAACTGCACCAGCGGGACAGGCGGCAGAGTGCAGGCTTCCGCCCCTGTATTCCGCACAGTCAGCACGGTGCCAGACTGGGACATACCATCAAACGCCCCGTTCCGGTCATCCAGCGTGACGTGCAGATTTCTGACCTGACAGGCGGCCGGGGCATGTTTTGTTGCGGACGCTGAGGCACCAACCGCGCCGGCTCCTGCAAGAGGCGTTGCCTCAAAGCTCCTCACACTGCCGGTGGCCGGGTCCAGATGGCAGGACCACTGGAAGGGCGTCCAGCTTATGCCATCTGCCGCCTGCCGGAACTGCCCCCGCCCCTGCACCAAAGAGGAACTGACCAGCACCTGACTATCAGGCTGATCATCCTGCAAAAAGAACCGATCATCCAACCCCAGATGCGTTAGCGGCGCGCGGGCGGCGTTCTGGCAGAGGAAGGTCGTCACCTTCCAGACCAGACTCTGGTTCTGCACCGCAGCGCGGTCCTGCGGGTTCTGAATGGCCGCAATCTGGCGATTTATGCTGTCCATCTCGGCTTTGGAGGGCTGGTTATCACCGCCCTCTGCCGCAAAAACGGGCGTACTGAGCAGACAGGCCATAAGGCCAACACCTGCTACGCCAACCTTGTAAAAGCCTGATATGCTGCACATTTTCAGATGATGCGGGAGAGTGCGGGGCAGATCAAGCCACCATCCCCGCAGAGGCATGATGCGTTTCTCACAATAAATCGAAAAATAAGTCTTGAAATCTATCTTAAGATATTTATATCGCAAGACATGATGAAAACACAGAAACACGATCGTCCCTTCCGTCATCCTCACCACGCCGCCGGACCGGGCGGCGAGCGCCACGGCGGAGGCCGGGGCTTTGGCCGCGGTTTTGGAGGGGGTTTTGGAGGGGGTTTTGGACGAGGCCCCGGCAGAGGGGACTTCCCCAAAGGCCGCAAACTCAGCTCGGAGGAACTCCAGCTCATCCTGCTTGCCCTGCTGGCTGAACAGCCTGCGCATGGGTACGAACTGATCCGCCTGCTGGAAGAAAAATCCGGTGGCTTCTATGCCCCCAGCCCCGGCATGGTCTACCCGGCCCTCACCTATCTGGAAGAAATCGGCCACACCTCCGTCACACAGCAGGGCAACCGCAAGCTGTATAGCCTGACGGATGAAGGCCGGGCTTTTCTGGAAGAAAACCGTGAGCAGGCTGACCGTATTCTGGAAACTCTCGCCCGTATCGGCAGCCGTATGGGCGAAGTGCGGGAAGCCTTTGCCGGGGTCAACGCTGTTGATCCGGAAGCCGCTGATGCCCTGCATCAGGCCCGCCACGCGCTCAAGCAGGCCATGATGCGCAAACGCGGCTGTTCCCCGGACGCCCTTAAACGCATCACGCAGATCCTCACCACGGCAGCTGAGGAAATCTCAAAAATCCCGGAGTGACGTCTGGGGGGCTTTCCTGACCAATCTGGCCGTTACTTAATACTACGGCCAGATGAGAGTTCTGGCACAGACCGTCTGCTCATGGCATGAAGACTCTCGTGTCAGACGCCTATGCCCCTGAAAAGAGATCCGCATGACGCACAGTAAACCGCGCATCACCATCCACTACTGCACGCAATGCAACTGGCTTTTGCGCGCGGCCTGGATGGCGCAGGAATTGCTTTCCACGTTTGGCGAAACGCTGGGCGGCGTGACTCTGGTGCCGGATACCGGTGGCCGGTTTGAAATCCATGTGGATGATCATCTGGTCTGGGAGCGCAAGCGAGACGGCGGCTTCCCCGGCCCTAAAGAGCTGAAGCAAAGAGTGCGGGATATCATTTCCCCTCAGCAGGATCTGGGCCATATCGACCGCTAGAGGCAGTTTAAAACGCGCCTTTCCTGCCCTTTTCTGGCATAATCCCGCGCATGAAACACTATTCCGCCGCCCAGACCCGCGATGCCCTGCCTTTTCCCGCGCTGGTTGACGCGCTGGCCTTGACGGCTCAGGCCTATGCTGAGGGCGACATTCTTTGCCCCGAACGCAGCGTCGTGCCCGCCCCCGGCAGCTCCACGCTCCTGATGACCATGCCGTCTGTTAGCCAAGATCTCCTTGTCACCAAATTACTGACAATCTGCCCGGACAATGCCGGCATCGACCACCCCACCATTCAGGGACAGGTCACCTGTGCCAACGCCCATACCGGCGAGCTACTTTTCTCACTGGACGGCCCCACCGTAACCATGCGCCGCACATCAGCCATCAGTCTGCTGGGCGTTCGGCTTCTGTCCCGCGGGCCCGTGCGACGCGTGCTGATAATTGGCACGGGCACGCAGGCCCGCGCCCATTGTGAAGCCTTTGCCGCCCTGTACCCTGACACCACGCTCGTGGTGCGCGGCCGCACGCCCGAACGCGCAGCCACCTTTTGCCAGCAGCAGGCCGACCTGCCTTTACACATTCGCCCGGAAGAACCAGACGAAGAGCGCTTTGATGTCGTCCTGACCGTCACCAGCAGCCGGGCCATTTTGTATGATGGACCGCCCGACCCAGACTGTCTGGTGGTTGGTGTGGGTGCTTTCCAGCCCGACATGATTGAAGTCGGTCCGCAAATTGTGCAGAACAGCACCTTGTATGTCGATGACCCGATAGGAGCCCCGAGTGAGGCAGGCGACCTCATTCAGGCAGGCGTCAACTGGGCAGATGTGCGCGCACTGGCCTCCGCCCTGCACACCCCGGCCCCGAAGGATCGTCCCATCTTTTTCAAATCCGTTGGCTGTGCCGCGTGGGATCTGGCGGCTTGCCGGGTGCTGGTGCCTTAATATGTTCTCAAGCATCCTGCTGTATTGCGATATATCAGAGATTTTATCTGAATTCTTAAAAAATCTGCGGACCCTTGCTATGACTAACTTATAAGGTCTTTTTCATATACTTGGTTAATGTGGTATCAAAGTTGCGATCTGAATAGCTGCATTCTGTTCGAATAATATGGATAAAAATTTTGCAAACAAGCGAAACATCACAAAAGCCACGTTCAAAATTCAGAAAGTTTACAGGATGTCTTTTAATTATTTTTCTTTCTGGAAGCGTTCTGGCTTTTTTTCACTTCCGTCCTAAAAATGCGCCCCTGAAGATACCGTCTCAAGCTTTTTGCCTAAGTAACCCAGCCATTTTTCCAACCCCCATACCAGGAATGGGTCTGTATATGGCGCAGTTAAGCCCGGACGGAAAAACTATCCTTGCCTATGACCCAAAAGTCTCATGGGAGCATACAATCACAATATGGCTCAAATACAAAGAACCTAATAACAGAAACTCTAAAGAAATATTCAAACTTTGGAAAAAATTACCCGGAGCAATCGATTTAAACATGCACTATGATAACACGCTAGATCAATATTATTATGATATTACCGCAGGAAGGTTAGTTGTTGTTGATAAGGAAAATTATGTAGCCTGCCAATACAGCCCTCCTGACAAGGGAGTTTGTAGATTCGAATTTTCTGCATTCAAAAAGAATGAGAACGACCCATACTACGATTATGGAGTAGAGTTAGCGTCTTCACTTTCAAATGCTAAAAATATTGTTCATCTAGTCCCAAAAATACGAGCAATGATCCAATCCAAAAATTATTGCCAGAAAAATTAAAAAGTGAAAATTTCATAAAATACTCTTTGAAAAAATCAAAATTTTTCACATTAACGATATTACCCTGACATATGAGTGTTGCTTTGCAGGTAGCGCACAACACTCTTCCTTCACAAGAAACACACCGATTTTTAAATTAATCGTTTACTTCAAAATCAACAGCGTTACGGCACCAGAGACTTCACCAGAGCGCGCAGGGCTTTCTGCGCGGCTTTCTTACCCCATTCTTTCAGCAGCTTGCGGGTCCTGTCCTGTTTAGACAAAGCATAGGGGCTTTCGCGAATAGGCGGCATGGCGGCGACATGGTCCTTCATGGACGCAGGGAGTGCCGGAAACGGATCAATATTCACCAGCCGGATCAGCATCGCGACACTGGTAATCCGGCAGGAGGGATGCGCGGTATTCAGGCAGACATACGCGCCCGTGCCATTCCCAGCTGGGTCATACACCGCTTTCCATGTCACAGTTGGGACGGGAATACGATGAGCCCCTATGGTCCTGAACTGGTCCGGGTCATAGCCCGGGCCGGTCACCACAAAAATCTCCCCTTCTTCCCGCGCCCAGCCGCGCACGGCACTTTCCACCCCTTCCCACGGGCCACGATTAAGCTCCGGCGTTTGCGGCACAATGTTGGAAAACAGAAAGCTTTGCTTCTGGGCCGCCGCCCCGGCCTCGTCCCCGCTGGGCGTCATGTGCCCACGGTCATAATGGGAGCGGGTATAATCCGCTGTCAGTGCCTGCATGGTGGAGGGCAAGCGCGTGTCCGGCTGAAAATTGTCATGCCGCTGCATCTTGTCGGCAATTTCCAGATTTTCTTCGGTCAGATCTTCCGCGGACCAAAGCGGGCCGCGCGTCTGTTCCGAGGCCAGGACGGCATACTGGTCATTACACAGCATAACCGTGCCAATCCGTGCCGTCTCGGACAGGACGGCTGGCGGCACGCCTTTAGCGAACAGATCCGGGCAGCTTGCAGCACTGGCGATGGGGGCCACTGCTACGGAAGACAGGCTCAGCAATCCCGCTGCACCAAAAAAAACTTTCAGCACGTTTGTCCTAAACCCGGCTTGTAAAGCGGTCTGTGGCTTTAATCTCGCTGACAGTCAATTCAACATCCCGCCGGTAAATCTCGTCCCGCAAAAAGGTCTCTTCCTCCTCCCGTTTTTCAGGAGGCAGGTCGATAAACCATGCCTTGGGCCGTCCGTCCATGCCGTCATTCCAGCGATAGCCACGGGCCTTGAGCGTATCCTTGCTTTCAAACGGTGCCTGCGTCGCCCAGATCCGCACCCAGACCGAGCGGGCGCGGTCCAGCAAATAAGAGAGCGCACTCCGCCCCTCCGGGAAGCCGCAATAGCCCAGGAGTGCCAGGCTCGCCAGACAGTCATCCGTGGCGCGATGGCCTTCAAAAAAGAACCCGGCCTGCGTGGCCAGATAGCCCAGTTTGCGGCCCTCGAACCCGGCTTCGTCCCACGGCACATCTGCCATGGAACAGGCCCACGGTTTTTCCGCAAAAGCAGGGCAAAAGGCTTCAATAAACGGACGGTCAAACGCGGCGTTATGCGCAACCACCAGAGAGGCATCGGCAGCAAAATCGGCCACCTCCTCCGGCGCAATGCTGTGCCCGGCCAGCATGTCCTGCGTCAGCCCGGTCAGCTCCGTGATACGCGGCGGGACGGGCACGGAGGGTTCACGCAGGCGACTGAAAGCCGGCAGCACACCAATCAGGCCGCCATCCAGCGTATAGGCAAAGGGCACCATGCCAATTTCGATAATTTCATCAAAGGCTGCATCCAGCCCTGTGGTCTCAAGGTCCAGAAACAGACCTTTACGCACTCTGCGCCCTTCTGGCATGGCCTCCAGCCAATGCGGCCGCAGGCGGCGCAACACACGATAATCGCCTGAGCGCTCCAGCGTTCTGGCAAGATTTTCCAAAGACATGTCAGCTCCTGAACCTGCGCGCAACTTATGCAGCGTTGCGCGCAGAGGCCAGAAGATTTTTCCCCGTCCGCCTCAGAAGGAGGTGGAGACCGTTCCGATCATGGAGAAGGACGGCAGCGGCGCGTAGGTTGGGGAAGAGCTTGCCGCAATCGTATGCCCATAGACCCCAACCGTGGGTTTTGCGTTGTTGGCGAAGGAATACACGCTGCCCAGCTTGTTCTGCCCGGTTACGTTGGAGAAGTTCAGGCGGAACGTGGGAGACTGCGCAATCCACACCTTGGGGAAATGGTAGCCCAGCGCAATCGTATTGCTGAAGTAATACGGCATTGCCTGATCGTTCATGAAGGAGGAATACTGCTTGGCCGTAAACCGCAAGCTGGCATTCATGAAGAACGGGCCTTCATTATAGGTCAGCCCCACACTCCCCATGTATTTGGGCGTCATGACTGGCCTTTTGCCTTTGGTCCGCAGGTAATCCACCACACCGCTGATCGAGGTTGTCGGCAGGTTATTGTCCATCGTCGCGTGCAGATATTCAAACGACACATACGGGCGGAAACGGTGCAGCAAAGGCCGGGTGGACAGCATGACGTCCACACCCCGGATGGTCTCCCCCCCCGCGTTCATGGTCTGGCTGACCTGTACGTCGTTACTGTAGGTATTCAGCGTCAGCAAACGGTTGGAGACATTGAAGTTGAAGGCGCTGATATCCGCCACCAGCAGGTTACCGGAATAGCGATAGCCAATTTCTTCCTTAATGGAATATTGCGGCTTTGCCCCCGCGCCGGAGGTATTGATTTTGCCTGTTGCCGTGCTGTAGCGCGTGATCAGCCCCACCGGAGACGGCGCACGGAAATCCCCCTCCGCATTGATGTAAACCTGATTGTGCTTGTCAAAATCATAGGACCACGCCACCCGAGGTGTAGGAGAGACGAAGGACTGAGATGTCTTGCCCGCTCCGCCCGGCAGATAGTCCTGCCCGCGTAGCGTCATGGCGGTGACTTTGATGCCAGCCCGCAGGCTCATTTTGTGGTTCAGGAAATACTGCGTGTCTTCCAGAAAACCGGAATTCAGGCTGTAGGACCCAAGGTAATTGGTAGAATAATAAATGTTGCCAGACGTATTCCGAATATACGCGGATTTATCGGTATCCGAAGGCCGCGCACCGGTTGTCTGGTTCATGCGCATCATGGGCGTCAGCAGAGAATAGCTGTTCTCTTCATGCCAATACCCAACCTGCCCTGAATTGTCTTTCAGGTTCCAGTGCAGGGCCGCCACCACACCACCCTGCTGGTTGAGCGACTGCGCGGCACTGGCTGCGTCATAATACGCGCCTTTCTTTATGGTGCCGTCTCCATTCAGATCAATCTGCTGGAGCGTGCTTCCGGCATAGGTATAGCCTTCCCGCATGCGGGAGGCACTATCCAGCGTAATGGCGGCGCGCTGGTAATACGGCACCACACTCACGCTGAAAATGTGGTTCAACGCCAGTTTGATCGGCAGAGACGCGTAGAACTGGTCCTTGTTCGTGGCGCGCTCCGCATAATAGGTGCTGGGAGACGTCGGGTTGAACGTGTCTGTATAGTTCAGCGGTGTCGTCACGGGACGACCATGCTTGTCGTTCAGGAAGTTCGCCATGGTCGGAAACCGGCTCATATACGAGTCATAGTGGTTGTAGCCGACATACAGATCGACCGAACTGTTCTGCCCGAATGTTTTCTGCGCCCGGAAGTCCATATGTTTGCGGTCACTGTTCCCAGACCCGCGCCAGGCATCGGCCCGCGTGTGCGAGAACGAGACATAGCTTTTAATGCCCGAATTCCCCAACAGCCCTGTATCCAGCCGGATAAATTCCTTGGACGTGTTGAAGGAGCCGTAACTCCCGGAAATTGTGCCCCCGAACTTGTCAGACGGCTTGCGGGTTGTAATGGAGAGCGAGCCTGCGGCGGCAGACGTCAGCGGATCTTCCACCGAGATGGAACCCGGCGTCATGGATTCAACCGAGATATTCTGAGAATCAATATAGTTCTGAATAAAGCTAGCGCCGGATGTGGAGGAGCCATTGGCAATCGGCATGCCATTCAACAGGAAGCCGATATCCACATCATTCAGGCCACGGCTGGTGATGGAGCTGCCATCAATACCGCTGGGGTCTGAGGAAGACACATTCACACTCGGCAGGTTGGCAATCAGATCCAGCGGCGCGCTGGTCGGGCTTTGCATGCCGATATAGGTGCTGGTGACGGACTGGGTGGCGCGCGCATCATGCTCCACGCGCATCATCCCGCCGCCGGGCGCATTCCGCCTGCTGCCACGAATATCGAGGCTTTCAGACTCACTGGACTCACGGTCGGCAGACCGGGCCGGGCGCGCCTGTTTCCGCGCGGGACCGGCCTTGCCTTTCCCGGCATTTACGGGAGCCACAGCACCATTGGACCGGCCTGTTGTGGACGGGCTGGAGACAGTCTGCGCAGAGGCAGACTCACCCAGCACAAAAGCGCCAAGGACAGTTGCCGCCATCAGGTGCCGCTTGCGCCGAATAGAACGCAGCAGAGCGTTGGAGGGACCGGCAACAGTGCAAATCTTCTGACGAGACATGAGGCGGAGTTTCCTGAAAGAGCATGACGCCTGACAATCGTTACGAATCTTCTCCAAAAGATAAATCGCTTAATCGTGGCGACATTATAAATCTGAGATTGATAATGACCGTTTTAAGGCACCCTTGCCTGCCGTCTTTGCACTCTGAGGGTCAGGCAGACTCTCGCTCTTTCAGGAAATGAACCCCCAGCCACACTGCCAGCGCTGCGAGGCATGCTGTGAACATAACGTAATAAAGTGGCGCGCTCCGGTAGCCGGAAAACTGGATGATCGCGCCGTTGACCAAGGGAGCCAGCCCCCCAAAAGTGGCTACCCCCAGAGAATAGCCTACGGAAAGGCCACGCCCCCGGTGCGCCTTGCCAAACAGCAGACCCATATACCCGTCCAGTGATGCAAAATAGAACAGCCCCAGCACGTTCAGCAGCAACGGGCACAGCATCACCATCACCGGCGTCCAGCAGGGCATCCATGCGGCCATGAGGGCTGGCAGCAGAACCAGCCCGGCGCAGGAACAGAGCATGGGATAAATGCGCTTTGTCCTGTCAAAATATTCCGCCAGCCGCCAGCGCACGGGCGTGAGCAGGAGTTGCCCGGCATAGGTCGCAAACGCGGCCCAATACGTCTGCCGTGGCGAGACATGAAAAACACTCTGCGCAAAATGGGGCATATAGAACCCCAGATAGGTAATGCCGCTGCCAAGACTGACCATACCCATCACCAGCATGATGCGCAGACCGGTATAGCGTTCCGTGCTGACGGGCTTTGGAGCCACAACGGCCTGCGGTGCCACCTCACGCGGGCCGAGAGACGCCCGAAGTGCCAGCCCCACCAGTCCGCCGCATGAGCCAAGAACAGCCGCGATGCGGAACCCATAGGCCGCATAAGTCTGCTCGCTCAGCAGCCCACCCAGCGTCAGCACGACGCTACAGGCGCACAGTGACGCCAGAATCTGGCCAACCGCCTGCCAACTCGCCCGCTTTGCTTCCTGATGGGGGGATTGTTCAATCAGGAAGGACGTCGCCACCCCGAATTCACCGCCCAGAGAAAAGCCCTGCATCAGACGCCCGAGCACAATCAGGCCCGGCGCAAAAGAACCCAGCACCGCATAGCCGGGGCAGAAGGCAATCAGCGCACTACCCGTTGCCATCAGCGCCATACAGACTGTCAGCCCCGGCAGGCGACCTTTTCTGTCCGCATAGCCACCAAGGACATACGCCCCTACGGGCCGCGCGAGCAGCGAAAGGCCAAACGTGGCAAGGGCCAGCGCGATCTGGGAAAAACGCAAATCTGCGGGGAAAAACGTCCGGGCGATAAAGGCAGAAAAATACGAATAAATGACCAGATCATAATATTCGACAACATTGCCGATAATCGCCGTCAGAATATACCGCTTGCGCTGGGAGGCAGACAGGGAGTCTGTCATCGGGCCTGCGTCGCAATACCGCCCAGAGCGCTGACCACAAAATTGATGAACGAGCGCAGCGTGGGCGAGCTGAAACGGTCCTTGTGATACAAGAGATAAACTGGCCGTGACGGCAGACGGTATTCCGGCAAGACAGCCTTCAGTCGCCCGGCCCGCAAGTCCTCACGCACAAGATCTGCCGGCAGCATGGCAAGGCCCATCCCGGCCAGAACGGCTTTCCGCAGCGCCTGCGTGTTGTTCATGACGGCCCGTGTGCGCAGAATTTCCACCACAACCTTCCCTTTCGGTCCTTCCAGCTGCCATTCCCGCCCGGCCCAATGCATGGGGGAACTTGCCGGATAAGGGAAAGACAACGCATCATGCGCCTGAAGTTGCGCGGGGGTAAAAGGTTCTCCCCGTCGCTCCAGATAATCCGGCGCAGCACAGAGCGTCATCTGGTAATCGCCCAGACGTCGGCAGATCAGCGTGGATGGCCCCGGCAGGCCAAGACGAATGGCGGCATCAAACTTTTCTTTCGTCAGGTCCACACTGCGTTCCGTCAGCACCACTTCCACATCTACGGTGGGGTGTTGTTGCAGATAGTCTACCATCCGGGGCGTGAGGCTTTCCGTCCCATACGTAACGGGCGCTGTAATGCGCAGCTTGCCGCCCGGCACAGTTTGCGCGGCCTGCGCCATCCGGTCGGTGTCCTCCAGCATCGCAATAATTTCACGACACTTCTCAAAATAGACTGCACCAAACGGCGTCAGGCTTTGCCGGCGCGTGGTGCGGCGCAGCAGGCTGGCCCCAACCCGTTCTTCCAGCAGACGAATATAATTCCCCACCATGGTGGAGGACATGCTGCATCGCTCAGCCGCCGCAGCCATGCTGCCGGTTTCCACCACAGCCACAAAGGTCGTCATCGCCTGAAAAACGTTCATTCCGCACCCTGGGTTTCTAATCTTCCCATAATCAGCACGTTTATTGTTTTGATTAAAGACCGTAACCTTTTTCCCAGAGATATTTTCGTGCGGTGCAGCAAAGGTTCTTGTTTCAGGATGAGCATTAAAACAGATCACCGAGCCCTTCCCCTGTCTCCCCGCAAGCGCGCTGGCCTTAAGGCCATGCTTGGCGCTTCGGCCCTGCTGCTCTCCGCCTGCGCGACCCAGCCACCACAAAAAGCACCCGTCATGGCTCAAAGTTATATGGCCGCCACGGCCAACCCCATGGCCTCCACTGTTGCATCTGACATCCTCGCACGCGGCGGCAACGCCGTGGATGCCGCCATTGCGGGACAGATGATGCTGGCGGTGGTGGAACCACAGGCCTCCGGTCTGGGCGGCGGCTCCGCCGTGCTCTTCTGGGAAAAGCAGACCGGCCAGCTGAGTTTTTATGATGGTCTGGCCAGCGCCCCGGCCTCCGTCCCGGGGGACTACACCAAAGATGCACAGGGCAAGCAGATCCCCCACACCGTGCTGGAACGCACCGGGCGCGTGGTCGCGGTGCCGGGCACC
Organism: Acetobacter malorum; assembly: GCF_001580615.1. Taxonomy (GTDB): domain Bacteria; phylum Pseudomonadota; class Alphaproteobacteria; order Acetobacterales; family Acetobacteraceae; genus Acetobacter; species Acetobacter malorum. The sequence continues at coordinate 22,441 of NZ_LHZC01000049.1, forward strand.
CTGCGCACCCTGGCCCTGCTCCACAAACGCTATGGCAAGCTCCCCTGGGCTGACCTGTTTACACAGGCTATTGCCACAGCCCGCACTGGCTTCCCCATGCCGGGCTACCTGCATCTGGTGCTGACAGAACGCCCGGACCTCGCAAAGCTGCCGGATTTTGCCACCTACTTTGATGCCAACCAGCGCCCGCTGCCACAAGGCACTCTTCTGCATAACCCGGCTCTGGCAGACACCCTCACCCGTATTGCCCAAAACGGGGCAGAAGCCTTTTACGCCCCGGAAAACGCCAAACGCATTGGGCAGGCCGTCGCGCAGGGGCCTTACCCCGGGCACATCACCCCGGCGGATTTCGCAGCCTATAAAGTGCGGGAACGGGCCCCGCTGTGCATTCACGCCTTTGGCCGCCGCATCTGCACGGCAGCGCCTCCGGTGGCCGGTGGCCTCGCTGTGCTGCAACAGCTGGCTCTGCTCGACCGGATGCAGATTGGCCGTTACGCGCCCGGCAGTGTTCAGGCCGCGCATCTGCTGCTTGAGGCCTCTCGTCTGGCCGAAGCTGACCGCCGGAAATACGCGGCGGACCCCGATTTTGTGCCGGTCGCCACGTCTTACCTCCTGAGCCCGGATTATCTGGAAAGCCGCGCGCGCCAGATTGATGAGACCACAGCCGCCCCCAAAGTCTCCCCCGGCGTCATCCCGGCAGATCAGGCCTCTCTCCCCGCGTCCGACGCCATGACGGTTCCGGCCACCACGCACCTGTCTATCCATGACAGCTTTGGCAACGCGCTGTCCTTCACCACCACCATCAACCTGAACTTCGGGGCGGATATTGTGGTGGATGGCATGGTGCTGAATGACGCCCTGACCAACTTCGCCACGCACCCGGTTGTCGATGGTCAGCGCGTCGCCAATGCCATTGCGCCAGGCAAGCGGCCCATTACCACCATGGCCCCGACCATCGTGTTTGGCGCGGATAACGAGCCGGAAGTCATTATCGGCGCAGGCGGTGGAGCCCGGATTATTGATTCCGTTGTGCAGTCCCTCGTCGGCTATCTCGCGTGGGGCCAGAATATCCGCACAGCCATTGAACAGCCCCGTATTGGCGCACAGAACCGTGCGGAAGAACTGGAACACGGCACCGCCGCCGCAGCCCTTGCCCCGGCCCTGCGCAAAATGGGGCATAACCCCAAAAGTGCAGTCATGAATGCAGCCGTGCAGGGCATTACGCGCGGCCCGTCCGGTCTGGAAGGCTGGGGCGATCCGCACCGCGATGGCGTTGCTGTCGGCCACTGATTTTACCGGAGATTGTCCATGACCCGTTCATTTCGTGCCCTCCTGTGTGCCTCAACGCTCGCTTCACTAACGGCCTGTGCAGCGCCGCACCCGGCAACACCGCCTGCCCCGCCGCCAGTGCCTGATCGCCCTCTGGGTGATGGCGGTGTCAGCCCGTTCTATCAGCCGCCCGCCACGGTGCCGGCGGAAGCTGGCCGGATGATCCGCACGGAAACCATTCAGGGCCTCAAACTTCCTGACAATGCGGATCACGCCGAGCGCATCCTCTACACCTCCATCAGTGGTGTCGGGAAAGAAGAGCCGGTTTCCGTGTCCGGTCAGATCATTTTCCCCAAAGGCACCCCACCTAAAGGCGGCTGGCCGGTCATTGCGTGGGAACACGGCACCACCGGCATTGCGGATGTCTGCGCCCCTTCATGGCGCGGCTATTTCTCGCGGGATCGCGCCTTTCTGGACCACTGGCTGAGTGCGGGCTTTGCTATTGTCGCCAGCGATTATCAGGGATTAGGCACACCGGGGCCGCACCCTTACCTGATGTACAAGCCAGAAGCGTATAGCGTGCTGAATGCGCTGCGGGCCGCGCTCAAACAGTATCCGGACAAACTGCGCAACCGCATTGTTCTGGTCGGGCAGTCTCAGGGCGGCGGTGCGGCGCTGGGCACCGGCTGGATGGCCCCGCGCTATGCGCCGGACCTGCATATTCTGGGGGTTGTCGCCACCGGGGTTGTGACGGATTTTGCGGTCTCAGCCCACCCGAAGCATCCGCCCATGCCCCGCAGCAATACGGAATCCCCGCACATGGCCGCAGGGTTTGAAATCCTGACGGATGAAGGCTCCAAACAAAGCCTGCACCCCGGTCAGGACATGGATGCCGGCATGACGGAAAAAGGGCATGACCTCTCTCGCCAGGCACGCCAGTCCTGTCTGGGGGATCTGTTCCGCTACACAGACAGCCACGATATCACCACAGCCAACATGTTTACCGCAGGCGTGAGCCCGGAAGATCCGGCCTATATTCAGGCCTTCACCATTCCAAACGCACATTTCTCGGTGCCGGTTTTTGTCGGCACGGGTCTGGCCGACGGAGAAGCGGGTATCAGCCAGCAGTATAATGCCGTCGCCGCCATGTGTGATGCCGGAACGCATGTCACATGGGCGCAGTATCACGGCCTGACCCATAACGGGGCGGTTAATCCTTCCGCCAATGACTCTGTCCCGTTCGCTCTGGGCCTCCTGAAAGGCAAAGCACCCAAAAGCACGTGCAGCACACTCAAGCCCCTCGGGCATGAAGAAGAGCCAACGCCGGGCATCAAGTGGAATAACTAAGGCGCAAAACCGTCTCTTTGGGAAACACTCTTCCCAAAGAGACTATAGAAAATCCTACAAAAAACGACACAGGATCATCTCCTGTGCCGTTTTTGCTACCTTCTCAAAAACCTTTGAAGCATTAACCCGCTTTGGTTTTGGCAATCCACTGGTCAACCAGATCAGACATCAGATCCAGTGGCATGGCGCCGTTCCCCAGAATGACATCATGGAACGCCTTGATATCGAACTTGGCACCCAGTTCGGTTTTGGCTTTTTCACGCAGTTTCAGAATGGTCTGCTGGCCCAGCATGTAGCCCAGCGCCTGCCCCGGCCATGCAACGTAGCGGTCTGTTTCCGCCTGCATGTCCGGCTCACTAGTGGGCGGATGCGCGTGGAAGAAGTCGCTCATCTGCTGGCGCGTCCAGTGCTTGTAATGCACACCGGTATCCAGAACCAGACGATCCGCCCGCAGCAGCGCCCCGTTCAAACGGCCATAATCGCTGTAGAGATCCTGATAAAAGCCCAGTTCTTTCCCCAGACCTTCCGCATACAGTGCCCAGCCTTCCACATAGGAATTGTAAGCTCCCTGCTGGCGGAAAGCAGGGAGCGGCATGTCCTGCGCCAGAGAAATCTGGAAATGATGCCCCGGCACACCTTCATGATACGCCGTGTCTTCAATCGTATAGAGGTCGCGCTTGTCGTAATCCCCTGTATTGACGAACACGATACCCGGACGAGAGCCATCCGGCGTGCCCTGATGATACTCGGCACCCGCTGCATCCGCCTCGCGGTAGGCCTCAACAGACCGCACTTCCAGCTTCGTCTTGGGGATTTTGTTGAAAATGCGCGGCAAGGCAGGCCACATCTGCGCAATATAGCCGCGATATTTCTCCAGAATTTCTTCACGAGACTTCGCATACAGCTTCGGGTCATGATCCACGGACGCCCGCAGCGCAGCCAGATCTGCAAACCCCAGCTTGTGGGCAATATCCGTCATCTGCCCTTCAATCTTGCTCACCTGCTGCAAGCCAAGCTGATGGATTCCTTCGGGAGCCATGGGGCTCGTTGTCTGCACCCGGATGGCGTAGCGATACAGGGCATCCCCATTCGGCAGAGACCAGATGCCTTCATGCGCACGGCCATGCGGCACGTAGTCCGTTTTTACAAACCGGGCAAAACTGGCAAAAGCAGGACGAACTTCCGTATCAACGGCTTTCAGAACAGCCTGTTTCAAACGGGCCTGCTGCGCGGCGGAAATCCCCTTGGGGAAGCTTTCAACCGGCTGGCCAAAGACGTTTTTAACACCCGCTGGTTCTGCAACCTGCTCCAGCTGCGTCACCACTTTTTCAAGCAGATAACGCGGGGGAACCAGACCGTCCTTCATCCCCTGCTGCGCCAGAACCTTCAACTGCGCCAGCACTGTGGGCAGCGCATGCAGGCGGTCCAGATAATCCTGATACTGGCCCGCTGTTTCAAACGGAATGGAGGACACAAAGCCCGGCAGCATCAGCTGCACGCCCTGCACCTGATCAATCGGCAGCTCGTAAGTTTTGAGGGCAATGCCGTCCAGCTTGTCCTGAAGCTGGCGGATCATCATCGCACGGCTGATCTGCTCCTGCCCTGTCAGAGTGGCAGGATCAACGGCTTCAAAGCGTTTGAGAAACCATGCTGTGGTGACTTTATCTCTTGTAATCTGCTCCAGAGAATAATCGGTCCACTGCTTGTTGTAGCGATAGTCACCAATGGTGGTCGCAAGCTCGGGAGAAGACCGGAGCTGATACTGCCATTCCTCATCCAGCAGGGCTGCAAAAGCCGTGCTGGCAGACGGTTCTGCAGGGGCGGCCTGCGTCGTTTTTTCCGGGGCTGGCGCAGCCAGTGCCGTGCCGCTGGCCAGCACACAGGCCAGCCCTAATCCTGCCAGACGATGGGGTGCAAACACGCTCATACTCTCCCTGCCAATCATACAAACAATTATGCCTGGCACGGGGCCAGGCATAATCACGTCGTCTTGTGTCTTTAAGTCGTTCCGGTCTTCATTACAAATCAGAACTGAACACCGGCCTGAAGGAAGACATAGCGGCCGATAATCTCATCAGAATACATCGCCAGAGCCGTATTGGTGCCGCCATCGGGCACAAACGGGGGCTTCTTATCCAGAATGTTGTTCACGCCACCTTCAAAGTTCCAGCGGCCCAGACGGTAGCTGGCCGTGATGTCATGCGAGAAGATGCCCGGCACTTTGCAGTAGACATAAGCCTTGCAGGACAGATCGCTCGAACCATCGGTAAACTTCATCCCGCCAGTGTAGTGCATCATGTAACGCAGGCTGAAGTCGTTATGGTGCCAGGTGACCGTGGCATAATCACGCACGCGGGGCATGCCGTAACCGCTTTGATAGAACAGACGGCCCGCATAGTTGTTCCACTGGCCATTCGGTTCGTTCTGCTGCAGGTAACCCACCAGCTGCTGGAAGTTGTTTTCCAGCGTGAAGGAATCCTGCGGCGTCACCTGAATATGGTAGCTCAGGTCAAAGTCGATCCCGTTCGTGCGCAGGCCGCCAACGTTGGCATACAGATCGCTCACCTGCGTCAGCTGGCCAGCAGTAGAACGCTGTGCAACCTGAGTGCAGTAGGACGGGTCTGCTCCCGTATAGCACTGGTCCGCCACATACTGCACAGGCAGCGTGCTGATCATGTGCTGCACGGTGTAGTGCCAGTATTCAACAGACGCCATCAGCCCCGGCACCCAGCGCGGTGTGATAACCGTGCCAACCGTGTAGGTCCGGCCAATTTCCGGCTGAAGGTTCGGGTTGCCACCCGTCAGCGTCGGGATCTGCCCGCTGTTGACGTTCACAAAGTTTGCCGGATTCACACCCTGCGTAAGACACTTGGACGTCACCGCGGCGCTGGCCGCACCATAGCTGGAAGCCTGTGCGCAAGGGTCAGTGCCCGGGTTATAGGAAATGGACTGGCCACCGAACATTTCAGACATGTTCGGCGCACGGAAGGACGTGCCCAGCGTGGCGCGGAAGCGGATATCCTGCACCGGTGCCCAGTTGATACCGACTTTCCAGTTCTCGGCGCTGCCAAACGTGTTGTAGCGCGAATACCGGCCCTGCCCATCAATGGTCAGATCCTTGGCGAGGAAAGCATTCTGGAGAAGCGGAATTTTACCTTCCAGATACACTTCCGTCACATTGTAGCCACCACCGGTATAGGTCGCACCGCCACCCAGATCACCGTTGGCTGCCAGTGCATCGGGGGTGTAGCTTGCCTGCTCGCTCCGGTGCTCAATGCCACCGGCAATGCCGATATTCCCACCGTGTTCATACGGCAGTTTGACAACCTTGTTGTTAAAGACGCGGAAGTTGAAGTCACGCATCTGGTAGTAGCTGTGGTCGTTCTGGGTATAGCCAATATAATCCCGCGCCTGCTGGGACAGCGGAGCAAACGGGTTAACCAGCGTACAGCCCGGAGACGACGTACAGACTGAGGGATTATAAACCACCGCACTGTTCGGGTCAGACGGATCAACCTGCTGCTGGCCCAGAACATTCATCGCATTGCGATAGTTCGTCATGTTGTTGGTGGTCATGGTCGCAACGGACGAGCCATACGTCATGGACGCATCATACTGCCAGTTTCCGGCAATCTCGCCCTTCATGCCGCCCATCACCTGATAGGTATCGACACCTTCCTTGTATTCGCGGTTGCCGATATCGGCTGTCCGCTTATACATGGACACATCTTCCCCCCACGTATTGTAAGGGTTTCCGGCCGGCAGGATCCAGGATGTGCTGAGGCTTGACGGGTAGGACGAACCGGTGAGCGGGTTTGGTGCCATTTCGTTCATGGCATCCTTGTGGGTGTACCGAACGTTGGCATAAAGCTGGAAATGCTTATTGATGTCATAATGCATATCCCCAGACAGGTTCCCGCTTTGCAGGTAGTTTGTCATGGAGGCATCACGCGCAAAGTTGTAGCGGTCAGCATTACCAAACGTATGGAAGCCACCACCCGAGCTGTTGGCCACCAGGTTGGTCGTGCTGCCATCTGCATTCGGCACCATCACGCGCGTCGCGGTGGAAACCGAGCTGCCGTAGGGGATTGCTTCACCCGGCCCTACGTTCGCATTCCACGGCAGGCGGGACCACTGGCGGTCACGCTGGTAGATCGGGCTGGTGGTCATATACTGACCAAAGATGCTGATGTTCCCGCGGTCATGGTCAAAATTGAAGCCTTTGAAGCCTGAAATCTTGCCTGACTGCCCATCACCATAGCTGCTGATCCCGCCGCGCACCTGAATGCTGCCGGTTGTCAGGTTATGCTTGAGCTTGATGTTGATAACGCCGGAGACCGCATCCGCACCATAGAGTTCGGACCCACCGTCTTTCAGAATTTCCACAGAGGAAATCTGGTCAACCGGGATGGAGTTCAGATCCACGCAGGAGCTGCCCTGCCCCATGGTTTCAACCTGACGCTTACCATCCACCAGCACCAGCACACGGCTGGGGCCAAGGTTGCGCAGATCCGGGCAGGACATGCCCAGACCACCGTTGGTGGTCGTGTTGTTTGCGCCCTGGGAACCCATGGAGGGCAGACGCTGCAGATAATCACCCAGTGTGACAGCAGAAGTTTGCTGAATGTCTTTGGCGCTGATGATCTGAACGGGGTTGGGGTCCTGATGCCTGCCAGAAGACAGTGCGGAACCGGTTACGGTAAGCACTTCCGGCTGTGCTGCGGCACTCTTCGCTGTGCGACGCACAACGCGGGCTGACTCGTTTTTCTTCTTCACAGACGCAGCAGTGGATTGATCCTGGCGCGGTGACGCCTCTGCGGTGGCTGCCACAGACTGAGCATAGGCACTTGACCCAATTGCCAGGGACAATGACGACGAAAAAGCGAGGAGCGTGAGGCGATGGGGTAAATACGACATCCTTCAGCGTTCCTTAATTCCTGAGCGGTGATCCGCTAACTCTAGTGTGGTGGGGACAGCCAAAGCGCTATCAGATATCGTATACCATTGTCAAAACGGAATTAGTTTCCCGATGCATTCTGTTCCGCCCCCGGTTTTGCGCCATTTGGACGCGGGCGACCCATGTAGATCCATCTGGCGTGACACCTCTCAGGCGCACCATCCAATATCCTTTTGAAATTTCTATAAATTTCTCTTTAAACAAAAAAAACGTGCAGAGTTTTTGGCTCTGCACGCTTCAATTGAATTATGTTGCAACAGGCTGAACCTGTAACCTAAAATCCACAATCCATTACTTATTTTGATATCGTTATAAGGTTAAAATCCCTTTAGAAATCAACAGAAACTTTCGTTATCAGGAAACCTGGAATCCGCGGCAGAATCGATCCTCTTCATCAATCCAGATTGTGTTGAACCCGGTCGAGACGGCACTCCCCTCAATAACGGGCACAATCGCCTTGTAGTCTCCCAAAGTCGTTTCTTCCGCAACCGTCCCTTTAAACGCACTGTGAATGTAGCTTTCATGGGTGAAGACATCCCCCACCTTCAGAGCACCTTTGTGATGCAGGTGCGCCAGCCGGGCAGACGTGCCGGTGCCACACGGGCTGCGATCAATGGCATGATCTCCATAAAAGACGGCATTCCGCCCCTGCGTGGCGGTTGTGCCCTTATCCACCCACAGAACGTGGCTAACCCCCTGAATACAGCTATCCAGTGGATGAACCGGGCAAACAGCCTCGCGCATCCGTTCCCGCACAAGCGGGCTTAACTCCAGAATACGTCGCGCCCCGAGCTGATCCAGCCCTTCATACGCGCCCTGTGGCTCAACAATGGCGTAGAAATTCCCGCCATAAGCCACATCCACCGTCAGCGGCCCCAGACCGGGCACGTCAATCTGCACACCTGTTGCCGCGACATAAGCGGGCACATTGCGAATTGCCACACTGCGCACACGGCCATTTTCTTCCGTGTAGGTGATGTCAATAATCCCTGCGGGAACCTCAAGTTTCAGTTTTCCGGGCGTGCACGGGGTCAAGAGGCCATGCTCCAGCCCAAACGTCACCAGCCCGATTGTCCCATGCCCGCACATGGGCAGACATCCGCTGGTTTCAATAAACAGAATACCTGCATCGGTATCGGGCTGTGTGGGCGGATACAGAAAACCGCCGGACATCATGTCATGCCCGCGCGGTTCAAAACACAGACCGGTACGGATCCAGTCAAACCGTTCCAGAAAATCCTGACGGCGTTCCCCCATGGAATTCCCCCGCAGCAGAGGAGCTCCGCCACTAATCAGGCGGACAGGATTGCCAGCAGTATGACCATCAATACAGAAAAATGTGTGACGCATAGCTTTTAAAGTCCGTGCTTCGGGGTGCCGCAAGGGCACGATCCGGCTTTCTTTTTGGTGCGATTTTCGTCTATCGTATACGTATCATGACCGATATGACCCGTAAAGCCACCCCCCGTCCCGGCTCGCCCGCCCCCTCTTTCGGCCAGACTCTCCGCCGTGTCAGGCGGTCCGTCTGGCAGTTCGGGCTCTGTTTTGGCCTGTGTGCTGGCGCATCTTCTCTCGCTCTGGCGGCCCCTGCTCCATCAGAACCACCAGCCCTCCTGCTAGGCGCGGCCTGGTACCCGGAACAGTGGCCAGAAGACGTCTGGGAGCATGACCTCGCTTTAATGGAAGCTGCCCACATCCATCTGGTACGCATCGGCGAATTTGCATGGAGCCGCATGGAACCGCATGAAGGCGACTGGCAGTGGGACTGGCTGGACCACGCCATTGCGCTGGCAGCAAAGCACCACATGAAAGTCCTGCTCGGCACCCCCAGCGCCGCGCCGCCTGCATGGCTGACGCAAAAATATCCTGAGACCCTGCGCGTCTCTAATGCAGGCGTGCGGGATGAGCACGGAAACCGGCAGCAGTTTTCTTTTATCAGCGCGCGCTACCGTGCCTTAACGCACGATCTGGCGGAACGCATGGCGGTGCGCTACGGCCACAACCCGAACGTTGTCGGCTGGCAGATTGACAATGAACTGGCCGAGCCGTCCTTTGACCCGGAAGCTCATAAAGCCTTCCACGCATGGCTCCAGCACAAATACGGCACCATCGAAAATCTGAACCAGAAATGGTGGACCAGCTACTGGTCTCAAACCTATTCCGATTTTGGCCAGATCCCGGTGCATGATGCGGAGGAAAACCCCGCCCTGCTCTTAAACTGGAAGCAGTTTGTAACCGACACATGGGTAAGCTACGTCCGCAATCAGACAACCCCGATCCGCCAGTACGCCCTGCCCTCCCAGTTCATCACCACCAACACTATGGGCTGGTTTGACGGGTTTGATGGTTACACCCTGCACCAGTCCCTCGATCTGGTCGGGTGGGACGATTATGAGACCGACTGGACAGACAACGCCGCCCGGCATGATCTGGCCCGTGGCTATAAAAACAAAAACTTCTGGGTCACGGAAACAGACCCCGGCTTTGTTAACTGGCGGCCGAACAATCTGGCGCATGACAAAGGCGAGGTCCGCGCTCTGGCCTGGCAGGCGGTAGGGCATGGCGCCGATGCCGTGGAATACTGGCAATGGCGCGCCGCTCTGAACGGGCAGGAACAATATCACGGCGTTATTGCAGGAGCTGATGGCAACCCCGCCCCCATTTACGCTGAAATCCAGACACTTGGCGCTGAGTTCGAAAAAGCCGCGCCAGCTTTGCAGGGCACCTCCCCGCACGCACAGGTTGCGCTGCTGCATGATATGCCCTCCCGCTGGGCCATCAGCTTTCAGAAACAGGTGGAAGATTTTAATCCGGTCAAGGCGCTGACAGCCTTTTACGGCCCCCTGCGCCATCGGGCTGGCACGGTGGACGTTGTCTCGCCGCGCCAAAATCTGGCCTCTTACAAACTCATTGTCGCTCCCGGCCTGAATGTGCTGCCACAGGAAACGGCTGAACATCTTCTCGCATGGGTGCGGCAAGGCGGACACCTTCTGCTGGGGCCACGTTCCGGCATGAAAGACGCCGAAAATGCGCTTGATCCCCACCTCCAGCCCGGCCCGCTCGCCCCTTTTCTAGGAGCGCATGTCTCACAGTTTTACGGGCTGGTTCAGCCAGTTGCGCTCTCTCTGGCGCAGACACAGGGCAAAGGTACCCTCTGGGCTGAAACGCTTGAGCCAACAGACCCAGCCACTCAGACGGAAGGCACCTATGGCCCCTCCAATGGCTGGCTCGATGGGCAGCCTGTGGCTGTCAGTCATCAGGTCGGCAAAGGGAAAATCACCTATCTGAGCACAATCCCCGATGCCGCGACGCTGGACGCCTACATCACAACGCAGGTGCGGGACGCTGGCGCGCTCTCTCCTTTGGCGGATCTGCCTGCTGACATTGAAGCCTGCCTGCGCACTGGCAAGGACCATACCGTTCTGGTGCTCATCAACCATGCCAGAACGCCGGTTACGTTCACGCTCCCGCAGACTACCGCAGGCAAGGACCTGCTCGACCCCAAGCAGGCAGCCTCCGGCCAGATCACCCTGCCGGGCTACGGGGTCCGCGTTTTAACGCTCCCGAACCCGGCTTGAGATAGCGGTCATCCACAAAAAAGCCTTCTTCCAGTTTACGGAAGAAGGCTTTTTTCATTAATTTCCTACAGTCTGAACGCTCAGAGAAAAGTTCAGCCTGAAAACGTCATGCGTTACTGCGCACCCTCAGCGGCATAGGGAGAACGCCCACCTGTCTGGATGAAGCGATCAATTGCGCCATCCAGCACCGGTAGCGGGACAGAGCCAGTTGCCAGAACGGCATCATGGAACGCCCGCAGATCAAACGCTTTCCCCAGTGCCTTCTCCGCGCGCGCACGGTTGCGGCGAATGTCGGACTCCCCAAGGTAATAAGAAAGCGCCTGACCCGGCCATGCAATATACCGATCAACCTCGGTATCAATCTCGTGCTCGGATAATGCCGTGTTTTCACGCAGATAAGCCCGTGCCTGCTCCCGACTCCAGTGGAGATGGTGCAGCCCCGTATCAACCACCAGACGCGCCGCACGCCAGGCCTGATAGGAGAGGTAACCGAACCGGTCATACGCCGTTTCATAAATCCCCATTTCATTGCCCAGATATTCACAATACAGCGCCCAGCCTTCCCCATAGGCTGAAATATAGTTGAACCGACGATAAGGCGGCACTGCCGGCTGCTCTTCCGCCAGAGACAACTGCAAGGAATGCCCGGGGGAGGATTCATGCAGGGTCAAAGCGGGCAACGCATAGAGCGGGCGCGATGGCAGATCATACGTATTCACCAGATAGGTGTGCGGGCCACCGCGGCCTGCTGTATAAACCGGAGCAACGTCTGCCGGGACAGGTTCAATGGTAAAGCGCCCACGCGGCAGGCGACCAATGATATCCCCCACCTTTCCATCCACCCGCTTGGCCAGCCATGCGGCATCTTTCAACAATTCATCGCCGGTTTTGGGATAGAATTGCGGGTCCGTGCGCAGGAATTTCAGGAAGGCCGGGAAGTCTCCTTTAAAATGCGTCTCAGCCATCACACCCAGCATCTGCTTGTGCAGGCCCGCAACTTCCCTGATCCCAATTTTGTGGATTTCATCCGGGCTCATATCCAGGGTGGTGTATTCCCGAATCTGGGATCGGTAATACGCCTTTCCATCCGGCTGATCTTCCGCCGCCAGTGAGGCACGGGCATGCGGCAGATACTCATCTTTCATGAAGGTATAAAGCGTTTTATAAGCCGGGATCACCGTCTCCCGAATGGCGTTCAACCCATCCTGCCGCAAGCTTGCCTGTGTTTTGGCGGAGATATCATCAGGGAAATGCTTGAACGGCGGTGCAAATGCACTGTCTTCCGGCGTAACAGACGCCATTTTTTCCAGATCCTGCAACCGCTGCTCTACAATCAGCTTCGGCTGCACGAAGCCACGCGCAATTCCGGCTTTCATGGCGGCAATTTCGTCTGCAAAATACCGCCCTGTGTCATTCAGGCGGCTAATGTAATTGCGGTAATCCTGCTCCTTGAGGAAGGGAGTATCGGACGGAGGCAGATCACTCCAGAAGCCGGAATCCGCATCAAACGGAATTTGCCAGACCTGCATGTTCTGGTCATCCAGCAAAACAGTCAGCTGCTGTTTATAAACCGCGTAATTTACCTGATCCTGCGCAGAAAGGCTCTGCACGGAAATGGCATTCAGGTCCGCCAGCGCTTTACGCCACGTTTCCTGACGCACCTGCTGTGTTGCGGGGTCCGCTTTGGGGAGATGGGCTGAGGGCTTTCCATCAGGCAAGCTGCCCTGAAGGTCCATGCGCCATGCCCACTCGCGCTGATAAAGGTCCTGAAAGGCTTTGGTTGCAGAGGGATCAACCGCCGCCTGCGCGTGCGCAAGCGGGCCATAACTCAGCAAGGCCGCCGTGGTCATAAGAGCCAGACGTCTGACAACAGAAACACAGCGCGTGGAATGAACCTGCATGATGCAAAACCCTTCTCTTCAATTGTGGTAATCTAAGCGCGCAATCAGCACCCCGAAAAGCAGACAGGGCAAAAAAAACGGCCCCCTTTGCAGGGAGCCGTTTGAGAGGAAAGCCGGATCAGCCGAGTTTGGGGCGACTTGCCGCAGCGGCTTCCACCATGCCAATCACCTGCTTGCGGCGCTCACCTTCAAGCGGCAGACGCGGGGAGCGGACGAGTTCACTACCACGGCCCATCACTTGCTCAGCCAGCTTGATGGACTGAACCAGATCATGCGCAGCATCCAGATGCAGCAGCGGCATGAACCAGCGGTAAATGCGCAGAGCTGTTTCAATATCGCCACGCTGCAGGGCTTCCACCAGAGCTACAGACTCCTGCGGGAAGGCGCTGGTCAGACCGGAAATCCAGCCTTTTGCGCCCAGTGTCAGACCTTCAAACGCCACGTCATCCAGACCCGCCATCATCAGGAAGCGGTCACCAAAGCGGTTCGGCACATCCGTATAACGGCGTGTGTCGGAAGAGCTTTCCTTCAGACCGACAATCGTTTTGCAATCTTCCAGCTCAGCCAGAACATCCAGTTCCACATTCACGCGGTAGGAGGTCGGGTTGTTGTAGATGATGATCGGCAGGTCGGTCGCTTTGGAAATTTCGCGGAAATGCGCAACCAGTTCATGCGGTTTGGGGACATAGACCATTGCCGGCAGAACCATCAGCGCATCTGCACCGCTTTTTGCGGCCTGTTTGGCAAATGCTACAGCGCGCGGGGTTGTCATTTCAGACACACCAACAAACAGCGGGGCGCGCGTTCCGGCCACTTCACGCGCGGCTTCCAGAATCTGCACTTTTTCTGCGGGTTCGAGCGAATTGTTTTCGCCACACGTTCCCATCATCACCAGACCATGCACGCCGTCATTAATCAGCGCGTCAATAACCTTCTGCGTGCCTTTCAGGTCAACGGACAGGTCTTCATTAAACTGGGTGGTAACTGCGGGAAAAACGCCTTTCCAGGTCATTTCCAGTGCCATGTGTGAGCCTCCTTGCTCTGCTCTCGTTTCGTTTATCGTATACGTAACACCATCGTAGTGACCCGTAAAGCACCCTCCGCACCCTCTTTGCAAAAAAGCCTCTCCCGCCCCTCACGCTTCATGCTTTTGCTGTTATAAACTACAACAAACGTCTAATGCCGCTGGGACGATGAGCTGCTTGCTCACGATCCATAATTCGTTTATCGTATACGTAATGACCGCCTTTTGAGTCTGGAGCCGCTTTCCATGAGCACCACAGCACCCCTTCCTGCCTCGCCTGCGCCCATCAGCAGCGCCGCCTTCATACAGCGCATCCGCTCGGTGCAAGTGCTGCTGGAAAAAGCCGGGCTGGACGCGCTCGCCGTAAATGCAGGCAACAGCATGCGCTATTTCACCGGCGTGCCATGGGATGCGACGGAACGGCTGGTAACACTCATCATCCCCCGCACCGGCACACCTGTTGTGGTCTGCCCGCATTTTGAAACAGGCTCTCTTAAAGCCTGCCTGCGCACGGATGTGGAGATTGCAACCTGGCAGGAAGATGAAAACCCCGCCCTGTGCGCTCTGGAACCCTATGCCGCAGGGGCACGCATTGCTCTGGACCCGGACTTTAGCTTTGGTTTTGTCACGGCCATGCGCAAAGCTCGGCCTGACCTTGTGCTGGAAGATGACGCCGGGCTGATCTCCAACATGCGGGCCTGCAAATCCGCTGAGGAAATTGCACTCATCACGCACGCCATGGCCATTACAATTCAGGTTCATAAAGAGGTGTATGCGTTCCTGAAGCCGGGCCTTCTGGCCAGTGAAATCCGCCGTTTTATTGATACGCGCCACCGTGCACTGGGGGCAGATAATGGCTCCTATTTCTGTGCAGTGCAGTTTGGGCATGCAACCGCCTACCCGCATGGCATTCCGGGGGATCAGGTTCTGGGGGAAAACGACCTCGTTCTGATTGATACCGGCTGCCGCCTGGACGGATACCATTCCGACATTACGCGGACCTACGCTTTCGGCCAGCCTGACCCGGAACAAGCGCGGATCTGGGCCATTGAAAAAGAAGCCCAGTATGCGGCCTTCAATGCTGCCAGAATTGGCGCGCCCTGCCATGTGGTGGATGATGCCGCCCGTGCGGTGCTGGAACGCCATAACCTTGGCCCGGATTACAAGCTGCCCGGCCTGCCCCACCGCACCGGGCATGGCATTGGCCTGTCCATTCATGAAGCGCCTTATCTGGTGCGCGGCAACACCACACCGCTCAAAGCCGGGCATTGCATGTCTAATGAGCCGATGATCGTCATCCCCGAGACATTTGGCATCCGGTTGGAAGACCATTTCTACATGACGGACGACGGCCCGCGCTGGTTTACCGAACCCTCCCACAGCTTCACCGCCCCGTTCAACTGAACATCAGATCAAGAAAGACGGACATCTCTCATGGCCTCTCCCTCCCCCTCAGAGCGCCTGACGGCACTTCGGTCTGCTCTGTCCGGCCTTGGTGTAGACGGATTCTTCCTGCCGCGAGGCGATGAACATCTTGGCGAATATGTGCCTGCCTGTGCCGAACGACTGGCCTGGCTGACGGGCTTTACCGGCAGTGCCGGGCTCGCGCTGGTTCTGCCAGACACGGCCGCCGTCTTTTCTGACGGGCGCTATCAGGTACAGATGCGCCAGCAGGTGGACACATCCCTGTGGTCTGTCGAGCATATGTATGAGACGCCACCCCCTCTCTGGCTGTCCAAACATGCGCGTGGGAAGTCTGTTGGGTTTGACCCGCGCAGCGTGAGCGTTCGGGATATTGAGGCGCTGGAGCAGGCCGGATGTCATATGGTCGCCCTCCCCTGCAATCCCGTCGATGGCATCTGGGCTGATCGCCCCCAAGCCCCCGCTGCACCTGTCTGCATTCAGCCTCTGGCACTCACCGGGCGCGAAAACAGCGCAAAAATTCAGGATATTGCGGATACCCTGCGTCAAGCCGGGCAGGATGCCGTCATTCTGCCGGACCCGACCAGCATTGCATGGCTTTTGAACATTCGTGGGCGGGACCTGCCCTTTTTGCCGGTCGCCCTGTGTTTTGCCATCCTGCATGCCGATGCCACGGTTGATCTGTTTATTGATATCACCCGCATTGATGATGCGGTGCGTAGCCACCTCGGCACATCCGTCCGTGTGCATATGCCTGCGGATATGGAACAGATTTTGCAAACCATGCACGGAAAAACCGTGCGACTGGACCCGGCCCGCTGCCCGATCTGGTTTGCAAATACCCTTAAAGACGTAAAAGCCACACTGGCGGAAGGCACAGACCCGTGCCTCATGCCCCGCGCCTGTAAAACCCCGGCAGAGCTGGACGGCATGCGCCGCGCCCATCTGCTGGACGGCATTGCCCTGACCCGTTTCCTGTGCTGGGTAAAAGCGCATGGCGTCGGCAAAACCGAGGCCGCCATCGCAGACCATCTGCTGGCCCTGCGCCGCGAGGCAGAAACCTGCATCGGCCCAAGTTTTCACACCATTGCAGGCTCTGGCCCAAACGCCGCCATCATGCACTATGCCCCCACGGCGGAGCAGTGCAGCGTAGTGCAGGCCGATGCCTTCCTGCTGGTTGACAGCGGCGGCCAGTATACCTGCGCCACAACCGATGTAACCCGGACTGTCTGGCTCGGTGCCGGCTCTCCGCCCGAGGAGTGGAAAAAGCAGTATACCTGCGTGCTTCAGGGGCTGATCGCGCTGGATCAGGCCATCTTCCCGGCAGGCACACATGGCTACCGGCTGGACCCTCTGGCCCGGCTGGCCTTGTGGAAAGAAGGACTGGATTTTGACCACGGTGCCGGGCACGGCGTCGGCAGTTGCCTCTCCGTGCATGAATGGCCGCTTGGCTTCACCCGTCGCCCCGTGCTGGACCCGCTCCATGAACATATGGTGATGACGAACGAACCGGGCTTTTACGCCCCCGGTTCTCACGGCATGCGGCTGGAAAACCAGATGGAAACCTGTCTGGCCTACAAAACCGAAACAGGCGACTACCTCCGCTTTAAAACGCTCACTCTGGCTCCCATTGATACGCGCGGCATCAGCCTTGAGCGTCTGACAGATACGGAACGCACCTGGCTGAACACCTACCATGCCCGCGTACTGGAGCAGATTGGCCCCCATCTGGCCCCGGAGGAGCGCGAGTGGCTGCAACGCGCCTGTGCACCGCTGTGACAGCCCCGCTCCCACCGCCCCGTTCCGTCCTCGTGCTGGGTGGCGGCATTATTGCGCGTGCCTGCGCCCTGCGCCTTCAGGAACAGGGATGCGCCGTCACGCTGGTTGCTGAGCCAGACACAGCCCCGCCATCATGGGGCAATGCCGGACATATTGCGACGGAGCAGGTGCAGGTTCTGGCCCGCCTCGCCACCGCCACCCGCGTGCTGTCTGACCATTTCCCCCGCGGCCCCGTAGCGCTGGACTGGGGCTCTACTCCGGCGTGGCTCTCCTGGTCTTTCCGCTTTATGCGCGCCTGTCTGCCCGGGCGTGTGCGCGAGAGCGATGCCGCCTTGCGTGGCCTGATGCTCAACGCGCTGCCCGCATGGGAAAAACTGGCCAACACGCTGGACAGACCAGACCTTCTGGACCTGCGCGGCGTGGTCAAACTTTGGGAAGGCACAGACGCGGACCAGAAGGCCACAAGTGCGCTACAGACTGACCACGGCCCTGCAACCACCACGCCTCTGGATGCCGCACAAATTGCTGCGTTCAATCTGACCCTCGCTACCCCGGTTAAAGCTGGCGTGCATTTTGCAGGCACGGCCCACATCACCAATCCGCGTGACGTGCTGGATACGCTTCTGGCGCGGTTTGTGGCAGCCGGTGGCACACATCTTGCGGCCCGCGGGGTGAAGATCACCCCCGAGGCACAGACCGTCCGGGTGAACACCACGCAAGGCGATCTCACCGCAGACCGCGTTGTTGTGGCCTGTGGCGTGCGCTCCGGCACTTTGCTGCCAGACGTCGCCGTGCCGCTGGTAGCGGAACGCGGCTACCATGTGGAATGGGACCACGGCGGACAGTGGACGCTGCCCAATGCGGTTTTTGAAGATCGCGCCGTGGTCGTCACGCGTTTTGGCAGCCGCCTGCGCGCCACATCCTTTGTTGAGTTCACGCGGGATGCCTCCGCGCCAGACCCACGCAAATGGGAACGGCTGGAAGCCCATGTGCGCGCACTGGGCTTACCCGTGGCCTCCCCTTTTGCCCGCTGGCATGGCTCCCGCCCCACGCTGCCGGATTACCTGCCTGCTCTGGGCTCGTTCCGCCATGCGCCGCGCGTTGTTGCGGCCTATGGGCACAACCATCTGGGCCTGACCCTCGGGCCTGTCACCGCGGACGTGCTGAGCGCGCATATCCTGCGTGGCGCCCCCCTCCCCACAGCTTTCAGCCCGGACAGGTTTGGCCTGCGCTCCGGCTTTTTGAAATAAGGAAACCTCATGACTTTAACAGGCGCTCTTCTGATCGGACAGAACACGGTCACTCGCCCCGAAACCTTTCAGGCTCTCAACGCGGCAACGGGTGAGACGCTGGACACCGCTTTTTCCTGCGCAACGGCCGACGATGTCCGCACAGCCTGCACTCTGGCTGACGAAGCCTTTGACACCTTCCGCGCGACCACGCCGGAAGCCCGTGCGCAGTTTCTGGACTGTATTGCGGATGAAATTGAAGCCCTCGGCCCGACACTTCTGGACCGCGCCCACGCAGAAACCGGCCTGCCTCTGCCGCGCCTGACGGGTGAGCGGGGCCGCACCATGGGGCAGCTCCGCATGTTTGCGCGGGAACTGCGGGCCGGACGCTGCCTTGATGCCCGTATTGATGAAGCCCTGCCCGACCGCAAACCCATGGCCCGCGCAGACCTGCGCCAGATCCGTATTGGCGTTGGCCCGGTTGCCGTGTTCGGGGCCAGTAACTTCCCGCTGGCCTTCTCCGTGGCCGGGAGCGATACCGCTTCCGCATTTGCGGCGGGCTGCCCGGTGGTCGTCAAGGCCCATCCGGCCCACCCCGGCACCAGTGAACTGGTTGGCCGCGCCATTCAGTCCGCTGTGCAAAAATGTGGCCTGCCGGAAGGCACATTCTCCCTCGTCGGTGGCCCGGATTATGCGTTGGGGGCTGAACTGGTCAAACACCCGGCCATTATGGCGGTCGGGTATACCGGCTCCCGCGCTGGCGGCCTTGCCCTCAGCCAGATTGCCGCCGCCCGCCCGGTTCCGGTGCCGGTTTATGCGGAAATGAGCAGCATCAACCCCGTCTATCTGCTGCCGGAGGCGCTGAAGAACAGCGCTGAGAGCCTTGGCACGGCCTTCATCGCCTCTCTGACCATGGGGGCCGGGCAGTTCTGCACCAACCCGGGTCTCATTCTGGCGCTGAGCGGCCCGGATCTGGAGCGTTTCTGCCAGAGCGCGCAGGAGGCCCTGAAAACGGCCCCCGCTCCCACCATGCTCACCCAGTCCATCCATGCCTCTTACGACGCCGGCGTGGAAAAACTGGCCGGGCGTCGAGGTGTGTCCCTGCTGGGCCGTGGGCCGAAGGGCGATGCCTCCAGCTGTCAGGCTGCCGTATTCACCACGGATGCTGCAAGCTTTATGCAGGACCCGATCATGCAGCATGAGATTTTTGGCTCCTGCTCCCTGATTGTCGCCTGCCCGGATCTGGACACCCTGCTTGCCCTGACGCGCAGTCTTGAAGGCCAGCTGACAGGCACGCTGCATCTGGAAGATGGCGATATTGCCGTCGCCCAGACGCTCATGCCGGTTCTGGAACGCAAGGTTGGCCGCATTCTGGCCAACGCCTGGCCGACCGGTGTGGAAGTCTGTGCGGCTATGGTACATGGCGGCCCCTTCCCGGCCACAACGGACCCGCGCAGCACGTCTGTCGGCACTGCGGCCATTGAGCGCTTCCTGCGGCCGGTGTGCTATCAGGATCTGCCCGATGCGCTTCTCCCCGCCGGCCTGCGCAGCACCAACCCCCTTGGGCTGCCGCGCCAGACCGACAAATAAAGCCCTCTAACAGCCAGCCCTTCGACTGATGACAGGAGCCGTTCATGGCGCATGATGAGTCTGGTCACTTCAAGCAACGCCTTGGTCTGTTTGACCTGACCATGATCGGCTTTGGGTCCATCTTCGGCTCAGGCTGGCTGTTTGCCGCCGCCCATGTGGCGGATATGGCCGGGCCGGCCAGCATCGTCTCATGGCTCATCGGCGGTGTCGCCGTTTTGCTGATCGGGCTGGTTTATTGCGAACTGGGTGCGGCCCTGCCGCTGGCAGGCAGCGTGGTGCGCTACCCGGAACAGGCCCACGGCTCCACCGCCGCCTTTCTGACGGGAGCGATGACCACCATCGCTTTTTCCAGTCTGATTTCAATCGAAATTGTCGCCGCCCGCCAATACGCCGATGCGTGGATAGGCGGCCTGTCCCGCAATGCCAGCGGTGACCCTACTCTGGCCGGGTGGCTGGTGCAGTTTGCGATTATGGTCGTACTCTATGCCATCAACCGGCGCGGCATTGGCAGTTTTGCGCTCATCAATAACATCGTCACCGTCTTCAAGTTTCTGGTGCCCACACTGGTTATCGTGCTGCTGCTGGCCTACATGCATCCCGGAAATTTCAGCCTGCATGGCTTTGCGCCGCATGGCTTTCAGGGTGTCGAGACAGCCATTTCCGCCGGGGGTGTCATTTTTGCCTATCTCGGCCTGACACCCATTCTGTCCGTCGCCAGTGAGGTCCGAAACCCGCAGCGCACCATCCCCATTGCGCTGGTGGCTTCCATCACACTGGCCATGCTGGTTTATCTGCTGCTGCAAACGGCTTTTATCGGCGCACTTCCCGCTAACCTGCTGACGGAGGGCTGGAACGGCATTGCAACCCGTCTTGCCCTGCCGTTCCACGATATTGCCGTGCAGCTTGGCCTGAGCTTTCTGGCTCTCATGGTGGTGACAGATGCCATTCTATCCCCCACCGGCACCGGCAACATCTACATGTCGGCTACGGCCCGCGTAGTTTATGCGTGGTCCAAAAGCGGCACGTTCTTTCCGGTTTTCCAGCGCATGAATACCCAGCGCGGTGTACCGGATAAAGCCCTGCTGCTCACCTTCGGGCTGGCCCTTTTCTGGACGCTTCCGTTCCCCTCATGGCAGGCGCTGATCGGCGTGGTCTCATCCGCCCTCATGCTGAGCTATGCCATGGCCCCTACGTCTGCCGCAGCGCTGCGGCGGTCCCGGCCTGACCTGCACCGCCCCTTCCGTCTGCCTTACTTCAATCTGCTCTCACCACTGGCTTTTGCGATTGCATCCCTGATTGTTATCTGGACCGGCTGGACCACGCTCTGCTGGCTGATGCCTGCCCTGCTGGTGCTTACGGCTATTTTCATGAGTGTTGCCCGCCGCCGCCTCTCCTCTGCAGAATGGACACAGGAGCTGCGCAGCAGCCTCTGGATGCCGGCTTATTTTGTGGGGCTTCTTGCTCTATCCTGGAGCGGCCCTTTTCAGGGTGCCGGTCTGCTGGACCATGTGTGGGACGATATCGCAGTGGTCGTGTTTGCGCTGATCATTCACCACTGGGCCGCGACCTGCGGCCTTCAGGATCAGGCAGAAAAAGCGGCCTGATCCTCATTTAAAATTTTACGACCGCGCCTTATTTCAGCGCGCCGCGCAGATCATCCAGCGTGGTCTGAATATGCTTGCGCATCAGTTTTTCAATCTCACGCTTGTTTCCCGCCAGCCAGCACGCCATCAGTTCCCGATGCTCCTGATTAGCGCGGGTATCAATGTCCTGCATGTGCATGTGAAAACGCACATAGCGGTCAGCCGTCACGTTCAGCAGGGTTAGCACGTGGATGGTCGTGGGGCCTGCTGCGGGCTCTACAAGAGCCAGATGGAACAGCCGGTTATAAACCCCACGTCTCGGGTCCTGCCGTGCCACAGCACTTTCCAGCTCTTCCAGACAGGCCTGTGCCTTCTTTGCGTCCTCTTCCGTCGCACTCTGGGCACCACGGGCCGTCGCTTCAGGCTCAATCAGCAAGCGCAGATGGAACACATCTTCCGCTTCCTTACGCGTCAGCGGGGTGACGAAAAATCCTCGTTTGGGGTGAAGGGAGACCAGTCCATCCTGTTGCAGGCGCACCAGTGCTTCACGCACCGGAATTTTGCTGATCTCAAATGCCGCCGCAATGCCGTCCTGCCGGATCGGCTCACCTTCCCCCACCTCTCCGTTCAGGATTTGCTCCCGGAGAACGTCATAAAGCTGGTCAGAAATGGACCGTGACACAAGTCGCGTCTTCTGGGGGGTGATCATACTATGCAAACTTCACTTCTATCGCTCAGATCTTGTTTCTATAGCTAGGCCATTCCCCCACCCGAAACAACCGACAGACATACGATGGCAGGAAATGGCTGCTCCCTTACTGAGAACCTTTATGCCCCGCAGCCAGCAGACGCACCCCAAAGAACGGCCCATTGGAGCGCGAACCACCGGGGAGGATCCGCACACTCAGCGTCTCTTTCCCCTGTGTCCAGGCTTCGGGAATAGCGGCCTCCACATCCACAAACCGCGCGTGCATATCCGCAGGCCAGTTCAGGCTAGGAAGAGGCTTGCCGTTAACCAGAATGCGCGTCCCCCGCGTGCGGGGAACATCCTTGCTCCACAACGTCGTTTGCAAAACAAGCGGACCCGGTTTGGCCTTCAGGGTAAATTCCATAAACCCGCCGGACCGCAGATCCCGCCCGTTCCGACCACGATACACCAGCGGCCAGGAGCCATCCGCCCGCAGGCCATGATCATGCTCCTGCTGCATCTCCCCGAGATGAATGACATCAATTGTCCGAACTGCAATATCTTTCTGGCGGCGCTGTTCCTCACGATACACACCTTCTTCCTGATGCCATTCGCTTTCTGAAAAACACCGCAGATACAGAGCACTCCGGCGCTTGTACTGCGCATAAAACGGCTTGAACTCAAGCTGTGCCGGTCGGCCTGCCTGCGTGGTGCGATAGACCGCCTCCTGCCCCGCAACAGGAGCCATATCCCGCACCACATCTGAGGTCACAAGGGCCGGGTCCATAGCATCATAAGGGGCTTCGGCGCTCGCAAGATCAGCCGCCAGAACCATCGGTCCGTGCAGAAGGGAGACAAGATGAGGAGCCTCGACCGGCGCTTCTGTGCGCAGCGCCAGAGGGAGCGTAAGGGCAACTGTATCCCCGGCATGCCAGGTCCGATTGAGCACAAGATAACCGCCAGAAGGTGTCGCGGGAACGGTCTGGCCATTCACGGTGACACTCAGGTCCCCTTTGACCCAGCCCGGCACCCGCAGCGCCAGCGCGAACGCTGCAGGCGCTTTTACGTCCTCAACCTTCAGAGTGACCTGCCCGTCATACGGATAACGGGTCTCCATCCGCCAGGACACGTCTTTACGCGCCCACTGCATCCGGGAAGGAATGTAGAGATTCACAAAAAGCGTCTCTGCGCCCTGCCACCAGATGGACTCTCCATGCTTGGCATGGCTCTCCATCCCCGTGCCCACACAACACCAGAAGCTGTCCGTCGGGGTAGACCAGTCCCGCACGCCCGCAGTGATAGTCGGCGTCATGTAGGTAAACATGCCCGTTTGCGGGTCATGCGCGGCCAGAACATGGTTCAGATGGGCACGCTCATAATAATCAAAAAGCGCGCTGTTCGGCTGCCATGTGTAGAGCTGCCGCGTCAGCTTGAGCATGTTGTATGTATTACAATGCTCGCAGGTCTGCTCTGTAATATGCTGAGAAATCGTATCCGGTTCCGAGAAATACTCCCGGTCCGCATTCCCGCCAATCACATAGCTATGGTGCTGTGTGACCGCCTGCCAGAAAAAGCGCGGGCCAACCTGCCAGTGCGCATCGCCGCTGACCTCCGCAATCCGCCCCAGCCCGATCAGTTTGGGGATTTGCGTATTGGCATGCCGGTTGGCCAGATCATCATGCCGGGCCATCAACGGGTCCAGCACAGGCCGGTCATACGTCCGCTTTGCCAGACGCAGCCACTTTGCATCGCCTGTGCGGGCAGCCAGTTCTGCAAAGCTTTCGTTCAGGCCGCCATATTCGCAGGTCAGAACTTTTTGAAGCTGTGCGTCCATCAGCTTGCTGTAAAAGGCTTCAAAGAAGCCACCCAGCCTGACCGCGACTGGCAGCGCATTAGGGTCCTGACAATAGGTTTGCGCATCAAACAAACCCGCAAAGGTTTTATGGATGTTATACAGGGGAGACCAGGCACCGTTCAGGTCAAACCCGCCTGACCGGATGTCGCCTTTTTCCATTTCGGCAAAAATTATTTTTCCATCGGTAATCGTGCCGTCTTTTGCCTTACGGGTAAAAGCTGCCACATACCCATCGCCCCATTTGTCCTGAACAGTCGCCAGTTCCTGCACAATATAGGCCACGCGGCTGCGGCATTCAGCATTTCCAGTCTGCGCATACATCAGAGCGAGCGCGGAGAGGTAATGACCCAGCGTATGTCCCGCAATCGTGTCATTCTCCCAGCCGCCATAAACCTCCCCTTTGGGCGGCAGGCCAGCCTGCGTGCGGAAGTTGTGGAGCAAACGGTCTGCGCTCAGGCTGAGCAGATAAGCCCGATTACTTTCAACCGCATCCAGCCAGTGAGACGGCAACAACCGAACATCCTGAAGCGGCACAGGCGTCACACTCTCCCCTGCCACAACACTCCCCGGCCCGCGCGCAGCAAGCGCCCGTCGCGCCCCCGGAAAAAGGGACGCAGCGCCACCCAAAGCAACACTCGCCAGCAGGAAGCGCCTGTTTAGTCTGATCTCCATCGTCTTTTCCCTTACGCCGTTTAAAAAAACGCTTCATGTTTTCTGAATGATAGTCTTCAAGCCTGATACCGATCAGGGCGTCATAGCGTGCAAATGCAGAACGGTTGCAGTGGTGTGCAACGGCACTTCCCACGCATCCCGCACTTTTGGAACAGCAGGGCTTACGCCATAAACATGCGCTGGCGCACCAGCAGGATACTCACCACGCAGCCGCGCCGTTGGCGTCCACGTCTCTGCCGGAGCCAGTGTGACATCCATGTCCTGAGAGGCCAGATTATAGTGGATACTCTCAAATTTCCCGCTTTCCAGCGTGAGAAACACGCCTGCGTCTGCGACAAAAATCCGGCTTCTTGCACTATCTTTTGGCGTAATGGTCACGCTCCCATCGCCCTCTTCATGCAACAGGCCGCCAAAAGCCTGCCAGCCAAACTCAGGATGTTTGACAACATCAACCTGTGTCGCGATCGCATGGCCGTAGAAACCCATGCCATAATCGCCCGAATATGCATCAAACCGCATAACATCGGGTGCAGAATGGAAGGCCGCAGACCCAAAACCTTGCGGGTCAATATTGGTCAAAGCCCCCATCAGCCCGCCATACGCCACACGCAGCATATAAAAATCTGTTGACTGCGCCTGAAATGCCGAGAACAAAGGAACGGCATTCAACGCAGAGCCATAATGGTGGATTTGCCGCTCTATTCTGGCAATTTTACCAGCATAGAGAAAATCCCAGTAGCGCCGGGCATTCCCGTTATAGCCCCAGCTTGGCAACGCAGGATCATATGCCAAAATGGCATCCCGTGTTTCTTCCGCCTGTGCTGTATCGCCAAAATAGCGGAGCCAGGCATAGACTTCAGGCTGACCGGTAGAATCCCAAGCCATTTCACTGCCATACGGGTAACGCTGACCTTTCCAGACGGTCTCACGTTTTTTCATCAGGCTTTCGATCGTCTGCGCTTCTGCTGTCAGGTTTTCCCGCTTCAAATCCTTGAGGATTTCAACAAACACATCGCCTTCCATCAGGCCATACTGCGTGTAATAGGGAGCCTGTTGC
Organism: Acetobacter malorum; assembly: GCF_001580615.1. Classification (GTDB taxonomy): domain Bacteria; phylum Pseudomonadota; class Alphaproteobacteria; order Acetobacterales; family Acetobacteraceae; genus Acetobacter; species Acetobacter malorum. The sequence goes on from NZ_LHZC01000049.1 coordinate 48,392, forward strand.
ATCATGGCTGTCATGGTGATGGCGGCTTTATGCAGATACCAGCCTGCATCATGCTGCTGCACTAAGCCCTTATGATTCCGCGCCAGCCGATACAAAACCCAATGCACAATAGCGACATGCGGATAGTTGTACGCCCGGCCGATATCTGCCGCTTTCTGGCGAGACCATGATGCCCATGTCTTCCAGTTTTCTGCCGCGTTATAATAAGCCGGGAACGGGACCGGATCATAATAAAACAGGCTTTTCCGCACCCCGCCTTCCGTTGGGCCGGAGGCCACCTGAAGCTGCCCGACGACAGTTTTAGTCGCAAACTGCTCCAGCTTTGCAACTTCCTGCGGGTCTGGATTATCCAGCTCCTTCATGGCGGCTGCCACATAGCTCCCCGCGCCACCCTCGTCGCTCAGTCCAGCAATCCAGACGCGCGGATCCTGCGTGATGACGTGTCCAAACACCTCGTGCTTGTGCGCTTCATCCAGTGTTTCATCGGTAAAATCGTTCCCGAAAACCAGCGGGAACCCCATACCACCGACCTGCACGGACTGCCTGCCGGGATTGGCTACGGAAAACTCTAAAACCAGACCCTGCCCTGCAAGCCTCCATACACGGCGCACACGCAAGGGAAACCCAGCGCCCAGAGACGGCGTGATCTCATCCTGCCGCAGGACGTTTCCTTCCGCAGGCAGCACCCGCACAGGCCGCTTTGCATGCCATGAGGAAAAGTCTTTCCAGCGAGGCGTGCCTTCAGTTTTCAGCCGAAAATCAATATCCCCAAGATGTGCAAAACCATTCCCCTGCCGTCGTCCTTCCAGACGCCAGGGCAGATAGTCGGCCTCTTTATCCAAACTGGCAGCAAGGGACCGCAACGTGCCATCCGCGCCATAAAACCGCAAGGCAAACAGCCCTGCTGCGCAAAGCTTTATGCTGCCATCCGCAGTGCAACGGCCCCTGGGCGGCGCCTCCAGCCCGGACGCCCCCGCCTGCGCAAAAGCCTCCAGCGGCAGCCCAGCCACACCCAACGCCGTCAGTACGGAAACGCAGGAAAGCCGCGCAACAACCTTCACCGTGCCACCAGCTCTCCCTAAAAAACGCCGTCTCACAGTGCTGAAGCCTCTCATGACAGGGAATATCTACGCATATATCGTATACTATTTCATATTTGAAGGGTAGATTTTATGCAGCCATCCCAAAAAGAGACAGAAAGCCTGTTGCCGAAAATTTCAGCCATTTTGCCAGACTAATTTCTTGTCCGAACTGATCTACTCTGTATAATCGTATACGAAATAATAAATAGCACACCACCCCATTCTTCCACATGCCCCACTCCCTCCTTTAGCAACCAAGAGGCATGTGATTGTGAAGGACCCTTTCTGTGCAGCCTGACACACCGCCCCTTGCCGCCCGACGCTCCGCTTTTTTCACCTTGCTGGTTACAGAAGCCGCAGAACGCGCCGGGTTTTACGGCATGGAGGCCATTCTGCTGCTGTTCATGGTGCAGCAGCTTGGCATGGCCGATATGGGGGCGGACCTGCTGGTCGGGGCCTTTGCCGCCATGATTTACGCCACGCCTCTTCTGGGTGGCTGGCTGGGGGACCGGGTTTATGGCGCACGCCGCACCGTGGTGCTGGGCGCCATCCTGCTGAGCGCAGGTTACGGACTTCTTGCGCTCTCCACGGTGTATCGCGCACTTTTTGAACCCGCTCTGGCACTGGCCGCAACAGGCAACGGACTCTTCAAACCCAATGCGGCCCAGTTGATCCGCTGCCTTTATGAAGAGCACCCGCAAGAGCGGGATTCCGCCTTCACGCTTTACTATATGGCGGCCAATGTGGGCTCTGCCCTCTCCATGCTCTGTATTCCATGGGTGCGGGATTATGCTGGGTCCTTTACAGCTTTTGGTCTTTGCGTTGCAGGACCGGCCTGCGCGCTGGGTGTCCTGCTCACCCGCACGCAGGCCCTGCGCCATACTGGCTCAGCCCCGGATAAAGCCCCGCTCCTGCCGCGTTCGGCATTTGCCGGAGCCGGGGCCATTCTCCTCTGCGCGCTTGCCGTCATGGGTGTGTTATCCAGCGCGTCCTTCGCCCGGCTAGCTGTGTTTGGGTGCTTGGCGCTGGTGGCTATTCTGTGGGGAGCGCTTTACCGCAAAGCCGCTTCCCGGGAGCGGCTTAATCTGGTCACGATGGGGATCATGCTGCTGCAAAGCATTGCGTTCTACTGCTTCTACCAGCAGATGCAGACTTCCCTCACCTTGTTTGCCCTCACCAATGTGGACGGCACGTTCCGCATTCTCGGGCACCCGTTATTTGCCCTTTCAGCCGCACAGTTTCAGGCGCTGGACCCGATTTTCATCATTCTTCTCAGCCCCCTTCTGGCCAAGCTCTACCATGCGCTCGCCAGCCGGAACCGGGACCTTTCCCTGCCCACAAAATTCGCGGTGGGCTTTGGTTTTGTAGCGCTAGCATTTTTCATCTGGTGGAGCGGCACACGCTTTGCTGGCTCTGGCCTGACCAGCGCATGGCCTATGCTGGGTGGCTATTTTGCGCTCGCAACGGCGGAACTGCTGATTGGGGGGCTAGGGCTTGCGGTTATTGCCCGTTATGCCCCCGCCCGCCTGAATGGCCTGATGGTGGGAGCCTATTACCTCACTGTGGGTGCAGGTATGTATCTGGGCAGTGAAATTGCAAGTTTTGCCACCCCCGCAGCCAATGCCGCCCCCCTGCAAAACCACCATTATGAAACGCTGTTTGGCACACTGGGCCTATGCGGCCTAGGGCTGGTGAGCGTCGCCCTCCTTCTGGCCCGTATGCTCAACCGTATGGAAAACCGCCATCAGGACGCGGCCACTCTCCTCCGTGTGCCAGTAAACACAGATTGCTCTGCGTAACGGCGCTCCAAGAGACGCCGCACCTTGCCTGCAGCGCGCAGCCTGCACCACCATGCAGCAAGACGCATGCTTCTCTGATTCCATGCCCCGGGGCCGCTCTTCCGAATAAGAGCAGCGCCGGTGAGTTGTGAGAAAATTTTGCTCCCTCTCCTCGCAGTCAGGCTTCACCCAACCTCAGAAATGCCCCTCCAGACTGGCACCAAAAGCACGCGGCTGGCCAACCTGCGCATAAGAGCCAGCCCAACTGCTGCGTGCGTTATAAATAATGTGCTCATTAGACAGGTTTTTTGCATAAAAACGCACTGTGTAATATTTGGACGTATAGGCTGCATGCATGTTGAAGGTAATATAGTTCCCGGCTGTAATACCCGTTCCGTTTTCAACCTGCGACGTATAAGCCCCCACCCGGTTAACCGTTCCGCCGAATGAAAAACCAGACTGAAATTTCTGATCAAACCCTACAGTAAATGTCGTACTGGGGGCATTGCTGAATTTAGACCCTTCTGCATAGGCATACGCCGTTGGGGCTTTTTGAATTTTTGTATCCAGCAACCCAACACCCCCATAAATATTGAGCCCCTTTGTCACATGATACTGTGCTTCCAGCTCCAGCCCCATGCTCCGGCCATCCGGAACATTGACAAAGGTATAATCCAAAAGATCCTGATAATTATGAAAGCTATTATAAAACAGATTTCCATTAAGACTGAAACGCCGACCAAACTGCTCCGTATGCCCTGAAAGCTCGTAAGTCGTGACCGTTTCTTTTTTATACTGGTAGTAAAACCCGCGATCCCAATCAATTGCGCCACCACCCGGATTATAACCGCGCCTGACAGTAAAGCTCATGCTGTCATGGGGAGAAAAGGTATAGAGCAAGCCCCCTTTTGGAAGGAACATGGTCGTGCCGCCATCAAAATTGACGCTGCCCCAATTCATTCGCACATTTCGGGTTTGCACTTCCCGCTCCACACGGGCGCCCGCTATCAGGCTCAGACCACCCACCAGATGCACTGTGCCGTCCATATAGATGGCATAGGTCTGCTCCTGATCAGGTCCATTCACCCCCATATCAGGCGAGGTAATATTCTGGTCTCGATTAAAGTAATAAAGACCCAGAACACCGTTAATCCAGCCATTTTTGGGTGAATAAACAAATCTCTGCTCTATCGTATTGTTATTCTCATTCAGGTTGAGCTTGCCGCGAGAATTTGGGCTACCAAGCTGGTTGGACTGGTTGAAATTCGCATCATACCAAACGTGGCCATATAAGAGGCTCGCTGTCAGAGCATCTGAAATTTCATAGCTAAATTTATCACTCAACGTATCAATAGAGGAATTTGAAACACGAATATTCATATCCGGGTTATCAAATTTATATTTCCAGAAGTCCGGACCGGTTGCCTGATAGAGATATTCACCGTTCTGCTCTCTGTGAGAGCCCACCATTTCCATTTTAAAACGCGGCAATGCCTTAGGCGTCCAGAGCAGTTTTCCTCTAAACGTCGACTGATTAATTTCACTCGGATTATACGGCCATGATTTTCCGGCATATTTAATATAGCTGTTTCCGTAAATGCCATTCCCGGAAAGCCGGATTGCCAGTTGATCTTTCACCAGCGGCCCGGAAAGCGTTGCCCCGAAACTGCCTCTGTCCCCCTGACTTTCATACCCTGCATGCGCGGCCCCATGCCAAGCCCATGTCGGGTCTTTAGTATTCATGGTGATTGCGCCGCCAATCGCATTACGCCCCTGCGTGGTGGCCTGCGGGCCGCGCAGAACCTGCGCATCATCAAAATCCCATAGCCCTGAATCTGTATAGCGTTGGCCTCCGAAGGTTTCGGGTAAGCCGTCAATAATCACGGCTGTACGCGGCCTGCTGCCAGACATGAGGGTGAAAATACCGCCCGCAGCCCCCTCACCACTCATCCCACGAATAGCGGGAAGCCCCGCAGCATTCCCCACCATGTTGGGCACGCGGTTTGTCACATCATACAGAGACCGATATTCATCAGTATCGAGATGCCGCAACACTGTAACTGCGCTGTTGGTATTTTTCAGCCGGTCAATAGACTGCCCCACAACCACAATGCGCTCCGTTCCGCCATAGCTGCTCGTGGAACTCCCTTCTGCGCTGTGCGGGACTGGCGTTTTTATGGGGGCGGCCTGTTCCTGCGATGCACGTGGCGCTGCGACAATCTGAAATGCGCCCTCTCCAACCGCACGATACGTCAGCCCCGTTCCGGCTAAAATCTGTTGCAAGCCTGCTGCCTGCGTAAAATGACCGGTCACGCCAGCACTGGTACGATTATCGAGGCTTTCTGCATCGGAAGTCACCTGCACGTGGGCTTGCTGACTAAAGGCAAGCAGGACTTCAGATAAGGCCCCGGGAGCAACATGGAAAGAGTGAACGGGAGCGGTAGTCTGGGCTATCGCATCAGTCCCCTCACACAAAGTCCACACCCCGGAAACCGACAGGCCAAGAGCCCCTCGCATCAGACCACGAGCCAGAAAATGCCGTATAACCATGGGTATCGAAAATCCTTCCTGCCACTCAACATCACAGAATTGCAACTGTTTCGCAGTTGCACACCTCTCCATAGATGTACGAGCGCAGAAATTTTCCTGCGATCAGAGAAATTTTTTATTGTTCGCCTTATCCGGGACCGGTGACGAGCGCCAAATCCGGCAACACAGTTTCCACGTTTCCGCCATGCGGCCTGACCGCCAGCCGTAAGGCCTGCATCGGGTCATGGACGTTATAAACCCCAGTGACACGCTTTTCTGCCAGTTGCTTATCGAGCACAAAAATATGACGTTGTGACCACGGCCGTAGCGCCGTCACGAAGTCAGCAACCCGCATAGAGCGGGCCACAAGCGAACCAGTCGCCCATACACCCACCATTTCCGGGTTCTGCTTACCCGTTTGCGTTACATGCCCGGTCACCCGCAGCCAGTCTCCGGCATATAAGTCCTGATACGCCGCAAGACCTCCCGGAGCGCTAACCCGACTACTTCCTTCCTTAACAGCCACTGTGGTGTGGTGATCATCCATCGCCACATCAAAGACTGTTCCCAAATCGGTTGCCGTCACAGCACCAGCTTTTACCGTAAAAGAAACCTGTGCATTATGCTGGACTGTAAAAAGGGCCTGCCCGCGTAAAAGAGTGACAGCACGGCTTGTTTTGGTGAACTGGATAGCAACCGCACTCCGCGGCGCCAGCTGCACGACACTCCCGTCCTGCAACTGAACCTCTTTTGTCTGGCTATAACCGGTAGAGTAATCTGCTCGTACCCACACCATTGCATCCGGCGCAAACAAAACCATGCCAACACATGCCAAGGCGGCAACACCGCCAGCCCAACTCTGGAATGCACGCCTCTGCCAGACAGGTTTATACGCTGTTGGAGCCGGTGGCATCTTATAGTGTCGCCGCTCCGGTGAGGCCTGCTGCAAGAGCGTAATTGTCCTGCTGACATCCGCCCATGCCTGATGGTGGCCTGGATCGGCCTTTAACCAGATATCAAACTGGCGCAGCAGCTCTGGATTGTTCGGGTCATCCTGCAATTTTACCTGCCAGAGTGCGGCGGCCCGCGTAGCCGTTGTCTTCTCCATCATCAGGCGATGACAAAAGCGACGAAACGGACAAAGTGCCGGTGACACAACACTCTGCCTTTCAGATTGCAAGGCACGTTATTCTCCTGTTGCGCGCGCATTTGTACAAGCTTCTATGCCATCAGCAATAAGGCTTTGCGCAAACGAGACTGAAATATTTAACTCAGCGGCAATTTCGCGCAGTTTTAATCCTTCAAAATAGTACATTTTAATTGCTGCGGTCTGGCGCGCTGGCATCGCCTCTATCTGGTCCAGCAACTTGCTGACTTGCCAGCGTGCATCCGCAACCTGCTCGGGTGATGGAGCAAGATCCGCTATCATCCGGCTGGCATTATCAAAATCTGTATCTTTGGTTTTTTCCAGCTTCTGGCGCCGGTAACTAAACCTGCACAAATTCCGCATAATTGTCTTGAAATAATGAACCGGCGCGCTGATTTCTATTTTGTTCTGCTGCTCAAACAGCAGCCAGGCTTCCTGCACCAGGTCTTCTGCCTGCGCGTGGTCCCTCGTGAGGCGATTGGCATACACAAGAAACGCTTTACGATGCTCCTGATACAGTCTCAGCGATAGTTTTCTTGTGCTCAACGCGAAACCTCCGACATTGCGTTCCGCTATATGAGAATTATTCTCATATAGCCACAAAAATTTTACCGCTGCATGAAGCGGTCGCTCTTTCAGGAAACAAGCATTCTCTCCTAAATCTGCAAAAGTTCACCCATGATGGACCTGCTCCAGTTCCCAAAGGCGGGTCGCTCACGATAAATCCTGATCATCAGGAGACCTGTCCCATGGGCAAAACCCCGAAACTTATTCAGTCAATTGAACGCTCCGCCGCCATTCTGGAAATCATCGCTCAGGAGGGTGGCAGCGCACGCCTGCAACAAATTGCCGGCATCTCCGGCATTGGAAAAACGACCGTCCACAACATTCTTCAGACACTCGACCATCTGGGCTATGTGCAGCGCCGCACCGGGGACATGCGCTATCATCTGGGCGGTCGCATCCTCAATCTGGCCCGGATTACCGGCGATGATAATGCTCTGCGCGCCCGCCTGCGCCCTGCCCTCGATGCGATTGCCGAAGAGAGCGGAGCCACCGTCTGGCTTGCCGTCCCCAGCGGGGATGAGGCCGCCTATCTGGATATCGTCAACCTGCCAGACCCGGACCTGATGCACAGAATCCCAAGCCGGGAAAAGCTGGAAGGATCCGCCGTGGGGCTGGTTTTTCTGGCCTTTGTCCCCGGCCTTGGCAAACGGGTGCTGACCACCCGCGCCAATGCTCTGAACAGTGATATCCTCGCTCAGATTGAAACCGTGCGCATCAAAGGCTTTGCGCTGGATCTGCAAAGCTACCACCCGGGCGTAAACAGCGTCGCCATTCCCTGGCGGGACAATGGCGAGGTGCGTGCCAGCATCTGCCTGACCGGCCCTGCCAGCAAGCTCCCGCCACACCGGCTCAGCCGTCTGGCATGGATGATGATGAAGCACGTCGAACGCACAGATATCCAGAGCTGCTGAACAAATAGTCTTTCCCTTGCGCCCACCATTCCCTTATTGAGCAGCGCAGCTACTCTGCGCCTTTATCTCAGGAAAGCGATTTTCTCTGCCATGAACTCTTCTACCGCAACCGCCATGATCACTGCTGCTCTGGCCGAAGCAGAGCGCATGAATGTCTCTGTCTGCATTTCCATTGTGGATGCCGCAGCCTGGCCGGTTGCCTTTATGCGTATGGAAGGCACCATTCTCGGGGCCATTGATATCGCCAACAAAAAAGCCCGCACCGCTGTGCTGTTCCAGATGGACAGCGCCGACTTTGCAGAAATTGCCCACCCCAACGCCCATGCCTATACACTGGAAAATACCAATGGCGGGCTCATCAGCTTTGGCGGCGGCCTTGTGCTGAAGGATGCCGAGGGCACCGTTGTGGGCGCCATTGGCGTATCCGGCGCCAGCACTGCGGATGATATTGCCATTGCCACCGTCGCCTCTCGCGTTCTGATCGCCTGAGCCGACTTTTTTAAGCCGAGACCCTGCATGACATCAGAAACTGTGCCGCCTGAGAGCGGTCTTACCGTGGTTCCGCCGCCTCATGGCAGAACAGCAGCCCTCCTTACCCTCACATTCGGCACGTTTGTTGTCGGCACCGGGGAGTTCGCCATCATGGGCATGCTCCCGGAATTTGCACAGTCGCTCAATCTGTCTCTGGCCGATGCCGGGTATGCCATTACCGCCTACGCATTGGGGGTGGTAATTGGCGCACCGCTCATCACCATTCTGGGCGCGCGGCTGTCCCGGCGGGAACTTCTGCTTGTTCTGCTGATCATGTTCTGCCTCGGCAATTTTCTGAGCATTGTCATGCCCACACCGGGACTGGTTGAGGTCGCCCGTTTTCTGACCGGCCTGCCGCATGGTGCGCTCTTCGGCATTTCCGCTCTTGTGGCGGCTTCCATGGTGGAGCGCTCCCGCCGCGGCTGGGCGGTCGGGCGCGTGCTCTCTGGCATTGCCATTTCCACCCTGATTGGCGCGCCGTTTTCCACCTTTGCAGCAGACCATTTTGGCTGGCGCATTGCGTATCTGATTATCGGCCTGTTTGGCGTTCTGACCTTTCTCGGCGTCCTGCGCTATATTCCCGCTGATAAACCCAACCGCAAGAACTCCCCGCTCAAGGAAATCACGGCTCTGGGCAACACGCAGGTTCTGCTCACCCTGCTGACCGCCGCTGTGGGTTTTGGCGGAATGTTTGGTGTCTACACCTACCTCACCAGCGTCCTGCAAAACGTGACCCACGTGCCGGAATGGCAAACCATGGTCTATATGGTTATCTGGGGTGCGGGCATGCTGGTCGGCGCGAACGCTGGGGCCTGGCTGGTGGACCGGAACATCAATCTGGCCGCCATCATCGCTCTTGCCGGCAGTGCGGTCATCATGTTCACCTTTTCAACCGTCCTGCACAGCAACATTGCCCTGATGCTGATTGTCTTCCTGATCCCCACGTTTGTGAACGGTCTTGGTCCGGCACTTCAGACACGGCTGATGGATTTTGCAGGCGAGGCTCAGACGCTTGCCGCCTCCCTCAACCATTCAGCCTTCAACATTGCCAACGCGCTTGGAGCGTCTCTGGGCAGTGTGCTGCTGGCGCACCAGTTCGGGTATGGCTCTCTGGGCATTGGCGGAGCGCTGCTCTCCATCGGTGGCCTGCTGGTGTATCTGTTTGCCCTGCTTCTGCTCAAAAAAAGCGGGCAGCAGGAAGAACGGGGTTCCCTTACCTGAACCTCCTAAACCGCGGTGTTTGTGCAACAGATATGAGCAAAAACTGCCTAAAAATGTCACAAAAACATCACACCCCTCTTTGAAGCCTTTGCATATCTGGAGGTTGAACGGTTAAGAGACCGCTTCTCTTTGACCCGCCTCACCCTCCGGAGTGCTGACCGCAAGTGCGCACCAAACATCTGCTTTTGTCCTCTATCGCACTGTTTGCCATAGAACGCCCGGCTCTGGCCGCTGAAACTACGCCGCAGCACAAGCATGCAGCCCGCCATGCGCAGCCGGTTTCCGCGCACAAGCCCGCAGCGGCACAAACCCAGACCACTCCGAAGGCCACAACCCGGCCCACCGCCAGCCATCACAGCAAACCGGCGGATCTGGAATCACGCGGCACAGAAAGTGTGTCCGTCACAGGCCGTCAGCTGACGGGGCGTGATGCGGAACAGGCTGTCACCAAAGCCATCATGCGGCAGTTTGTGCCGGGCACCAGCCCTTACAAGATGCTGGACCGGATGCCGGGTGTAAGCTTTTCCTCCACGGACCCGTTCGGCATCGACAGCTTCGGCGCTAACCTCTACGTGCGCGGGTTCTTCATGAACCAACTGGGTGTGACGGTGGATGGCGTTCCTCTGAACGACCAGACCTATCAGTCCGTCAGCGGGATGAGCCTCGCATCCTCCATCATCCCGGATGATATCCAGTCCATGCGCATGTCACAGGGTGCCGGGTCGGTTGAACTGCCCTCCACCAATACGCTGGGCGGCACTATTCAGATCGGCTCGTCTGACCCGTCTGAAAAGCGCGGCGGCAAGGTCAGCCAGTCTTTTGGCAGCTATAATTCCTACCGCACTTATGTTCGGCTGGATTCCGGCAAGCTGAATGATACCGGCACCCGCTTTTACACCTCCTATGCCCGCACGGATGAAGGCATGTGGATGGGCAAGGGGGACCAGTTCATGCAGCAGGTCGACGCCAAACTGGTGCAGCCCATTGGCAACCGCAGCCGCATGTCCGCCTTCTTCAACTGGTCCACTCTGGCGCAGTGGAACTACCCGGATACGTCCATCGGCATCCTGAAAAACCTCGGCTGGCGCACACCGCACCTGTACCCCAACTATGCGCAGGCTTACGGCATTGCCAATGGCACCCGCCCTGTGCCGCCGGGATACAACACTGTGCCCGGCATTAACGGCGCAGACATCGCCATGTACGACGGCGGCCAGTCTGAAACCAACTTTATGGGCGGCCTGCATTTTGACCTCGCCCTGACAGACCGCCTGACGTGGAACACCACCGTCTACGGCCACAGCCAGACCGGCTATTACAGCTACACGGATTCAGAAGATCCCTCTCCCAACGGCGCACCGTTCTCGGAAGAAGTCTGGCAGAACCGGCAGGAACGCTACGGGATTGATACCAGCCTGCGCTATAAATGGGGCCGCCACACGATTGAAGGCGGCGTCTGGTATGAAAACAACAACCAGCAGGCGGGCCTGTTCAATTACCAGCAGCCCCTGCTTGGGGAGGGCGCGCCGCTCAAGGCTGTCGGGCCTTATAATGTGTATGGCCGCGCCTTTATGCAGGGCTATAACTTCCAGTGGACCACCAATGTTATGCAGTTCCACCTGCAGGACAGTGTGCAGCTGACACCGGGCCTTACACTGCATGCCGGGTTTAAATCCATGGTGGCAACAACCGCTGGCGGTGCAAACTACAACAATGCCGACTGGACGGGTGCCGATGCGCTACCCAATGGCTCTCTGACGGCCTCTCAGGCCTTCCTGCCCCACATCAATCTGGACTGGCACCTCAACGACCACCACGAGTTCTACGTGGACGTGGCCGAGAACATGCGGGCTTATGAAGTCTCCGCCTTTGGCGTGGGCAACTCCATTTACTCCGTGCAGGATCAGGCTACTTTTCAGGCGCAGAAACGGGCGGCAGAACCGTCCAAAGCCTGGGTTTATCTGGGCGGCTATCGCTATACCTCCCGCTACCTGCAGGCGAATGCGACTATCTATCACGCCAGCCTGATCCATCCGCTGCTGGCTGCTGCTGTGGGCTCTCTGACCAACCCGGTCTCTCAGGTGATCGACTTCGGCCACATCTCCATGACGGGTGCGAACGGGGCTATTACCCTCACCCCCATCCGAGGCCTGAGCTTTACGAACACCCTGAGCTACAACAAGGGCACGTATGACCGGAACGTGGACACCGTCGGCGGGTATTACGGTCTGTCAGGCAAAAATATCGTCAATTATCCGGCGTGGATGTATAAAACGGCCCTGTCCTACACATGGAAAGGTGCGACCGCGCATTTTGACGCCAACTATTTTGGCCGCCGTTACTACAGCTTTATGAACGACACCTCCGTGCCGGGCTACTGGGTGGCCAATGCGGGTCTTGAATACCGCTTTGGGGACATGAGCGTTCTGAAAAACGTCACGGCCAGCTTCAATGTCTATAACCTGTTTAACAACAAATATATTTCCATGATGGGCCAGAATGATAACCCCGCCGTGGGGGATTATCAGTCCATGGAACGCGGGGCTGTGCGCGAATTTTTCGGCACCGTCAGCACGTCTTTCTAAACGCTCCAAGGGGAGTAAAGCTCCCCGCCGTTTAGAGAAATTTAAGAACGCTCAGATAGATCTCGCGCTCCTCGTCAGTCGGTTCCACGCGCACCCGCACCCGGCTGTCGGGCGTGCTGATAATGGCGTCATGACGCTGGTTGGCGGCCTCATCCAGCGTGACGCCTGCCCAGCTCAAAGCCTGACAGACATCCTGCCGGAGTGCGGCATCATGCTCGCCAATACCTGCGGTAAAGACCAGCCCGTCCAGACCACCCATCACCGCTATCAACGCACCGATTTCCTGACGGATACGATACACAAACAGACTTAGCGCTTCGGCAATCTGCACGCTTTGAGCCGAACTCGCGTCCTTTGCCAGCATTTCACGCAGCACTCGCATGTCAGGTGAAACACCGGAAACGCCGAGCAGGCCGGACTCATGGTAAAGCGTCTGCACCAGCGTCCGCCAGTCGGCCTTTTCTTCCTGCACCATGTAGAGCAGCACGCCCGGATCAATCGCGCCGCAGCGTGTGCCCATCATCAGGCCATCCAGTGCGGAAAAGCCCATTGTGGTTTCAAGGCTTTTGCCATCCTTCAAAGCACACAGGCTGGCCCCACTCCCAAGATGGGCAATAATGGTCCGCCCTGTGGCAAGCTGCGGGTCAATCTGCGCAAGGCGCTGGCCGATATAGCTGTAGGAAATGCCGTGAAAGCCATAGCGCACTACGCCCTGTTCCTCATACCGGCGCGGCAGCGGCAGAAGCCGCGCCACTTTGGGGATGGTGCTGTGGAAGGTCGTATCAAAACACGCGACCTGCAAAAGGTCTGGCCGCCGCTGCGCAATGGCTTTGGCCGGGGCCAGCGTGGCCTGCTGATGCAGCGGGTCAAACGGGGTGAGCTGGTCCAGCTTGTTCAGAATTTCCGGCGTGATTTTCACAGGTTCCAGAAAATCGGCCCCGCCATGTACAACCCGGTGCCCGGCCGCAACCACCCGGCCCTTCTGAGCAAACTGCTCCAGCCAGTGGAACAGATGGTCAAAAATCGCCAATCCGGTTTCCGGCCACTCTTCCTGCGCCAGAACAACGCCATCATGATTTTTGGCATGGAAGCGCGCACCCTTGGGGTTTTGCTCAATTTCCCCGTTGAGCAGAACCGTCGCCTTCTGGCTGTCGGCCTTGTCGTAAACGGTAAATTTCAGACTGGAAGAGCCACTGTTAAAAACAATAATCACGTCCTGCATTGATCCGTCCTTCTCTCTGGCTCTTCTTGTATCCTGAACTTGCTTCACGCCGCAGGAGCGCTTTCCGGATGCAGGTGCCGCGCATACAGTGCGCCCACAGCAATGGACGCCAGCCGCGCCTGCACACTATCCGCCCGGCTGGTCAGCAACACCGGCACACTGGCCCCCAGCACCACCCCGGCTGAGTCCGCCCCAGCCAGAAAGATCATGTTCTTGGCCAGCATGTTGCCTGCTTCCAGATCGGGTGTCACAAGAATTTGCGCCCGCCCTGCTACCGGCGAGGTAATGCCTTTAATTTTGGCGGCCTCTGCGCTCACGGCATTATCCATGGCCAGCGGGCCATCCAGAACACCACCTTCAATCTGCCCACGCTCCGCCATTTTACACAGGGCGGCAGCATCCACCGTGCCGGGAATTTTGGGGTTCACGGTTTCCACAGCAGACAGCATCGCCACCCGTGGCTCGCCAAGCCCAAGGCCCCGGTGCAGATCAATCGCGTTCTGCACAATATCGCGCTTGATGGTAAGGTCCGGGAAGATATTGATAGCGGCATCCGTCACAAAAATAAGATCATCATAAGCAGGCACTGCGAGCAGAAAGACATGGCTCACCCGCCGGGCCGTGCGCAACCCACTCTCTGGTGAGACGACGGCATGCATCAACACATCTGTGTGCAGGCTGCCTTTCATCAGGGCATGCACCTGCCCGGATTTGACGAGTGCGACGGCCTGCGCCGCAGCCTCCTGCGGGGTGGCGACATCCACAATGGTCGCACCCCCCAGATCAATCCCGCAACTCTGCGCCACGTCAGTAATCAGAGCGCGCGGGCCGATCAGAACGGGTTCCAGAATATTCTGCTGCGCCGCATCCATAGCCCCTTCCAGCGCATGCTGCTCACACGGCCAGACAATACCGATACTCACCTTACCGGGGAGCTGTCTGGCCCGCTCAATCAGATTTTCAAAAGCCTGATGGCTTTTGGGGCCGGAAACTGCGGGCATATCCGCACTATCCTGCACATACTGCTGCGCTGGAGTTACGGAAGCAGCAGAAGAGGACGCCATGGTCTGATTTTCCTGTTGAGACATACTACGTTATTGCCCGAAAGCCGGAGTGGAAGACAAAATACGCCGATACTGGTCCCGCAGGAACGTCTCAGCCGCCTGCGCTGTCCCATGGGCCGCCAGCTGCCCTTTAAAGGCCGCCACACTCTCCACAGAGCGCGCTTCCATCCATGCCTGCATCTCTGCCAGCATGGTGGAGAGAAAGCCGGAGCCATGCCGCAGCAGAGCGGAGGTCGCCATTGCCACATCCGCACCGGCCAGCAGGCAGCGCACCACGTCCTCACCAGAATTGACGCCGCCAGAGACCGCAAAGCTGGTCTGAAGCCTGCGGGACAGCAGGCCCGTCCAGATCAACGGCAGCCGCAGCTCATAAGACGTGCTGAGTTGTGCATCGGCTTCCGGGGCTACGGGATGCAGGTCCAGACCCGGCTCATAAAACCGGTTGAATAGCACCAGCCCGGAGGCCCCGGCTTCCACCAACCGTTTGGCCATATTGCCGGGGGCGCTGAAAAACGGCGGCAGTTTGACGCTGACAGGAATACTGACTTCGGTCTTTACGGCCTTGAGGATGGCAATAAACCGCTCCTCGACCTCCGCCCCCGTCTCATCGGGATTAGCAGCAATATGCCAGAAGTTCAGCTCAATGGCCGCAGCCCCTGCCTGTTCCAGCTTGCGGGCAAAATGCACCCAACCCGCCTGCGTGCAGCCATTCAGGCTGGCAATCACCGGCACGCCAGCCTGTTCCGCAGCACGCCGCAGCACGGAAAGCCGTCCATCCAGGACCGTCGCCTGCGGCACGGCGGGAAAATACCCGCCGTTGACGTCCGGATGACTATCCTCCCCCGTTTCAAACAGGGCGGCGTCATGCACCTCCTGCGCGGCAATCTCCTCCTCAAAAATGGAGGCCATGACAATAGCCGCCGCCCCGGCATCCGCCACACGCAGAATGTGATCCAGATCGACCGTCAGAGGTGATGCGGACGCCACAATGGGGTGCCGCAGGGAAAGGCCCAGATACTGTGTTTCAAGGTTCATGCTCTTTAGTTCCCCGGTTCTTTGAGACCCTGCGGTTTTCAGTTCACATCTTCCCAATGCGGCAAGAAGCGGCTGCCGTCACGGGCGGCCAGATCCTCATACAGACGGTAGCGCTCATTTAACGCCGCCTGCGCCTGATGCAGCATATGCGCCGCTGCTTCCGGATGCGTCCGGGTAAGCGTTTTGTAGCGCAGTTCCTGATAGGCATAGTCTTCCAGCGGGATACGGGGCCGGGTTGAATCCAGCCGGAACGGGTTCAGCCCGTTTTTGCGCATGGTCGGGTCAAACCGGAACAGCGGCCAGTAACCGGAGGCAACGGCCCGCGCGGCCTGCTTCATGCC
The DNA here is from genome assembly GCF_001580615.1 of Acetobacter malorum. Lineage (GTDB taxonomy): Bacteria > Pseudomonadota > Alphaproteobacteria > Acetobacterales > Acetobacteraceae > Acetobacter > Acetobacter malorum. The sequence continues at coordinate 64,405 of NZ_LHZC01000049.1, forward strand.
TGTGCGCATATCAATGCCGTGAGCAATACACTGGGAATAAGCCAGGATGATGGACGGCCCGTCATACGCCTCGGCCTCCCGCATGGCGATAACCGCCTGCTCCGGGTTCGCCCCCATGGCAATCTGCGCCACGTAAACGTTCCCGTAGGAGATAGCCTGCATCGCCAGATCTTTCCGCGGAGAGCGTTTACCGGCCGCCGCAAACTTGGCAGAGGCCCCCAGCGGCGTGGCTTTGGAGGACTGACCGCCCGTGTTGGAATACACTTCCGTATCCAGCACCAGCACGTTCACATTCCGGCCCTGTGCCAGCACATGGTCCAGACCGCCGGAATCAATGTCATACGCCCAGCCGTCTCCACCGATAATCCAGACAGACCGGCGAATGAGGAAATCCGCTACGGAAAGCAGCATGATGGCATCGGGCGCATCCACGCCCTCTAGCTTCTGCTTGAGTGCTGCCACCCGTTTCCGCTGCTCTGCAAAATCCGCCTCCGTATGCATGGAAGCACTCAACAGAGCCTTGGCCAGATCCTCACCCACCAGAGCGGACTGTTTCTGCACAAGCTGGCGCGCCAGAGCCGTCTGTTCATCCGCTGCAATACGGAAACCCAAACCAAACTCGGCATTATCTTCAAACAGCGAGTTGGACCATGCCACCCCGCGCCCTTCCGCATTGGCTTTCCATGCATGGGCCGGCGTATTACCCGCAAAAATGGCGGAACAGCCCGTGGCGTTAGCAATCTGGAGCCTGTCACCAAACAGCTGAGAAACCAGCTTCAGATACGGTGCCTCACCACACCCTGCGCAGGCCCCGCTAAACTCAAACAACGGCTCAAGGAACTGCACGCCTCGGACATTGGCTTCGTTAATGCTGGCCCGGTCCATATCCGGAAGTTTTTCAAAAAATGCGATATTCTGGCGTTCCTGTTCAAGAATAGGCAGTTTTTCTTCCATATTGATGGCGCGTTTTTCTGTTTCCGGCACAATAGCCGGGCAGTTTTCCACGCACACACCACAGCCGGTGCAGTCTTCCACATAAAACTGGAGGGTAAAGCGAGAGTCCGGATAACCCCGTGCATTGATCTCAGCTGTTTTGAAAGATGCCGGAGCCCCTTCCAGATCCTCCACATCATACATTTTCGCGCGGATCACACTATGCGGGCAGACAATGCTGCACTGCCCACATTGCAGGCAGGCATCCGGGTCCCACACCGGCACTTCCACCGCAATATTCCGTTTTTCATACTGCGTGGTGCCACCGGGGAAGGTGCCATCAACCGGCATATGACTGACCGGAATCAGGTCCCCTCGCCCGGCCATGATCTCACCCGTCACCTGTTTGACAAACAGCGGAGCAGTCTCGGGCACAACCGGCGGCATCGGCACGGTGCCGGTGGCCTGTGCCGGCACCTTGACTTCATGCAGGGCAGCAAGAGCTGCATCCACAGCGCGGAAGTTCAGCTGGACAACAGCATCCCCCTTCGCCCCGTAAGATTTCTGAATGGCTTTCTTGATTTCTGCAATTGCTTCATCCGCAGGCAACACATTGGACAGATGGAAGAAGCAGGTTTGCAGAATGGTGTTCACCCGCGGGCCGAGACCCAGCTTGAGCGCAACATCAGACGCATCGATAACGAAGAACCGTAGCTTTTTGGAAACAATCTGATCCTGCACTTTTCTGGGGAGATGGTCCCAGACCTCCTCTGCGGAATACGGGCTGTTCAACAGGAAGGAAATGCCGTCATTCGCTGCCCCCAGCACATCGCGCCGGAACAGGAAATCAAACTTGTGACAGGCAATAAAATCGGCATGGCGGATCAGATACGGCGCATTGATCGGGCTTTTGCCAAACCGAACATGCGAGGCCGTCTGGCCACCGGATTTATGGGAGTCATAATCAAAATAGGCCTGCGCAAACCAGCCGGGTTTTTCACTCAGGATCTTAACACTGTTCTTGTTGGCCCCCACCGTGCCATCGGCCCCCAGACCATAGAACAGGCAACGCACCGTGCCTTCCGGTTCAATATCAAAGTTCTCATCATAGGTCAGGCTGGTCTGCCCCACATCATCCAGAATACCGACGGTAAAGCGGTTCTTGGGGGACGGCTTGGCCAGTTCATCAAACACCGCCCGCGCCATGGCCGGGTTGAAATCTTTGGAGGACAGGCCATACCGTCCACCAATCACGCGCGGCATATGCGGGAAGGCTCCTTCCCCCACCCCTTCGGCCAGCACGCCCACCACGTCCGCATGCAGCGGCTCCATGGGGGCACCGGGCTCCTTGGTGCGGTCCAGCACGGCAATGGATTTAACGCTTTTGGGGAGTGCCTCCAGAAAATGCTTTGCCGAGAACGGGCGGAACAGACGCACCTGCAAAACGCCAACCTTCTGCCCCTGCTGGCACAGCCATTTGGCCGTCTCCCGCACCACTTCCGCGCCCGAGCCCATACACACCACAACGCGCTCGGCATCAGGAGCGCCCTCGTAGCGGAACAGCTGATACTGGCGGCCTGTGAGGGAGGCAAAGTGGTCCATGGCGGACTGCACGATATCCGGCACGCGCTCATAAAACGGGTTTACGGATTCACGGCTCTGGAAATACGTATCCGGGTTATGCCATGTGCCACGGATAAACGGATTTTCCGGGCTCAGCCCCCGTTTGCGGTGAGCCAGCACCAGCTTGTCATCAATCATGGCGCGGATGGTTTCATCCGGCACCAGATGCAGGCCGTTATATTCGTGCGATGTGCGGAACCCGTCCGTGAAGTGAATAAACGGAACGCGCGCCGCCAGCGTGGAGGCCTGCGTGATCAACGCCAGATCATGCCCTTCCTGCACGGTGCTGGCCCCCAGAATGGCAAACCCCGTGGTACGCACGGCCATGATATCCTGATGGTCCCCAAAAATGGAGGACGCCCCGGCAGCCAGCGCTCGCGCGGCGACATGAAAGACTGTCGAGGTGAGTTCCCCCGCAATCTTGAACATGTTGGGGATCATCAGCATCAGGCCCTGTGAGGCCGTAAAGGTAGTGGTCAGCGCGCCGGTTTGCAGTGAGCCATGCACGCACCCGGCAGCCCCGCCTTCCGCCTGCATTTCCTGCACCACGGGAACACTGCCCCAGATATTGCGGAGCCCCTGATCCGACCACGCATCAGCCAGTTCCGCCATGGTGGAGGATGGCGTGATGGGGTAAATGGCGCAGACTTCGTTTACGCGGTAGGCAATATGGGCAACAGCGGTGTTGCCATCCATGGTCACACTTTGATCGGTCATGACGCTTCCCCTTCTCACGCGCGCACTTTGAAATCGACCGGCGCAATGGGTTCTCCAAGGCTGCCGGTGGTCGCGTGTTCGTCCTGTGGTTCGGGCTGCATTTCTATGGCGTGGCAGGGGCACTGGGCGGCGCACAGTGCACACCCTGTGCAGAGATCCAGAGAGACCTCATACCCCTTCCCGCGCCCCAGCCGGGTAATGGCCTGCTCCGGGCAGGCGGCAAAACAGTTGTCGCATTCAAAGCAGTTACCGCAGGACAGGCAGCGGCCAGCCTCATAGCGGGCCTCCCGCTCACTCAGCCCTGCTGTCACTTCATCAAACGTGCTGCGGTCGGTAAGCGGGCGTTCCTGCTGCGTGCGGCGCGGCGCATTCCGGTAGTCCGGCAGATGCAGCATGTCGAAGCTCACCACCGTATGGCTGGCCGGGTGCACGTAGGTCTCGCCATTCAGATAGGCATGAATGGCGTGGGCCGCGCGTTTCCCGTGGCCCGTCGCCGTTGTCATGGTCCGGGCGCCGCCAATGCAGTCACCGCCAGCAAAAATCCCGGCCTCACCGGTCATCAGCGTGGTGGCGTCCACAGCGACCGTATCGTTTTTCTGCACGGTGATTTTGGGCGTCGTCGCCAGCAGTGACAGATCACTATGCTGCCCCACGGCCATCACAACAGAGTCCGCAGCCAGCGTGGTGGTCTCGCCTGTTGGCGTGACGCTGCCATCCGCATTCATGGTCACGTTTTCAACGGTAATCCCGTCCGCCCCAAAGTGATCCACCACGTTCAGCCAGCGGATTTTCACACCCTCGGCAAAGGCTTCAGCAGCCTCACCCGGCAGGGCTTCCATGTGGTCCTTATCGTAACGGAAGACGATCACCACATCCTGCGCACCAAGGCGCTGAGCTGTGCGCGCGGCATCCATCGCCACGTTGCCACCGCCCACAACAGCCACCACCCGGCCCAACTGCGGTTTTTTCTGCTCACTGACATCATCCAGCAAACTGACGGCATCCACCAGACGCTTCCCGTCCCCGGTTGGCACATTCAGGTGGTTGGCGAGTTGCGCGCCCACGGCCACAAAAACTGCATCAAACCCGCCATCAGCCTTGGCTTTTGCCAGATCCTCCACCTTCACGCCGCATGTCAGCGTCACGCCGGGCATAGCGGCAATCCGGGCAATTTCCTGCTGCAATTCTGTGCGCGGCAGGCGATACGCCGGAATACCGTGCATCATCATCCCGCCGGGTTCCGCGGCGGCATCCCGCACCTCAACAGCGTGCCCCTGCCGCGCCAGATGATAGGCGCAGGACAAACCAGCAGGACCCGCCCCGACAATCAGAACCTTCTTGCCGGTGGACGGGGCCGCTTCAAACGTCCAGCCATTTTTAAGCGCTTCATCACCCAGAAACCGCTCAACCGCATGGATGGAGACTGACTCGTCCAGTGAGCCACGGTTACACCCACTCTCACACGGGTGGTAACAGGCGCGCCCATGCACGGCAGGCATGGGGTTGTTGGCCACCAGCGCACGCCAGGCCTGCTCATACGCTCCGGCCTGCGCGTGGGAAAGCCAGCCCTGAATATCCTCACCTGCCGGGCAGGCCTGATTACAGGGTGGCAGGAAATGCTCGTAAACCGGCTGTTGCCACCGTCGGCTTCCCACACCGCGCCGCGCAGTGTCCTGCATAATCTGCGTCATATCGTGGAGCTTCATAGGCATTGTCATTCCCCCGTCGCGTGCGGCACGAAATTTAAGACACTGCGCAAAACTGCAGCAGGCAGGCCCGACACGTCATTCAGGATGCCACCATATAAAACCCGAACACTCTGTCAACTTTACAAGTTTATGAAAAATGATGAATTTTTATGGATTCATTGATCTGGATTATTGCGCCAAGGAAAAAGTCAAATTTCCGCATGAAACCGGCACTAATCCAGACTCAAACGGTTCCGTATGGCGCTCAGTCAGGTTCTGAATAATAACTTGACGTTTCCGTCATAAATTAAGCATAGTGCCGCCTCCATAAATCACACCTCTTCATCACCCATCTGCTTTTTGCCATACAAGGTTTGTTGTGAAAGCTCCTGTAAAAATCACGATTATTGTTGCCTCCCTTCTTGTGATCGCAGGGGGAGCCTTTGCATGGCACCGTCACCAGCTGGCCGAAAGCGTGCCCGATGGCATCCTTTACGGAAACGGGCGGCTGGAATTTACCCTCGTGGATGTGGCCGTGAAATATCCCGGCCGGGTCACGAAACTTATGGTGCATGAGGGCGATACCGTCGCGGCCAATCAGGTTCTGGCGCAGGAAGATGCCGCCACAGTGCAAAGCCAGTATGATCAGGCCGCAGCGCAACAGAGCCGAGCCCGCAGTGCGGCAGACCGCGCCACAGCGGAGCTGGCTGCGCATCAGGCGTCTCTTCGCCTCGCGCAGGATGAGCTGCGTCACGCACAAATCATGCGGCGGCAGAACCTTGTTTCTGACATGGAAGTCACGCAGCGGCGCACGCAGTTTGAGTCCGCTCAGGCTGCCGTCCGCGCCGCGACACAAGGCGTGCAGGAAGCCCTCCACGCAAACGAAGGCGCTGCCGCACAGGTCCGGCAGATCCAGACTGTTCTGGATGATATGACAATCCGCGCGCCCGTCGCGGGCCGCATTGAATATCGCATTGTAGAACCCGGCAGCGTGCTGGCACCGGGCGGCCGCGTGTATTCCATGCTGGACCCGGTTGACCCGTATATGACCCTCTTCTTCCCCACTGCCGCCATGAGCACGCTCAAGGTCGGGGATGAAGCCCGCATCAAGTTTGACGGCGTGGCTTCTCCGGTGCTGGCCACCGTCTCCTTTATTGATAGTCAGGCCCAGTTCACCCCCAAATATGTGGAAACGGCGACAGAACGTGAGCAACTCGTCTATCGTGTCAAACTACGCGTCACACCGGAAGAGCAGCAGCATCTTGGCGCTCTTCTGAAAGCGGGCATGACGGGTGAAGGCTATATCAGGCAGAACCCGGATGCAGCATGGCCTCAGGCAGCTCAGCGGAGCGGCGCTGAGTAATGAGCGCCCCTCCGTCTGAAATCCGCGTAGAGGGCGTGCGCCATGCCTATAATGGCCGCGACGTTCTGCATGATGTTTCACTCACCCTCCCCGCCGGGCAGACCATTGCCTTTGTCGGGCCGGATGGCGTGGGCAAATCCACCTTGCTGGGGCTGATTGCCGGCGTACGGCACCTGCAAACCGGCAGCATCCACACGCTGGGCGTGGATGTCAGCAACAAGGCCGAGCGCGAGGCGTTTCTCACCCGCCTCGCCTTCATGCCGCAGGGCTTAGGGAAAAACCTCTATCCAACCCTGTCCGTGCGCGAGAATATCGACTTCTTTGGTCGCCTGTTCGCGCTGGATGCCACCACCCGCGCCAATCGCATCACGCACCTGCTAGACTCAACCGGCCTTGCCCCCTTCCCCAACCGGCCCGCAGGCCAGCTCTCGGGTGGCATGAAGCAGAAGGTCAGCCTGTGCTGCTCTCTGGTCCATAACCCAGATCTGCTTATTCTGGATGAACCGACCACCGGTGTGGACCCGCTCTCCCGCCGCCAGTTCTGGGCGCTGGTGGACCAGATGCGCGCCGAGCGGCCCTCCATGACCGTAATTGTCTCCACCGCCTATATGGATGAAGCCGAGCGCTTTTCCTGGCTGGTCGCCATGAATGACGGGCGCATTCTGGCCTCGGCCCCCACAGCAGACGTCAAAAAGCAGACCGGCACCACGACGGTGGAGGCCGCCTATACCTCCATGCTGCCGGAAGCGGACCAGAAGGAAATTTCCGACTTCACCATCCCGCCTTATCAGGATGATGGCAGGCCGCCTGTTATCGATGCGGAAAATCTGATCCGCCAGTTCGGCTCCTTCAAAGCGGTTGATAACGTCAGCTTCCGCATCAAACGCGGCGAGATTTTCGGCTTCCTTGGCTCCAATGGCTGCGGGAAGTCCACCACCATGAAGATGCTGACCGGCCTGCTGGACATTACCAGTGGTACGGCCACCCTGTTTGGCCGCAAGGTCACACCGGGCGACATGTCCACGCGCATGCGCATTGGCTACATGTCTCAGGGCTTCTCGCTGTATGAAGAACTGACTGTCCGACAGAACCTGATGCTTCAGGCTGAGCTGTTCCGCCTGCCCGTGGCGGAGGCCAAAAAGCGCGTCGCAGAAATGCTTTCAAGCTTCAAGCTGGAGGAACAGGCCGACAGCCGCCCCACCGGCCTACCGCTCGGCATCCGTCAACGCCTTCAGCTTGCCGCTGCCTGCATCAACACGCCGGACATTCTCATTCTGGATGAGCCCACCTCCGGCGTGGACCCGGCTGCGCGGGACATGTTCTGGAAACATCTCGTCGCCCTCTCGCGTGACCAGCATGTGACCATTTTTGTGTCCACCCACTTCATGAATGAAGCCGCGCGGTGTGACCGCATTTCCCTGATGGACAAGGGTAAGGTTCTGGCCATGGGCACACCGGATGAGATCATTCAGGAAGCCCACGCTGCCACGCTGGAAGATGCGTTCATCGCGTTTCTCGAGCATGCCGGTAATAGCGTCAACGCCGCCAGCACGCCACAGCAACAGGCTCCGGCCAGCACTGCTCCGGCCAGCAAAATTCCACCCTACATCCGCTGGTTTTCACGCTGCTGGGCTTTTGCCCGGCGAGAGGCCGTGGAACTGACGCGCGACCGCCTGCGCCTGATGTTCGCCATCCTTGGCCCGACCATCCTGCTGCTCATTTCGGCCTATAGCGTCTCGTTTGACATCAACACCATTCGCTACACCGTAGCGGATTACGACCACACCCACGCCAGCCGGGAACTTGTCGAACAGTTCCGCGGGTCGCACTATTTCCATGAGACCGCCTATTCTCCAGACCGGGAGACTGTGGAAACCCGTATTCGGCAGGGTCAGGTCGCCCTCGGGCTGGATATCCCCGATGGCTTCGGGCGGGATCTGGCCGCAGGCCGTAACCCGACAGTCGGCGTAGTGATTGATGGCGCAATGCCGTTCCTCAGCGCCAACGTCCGCGCCTATGTGGATGCCGTGCTGCTGACCTACGCCGCCAGCATGCAGAAAACTCTGCCACCCTCCGCTATGGCGCATCTGACACCCGTGAATATTGTGCCGCGCTTTGTCTATAATCAGGAATTCCGCAGCATTTACGCCATGACACCGGGCACCATCATGCTCGCCCTGATCCTCATCCCCACCATGCTGACAGCGCTTGGCGTGGTGCGGGAGAAGGAGATTGGCTCCATCATGAACCTGTATGCCTCCCCGGCCAGTTCCGGGCAGTATCTGGTGGGCAAGCAACTGCCTTATGTGGCGCTGGCCATCATTGCCTATCTGGTGCTGGTCGTGTTGTCGGTCACTGTGCTGGGCGTGCCGCTCAAAGGGTCCTTCATTGGTCTGACCATCGGGGCGCTGCTCTATATTCTGGCCTGCACCGGACTGGGGCTGCTGATTTCAACCTTCGTCAGCTCTCAGGTGGCCGCCATTTTTGGCACGGCCATTATCTGCCTGATCATGTCCGCCAACTTCTCTGGCCTGCTCTATCCTATTTCTACTCTTACAGGTGTGACCTACTACCTTGCCGAGACGTTCCCGGCCTCATGGTTCCAGCTCATCTGTCTGGGCAGCTTTACAAAGGGGCTGGGGGTCACGTCCTTCCTCTCCATGTATGCCGCTCTGGGAACATTTGCGGCAGTTTACATGCTGGGCGCACGCCTTTTCCTTAAGAAGCAGGATTCATAATGCTGCGCTGGGTCATGAATGTCGGCCTGCTGTGCCGCAAGGAATTCTACAGCCTGATGCGGGACTTCGTCCTGATAGGGCTGATTGTCTTTTCCTTCTCCTTCGCCATTGTGCTGGTGGCGCATGGCGTGAAGATTGACGTCTCCAACGCTACCGTGGCGTTTATTGATGAGGATCATTCCGCCCTCTCCCGCCAGCTCCGCTCCGTGGTGCTGCCACCTTATTTCAAGCCGCCAACCCTCACGGACCGCGCCAACAGCAAGGCCGGCATGGATAACGGCACCTATAACTTTGTAATTGATATTCCACCCCGCTTTGAGGCGGACACACTGGCAGGCCGCACCCCGGATATACAGGAACTGATTGACGCCACCGCCATGACACAGGCTGGGCTAGGCGCTGTCTATTTGCAGAAGATTTTTATGGGGGAAGTGCAGGCTCAGCTACATTCACCCAACCTGAGCAAGCTGATGCCCTTCCACGGGGAAAGCCGTATCCGCTTCAACCCCAATAGTGAATCCGCATGGTTCACCTCCGTCATGCAGGTCGTCACCAACGCAACGGTTCTTTCTATTGTTCTGGTCGGCGCTGCTGTTATCCGTGAACGGGAACACGGCACCATTGAGCATCTGCTGGTGCTGCCCGTCTCCGCCAGTCAGATTGCTGTGGGCAAAATTCTGGCCAATGGCGCGGTCATCCTTGTTGCCAGCCTGCTCTCCCTCTGGCTGACGGTGCATTTGTGGCTTGGGGTGCCCATTGCGGGTAGCCCGCTTCTGTTTGCCGCCTGCCTCATTCTGTATCTTTTTTCCGTCACGTCTCTGGGCATGATGCTGGCCACCATTGCGCCCAACATGCCGCAGTTCGGGCTGCTGGTGGTGCCGGTGTATGCCGTGGCCTATCTGCTTTCCGGCGCGGCCACCCCGGTTGAAAGCATGCCGGACCTTGTGCAGTCCCTCGTGCGGTTTTTCCCCACGACCCAGTTCGTGAAAATCTCACAATCCATCCTGTATCGCGGTGCTGGCCTTGAGAGTATCTGGCCCTCGCTGCTGGCCATTGTGTTCTCTTCCACTCTTTTTCTTGCCATGGCGCTGCTCCGCTTCCGCTCCATGCTTGCCCGTCAGGACTGAATGCCGATGTCTTTTTCAGCACCTTCCGCCCGCCTGCTGCTCACCACGCTCCTGTGCTCGGGTGTGGTCGCCTGCTCCCCTTTCAAGACCGAGATGCCTGCCTCGCAGGTCGCTGTGCCCACCCAATTCACTGCCGCTCCTGTCTCCACGCAGGCCACAGACCTCACCGCGTGGTGGACCGCCTGGCAGGACCCGCTGCTGAACCAGCTTGTGCAGCAGGCTCTGGCGGCTAACCCGGATATCCGGGTAGCGCAGGCCCGCGTGCAGGAATCCCGCGCCTATACGCAGATGGCTAAATCCGCCCTGTATCCGACCATTGGGGCCACAGCAGGCATGATGGGCGGAGGGATGGACTGGCGGCACCCTGTTCCACCGCTGATGAAAATGGCAGCGCCAAATATTCAGGACCCCGCAACAGATGGGCACCTTGCGGGCATCGCCATGGCGTGGGAGCCGGATATCTGGGGCGGCAATCTGGCCAGAAAACGCGGCGCAAAGCAGATGGCGCTGGCATCAGAAGAGATGCTGCACGGCACCCATATGGCGATTGCCGCGGATGTTGCGGCCAATTACGTAACGGCACGCGGCCTGCAACAGCGCATTGTGCTGCTGGACCAGTCCGTCAGCACACTTCAGTCCCTTCTGCGCTACGCCACGGCCCGCTTTGATGCCGGGCAGACTACGCAGGCGGATCTGGAAACCATCCGCGGCCAGATTGCGCAGGCGCAGGCGCAACGCCCCATGCTGGTCTCCTCTCTGGATGCCTGCCGCCACCGGCTCGCCGTTCTCTCCGGCCAGCCGCCCGAACAGGCCCCGGACCTCTCTACTCCGGCCCAGTATCGCGTTCCGGCCCCACCAGCGACCACACTGCCCTCCACCGTTCTGGAACGCCGGCCAGATGTCCGGCTGGAAAAGCATGTTCTGGAAGCCAATCTGCAACGGCTGATCAGCACCAAGACTGACCTCCTGCCCCGCTTCGGGCTGGAGTTTTTCGGCGGGGATGGCCGCTTGCGGTTTGACGGCATTCCCGGCGTCTCCGGCTCCGGTGGCCTGATGGCGGTTAACGCTTACCTGCCCATTTTCACCGCCGGGCGGATACAGGCCAAAATCCGGGCGTCCAACGCCCAGTTGCATCAGGCTCTTGCCACCTATGACCAGACTGTCCTGACGGCTCTGGCGGAGGTGGAAGATGCGTATGAAAGCCGGAGCAGTGCAGACCAGAATATCACCAGCCTGACAGCAGAGGTCAGCGCACTCACACAGGCGGCCTCGCAGGCCCGTGGATTGTATGAAGGTGGCCAGTTTACCATGCAGGACGTGCTGACAACGCGTATCAAGAAGATTGCCGCGCAGGATGATCTGGTAAGCGCGCAAACGCGGCAGGCTTTGAGCACCATTCAGCTTGCGCGCGCTCTGGGTGGCGGCTGGAACAGCCAGTCTCCGTCATAACCGGCGCGCTTGCTTTCCGTAGGACATTGGAACACAAAGATTATTCAAGGATTGAATAATACCCACCCCGTTACCCAGCCTGAAAAGGCCTGAAGGAGCCTAAAAAGAGTTGAGCACTAACCAGCAGCCCTCTACCCAGGACGTTCCCGTAGAAGCCCCGGTCAAACGGAAGGCCTACCGGACCTCCAAGAAGAGAGAAATGACCAGAACCTTCAAGGAGGAGGCTTTTGAGCGTGCGGCGTGGAGTGTGTTTTCAACCATCGGGCTGGATGCGGCAACGGTGCGGGACATTGTCTCCCTGAGCAATGTCTCCCCCGGCAGCTTCTATAATTATTACAAAACTAAAGAAAAAATCTTTGATATTCTGCTGATCAAAGTTGCTGACCGCGTTAAGAACATTGTCCAGCAATCGCGTTGCCCCACGGATACTCTGGAAATGATGCTTACCAGAAGCCATGAGGCCGTTCTGCGCGAACTGATCAGCATTAACGGCGCACCCCGCTTTTTTGAACTTAACCAGCACCACATTCGCGCCCGCCTGTTCACCATGAAGGAAACGCGGGACATGCTGGAAGACCTCAAACAGAACATCCTGCGCCTGATGCCGGTTAAATCCATCTCACCCGACCGGCTGAGCTTTATTGCCGCCACGCTTCTGACAATGGGGCTTGAATCCCTCCTTTACATGGCGCGCAACCCGCTGCTGGATATTGATGAAACAGCCCGCCTCTCCGGCTGCATGGCCGCAGGGAATGTCCGGGGTGCTACAGCCTTCCTCTCCGGAATGCAGTCCGGAGACTGAAAAAAAACCACCTGCCTGGGGTCGCCAGACAGGCCCGGGAAAGACAGAGAACATCTCTTTCATCCTCCCAATCTTGGCATTTCTGTCCCGGATGAGAGAAAAATCGACATGATCTGCCCTTTGGGTCAGATAAAAAAAACGAATGGATCGATTTCTTTTTATTCTACTGTCCCTGACAAAGCATCCGCCAAGGCTCGTCTAAGCAAACCTGATAAAAGCGGTTTTTAAAGAACAAAATTACAAATACCATGTAAATAAAGCGCCATGAATTTATAAATCATGAAAACGTCAAAAATTCGGACATCGTTACCCGGTTAAAATAATGTCATTGTTATCACGAATTTATGATATCATTCCAATCATCCCGTTATTTCCATACCCAACAAGATTAACTGTTATCAAAAATTCCATATTATTTATAGATTGACCATTTCTGTATCAATCCATATATAGATAGGCCCCAGCCGGTTACTATGCCGCAAACGTGAGCAAAGCCTCCCTTTGCGGCCCTTTCATGAGTTTTGCAGAAGCCCACCCCCTTTCTGCCAGAAAGTGACCGGTCTATATTTTTCTCAGGCCTAAGGGTTGGCGATGATGCAGCGTGTCTCACTCTGCTTGTCCTGATCGGATACCGCAGCGGCGGGATCGCTCTCCTTTTCCTGTTTTTGAGTTTTTATGAGGTACTAATGGCTTACGCGACAACGAACCCTTATACAGAGGAAGTGCTTGCCACTTTTCCTGAAGCCACGGATCAGGAAGTTCAGACTGCCCTTTCTGAAGCCCACGCCGCCTTTGAAAAATGGCGTGACACGTCTTTTGCTGAACGTGCGCGTATTATGAACGCCGCCGCCGCTATTCTGCGGCGTGACATTGACAAGTATGCTCGCCTGGGCACGCTTGAAATGGGCAAGACTTTTGCTGAATCCAAAGCCGAAGTCATTCTTTCAGCCGAAATTTTTGAATATTACGCAAAATATTCCGAAGAGCTTCTGAAGCCGGAATCCCTGCCTGTAGCCGACCCGGCAACAGGCAAGGCCACGCTGGTGCATGAGCCGCTTGGTATCGTGTTTGCTGTTGAGCCGTGGAACTTCCCGTTCTATCAGGTCGTCCGCATCATCGCACCGCAGCTTTCTGCTGGTAACGCTGTGCTGCTCAAGCATGCGTCCAACCTGCCGCAGTGCGCTGCCTCCTGTGAAGATCTGATGATCGAAGCCGGGCTGCCCAAAGGCCTGTTCCGCAACCTGTACACCGCCCGCTCTCACACGGCTATGATCCTGGAAGACCCCCGCGTTTGCGGTGTAGCGCTGACGGGGTCTGAAGGTGCTGGCTCCATCATTGCTGGCGTTGCTGGTAAAGCCCTGAAAAAATCCATGATGGAACTGGGTGGCGCGGATGCGTTCATCGTTCTGGATGACGCTGACGTTGAAAAAGCCGTCAAATGGGCCGTCATGGGTCGCCACTGGAACGCTGGCCAGGTCTGTGTGTCCGCCAAGCGTCTGATTGTGGCCGATGCGATTTATGACCGCTTCCTGGACCTGTACAAAAAAGGCGTTGCCGAACTGAAGGCTGGCGACCCGATGGACCCGTCCACCACGCTGGCTCCGCTCTGCTCCCGCGCTGCGGTTGAAGATCTGCACCGTCAGGTTGAAGAAGCCATCAAGCATGGTGCCAAAGTTGAAGCGATCGGTCAGGAAGTTCCGGAAAAAGGCACCTTCTTCCGCCCGCTGCTGATGACCGGTCTGGACGGTGAGAACGAAGCCCGTCACTGGGAATTCTTCGGCCCCGTGACGCAGCTTTACCGCGCCAAGGACGAAGCAGACGCCATCCGCATTGCCAATGACTCTCCCTACGGCCTCGGCGGCGCTGTCTTCACCAAAGACGAAGCCCGTGGTGCCCGTGTTGCCGCCAAGATCCACACCGGCATGGTCAACATCAACCACCCGCTGATCCCCAAGGCAGACCTGCCCTTCGGCGGTGTGAAGCGCTCCGGTTTCGGCCGCGAGCTGGTTGGCCTTGGCATCAAGGAATTCGTCAACCACAAGCTGATCAACATCGTCGATATCGACGCTCCGGCCTGATCACGCTTACCGGCAGGCTCCTTGGCGGGAGCCTGCCTTTTCACACAGTCTTTCTCCGCAAAATTAATCCTTCTTTTTATTCATGAGACCTCGGGTTTCATGAGGCACCCCTTTGTGTGCAACACCTTTCCCGGAAAACAACCTTCTGCGGTTTTCTCAAAAGAGGCGCGCAAAACTAACGCTCCCAAGGCTCCGACAAACTCAGCGTTCCATTGCGTCAGTCCGGCCTGCGCATCCTTCCCGCCGTCTCTCAGCCACTTCGGGCCGAATGTGGTCCAGTTCACCCTGAGTTCTGCGGATGATGACCGATTTGTGAGCCATCCAGAATGTGATCGGCACTCAATCCGATTTTAATATCTTTCAGCATCACGCAGCCATAGGATCAGGCATAACAATAATAAGTAACGGGAATAAATCCGGTGAATAACGAAAAATTCTACGCCAATCCGGGTCCACTGGGCCTGATGGGATTTGGCATGACGACGGTTCTCCTCAACCTTCATAATGCCGGGCTGGTTTCCATGGGATCAGCCATTCTGGCCATGGGCCTCGTTTTCGGCGGTGCCGCACAGATTTTTGCCGGGATCCTGGAGTTTTTCAACGGAAACACATTCGGACTGACGGCCTTTACATCCTACGGTGCGTTCTGGATTTCCTTTGTTCTGCTCATTGTTCTTCCCCATTTTGGGGTTATCGCTGCGTCCTCTCCCGCCCTCATTGGCAGCTATCTGCTTATATGGGGTATTTTTACCGCCATCCTTTTTATGGCCACCCTCAAAGCCTCCAAAGAACTACAGGTTATTTTTGCAACACTTGTTATTCTCTTCCTGCTACTCGCAGCTGGAGAATTCACGGGGCAGCCTATTTTCACCACCATTGCGGGCTTTGAAGGGCTTGTTTGCGGCTTTTCCGCCATCTATCTGGCAGGAAAAGAGCTGTTGCAGGTGCAAAAGTAACACAGCGCCAGACGGCAAAAAGGCGCGTCCCTTTCGTCCCTCACATGCCTTGACGTAACGACATCACCAGCCTCCGTAAGACTGACGCCAGACTGCCCGGTAATCTGAATTTTAATGAAGCTACCCGGCCCAGTCTGGCGTCTTACGATGACCTAATTACCCTTGCTTAAAAGCCCCAAGAGAAACTGCTGGCTGAAACAGGGTTTAATGAACCGCCCGCCTGCCCTGTCTCGGGCTCGATAGTCCTGCAGGCTTACCATGCGGCCACCCTCTGAGACCTCCGGCATAAGACAGTATAAAAGCCTTCAAGCGTTATTTTATTGCCCCGAAGTAATGTTAAAGTTTTTTGAAATTCATCCTCCCAACCTTTATCTCTCTCATTTCTTAAGACCTTATTTTCATTGCAAAAATTCTAAATTTTATAGAAATCGCTTCTTTTTCTGTTGTTCATCATGGAAGCGCCTTTATGCTATAGGCCTTGTTTTGAAGCCTATTTTGCAGGGATGTCCATGTTCAAAAATTTTTGCAGCTTTTTGTGCCTGAGCACATCGCTGCTAACACTCGCTTCTTCCGCATGGGCAGCCGAGCCTGACACCACGACCAAAACGCCCATCAAGCATCTGGTCGTGATCTATCAGGAAAACGTCGCGTTCGACCATTACTTTGGCACCTATCCGGTCGCAGCCAATCCGGCGGGGGAACCTGCTTTCAAAGCTTCTCCGCACACGCCGCACGCCAACACCCTGCTCAGTGCGCATTTGCTGGAAACAAACCCGAATACAAACCCGGAGAACGGAAAAAATGCGTCTCTCCCGTTCCGGCTAGACCGCACACAGGCCAGCACAGCAGACCAGAACCATCTCTATACGGCCGAACAGATGGCCTATCATGATGGCCACGCCGACCTCTTCCCCCGCTACACAGGGCGCGGCACCTCCGGAGGCGCTGGTGCATTTGCCACCCGTGGGCAGGTCATGGGCTATTTTGACGGTAATACCGTCACCGCCTTGTGGAATTACGCCCAGCGTTTTGCCATGAGCGACGCGGCTTATACGGATACCTACGGCCCCTCCACCCCGGGTGCGCTGGAGGCTGTCTCTGGCCAGACGAATGGCATGAAAATTATTGCCACCACCCAGAAACCCTCAACCAAGGAGGCCGTCTCTCCCTTCCTTGCTGATGGTCAGGGCGGCTGGACCATGATCAACGATATTGATCCGGCAGGAGACGTCTGCTCCCTCAAAAATAATCAGGTCATGATGAGCGGCAAGAATATCGGTGACCTGCTGACGGCTGGCAATGTGTCCTGGGGCGGCTTTATGGGCGGCTTCAAACTGGAAACCAAAAATAGTGATGGCACGACAGGCTGCAAACGCGCCACCTTCTCCCCCGTCGTTCATGAAAACATCACTGATTACATTCCGCACCATAACTGGTTCCAGTATTACGCCAGTACGGCAAACCCAACCCACGCACGCCCCAGCTCACTCGCCGCCATTGGCCATACGCTGAGTGAAGATGGCAAAACGCGTGATCCTGCCAACCATGAATATGATCTGGAAGACTTCAAAGCTGTGGTCGCAGCGCATCGTCTTCCGGCGGTCTCGTTCATCAAACTGCCTGCCTATCAGGATGGACACGCTGGCTATTCCGACCCGCTGGATGAACAGCAGGGCATCGTCCCGCTGGTCAACATGCTGCAACAGCAGCCGGAATGGCGCGATACCGCCATCCTTATTGCCTATGATGATTCAGACGGCTGGTATGACCACGCCTTCATCAAACCTCAGCACGGGTCTTTTGATGCCGATGCTGACCAGTTGAATGGTCCCGGTCGCTGCGGAACCGGTACGGCGTTTGCCGGGGTTGAAGGCAAACCCGTCAATGGACGTTGCGGGCCGGGCACGCGTATCCCGTTTATCCTTATCTCGCCGTGGGCACGGAGCAATGCTGTCAGCCATGTTCAGATCACCCAAAGCTCCATTCCCCGTTTTATCGAGGATAACTGGCTGAACGGTCAGCGCCTTGGCGGCGGCTCGTTTGATGCCGTGGCCCACGATATCAACGATCTGTTCGACTTCACCGCACCGCCGCGCCTCACGCCTCTCCTGCTTGACCCTGAAACGGGAACGCCTGTTTCTCAGCCCGCGTCAAAGTAAAGTTCTGGGGCCTCTCAGGCTGGATACCCAAAAGTATCCAGCCTGATTTTTTCATACGCTTTCAGGCTTATGCGGCGCAATTTTACGCGCCAGATCAGCCAGAGCGGCAATCTGGCGTGTCAGATAAGCCCGGGTTGGCTGGTCTGTCAGTTCCAGCCGCTCCGTATCAAATTTACTCATCGCCTGCCCGATCATTACTTCAGGCTTGTTCAGAACAAAAGCATCCAGAAAAACCAGACTTTGCCGCAGGTGATATTGCGCCCGCGCCCCGCCAATCCCGCCCGGGGAGACCGTCTGCACAGCCACCGGCTTGCCCGCCAAAGGCTGCGGCGTCACGCGGGAAAGCCAGTCCAGCGCGTTTTTCAAACCACCGGGGACGGAATAGTTATATTCAGGCGTCACAATAATCAGCCCATCCGCCGCTCGGATCTGTTCGGCCATGGCCAGCACAGGCGCAGGAAAACCCTGCTCCTGCACATCCTGATCATAATGCGGAAAGTCCCCTACGGACCCCAGAGACGTAATGGTAATGCCTTCCGGAGCCAGTTCGGGCAATGTCCGGGCCAGAATACCGTTGAGTGACCCTTTACGCAGGCTCCCCAAAAGCGTGACAAAATGAAGTGGTGCTGGCTGCGTCATCAACTTTTTCCTTTTTGATCTTTTCTGACTTATCAGGCGTGAATGCCGCCAAACCGTCCGCCATTGAAATCCTCAATCGCCTGCCGGATCTCCTCCTGCGTATTCATGACAAAGGGCCCGTATCCTGCAATCGGCTCATTCAGCGGTTCTCCCGTCAACACCAGAAAACTGGACGCTCTGGAGGCCTGCAACGTCACCGCAGCCCCTTCATGCCCCAACAAAGCGAACTGCGCGGCACCGAGTTCCTGCGTCCCGTTCAGAATCAGATGCCCCTCCAGAGAAACAATGGCCGCGTTGTGCCCTTTGGGCAGATCCAGCGTGACCTGCGCCCCTTCATGCAGCACACCATCCCACACGTTTAGTGGAGAAAAGATGCGGGCTGGCCCATGGGTTCCCTCATAATCCCCGGCAATAATCCGCAGATGCCCGGCATCGTGAGCCAACGGTATCGTCGGGATATTCCCCGCAAGGATGGTCTGGTACGCCGCAGGCACACCTTTGTCTTTTGCAGGCAGGTTCACCCACAGCTGCACCATGCGAAAGCTGCCGCCGGTTTTGGCATAGGCCGGGGAATGGAATTCCTCATGCTGGACGCCATTGCCTGCCGTCATCCACTGAACATCACCCGGCCCGATAATGCCACCGCCGCCAGAGGAATCCCGGTGTTCAACCTCTCCATCGTAAACAATGGTCACGGTCTCGAACCCCTTGTGCGGATGCTCCCCTACGCCCCGCCGGGCGTCGGTGGGTTTGAATTCATGCGGCCCGGCATAATCGAGCAGCAGAAACGGGCTGAGATGCGTGCCAAACTGACTGTAAGAAAACAGTGAGCGAACGGGAAAACCATCCCCCACCCAGTGGCCCCGATCATTCCCATACGTGCCAAGAATTTTCTTTTGCATTGTTATCATCCTGTCTGATTGCCGGAGGCCTGTGCCTCTGTGCTTGATAAGGAATATGCGTTTCTCTTATTGTCGCAGGAAGAGCGCTCAATCGAACAATGCGTTCCACAGGCAGGACGATGAGAGACCTCAACGACTTTGAATATTTTGCGCAGGTCGTCAAACACGGCGGCTTTTCCGCGGCGGCGCGGGCAACGGGCCTCCAGAAATCCCTCCTCAGCCGACGGGTCCGCCTGCTGGAAGACCGCCTGCATACGCGCCTCATCCAACGTTCTTCCCGCCATTTCAACGTAACGGAAACCGGGCATCGGTTTTACGAACACTGCCTGACCATGCTGGCCGCCGCCGATACTGCCGAGCAATCCGTCGCCCAGCTTCAGGCCGAACCCTGCGGACAAATCCGGCTGAGCTGCCCTGTGGCACTTCTGACTTTTCAGTTCGGCGCACTGCTGGCCCGTTTCATGCTGCGCTACCCCGCCGTCACCCTTCAGCTTGAAAGCACTAACCGGCAGGTGGATGTGCTGAAGGAAGGGTTTGACCTCGCCATCCGCGTCCGCTTTCCACCCCTCGCCCCGTCTGACCTCGTCATGCGGACGCTCGACACCAGCACGCAATGCCTGATTGCCGCACCCTCTCTGGTACCTCAGCCCCTTGCCTCACCGGCTGATCTGAACGGCCTGCCCAGTCTGGACTTCAAAACCCATCCCGGCACCCATTCCTGGCTTCTGGAAAATCAGCAGGGGCAGACCGCCACGGTTTTCCATGAACCCCGCCTTGCCACGGATGATATGGCCGTCCTGCGGGAAGCCGCTCTTATTGGCAGCGGGATTGTGCAGCTCCCGACCATGATGATCTGGCAGGATATTGAGGCCGGACGCCTTGTGCAGGTTCTCCCCGGCTGGCAGCCCCGCGCAGGCATTATCCACGCAGTTTTTCCATCCCGACGTGGGCTTGTGCCTGCCGTGCGCGCCCTGCTTGATTTTCTGGCACAGGAATGTGCTACGCAACGCGGGTTTGCCGCAGAAGCGTTCAAGGCACCCCCCTCTCAACGGAGTTCTTCATGACTGCACAGGATGCCTCATCTCATCCCCTCATGCGCCAGCCGGGAGCAGACAATACCCGCGTGATGAATGAGGAACTGTTTTTTGATCTGGTTTATGTGTTTCTTGTCACCCAGATCAGTCATGGGCTGCTGCATCATCTAACGCCTCTGGGCGGCCTGCAAACCCTCATCCTGTGGTTCGCGGCATGGCTGGGCTGGCAATATACCGGTTGGGTGACCAACTGGTTTGACCCGCGCGTGCCCGCCCTGCGCGGCGTGCTGTTTCTCACAATGGCGCTGGCTCTTGTCTGCGGTGCTGCGGCCCCGGAGGCTTTTGGGGCGCGCGGGCTGGCCTTCGCGCTGTGTTACACCCTCATGCAGGTCGGGCGCTCCGCATTTATTGTGTTCAGCCTCCCGGCCACTCACCCTCTCGCCCCCAATTACCGCCGCATTCTGGGCTGGGGCGTCATTGCCGCCTGCTTCTGGATTGCTGGCGGTCTGGCCTCACCGGAAGCCCGTGTGCCGTTATGGGCCGCCGGCGTCGCGTGCGAATATTTTTCTCCCATGTTCGGGTTCTGGCTGCCGGGGCTGGGGCGCTCCCACACGTCGGACTGGACCATTTCAGGCAGTCATATTGTAGAACGCTGCCAGTTGTTTGTGATTGTCGCCCTTGGGGAAACCATCATGGCCTCCGGTCTTTCCCTTGCGGAAAGTGAGCATTGGTCATGGATTGAGTTTGGCGGGTTTGGCGCAAGCTTTCTTTGCACCCTCGCCATGTGGTGGCTGTATTTTGAAACCTCCAGCGAGGAAGCCGAACACGCCATCAACAGCTCCTCCGATCCGGGCCGAATGGGGGCCTATTTCCATTATCTGCATGTCATTCTGATAGGCGGAATTATCGTCACCGCCGTCGCCATGGATATGCTGCTGGAAAATCCGGTTGAGGAGGCCAAAGGGGCTCCCGCCCTGGTCATGACGCTTGGTCCGGCCCTCTACCTTCTGGCCAGCACCGCCTACCGCTGGGTAGCCACACGTAGGCTGGCGTCCAGCCAGATGGTCGGCCTGGGTCTGCTGCTTGTGGTCGGGTTTGCCGGGCAGTCGCTTCCCTTGTGGATGCTGGCGTTCTGTGAAACGACGCTTTTCCTGATCATCAGCGTTATCGGTTCCGGCAAAATCGCACGGAGCAAGGCCTGTTTCGGGAAAGCACCCTAACAGCCGCGACCTGACCAACGGCGCACTCTGCGCCGCCCCAGTCAGGTCGAAGCAACATCCGTCAGCAAAACAACAGCCTGCTCCTGCGCCATCACCGTCAGATCTCTGACATCGCTCACAGCTGCCGCATCCCCCGCTTCCAGCACTGCATCGGCTACGCTTACAACACCCGACACCACCAGCAGATACAGGTCACGGTTTACACTGGTGCTGTAAGCCGCCCCCTCTCCCGCCGGTATAATGGCATGCAGCAGGCGCGCGCCCGCACTCAGAGCTACCGGCGCGCCGTCTGTAATAACCTCACGCTCTTCGGGATCATCTTCAGGGAAACCAGACGCCAGAATTCTAAAGCCGCCATCTTCCCCCTGCGGAAAACTGAGACGGCTTTCCTGCCGGGGCATCCCTTCATCCGTATCCGGCAAAAACCAGAACTGGAGAAAAGACACGCCCTCCGGCCCGGCTTGCCATGCCAGTTTCTGGCAACCCGAGCCCGTGCTGATCAGATGTAATCCGTCAGCCTGAATGTCCTCCGGTGCAAAGTCATCAACCTGCGCCGTCAGGCTCCCTGCCTGCACCCATGTCACCACATCAACCGCAGCTTCCGGCCCCAGATGATACACCTCTGAGGGACGCAACGTGCCCTGATTGAGAACCCGCAACCGTCCGTCATGCTGATGCGCAGGGTCCTGATAATCCGCAAAAGCAAAATGGCACTGGAGCGTCAGCGTATCAGACTGTGTGGAACCAAGGGTCGCGGCCCGTCTCACTGTTATCATGACGTATCCCTCAGCCCGGCGTTCTGGCTGGCGTCTTCTCTGGGTAGAGATCCTGCCACCCTCCGCCAACAGCGCGATACAGATGCGTGACAGACCCGGCCACCTGCGCCGTGGCTGTGGCCAAAGCACTCTGTGAGGAGAGCAGCGCGTTCTGCAACGTCAGCACATTCAGGAAGTCAGACGCCCCCTGTACATACTGAGCTTTGGCCGTTTCCACAGCAATCTCGTTCTCATGCACAGCTTCCGCCAGCTCGTCGCGCCGTCTCTGGGCGGCGGTAAAGTCGGCCATAGCGTCATCAATTTCCTGCCAGGCTTTCAGCACCGTGCGCTGGAACAGGGTGGCCGCCTCCTTCTGCTGTGCCTTACGCAGATGCAGCTGACCGGTCAGGCGTCCACCTTCAAAAAGCGGCAGGGTCGCCGTCGGCCCAAAGCCATACTGGCGCGAGGCCCATGACCCAAGCCCGCTGAACTGAAGCGCCTGAATATCCAGACTGCCAGAGAGCGTCACACGCGGAAAAAAGTCCGCAATCGCCACGCCAATCGCTGCGGTAGCGGCATGCAGATGGTCTGCCGCCATGCGGATATCAGGCCGACGCTCCGCCAGTTCAGACGGCAGACCGACCGGCACAACCGCAGGCACGGACGGAATACCGGAAGGCTTGCCCAGTTCGGCATCCAGCGCCCCCGGCTCCCGCGCCACAAGGAAACTCAGCGCATTCAGCATATGCGTTTCCTGCGCTTTAAGAGGTGCGAGGCGCGAGGTGAAGGTGTGAAGCTGGCCTGTCGCCTCCGCCACATCCAGCCGCGTTGCCGCCCCCTGCTGGAACCGCAGGCTGGTCAGCCGAACGCTGTTGTTTGCTACGTCGATATTGTGCTCAAGAATACCCACCTGCGTTTGCGTAGCCCGCAGGTCGATATAGTCCTGCGCCGTCTCCGCCATCAGGGAGACCAGCGTATCGCGCCGCATTTCCTCAGTTTCCTGCGTCGCAGCTGTCGCTGCTTCCACCTGACGCCGGACATGCCCCCAGAAATCCACTTCCCACGAGGCATTCATCCCGTATTGCGGCAGATTGAAGGAGGGATTGCCCACGCTTCCCGGGAGCGCCGTCGGGCCAAAGCCCTGTGAGCCTGAAGCAATGGAGCCCGCCTGCTCCCGCTCCATGGTGCCCAGCAGCCCCAGCACGCCATTCGTGCTGGCCCGCTCCCGCGCATAGGAGGCATTGGCTTCCAAATGCGGCATCTGCGCGGCACTGGCTATGCGCCGCTCCGCCTGACTTTGCATCAGGCGCAGGCTGGCGGCTTTCAGGTCCAGATTGGAGGATGCGACCTCGTTTTCCAGCTTCGTCAAAGCAGGATCATTGAACAGTTTCCACCACTGCGGATCGGTAGATGCTGTGGTGACGCGGCTTTCCGCAGGCGGCTGCGTATCCCGCCATGCGGCAGGCGCTTTGACCTGCGGCTTGTGATAAGTCGGCCCGACCGTGCAGCCCGCAAGAGCCACCATGGAAAACCCGGCGAGAAGAAAGCGCTTCATGGCGTTACTGCCAGACATAGCGAGCGTCATTGGCATGCGGCCCTTCCGGCTTTGAAGATGTATCGATAGTAGCTTCGACCGACATCCCAACCCGCACTCTGGCCGCCAGCGGCTGGTCCGCATCAAAGGTCAGTTTGACCGGAATACGCTGCACCACCTTGGTAAAGTTGCCCGTGGCATTGTCTGGCTGAATGGGGGCAAAGGCCACGCCAGTTGCCGGAGCGAGTGAGTCCACATGCGCCTTGAGCGGATGGCCGGGGAACGTATCCACCCAGATGGTCGCCCGCTGCCCGGCCTGAACTCTGATCAGCTGCGTTTCCTGAAAGTTGGCCAGCACATAGGCCGCATGAGTCGGCACAACGGCCAGAATACCCGTGCCCGGATGCACATAATTCCCCACGCGCACGCCACGTTCACCCACCACGCCATCCATGGGGGCCGGAATGGTGCAGTAGGAGAGGTTCAGGTCGGCCTGCTTCTCATCCCCCTGCGCGCGCACCAGCACACCGCGCGCCCGTTCAAGCTGGCCCTTCAGCACAGCCACCTGACGGATGGCGGCGTCTACCCCGGCCTGATCGCGCGCAATGGCAGCTTCGGCTTCCTTCTCATGCGCTTCTGAAGACTGCTTTTGCTCAATAGTGCCCGCCCCGCCGGAAGAGAGGTTGCGGTATCGCACCGCATTCTGCCGGGCAAACATCAGGTTGGCCTGATCCGCCTGCACAGCCGCCCGCGCTTCCGCAATAACGGAATCCTGCCGCGCCAGTTCGGCCTCAAGGTTGGTCACATCCCCCTGTGCGGCCAGCCTGTTCCCCTTCGCCACATCCAGGGCTGCGCGGTAATCATCGTCCTCAATATGGGCGAGTTCTTCGCCCGCATGGACCTGCTCGTTGTCCTGCGCAATAACGCGATCAATGCGCCCGGACACCTTGGGCGCAACCGTTGGGAAATCCGCCGTCACATAGGCATCATTGGTGTACTGGTTCACACCATCTCCATTGACCCAACGCGCCCCGCCCCACGCAATAAGGGCAAGAACACCTGCGGCACAGCCTGCGTAAAGCAGAGGTTTTTTGTAAATCATGTTCAGAGTTCCGGTTTAACGAGCGGGAGTATTGGGAGACGGCGCACGAGGCGGATAGACGCGATGCGGCAGCAGCAGGTTCATCACCGCATAGCCAAGGCAGACGACAATCAGCAGCGCGTAGATATCGTTGAGTGCGAGCACGAGAGACTGCTCATGCACATAGGTATGAAAGATCTGCAGGGAGTTCCGGGCCACATGCCCGCTATCGGGCGAGGTGCCGGAAAGCTGCTGCGTGATGGGGTTCCCCATGCCCTGCAAAGCCAGAGCATGCGTGCCGTGATGGTCCAGCAACATAGTGGAATGATACTGCTCACGCCGGCGGCTGAGTGCAGCGAACAGCGCATAGGCCACCGCATTGGCCAGCCCTTTGAGCATGTTCACCATGCCAGAGATGAACGGCCCATCCGCAGGCCCCATGGCCATGGTCGCCAGCATCAGGGTCGGGATCACCGTCATCGGCTGGCCGAACACCTGCAGGATTTGGAGCGGATAGAAATTGTCCCGCACCCAGTCCACCGTCAGCCATGTGCCAAGCCAGGCTGAGGCCGCAAGACACAGCATGCCCCCGGCCAGCACAAAGCGGCAGTCTACCTTGCGGCGGTTACAGATGGCCGCAATCAACGGCAGCATAATCAGCTGCGGCAACGCTACCACCAGTGAGACAGGAGCCGCCTGAATAGGCCGATAGCCGCGCACAGATTCCAGATACAGGGCGGGAATTTCTCCCATGATGGAGCAGATCGCCAGAATACCGACCAGCGAGAGCAGCGACGCCTGAATATTGCGGGACCGCCAGTACTGGATGCGAAAATAAGGGCTGGGGTGATAGGCTTCGTTAATGACGAACACGATAAAGGCCGCCATGCCCCAGAAGGTCAGATTGGTGATGAGGGGTGAGCGGAACCAGTCGAGCCGGTCTCCCTGATACAGCACCGTCACCAGCGAGCAGATGGCCGGCACGCCCACAATCAGCCCGAGCCAGTTGAACTTCTCAAACCGCTCAAAATGCATGGGGTCACGCGGCAGGCCATACGCCATCATGCCCACGGCAATCACCGCAAGCGGGATAATCTCCCAATACAGCCAGTGCCAGCCGACATGCTCAAACCAGAACGCTTCCAGCGGCAGGCCAAGATTAGGGCCGAAGGTTGCGCTCATGGCATAGCCGCCAATACCGAACACACGGATCTGCGGTGGCAGATATTTGAGCATCACGGTCATGAGCACAGGCGGCAGGCAGCCCCCCGCCATCCCCTGAAAAGCCCTTAAAATACAAAGAGAAGTCACATCCGGCATGAACGGTGCGGGGATAGACAGGGTCGCCATGACCGCCGTCATGAAAATGGAAAAGCGGTAGATGGAGAACGTCATATAAAACCATGGCGTGAAGGCCATGGCGGCAATATTGAACGCCTCATAAATGGAGATGACCCACGTCCCCTCATCGTGCCCGATATGCATCGCGCCCCGAATGTCGGACAGGCCGATTTCAGTCACATGTTCATTAAAGCCAGCAATATGCACCGCCAGCAGCATGCCGAGGCAGCCAATAACAGTCCGCAGGCCAAAAGGCGGAATATAGGACGGCTGCGGTGGCGAGGCGTGAACGACTGGCTCACCGACCGCCTGTGGAGGGGCGACGTTGTTCATAGCCCCACATCATCCTGAGCACCTGTCTGCCGACAACCCTCATTTGTGGAAAGCGACGACTTCGATTTTCGGAAGAATAATTTCTGGTCAATCCGCCAGACAAAATCTATTTCTGGAAGGATGAAAGGCTACGATCTCGATCTGCTGCGTTACCTTCAGGTGCTGACTGAAGAAGAGAGCGTATCCCGTGCGGCCCGCCGCATGAAGGTCAGTGAGCCCGCCATGAGCCGCCAGCTGGCCAAGCTCCGCACTGCCTTTGCAGACCCCATTCTGGTGCAGGCGGGTCGGCGCATGATCCCTTCCGCTTTTGCGACCGGGGTGCTCAGTCAGGTGCAGGATCTGGTCCGCAATGCAGACAGCCTGCTGGAAACGCGCGCCCTCGCCAATCTGGCCAACATGGCCCCGACTTTCACCATCCGCGCGAATGATCTGGTGGTGGCCGCCCTCGCCCTGCCTCTTCTGAAAGCCCTCAAGGAGGAATGCCCGCGCTGTGAAGTGATATGGGCCCCGGAGCTGGATGCCGCGGCCTCTGACCCGTTACGGGATGGCGGCATTGACCTCTATCTTGGCGCAACCGACCTGATGAAGCCCGAAATCCGCCGCCAGACTGTCCTGCGAGACCACATGCAGGGCCTTGTGCGGAAGGATCACCCCATTCTTGCCACGCCCATTACGCCTCAAAGCATGGTGCTGTACGATTATATCAGCGTCTCCCGCAGGGGCCGGGCACGCGGCCCCATCGACTGGATGCTGCAAAACCAGTACGGCCTGACACGGCGGATTGCCATGGTGGTTCCCACCTATCATTGCATGGTGGAAAGTATGAAGGAGACAGACCTCATCCTTCCCCTGCCCGGCCTTGTCATCAACCATATCTCGCTGGAGGCTCTGGGACTGGCCTCTTTTGAATTCCCGCTCTCCCTGCCTAGCGTTGAGGCTTTTCAGGCCTGGCACCCCCGGCGGGATACGGACCCGGTCCATCGCTGGCTGCGGGAAACACTGTTCCGTGTCTCCCGCAAAGTGTTTGAAAAATGCACGCCCTAAAGCGGAATTTGCTGGCTGGAACGTGCGGAAGCACGCCCCGTCACTTATTGGCGGCAAACATGGATGAGGCCATGCTCAGCACCTTCCGCCTGTAAGCAGCACTCAGCGTGGGCGTGTGGGAATGATAATACCCGATAGCCCGCATCACATCTCCATGCGCCTCATCAATATAGGTCCGCATGATGAGCGCTGAGGCCGCCACATTAAAACAGGGATCAGAAATCAGGCGCGTTGCTGTTGCAGGCACAGAGAGATGACGGATATCAGCCAATGGCTGCACCCAACGCGTGTTGATCTGCATCAGGCCGAGATCCGCACTGCCATCGCCGTTTGGATGCACCATCCCTGTCACACCCCCTTCCACTTTCTGGATCACCGGCAAAACGCGCGGAGGGATGTGATAATGGTTGGCGCTGACGATCATGCAGGCAAGAAGTGAAACGGGCATTGTCATCCTGAGTTCAGCGGGCTGCGGCTGCTCCCCTTTTTGACGTTTGTCTTAAGAGAGCACTGGAGCATCCCGCTTTTCTCCCTATGGGCCCAGTCAGACTTTTTCAAGGCGCGGACTGGACACCCAGCCCTCACCGTGTTTCAGACGCGCCCGAGCCGATCCGCCAGACGGCCCCACAAGATGCGCCCTGCCACGCCCATTTTCCACCCAAAATGCCCGGCTATGGGTTTGATCGGGGTTGGCGGGAACAGCGGCGTGCCCTGCCCCGTCACGTAGTGCGCGATGTGCTGCCCCATAACCGTCGCCATGGCCACGCCACGCCCGTTATAACCCACACAGGCTAGCAAACCGGGTTCCGGCTCATGCCAGTGCGGATAATGATCCAACGTAATACCCAACTGCCCGTTCCAGCCATGGGTCCAGCTGATATCGGCCAACTCCGGCCAGAGCGTTAGCGCCCGCTGCATCAGATACGGGAAAGCCGATGGGCCCTGTAGATGATGAGAATAGGATCGCCCACCCATCAGCAACCGGCGCTGGGCATCCACACGGTAATATGTGGTAATCTGGCCCAGTTCATACAAAACTTCGTGCTGCGCCAAAATCCGGGCCGCATACTCCTCTGGCAGCGGAGCGCTGGCGACAATACCGCTATAGACCGGGACCACAGACCGCCGCAGAGCGTCCCACGCTTTGTCTGTATAGCCATTGGTCGCGAACAGCAGCTTATCGGCACGCACAGAACCCTGCGCCGTCTGCACCTGCCACGCATCCCCCTCGCGGCCAAAAGAGGTGACCCGCGTTCCCCCATACAAGCTCGCCCCGGCTTTAGTCGCAGCCTGCGCAAGGCCGCGCGTATAAGCCAGAGGGTCAAGTTGGCCTCCGCGTGCATCCAGCATCCCGCCGCAATACAGAGCATTGCCGGACCGTGCCTGCATGTCCGCAGGCTCCAGCCATTGAACCGGCCAGCCGCGCTTCAGGCACTCGTCTGTCAGTTGCCGCAAAGGTGCGAGTTGCGCGGGTGCCGTGGCGGCTCTAACCGTTCCGCCACGCAGGGCCGCGCACGCAATGCCATGCCGCTCAATCAGATCAAAAACCAGATTGGGCGCGTTCCAGGCTGCGTCCACAAGAGCCGGGCCATAAACCGGCCCGAAATCCTGCTCCACTTGCGAGGGAAGAGGCTTAAGGCCGGGGTTCACCTGCCCCCCGTTTCGCCCGGAAGCCCCCCAGCCGGGCTGTTCGGCCTCCAGCACAAACACCTTTACCCCTTTTTCAGCAAGGTGCAGCGCTGCCGAAAGCCCGGTCAGGCCAGCCCCGATAATAACAACATCGGCACGCTGTGCGCCATCAAGAGGCGGGTACGCCGGAACGCTCCCGCCATCTGCTGCATAAAGGCTGGCTACCGTGTTCATGCGTCCTCGCCGTATCCAATAATGGCTTTAATTTCCAGAAAGTCTGTCAATCCGAATGAACTGCATTCACGCCCGTTGCCGGACTGACCATAGCCACCAAATGGTGCCGCCACGGTCCATGCTGCCCCGTTGATATTCACGTTCCCCGCCCGCAGGCGGCGCGCCACGGCTCTGGCGTGCTTCAGGTCACCAGACTGAACGTAGGCGCCCAGACCATAAGGCGTGTCATTGGCAATCTGAATGGCCTGCTCTTCATCATCATAGGCCAGAATAGACAGAACCGGCCCGAAAATTTCCTCGCGTGAGATGCTCATATCCGGCGCAACATTCCCAAACACGGTGGGCTTGACGTAATACCCTGTTTCCAAACCGTCCGGTTTCCCAAGGCCTCCTGTTACAAGCGTCGCCCCTTCTTCAATACCTTTGGCAATTAGTTTCTGAATCCGGTCATACTGCACGGCACTCACAACCGGGCCAAGCTGCGTAGTTTCATCCGCCGGAGAACCCATTTTGAAGGACTCAGCTGCCGTTTTGGCAATCTGCATAGCCTGTTGCATCTGTGCACGCGGCACCAGCATACGCGTTGGTGCATCACAGGACTGGCCGGAGTTGCTAAAGCAGCCTTTAACGCCCCGCGTTACAGCATCTTCAAAATCTGCATCAGGCAGAATGATGTTTGGTGATTTCCCACCAAGTTCCTGATGCACACGCTTGACCGTTTCCGCTGCCAGTTTTGCAACGGCAATCCCGGCACGGGTCGAACCGGTAATGGAAACCATATCCACATCCGGGTGGCTGGCAATGGCCTCCCCCACGCCGGGGCCATCGCCATTCACCATGTTATAAACACCCGGCGGCAGGCCTGCCTCATCCAGAATTTCCGTAAAGACCAGCGCACTGAGCGGTGCAACTTCACTGGGCTTCATCACCACCGTGCACCCTGCGGCCAGCGCCGGCGCAACCTTGCACATAATCTGGTTCATCGGCCAGTTCCACGGTGTAATAAGCCCCGCAACCCCAACAGCCTCGCGGGTGATCAGAATATCACCCCGCATTTCGTCAAACACGTAGGTTTTAAGGGCTGAAATCATTTCTTCCAGATGCGCCATACCAGCCCATGTCTGGCTATCCCGCGCCCGGGCAATGGGAGAGCCCATTTCCTGAGAAATTGCCTGCGCCATATCTTCAGAACGCTTTTTGTAGACAACAAGAATACGCTCCAGCACAGCCAGCCGCTCTTCCCGCGTGGTGACGGACCATGCCGGAAAGGCCTTGCGGGCAGCCGCCACGGCGCGGTTTACATCCTCAGCTTCCCCAAGGGCGATCGTGCTGCACACCTCTTCCGTTGCAGGATTAATAACATCCAGCGTGCGGGTGCCAACCGGGTTAACCCACTGGCCGTTATAATAAAATTGCAAAGCATGAGACATGGCGTGCTCGTTCCTTAAAGGATGATATTTTGATCGACCATCAGGCTATTTGTTGCAATAGTCATGCAAACAACCGGGAACTGATGGATATGAAGGCTCTGATACTGGCGCAGGGCACACTGTGGATCATCATGGTGCTGACTGCCGCTGTCGCCCTGCTGCTGCTCAAACAGGTTAAAGCGCTTTACCGCAAAATTGCGCCCCTTGGCGCGCTGGCTCCGGTCAACCCCACGGCCTCCCGGCTGGATGCTCATCCCCAGACAACGCTGGACGGGCAGAACGTCATCATCGGTGGCCAGCGTCCCAATGGCAGAAAATTGCTGCTGCTTTTTGTTTCCGGCACCTGCCCGATTTCGCAAAAAATGGTTTCCATCACGCGTGATTTCTGCGTTCGTGAAAAACTTGACCTGCTGTTTGTGGGGGATGACACCCCGCAGGCGCAGGAAGAGGCGGTCGCTACCCTTGGCATCACCCGGCGGGAGATGGTCAATTCCGCCAACATCGGCCGCCTGCTGGGCGTTGACCGTGTTCCCTTTGCGGTGCTTCTGGCCCCGGATGGCACGGTAGAAGCGCGCGGGCTGGTCAACAACCGTGAGCATCTGGAAAGCCTGCTGAGCGTTATGGAAACGGGCCACAGCTCCATTCAGTCTTTTCTGGAAGCCCACCCGCATGCTCTTTCGCCCTCTTAACGGGGGCACTGTGCGGCTGCGCGGGCCAGCACCTCGGCGCGCAAGGCCAGAAGATCCGTTGAGGCAATGGGCTGTGCCCTAAAGGTATGAATTTCAGCCGCTGTAAACGGTTTGGTGCCCGCCGGTGTGCTTGCCCCGCCCATGCGGAACAGCACAAAATTCATGACATCCGCCAGTTCCTGATCATCCCGGATCAGGGACATGGAAACACCGGGCACCCGCCCGATATACGCCCGCCCCTCCGCAGAGCAGGCAAATGTGCCCACGTGGTCTCGCAAAATCGGCACAAATGTGCGGGCTGAAACGCCCTCAATCCCGTGGCAGCCACCACAATGGGTCAGATAGTTTGTGGTGGCATGGTCCAGCATCGCAGCCTCCGCTGTGGGCGCTCTATCAGCCCACAGCAGAAACGCGGACACCGCCCCTGCCAGACAAAGCATGCGTCTGGCAGGCCGCAGCGTGCGAACCCCTACAACATTACGGAATAGGGTGTGCAGCATTCAGCGCATTCCGTTCGGCCTGAATTTCTGAGCCTTTTTTGGGGGTCGCGCGGGCTGCCTTCACATCATCAGCCGTAAAGGTCGGAGCCGGTGAGGTGTCACCCAGAGACGCAACGTAGGTCAGCACAGCCGCAATATCGTCATCAGAAAGAGCCTTGAGAGACGGCATAAACCCGGCATAGGCAGCGCCCCCGGCCTGAATAGGGCCGTGCAGACCGTTCAGCACAACATCTGCCAGATACTTCTTGCCTTCAGGGGTCGCGGCAATTTTATCAATCCGGTTTTTCAAAACAGGAAACTGGCCCGGCATCCCGGCCCCGCCAGCCTGATGGCATACGGAACAGTTGGTGTTGTAAACCGTCAGCCCGTCAGAGGCTGCGTGGGCAGAACCCGCCAGAACCGGAGCCGCTGCAAGAACACCAGCCAGAAGACGTAAACCGTGTTTAATCATGATGCATTCCCAACAATAACAGAAGTCGAACAATTATAGATCAGTGCGCCTGTACCAAAGCACCAGATGATATCATTATTGGCCTGAGGCCGGTAGCTCGGCTGGTCACCCTCCGTGCCCACGCACATGGGCTGGCTGCACGCATCCTGTCCGCAACAGTCACGATACGCAACAAGGTAGGACTGCCCGTCCCCGGGATTAAAGCAGGTGCCAATCCATGAGGTGGGTGACGGGCTCGTCCCCGGTGGGCAGCTATGAACACCCCCGCCGCAGGACGCACACAGGAACCCGTCAATCGCGCAATAGCGCCAGTAATTGCAGGCCGTGGGGTCCGTCGTCTGGGCATCAGCCGCAAATGGTGTGGGGGCCTTGAATTTGGGCTTGGCGGTCTGCGCGGCAGATGCACGCTCAACCGGCAAAGTGGGGATCAAAGCCCCGAACGTCACCCACGCCCCAACGCGCCCAAGCAGGCCGCGGCGGGAACTATGGCCCGCAACGTGGCGGGTCAAACGCTCAATCGTGCGGTCCAGCAGGCTGTGTGCCATGCCGTCTTTTTCAGCGCGCGTGCCGGAACGTGCGGACACATCAGACTGCGACATGAGAGGTCTCCTTCATTTGGGCCGGACGTGCCTGCGGCAACGTAGCAACCAAAGATTCAATTTCGCGGCGGCTGCTGGCAACGTCCCGCGCCGTAATGACACCACGGGGGTCAAGCACCACCAAAGTCGGCAGACGGCCAATCTGCATCAGCAAAAGCAGTTCCATGCTGACCAGCAGCGGCACACCACCCAGCGGCGTCCGCTGCGCCATGGCAGAAAGGGCGGCAACATCGCCCTCGCCTATCAGCACCAGATCAAGCCCATGCTCCTGCGCCACAGCACGCGCCACAGGCAGAGCACGCTTACAGACGGGGCAGTCAGCCGAGACAAACATCAGCATCATGGCGCGGCCAGACGCACTGGCGCCCCCAATGGCAACCGGCGCATCGGCCAGCGTGCGGGCGGTGACCTGTGGCAGCGCCTGCCCGGCCTGCAAGCCGGACAGAACCGGCTGCACGCCAATGGGAGCCAGCCGCTCATGCAGCACACCAATCTGGCGGGCCAGCACAAACACACCCAACGCCAGCCCCAGCGTAAAGACGATCAGCAATAAGGTTGATACTGTGAGAATAATCAGCATCAGCTCACCGCCTCCGCGCCAGTAAGAGACGCCGTTGCCACACACAGAAGCAGAAGGGAAACCCCCATGAGCAAGCCTTCAACACACAGCAGGCCAAACTCCGGCTGACCGCACAGCCCAACCAGAAAAACCAGCACGACCAGCGCCACATTGCGGAACACGGAAGCCCATGACAAACGCGCATCCACCCCCGGGATGCACCCGCAGGACAGATGCGTGCGGCCCCGCGCCACGTTAATCCCCATGGCACCTGCAAACACCAGCAGCAGCACTGCCGAGACCAGTCCGGCCGCCAGCGTAGCTGCACCAGAAAACAGCCAGATGCCAAGCAGGGTTTCCGTCACAATAATGGCGTAGGCAGCCGGAAATGCTGCATCCAGCGGCAACAGGCGATAAGCCGCAATATCCGAGGCAAAACGGGCGCTGTCAGTCGCTTTTCCAATGCCCGTGAACAGGAACAGCGCACCAAACGCCCCGCTGCCCAACGCCCCCAGCATCTGAAGTAAAAGGTTATGCACGCTCATTCACCCAGCGCGACGGTGAAGTACAGGTCATCACCCAGATGGGGCATTTTGTGCAGTTGCTTGCCGCTTTTCATGTCCCAGATAAACAAATCACCCTCATTGTCGTTGGTAAACAGGAGCGGTTTGTCATCCTGCGTGACCCCCACCATCGTGGCGGGCACAGGCAGCGGAATACGGCGCACCAGTTTATGCGTTGCGGTATCCAGCTCCCAGATTTCCGTGCCCGCTTTTTTATGGGTCCAGAACGTACCTTCATGCATCAGCACAAACAGGTGTCCGCTGGCGTAATGGAGAGCAGAGAGCTGCCAGCCGCCCGGACGCCATGTTTTAGCAAAAGGTGCTTCAGCAGCCGGTGCTTTTTTCATGCCATCCGCTTCCTGAATAGACCAGGGTGCTTCCACCTTGCTGTCGGCAGAAAGAGCGGTGGGATAAACAAGGCCGCTATAGGAAATAAACCACGTTTTGCCATCAGACCGCCGGGTTGGGCTGTGCTCAAAAACAGCGTCCTTTTCCGGATCAAAAAACGGCTTGGTATGTGCAACGTCCGCTTTACCGTCCGTCAGGCTGACATTGGCAAGGCCACCATCCGCACAGATGGACGTAAACCCGTTATTCCCCCACGGATAGGCCAGTGCACAACCGGGCAGATCAACCGTCTGGCTAACCTTATGCGTCGCCGTATCCACAACATGCACCGCGTTGGTCGGCACCATGGAAAACACATACACGCGCCCGCCATCCTGACTAATGGCAAGATCGTTTTTCTTGGGCGTGACCAGCGCCCTGCCCGGCAGCACTTCATCATTCG
This sequence comes from Acetobacter malorum, assembly GCF_001580615.1. Taxonomy (GTDB): domain Bacteria; phylum Pseudomonadota; class Alphaproteobacteria; order Acetobacterales; family Acetobacteraceae; genus Acetobacter; species Acetobacter malorum. The sequence goes on from NZ_LHZC01000049.1 coordinate 99,365, forward strand.
TAATAGTCAGCGTCTGCGGATCATACGCGGGCAGAAGGTCAAGACGATCCCCGCGATTACCACGTGACCAAACCGTCTCCGCCACATAAAACGCCCGACCTTTGGGGTCCTGCACAACGTTGCCGTTATAGGCCGCCTGCACCATGCCAAGCAGTTTGCCCTTGTCCGCATCCACAACGTAAATACGGCCGTCCTTGGCATGGGTGCCCGCAGTATCCTGCACCAGAATACGATGCGGCGTGACCGGGGAAAGCTTGATAATGTCGCTTTCTTCTTCCTGCACAACCGGCTCATCTGCCCACGCTTTAAGGGACGCCACGGAAGACGCTCCCAGTGCCACAAGACCCAGCACAAGAGCCGCCGTGCCGGACCGGAGAGCTGTGGAATAGCGCATAAAATCAAACCCCTTGGCTGATAGAGCAGATGAATACGCAGCAGGACTGCGCAGGGAGAAAAAGAGTGTCATTCTCTGGCTCCGGATGCAACGCCACCGGAACGAAGTTTTATCCAGCCACCCAGCGTAACAAGGCACAGAGCGACCGCCCCAACAGCCAGCTCATGCCGTGTTTCCGGTGCACCAAGCATGGAAAGCAGAACCCCCACGAGCATGACGATTGCCAGCCAGCCCTTCCATGCGCCCGGCCGATACAACCGCAGCCGCGCGCAGACAATGAGGATATTATAGACCATGATAAATGCCCCGGTTGTGGCAACCAGAAAGGCAAACACCACCCCCGGAGAGAGCACGGCCGTGGCAGAAACCAGCAACGCCACAGCAGCACTGGCCAGCACAGCCCGGCGCGGCAGATGCGCCTGTGGTGCCATGACCTGCAAGGCGCGTGGCGCATCCCCCCTGCGGGCCATTTCATACACCACGCGCGATGTCGCGTATAAACCGGAATTGAGCGTGGATAATGTTGCGGACAGAATGACCAGCGTCATCACCACACTGGCATAGGGCACATGGAAGCGCTCAAGCGTCATCAGGAACGGAGAAATCCCACGCACAGTGTCCGACCAAGGCAGCAGGCATAGAATTAAGGTGATTGACGTCAGATAAAAGACCAGCAAACGCAGTGCGACCGTGCGCGTAATCCGGGCAATATTGCGGTCCGGGTTATCTGATTCCAAAGCAGCAATGGTCGCAATCTCGCTGCCCGTCATGGAAAACAGAACAGTAGGCACCGCAGCCAGAAAGGCAAAATCCCCCATCGGCATAAAGCCACCATGTCCCAGAAAATTGTCTGCAACCGGCACAGAATGGCCGCCCAGCAACACACAGCCGATCACAACAAACAGACAAATGGCCGCAACCTTGATCAGCGCAAACCAATACTCACATTCACCATAATTTCTGACAGACATCAGATTAATGGCTGTCATAACAGCGAGAATGACAATTTCAATCACCGCATACGGCACAGGCACATACGGCGCGATGAGAGACGCCGAAGCGATCACTTCCACACCAAGCGTTGTCACCCATACCATCCAGTAAACCCATCCGGCCACAAAACCGGGCAATGACCCCAGCGCATGGCGGATCTGGCTGACAAAAGACCCATGCCCCGGCGCATGCAAGGCAATATCCCGCAGCATGATGTTGACCAGAAAAACCATCAGGCCGGAGAGGAGATAAGAAATCAGGACACTCGGCCCTGCCGTCAGGATAGCCCCAGAGGACCCAATAAAAAGCCCCGCGCCAATCACACCACCAAGAGAAATCATGGTGATATGACGCGGCCTCAGGCTTTTAGCCAACTGTGGGCCAGAAGATTGCGCCGTCACAGAGTACTTCCCCCCGGCATTGCTGAAACAAACGGGAACGTCTGCCGCTCCAGCAGTTCTACAACAGCACGGTGCGCCTGTTCAAACGCGGCATCGGTATGCGGGCTGGCCCCGGCATCCGAATTTGCAATAGCAATCCGGCCAAAAGGCTGACGCGCCTTAACGCAGGGCCGCTCAGACGTTTCTGTAAAAACCCAGTCCAGTGGCTCGTACAGACTATTATACGTATACGCATAACCATGAGGCCAGCGATTGACTGTTATGGCTGCAATATCCCGCGTGGCATCAAAGCCGCCCGGCCCTAGAATACGCTGTAACTGGCTGCGGATTTCTTTTTCAAACTGTTCAAACGTCAGTCCCAAGAGCACGCTGCGTCCGGCCCGATATTGCTCACGCTTGGAAAGACCGGGCATCCCGAATGTCTTGATCATCCGGACGACAATCGGCTTTTCCGGGTCCATGGGGGCTTTCAGTCCGCCGAGAGACATCGGTTCCGCCAGTTGCACCTCTTCAAAAAACATTCCGGGACAGGAAATTTCTGCCACGCCCAGTTTTTTAAATGCACGCCAGTTTTTTAAGGCAACATTGACGTAAGCAATCGGCCCTTTAACACCATAAGCCAGAGCTTCTTTTTGCGGAGCAGGCAGGCTGGGCACCATGTAGGGAATAATCATATTCCAGCAAGCCAGCACCACCTGCCGCCCCTGCACTTTGCTGATCTGCGCCGGAGCGGCCTCTCCGGCAGGGGCACAGAGAACTGAAACTGTTTGTGCCGTCTCCGGCGCACCATCATGCGCAACATGCAGCGCCAGCGTGCCTAACCGGATCCGAACAGGCTGGTTTGGCTGGTCGAGTTTTTCATAAGCAAACCCGGCAAGACCCATATCATCCTGAGACCGCGCTTTTGTCGCCCCCGGCACCAGATGTGAGACCAAAAGCCGAGCCAATGTCGCATTGCCATCAGGAAAGTGAACAGTCTCTTCGGAATCTTTCTGCCGCCCATGCTGGCCACCCTGCAAATCCGACAGCAGGCCATCTGGCACATCCCCCAGCCCCAGACCGGAAAAACCCGGATACCCCATGACCCACGCAAACAGCGCGGGCAGAGCATCACCCCCAACGCAAAAAATACCTGCGCCTGTTTTTTGAAATATGGCGACGGCTGTGGGATCAACCTTGGCAATAGTCAGCAGATACTCTTTGTAAGAGAGGGTTGCCAGCGACTTCTTTTTTTCAGGAGCGCTTTGGCCTGTCATATAATCAGGCTGCGTTGGGGAGACAATCCTGACAAGATCCTGCCGGGCTTTTTCAGAGAGCGGTGCATTTTTCAATGCCTCTTCTGAAATATAGCGCCATTGCGAAGCGGCATTTTCTTTGCTTTTAGGCATCAGATAATCATGTGGCCAGATTTCCTGATTGAAAAACAGCCCTGAACGCAGCCCCATCTGCTCATATAGGTGGTTTGTTTTAAGATTTTCCTTTTTATACGCGTCTATATTCACACTAATGTCGGACAGGATCATCGTCGCCCACTGGTTATAGCGTTCCGGCGCTTCCATCTCCAGCGTGCCACCGTTGAGAACAAGTCTGTGTCCATCAACAGAAAACTCATTCCTCTTGGCATGGCCACCAAAATCATCATGATTTTCAATAATCAGAACAGTTTTGTCAGGCCCGGCATATTTGCGATAAAAATGCGCTGCGGCCAGACCACTCAGTCCACCGCCCACCACAACAAGATCATAAACTTCATCGGTCTCTTTGATATTTTTTTCCTGAAGGGTGCCATCCCGCAACGCGTGAGCTGCTTCAAACGCCCCGGGATGGCTCCCCCGCAAACCCGTGCGCAAAGGGGGAGGCACAAAACCCTCTGCGGACGCCGCCTGCGCGGAAGCCGAAAATCCCTTCACACCCCCACTCAGCGCGGTGGAAACCAATATCCCCCCAACAAAATCTCGACGTGTGATGCGTGCTGGCATTCTGACCTCAGTGTATGACGTGTGCAGGATAGACAGAATTGTAAGGTCAGAACTCCGCGCTGACCGTTCCAAAGAATTCACGCACTGCGCCACGCTCAAGAGACTGATAATCCCCCGACATCGGGTTGCCGTTCTGGCCCATCATGGAGATATATTTGGAGTTAAAGAGGTTATAGACGTTAAAGTCGACAGAAAGGTTTTTCGCAAAACCAACTTTACCGAAATTATAGCGCGCACCTGTGCTTGCCAGCCAGTATCCGGGCACTGAGGTATCATTCACATAGCTGAAGTAACGCCTTGAATAATAATGCACGTCAAAATGTGTTTCGAGCCCCTTCCAGCGATAAGACAGATTGGCCTTATACATAAACTGCGGGAAGTTAACGATTTTCTTCCCTTTTGTGTAATAAACACCCTCTGACGTATTAATATTCCCGCCATATGTGGAGTGGTTGTAGCTCACGCTATTATAGATCGCCAATCCCTTGATCGGTGTAAGGGTCACTGCTGCATCAACACCGTTGGTATGCACCGTTGTGGGTACCACAGTATTGACCGGTGCCAGAATTGTGCCTTCCGTTGCCGTCTGCAAACGGTTTCTGGCATCCGCATGATACCCTGCCAGACTGGCCTGAATCAGCTTGTCTGTATACCGATATCCCACCGCATAGACCCAGTCCTTTTCTGGTGAGAGGTTACGCTGCAACCTGCGGAACGTATCCTGATCCTGCACAGACCATGGAGACTGCCCGACACCATTTGCCGTAACCTGATAAGTCCGCATGTTTTCGGCCAGATCAAAGTAGAATTCATGGTTCTTCAGGAAGCGATAACTCGCCCCAACATGCGGGAGGAAGGCACTTGCTGCCGTCATGCCGCCGTTAGGAAGCGCATCTACGCCGGTATAGTCCGAGTTATTGTAATTTGCGCCACCCGCCGTCGTTGCCAGCATGGATTTGAACCCGGCAGTAATCCGCAGGTTGGTAATGGGCCGCCAGGTATCCTGCAAATGATAGGTGAAGTTGTTGGTACGCCAGCTAAACCCATACCCCTGCCGGAAGGCACGGCCATACACATTATACGGCCCAACAGTTTTAAGCGGTGCCCCTTCCCCCAAAGCTGGTTCATTATACCAGAAAAGCCCGGCATCCTGATTGTTGTTTTCATACCAGACGCCTGTATCAATGGTATGATTAGCAATTTTATAGAGAAAGCTTGTCGTAAAGCCATACCGTTCCTGACGGTTCTGCCACACTTCTTCCGAAAGTGGTGCGCCGGTGCCTTCAGACGGTACGGTTGCATCGGAATACGTGTAATAACCAGTCTGACTGGTGCCATACAGCGTCGTACGCCACCGCAGCGCATCCGTTAGTTCAAGGTCAAAATTCAGGCCGCCCGTATAGTCAACTTCATGCTGACCGCCGTCATAAAGATACGGAGAGTCACCATTGGCATTAATCGCATCCGTCGTCGGAAGCGTGACGTTGCCCGCAGCGTAGTTATAGGCCAGTCCGTAATTGGGGTAGAGATGCGGGGTGCGCCAGCCCAGACCATCCAGCATGGCCAGAGAGGTATCCCAATATCCCCATTCCTGCAGATCACTCCAGTTGAAAAAGGCTTTCATGACACTGTTATTGCCAATCGGCTGCACCAGCTTGGCATCAACCTGCTGCTGAAACTGGGACCCGCCACCAGCCCACAATCCTTCATCAGACCGGGAATAGGCCGTCATGAACTTGGTACCGGTACTATTCAGCTTACCACTGTCGAAACGCGCATACGTGCGATAAGAGCTATAGCTCCCAAAGCCCTGAGAGATCTTGCCGCCCAGCTGGTCTTTCGGGTCCCCGGTCTCAAACTGCATCGTTCCACCCAGCGTGGAGGTCGAGGGAACAGCAACACCGCCCGGCCCTTCGGACACAATTGTGCGCTCAATATCGTCTGAAATAGCCGCCTGAACAATGTTGTATCCGTTAGTGCTCTGATACGTCATATCGTTAAGCGGAATGCCATCCAGAGTTGCACCCAGCTGATCCATAAAAAAGCCGCGCACGTAAATGCTGGAGCCCCACAGATCCAGCCCCATTGGATCTGTGGAACTGAAGCTCACACCCGGCAGGCGATCAACCGCTTTCAGCACAGATGTCCCCGGCGTGAACTGCTCCATGATGGCTTTGGAGACAACGTTATCCGCCCCCCGTGAGACACTGCGGTGCGAACTGACTTCCAGCGCCTCACTCCCGCCTTGTACAGGGCCATGATCACGATGCCGAACAGCAGGCGCCACGCGCCCGGACGCCTTTCGGGAGGTCCCCGATGCAGTCCGCACCGCAGGCTTTCTGCGGGCAACATGATGCGCCTGTGTGGATACAGGAGCAGAAAGCTGCCCTGCCGCGGCCTTTGCACTATCGGGGGCAAGAAGCGCAGGCATTGTTAAGGCCGAGAGGGACAATGCACATCGAAGAGGCAGTTTGCGGCGGGAAGTGACCATCTCTGCGAGTTTCGTTTTTCTGCTCACGTCTGTTTCTTCCACTTTAAAATGCCGAAAAAGGCACGCGTTAAAACGCTTTTCTGCGTTCAGATGAGCCCGAGTTCTATGGAGACATAAGACTTAAAGCTGCCCGGAAAACCTCTGCGCCGTTCGCCTCGTGATGTGAACTTTCTTGCACAGATACAAAACAGATTCGGTATCAGCAGTATCTTACGGACCTCACAAGAAACGTTTCTTTTATGTGATGATATGGAGAACAATGCCTTATCGCAACAGTTTTGTGGGTTTTTTTAATCTCCGCACCCTTCAACAGTTGCCACACCATGTGTTCATTATAAAAAACACTTCAAACACCAACAGAACGCTAAAGATATCGTGTGTCTCCGACGTCCCGCCCTTGCCAGAGCCCTTGGTTTTTCATTACGATTAAAAAATAGAGAGCAGCGAAAGAATCAAATGTCATGGATGTTGGCGGCACACTTTACGCTTTACGCACGCAACGCGGCCTGTCCCAGCGAGAACTGGCGCGGCGATGTGGCGTTGCCAATGGCACAATCTCACTGATTGAATCCAACGCCATCAATCCTTCAGTCGGATTGCTGCGTCAGATTGTTCATGCTCTGCCAATGAATTTATCGGAATTTTTCGCGTTTGAGCATCTGGAAGAGCGTAAGCTTTTCTATCGCGCATCTGAACTGCGGGAGATTGGCGGCAAGGGGATTTCCTACCGCCAGATTGGCACGAACCTGAATGGTCGCGCCTTGCAAATGCTGGATGAAGTCTACGCCCCCCGTACGGATACCGGTAAAACCATGCTGCACCATACAGGGGAAGAAGGCGGCGTGGTCATCAGTGGGGAAATAGAAGTCACAGTTGCGGACCAGCGCGCCATTCTCGGCCCCGGCGACGCTTATTATTTTGACAGCAATCTGCCCCACCGCTTTCGCAACATTAGCAAGGAACCCTGCCACATTGTCAGTGCTGCAACGCCCCCTAGTTTTTAAAAGCAGATGGTTTGATATCTGTCTGCGTGTTGCCAAAATGGGCCAGCACGTAAGAGGCAATGGCCGCAAGCTCTTCTTCTGTATAGGCTTTTGAAAAACCTGGCATAAAAACGCGTCCCTGCCCCGTTTCAAGCGCCGTGCCGTTGCGCAAAACCTGCACCAGATTATCCGCAGCAGGATCTGACACGCTATGTGCCCCGGCAAGAGCGGCCCATTCAGACTGTCGGCCGCGTCCATCCGGCAAATGGCACCCTGCACAGGCCTGGGCAAAGAGCCCCTGCCCTCTGCGTGCAACATCACTCAAAGCGTGGTCTGCCTCAGGCGGCATAGCCTGCGCAACCGGCCCTTCTGCAATAGGCGGCAGACTGCGCAAATACGTAACCATGGCCGCAATATCAGCCTGCGTCATATAGCGCAGACCATGTTCCACAGCTTCCGCCATCGGGCCTGACGCCGCACCTTTGCCGCTGGCTTTACCGGTTGAGAGGTAGGACGTCAGTTGTTCGTCTGTCCAGGCTCCCAAACCGTGCTGCTTGTCTGATGTCAGATTATAGGCGCGCCAGCCAACCTGCACAGCCCCGGCATAGGCTTTGCTACTCAGGCCGTATGTTATGGTGCGAGGGGTGTGGCACTGGCTGCAATGGCCTAACGCTTCCGTCAGATAAGCCCCCCGGTTCCATTGTTCGGACTGAGCCGTATCAGGCTGGAAGCGTTTGTTCGGGTTATTCAGCCAGTTCCAGACGATCATGCCCCAGCGCTGGTTAAATGGAAAATGCAACCTGTTTTGTGGAGCAGGTGCATTCTCAGGCGCCACACTAAACAAATAGGCCTTGATGGCCAGTGCATCTGCATCACTCAGCAGCGTATAAGCCGTATAAGGCATGACGGGGTAAAGATGTTTTCCTCCGCGCCCTACGCCTTCCCGCAACATTTTAAGCCACTCGGCATCCGTATAATTGCCAATCCCGGTTTGCTTGTCTGGCGTAATATTGACGGCAAAAACCGTACCAAAAGGCAACACGAAAGACCGGCCGCCCGTCAGACTTCCGCCTTTAGGGGCCACGTGACAGGCCGCACAATCCGCCGCCCGGAAAAGATACTCGCCACGCTTGATGAGCTCGGGCCGCGTATCGGCCTGAGTTCCTGGAGCACTGTCAGCCAACGCCATGCCACTATAGAAACTCAGCGTGACGGCTACCGCCCCGAGCAGAACATGTTTTAAAGAGCGAAGCGACATCATGCCTTTTCTCCGCCAAGCTGTTTGGCAAAGGGAATACTGCGCAGGCGTTTCCCAGTTGCGGCAAAAAGGGCATTTGCCAGCGCAGGAGCCGCTGCAACAGTGCCCACCTCCCCAATTCCGCCAATTTCCGCATCAGGGTCGGATACCAGATGCACCTGAATATCCGGCGCCTCATTCAGACGCATCATGCGATAATTGTGAAAGTTAGTTTGCTCAACCCGTCCGTCTTTCAACGTGATTTCATTATAGAGCGCCATGGTCAGCCCAAAAATCAGGCCGCCCTGAATTTGCGCCACAATGCCATCGGGAAAAACAATCGGCCCGCAATCCACAGCCGTATGTGCCTGAACAAGACGGATCTGCCCATTTTTCTCAACAGCGACTTCGAGCACAGTGGCCGCCCATGTCTGAAAAGAATAATGGAGCGCAATGCCCATCCCGTGCCCAGCCGGGAGCGCCTTGCCCCAACCGGACTCCTTTTCCACTTCGTTCAGCACTTTCAGCGCGCGGGGCTGGTGAGCCGCCAGCTTTTTACGGAGCGCCAGCGGATCCTGCCCGGATTGATGCGCCAGTTCATCAATCATGCTCTCAACAACAAACACGTTATGTGTTGGGCCGACCCCACGCCACCAGAGCGTCGTCACCGCGTCAGGCTCATCACGGACAAATTCAACCAGTTGATCCGGCATGGCATACGGGGTTTGGGCGGCACCCTCCACAGCATCCGGGTCCAGCCCGTTTTGCATCCCCTCCGGATACCAGCGCGCCGTGACGGATGAGCCTGTCGTGCGATGATGCCATCCACTAATCGCACCATCCTGCGTCAGCCCTGCAGAAATCCGATCATAATAATAGGGGCGGAACTGATCCTGCGTTATATCCTCTTCCCGCGTCCAGATCAGCTTCACAGGATAAGGCACCTGTTTTGCAAAACGAGCGGCCTGACCGATGGAATTGGAATCCAGCCTTCGACCGAACCCACCCCCAATCAGGTGATTATGCACAGCAATACTCTCCGGACGTAAACCCGTTGCATCGGCCACTTCCTGCCGCGCCCGCCCGGGCACCTGCGTCCCTACCCAGACATCCGCTCCGTCTGGCCTGATGTGCAGGGTTGTATTAATCGGCTCCAGCGGCGCATGCGCCAGAAACGGAAGCTCATAAACAGCATCAATCCGCGTGTGCGCCTGCTTCAGAGCCTCCTGCGCATTGCCGTTTTTGACGGCCACAACACCAGACTGTTCTGAAGCCTTTTTCATTTGGGCTAGAATATCAGCAGTGGAGGTTGTCGCGTTTGGGCCATACTCCCACTGCGGAAAGGCCGCTTCCATCCCCTTGATGGCCGCCCACATATGCTCACCTATGACGGCAATGGCATCCGGCAATGTCACCACATCCACGACACCCGGAACAGCCAGTGCTGCAGCCCGATTATACCCGCTTAAATGGCCACCCTTGACCGGACAGGCAATGATACACCCGATCTTCATCCCCGGTATCTGCGCATCGATACCGAACTTCGCGCTTCCATTTGTTTTGGCTTTTGTGTCCAGCCTGCGGGGGCTTGTCCCAATCAGAGTAAAATCAGAAGCGGGTTTAAGAGACACTTTTGCGGGCACCGGCTGATGCGTCGCTGCCCCCGCAAGCTCTCCATAAGACAGACTGCGCCCACTCGCTGAATGGAAAACCCGACCGTCCCTTGCCTGACAGGCATTTTCCGGCACACCCCAGATTTGCGCAGCAGCAGAAACCAGCATCATGCGGGCCGCAGCTCCGGCTTCCCGCAGGGGGATCCAGCTATCCCGCGTTGAGGATGATCCGCCCGTTTCTTCTTCACCTGCCACGCTATCAACATAGGCGGGGTCAGCCGGAGCGGCCTCAACAGACACCTGATCCAGCGTCACGCCCAGCTCTTCTGCCAGCAGCATGGAAATACCGGTGTAGATCCCCTGCCCCATTTCTGCATAACGCATAATCAGCGTCACACTGCCCTGCGGCGTAATCCGAATGAACGCGTTAGGCCGGAACACAACACCTGTCGCTGTGTCCTGCGCATGGGAAGCTTTTAACAGCGGCAGCCCCGGCAGAAAGGCGGACAAAAGAAATCCACCGCCACCACTCAACGCTGCTCCCAGTAAAGCCCGACGGGATGTGGACAAATTTTTACGCGTCATGGGAGGCGGCTTTATGAATGGCTTTACGGATACGCACATAGGTTCCGCAACGGCAGATATTGCCGGCCATAGCCTCATCAATATCCGCATCGGTTGGCTGCGGGGTCTGCTGCAACAAAGCCGTTGCAGCCATAATCTGCCCGGACTGGCAATAGCCACACTGAATGACTTCCTCATCCAGCCAGGCCTGCTGCACTTTTGCGCCGGTTTCTGTGTGTTCAACTGCCTCAATGGTCAGAATGTCATGCCCGGCAGCGGCGGCAACTGTCAGCAAGCAGGCTCTTACAGGCTGCCCATCCAGATGCACCGTGCACGCCCCGCACTGTGCAACACCGCACCCATATTTTGTGCCCGTCAGACCAAGAATATCGCGCAGCACCCAGAGCACCGGCATATCCGGCGGCACATCGACCTCGCGTAATACACTATTGATTTTGAGATCAAACCTCATGCGAGCCCGGCCTTACTGCGAGTGTGTTGGATATCTGCCAGACAGGCTACCCCATTTTCAGCCAGAGAGCGCACTAAAAATGCACGCATCAGTCTTTTCAGACGATATTTTGTTAGAGAGATCTAATACACACATGCGTCAGCAGCCTTATTACGCCTCCCTCTCCTTATCTCCTGCCGAAAATCCATTTTAATTTCTTAAAGTTCGAGCGAGAGTGCATCAGCCATCACGAACTATATTTATAGAAACATAATGGCTGATGTTTGATGTCAGAGGTCGCCTGTCAGAAACTGTGCGCGGCCCAGACCAAAGCTCCAGTGTTCGTCAGAATTCTGCACAATGGACACCATGAGATCAGCCGGCTTCAGGCCACAGTCTTTCTCCAGCTTTTCTGCCAGAAGGCGATAAAACTCAGTAATCTGCTCCTTTGAGCGTGGACGCGACACAACCTGAAGCAGCACCACCTTATCGGTCCGGGGAATATCCAGCCCCGTATCTTCAATAATCATGTGGGTTTTATCGTGCTCGGAAACGAGCTGATACCGGTCACGCTCCGGCACTTTGAAGGCTTCCAGCATAGCTGCGTGAGCGGAATCCAGCAGTTCACGAATTTCGGTCGCGTTCCGGCTACCTTTGACAATATGAAAATGCAGAAGAGGCATAAAAAACAATCCTTTTTTCAGAAAGACTTCGTAAAAACGCAAAACTCAACCAACGGCTTCAATCACGTTCCGGAGTGTGAGCATCATGTCTTTCAACTCCTGCTCTGTGGAGATGAAGGGAGGTCCAAAAGAAATGATATCTCCCGTAACCCGCAGTAGAAGCCCCTGCCGCAGCCCTTCTTCAAACACCGCTGTGCCACGCACCCCGGCTCCGGCTTCTGCGGGTTCCAGTTCAACCGCAGCCGTCAGGCCGATATTGCGAATATCTGCAATATTTTTCAGGCCTTTCAGGCTATGGGCAGCATCTTCCAGCACCGGTTCCAGCGCACGGGCACGCTCAAACAGTCCTTCACTCTCCATAACGTCCAGCACCACATGCCCCACGGCAGCAGCAAGTGGATGACCGGAATAGGTATAGCCGTGGCAGAATTCGATGGCGCTCTGCGGGCCTGTCATGAAGGTCTTGTAAATTTCATCCGTCACAATCACGCCGCCCATTGGCACAACGCCATTGGTCACTGCCTTAGCAAATGTGATGATATCCGGCTTCACCCCAAAACGCTGCGCCGCAAAAGGCGCGCCCATACGCCCAAAGCCGGTAATCACTTCATCAAAAATCAGCAGAATACCGTGCTGGGTGCAGATCTCGCGCAGCCGCTCCAGATAGCCAAGCGGCGGTACAATCACGCCCGTTGAGCCCTGGATAGGCTCCACAATCACCGCGGCAATGGTTGAGGCATCATGCAGCGTCACCAGCCGCACCAGATCTTCTGCCCGATGCGTACCCCATGTGGGCTGCCCACGCGTAAACGCCATATGCTTGGGCTCATAGGTATGACGCAGATGGTCAACACCCGGCATCATGCCCGCAGCAAACATTTTCCGATTGGAGAGAATCCCCCCCACCGACATGCCGCCAAACCCGACGCCGTGATACCCACGCTCACGTCCGATCATGCGGAAGCGGTTGCCTGCGCCTTTAAGCCGGTGATAGCCCAAAGCCACCTTCAGGGCTGTATCGACGGCTTCAGATCCGGAGTTGGCAAAAAACACATGGTTCATGCCGTCCGGAGCCATGTCGGCAATACGCTGAGCCAGAGACAGCGCGCCTTCATGCGTCAACTGAAAACACGGAGCGAAATCAAGCTTCTCAACCTGCGCCTTGACCGCCTCTGCAATCAGCGGGTGTCCATGCCCCAAAGGCGTACACCACAAGCCAGATAGCGTATCAAACACCTTGTTACCATCAAGCGTCTGATAATACGCTCCTTTGGCGGAGACCAGCGTTCGGGGCACCGGATTAGCCTGCAACACCCGGCTGGCCGTAAAAGGCTGCCAGTATGTTCCCTTTTCCGCAGTGGCAACTGGGTCAAAGTTTCCCGTCACATTCGGCATCGACTACTGTCCCTCTTATCACCGCCAGCATAGTGCACAGGCGTTTTCGATAACAAACAGTAACGGCTTCCTTCTTTCTGTCCTATGTACAGTTGCGCATATTTTTCAGAAACTGTACTGCATTCTAATGGTTAAGACCGTTTCCCCCTCCATTGTGCTTGATCCAAGCCAGCCGACACCCCTCATTTCCCAACTTGTGGAGGCTATGACCGAGCAGATCCACAATGGCACCCTTCTGGCACAGGAGCGGCTTCCGTCCATTCGTCGCATGGCGGCACTCTGCAACGTCAGTCCCATTACGGTCGCCAATGCGTATACCCGGCTGGTGTCCGCCGGCCTGCTCGATGTGCGCGACCGAGGTGGCTATTACGTCAAGGCCTCACCGCTTCTGGCAACACAACGCCCGCCAATCGACTCACTCTGGCTTTTGCAACATGCGTATGAGGACAACGCCCCCATCATCAAAGCCGGATGCGGCTGGCTGGCCCAGCCCTACATTTTTACCAATGCCGTAAAACAAGGGCTGAAAGCGCTTAAGCAATCCCCCAATCTGGCCTCCATGCTGGACTATGGAAGCCCTTATGGCCTGACCGAACTCCGTCGCTCCATTCGGCGGCTCTTAGCAAAACGGGATATTCCCTGCGTTGAAGACGGCATTATTCTGACGCATGGCGCCAGTCAGGCACTGGAACTGGTCCTGCGGGCCTTAACACAACCAGATGACACCGTGCTGGTGGATGACCCCGGGTACTGCAACCTGTATCCGCTTCTTCAAAGTCTCGGCCTCAAAGTCATCGGGATCGCCCGCACTCCTGCCGGTCCCAGCCCCGAGTTGTTCGAACGGGCCGTCAAGACGCATCAGCCCAAACTGTTCGTCACAACCTCCATACTCCACAACCCGACAGGCAGTTGTGTGACGAGCGACAATGTGGCGACCATTCACGCACTCGCCGTTCAACATGGCGTTGCCATTATTGAGGACAACATCTTTCTGGATTTAACGCCCGAAAGCCAGCCCTGCCACGCACGATACGATAAACTCCAGAATATCATTCATATTAGCAGTTTTTCAAAAACCATTGCCCCCGGCCTGCGCGTTGGCTATCTGGCCTGCGCGCCTGAGGTTGGCAAGCGTATCCTGCGCTACAAAATGGCCGCCAGCCTGACCAGCGCGGGGTTAAACGAAGCAACGGTTCTGAGTATTATAAAAACCGGCCAATACGGACACCATTTGACGGACCTGAGAGAACGCTTGTTTCAGGCCCAGAAAACTGTCTGCCAGTCTTTGGTGAATGTTGGCATGACGCTCTCTCTCCGCCCTATGGGCGGCCTGTTTGCATGGGCACGCTTTGGGAAAGACGTCTCCACACATGCCGTTGCAGAACGTGCCGCTGCGGACGATATCCTGCTGGCACCCGGCTCTCTGTTCCGCCCGGAACGCTCGGATTCACAATGGTTCCGCTTTAACGTCACCCATTCCAACCACGCCCGTCTTTACGCTTTTTTAGAGAAAGAAAACAAAGGGCGGTAAAGAGACACAGCCGTTTATAGCCTGCCACAGTTGAGGTCGGCTCTGGCGACCCGGCATATTTGAAGTAATCTTCCCGCACAGAGAGCGGGGAACAATTTCCTCTCTCCTACGTTAATAGTCGTAGCGCGCCATCCCCTCCCTCGCAAAAGACAGGAGGCAGATGGGCATTTTTCGATAGAAAACACGTGTTTTAGTTCTTCTGTGATACCTAGCGATCAAGGAGAAAACCATGACTCTCCGGCCTCCCCTCCGCTGGACTGCGTCCTAGGCGGCCGCAAACAGCAAAGGGGTTTACAAGAAAATCTTCTAAAACCAGAAGCCCAATTACGCAGAAATCTTTTCCTCTTCACAGCGCTAAGACGGAGCAACAGCATGGACGGCTCTACGGATTTTCCTCGCCATGCAACGGGCCAATCAGCCCGCTCATCTTTGTGGCGGCGTCTCTTCAAGCCCGATACATCCTTTTACTGGCAGAACGATGGAGCTCCGGTAAAAAGCGAAATTTTCGGCATTGAGCGCCTTGAGGCACATGCCCGTAGTCTGGCCGTTGCTCAGACAATTACTCAGAAAAGCAAGACAAGCAGTTATCCTTTAAAACATCGTCTGGCAGAAAATGGCGTTTTTCTCCGTAAAACAGATGTCGCTATTACAGAAGCGCTCCAGGCCGGGAAACAGTTAACACCTGCCGCCCAATGGCTTGCCGACAATTATGCGCTGATTGATATGCAGATCAGGGAAACGAGCCTTGACCTGTCACCCGGTTATTATGCGCGCCTTCCCAAGCTGGCAAACGGACCGTTTGAAGGGTTACCCCGAATTTTTGGCGTGATATGGGCTCTTGTCGCGCACACTGACAGCCACTTGCATCAGGATATTCTCTGCCGCTATCTGCTGGCCTATCAAAGCGTTACGCCTCTCACAATCGGAGAACTCTGGGCTGTCCCCATGACCTTGCGGATTGTGCTGATTGAAAATCTGCGCCGGACCGCTCATGCCATCATCAACAATAACAACAGTCGCCGAGCGGCTGATCTTTTTGCTGACAGACTTGAAAAAACCCGTAAAGACGAAGAACTCTCTATCCAGAAGGTTCTGGCGCTCGTTGAGCCAGAAAGCCTGACCCCGGCCTTTGTTGCCCGTCTGGTTCATCGCTCCAGAGGGTTGGATCTGGAGAAAGATCCTGCTCTGGTGTGGCTTGAACAACGTCTGGCGGACAAGAAGAGTAGTATTGAAAAAACCATTCAGGATGATTTTCAGAATCAAGGAGCGTTTAACGCTACCGTTCGCAATATTATCACAAGCCTGCGGCTGATTACGGGACTGGACTGGACAGAAATTTTTGAGCAGGTTTGTCTGATTGATAAAGCCTTCACAAATTATCCCAGCTTTACTCAAGCCGATTTTACAAGCCGGGACCTGTATCGCAAAGCCATTGAAGATCTGGCACTTGGCAGCAAAGTCTCTGAGCTCGATATTGCCCACCGTGCCATTACCTTTGCACAACAGGCAGAGGAAACGCACGCATCCGACCCGCGCAAAAGCGACCCTGGCTATTACCTTCTCTTAGAGGGACGCCTTGAGCTTGAAGCAGAAATAGGGTTTTCCCCTCCCCTTTCCAGAAAGTTTATACGCGATTTCTGCCATCAGGGAATTACAGGATATAGTCTGGCCATTTTTGCCCTCTCACTTTTTTTCCTGAGTATTCCCATCTGGATTTCAGAAAAAGAATACACGCACACCTTTTGGCTGGTGCTTGTCGTTCTCTGCGCGGGGATCCCTACGTCTGAGGCCGCAGTCGCCTGTATAAACAGGCTCGCTCTTCGCGCAGTAAAAGTCACCATGCTGCCGGGCCTTGAGCTTCTGCAGGGCATTCCGGACCATATGCGCACTCTTGTGGTCATTCCCGCGCTTCTAACCGATGCAAAAACTGTCAAAGAGCTTTTGACACGGCTTGAAGTCCACTATCTGGCGACGCATGACAGAGGCGTCCATTTTGCCCTCCTGACAGACTGGAAAGATTGTGACACCGAGACCAGCGCGGATGATGGCGTACTGTTGCATCAGGCCGTGACCGGTATCGCTCTACTCAATCAGCGCTTTGGTCCCTCTCCTAATGGAGACCGATTTCTGCTTTTGCACCGTCGGCGGATCTGGAGTGAGTGTGAGGGCGTATGGATGGGGTGGGAGCGCAAGCGCGGAAAGCTCCATGAACTGAACCGCCTGCTACGCGGCGCCACAGACACTACGTTTCTTGACGATCAGAACCGCCTTCTCCCGCAAAACGTCCGCTATGTTGTCACACTGGATGCGGATACCCGTCTTCCTCTGGAAACAGTCCGGCGTCTGGTTGGCAAGCTTGCTCACCCTCTTAATACCCCACAATTCAATCCTGAAACGCGTAGAGTTGAGAAAGGGTATGCCATTCTCCAACCCCGGGTAACGCCGTCTCTCCCTGTGGGGCATCACAGTACGGTCTTTCAAAAAATCTATTCTACATCCAGTGGGATTGATGTCTATTCCGCTGCTATATCAGATCTTTATCAGGACATGTTTGGAGAAGGCTCTTACGCCGGAAAAGGCATTTATGACGTTGATGCTTTTGAATCCGCTCTTGCCGGCCGTGTGCCGGAAGGCACCCTTCTGAGCCATGATCTGTTTGAAGGCATTTTTGCACGTGCAGCGCTGGCCTCTGATATTGAAGTGGTTGAGGAATTTCCGACCGATTACATGGTCTCCGCTCAACGGCTGCATCGCTGGACGCGTGGTGACTGGCAACTCCTGCCATGGATTATTTCCGGCACAGCAAAAACGCCGCTACCGCATGACCGTCTGTCCGGCATAGCCCGCTGGAAAATGGTGGATAACCTGCGCCGGACACTCTGCGCTCCATTCACCCTCTTCACCTTGCTGTCCGCCTGGCTTCTTACGCCTGAAAATGCCGCTGTCTGGACACTCTTTATCATTCTGATCGTCGCTCTTCCTGCATTCCTGCCTGTCCTGCCTGATCTTTTTCCACGGCGCGAATGGATCACTTTTCGGAACTATTTCAGCGTCATTACCGCACACCTCACGACTGCTGCCATCATGACAGCTCTCAATCTCACATTTCTGGCCCATCAGGCTTTTCTGATGATGGATGCCATCGGTCGGACGCTCGTACGTGTGTTCATAACGCGGCGCCTGCTATTGCAGTGGGTTCCGGCTGCCCACACGGCACACCTGCTCCAGTCGGGCATGGCACAATATTATCAGAAAATGGTGGCAGCCCCCATTTTTGCTGGCGTGCTGACACTCTACGTCACGTGGACAGACCCGGAGACCCTCCTTTTATGCGCGCCTCTTGCCTGCCTCTGGGCTCTGTCCCCCGCTCTCGCTTTGTGGACCAGCCGCTCTCCCATCATCCCGTCTCAGTCCCGCCCTTCCAGAACTGATATCAGAACACTCCGCCTCACCGCGCGCAGGACATGGCGTTTTTTTGAAACCTTCGTCACTCCGGCTGATAATATGCTGCCGCCAGACAACTTTCAGGAAGACCCCAGCCCCGTTCTGGCCCGACGCACCTCACCGACCAATATTGGCCTCTATCTGCTTTGCTCCATCAACGCGCGCGACTTTGGGTGGTCCGGCCTTCAGGACACTGTAGAACGGCTGGAATCCACCCTGAAAACAGTCCGGAAAATGGAGAAATACCGGGGCCATTTATACAACTGGTATAGTACAGAAACCCTTGAGCCTCTGAACCCTCTTTATGTTTCTACGGTGGATAGCGGCAATTTTGCCGG
This sequence comes from Acetobacter malorum, assembly GCF_001580615.1. Classification (GTDB taxonomy): domain Bacteria; phylum Pseudomonadota; class Alphaproteobacteria; order Acetobacterales; family Acetobacteraceae; genus Acetobacter; species Acetobacter malorum. The sequence continues at coordinate 117,862 of NZ_LHZC01000049.1, forward strand.
GCATCTCATAACCGTTGCCAGCACCTGCCGTGAATGGCTCACGCAGGAAACCGAACCCCATGACTGGCGGGCAGGCCTTTCCGACGCCATCACAATCGCCATTATGGAAATCACCTTTCAAGACGGAATACGCCTTCAGCTGACCAAACAGCAGCGCGTCCTCCTCAGGTCTCTTGGAAAACTGAAAAACGCTGTTCTGTCCGCGCCAGAAGACAAAACCAGCCTTACGCTGACGCATTTCCTCCAGCCCGCCAAAATCATTGCGGAGCATGCAACGCACGTGTTCCCATTCCCGGAAGAGGCATCCATAGCCTCGTCCAGAGACCCGGCCTTCTGGGCCTCAGCACCCCTCCGCACCTTGGAAAGTCATCTGCGCGATTTCGACCAGTCTCGAAAATCCGGTCTCCTTGACCGTATTCAAACGCTGGAAGAGCAGGCCCAGCAGCTTGCAAACGAGATGGACTTCAGTTTTCTACGTGATACATCGCGCAAACTGCTCTCCATCGGCTTTCTGGTGTCTGAAGACACACCCGATGCCAACTGTTACGACCTTCTGGCGTCGGAAGCACGGCTGGCTGTGTATTTTGCCATCGCCAAAGGCGACATTCCCGCACGAGACTGGTTCCGCCTTGGCAGGGCCATAACACCTTCCGGCAATGGGGCAGCGCTTGTTTCCTGGTCTGGCTCCATGTTCGAATATCTCATGCCATCTCTGGTCATGCGCGCACCTGTGGGAAGCCTGCTACAGGAGACAAACGCCAGAATTGTGCAGCGGCAGATAGCCTACGGCCAGAGCAGAAATATTCCATGGGGTATTTCCGAAGCTGCTTATAACGTCCGGGATCTTGATTATACCTATCAGTATTCAAATTTTGGCGTTCCGGGACTAGGCCTTAAACGGGGCCTCGCGCAGGATCTGGTCGTGGCCCCCTATGCCACCTTACTGGCCGCGATGATTGATCCACAAAAAGCTGTTGCCAATCTTTCCCTTCTAGAAAAAACCGGCGCGCAGGGGCAATACGGCTTTTTTGAAGCTCTGGATTATACGCCCGAACGTATTCCCGAGAACCAGACTGTGGCTATTGTCCGCGCTTACATGGCGCACCATCAGGGCATGTCCATTCTCGCGGTTGCCGATACCGTCCTGAACGGGCTCATGAGAACCCGTTTCCATAATGACCCCACCATGGCCTCTGCAGAACTGCTCCTACAGGAACGCGCGCCAGACAAAAGCGCTGTAGCCCGCCCCCTCCCTGCTGAACAGGCTATTCCCGCCCCGGCTCCCGATGCGACGATACGCGCAGGCCGCTACTATAACACGGCCTACACGCAGGAGCCGGTAACCCATCTGCTTTCAAACGGTCGTTATACTGTCATGCTCACATCCGCTGGTTCTGGCTACAGCAGCTGGTATGGACATATGCTGACCCGGTGGCGGGAAGACCCTACGCTCGACCAGCACGGTTCTTATTTCTACCTGAAAAACGTCAAAACAGGGTTTGTCTGGTCTGCTGGCATCCAGCCCTGCGGGACCATACCTGATGATTATCTAGTTGGTTTTCATGAAGACCGTGCAGAAATTTCACGTCGGGATGGTCCTCTCACCACTACCATGGACATCATGGTTTCTGCTGAAGATGACGCTGAAGTCCGACACCTCACGCTCTCCAATGCGGGTCATGAGACGCAGGACATTGATATCACCTCCTATGCTGAACTCGCCCTTCTGAGCCAGGATTCAGACCTTGCTCATCCCGCCTTTACCAAACTGTTCGTTCAGACCGAGTATCTTCCGGAAGCCAAGGCTCTTATTGCCACACGCAGGAGGAGAACCCCGGATGAGGCAGAAATCTGGGTGGCCCACCTCGCTGTTTCTCACCTTCCCATCAGCATGGGGACTGACCGGGCAGACTTTATCGGCCGCAACCATACAGTGCGGTCTCCGGCTGCTATTACGAGAAAAACAGCTTTATCCGGGCAAACAGGGACTGTTCTTGACCCCTCTTTCTCTCTTCGTTGCCGAGCCACGCTCAAACCGGGCACCACAACACGCATTTCTTTCTGGACCATGGCGGCATCATCGCGGGAAAAATTGCTGGACCTGATTGATACACACAAGGACGCTGCTGCTCTTGACCGCGTGCGCACACTGGCTTGGACGCAGGCGCAAATCCAGTTGCGTCACCTTGACATCCACCCGACGGAAGCTGACCTGTTCCAGCGTCTGGCAAGCCATATCCTGTTTGCAGGCTCGTCTCTGCGCACCTCGTCCCAGGCCATCAGGCTCGGCGCTGGTCCCCAGACAGGTTTGTGGGAACTCGGTATTTCAGGCGACCTGCCTCTCGTAGTGCTGACAATCAAGGAAAATTCAGGGACAGACATCGTGCGGCAGGTTCTGCTGGCTCATGAATATTTCCGCCTCAAACAGCTCCCGATTGATCTGATTATCCTGAACGACCATCCCTCTTCATACCTGCAGGACCTCCAGATCTCTTTGGAAAATCTGGTGCGTTCCATCCCTAAAGCCGCAACCGGCGGCGGGTCCGTTCGTATTTTACGGACTGATCTGCTCCCACCCGGCACTCTGGCGCTTCTCCTGTCCGTCGCGCGCGTTGTTCTGGGGGCTAAAGACAGCCTAGAAGAGCAGCTTGATGTGGCAGAATCCCAGCCTGCGCAGACGCCCCCTGCCTTTCAGCCTATGCCCACTTCTGATCCTGCTGCTTTTGACACGCCGCCCGTGCCAGAACTGGAATTCTTCAATGGCTATGGTGGGTTTGCAAACAATGGGGAAACCTATATTGTGGTGCTGTCTCCCGGCACCTCCACCCCGGCTCCGTGGATCAACGTTATAGCCAACGAGACATTCGGCTTTCTGGCCTCCGCCGAAGGCAGCGGGCACACATGGGCTCTCAACAGCCGGGAACATCAGATCACGCCTTGGTCCAATGATCCGGTCAGCAATCCGCCGGGGGAAATTTTCTACCTGCGCGATGAACAAACCCATACCCTGTGGAGCCTTACTGCCGCCGCCCGCAGAGATGCCGCGGCAACCTACGTCACGCATCATGGACGGGGCTATACGCGCTACGAACGGATCGCCCACGGCATTGCCAGCAGCCTGTTGCAATATGTTCCGCCAGCAGACCCGGTAAAACTCTCACGTATTCAACTACATAATCTTTCGGGAGGGTCCCGCACCCTGTCCCTCACAAGCTATGTGGAGTGGGTTCTGGGAACCTCCCGCACGAAAACTGCGCCTTTCATCACTACGGAAAAAGACCTCAAAACTGGCGCCCTCTTTGCCAGAAACCAGTGGGATGGGACCTATGGCTCCCGTGTCGCTTTTGCCGATCTGGGCAGCTACGTCACCACCATTTCCGGAGATCGCAAGAGCTTTGTCGGGCGGAACGGGTCACTGGATAACCCCGGAGCCTTTACCCATTCTGATGGCCTGCACAGTGCAACAGGAGCAGGGCTGGACCCGTGTGGCATCCTCCAGACTCTTATTACGCTGCCTGCCAATGGCCGGGTGGAAATTGTCTTTCTGTTGGGTGAAGCGGCGGACGAAGCCGAGGCAAGGCGGCTCATTCTCCAGTATCGTACAGCAGACCTTGATGACGTTCTCCAGGCCGTTACTGAAAAATGGAACACAGTCTGCCATGCTGTTCAGGTCAAAACCCCGGATAGAAGCATGGATATCATGCTGAATGGCTGGCTTTTGTATCAGACCCTCTCCAGCCGCGTTCTGGCCAGAGCAGGCTTTTATCAGGCCAGTGGCGCCTTTGGCTTCCGGGATCAGTTGCAGGATGGCATGGCGCTGGCCACATCTTCCCCTGAGCGTGTTCGGGAGCACATTTTACGGGCGGCCTCTCGCCAGTTTCCGGAAGGTGATGTGCAGCATTGGTGGCTTCCTCAAACCGGCTCCGGGGTCCGCACCCACATTTCAGATGATTGCACCTGGCTGGCCTACACTGTTGCCCACTATGTCACGACAACGGGGGACAAGGCTGTTCTGGATGAAACCATAGGCTTCCTTGAGGCTCCCCCTCTGCCAATTACAGAACACGACCATTTTACGGTGCCTGCACTCTCTTCTGAAAAAGCCAGTCTTTTTGAGCATTGTGCACGGGCACTGGACCATAGTCTGCCTGTAGGAGCCCATGGCCTGCCGCTTATGGGAACAGGAGACTGGAATGACGGCATGAACAGGGTGGGAGAACAGGGGCGAGGAGAAAGCGTCTGGCTTGGCTGGTTCCTCTACACCACCCTGAAGATCTTCATTCCTCTGGCCCTTGAGCGCCATGACACTGTTCGGGCCACGCAATGGCACAGCCATACGGAAAAGCTTGCCAACGCTCTGGAACGCGCATGGGATGGAGACTGGTATCTCCGCGCCTATTTTGATGACGGCACGCCCCTTGGTTCTCACAAAAACACGGAATGCCAGATTGATGCCATTTCCCAGTCCTGGGCTGTTCTGTCTAACGCGGCCTCCCCGGAACGCACACATCTCGCCATGCACTCAGCCGTTGAGCATCTTGTTCGGCCGCAGGACGGGCTGATCCTTGTTCTCACGCCACCTTTTGATAAAGCCCTGCCTGACCCCGGTTATATCCGGGGTTATCCACCCGGTGTGCGGGAAAATGGGGGGCAATATACCCATGCTGCCCTCTGGACTGTGATGGCCATTGCCGCACAGGGAGATGGCAATCAGGCCCATGCTTTGTTCAACATGCTTAACCCCATCGAGCACGCCCGGACAAAAGAGGAGGCAAACCGGTACAAACTGGAGCCTTACGTGATTGCTGCGGATATTTATTCCGTCGCGCCCCATACAGGGCGAGGCGGCTGGTCCTGGTATACCGGCTCTGCCGGGTGGATGCAGCGCACAGGCATTGAATCCCTTCTCGGCATTCGCATTCAGGGGGACATGCTTTTGATAAACCCTTGCATTCCTCAGGACTGGTCTGAATTTGAAGTTACCCTGCAGTGGCGCAGCAGTCAGTATCACTGCATCATCAGGAACCTTAACCGTATCAGCTACAGCACGTCCCCCACCCTAACCGTAGATAATATCCTCGTGGGGAAAACAGACAGATTTCAGCTCCAGGATGATGGAGAGAGCCATACAGTCATTTATTCTCTTTAGTTGAAAGCCGCGACATACCTGTGACATTAAGAGAGAAGGATTTTTCTTAATGTCACAGTATTTCTCACGCGTTAACGAGAACCCATGCCGATAAATTTTATGTCCAAATATTTCTATCATGCGCTTGCAGCACTCTGCTTTTCAGCGCTTTCACCCATACCGGCACATGCCCAGAGCCGTCCTGAACCGGGAAGACCCGTTAGTTCTACAAATTCCGGCATGAATGAAAGGGTTGTTAACGTCCCCCTCCGGGATGGCGGTTCTGTCAGAGCTCTTTTTTGCGCACCTGCACGACCACGAGCGATCCTGATCATGCTTCCCGGTGGCGCTGGCAACATTGGTCTGGGGCTGGACGGCAGCATCCGGCACGGAAATAATTTTGTTGTGCGAACGCGGGGTCTCTGGAGCCAGCGCCACTACGCAGTCCTCATTCCAGATACACTTAATCATGCAAATCTCAGGGGACACCGCAATTCCGCATCCTATGCGCGTGTTATTGAGGATCTTCTGATTTTTGCTCATAAGGAAGGTACCTCTCCAGTTTTTCTTCTCGGCACGAGCCAGGGCGCAATCGCTGCGGCTAACGGCGCGGCTCATGCCCCACCAGACACCCTTGCTGGCGTTGTGCTGAGTGAATCTGTCTCCGTCATGGGTGGCAGCAAGGAAACTGTTTTTAACGCTCCCCTTCAGGACATCCATGCACCGGTTCTCATCGTTGCCAACCAGAATGACCGCTGCAACGTGGCCCCACCGCAGAACGCAGACCGTATTGCAGCTTCCCTAACAGGCAGTTCTGACGTGCAGGTATTAAGAGCGACGGGAGGCCTCACTCAATCGAAAAAGACGTGCGGTTCTCTTAGCCCTCATGGTTATTTTGGCATTGAAGAGGACGTCATTGCTAAAATCAGTGCGTGGATGGAGACAAAATTGAGATAAGCCTCTCAAAAGAATTACGGACTTTCCGCGTGTCGGGGCGCGAGGCGGTGACCTGCTGGAAACCCATGCGAGCATGCTTGCCACGCAATCCCAAAGCCGCAGAGCAAAAGACTGAGCATCGCCCACGGGAAAGAGGATGCCCCCCACAAATCAAGCAGAGCGCCGCCTAGCAGACCGCCCCCGGCAATGGCGCTGTTCCAGGCTACGACATTCATAGAGAGTGCCACATCTGTGCCCTCGCCTGCCGCATCCGCCAGAGCCGTCTGCAGCAATGTTGCTGCACCGCCGAACGTCAGCCCCCATATGGTAACACCTGCCCAGATGACCGCAGGAGAATTCGCTCCAACGGCAAAAGCAACGCAGACCAGTGCAAAAACTGCCAGACTGACCAAAACCGCGGCACGCAGCACGTGATCCACCAGTCGTCCTATCAGGCCGATGCCGCCAAGGGCTGCCATACCGAACACCAGCAACACAAGATCCGCCTCCCCTGCCAGCCCTGATGGCACAAGAAAAGGCACGATATAGGTGTAGAGAATATTGTGCGCGAACATCCACATCATCACGACGCCCAGCACCGATCTGACCCCGGGCGTCATCAGCACATGCCGAAAGGGAAGACGTTCCGTATGGGGCGTCCCCGGAAAATCCGGCACCGTTGCCAGCACCCAGCCAACCAGCAGAAGTGTAAAGGCCGACATCACCCCAAATGCCAGCCGCCACCCCAGCGCAGCCCCCAGCCATGTACCAGCCGGCACCCCCAGAGATAGCGCAATGGGTGTGCCCACCATGGCAATGGCCAGCGCCCGCCCCTGCTGGGGCCGAGTTACCATCCGTCGCGCATACCCCGCCAGCAATGCCCAGGCCAGACCGGCTGCAGCACCTGCACAGTAACGGGCCACAAGTGTCAGCCAATAATTTGATGAGAGCGCCGTTATGGAATTAAACATCAGAAAACCGAGGATCGCGAGAAGCAACACGGCGCGCCGTCGCCATCTTTGTGTGGCAAGCGTGAGCGGGATAGCAGCACTCAGGGACCCCACGGCATAAGCCGTCACCATCTGCCCGGCATAAGCGGCAGACACATGCAGGCCTGCGCTTATTTCCGGCAGGAGGCCGGCCGGTAGCGTCTCCGTCATGATGCACAGGAACCCGGTCATTGCGAGCGCCAGAAGACCAGCAACCGGCAGGCGGTCGTCTGAAGATAGGGAAAGACTTTCGGTCATCTGCAACTCATATAAATGGAACGGATGATACAGATATAGGGATGGCAATACGCAGGCAATGATTTTCTGCATCGCTCAAGCGGGAAGTGATTGTCCGAGGACAGATCCAGAAAATTCCATACCCTTCAATACAGATTTCACTTGCAAACTATCTTTCTCTTATTCTGTATTGACCGATACGGAATAGAGGAAAATGCGAGATGGAAAACTTTTCAGGCAAGAAAGCCTTCGTCATTGGCGGAAGTCGGGGGATTGGTGCCGCTATCGTCAGACGTCTGGCAACTGAAGGCGCATCTGTACGCTTCACATGGGCCGGTTCGCGCACAATAGCGGAAGAGCTTGCCCGTCAGACCGGGGCGGAAGCCATTCAGGCAGATGCAACTGATCGCACAGCCATTCTTGCCGCCACACGCGATGCCGGTCCTATCGACATTTTCGTCTTCAACGCAGGCATCTGCATCGCCGGAGATCCGCTCACACTTGATCCTGATGACGTTGATCGCATGATCGATATCAACATCCGTGCAGCCTATCACTGCGCGGTGGAAGCCGCCCGTTCCATGCCGAACGGTGGTCGGATCATCCTGATTGGCTCCACAAACGCCAATCGTGTTCCCTTCAAGGGGCTGGCGGCCTACAGCATGACAAAATCTGCCCTGCAAAGCATGGTGCGCGGCCTGGCACGAGACTTTGGAGAGAGGCACATCACCGTCAACGTCATTCAGCCGGGGCCAACGGATACAGATATGAATCCGGCCAATGGTCCGGAAGCCGATCTCATGCACAGCGTTATGGCGATCAAGGAACATGGTACTGCAGAGGATGTTGCAGCCTATGTCTCCTTTCTGGCCGGGCACACAGCACGCGGCATTACCGGGGCGATGCAGACCATTGACGGTGGCTTCAGCGCGTAAGGCTGGCAATCCACTTCCGGACCGCTTAGTATAGAAAATTCTTCACAAGGACGGAGACAGGACATGGCCCGCACAGGACGGCCCCGCGAGTTTGACCGGGACAAAGCGCTGGATGCCGCGCTCACGCTGTTCTGGACGCAGGGTTATGAACCAACCTCGCTCAACCAGCTTAAAACCTGCATGGGCAATATTTCGCCGGCAAGTTTTTATGCTGCGTTCGGGTCGAAGGAAGCTCTGTTCCGGGAAGTCGTGCAGCGTTATCTGGAAACCTATGGGCAAGTGATGGCGCCCCTGTGGGATGAAACGCTTGCGCCGCGTGACGCCATCGAACAGACACTCCGCCGCTCCGCTCGCATGCAGACCACCCGCTCCCATCCCACCGGCTGCCTGATTGTGCTGGGGGCTTGCAACTGCTCGCCTGAAAACGAGCCGGTGCAAACTCTCCTGGCTGCGCAGAGAGAGCGCAGTCGAAAGGGTTTTCAGGCCTGCGTGGCCCGGGCCGTAGCAGAGGGTGAACTCACTGATACGCCTGTCACCAAAACCCTGCCCACCCTGTTTGCCACCTTCCTGCACGGCATGGCCTGCGAGGCCAGAGATGGCAACAGGGCAAAGAAACTAGACGACGCCATTACGACACTCATGCAGGTCTGGGACAGCCTTGCATTGACCGCCTAAAGCCTTTCTACAGCCAGTAAAATCTCCTGACTGCCCCGTTGGCGCACAGCCTGTTGATATAATATCTGTATTGTTCGGTCCGTAATTCGTTGACGAACCGCTTTCCCCTATTTATGTATCGAATGGTCTTTAAGTCTGATCGACTCAGTCCGGCAGTCTGCCGCCTTATAAATTTCCTCAAAGGAAACCGGTCATGAACCAGAAATATGTAGCCCTTGTTACAGGTGCCAATCGTGGGATCGGTTATAGTATCGCAAAACATCTCATTGCAGCTGGCGTTGATGTGCTTGGCACCTACCTTACCAATGAAGCCGAAGCGAAAACTGCTGAAGCCACACTCAGCACCGAAAATGCAAAGCTGCGCATGCTGAAACTGGATATTTCAGACCATACCACTTTTGCGACCTTTAGCGCACAGGTCAGAAAGCTTCTTGGTGAAGAGTTCGCTCAGTCTACCTTGAAATACATTGTGCAAAACGCCGGGAATATCATTCACACCCGTTTTGATGCGGCGACACCGAAACAACTCGACAACCAGTATAACATTCACTTCAAAGGCCCGTATCTGCTGACCGTAGCGCTTCTGCCGCTACTTTGTGATGGCGGCCATATTCTCAATATCACCTCGGCGGCCACACGTTTCTACCTGCCGGATCATGGCCCTTATTCAGCCATGAAAGGCGCAACCGAAGTGATCTCACTTTACATGGCAAAAGAGCTGGGGAAACGCCGCATTACCGTTAATGCCGTAGCCCCCGGCGCCATTGCGTCTGACTTTGGCGGTGGGCTGGTACGTGACAATGCTGCGGTTAACACCAGTCTGGCAGAGATCACCCCCTTGGGGCGTGTCGGGCAACCGGATGACATTGGCGCAGCCGTTACCGCCCTTCTGTCCGACAACATGGGCTGGGTGAATGGTCAACGGATTGAAGTTACTGGTGGCCAGTCACTTTAAGACAATCCAGTGCTGATTAGGAAAAATACGATGATAGACGTTATGGCCAGCAGTATTCTCAATACCCCCATCGCCGCCGTCTGGCCCCTTATCAGAGATTTCGGGACGATCGGGACATGGTTGCCGGGAGTAAAAAGCTGCAAGATCGAAGGGAACGATCCGGGCGACCGCGTGGGTGCCATCCGATCCGTTGAGATGAGTGATGTGGGACTTATCCGCGAACAGCTTCTCGCCCTGTCCGACACCGATTATGCGGTGACATTTTCGATCATTGAATCAGCACTCCCGATCTGGAACTACCGCTCAACAATCATGCTGTTGCCTGTAACAGATGGTGACCGCACCTTTATCCGCTGGAAAGGACAGTTTGAAGCTGACCCCGACCATGCCTCCGCAATGCAGACGCGTATGCCTGTCCAGATTTACCAGCCTGCATTTGATCGTCTGGCAAGCAGGTTATCGGGCAAATAACCTGCCAGAGTTTTTTCTCAAAACAGATCACGCGCTGCTGTCGCAAAGCTGGGAGACAATGGCAAAAGAGGTGTCAGGGTAGACTGCCAAGCGTGATAGAGGTCCGCCTTGCCGGGATAAACAACTTCAGAGGGTTGGTTATCGGCATCAACTTCCTGAATCCAGCCGCCCTGTTTCCGATCAATCATGCAAAGATCAATATAATCCCAGATTGTCCGATACCATGTCTCATATCGGGCATGGCCTGTGCGTTTTAAAAGGGCTGCTGCTGCGGTAAGTGCCTCAGCCTGCACCCAATGGGGTCGGTTTTCGATTACGGGGACCAGATCATTATCAACGGTGTAAAGAAGGCCCCCCTTCCCGTTCGTGCTCCAGCCTACCGACATACCTTTTTCAAAAAGTGCAATACTGTCCGTTAGCAGCCATACCGGAGCATTCCCTTCTTCACGCAGGAAAGCAGCTTCAAGCTTAAGGAGCAAATGGGCCCATTCCACAAAATGCCCCGGCGTTAACCCATAGGGACGCAAATCATCAGCGGGCTTATCCTGATGGTATTCTGGCAAATAATGCCACTGGCGGTCATAGTGCTCTCGCACCACGTAGTTCGCTTCACGCGCCAGATCATGAATAAAGCGCTTAACGATACGCAAGGCGCGACGCCGCCAGACAGCATTCCCGGTTACATCAGCAAGGGCCATGCAGGCCTCCACTGAGTGCATGTTTGAGTTTGCGCCGCGATAATCTTCTTCATCAGACCAGGATGCAGAAAAACTCTCGCGAAAAACGCCTTCATCCTCACTCCAGAAATGCTTTTCCCACACGGACGTCGCCAAGTCCAAAAGCTGCTCAGCACCGGAGATTTGCGCCACGACAGCTGTCGAGCCCACGAGGCATACAAAGGCGTGCAGATAATTCTGCTTGCGGGTTTGCTCCGCTGTCGGGCTGCCGTTTGTCAGGCCTCCAAACCACCCTCCGTGCTCTGCATCACGCAGCGGCCCGAGAAGAGACTGCACGCCATGTTCGGCCACAGCCAGACACCCCGGCACACCACGCAGCCCCCCAATCGCGTAAGAATGCGTCATTCGCGCTGTCAACGTAGTGTCTGGCTGTGCATTAGGAACAAGTGAGCCCTTATTATCCAAAGGGCCAAACCCCACGCTCAGCCGAGAGGCTTTGGAAAAATCAAGCAGCCTTAGCCCCTGATGTTCCAGCCAGTAGCGATGGGGGGTAGAGCGCAACCAGCTTGATGCCGGCACCATCAGGGATGGCAGCATTTCAACCATTGACGATTCTTCCGCCATTGACATGCAAGGTCTGACCAGTCACGAAACTTGAGTCCTCAGACGCAAGATAAACATAAGCTGGCCCCAGCTCTGAAGGCTGACCACAGCGACCCATGGGCGTATCGGACCCCAGATCAGCCACAGCCTCTGGATCAATCGGCCCCCAGCTGGCAGGCTGGAGAGGCGTCCAGACCGGCCCCGGTGCCACAGCATTCACACGGATACCTTTGTCCGCCAACTGGAGCGCAAGGGCACGTGTAAAGCCCATCTCGGCGGCTTTTGTCGTTGTATAAGCAACCAGAGATTTATTGCCAGCAAAAGCATTAATGGAGGACGTGGAGATAATCGCAGCGCCCTTTTTCAAATGAGGCAGAGCGGCCCGGGTGATGTAAAAATAGCCGTTGATATTCACATTCATATGATGCTGCCAGACGTCATCGGTAATATCTGTCAGATCTTCACTGATGTATTGTACGCCAGCATTGTTCACGATGATATCAAGACCACCCAGTATCTTCACCGTTTCCTCAACAGCATCATTACAGAAAGAACTGCTCGCAATATCGCCAGCAATCGCAAGGGCTTTGCGCCCTTCTGCTTCAATCTGCTGCACTGTTTCCTGCGCATCTTCATGTTCATCAAGATAGAGGATGGCAACATCCGCCCCCTCTCGCGCAAAATGAAGGGCTGCCGCGCGACCAATACCGCTGTCACCCCCCGTGATAAGGGCCTTTTTACCTTCTAGCTTACCGCTTCCTTTATAGTCAGGCCGGATATGGACAGCCAAAGGCTTCATGAGTTTTTCAACGCCGGGCTGATGGGACTGGCTTTGGGCGGGGATGGTAACTGTCATGAACCTGCTCCTACTGTAACTTACGTAAAGACATTTAGTGTTAGCGAGAGGTCGGTATGAAAGTTTCATAAAAAATCATCACAATATACAAAAGTCGGACTTTTTCTTTTTTATAAAACAAGAAAAATTTACTATACCTTTTATATTGAAATTATTTATATGTGTTACAAACTTTCGCAGTAAACCAATACGGCTCTTCAGCATTATTATAAAATAATCTTAATGCTCATTCAGAAAATTAAGAATGAACTTTTCTCAGGACTGATACGTCTGAGGAAGAAAACATATCGTCTTACGATGAGGCCTGTCATTATGTCTTTTCACGACCCTGATAACGGGACCACTGGCACGCCTTCAGAAATACTCCGGCAGAGTCCTTTTTGGAAAAAACAAAGAATTATTGCCATTCCGGCCTGTAATGAAGAAGAGCATATTATTCCCTGCCTTATCGCTCTGGCAACGCAATCCTACGTTCTTCCTGATAAGGTTGTCCTGTGGCTCAACAACACCACTGACAAAACCTACGATCTGGCCCACTCCCTACAGGATAAACTTCCCTTTGCATTGGAGATTGTTCAGGTTGTCTATCATCCCCATTTAGCAAGTGCAGGAATAGCCCGCAGAGAAGCACTCGCGCATGCTGCCAGACACGCGACCCCTGATGCTCTGCTCTTTACGACTGATGCAGACGCAGAAGTCTCAAAAGACTGGATATATCGCACGCTTGAAGCTTTTGTTTGTTACTCAGTAGAAGCCGTCTTTGGCCGAGCCCTTCTCCTGCCGTCAGAAGCCGAAAAAATTCCCCTGCATCTGCATCAGGATGAACAGGCAGAGCAGGCCTATGGCGCACTGCTGGAGCAGATCACCGTAGAACTATGCCCCGAACCCCATGACCCATGGCCCCGGCATATCGAGCATTCGGGGGCCAGTATCGCTGTCACACGCCAAGCTTGGGCACAAGTTGATGGAATACCAAATGTTCCAACGGGGGAAGACCGTCAATTCTATAAAATATTAAAACAGAATGGCATTCCCGTGCGTCATGCCCCAGACGTTGTCGTTTACGTTTCGGCGCGCCTTTCAGGCCGTGCCCAAGGCGGCATGGCTGAAACTCTGGCGCGCAGGATACGCGCGCAGGACGACTATATCGACGAGGTTTTTGAGACAGTCTCCCGCCGATTACTCCGTATCCGAAAAGAGCTGGCATACCGGTTTAAAAACCAGTCTCAGCCTGCTGTGACGGAATGCCCTCCCACACGTATCCGGCGAGATGACCTTGAAAATCATGTCAAACGTGCGCAACGGGTGCTCAGATTTCTTCGCCAGACGCGCGCCCGCTGTTCTGCGAATTTAGAACGCCAGACAGTCGATCAATGCGATAGCTGCATCCCCGCACGCTAAGATCTGGTTCCCAATGCAGTGCCCGACAGGCCTCAATAAAACACTCAGAGGCCTCATTACCCGTGCATGGCGTGTCTGTCGGGCCAGTCCAGTTTACAATCAGGATACTCCCTGTTGGCGTCAGGCTCTGGGTCACCATGCCAGCAAGACGCTGAATATCGCCGACACTCAGAAAATAAAGAACTTCAGAAATCACAACGAGATCGCACCCTGACGCTGCCAAAACCGGGTAGTCCTGCGGCAGAAATGCCTTGGTGAACGTAACATGCCCCAGCCCTTCACATCGCTTCTTTGCCTTTTCAAGAGCTGTTTCTGACGCATCCACGCTCACAATACGTTTGCAGTATTGTGCAAGAGCCAACGTACTGACCCCAATTGCACACCCTAACTCCAGAGCGAAAGACACAGGACGGGTTGGGATACACTCCAGAACTTTTGCAAGTTTCTTCTGCTCGTAAAGGCTGGTTTCAAAACCCCACGGATCATCACTCTTTTGAAAGAGTGTTTCGAAAACATCTGGTTTCCAGGTTTCTTTAGTCATGAGGCTATGAAAATTTCATAGGGTTGAAGCATTTTTTCCAGCAAGTGTTCGGGTAACACAAAACCGTTCGGGTCATCTTTTACAACAAGCCCCCTCTGGCTGAGATGGGCCTCGATGGCGCGTCGTTTCTTAGGCAGAGACGCTTCAACATTCAGCCGCCATCCAGCAGGCATCTGCTCCTCAATTTCCTTTTCAGGAGGAAGCGTCAGCCCCCATACCGGATAAGCCAATATTCTGAGATCTGGCCGCAAAGCTTTAATTCTTTGCCCCATAATCCAGACTGCTTCATGGTCACAATGAGGGTCGTGACGCCATGGAACAAGAATATTTTGGCAATGATACTGCGCGGCCAGCTCCAGTATATGGCGGACAGTCTGCTCGAAAATCACTCCTGCTGTTGGAACCGCTGAATCCTGAAGGCCTGAAAAGAAAAGATGATCAGAAGGAAGACCAAGCGCATTGGCCGCATTCCGGCTTTCTTCCTGCCGGCACGAAGCAAGTCGTTCAGGGGGCCAGAGATGAGAACCGGGATGGGATGCAGAGCCATCAGAGACGATCACCACCACGGGAGGACAACCCTGTTTGATGGCAGTTGCTATAAAGCCTGCACAGCCGAGACTTTCATCATCTGGATGTGGTGACAGTATAAGAGAGGACCCCGGCGCAATTTTCTCAAAAGAGGCAACCGGAAATTTACTAAAGCTTTCAAGTATTTCCTGCACTCTCATAGGCCGTCCTCTGGCCAGTCATGGTCGAGAAACCACGCTGCGGCGTCTGTCAGCGCCTCATCCGGTGCAGGCTGGCGCAGATAGGTCATCAAATCCCGCATGACCTGCTCCACCGCTTTGCCTTTTACAAAAGCAGATAACCCCAGACTTCTCTGAACAATCGTAATCAACTCCAGAGCCGCCCTTTCAACGGCAAGGCGTGCAAGATTAACCGTCGCAACCACATCGTCAGGCTTCATCCGGGGTGCATAAGCAGCTTTAGCGGCTTGTTCGACCCACATGGCAGCCGTTTTCTGCAAAATAAGGGCCTCGCCAATCCGGTAGAGTTGATGCGGATTGGCCGCCCGCCCTCTCTCTAACAACTCTTGCCTGAAAAGGTCAACCAACCGATCCATTGCGCCTAAGGCGACGGCAGACCCGCGCCAGGCGCCTGCTGAAAATTCGGGCTGCCGTAAATAATCTCCTGTTGACCCGAGAAGATGATCTGGCGGGATGATAACATCTGTAAAATCATAGCCTCCTGTCCCACTGGCCTGCATCCCCGTTAATGTTCCCGGACCGGGCCGCCTGCGGTCGGCTTCGGTTGTTGGCGCCAGTAGCATAATGGAATGCCCTTGTGGGTTGGTCGCTGTTATCAGAGCCAGACTGACCTGCTTAACGCCGCTGGCAAATCCTTTAACGCCGGTTAGCCTGTAATGCCCATTTTCTTGCCTGATGATGACAGGTGGAGTGCCATCCGTAACCCATATCCCCGCCAATATCCCGCTTTTGAGAGTCTGGGCAAATGCACGCCGTTGCTCAGGCGTTCCGTAAAGTTCTACAAGGCGCACAACATTGACGTGCCCTTCCAGACAACGCCCTAAAGACAGATTCACATAACCCGTGCGCCGCAGAAGAGCCATAAGAACAAGCCCCCCTTCTGGTGTTCTACACAGGTCCAGACCGCCTGCGTCACGCGATAACAGCGCGTCTAATGCGCCAATCCCACGTAAGGCGTTTAGAAATTCTAAAGGGAAAACATTTTCTGCCGGGATACAGGGGGCGGCCTTCCATGTATCGAAGAGGTTTTTTAGGTCCGTTCGAAAATCAGAAAGATTTTTTACAGTAGTTTTCTCATCTGAAATTAACATCCTTCAGCATCCATCCCCACTAACGTCCACCATGCAACGTATGGGGAGAGAGGACGGATGCGGTCATGAAGAAGAATGCAGGTCACTTTATGTTGAAAACCACCCTAACGCGACGCAATGAGAACATCGAATGGAACAGACCCATAAAAATGATCCAGACCAAAAGCAGATGAACTTTTAAACGTATTTCCCCATAGAATGCTTTCCCACTCCCCACTCTCCTCCCCTTCCGGCAGAGAGAGGTGAGTTGCACCCCAACCCTTCGTATGACTTCGCAACGCGTCATCCATGGAAAGAGACAGCCCGAAGCGCGTTGCAATAACCAGCATCTTCATATCTGCCGAAACACATTGAAATGCCACAACATGATCAGCAAGTTCGCCTTGAACTGAAACTACTTCATAGCGGGGCTTTACGAAGAGCTGCGGATAATTTTCTCTGAGTTTGAGAAGTTTACAAATAAGGTGCTGTTTAATCCGTCCATCCCGCCAACTGGACGCCAATGCCGCCAGACTGTTGTCACTCTCAAGATCTTTCCCCAGACGGGAGTAATCAACAGGTCGCCTGTTATCCGGATCCACAAGACTAAAGTCCCACCCTTCCCGGCCCTGATACAAATCTGGCACCCCCGGCACTGTAAACCGTAATATAACCTGCGTGAGGCTATTCAGCGCGGCCGCCGGAGAAATACGGTCAACAAAGGCCGTGAGATCTTTAAAAAACGAGATTTTTAAAAACTGCCCTACAAATTGCTGGCAGCTTTCTTCATAACGCGTATCAGGATCTGCCCAGCTTGTTTTTAAACCTCTCTCGCGCAGAGCTTTGGTCAGATACATCTCTAACCTTTTGGGAAGGCCAGAAAACTCGCCTGTATCCACTGGCCATGCCGAAATAAGTGTCTGATAGAAAAAGAACTCATCCGCCTTACTCACAGGAGAATCTGCGCTGCCCTGCGTGTGTAAGGCTTTATTTTTTTCAAACCAGAGAGCGACAACCTCCGCCCAGTTCGCCTCAGGCTCACTGAGGACCGTAAGGCGGGCTCTGCCATCCTCCCCCCTTTTATGATCGTGTGTTGCTGTACACAGCATAGCCTGCGGATGTGACGCAAGACGGCTCAGATTTGTCTGATGAAACACCTCTATGCCTTTAGAGAAAATAGCCGGATCTGTTCCAACCTCATTCCGTGATAGCAGGCGATCATAGCGGTAGAAAGCCGTATCTTCACCAGACTTCGCAACAAGCGGGGCTGTCAGATGCACAAACATATCCTGAAAGCTTTTACCGCCCGAACCGGGCTCCGAAGCCTGGGTTAAGAGATTTTTCAAGGCCATCAGGAGAGGAATGAGGTGTGCCGGCAGTGTTTTCTTCGCGTGCTCACAGGCTGCGCTTAAATACGCACGGCTCTGTTCATTCAGGTTCGTCTCTGAAAAATAAGTCCGGTACACTGGGAAAGCTAACAGAACCTCCCGTAAGACACATGCAACAGCGTGCGGGGTAATATCCTGCTCCGACGGAAAACATTCCGTCAGGGACTGTGCCAGATCCTGAAACATTTTATAAAATGACGAATTCAGTTTTTCATCGCGTGCGGCCCTCATGACTTTGTCATAAGGATGCGGGCCTAACCGAGCCCATACGGCATTCAGCTTTTCTTCGCCTGCGGGATGATGCAGGAGCAAAGACGCCTGTTCGAGGAAATCATACCCGGTGGTCCCGCTTACGGGCCAGTTTTTCGGCAGATGCTCTCCGGATGAGAGGATTTTCTCCACAAAAATGAAGGGCGTGTTCCGTAGGTTTTCTGGCCTCTCAGGCGTCAGAGCGTTCAGTGCCTGCACCAAGTCCTGACAATACTGTGCAGGCAGCAGCAATCCATCCACATGATCAATCCGCAGGCCGTCAATCAGGCCACGCCGATAAAGCTCAAACACATAGGCATGCGTGCGGGCAAAAACCTCAGGACGTTCCATTCGCAAAGCGATAAGCGCTGTAACATCAAAAAACCGGCGCCAGTTGAGCAGATCCCCCGCATTCTGCCACCAGACAAGCTGATAATGCTGCTTTTGTAAAAGGGCCAGAAGATTGGATTTTCCTTCTACAGTCTCGGGGCTGAAGCGGCCTGTAAAAAATTCTTTTTGATCGTATGAGAGACTTTCTGGTGCGAGAGGAAAAATTTTATCTTCATATGCAATGGCAAAAGAACGTGTGTCTTCCTGATAAGAGACGCGGATTTTTTGATCTTCTAAAATGTCTCCCAACGGTTTTTCGAGGAAAGGCAGAATGATTTTATGCGTCTCCTGCTCAGCCGAAACACTCCAGTCGATATCAAAGTAATAGGCATACTGGCTGCCTCTGCCGTGCTGCAAAACATCCTGCCACCATGCGTTCTGAGGGTTTGTCGTCATGTGATTAGGCACAATATCGAGAATAAGGCCCATATCGTGCGCACGCAGCGTTTCGACCAGCGCCAGCAGTCCCTCTTCTCCGCCCCTTTCCGGGTCAATAAAATCCCAGCTTATCGTATCATACCCATGCAGGGAGCCTGATGCTGACGCTAGAAGGGGGGACGCATAAATATGGCTGATACCGAGTTTTTTCAGGTATGGAACCAACAAGATCGCATCATACAAAGTATAGTCTTTGTGGAACTGAATACGGTATGTTGCACGAAGTGATAACGTCATGGCACATCCTCCACACAGGCAACCAGAGAGAGCGCTGGCAACAGGCCTGCCGGTCTATTTTCAGATGATTCATAGAGCAGATGATATTTTTCTGAAATCTCATACTGCTTCTCAGAAAGATTTATAAACAGGGTAAGAATTTTCCTGTTATCCAGCTGCCAGCGAGCACACAGAGCACCGTGGCCTAATACGTGCACACCAGCACTCTGAACATCATGCAAATACGGGATAATCCATTCCCTGCGTAAAGCCAGAAGCTG
>NZ_LHZC01000024.1 GCF_001580615.1 Acetobacter malorum
CGAAGAGACGCTCGGCGAGATCTTGCATGAGGCGGGCCACATTGCCACGATACCTTCATTCCTTCGTCCGCTCATAGATGGGGACGTTGAGAGTCCGGAGATCCTGGCTGCAGCCGAAGAATATTGTCTTAAAGCTAGAGTAATGTCCTTTGACCCGGACACTGATCCGACTGTCAGAGCAATCATTCAGGCGGATGATGTCTCGGCAACAGCGTGGAGCTATGCGGCAGCAATAGCTGCAGAAGTCCCTCCTGAGCTTCTTATCGCCGGTCCCTCTGCCTTCGGAGGTCAGGACTCTGAAAGCGCTGAAGCCGTTCTCATAGGCCTCAAAACTGGGCACTATATTGGGATTAACAGCCTGGCGGCCAGCAAAATGACCTTTACCAAGGGGTGGGCCAGGTGCCTAGGCGCTCAACCCTTCCCACATATGCAGAGGTGGCTTCAGATTTAATACCCGTCTTATCGACAGGAAATTACTTCGGCTGATGGGAACTTCTGTGCTGCGCGGAGGCATTCTCGGACAAACCCCAGAAGCGCATCATGAGATCCCCATTTGTTATCGGGGCTGAACTGCAACAGTCTCTCCTTCTCAAGAATCAGAGTGACAAGACCATTTTCCAGTTTCGGTATCAGATCGCTGGCAGTTGAAACTCCGATCTCTTCAGGCCGCCACAATGCTTCATACAGCTCCGCTTCCTGAGCCATCTCGACCAGATTGTGCGTGATGTTGAGGCTGAACACCGTCCCATCATCTTCGCACACCTCATATAAGCTAGGATCAAGATTTGGGAGGCGGCGATCCCACTCCTCGCGTGTAATCTGCTGCGTAACACCCTCATCTCTCAGGAAGATGCCGGTGCGTTCTTCCTTTGGCAGTTTCGCAAATTCAGGCATCCGAAAATATACATCGAGACTCAAAATTATCTCCTGTCAAAAATACACTGTATCTTAGAGTAATCATACCATAACAAAAAACTTTTAGAAATATGTTGGAAAATTCATCAGAGCAATCTATACGCTTCCTCAGCATGTAGGGCCTCTGCTCTGAGGAGTCCTCCGTCATATTTGTCCGCCATCGCGGGAGAAATCTGCAAAAGGAAAGAGTGGACCTCACACCTCAAATCGTCCCATGAGGATGTATACAGCTCTGATAGCAGGTGTTCGTCCATATCTTCGTACAGCGTGCCGTGCATGCTTTTGTGCCATACAGCGCGAATGCCTGCCTCTCTCGCTTCGGTCACGTTTTTGTGGAGATCGTCGATGAAAAGGCTTCGATCTGCTGGAAATTGGGAGAGCACCTCTTTTTTGGACGCTCCCAGCGGAAGCACATGAAGCGGCCACTCATCACGCCAAAAGACCTGCCGCCGCAGGCAATATCTCCGACTTGCTTCAGCCTCCGCGCCTCCACATGCTGTGACAGCATGAATTTTAAGGCCTGCCTCATTTGCATCTTCAAGGAAATCCGCGGCGCCATTGAAAGATTTAATCTCCCTGAAGCCTTCTGATTTGCTGAACTCTTCCACGAGATGGATCAATTTCCGTTCCCGCAATGTTCGGTGATGTGAGAAGTATCCAGCGAGGTTAAAGGCCCGGATCTCCTCCGGCAGGACTGAAGAGCGAATTCGATGCGCATCCTTTGCCCAGGCCATGAAGGCCGAGACCCAATCAAGGATAACGCCATCAATATCAAAAATGAGGTGACAGTCTTTGTCTGCTTCAGACGTGGCTGCAATACTATTCAGGGGCTTGAGCATCGAGATATCCCTCTCATGTAGCGCGCTGAGATCTGTTCGGAGGTGGCTCCGCAAAGAAAGGTCCAACCTTTTCGAGATCCTGAATGATCTTTGTTCCGTGCTTTTCTTCCATTTTCCGAACACGTTTGACAAATTTCGACTTCGGCTTTTCACCAGGGGCTATCCAGAAAGTTTCCGCTCCACTTCCTGGGGGGAGACGCAACTCCCTCTTGTCCCACACAAGCGCCATAGTTCCGGCCATACTCCCCTTGGCGGCAAGCCAACTCTCATAATCTGCTGCCTCCTCTGGCCAAAGCCCCTCCTGACTTTCAACAAAGGTGGGGCGTTCAGAAAATACATATATTCGGGAGGGTGGGGTCTCGTAGTATATAGAGCAAAACCGCATAGCTCCCTCAAGGAATGAAAGCTTCACGATAAAAATTAGCTTTCCATCAGCGATTTTCACTGCATGACCAATGAATTTCGTGCCGATATTATACGGCGGATTTGTCATGATGTCATGCGACCACGCAGTGGACTCAAGGAAATTTCTTCCACTGTCTCCATAGCCATGGTCATGAAGGTCTGTCGCGAGAGTGGAATACCCTAAAAGACGTAATTCTCTATCTACATCGCCGCGGCCGCAGGCGCATTCCCATACCGGCCCTTCAAATTGTTCGCGGGCAAGGATGGATCTGGATACCCAGGGATGCGTCCTGTAAAGGTCAGCTTTTCCCGCCTCTTTGTCTTTCTCGTCGTGCTTTCTGAACGATCCGAATTGTCGCCGAGACTGCTCCTCTTCAGGCTTTGGCGGAATATGAGACAACACAAGCCCAGTATCCTCGATATGGGTTTCCATTCTACGTCCGATCGTATTTTATCCTTGTTGCTGACTTTAAAACACCCAATCAAGGATTAAGTCAACATCTATTCCTTGCCACTTTGCGATTTTTTCTAATTAATACTGAATCCGTATTTATGTTTGAATCATTTTCCTGCCATATTAGTAAATATCTGAGTCATCAACTGCTCTGATTATTTGAATCATACTTCGGAGGGTGAATTACCTATTCTCCGGCACTATCATTGCTGGTCCTATGCGTTGAAATAACGATACTGCAGGTATATCTGCAATGTGCGCTAAAGGCATTTTCCTGCTATGAACAGAGTAGAAAAAAATTCTGGGCTCAGTTCATATTCCAAAGGATGGGCGACATCGGCTGTTCGCAAAGGAGCGCGCCCACTCCCGGTCTCCGAAAAGTCCATATTCGACCACGCTCATAAATTGTCTAACGCGTACAGGAACCCGACCAAGGCTATGTCTCTCAGTCTCCCGGAAATAAAGGTTACTCCCCTCCCCCCTCCGCACTGGCAGGAGGATCTGGTTCTGGCAGACAAGGAGAAAAAATTTCAGGTCCCCTATCACCCTCTGTCGCAAGGCCAGCGAACTGACGCGATGCTTCCAAGGTCCATCGCATCAGAACTGTACGAGGCTCTGAGTGAACTGAAGAGAAGAGTTGGTGATGTCGATGCCTGGATGTCAGATCGCCTTCAGTGGGCACCAGAGAAGCTCTATAGGGTCCTTTCAGCGGAGCAGATAGATACTGCGGCACTGGCCATATTGGCTGCAGACGATGCTGCTGAAGCCAAGGCTCGCGGGGAGGAGCCTAATGCCGGAGGCGTCATCGTCGCCTCTATGACAGGTTTCGGGAAAGGGCGCGTGCTCGCCGCGACATGCCTTGCTGCAGTTCTGCGCGGTCGCAACGTCGTCTTCATGACGCTTCAGGAAAATCTTTTCAGTGACTTCTGGCGGGATATTAGAGGTATCGAGAGTGAAGAGTTATTCGGACGCCCCCTTCTGATCAATGAAGGCGCAACGATCGTTGACGTCGAAGATCCGGATACCCCTGTTCTCGTTGAACCTTATTCCAAGAAATCAGTCACCCAATGCGTACGTGATAAGCGGCTGCCGGACGGCTGCAGGCTGGTCATGCTTACCCACAGTCAGGTAAACAGGCCGGGAATACCAAGGGCTGCGTTTCTGGAGGCTATATCCGAAAACGCCCATCTGGCTCTGGACGAGGCACATAAAGCTGCCGGCGAAAGTAACACGCGATACAATATCGACCTCGCCAGGTCTCGGGCGGCCTCCACAACGGAAAGCTCTGCAACATTCGCTGCGGACATATCCAATCTTGGCGCATACACAAGCGTCATGCCGTGGCTTGCGAACATCCCTGGCACAGCCAATCTTCCTCGACATATCCAGATCGCTTTGTCGCAGGCTTCCGTTAAGGAGGCATCTACAGCGGGCGGCATCATTCGCCATGAACTTGATATGGATGGTATCCAAACCAAAATAATCAGGCCATCCGATGAAATTATCGAGAGAAATGAGCGCGTGTCGGATGAACTTGCGCCTATATTATCCCGTCTTGCAATAATGGCCAGACAGGTGAGTAGCATAATAGCCAGTTACAACCTTGAAAATAAAGAACTTCTAAAAAGCATTCCGGACAAAGATAGAAAACAACACAACAAATTCAAGGAAACCTGGACCACTTCACCTTTCGGAAGTCGCCTGTCCTCCTTCCAGAACCAGATCCTTACAGCTCTAAACGTGGATCTCTGCGCCAGCGTCACTCTCGAATCTCTGCGCAATGGGCAAAAACCTATTGCCGTCATCGAGGCGACGATGGAAAGCATTATGAACCAGCTTCGCGCAGGTGAAATCGTCGGGGAAAACGATGACGTTCTCGATCCTGATCCACCAACTATTAAGGCAGCCTTATTCCGCTTTGTAGATGCCGTATCCACAGTTCTTCATAAATACACACCTGATGGTGAAACGGAGAGGGTCAGTGAGCATGTGGACCTTCGCAAAGAGTATGACGGGCTGCAAAAGCAAAGTGACGAAGTGAAAGCACTCGTCTCGCAGATACACGACATGCCCCTTTATCCGATCGATCAGATCCGCGAAATTGTGGAAGCCCACAAGAATGCGGAGGGACGAAATTACGTTGTCGGCGAGGTTTCCGGGCGTTCTTTGCGGATTAATGGTGGTAAATACGAGAAGAATCTCATCAACCGTAACCAGACCGTTGCCCGCTTGAACAACGGTGGGGTTGATGCCGCCATCTTCACCAAAGCTGCAAGCACGGGCCTGTCGGCGCACGATAAGTTCCAGAAATCTGCTCAAGCCCACATGGTATGGGTGTCGCTAATTGGCGACATTCGGGAAAAGCGCCAAATGGAAGGTCGAGTTAATCGACGGGGGCAGCGCACTAAGCCTCTATTCAGTGTTCTGGATACTGGTCTTCCCTACAATACGTTCGTTCTGACAAACGGTGATCGGAAAGAAAACAAACTCGACGCCAATTTAACTGGAGCCGAGACCTCCGGCGTCAGCACTGGGATGACTGATCCTATCGATCTCATTGGGGAGGATGTCGCCAGAGAATTCCTCAACCTCAACCGCCACATTGCTACCGAGATGGGGATTAGCCTCAACATCACCGTAGCGAACTCAGACAAAGAGCTCTACTTCGTCAATAAGCTTTTCCGCCGCCTCCCTCTGGTATCGGTCTCTAAGGCGAGGAGCATCATTACCGCTTTCTTTGCGGGGTATGAGGATAGACTGAAATACTCCATCAATCCCAATCTGGTCCGATCCCTTGAAGGGCAATGGAAACCTGTCAAACGGTTCATCCTCCAGCCTGGGGATGGGTCAGATGACCCCCTCAAAGGCCCAGACGTAACAGCCACAGTCATCTCTAAAACAGTCACCAAAAAACCGCTGAGATCAGATGTGGTCGGCAAGATTGTTAGGGAATCCCGGCAACGCTTACGAAAGACTTATGACCCAAAACCCTATCTTGAGACACTGGAAACGCGGCGCGAGATGATCCTAACCCGCGCCATGGATGGAGAAATACATAAAACGCTGAGAGCGGCTCTCTGCGAAAGACATGAAAACCATGTTCAGGTCATGCAGAGACGCTTGAACCAAGCGGTCAGGTTTCTGCAAGAGATCGTTCCTGGGTGTGGTGTGATGCTCCCGGATGATATGGGGGCGATGCAACCTCACATCATTCTCGACATCAAATACCCCGTAGTAAACAGGGTGAATGTCCTTAGAGACTATCACGTCACCGCTCTTCTGCCAGGCGCCTCTGAGCCCACGATCGTCTCTTTAGACGCTATACTGCGCTATTCCGGGGCACGTTTCCTTAATGAAACCGACACAAGATCCTCACTACTCAATCTGTGCAATGAGGCTCCCCATGGTGAAGTCGAAATTTTCCGCACGATCATAGATGGCAACCTGATGAACGGCATACTGGACGCACATCACCTTGGCCTTGGCGAAGCGGGAACATGGAAAGACATCCATTCCCGGATGAATATGTCTATTATCGTTCCTAGGCCTGCTGAAGTGAGGATCGCCCACACACCGGTCAGAATACCATCACCCGTGGTTGCACTGGAGTTGTTGCGACGACAGGCAGAAATCATCGTTGCTGAATCCCTCGACCCCAAATGCGATGCACTAAAAATACGACGCGTTGGGAATAGCGATTCCGTTGCCGTTGTCTTGCCTGAAAAAGAAAAAAGCCTTCCTGCCTACCTCTCCCCGGTTTTCCGGGATCTTCTCCTTACTCCGGCTACGACAGAAGAATATCAGAAGAAATATCCTCAGAAGCTTGTTTCAGAAACGGGGTTCTTTGCGGGGGATACACGCACCATAGACAGCAAGGATATTCTTAAACTTATTACGTCTCTACAATGCGATAAAAACCTTGTTTTCTATACCAAACCAGAACTAAGAGGATCCGTTGTTTCACTGACAAGAGACTGGCGTGCCAAGATGGCCATTCAAAGTGCAGTGCGACACACCCCGGAAGCGAACCACGCCTCAACTCCTGAAGAAATTTATCCTGAATTTTTGCCGGAGGCGCGTTGACACAAGGATAGATTTCTTCTTTAATATCTTTACTCCGTCCTAAGCAGAGCGTCACAACCGGAAAAGACCCGCCCTGTGCGGGTCTTTTTTGTTGCGCGAAGCAAAAAACTCAATAATACTTGAGATTACCCAAAATCAGGAGTGTTTCAGATGCCTTCTACAAGAATCGATGGTGGCACGATCGTTTAAAGTTTGAACGATCACCCAACAAAAAAGGCCCGCACGAAGCGGGCCTTTTCTGTGAACGGCCGCTTACTTAGAGTAAGAGCCGGAAGAGCTGGAGGGATTAGTCCCCGCCTTCCATGCCATTCACTGTTCCAACGCTTACACTTGTAGTGTTGCCGTTGGTGAATGAATGGGACGCGAACAGTGTGAACGTGCTGAGCACACACAAAAGACCACCGATGGCAATGCGGACAATGCCGGGACCAAAAGGCTCGCGCCCCTGCGAGTCAGAGGCGGCGATAATTTTCTTGCCGCCGGCCCAAACAGTAGCCAGCCCCCCAATCAATGCCAGCACGAGGACAGCTTTAGCGGCTGGTCCGCCCTGCTGCACAACATTGTTGGCCATGCCACCAAAGCTTTCTTCATCGACGGCCCACGCGCTCTTCGGCATGAACGCGATGGAGAACAGAAGAAAACCAGCAACATGGGCAAATTTCGCTCCCGCCCCGCCCTGTGTAAGCCGGATTTTGATTTTCACGGCTGTGGTCTTTGCCGCAGACATGGTGGCATGGCAGGCTGCCAGCACGAAGGCGAAGAGAGAGAACAGAGAAAACAGTGAGTTGCGGCGGCCGTCAGCATTGACCGGAACACCACCGATGGTGAGATTGTTTGTCATCACGAGATCCTCAGACAGTTGAGGGGTGCAGGCCTATGGACAGCGCCATTTGAAGTCCCCTTCCCCCAAGCGTAAGAAAAAAAAGTCCGCAACCAAGGATAAAATTTTGCTGGTCAAATTGTCCTTTGCGGTACCTTGCAAATTATTTTTACAAAGCCATGCAAGGCACAAGCTTTCCGTCTCTCAGATGTTTTTTATTCTGGATATGATGTCTTTGACCGTTATCTTTGCCTTCGACACGTTAATGCCAACGCGTTCTTTTTCTGATCTTCGAGAGAAGGGTTTTACATGCGGGTTCTGTGTATCGGCGATAGTGAAAAGAACCTGGATGGAAGTCCGTGTAAGGCTCTGTCTCAAGCCGTGCGTGAGGGCGGCGTATCTCTCCAAATTTCGGGAAGAGAAGGCGCCATTGATACCCTCCGAGATTACCCATTTGATCTTGCGGTTATTCAGCAAACTTCTCCCGACCCCAGAATCATCAAAACTATCCGGGGCAACAGGCTGAACCTCTCGATACTTGTTATCGTGCGCTCTCCTATCCCAGCTAATGTCGCTGAAATTCTAGCGGCCGGTGCAGACGATTGCGTCTGTAATATCATTGAGCCGGTAGAACTCCTTGCACGGATGAAAGCTGTGGTAAGGCGCGCCACAGGAGGAGGGGTTGCCAGCCAGACAATTGTAGTCGGACGAATGAAGGTTTGTGATGATGCCAGAGAGGTCCTCATCGACGGTGAACCTCTTTCTTTAACTCATACCGAGTTCGACATCCTGTCGATGCTTGCTCACAAAAAATCCAATTTGCTGAGCAAGGCCTCAATCGCATCCACGCTCTACGTCGGAAAAGCTCCTCCTCAAAGCAAGACTATCGATGTGATGGTCTGTCGCCTGAGAAGCAAATTGAGAGAGGTCGATATCCAGGACCCCATCAAGACCCACTGGGGAAGCGGATATAGCTTGGTTGAGAGCGCGTTTCACTCTCTGGAGGCTAAGGCCCTTAGCGATCTCTCAGGCCAGACAAAACACTCGGGTTCTGCCAGCATCTCAATACCTCAGACCGGCCGGGGGCAGAACGATACGCCTACGCCAAAGTTATCACTTAGCTGAAGAGCATTTACTGGGCTAATCAACTAAGTCGAGAGAGTCCTGAATATCAATCACGCCCGGCATTGAGCGTATCGCTCCCTCCGTAGCGTTTGACACCGCATACCGACCAGACAGGGATATCGTCTCCCCCTGCCCCTCTTCAGCCCCGGATGCGTCTATATGGATTAAGGACCCGCTCTCGTGGCTGTGTGGGGAAAGGGCCTTCTCGATGCGGCTGATTATATTTTTCAGCCCTATCTGAGTGAGATTATCCCCCTCACCTGCGCTCATGAGTAACGCTGCATCTGGAGGTATTTGGGATGTGTCGACAATTATCGTGAGATCACCACGCACTCCTTCCAGAAAATCACTCGCCGTCCAGGCGGCATTAATAACTTGGCTGGAGGACTCACCATCCCATGTAATTGAAGCCTCTATAACAACTGGAACGCGGGAGGTTTTTGCCCCCTCCAACGTCTTCATGACAGATGCAAGGACTGTAGCAGCCGCGAAGCAGTTAGCTCTGTAAGTGTCACTTTTTTCGCTTAAAGTAGCAGATATATAGTCCGTCCCATTGCGACTTTTGGCGCGCTTTACGTCATCGACCATTACCGCCAGGCGACGACCATTCAATCGCCCCCTGCCGTTGCTCTTCATCCATTCGATGAACGATGCTCTTCTTCTCACCCCACCTTTGATCATTCGTTTGAGGTAGCGATCAAGAGGGTGACGACCAAAATAGAACCCTACCGCTGCGAACTCACGGTCTGCTCGATTTCCCCATTCGGAAATGGTCTGAAGCCGAGCCGGAATGGCCACAGAGGCGTCAACACCTGCTGCCTGAAACATATCACCTGATGCGGCTTTCTTTCTCTCTTTAAGGCCACGGTCTTTCATGAGCCACATCAGGATTTCTTCTGCCTGAGACCTCACCGGCCACAAACTATCGAATCCCCCGCAGGCGACCAATCCAGATATTTGATCGCTCTTACTTCTGTGGCCAATTCGCTCCATAAAGTCGGGAAGATCCTTGAATTCTCCGTTCTTGTCTCGCTCGGCAACCAGATCTCGAATGGCTCCGTTCTCATCTGTGACCCCCTTAACGGCGGCCAGACCAAAACGAACAGCTACCCCTTTGAAGCTCTCCCCATCGAATTCGGGTTGGAACTGTGCGAATGATTTGTTGACATCCGGAGGGAGCATTCGCACCCCAAGCCGGTCTAGCTCATCCTTAACCACAGCCCTCTTTTCAGCCTTGTCATAGTAGCTGATTTGGGCCGACAGAAACTCAGCCGGGTAGTGGAATTTCAGCCATGCCGTAATGTAGCTAATCCAGGCATAGGCGGCAGCGTGGGACTTATTGAAGCCGTAATCGGCAAAGGGTTCAATGTCTTTGAATAGCTGGATAGCAGCTTCCTCCGTCATCCCGCGTGCTATGGCGCCTGGGATTGGAGGTACAGACGTAGTGTCTCCGTAAATGAACGTATGCTTTTGCTTCTCCATTTCTGAAGCAATTTTTTTCCCCATCGCCCTCCGAAGGAGATCCGCACTTCCCAGCGAATAGCCGGCCACCTCCTGCGCAACGGCCATCACCTGCTCTTGATAGACCATAATGCCGTAGGTCTCATCGAGGATTGGTTTACACCTGTCACCGCCCGGTGTTTCGTAGGGAACGCCTTCTTTCCCGGAGATATATGCCGGAATGTATTTCATAGGGCCAGGTCGGTATAGGGCGACGATCGCAATCAGATCCTCAAGCCTTTCCGGTTTCACCTTCATAAGGCAATCCCGCATTCCTCCCCCTTCAAACTGGAAGACGGCGGATGAATGGCCCTGAGAAAGCATCTCGAAGACGCCCTTATCGTCCCGAGGGATAGCTTGCACGTCGATTTTAACGCCATGCATCTTATCAATATAGGTAATGGCGCGATGGATGATGGTTAGCGTAACAAGACCAAGCAGGTCGAACTTGACCAGTCCTACACCTTCAACGCCTTTCATGTTGTAATCGCACACAAGGAAGCCATTCTGGCCAGAACCTGAATCAAACTGAACAGGTGTAATTTCGGTCAGGGCCTTGTTGCCGATCACTGCGCCTGCGGCATGCGCTCCACGGTTCCTTACAAGACCTTCAATCTTTCCCGCCATGCGGCATAGGATTGGCCCCATGGGATCAGAATTAACTTTCTCACGAAATGTGCTGTCTGCGTTATAAGCGTCCAGGAGCCGCATGCTCTCGGGCTTTTTGTTGGGGTCTAGTGGCAGGACGTCTTTTATAGATTTCATCAGCCCGAAGGCAGCCTGCCCAAACGTTTCGTGAAATAGTACTCGCTGCGCGTCTTGAAGAGCCGTCCGCCCCTTGATCTTCCCGTAGGTCGTGATCATGCCAACCCGCTCTTCTCCATATCTCTGAGCGATATACGAGCGAACTTCTTCCCTGCGATCCTGACAAAAGTCGATGTCAAAATCCGGCATGGATACGCGTTCGGGATTAAGGAAGCGCTCAAATAGAAGTCCGAATTCTAGCGGATTGATATCGGTAATAGTCAAAGCCCAAGCGACTATCGAGCCTGCGCCAGAACCACGTCCTGGGCCAACTGGGATGTCCTGAGATCGTGCCCACTGGATAAAATCGGCGACGATAAGGAAATATCCGGGGAAACCCATCTTGTTGATAATAGAAAGTTCGTAATCCAGTCTGGAGTAATACTTACCCTCTTCCTCTTTCGAGAGGCCGAGCCTTACAAGTCGATCCTGCAGGCCGCCAACAGACTGGTTGCGTAGGTGATCCTCCTCTGTCTCACCTTCAGGCACTGGGAAGGCCGGTAGTGTTGGCTTGTCTTTCTGAACAGCAAAGGCACATCTCTGGGCGATGGAAAGGGTGTTGGCCACCGCTTCTGGAAGATCTGAGAAAAGATCACTCGCCGCGTTTGGCGAGAGAAGGTGTGAAGGAGGAAGGTCGCTTACAAGAGTACCGTCATTGCGCATTCTCACCCTGTCAGAGCTGGATATGGCCCTGAGCATAACCCAAGCATCTCTTCCATCAGGCGTGGCATGCCAAACGTCGACGGTACCAACGATGGGGATCTGGCGACGTTCAACCCCATCGCTACATTTTACAGAACCGGCCACACCGTCCGCGATCTGAAGGAGGGTATCTTCTACCTTTGCCTTCTCCGTGTCAGGGGCCGAATTCCGGGATATCTCAACATAGAGGCGATCCCCGAACAATCGTAACATTTGGTGGGTGACGTAATTGAGGTCACCAGGAGATCTTTTGGCAATGGCAGGCAGGAAGCCATCTAAGCCACCTCCGGTTAGGCATATAATTCCATCAACAGCGTCTCCAAGTTGTTCAATGGGTAGGCCCCCAGAGGAGAATTCAGACCTAGATGCCCGCAGATGTAGTCCATTGAGGTTGGAATAGCCTTGTTCCGAACAGGCCAGGAGAATGATATTTCCCGTAATAGATCCTGGTTTCGGGCTTAACGAAACAGTCAGTTGAATCCCAATAATTGGCTGAATTTTGCAGTCTTTTGCAGCAAGTGAGAAATCGAATGCGCCGTGCATTGAATCTCGGTCTGTGATTGCGACAGCGAGCACACCCATATTGGCCGCAAGCCCCAGCATCTCTTTAGGATAAGATGCGCCTTCAGCCAGACTGTAAGTGGTATGAACGCGGAGGTGAATAAAAGGCGTTGTTTTATGGGGTGTATCGGCAACCACTTTTGTCTCTCAAAATCTATTTCGTGTTCGCTTTGAAATGCATGGATATGTCATGCCATGTCATGGACGCAAAGACCACCAACACAAGGACAGTTTTTGCCCAGAAAGAGGCCCTTATGTCTCGCCTTTCGCGCGATTTGTAGTCTAATTCAGCGCGATATGTAGTCTAAATGACTTTTGGTAATGTGGTTTAACCTACTGATAAATAAGGGAAAATGTGATCTTTTCCACAGCAGGTGAGATGCCTCCTCTTTTAGACTACAAAAAATCGAAATTTAATGTGTTTTTAGAGGTAAAGTTCCGCGCGATTTGTAGTCCAAGACGGCTCTAGGGTGGGTAAACCTTAGCGCGATTTGTAGTCTAATTCAGCGCGATATGTAGTCTAAGAGGCCAATAACCCACTGAAAACAAAGAAAAAAAATCGCCCGAATATATGAATATAATAGTGAGTGGTGCCTCGGCCACGAAATTGCGATTTGGTTTAAGTGCGCCTTGACCGGGACCCCTTCCAATAACTATGTGCTGTGAACGACTGCTTATCGGATAAGAATTTTTGCGCTGAAAGGATAAGGATCACGCATGCCAAGGTTAGTGATGATAATCCTTGCTACAACACTTGCCTGAAAGCTGACCGCCCTTCCCTCCCTCATTCCTTTAACCTTTTAGATAATTTGCGATGAATGAATTTCTCACTCTATTAGACCCCGATCAAAAAAAGGCCGCTGAATCAGTCGCGGGACTTCTCGTCGTAAGAGCCGGGGCTGGTTGTGGCAAAACAAGATGTCTAGCCAGCCGTGCTGCGGTCATTTTATCGCGTAATGCGATTCCCTCGTCTGTCGTGGCCTGCACGTTCACCAGAGAGGCGTCTGCCTCCTTGAGAGAGCAGATAATCGCCACAGGAGCGTCTGGCGTTAACGAGATGAGGTTTGGAACCCTGCACTCACTTGCTGCCAGCTATCTCAGGAAAAACCATACCCTCGCCGGCTTAAAAAAGGGCTGGACGATACTTTCAGACGACGAGTCCGAGAATATCCTCAAAGAAGTTATCGATATCGTCAGCCCTGAAGAGGATAAAAGGCTGAGAATGTCACAACATGGAAAATTCCGGAGAGTAAGAGAGGAAATTGCCCGTCTTAAGGAAAATGGCATTGGTATTCATGAGGCGGCATCAAATTTAGCCTCTCAGCACAGGACGATTACGCCGGTAATATTTGAGGCCTATAAAGAATACGAAATTTCAAAGTATCGTATGAACAGCCTGGATTTCGGCGATCTTGCCATCAGGGCCGTCCGAGCAATGCGAAAAAATCCAGAAACTGTATATCAGTTTAATATATGCCATCTACTTGTCGACGAATGGCAGGATACAAACAAAGCTCAACTCGATCTCGTGAACATGTTTGTAGATGCCGGCTCCACGCTATCTGTGGTCGGAGATGATGATCAGTCTCTTTATGCTTTCAGAGGAGCTTTGCCGCATTTAATGGAAGAGACCCCTTCCCTCTTCCCAAAACTATCTTCTGTCGCGGGCGTGGAGGTAGTAACCCTGCAAACCAACCGCCGCTCTGCTTCTTCCATTCTCGACTTGGCGTGTGTGGTCGCTAATCAGAACCCAAGGAGTCAAAAGAAGACGCTGATCGGCCAT
Source organism: Acetobacter malorum (assembly GCF_001580615.1). GTDB lineage: Bacteria > Pseudomonadota > Alphaproteobacteria > Acetobacterales > Acetobacteraceae > Acetobacter > Acetobacter malorum. The sequence continues at coordinate 13,992 of NZ_LHZC01000024.1, forward strand.
ATTGGTGTTCCCGGTGTTATTGAGGCTAAAGCTTTCGTAAGTGACCGTGCTGAGGGCCAATGGATTGCAGGAGAAGTCAAAAAAATAGTTGCAGGCGGTACGCCACACGGTCAGGTTGCCATCCTTAGCCGAAACAGGATTACACTCAAAAACGTCGAAAAGGCGCTTATTTCAGACAACATTCCTCACCTTTGGCGAGGCAACTGCTCTCTAATAAGACGATCAGTTTCTGCCGATGTAATGAGTTACTTGAAATTGGCCATCAACCCCCATTTGGATATCGCGTTCCGAAGGATTGCAGGACGCCCGTCACGTGGACTGGGGCCGAGCTCTGTGCTCTCAATTAGTCAATATATGGCGGACACGGATAGCACCCTGTATGAAGCTCTTTCGTGGTTCATAGAAGCTGAAGGCACATCTGCCAGAGCTCAGGCCGGCGCGAGATCATTGGCAACCCACATAGCCTGGCTGGAAAACGCCGTAAGCGAGGATCTCCCCCCAAGGGAGATTGTTGAATATGTCATTTCTTCCAAGGGCGTGAACTATAAAGAATGGATACGATCGCGCAAAGGTAAAGGGGAAGGTGATGATTCTCTTGTTGTCCTTGCTGATTTTTGCGACCTGATATCGATGCAGGATGATCTTCAAGAATTCCTAATCATGGCCGAACTGTCTGCGAATGCAGATGAAGATTCCGAAAATGGTCGGGTCCATATGGGGACCTTGCATGGATGCAAGGGTCTCGAATGGGATCACGTTTTTATAACAGGAATGGAAGCAAACAATTTTCCATCGCCTAATGCATCAAAACATTTAAGACGGTGGTCACCGTTTGATACGAGGGATTCCTCGACTGTCTTTGAGGAGCGGCGTCTCTTGCATGTTGGGATTACACGGGCAAGGAAGGGAATAGTCTTAAGCTATACAAGGGGGCGGCGTCCATTTGGTAAAATGGTTATGTCCCCAGAGTCATCTTTTTTCAAAGAATGTGGACTGCATCTGCCCGAACTACCTCCGGTAAACAGGGCTTCTGATCAATCTCCCTCAGTAGAATAAAATGGTGTCTCCCATCCGTGTTCTCACTGAGAACTCCGGGCATACGGTTTCCGTGTTCTCAGTGAGAACACAGATGGGGCGAGCAATTTCTCGCCCGCCCCTTTATCACCAATCCAGATCTGGATGATCAAGCGTGGCTGTTAAGCGCGATCATAAGCGTGTTGGAACCGTATTGTTGTGTGAAGTTGGCCCCATTGAGGCTGGTCAGGAGATCAACGCCACCGTCATGGACCCCGTGCAGAACGATCTTGCCGGGATTACCGTCTTCTGAGATGTAGGCCGTGCTATTGTCGCCGGCATACGTCACAGAGAGATCATCAAGGGCCTTCAGGTTTGTCGCCAGAAGCATCCCGTTGCTCGGGGTAAACCCAGAGATGTCGGCATTGGTATCGCCCGCCATGTTGACCTGTGTGGCTGTATAGCCCTGGCCATATGTCATGTAGGCATTGCCATGTCCGAGATTGACCGTTGCATTCACATCTGTTTCAGCCTGGTAGTTTACCTGTCCACCGTTCGCGTTAACGAACAGGTTACCACCATTGCTATTCACACCTGTGATGTTGGCGGATGCCTGGTTGTTCAGGGTGATGGAGCCTTGGCCGGCGGTGAGGTAGTCGTAGCCAGCACCGTCGATCGTGAAGTTGGCATGGTCACCTTCCAGCGTGGCACCAATGGTTCCCGTGCTGTTGGTAATCATCCCGGAGCCGGTAAGGCCCAGATTGACATGGGCGCCGCTGACACCGTTGATGCGGAAAGAATCAAAAGTGCCGCTTGCGGTCAGTGTGTTTTTGTCTGCGTCCAACACGCCGCCATTGCCTGTCACGGTCAGGTTCGTATCCTCGGAAATGACCTGCGCTCCGCTGCCTGACAGCGTCAGCCCGACAGTGCCGTAAACAGAATCCAAGGTGGCGCTTCCAGTCACTTCAGCGCTGACATCGGTTTTAAGACCGAGCTGAGAAAGGTTCAGGTTCTGATAGGTGCCAACAATCTTGGCATCAGAATAGCCCTGAGCGGCGAGGGAGCCACCATACGACGTGACAGTCGACGTCGCCTTATCCAGCGTCAGGGACAGCGTATTGCCGGCCTGAATCGCGACATCCTGCTTACCAGCGAAAGTGGGAGCAATGTAAATCGGCGTGCCAAGACTGTTGTTAACGGCCGTCGGGATGTAGCCGAGCGACTGGTATTCTGCAGGGATATCGGAAGGTGTTACAGCGGTGTTGTCCAGGATGATCTGGCCGGACGTTGCTGCTGCGGTTGAAACGGAGCCACTAACCCCCGCGATACCTGTATCAACGGCAGAACCCGTGGAGGCTGTTGAGGCGACCTGATCAGGTGTCAGGTAAACCGCACCGGATCTTTCCACAATGCTTTTAAGCTCAGCGCCAAGCCCGAACTTTTCGACAACCACAGCAATTGCGTTATCGGAAGGGGTCAAAGACGTATTGCCCTTGAGGCCGATCTCTTCCAGGGCAGCTTGGGTGAGGGCGTCCTGCTCAAAATTCTGCTGCATCTGTGCTGTCAGGTTCGGAATGATGGCGCCCCAGCCAGTATCAAGATTTGCTTGCATCGTCTCTTCCTCTTGGGCGGAGCTAAGCCGGCCCTGGTGAAAAAAAATCCCGCAACATGCCGTAGGTATCATTTTGACATATCTGCGCGTTGCGGGGTCTCTCCCGCAATCACCAAAGAAGTGACTAATTACTACATAAAGATTACGAAGCTCTGATTTTTTTTAGTTGTTTCGTGAAAACAAGCATTTAGGCGTTGATACTTGCATAAATTTTTAGCGGCTCACGCCTATGACGGGGTTCCCAGCCGAAAATAGCTTCAGCCCTGATACAAAACAGGCTCCGGACCTAAGAGGTCCGAAGCCCGAAATTAATGCGGCAGTCTGGTTTTATTTCTTTACAGGCTTAGCCCTAGCACCGAAGGAGTGTCCTTTTCGCTAGGATAGTCTGGGAGGCTTGATGGCATGCCTGATGATGTTATCGGTGCGACCCCCTTTGTCCTGCGTGTTAGTGCAGCAGTGTCCTCTTTAGAGGTTAGGGACTGAACCTTATCTGCCTCCCCTCTAAAGTCCTCAGAGGCCTGTACGGGATGCCTGGCGACCGTAGCGCGCATCTTATCAGCCATATCCAATGGGAGATCTCTGAGTATCTTGGCGACACTTGTCTGCCAGGGTGTTCGTCCGGGTTTTTTGAATAGGTCTGGAGTGACGGTCTCGCAAGCCTTTTCAATCTGTGCTGATAGATGCGGTCTCAATAGGCCTTCCGGGCTTCTTTTTATCCAATCAAGCCCTTTCGTCGTTAGGCTTAAATCGTCTCCCGCCAGGCCCTTTGATAAGAAAGATTCAATGTGCGCACCCCAAGTGGAAGGCTTTCCAAGGTCGTAATTCAAGGCCACCTCAAGAAGCACAACATCTGCCCGTCTATGATAAATTTCAGAGTGAACCCAGCGTTTTTGTCCGGGTATGGTGTTTCCCAGATCCCTCGACCATTCCAAAGAGCCGATAGCTCGCGCTGCAGGTGCTGGAATACCTTTTCCCAAAAGGTATTTTTCAACAAGTTCGCCCTTCGCCTTCTGATATTTATGCCTCATGGATGCGCGGGCTATACTGCGTGCAATGAGAGCACGCGTACCTTCCTCCGTGCTCATTTTCGTGGGGTCCAAGGCAAGATTGATGTCACCAATGGGGTAGGGTGAGTCGTGAGTGTCCGACTGTTTTTTTGTGGTCAGTAGAGTTATGTCTGCTCGGCGCCCGGCTTTTGCCATTGCTGACTTCATTTTAAGAGCCGCTGCCCGTGACACTCCATTAGATGATGAACGAGGGTAGGATAGTCTTGCCGCCTCGTATGACGCCTGCATAGCTTGCGCTGTTTGGGAGGGAGTTAGCCCGAGAGTCTCGGCCGCCTCGATCATGATGTTACCCATATGTGAGGGCTTGAAAGTTTTTTCCAGCGTTGCGAACGGCGATAGAGCAGGGAGGTCTAGCGTTATTATTTTTCGCGCTGTTTCTTCTGAAATATCGCCCTTAACAGGTGCCTGAGCAATCCACGGTGATCCGCCATCGCTTGCTGGAGCTGCAAGGCGTATGGTGAGTGTGGTTGGTCGCTCAGCATCAATCATTCCTAAAACAGCAGTTCCGATGCGCCCCACGGGGACACCGCGGTCCGAAAAGGCGGAGCCAATAAGCCAGTCAATAATCCTCCTCGTTCTGCCCGGCACTGCATCTGCTTGGTCCACTGGCTTTTGAGTGAGAATGGCTTCCTTGATGCTCCCGACGTCCATGCCTTTGAGGGGGACTCTGACAATATCTGTTGTAAGATCTTTGATAAGTTCTGCTACGTCCCAGGCTATGACGTCACCTTCGCTATCTGCGTCTGTCGCAACAATGACTGTTGGGCACAGCCGCACGGCCTGTCTTATCCGAGCAAGAACTTTAATGTCTAAGGGCACCCGGCCGAAATCATTGAAATTCTTGTCGATAACGACTGGTGCTGGCTTGCCCTTTTCCCTTTGAGGATACCGGAAGAGGTGGCCCCCAGTGCAGATGACGAAGGCATCCCGGCCCATAGATTTAAGAGATTGTTCGAGATATCTTCTTTTCCCTGGGGCTTCGATTATCCAGATCTCATTGCTCATGAAACTATTTACTGCCTTGTCTGTGCTTCGGCCACGTTTGACTGTGGCCAAACAGGTTAGGGTTCAGGATGCGTAGCTTGTTCCGCCGATACATCGTGGTCGTTATGATGCTCCAGAGGTTCTGGTGAACGACTATGAGCCTCTGGCCGCTGTTCCAGGCTCGCTGGGGCTGACATATCTCTCATGTAGGAAATCGTCTCCCTCAGGAGATTCGTTCCTGAGTTGGGCGTAATGGAAGGGCCGATATCCGCTGTGGACTTATGAAATCTGCCTAACGCTTCTTCGATTTGCTTGAGATGACCCTCTGGAAGACCAGATTGCTTCAAACCGATGATGGCGTTCCCGATTTCCCGTGAGTGACGGGCTAATTTTTGAGCAAGAAGGTTGGTGCTGGTTGATATCAGCATCAAATCTGGATTTGATTCCAGAATAGCTTTGGCCCTGTCACGAACCTTTTCGAGCGCAGGTAGTGACAGTGAACTGTCATTTGCGGCAGCCATAACCATCTCAGCAGTAATTCTAGGTCCGCCTCTTGTTGAAAGCGCAGTCATGCACTCGCTTACGGCTTCAGCAAGTTTAGGGAATTCCGGGTGCTGGGTGACGGTGACATTTAGGCTTTGAATGCCTTTGCTGAGCGTCTCCGACGTGGACTCATAACTTAGGACGGCATTCCGTAGGCTAGGCGTTACTGCTGCGGAAATGTGCCGAACGTTGCCGATGTCTCTGGTCGTCTGGCTTCCAAGGGTTATAGCCCGCTCAGAAAGTGTTTTTGGATCATCTTTTGATGGGTTCCGTAATGCTGCAGCCGCAGCCATCCGAACACGACTCAGCATGCCAATTTTCGCACCTGCGCGTCGAGAAATCTCTTTCCGTGGCGTGTGCCTTATATCAAGGAACCGCGCACGTTCAGAAGCGGTTATGCCTTTGATTTCTGCTGTTCGGTGGGCCGCAAGAGTCAGATCGAGCACGCCGAGAAACCGTTCCCCTTCGGTCTTGGGCTTGCGAATGGCAGGTTTGTGTACCTGGACGGTATCGAACTGAGGGTTTGCCGGACTCCCCACCGGCGCGGATGTAGCCTCAGGTTGAGGCGGGGTGGAAACTCCCGGTGATTGTGACGTGGTTTCCGGGTCAAGGACTGGCCAGGGCCTGACTTTGCGCTCGTCCTCATTGCAAGCGTAATAGTCAGCTTGTTGGGCCATGAAGTCTGATGCGGACTGTGTCCCGGCTTCAACAGGTGTAATCCTGCCGTCCAGACTCCTGGAGGCCAACCTGCCTGATATGAGACCCATTTGGAGGTAGCCTTTGACCTCATTGCGCTCCATGTCACTGGGATCGATTTCATAGAAGCCCCCGGCATTCCTCCGGTAGGCAACGTAATCCGCAGTTACCTCCCCGTTGGCACCGTGCACGTAAAAGGGCAGGGTGATCTGATCAGGAGCCGGGTGTTGTTCTTCGGGAGATCCCGACGCAGGGAAAGTGCGTGGCTCCTCTGTCGGGGCTGAAGGCGAGGACGGTTCCTCACTCTCCAAGCTCGCGTCTCCAAGAATGGATGCCTCGGGGTCCAGTGCGGATCGTGGCGGCATCTCTCCAGACCGTTCAGCTACGACATCTGGACCCCGCCATACCCATTCTTGGGGTTGTGGCAGGGAACTTTCAATTTCCGCGACTGCCGCAGCAGGTGCTGTGTTCTCAGTGAGAACTC
>NZ_LHZC01000027.1 GCF_001580615.1 Acetobacter malorum
GCAAGCCAGGAGACCTGCCATTGCCCGAAAGTCACGGACGGAGCTGCCATACGGGGTGATGTGGCGGCGAGGCACGGTTTGCTCAGTGCTTCCACCGCGGTGACGTTGTTTTGGAGCGAACCCCGTGCGTCCTGTCTCTTATGCCCTCAGTCTCCTGTTCGGCATCAGTTGCGCGCCCGCAGCCTATGCGGCCACGCCTGATCCCTCAGACCCAAAAGCCAGCCCTGTTCAGACCCACAAAAAGCGTGGCACGCAGGCTGCAGCACCGCCAGCAGCTAAAGCCGCAGCAGGCCCTGAATATATTACGGCTTATGGCAAAACCGCCCCGCTTCAGGCCACGCCGGTTGTTGGCGGCAAGCTTGGCCTTTCCATCCAGCACACGCCGGGCACCATTAATGTGGTGCAGCATGATGTGATGATGCAGCGGGGGTATGCGCAGGCTGAGCAGGCGGCAGACAGTGCGCCGGGTGTTTCCTCCGGCGGCTCTCCGGGTGCTCCGGCGCAGCTGATGATGCGCGGCTTTTCCGGTAGTCAGGTTCTGATGCTGCATGACGGCCAGTATTTTGGCCCCACCACCATGGTTAACCGGCCCCAGAACAGCTTCAATCTGGAAAGTGTGCAGGTGCTTAAAGGCCCGTCCTCCGTGCTGTATGGGCAGGGGGCTGTGGGTGGCACGGTGGACATGCGCACCAGAACGCCAACCTTTGATGGCCCGCACGCCAATGCGCTGATTTCTTATGGCAGTTTTAATACATGGAATGCCGGTGTGGGTGGCTCTGTGCCCATTACGCAAACGCTGGCGTTACGGACGGATTTCAGCCGTACGTCTTCCGACGGGTTTGTGAAAGGGGCAGATCCACACTCGGATGATTTCACGACAACCCTGCTCTGGAAGCCGACGTCCAAATTCACGGCGCGGCTAAGCATGGATTATCTGACTGACCGACTTTCCACCTATTACGGCACGCCTCTGGTGGATTTGTCCCAAACGGGTGGGCGTGTGGGCGGTCTGTTGAGTTCCAGCAAGGGGCTGGGCATTACCCGTGCGTCACTATGGCGGTATTATAACGTGCGGGATGGCAAGGCCGGGTCTGTCAACGCCACGCCCACCCTGCATCTGGACTGGCGCGTGAACAGCCATGTTCTGTTCCATAACAGCAGCTACTTCATTTATGCCAAGCGGCGGTGGAATAATGCGGAAAGCCTGCACTATATCGGCAGCCCCGGTAGTACGGACGCCGCAGGCAATGCCATTGCTCCCGGCAGCATTAGTCGGGACCGGTTTTATGTGTATCAGAACCAGCATCAGGTTGGGGATACGCTCCACGGGCAGTTCGATTTTTCCATTTTTGGGATGAAGAACCGCTTTGTGCTGGGTGGGGATGCGTATTACCTGCGCTTTATCCGGAACCGCGGCTTCCCCTCTGCCAATTATGCCGACAGTGTTTCTCTGGTAAGCCCGGAGGTAACACCGCTGGGTTCTTTTGCCGGGGAATATCCTTATAGCAAATCCCCCACCACCATGGTGCAGGCGGGCCTGTTTTTAGAAGATGTGCTGACTATTCGGGATAACCTGCGCCTTGTGGGTGGTTTCCGGTATGACTGGTTATCACTGGACCGGCAGAACTATCGGCAGAATGGCCAGTTTAACGCCGGGACAAGTTTTAAAGGCCATTACAACCCGAGCAACTTCCGCATCGGGCCGGTGTTCGACATTACAAAAAATGTCAGCGTCTATGGTGTTTACACCACGGGGGAGGACCCGCCGGGTTCCAACCTGTTTGTCGCAAACAGGGGGCAGTTTACCGGGCTAAGCCATTCCCGGCAGGGCGAAATTGGCGTGAAGGCCAGCCTGTGGGACGGGCGCTTTACCACCACGCTTGCGCTGTATGATATCCGCCGCACCCGCATACTGGTTGCAACCGGGCCGGATACGGTCGCAACGGCGGGAGTGCAGAAATCGCGCGGGCTGGAGTGGCAGGGAGACCTTGCCCTCAACCGCCACTGGAGCCTGTCCGGCAACGTGGCCTACACCTATTCCCGCTATGGGTCTTTCCGCCCGAATGCGTCAGTTGATGCCTCGGGGAATGAGGTGCCCAACGTGCCTGCCGTTACTGCTAATCTGTGGGCTATCTGGTCTCGCGTAGGGGATTTGCCGCTCGATCTTGGGGCAGGTATGCGGTACGTCTCCGCGCGGAAGGGCGATTATGCCAATACGCTTTCCATGAAAGACTATGCGCTGGTCAATGTTTTTGCAGGCTGGCATGCCTATAAAAACATTACGGTTTATGGGCGCATCGACAATATTGGCAACAAGCGCTTCATCCAGTGGGCGGATACCGGCTATTCCGGGTAGGTCATGCTCGGCGCGCCGCGCTCCTTCTCCATAAGTGCGCAGGCGGATTTCTGAAAAAGGAAAAAGCCGGGTGTCATGCCCGGCTTTTCTTTTTCACTTTTGCGGGGCAGCCAGCGTGCTGGTGACCGTAACCGGAATCTGGTTGTCCTGAAACGCCTGCCACAAGGCGAAGAGCGCCTGACTCCGCACAGCGGCGGTATCCATCCCCACACGGGCGCGGGCCGTGCCGGTCAGGATGGCGGAACCATCCGTGACCGAAGTAATGCTGGCGGTCGGCACAGGTTGGGCTTCCACATTTTCACACGCGGCTAGCGTACTGGTGATGACATTCATCGCCTTGTGCAGGTCAGACGTAAACGGCACCTGTAGTGGGATGGTGAACACGCCGGGTTTTTCCGCCCGGGTGGCGTTACGCACCGCGGAGGTGATGAACTGCGAGTTTGGCACAATCATTGTGGAGCCATCAGCCAGCTTGATGTTGGTGGAGCGCACGCTAATACGCGCGACCTCACCATGCGCCCCGGCAATATCCACCACATCCCCAATGGAGACGGGGCGTTCGGCCATCAGAATAATGCCGGACACAAAGTTCTGCACAATGGACTGCAAGCCAAAACCGATACCAACGGACAGGGCGCTGACAACCCATGTCATGCTCTTGACCGTAACCCCAAGGGCTGAGGCCATGCACAGGCCGATGATAATCCACGCGCTATAAGTCAGAATATTCAGGATGGAGGCCTGCGCGCCAATATCCAGCCGCGTGGTGGGGAAGAAGTGCAGGCGGAACCAGTTTCTGACAATGCGGATGGCGTAGTGGCCCAGAATAGGCAGCCCGGCACACAGCAGCACGGCATCCAGCGAGAGGTTGAAGCTGCCTTCCGTTGCCGACTGGCCTTTGAAGATGGACAGAATACGGCGGCCAACCTGTGAGGGATCAAACTCCGCCCCGGCCGTGGCGACGGAAAAAGCGACGATCAGCAGAAAAACGCTGAGCAGACCGGGAATAACCACGCTTGCCTGATCCACCAGCCGGGCAGGCAGACCCAGCCTGACCAGATGCGCCCCAACCGGCGCGCTGGAGGGGAACACGCTGCTGCCCAAGGCCGTGGCCAGCAAGGCCACCAGCAGCAGGCCGGTCATGGTGATCGCCATGACGGACACCCAGGAGATGATGGTGTAGCCCAGCGGGATATAGCCCGTCAGCACAGCGCCCCAGCAGACAATGGCAATGGTGGTCACAAGTGTTCTGAGCAGCGGGGCGATTTCGGCCGAGTTTGTCGCAGGATCATCCTGCTGCGCGGACAGGCGCAACTGACGCGGGATAGCAAACAGCAGCGGGCTGACGGCAAGCGTATAAAGCCCGTCCAGAAGCTGAATGGGCAGCAGGCTCAGCCCGCTCTGGGTATCCACATAACGCAGAATGCCGCGCACAATCAGTGCCGAGGCAAACCAGAAGGGAAAGAGGCGCAGGTTGCGCGCCAGCGTGTCCGGCATGGGGAACACGCGCCATTCCGGCTTGCGGGAGAGAATGCTCATCCCCAGTTCCAGCACAAACCCGCACAGCGGAACCTGAGCCGCCACCATATCGGCCAGAGCGGACAGATCCTCCGCGACCGCATCATTATTGAAGCTGATGGCGTTCCAGATGATCTGAAACGCCCCACCCCACGCCACAACGCCAATCAGCGAGCACAAGACGGCGGCGGTAATCGGGCGAATACGGCCCGTGGGCAGAAAGCGCGAGACCAGCATCCGCACGGGGGTATGGCAGAAAAAATGGAACGCCAGCAGCAGGCCGGAGAGCACCATGGCGCCCAGCGTCAGCAGTGCATGCTGGCCGGTAAAGGCGTTTTTCAGCACCACACCAATCTCGGAGACCAGAGAGGCTGCGCGGTCTCTGTCCTGTCTGGCGGTGCTGGAAAGCTGGGACCAGAAATTGACCCCCAGCGGGGTGGGGAACCGCTGCGTCATGGTGGCCTGCTGGATGGCCGTGCCATGCTGGCGGAGTTCCTGCACCAGTTGCTGGGCCTCCAGTTGGTAAAGCCGCAGGCGCGTCATACGGCCGGAAATATCCTGCTGTCTGGCCGTCAGCATTTTGCGCTGCTGGGTGATGGAGGCGGGTTCCGCCGCTTCCGGCTTGCCCAGAATATCCACAAAGCTCTGATAGACGGATTCATACGGCTTGATCTGCGTCAGCAGGGCATCCGCTTTGGTGGAGACCGCTGTTGCGCGGCGCAGCAGCATGTTCAGGGCATTGGTATTTTGGGTGGTGGAGTAATCTTTCCGGCTGCCCTCATAAATGGCGCGGATTTCATCCCCCATCGCGTTCAGCGTGGAGTCAGACGCAAACAGCGTGATGTCTGCAATCAGGGGGGCGGGGGCTTGTGCGGGGGCAGCGGGCTGCGTGGCCGGGGCTTCGGCCTGTGCCGCCCATGCCGTTGGGCCTGAAAGTATCGGGTGGAAAAGCCCTGCCAGAACCATGCACAGGACAGGAAGAAAAACGCGGAACGGCTGGCAGGTCATAAGGCTTCTCTAAACTCCGGCACAGGGGATATGGAGGTCCAACGTGCCAGAGAACCCGGAGGTTGCGAAGAGAAGGCTCTCAGGGGGCAGGAGGCTTTAAGAGGACTTCTTTTTGCTCTTCTTGCCGTCTTTGCTTTTGTCGTTTTTATGCATCTGGAGCGGGTCGGCATCATCTGCTGTGGTGGATTTGCCGGTCTGCGCCGTTTCCTGCAGATGGTCCTTGTAGCCGTATTTTTCCCACTCGGCTGCCGTCGTCATATGGCGCGGCTCACTCTTGCCGAACATCCCGCAGGAGCAGAGCGTAAAAGCACATACCAGCATCAGAACCGCGTGTTTCATGGTCTTGTTCCTGTGTTTCAATCCGGTTGTGCTTCTATCTCACCCGGCGGGGAGGGGAGCAAGTGGAAAAGTCCGCCAAAGCGCAGCCTTTAGCGGCGGAGTTCCATGGTAATGGGGCCTTCGCGCCGCCCGTGGGTAAACTGGTCTACCATGGCGTTCCCGCTGTCCATCAGAGAGCTTGCCGGCCCGTGCCAGATCAGCTGGCCTTTGTAGAGCATTGCGGCGTCATCCCCGATGCGCTGGGCGGAGGCCATGTCATGCGTAATGGCAATGGCGGTGGAGCCGAGTTTCTTCACGCAGTCCACAATCAGCCCGTCAATCACAGCACCCATAATGGGGTCCAGCCCGGTTGTGGGTTCATCAAAAAACAAGATGTCCGGTTGAGCGGCAATGGCGCGGGCAAGGCCCACGCGCTTCTGCATGCCGCCGGAGAGTTCGGAGGGGTAGAGCTCCCCAACGGACGGGTCCAGCCCGACCTGAGCGAGGATGCTCCCGGCATGGCCGCGGGCGTCCTTACGGTTCAGCCGTTTGAGGGCCAGCAGGCCGAAGGTCACGTTCTCCCACACCGGCAGACTGTCAAACAGCGCGCCGTTCTGGAACAGCATGCCAATCTTGCCGCGCAGGGCGTCCTGCCTGCGGGGGGAGGCGGTCAGCATGTCCTCGCCATCAATTTCAATGCTGCCTGCGTCAGGCGTAATCAGCCCCAGAATACAGCGCAGAAGCACGGATTTCCCGCTGCCGGAACCGCCGATAATCACAAAGGACGTGCCGGGCATGACATCCAGATTGATGCCATCCAGCACCTTTTTGGAACCGAAGGACTTGTGAAGGTCCCGGATACGGATTTTGGGGAGGGTGCCGGTCATTGTGAGAAGAACAGATCCGTCAGGAGGTAATCAAAGGCCAGCAGCAGGATGGATGCGGCCACCACGGCGGAGGTTGTGGCGGTGCCAACGCCTTCCGCGCCGCCTTTGCTGTTGTAGCCGTAATAGCAGCCCATCAGTGCAATCAGGAATCCGAACAGGGCGGCTTTGACCAGCCCGACGGTCACATCAATAACCTTCACGGAATTTAGCGTAGAGGTGATGTAAGCATGGGGAGAAAAGCCGAGCTTGACGACGGAGACAGTAAAGCCCCCGGCCACGCCCAATACGTCCGCCACCAGCACCAGCAGCGGCAGGGCAATAATGCCGGCCAGCAGGCGCGGGGCCACCAGATACTTCATGGGGTTGGTGGACAGGGTGGTGAGCGCATCGACCTGATCCGTCACCCGCATGGTGCCAATTTCCGCCGCCATGGCAGCACCCACGCGGCCTGCCACCATCAGCCCGGCCAGAACAGGCCCCAGCTCACGCGTTACAGCCAGCACCACAATGCCAGCAATGGCGCTCTGCACATGGTACTGCGCAAAGCCGGTGTAGGATTGCAGGGCGATCACGCCGCCGGAGAACAGGGCCGTGAGGGCTACTACAGGCAGCGAGAAAAACCCGGTTTCCAGAAATGTGGACAGGAACACGCGCCCGTAGAACGGTGGCCTGAAGATATGAGAGAGGCCGGAGAGGGCAAACAGGGTCAGAGAACCCGCCGCGCGTATCAGGCCGAGGGTAGTACGGCCCAGTTTGGCCACAAGATCGAGCAACATATCCATCCGGTCAGGCGGTCCGGTCCTGTTTCTTGGGTGAATGATAAGACGTATCAAGCCGTAGCGTGAAGTCAGGGGGCCGTCAAAGGTCGGGTTATAAAAATGCGACATCAAGCATTGCGACATCCGCCCGCTAAGGGCATTGGTGTCAGCCAGTTTTAAAGTCCACCCAATGGATAATGAATAAGGCAGGAGGGCAGGGAATGCGCATAGCCATGATCGGCGGCGGGTATGTCGGGCTTGTATCAGGCGCGTGTTTTGCCGAGTTCGGCATTAATGTCGCGATTGTTGAAACCAACCCCGCGCGTCTGTCCGCTTTGCGGGAAGGCCGTATTCCTATCTACGAGCCGGGGCTGGATGCGCTGGTGGCGTCCAACAGTCAGGCAGGCCGCCTGACGTTTGGCGATGATATTGCCAGTGCTGTGGCCGGGGCAGAGGCCGTGTTTATTGCCGTGGGCACACCGCCCCGCAATGGCGATGGCGCTGCGGATATGCAGTATGTCCACGCTGCCGCCCGCCAGATTGCGGAAGCCCTGACCGGCTATGCCGTGATTGTCACCAAATCCACCGTGCCGGTGGGCAGCAGCCGCCGCATTGCCGAGATTATCCGGCAGGCGCGCCCGGAAGCGGATTTTGATGTGGCCTCCAACCCGGAGTTCCTGCGCGAAGGCAGCGCCATTGGGGACTTCATGCGGCCTGACCGCGTGATTATCGGTCTGGACCAGACGCGCCCCGAACGCGCCAGCCGGGCAGAAGATGTGCTACGCCGCGTCTATCGCCCGCTTTCCGTGATTGAAGCACCGCTGCTGTTTACGGGGCTGGAAACGGCGGAACTGACCAAATACGCGTCCAACTCTTTCCTGGCGATGAAGATTTCCTTCATCAATGAAATGGCCGATCTGTGCGAAACTCTGGGCGCGGACGTGCATGATCTGGCCCGAGGTATGGGGCTGGACGACCGGATTGGCCGCAAGTTCCTGCAGCCCGGCCCCGGTTATGGTGGCTCCTGCTTCCCCAAGGATACGCTGGCTCTCTCCCGCATTGCGCAGGAAGCGCATAGCGCCTGCCGTCTGGTGGAAACCACTGTGCAGGTGAACGAGGCGCGGAAGGCCGGCATGGCCGGGCGCATTATTGCGGCGTGTGGTGGGTCCGTTGCCGGCAAGACGGTGGCCGTGCTGGGGCTGACCTTCAAGCCGGAAACCGATGATATGCGCGAATCCGCGTCTATCCCGATTCTGCATCGTCTGGCGGAAGCCGGGGCGGATATCCGGGCGTATGATCCGGTGGGCATGGCGGCAGCTAAATCTCTGCTGCCCGAAAGTGTCACCTATTGTGCGGACGCGCTGGATGCAGCGCAGCAGGCCGATGTGCTGGTGGTGCTGACGGAGTGGAACATTTTCCGCGCGCTCTCACCAGTTGAACTCAGCAACCGGATGCGCACCCGCACCATTGTGGACCTGCGCAATATTTTTGACCCCGCCGCCATGCGCGCTGCCGGGTTTACCTATGAGTCCGTGGGGCGTCCGTAAGCCCCGGCTCTTGAGAACCGGGGTGTCCGCCCCCAGATGAGCGGCATGATGATGGGGGAGAACGCTCTTGGCTAAACGACCAGCCCGCCAGTTTGCATGCCGGGCCTGCGGGGCGGTGTATTCCAAATGGATGGGCCAGTGCGAGGCTTGCGGCGAGTGGAATACGCTGGAGGAAATCGTGGTGGAACCGCTGGCCGCGTCTTCCCCCCGCGCCAGCAGCAAAGGCCGGCGCGTCAAGCTGGAAGGGCTGGAGGGCATGGCCGCGCCCCCGCCGCGTATCCGCACGGGCATTGAGGAACTGGACCGCGTGCTGGGCGGTGGCCTTGTTCCGGCCTCCGTCGTGCTGGTGGGGGGGGATCCGGGGATTGGTAAATCCACCCTGCTGCTTCAGGCTGCCTGCAAGCTGGCCGCGAAGAGTGAGCGCGTTCTGTATATCTCGGGCGAGGAAGCGGTAGACCAGATCCGCCTGCGCGCGTTGCGTCTGGGTGTGGGGCAGGCGACGCTGGACCTCGCGGCTTCCATCAATGTTGCCGATATTGTCGCTACGCTGGAAGCCGAGCCGGATGTGCGCGTGGTGGTGATTGATTCCATCCAGACCATGTGGCTGGAAACGGTGGAAAGCGCCCCCGGCTCCGTCTCTCAGGTGCGGGCCTGCGCGTTTGAGTTGATCCGCCTGGCCAAGCGCAAAGGCTTCAGCCTGATTCTGGTCGGGCATGTCACCAAGGAAGGCGCTTTGGCTGGCCCGCGTGTGCTGGAGCATATGGTGGATGCCGTCATGTATTTTGAAGGCGACCGGGGCCACCAGTTCCGCATTTTGCGCGCTGCCAAAAACCGCTTTGGGGCCACGGACGAGATTGGCGTGTTTGCCATGACGGACCGGGGGCTGGAGGAAGTCTCTAACCCCTCCGCCCTGTTCCTTGCTGAACGGCGGGGCAATATTGCTGGTTCTGCCGTGTTTGCCGGGCTGGAGGGCACGCGGCCCGTTCTGCTGGAAGTGCAGGCGCTGCTGGCCCCCAAGAGTGGGGAGAATGCCCCGCGCCGTGCCGTGGTGGGGTGGGACAGTAGCCGCCTGTCCATGCTTCTGGCGGTGCTGGAAACACGCTGCGGCGTGAAGCTCTCTGGCATGGATGTGTATCTTAACGTGGCCGGTGGCCTGAAAGTGGCTGAACCTGCGGCGGATCTGGCCGTGGCGGCTGCCCTGATTTCCGCCGCAACCGGGATGCCGACCAGCTCGGGCGAAGTCTATTTTGGTGAGGTCGGGTTGTCTGGCGAGGTCCGTCAGGTCTCTCAGGCCGATGCCCGCCTGAAGGAAGCCGCCAAGCTGGGGTTTGATAAAGCCGTGCTGCCGCGCCGTATTGCCCGCGGGAGTGCGCGCAGCAAGCCGCCGGAAGGTCTGACCCTGCGCGAGATCGGGCATCTGTCTGATCTGGTCACGGCGGATATGGAAGCGGAATAACTGCACGAAAAAAAGCGGGAGAGAACGGATTGTCAGGCCCGTTTGATCTCGCTATAATGCGCGCCACGGTATGCGGATGTAGTTCAATGGTAGAACGGCAGCTTCCCAAGCTGCATACGGGGGTTCGATTCCCCTCATCCGCTCCAATTCTCCAGAAAAACTAATGCTCTGCTAATGCGCGGTCGGTGTAGATTGCACTGTGCTCGTTGTTTCTGGTTTCTCTCCGGTAGCTCGCTCCCATTGCAGCATGTTATTCACGCTTTACAGGGGACTGTTTTCAGGGCCTCCCAGTAAAGGAAAATAGTCGTGCAGAGAAAAACTTTTCAGAGAGGTAACCTGACCTTTTCCTATCTGGATACGGAGGGAGAAAAGCCGCTGCTGGTGGCTCTGCACGGTCACATGATGGAAGGAGCCACCTTTCTGCCGCTTATGCAGATTTTGCAGTCTGATTATCGGGTGGTTGCGCTGGATCAGCGTGGACATGGCTTTTCAGATCATGCGGCAAGTTACACGCGTGATGATTATCTTTGCGATATTGAGGTACTTTTACAAACCCTCAATGGGAATATGCCTGTTATTCTGCTCGGTCATTCTCTGGGCGGAGTGAATGTGTATCAGTTTGCGGCGCGCCATCCTGATCTGGTGCAGGCGTTGATTATTGAAGACATTGGCGCTGTGGTGAATGATAATCTCAGCTTTTGTCTTCCGTGGTCAGGTGTTTTCAAAACAAAAGAAAATCTTGTGGCGTGTATTGGACCAAACATGGCTCCATACCTTGCTCCGTCTTTGCGGCAAACAGCACAGGGCTGGAAACTGGCGTTTGAGCCAGCTGAGATGGTACAGTCGCAGAAGTGTCTGAATGGAGACCATTGGCAGGACTGGCTGGCAACGTCCTGCCCCGCACTCCTGTTGCATGGGACACAAAGCCCGGTTCTGTCAGGCGTGATGAGCGAGGACATGGTGAGGCGCCGCATCAGGACGCAATTGCAGAGCCTCCCCGGTGGACATGTCCTGCATCAGGATGATTTGCCGGGATATGTTGAGGCTGTAAAACACTTTCTTGCGGGGCTGGCAGCCCAAGAGGCCTGAAAAATAATCGGCTGCGCAGTAAAATTTCTGAAGAAAAAAGAACGGCATTGTCTCCGTAACACTGCCGTTCAGAAAAGATCTTTAAAACAGTTGTGGCCTATTACCGAAGGAACGGAATATTGGTTCTGGCCACGTCAAGGATCTCATCACCCCGTCCGTTCATCACGGCTTTCAGGGCATAGAGACTAAAGCCGGTAATCTGGGCTTTTTCAATTTTGGGCGGCATGGCGAGTTCCTGCGTGTTGGTGACCGCATCCAGCACGGCAGGGCCGGGGTGGTTGAGAATTTCATCCACGGCAGCGGGCAGGTCCGCCGGATTTTCAACACGCACAGCGTGCAGACCCATGGCACGGGCCATGGCGGCAAAATCCGGGTTTTGCAGGTTCACCCCGGTTTCCAGATAGCCCGCGGCTTTCATCTCCATAGCGACAAAGCCGAGCGAGCCATTGTTCACGATAATCAGCTTAACCGGCAGTTTTTCCTGCGTTAGCGTAATCAGGTCGCCCATCAGCATAGTAAAGCCGCCATCGCCGGAGAGGCTGATCACCTGCCGGTCAGGCTGCGCCACCTGCGCGCCAATGGCCTGCGGCAAAGCGTTGGCCATGGAGCCGTGGACGAAGGAGCCAATCAGCTGCCGCCGTCCGTTCATGGTCAGGTAACGGGCCGCCCAGACGGTGGGCGTGCCGACATCTGCGGTAAAAATGGCATCGTCGGTCGCGGCCTGATCGATGAGTCTTGTGAGGTATTGCGGGTGGATGGGGCCTTTGCCGCCGGTTGCCAGATCATCCAGCCCTTGCCGGGCTTTGGCGTAAAGTTCCAGACTGTGGTCCAGATGGCTGCGGTCTGTGCGCGCCGGCAGCAGCGGCAGCAGGGCGTCCAGTGTGGAGGCCACATCGCCCACCAGCCCCTGCGTTAGCGTGCAACGGCGGCCAAGCTGTTCCGGCCGGATATCAATCTGCGCAATTTTGGCGTTTTCCGGATAGAACTGCCGGTAAGGGAAGTCCGTGCCCAGCATCAGCACCACATCGGCTGCCATCAGAGTGTGATAGCCGGAGGAAAAGCCGATCAGCCCTGTCATGCCCACATCATAAGGGTTGTCGTATTCCACATGCTCCTTGCCGCCCAGCGCGTGGACAATGGGGGCCTTCAGCGCTTCCGCCAGCTTTAAAAGCTGTTTATGGGCGCCAGCACAGCCGCGCCCGGCCAGCAGGGTGACTTTCTTCCCACTTTTCAAAAGCGCGGCCAGCGCGCTCAGTTCGTCTTCTGACGGAATAACGCGTGGCGCTTTGGGCAGAAGAGCCGACTTTGCAGAAATAGCCGTTGTCACCGCGGTTTTGAGCGCAACATCACCGGGGATGACAATAACAGCCACACCGCGTTGCCCCACGGCAGCACGTATGGCCAGTTCAACAAGGCGCGGGGCCTGTTCGGGCGAGGAAATGGTCTCGCAATAATGGCTGCATTCCCGGAACAGGGCTTCCGGGCGCGTTTCCTGAAAATATCCAGACCCAAGTTCCGGGCTGGGAATTTGCGCGGCAATGGCCAGAACCGGCACGCGGGAGCGGTGCGCGTCATACAGCCCATTAATAAGGTGCAGGTTACCCGGCCCGCAGGAGCCAGCGCACACGGCCAGCTTGCCCGTAACATGGGCAGAGCCGGCAGCGGCAAAGGCAGCCACTTCCTCGTGCCGGACATGCACCCAGCGGATTGTTTTATGTTTGAGCAGACTATCCGTGATGCCGTTCAGGCTGTCTCCCACAACGCCGTAAATGGCGTCCACACCAGCGGTTTCAAGCGTCTGGACAATAACTTCCGAAACATTGGGTTTGGCCATATGCCGTCAGTCCCTTCTGGTTGGATGATGGGGAGCGGAAGGGTGTGCTCCGTGTTGTGACAGTGGGAACGGATCAGCCAGAGGCAGGTTGGAAATAACGCTTGTCACTATTTTGTGACAGCCTGAAGAGGACCGGGGGTGACGCGCACGGTGTTCTCTGCTGGGCGTGATAGCTCACGGTTTTGTGTTGTGTTGGAAAGCCCCGAAAATCGGCTTTCCCGTCCACAGAAGCAGTCAAGACGAACAAATTTTTTTGTTTCGGTTTCGTATAGTATTGAAGAGATAATTCACACTATCATTCTCTTTTCAAAACTATATGTATAGAGAAATGCCTTTTTATTCTTTGTCTTTTCCATGCGGGATATGCTAATAGACCGCCCGTTCGGTAATAATCGTAAAAGCACGTTACGCTTGAAAATAATATAATATCGTGCAAACCTCATATTGTTATGAAGTTGTTATAATATTTTAGAGCGTTGTCAGAGCTCTGTACACCAGCCTGCTGGCGGGTTTGTGCAGCGTGACTGGCGGAGCCTGATGTCTGGCCTTCGCACATCTGTGCGCAGGGTTTTTCCCGGCAGAGGCTGGAATTTTATGCGGAGGAAGAAAGGGATCAGGAGGTCCCAAACGTCAGGGCCTTAAGGGCAGATGCACAGGATGCGCCCTTGAGGGATAAGAAGGAGTGTTACGGCATGAATCAGAGTATGGCGGCCTGTTGTAGCCGCGGCGTGTGCTGAAGTACCATGCGCAAAACAGTTCATTCTCTTGTTCTGGGGAGTATGGGCCTGTGTATGGCTTTCGGGGTAGAAAGCAAAAGCGCACAGGCTGATACAACACTGGTCTCTGTGCGTGGTCTGACGCTGCAAGGCGGTCTGGATATTGGTGGTTCAGCCTTTTTTGTTCCCCATGCCAATTTTGGCGCGGGCTCTTACGCACCCCAGAAAAACGGCGCCTATCAGCGGCATAAAAACCCTGTTTATGGCGAGTTTTACGGCAAACCTATGCTGACCGGCCAGTGGGCGCTGGGGCACGGTTTTACCGTCATTGGCAGAGCTTCCGCAATCGGCGCGACCACTCTGGGGAATGGCGATGCGGAAGAGGTGTCTCAAACCTCCGGCACGCCGCGCTCTATTTATCTGGAAGAAGCTAATCTGGGCGTGGAAATGCCCGTTAAGCTCTTTGGAAATCCCAATAAACTGACAATTCTTGGCGGCAGACAGGCTTTTGCGGTTGATGATGGCTTCCTGATTGGTAAAGGCACCTACAGTGCGGGCAACCGTGGGGCATGGTGGTATGCGCCGCGTTTTGCCTTTTCCGGCCCCGGCGTCATCAAGCTGGAAGGCAACCCGGTCCGTGCGGATGTCTTCATGCTGGAAAGCAATTCCGATAATGACATCGATACCGGGTATGACCGCCCCAAAACCAAGTTTGTCGGGTTTGACGTTAGCTGGTTTGTAAACCGCCCCGGTGGACATGGGGAAAATACCTATGCGGACCGTGCGGCGTTTGTGACACTCACCTATTTCCATGTGCGTGAGGCCGATACGTCCTCGCACTATGACTATTCCGCCCGTGGGGACAGGGAAGGGATGAATGTGGCGTCCTTAAGCTGGGGTGGCACGTTATTTCCCATCAAACAACTTGGAATTTCAAAGAACTTTACGTTCTATGGAGATTTTGTATCCGAGCAGAACAGCCACGCAGGCAACGGGTATAAATCTGTTGAGGCCTACGGGATGTTTCTTGAGCCCGGCTACAGATTTTCCATGCTACCCTGGCAGCCCTCCCTGTTCTATCGCTATACGCGCTATAGCGGGGCCAGAAACCCGGAAGGCTCCGTCAAGCGGAGTTATGACACGTTCTTCCTGTATGACGGCAAACGCTACACCTATGGCGGCTACTGGCCGGGGGAAATTGTGGGTATGTATCTGGCCCCGCTTTCCAATCTGGAAGTGCAGCAGATTGACCTGACAGCCACCCCTCCGGTGCATCTGCTAAACGCGCAGGACAGCCTGAAACTGGGGCTGCATTATTATGATCTGTCTTTGCTGTATGCCACAGGTGCCGGGCTCAAGCCCCATACCGGGCGGCATATCTCAGATGAGCTGGATTTTTCCGCCGAATATACGCTTAACGCCACCACATCCGCCGCACTGGCCGGGGGCGTTGCGTTTTCCGGCCCCGCCGGGAAGGCACTGGCCCGTTCCGGTGTGCCGCAAGGCTATGCCCTGCCAGACCTTGGGCACCATGCCGGCATTATCGAGGCCTACTTCTTCAAGCATTTCTAACGGACATTTCCCTCTTTCTTCCGAATGAGCAATAATCTCCCGGATAACAACAGCACAGGACGCCGCGCTTATGGTCGATCAGGACAGCACCCAACCCACCACACCCCCTGCGGGTTTGCGGAACCGGCATATCGCGATGATCGCGTTAGGCGGCATTATTGGGGCGGGGCTGTTTGTCGGAAGTAGTGCAGCCATTGCAGCAACCGGGCCAGCCGTGCTGCTGGCGTTTCTGGCCGTGGGCTTTCTGGTCATTCTGGTTATGCGCATGCTGGGGGAGATGGTCACGGCGGATCCCGGGCGTGGCTCCTTTGTGGAATATATTCGCGCCGCGCATGGTGACAGGCTGGGTTTTACCGCAGGCTGGCTCTACTGGTTTTTCTGGGTTGTGGTGCTGGGGAGTGAGGCGATTGCCGGCGCTCTGCTGTTACAGGACTGGATTGCCATGCCGGTCTGGTTGCTGTCCATTGCCCTGATTGTGCTGCTCAAGCTGGTGAATTTTGCAGCCCCCCGCGTGTTTGGGGAATGTGAATTCTGGCTCTCCATGATTAAGGTCATCAGCATCGTTGCCTTTATCGGGGCCGCTCTGCTGTATGTTTTCCATGTGTTTGGGCCGGGCGTGCCGGTGCGTGAAAACGTGCTGGGCCATGGCGGCTTTTTTCCACATGGGGCTGTGGCAGTGCTCTCCATTATTCCCACCATTCTGTTCACCATGATGGGGTCTGAGATTGCAACGGTTGCCGCTGCGGAATCCCCGGAGCCGGGCAAGAACGTCGCACGGGTAACGCGCAGCATCGGCACCCGTGTCACGCTGTTTTATCTGGCCTCTGTCGCCATGATCCTGATGGTCGTGCCATGGCCCTCCATTATCCCCGGTCGCTCTCCGTTTGTAACGGCCATGGACGTTATGGGTGTTCCGGGTGCTGGCCTGCTGATGCGCATTGTGGTGCTGAGTGCGGTGCTCTCCTGCCTCAATTCCAGCATGTATATTACATCCCGTATTCTTACGGAGCTGGCCGGGGGGGGGGATGCACCGGCCATTCTGGCGCGTAAATCCCACACCCACACACCTCGTCTGGCCATTACGGTCAGCAGTGTGGCGGGCACGCTGGTAGCGTTTTCTTCCATCCTCGCACCCAACACCATTTTTGCTTTTCTGCTGAGTTGTAGCGGTGGCGTTATTCTGGTGGTGTATTGCCTGATTGTCTCCGCCTATGTGCAGACGCGCAAGCGGGCAGAACAGGCCGGGCAGGGGGGCGGCTTTAACCTGCCGCTGTTCCCCTTCTGCAATTATGCAACGCTACTGGCTGTGGCCTTTGTGTTCATCGCCATGATGTTCAATCCGGCAGAACGGATGACCGCCATTGCCAGCCTTGGCACCTCGGTCTTCTTCTTTGTGCTGGCATCGCTGAAGAACAAGAGCTCTTAAAAGCGGGCGGTCCTTTTCGCGCCAGATAAGAGGGGCGCTGACTGATGTTTCGGCACAGTCAGCGCCCTTTTTTTATGATGAACATCTGGCTTCATTTAAAATGGAAACCTTCTGTATGCACGGCGTTCTGTTGTAACGCCCCTTAAACACGCCGGATAAAATGTCCTGCCGTCTTCCCGTGTGAGGGGCGCTTTTTCACAGATCAATGTGAGGTTGTGTCATGGTCGATAAAAAAGACAAAAACGGCAAACGACAGATTCAGGAAGAAAATCTGGACGACACTCTGGACGACAGCTTTCCGGCGAGCGATCCGCCGTCCCACAGTGGGGTGACGGGAGACCGGGACCCTCCGAAAAAACCCGAGAAAACACCGAAGAAATAGTCAGGTGCACCGCTGTATAATCGGGCTCTTCGCCAAGAAGGGCTCGATTATACTGAGAGTTCCGGGCGTTCTGGCAATGGTGCTTTTGTACTTCGATTTGAGGGCTGGATGTGAGGTGTTCGCTTCAGAAGGTAATCTTTTCAGAAAAAAACTAATATCAAGCAATAAATTTATTGCTCGTTTTTTTAATTTTTTTAATTAAAATTTAGTAGAAAACCATGCCACGAAGGAAGGGGAAATTAATGCCTTGGACACAATCTGTATCTGTCCTGCCCTCCGGCTCACAAGGAGTAAAGGTCCGTCACCCCGTGCTTTCGGACGGGCAAGGTACGTGTATCATGCTGCGCCGGAGTATACCCGGTCCTTTTCTAATCCTTTATTATGACTCTGCTACTGCAAAACTCGATGTGACCCTTTCAAAATCCTCGCATTTCATGAATGGTCAGAAGGTCACTGTTGTAACGGTTTATCTGAAGTCCGATATTGCTAATGCTCTTCGGCCAGAAGCAAGGGTGCGTCTTGCGCGTCCCCCGACATCGGAAGAGTTACTGGAGATTATGACCAACCTGCGTGATGCGCTTTTGGCATGGCCCGGCTTTACGAGTAATGAGGATGGTCCGGTCGCCAATGTCATCATGAGTGCTGAGCCGGTTAACTGGTACCAAGCAGAGTTTGAAGCTGAACGCAAGACAGGCTCCCGAGCGTACTGGATTGGAAGTACTGAAATGGGCCTGAATATTGAGAAAGCGATTGTCGAGCATATCGCTGCTGGCAAACCTTTTCAGATTTCTCAGGAAGAACAGCTTTGGCTCGCGGCGTCCAAGCGTTTTGCAGATGAAGCGAAAGGGGATGTAAGAATCGTTCTATAACTTAGAGCTTTTTTAAGATTGGATAGAGGGGACTTTTATGAAGTGGATATTTGGTAAGGGGATTATTGAGCCAGGTGGTGAGGCGGGAAAAGGCTATAAGGCTGCGGTGGAACGGCCGGCTATTGTTTCGGATGATGGGGTTACTATTATGTGGAGAACAACTATCCCTGAAGCAAATATTTACACTTTAATTTATCAAAAAAATAGCATGGAAGGTGTTTTTTACATTGAAAATAATTATGTAGAAGACGATATCACGGTTTGTGTAATAGGAGTTTCTGCGTCTGGACAATATTATAAAATAAAACAGGCGCATGACGGAAGTTTTACGAGGGTATCCTATGCGCCCTCTCTGGAGGAGATCGAGGATGTGAAGCAGCATCTTCGTGAAGCTCTTCCTTTGTGGAGTCACTCCCCAGAAAGTCCGTTCGGATATCCCCCAGACGGGAAGATGATTGTTACAGTTTGATTTAAGGGTTATTTACCTACGACGGCAGTCGTCACCGGTTGCCGTCGTACCAGTCTTTGCAACTGTTTTAATGCACCGTAATCCGGTCCAGATGCGCCAGCAGTTTATGTTCACGCACATGCAGCAGTGCGCCTGCGCTGAGGATGGTTCCGGCCGCGATGGCAATGGCGAGTGAAATGCTGTGGCTGGACGTCAGGGTGCCAATCACAGCCCCCACAAACAGGCTGCTGATGGCGGCCAGCCGACGCCACGTGCCGGGGTTGGTGCCACCGGCAAAAGTGCTGTTATGCGCCAGTCCATGCAGGAGCATGGTGGCGGCGGGCAGGCTCATATCCGCAACCTTGGCGTGGCGGGTGGCGGAGGTTTGCAGCCCCATGGCAAAGGCCAGCAGGCCGAGCGTGATATAGGTGCAGCCCGGCGGTTGCGCAGCCCATTCCAGTGCCGTCAGCCCGACAATGGTGCCCACAACCAGCAGAACATCGCCCACGGCAAGGCGCACGGTGCGGTCCCGCCGCACAAGGCGGCCGCCCGTCAGCGCGCCTAGCAGATACAGGCCAATGGCTTCAAACCCGGAGAGCACCACGCTTTCTGATGTGGCGATATGCACGGCCATCAGCAGGACGGTCGCGGTCATGTATCCGGCAAAAATCTTCAGGTGCAGCAGGGAAATAGCGTCCAGCATGCCCATGGCCATGGTTACCAGAATGATGCTGATAACCAGTCGGGGGTCATGTCCTGCACGGGTGCTCATAGGGTCTCCACTTAAAAGATAAACAGGGGAAGAGATCGGGGAAGCCGGGCGTCATATCACTATTCGCCCGGCTTGTGTTGAGTCTCTTGCCTGCGTTGTCCGGAGTGCAGGGATAAGCGCAGGGCTTAGCCCAGCGCCATCAGGCTGGCATTGCCGCCTGCCGCAGTGGTGTTGATGCTGCGGCACTGCTCTTCCACCACGCTTTCCGGCGCAGGCAGGCCAGCTGCCGTCAGCCATGCGGAGGCAATCGGGCGGTCACTGGTGCTTAGCGCCTTGCGGGCTTCGGCAAACACGGCGTCATCCTGTTCCCCCAGCACAATGGCGCAGGGTTCTTCCTTGGCCGAGGTGACGGGGCGGATGACCAGTTGCAGCGCATCCGGCAGGGAGGCGATCCACCCGGTCAGGCTGCTGTCTGCCAGAACAAGAGCCGCGTTATCCCCGGACAGCGCCAGAGAAATCTGGTCATACAAACCAGCTTTTGTCTGGGCGATGCACAGAATGTTGCCGCGCCGCGTCAGGCTGTAGAGGTTGCTTTCCCCCACCGGGCCGGGGAGGGTGATCTGCCCGCCCACCAGTGTCTGGCGCGTAAGGGCGGCTGCCGTGCAGGCCGCTTTGCTCTCACCCTGTTCGCGCAGCCAGTCCGTCCAGCTTGCCATGGTGGCGGGAATACGCCCGCGCACCAGCGGCGGCAGGGCCGGAGCCTGTGCCAGTAGGCGGCGCAGAATGAGCGGACCACCCGCCTTGGGGCCGGTGCCGGACAGGCCACGCCCGCCAAACGGCTGCACACCGACCACAGCCCCAATGGTGTTGCGGTTGACGTAGAGGTTGCCGGCATCAATGCGCGAGAGCACATGCTGCACGGTGGATTCAATGCGGGTGTGCAGGCCAAAGGTCAGGCCGTAGTCTGTCTCATTAATGGTGGAAATCACAGTGTCCAGTGTGCTGCGGGAATAGCGCAGAACGTGGAGCACGGGGCCAAAGACTTCCGGGCCAATCTCGCGGATATTGGCGACTTCAATCAGCGTGGGGGCCACAAAGCTGCCGTTGGCGCACTGTTCTGGCAGAGGCAGCGCATAAACCGGGGCTTTTTTCTGGCGGAACTCTTCAACGTGTTTGGTAATGCCCTCAGCCGCTTCTGCCGTAATAACCGGACCAACATCGGTGGAAAGCAGAGCGGGGTTGCCAAGGCGCAGTTCCCGCATGGCGCCGCGCAGCATGGTCAGCACATGCTCGGCACAATCTTCCTGCACGCACAGCACGCGCAGGGCGGAGCAACGCTGCCCGGCGCTATCAAACGCGGAGGCGACCACATCCATCACCACCTGTTCGGCCAGAGCGGAGGAATCCACAATCATGGCGTTCTGGCCACCGGTTTCCGCAATAAACGGCACCGGCTGGCCGGTATGGGTGCGGCGGCCTTCAAGCTGACGGTTGATGATCTGGGCCACGACGGTGGAACCGGTGAACATCACGCCGGAAACGCGGTCATCCCCCACCAGTGCTGCCCCAATGTCGCCTTCACCCGGCAGCAGTTGCAGGGCAGCATCGGGCACTCCGGCGTCCCGCAGGATACGCACAGCAAGGGCGGCAATCAGCGGGGTTTCTTCCGCCGGTTTGGCCAGCACCACGTTGCCAGCGGCAAGGGCTGCGGCAATCTGGCCGAGGAAGATAGCCAGCGGGAAGTTCCACGGGCTGATACAGGCCACTACACCCAGCGGGGTATGGGTGGCGTTGTCAAAATCCCGGGCAGTGGTGGCGGCGTAATAGCGGAGGAAGTCGACTGCTTCCCGCACTTCCGCCACACCGTTTGGCAGGGATTTCCCGGCTTCGCGGGAGAGCAGGGCCAGCAGTTCATCCCGGTGGGTTTCAAGGCTGTCAGACGCTTTGACCAGAATATCCGCACGCGCCTGCGGGGTAAGATCGGACCAGCTTGCCTGCCCTTTAATGGCAGCGGCGGCGGCCTTTTTCACGATATCCGGGGTGGCGTATTGAACTGTTCCCACCACATCGCCCCGGTCGGACGGATTAGTGACGGGCTGTGTTTTTTTGCCGGGTTTGACGCCAACCACCATGGGGGCGGCCTGCCAGGGGCCGGAGGCTTTGGTCAGGCCGTCCAGCAGGTCGGACAGCACGCTGTCATCCGCCAGATCCGTCCCCGCAGAGTTGCGGCGTTCGGCCCCAAACAGGGCTGGCGGTTTGCGAATATCGGGGTGGGATGCGCCATACGGTGTAAAGTTGTGCGCGACCTGAATGGGGTCTTCCACCAGACTTGCAACCGGAATGGCCGGGTCACCAATCTGGTTGACGAAGGAGGAGTTCGCACCGTTTTCCAGCAGGCGACGCACCAGATACGCCAGAAGCGTTTCATGCGTGCCGACGGGCGCGTAAATACGGGCCGGGCGGTTGAGTTTGTCAGCGCCAACAACCTGTTTGTAAAGCGGTTCCCCCATGCCGTGCAGACACTGGAATTCATAGGAGCCGACTTCAAATTTTTCGCCTGCCAGTGTGTAAATGGTGGCCAGCGTGCGGGCGTTATGGGTCGCAAACTGCGGGAAAATGACATCCCGTGCGTTCAGCAGTTTGCGCGCGCAGGCAATATAGCTGATGTCCGTGTGGGCTTTGCGGGTATAGACAGGGAAGTCTGTCAGGCCTTCAACCTGTCCCTTTTTAATTTCGCTGTCCCAGTAAGCGCCTTTAACCAGACGCACCATGATGCGGCGGTTGCTGCGGCGGGCGAGGTCGATAATGTAATCCAGCACATACGGGCAGCGTTTACCGTAAGTCTGCACCACAAAGCCAATGCCGTTCCAGCCTTCCAGACCCGGCGTGTGGCACAGGGCTTCCAGCAGATCGAGCGAGACGTCCAGACGCTCGGTTTCCTCGGCATCAATATTCAGGCCGATGTCATATTTGCGGGCCAGCAGGGTGAGTTCCTGCACAACCGGCAGCAGTTCCGTCATCACCCGTTCATGCTGCGCGCGGGCATAACGCGGATGCAGGGCGGAGAGCTTGATGGAAATACCGGGGCGCTCATAGACATTGGCACCCTGCGCGCTCCGGCCAATGGCTTGAATGGCGGTCAGGTAATCCTGCTTGTAACGCTCGGCATCGTGCGCGGTGAGGGCTGCTTCCCCCAGCATGTCATAGGAATAGGAAAAGCCGAGCGCTTCCAGCTTGCCGCTGTTGGCGCGGGCTTTTTCAATGGTTTCCCCCAGCACAAACTGCTCGCCCATCATGCGCATGGCGGCATCGACGGCCTTGCGGATGACCGGCTTGGTGCCACGGCTGACAAAACCGAGCAGGGCGGATTTCAGGCTGTTGTCATCCTGCGGGGTGACGAGCTTGCCCGTTACGGCCAGCCCCCATGCGGCGGCATTGGCAAAAATCGGCGTGCTGCGGGAGATGTGGGAGAGCCAGTCGCCCTCGCCAATCTTGTCACGGATCAGCGCATCACGCGTTGCGGTATCGGGGATGCGCAGCAGGGCTTCTGCCAGACACATCAGCGCCACGCCCTCGGCTGAGGAAAGAGCGAACTCCTGCACCAGACTTTCCACAATACCGGGGTTACGTTCCGCCCGGAGGGAGGTGGCCAGACCGGCGGCAAGGTCGGTCACGCGTTTGCCGTCTTCTGCCGTCAGCGTGGCGTCGGGCGTCAGAGCCGCCACGCAATGCTCTTCCGGTTGGCGCATGGCCTGGATAATCGCCTGACGCAGCGGGCTTCGGGAGGCGAATGCAGGCGCAAAAGAGTCAGATAAGGACATGGCATGAATTCCGAACAGGACAAGCCTGACTTCACTGGCTGCGGGGAGACTCAGGAAGTTTTGGCTTCACAACGATTTTTCCTCGTTACACGATATTATATGATTTGCAAAATCATATAATAAGAGAATGGCTAAGAGGATGATTTCGCCTGATTTCTGCGGAATGTGGCGGTGTTCAGACTCGTGTGCGTTGCGCAGTTTTATGCGGGCGCACGCCATAAGACGGCATGCATACAGCCCGGATCGGCACGACCGCTGTGCGGAGTTTTTAGAAAATAAGTCGGGTGGGCGCTGTAAAGAGCGTTACAGGCAGCCTTTAACAGTGCAGCCTGTGGGCTATTCAGCCGGCTTCGTCCAGACCGTTTTTGTTGCGGAAGACCTCGGCGGAAATATGGGCGGCTTCCAGAATATGCTCGCGCGTGAGGCGGGCAGCGAGTTCGGCATCGCGGGCGCGGCAGGCTTTCATAATAGCCAGATGCTCTGCGTCGGTCACGGTCTTGCGGCCTTCCAGCACCAGATGCCCGCGAATGTAGCGGTCCAGCCGGTTGTGCAGGTCGTCAATCATTTCCAGCAGGCGGGGTTTGCGGGCGGCGGCATAAATCGCGTTGTGGAAAGCCCGGTTCAGCGCGCCGGAAGGGCGGGTGGTGTCCGGGTTGCGGGTGCCTTCCACAAAGGCCTCATAGGCATCTTCTATATGGGCAAGGTCTACGCGGGTCAGGTTCGCGACGGCATCCCGCGCCGCCTGCTCTTCCAGCAGGGCGCGGATTTGCGAGTATTCCAGAATGTCCGCCGCATCCAGCCCCATGACCATGGCACCCCGGTTGGGCTGGAAGGTCACTAGCCCTTCGGCTTCCAGATGCTTCAGGGCTTCCCGCACGGGAATAATGCTGACGCCAAAGCCTGCGGCGAGTTCGGACTGCGGGAGTGGCTGCCCCGCGCGCAGGCTATCCGCCAGAATGGCTTTGCGCAGAGCGTCGCAAATGGTTTCCGATGCCTTACCGTGGCCTGCAAACTCGGTCTGGTGAAAAAGACTGGCCGGCAGCATGGACGACGGCTCCCTTCAGATCGTTTCTGACTCGTGACTATCTATCATAGCCAGCAGAGGCCTTCTGTCCAATCAGTTTGCATAAAGCTGCCGGAACAGGGGGTTGGGGCCTTTGGTCACACTATCGTGAACGGCACGGAAGGGGCGGTGGGCATGGTTTGGCGTGTGGGGCTAGGTGGGGGTGCCAGGGGCTAACAGAGGATCTGGCGCAGTCCTTCGGGGTGTTGCGATGGGCAGAGTGGTCTGGCGGACAAAGCGGAGGGTTCTGCTTTGGGGATAAGGCCAAAAGCGCCTCTCTCATCAAGGTGTTTTGTTATCAGATCAAAAATGAGCATGGTGGGGAGGCTAAGCGGAATGGCGGTTCCTCGCCTGCCATGTGGCCAGTAAAAGGCAGGCGGACGGGCCACTTTTTGATCCGGTTGCGCTGCGCACTTGTCAGAAAGCAGAGGATTATCTGTGGTCTGCCATGCTCTTGGTGCGCAGGGGGCTGGCTTGATCTTTCCTGAATTTGCAGGCCAGTTTGGCGCATATTCCGCTAGGGAGATTCTGAATGAAACTGATTTCCGTACGTGCCCTGTCGGCGCTTGCTGTTACGACTATGCTGGCCGGCGCGCCGCTTTTTGCACATGCTGCCGATACCCCGGCTCCTGTCTCCAAAGGGGGCGAGCAGGCTGAATCTGGTGGCAAAACGGCGCAGCTGACCGATACGGACCTGTCCGGTTATGTTGGTTCCATCGACCCGGCTGAAGTGGGTGGCCTGCTGAACTATTGTACGCAGGGCAACTACGTTCCTGATTATGACGACGCCTTTAAGGTGCTGCAGTCCTATAATCAGAAAACCAACGCCGTGCCGGACGGTCAGGAAGGCAACATGTTCTACGCACGTGGGACAGCAGGCCAGCTGCAGGCCAATGGCAAGACCTATTCCATTGCCACCTCCAGCATTCCTGTGCGCCAGAAGACCTGTAAGGCTGTTCTGGATCGCGCCAAAGCCGCTCTGTAAGGCATCGCCTTATCTCTCTTCTGCGGTGAGGGGTTCTGCCTCTCAGCCCGGAAAGACAGGGGGTTTGCAGGAAGGTCAGTCGCATCGCGGCTGGCCTTTTTTGTGTTGTAATGACCAAAGTTTAATGGTTCTGATCAAGTCGCTGTGCCTTTCCCCCTTGCTCCCGATGTGATCAAAACCATTCTGCCCCTGTAATCAGACAGAGCAGGGTAGAAAAAGATAAGGAGCGGAACGAGCGTGCCAGAAGCGTTTAAAGCTCCGGCTGGAGCAGGTCTGACAGCCGGGCAATATGAGGATATGGTGCAAAAGGCGCATCAGGATCCTGAGACCTTCTGGCTGGATCAGGCCCGCAAGCTGGCCTGGCATATTCCGCCGCAACAGGCGTCCCGCTCTGACTTTAAGAACGATGTGCGCATTGACTGGTTTTCTGACGGACGGCTGAACGTCTCGGAAAACTGTTTGGACCGGCATGTCCGCACCCAGCCTGATAAGGTCGCGCTGATCTGGCAGGGGCAGGATGAGGACCAGAAGGAAAGCCTGACCTATCAGGAGCTTCACGCCCGCGTCTGCCGTCTTGCCAATGTGATGCGGCGTCTGGGTGTCAAAAAAGGTGATTGCGTTGCCATCCATCTGCCCATGGTGGCGGAAGGCGTGATCGCCATGCTGGCCTGTGCCCGCATTGGTGCGGTGCACGTGGTGCTGTTTGGCGGTTTTTCTGCCGATGGTCTGGCCGAGCGCCTGAGCGACAGCGGGGCCGTGCTGGTGCTGACGGCAGATGTGGCGCGCCGGGGCGACAAGCGCATTCCCAGCAAAACGACCATGGATGAGGCCATTACGCGCTGTGGCGCGGAAAGCCGCGTGCAGCATGTTCTGGTGGTGGCTGTGACCGGCGCAGACGTGCCCATGCAGCCGGGGCGGGATCTGTCTTACGCGGATGAAGTGGCGCAGGAACTGCCGGACTGCCCGGCAGAAAGCATGAGCGCGCTGGACCCGCTCTTTCTGCTTTACACATCCGGTAGCACCGGGCGGCCTAAGGGACTGGTGCATGGCTCTGGTGGGTATCTGGTCTGGGCGGCGTTTACCCATGCCACTGTGTTTGACCACAAGCCGGACGATATTTTCTGGTGCACGGCCGATACCAGCTGGATTACCGGCCATACCTATGTGGTTTATGGCCCGCTGGCCAATGGCGGCACCATTCTGGTGTATGAAGGTCTGCCTTCATGGCCCGCGCCGGGCCGCTGGTGGGATGTGATCGACCAGTATGGCGTAACAGCCTTCTATTCTTCTCCGACCGTGGTGCGCGCTGCCATGCGGGAAGGTGATGATGTGGTGCGGAGCCGTTCACTGGCCAGCCTGCGGGTGATCGGTACGGTGGGCGAGCCCATCAGCCCGGAAGCCTGGCAGTGGTTCCATGATGAAGTCGGCAAAGGCCGCTGCCCGGTGGTGGATACCTGGTGGCAGACGGAAACCGGCGGCGTGATGATTACCGCCGCCGCTGGCTGTGTGACACCGCGCCCCGGTGCCGCGTGCCTGCCGTTGCCGGGCGTTGGCGCTGCGCTGCTCGATACGCAGGGGCAACTCGTCGAAGGTCCGGGGGAAGGGCTGCTGTGCATGGCGCGCTCGTGGCCGGGGCAGGCTCTGTCTATCTGGAAAGACCACGACCGTTTCCGTCAGACCTACTTTACCACCTGTCCGGGCTACTACTTCACCGGGGATGGTGCACGTCGGGAAGCGGATGGCTATTACTGGATTACCGGCCGCGTGGACGATGTGGTGAATGTATCCGGCCACCGGATTGGCACGGCGGAAATTGAGGACGCCGTGGCGATGGGCCACGAGGTGGTGGAAAGTGCCGCTGTTGGCATTCCGCATGACCTCAAAGGTCAGGGGCTGGTGGTGTTCGTGGTGCCAAAGGAAGAGGGTGTGTTCCACCCCTCAGCCGTCAACCGCGCTGTAGCTGCCGGGGTTGGGCGGTATGCAGTGCCCGAGAAAATCTATGTGGTGCGGGACCTGCCCAAAACACGGTCAGGCAAAATTGTCCGCCGCCTGCTGCGCAAGATTGCCATGCATGACCTGAAAGGGCTGGGCGATCTGTCCACGCTGGCAGACCCCGACATTGTGCAGGAACTGATTGCATTGGTGAAGACGCAGGACGCGTAAGGTTCTGGTGCGACACGAGAAGGAGGTGCGTGCAGCGCGTCCCCAGCCCTGATTGTGCTGGAAATTCCGTGTCACATAACACAGCGAAAAGGGGACGGCCCATGTGGCCAGCCCCCTTTTCTATCTCAACACTTAGACAAATGTGTTCAGATTATTTGGTGTTGCTGCCCGGAGCCGGGACCAGCTGCGCGCGCACTTCACCATGCGGGTGGGCTACGGTGCCAAGACCCACAAACAGCTGACCGTGGCGATACAGATCAATCTGGTCCGCGCTGAGGGTGAGTGTGCCCGTCAGCGGCGCAACGTAGGGGCCTTTGAGGTCCGCAACCTTTTCAGCGGTTTTAGACAGGTCTTTTGCGGCCATCAGTTCAGCTCCAGTCACCGGGCCGGAAAGGTTGTTCCAAGTGATGGTGTAGCTGAGCAGATTGTTCTCGGTTTCCAGCGTGGCGCGCACGCCGCCCGTCACGTGGGACGGAGAGGCTTTCTCGCTGGCGAAGATGCCTTCGGACTGGATGGTTTCTGCGTGGGAAAGAGCTGGCGCAAAAGCCAGAGCACCGGTCAGAAGAGCAGCACTAAGCGTAAAATGTTTTTTTGGAATCATAATCGTCTCCTGTCGAAGTATAATTGTCTTACAGGAGGTCTAAACGCGCTCTTTCTAAAAAGGTTCCAAATTGGGTTTTTAGAAATTTCTGAAAGAGCGCATGTTTGTGTTGTGAGAAATGTCTTTATTTCTGATGAATACGCTGGCGAATAGTTTTGAAAGCGTTATTTATTGACTATTCAGAGAGCGCGATGGGAGCAAAACGCGGCACACCGTTTACGGTTTCCTGCCACATGGCCAGCGGGCGCACCCAGTAATCCCCGCGCGCTTCACTGCGGTAGGTGACCAGCCATTCCTCGGTCTCGCTGTGGCGCCCTACGCAAATCACGGTATAAAGTCCGCCTTTATAATGTCGGTACGGGCCGGGGCGCGGATGGTCGGGTTCGGGTGTATCGAGCGTATTGGGATCGTGCATTTTCATGGTAGTCTTCTGTTCCACAGCTTGCGGGGGGATCGCAACCTTGAACCGACATGTTCTTTCAGGCCGGATGCTGGCAGGCCTTGCCGTGCTGGCGTTAAGCGCCGTGCCCGGCCATGCCGCAACACACGGAAAGGCCAGCACGCACAAAAGCAGCGCGCACAAAGGGCATGCCAGCAAGGGGACGGCACAGCAGAGCGGGGACCCGGTGGTGATGACCAGCCAGCCCGGCTCCGCACTGGATAAACAGGCCCGCATCCTGAATGCGGAAGATCTGGCCTCCGCCGCCCGGCACCATGAAAAACCGCTTGTGCTGATTGGCTCGGCTCCGCTTTCCACCACGGGCAAGAGTATCGGCCTGTTTGTGCAGGTGCAGTCCGCCAGCCTATGCGGCTCTGCGGGCTGTTCGACCGATGTTTACCTGCAGCAGAAAGGTGGCTGGACCAAAGTGCTGGATTCCGTCAGTGGTCCCATCAGCCTGCTGCCCACAACGCATGGCATCATGAAAGATATTCTGGTGGACGGGTCTGATCGCTGGATCTGGAAAAAAGGCACCTATACCGACACACTGGTGGCGACTGACCTGCCGGGCTTCAAAACGTCCATCCGTCGCCATCAGGCGGCTATGAAAAAAAGCGGCCATCCGGTTTCTGAATAAAGACCCTGTTGGACAAGCCGGCCCGGTGTGGCCGTCGGCTGGCTGTGATGGCCTGAAAAAAGAACGGAGACTGCATGCCGGATAAAAGGCACCCCCCGACTGCCGCAGGCAGCCTCGGGCGTACCCTGCTGAAAACACTGTGTACCGTAGCGCTGACGGCTTTGCTGATTGCCCTGCTGCGGGAAGGACTGAGCCTGCTGCCGTGGGTGGACCGTAAAACAGGCCAGCATGCCGGATCTGCTGTGCTTCAGGTGCTGGCCGCCGATGGCAACGCCAGCCAGCAGCAGATGATTGCTGCTGGCCTGATGGTGCTGTGTTTCCTGCTGGCAATTGTTCTGGTGCGCTGGGGCGAAGGGCTATTAGACCGCAGTCGCTGAGGCAGCCTCGGCCTGTGACCAGAAAAACGTCAGCTCATGCTTGTTATGGGCCAGATGGCGCAGGCTGCCACCCGGAATGGCCTCAAAGGCTGTCACGGTCTCATGGTCCGTTTCACCCTGAAATTTGACCGTCAGCACCATATTCTTGGTGCGGCCTGACTCAATCCAGCGTCTGGCCAGTGCCAGCAGGCGGGCCGGGTAGGCGATGATATCGGAAAACACCCAGTCCACTTCCGGGAAGGACGAGGGTTCCAGCCCAAAGGCGCTCCCCTGCTGGAACTGCACATGCGGCATGGCGGCTACAGCCGGGTCCAGCGGGGCGCGGTCAATGGCCGTAACATCCGCACCAAGCTCGGCAATAGCCCATGTCCAGCCGCCGGGTGTGGCACCCAGATCCAGACAGGTTTCACCCGGTTGCGGCCAGCGGCGCAGCAGGGTGCAGGCTTCCCATAGTTTCAGATAAGCGCGGGACGGCGGCCCTGTCCGGTTTTCCACAAATTTTGGCGCACCGTTAATAAACGGACTGCTCTTGCGGGCGGAAAACAGCATGGTTTCCGGGCTCAGCAACGTCCACGCGCCCAGTGGCGCAGTGGGTGCTGCCGTCGGGAAGGTGAGGAGGGCGGCTTTGATGGGGGGCAGATTGCTTTCAATCAGCGCAGCGCGCCGGAAGAAATCTGCGGCATACAGGCTCCAGTTCCGCTGGCGGCCACGCAGGATTTTTGCGGCCCCCTTGATGGAGGGAATGGTGACCAGTTCCGGCTCTTCCCACACATCCAGCGCCCAGGGTGAAAACACGGAGGGCTGGGAGGATAAGGCGAGCTGGCCGTGCCAGCGGTCTACGGTGACGCCGCGCCGCTGCAAATCCTGTTCCAGAACCGCTTCCAGCCCTTCCGGCCCAAGCCATGCGCCACGAATAATCTCGGTCATCCGCGTACCCATCCGGCAGCAAGGCAGAGCCATGAAAGAATAAGAATGCTTCCCCCGGTTGGGGCCACGTGGGCGGCATGCTGGCCGGTAAAGGCGGTGTAATACACGCCCCCGCAGAACAGCAGCGTGCCCAGCAGTAGACCGCAGCCGCCAAGTACCAGCGGTTTGGTCGGGCGGTCCCGCGTAGTCAGGCCGAGCGCCAGTAGGGCGAGGGCGTGCCACATCTGCATTTCCAGTGCGCCATGCGCCATCAGGCGGCCGCCGGGGCCAAAATCAGCCTCGGGCAGATGGGTGGTGAGCGCGCCCATAATGGTGCCGGTGCCAGCAAGCAGAGCGCCGCAAACGCGCCATGAACGGGGAAGACTGGATAATGAAAGCATGATGCCGCCTTATAGAGGCAGAACCGGGCAGGGCGGAAGCAGAAACCTGCCATCAGGAAAGAGGATGAGCGTATGAGTATCCGCATTGATCGTGTTGTGACCCGTGGTGGTGATGCCGGGCAGACCTCTCTGGGTGATGGTTCCCGCGTGACCAAGGACAGTACCCGGATTGAAGCTATGGGATGTCTGGATGAGCTGAATGCCGTGGTCGGGCTGTTGCGCAGCCATGTGGCGGCGGAGAGCGCAGATGCCAGCCAGTTGGCGCAGCTCCAGAACTGGCTTTTTGATATGGGGGCCGACCTGTGCCAGCCGGAAGGCCCCAAAGCGCACAAAGCCAGCCGCCTGAGTGGTGAGAGTGTGGTGGAACTGGAACGCTGGATAGAGCAGTTGCGGCAGGCGCAGGCCCCGTTGACCAGTTTTGTGTTGCCCGGCGGCGCACAGGCCGCCGCATGGGCGCATCTGGCCCGCACACAGACTCGTACAACAGAGCGGCGTGTGGTGGCACTGGCGCAGCAGGAGGCCGTGAACCCGGAACTTTTAAAAATGCTGAATCGGCTGTCTGATTATTTCTTCGTGCTGGCACGGCATTTTAATCAGGATGGCAGGACGGACCTTGTCTGGACCCCGGCAGCGCAGCGGGTAGCGGTATAAAATCAGGTTTACGGGTGGTTGTTTTTCTAAAACCACCCGTGTTTTTGAAGTAATAACACTAAAAAATGATTATAGTGTTCCGCTAAGAAATTTTTAAAAATACAGTCCATTTTGCAAAGACATTTTAAGAGTTCTTCTTGCGCTGTTTTAAGCAGATCAGGCGGTATGCTGCGATAAATGACGGATTTTTCATAGAAAACAGGCGCGCTATTCCCAGAAACCCTTTGAAAACCGGGAAATGCGTGATAAGCAGGAGCGACAAACCCGTCTAAGTGCTTTTAAAGCTCAGGCAGGTCTTTACCAACAAATATCATGGAACCTGTTGGGTCACACCCACCTTGCCCTTGGCAGGGAAAAACGTTTTCCGGATTGCTCTGGCTGGAGTGGGCGCATCGTCCAGCATCAGTTTTGTGTGGCAAATCCGGTTTTCATGTTTGACAGAGTCAGGAAAGTATAAAGAAGCGTGACTTCCGAATTTATGAAGACACCATCATTTTTATCCACCTCACGGGGTGACGAAAAACGTGATGAGGCTTTTGAAGAAGCCTCCCTGCGCAACGCTCTGGAACGGCTTGGATCGCCCAGCCGCGCTCGCGCAGGAACGCCTCGCCCCGCAGCAGATCCCGCTCAGGGCAAACGCCGCCGTTTTGTAAAAGATGGTGATGTGCAGGTAGAGAAACATTCTCTGGCGCGCACAACGCCCCGCACGCTGGCCATGCCGCGCACGGCAACCACATCGCGCGCTGTGCATTTTTCCGATGAAGAAAACTCGGAAGTTTCCAAACTGCGCCGCCAGCTGGCAGACGAAAAACTGCGTGCTGAAGAGGCCGAACGCCAGATTGAGTCCTTGCAGACCGCGCAGCGCGGGCTTGAAACCCGTCAGGCCCATGCGGATATCATGGTGCGTGAGCTGAAAGGCAAGCTGACCCAGCGTGAGGAAGAGCTGACTGAAGCCGGTCGTAACCTGCGGAGCGCCCAGCGCACCGTGGAAGCGC
The DNA here is from genome assembly GCF_001580615.1 of Acetobacter malorum. Classification (GTDB taxonomy): domain Bacteria; phylum Pseudomonadota; class Alphaproteobacteria; order Acetobacterales; family Acetobacteraceae; genus Acetobacter; species Acetobacter malorum. The sequence continues at coordinate 31,936 of NZ_LHZC01000027.1, forward strand.
TGGAAGAAGAAATGCAGGCTCTGCGCAAAAAGCTGGAAGCGCGCCCGCGCGGTCGCCCGCGCCTGAAACCGCTTGAAACTGCGGCGGAAGAAGACGAGGTGCTGGTGGTGGAAAATGATGAGCCGCAGCCCGTTAAGTGGTGGAAAGACTGAAATCCTGACACATTTTGCAGTAAAGTGCGGGCATGAAGAATAATTCTGTCACGCCCGCACTTGTCGTTCTGGTAGTGGATGTCGCGCTCGGGGTGGCATTCGTCTTGCTGCCTCCGGTGGTGATGAGCTTTCTGACGCTGCTCAAAGATGTGTTTGGCGTGCTGATTCTGCCGTTCACCTTCCTGTTCGGGCTGGCTGGCTGGTCGTCAGACATGTCCTCTCTGGACAGTGTGATGGGCGGTCTTACGCCCAGTATGCTGCGCCATCCGTTTCGTGCCATCATCGCAGCGGCCTTTATTGCCGTGGGCGGACTGTGCTCTGTTCTGGCCTGTGGCAGCCCGCGCGCGGCGCAT
>NZ_LHZC01000037.1 GCF_001580615.1 Acetobacter malorum
GGTCATGCTCTAAAGCTAGGCTTGAGTTGCCGATAATATGAAAATTCAGACTTGAAACGAGTGTCTTGTGTACCCTTTGCTCGCTCTGATTGTTGCAGCCTTTATTTGTTATTCTTATTTCTGGTCCATCCTTGAATGGGGACTAATTGGCGGGGTCGTTTATGGCCTCTATCGGTTTGTCACAATGCTGGTGGCATCCCAGGATCGGCAAGCTCCAAGACCTCATTCTTCTTTTAGACCTTCAGCCTTCCAGGCCGAGAGTGATGACCCTCTGCCGACACTTACGGATGACGCGCCGTCTCCTGATGCCGTCATTGAAGAAGTTGATGACGCCCTCGAAAATGAAGCAGCTTTAAAAATTGGAAAAGAGGGAGAGCTTCGCGTTGATCGCATTTTGAATCGGGTGGCTATGGATCATCTGACAGATGTCTATCTGGAAGATGAGCGTGGCCTGACACAGATCGATCATATTGCAAAAATGCCATGGGGACTGGTGGTGGTTGAAACCAAAACCTATGGCGGTTTTATTTCAGGCACTCGAAACTATCAGGAATGGAAGCAAAGCTTTCGTCTGGTTGGGAGTGATAAATATTATCTATTCCAAAATCCAGTTTGCCAGAATTTTCGACATCTTGCTGCCGTCAGATATGTTACCGGCTTAAATGACCATGTTTCTTCTATGGTTGTGTTTGCAGGCTCAGCCCGCACAAGTCGACGTGTGCATAATCAAATTGTCCGAATCAAACATCTGAAAACAGCACTGCGCCAGCGTCCCACAACGGATTATCTTCCAGACAGGAACCGCGATGCAGCGTGGGATGCCTTGAAGCGGCATGCCTATGCCAACAGCGGACGGGCAGCAGAACATCTTGAACAGCTTAAAAGACGCTCACAGTAATTCTGAAGCTCTCAGGTATCCATAATTTTGGTGCCGGGCCAGTTTTGTGAGGCAACCATACTTTTCGCCAGTTCAATAAGAATTTCTCGCACGGCCAGTCCCGCTTCTGTTTCCGGAATGCTTTCCGGAACACACAGAGAAACGTCTTCCTGAATAACGGGGCTGCACAGCTCGCACACCCGCGATTTGCCGGGCACGATAATCTTGCTGGCCACGGACCATGGCAGAATTGTACAGCCGATCCCTGCCGCGACAGCGTCCTGAAGGGTCAGCAGGGCTTCAACTTCCGCAACAATATTGGGCGTAATCTGCTTTCGGGCAAAAGCCATGTTGATGCGTTTGCGGACAAAATTATAGTCAGGCGGCAGGAGTAAAGGCACTTCAGTCAGATCAGACAATTTGACTGGCGATGAGAGATTCTCTGCAAAAGGCGCCTCTTCCGGCACAACCAAAAAGAAATCTTCCTTCATCAGCGGTGTAAAATGCACACCTTTAATAGGGCCTGCCCCATGGATGACAGCCATATCCAAGCGGCCAGTCATGACCATCTCACTATAGATATCGTCAAAACTCTCGGTGAGATGGAGCGTAATGCCAGGTAACCTGGCACGCACTTCCTTGAGGAGTGCTAGTGAGAGGGTAGATCCGGAAGAATATGGAGAAAGCCCAACAGACACCTTGCCGACAAGCGGCCCCCCACCATTGCTGATCTCCGTCATAGCGCGATCAAGCTGTTTGATGATGGTCTGAGAATGGCGATAGAGCTCCAGCCCGGCGGCCGTAGGGGTTACACCCATCTTGCTGCGGATCAACAGCTTCTGTTTGAAGGCTGTTTCCAGCGAGGCAAGCTGCTGGCTCAGGGCGGGTTGTGCAATATTCAGGATATCGGCCGCGCGGGAAATGCTTCCGATATCAATGATTTTTACGAACGCTTGTAACCGCCGAATATCCACGTTGCTTTCTCCATGCGCCGTATTGAATCAGATTCCTAACGAAATTGTTATGGTTCGTCAATAAATGTAAAGTTATTGTTCTGTAAATATGGCTTAACAGAACAAATATAGTAATAAATAAATCTATATAAATAAAATAAATATAATAAAAACCAAAAATTATCTGTTATTTTTTATAAATCACTTGTTCGGAGTCCGTTTGAGTGCGTCTCTTCCTATAAGAAATGCATTATTTCCTGTCATAGAATTCTTGTATGGGGGTAGATGCTTTTCAATGCTATCTCCTGCATGGGCGTTAGGCATAAATTCATTTCATATCGATAATTCACTGACTTCTCTCTCGGGGTGCCAGAGCGGAGTTTTCGGAGTGCGTGTGTGATGCCTGGTTTAGCGGATCGACTTAACGGAATTTCCATTTCTGCCTCTGCAGCAATGACGGACAAAGCAACAGCGCTGAAGGCCGAAGGTATTCGGGTCATTAGCCTCTCTTCCGGTGAGCCAGATTTTCCGACGCCCCCGCATGTTGTGGAAGCAGCAGTTGAAGCGGCACGTGCAGGGGATACAAAATATCCGCCGCAGGCTGGCAAGCCCGCACTCAAGAAGGCCGTCCGCAATAAGTTCCTGCGGGAAAATAATCTGGATTATGCGCTGGATGAGATCCTGGTTGCCAATGGCGGCAAGCAGATTATTTTTGATGCGATCATGGCCACCTGTAATGCGGGTGATGAGGTTGTGCTGCCCACGCCATACTGGATCAGCTACGCCGATCAGGCGCGTCTGGCAGGGGCCAGTGTGGTTCAGGTTCCCTGTAAGGAAGAAAACGGGTTTCGTCTGCTTGCAGACGATCTCGATGCCGCCATTACAGAGCGCACCAAATGGGTCATTCTGAACTTTCCGAACAATCCATCCGGCACCTGCTGCCCGCGTGCAGATATGGAAGCTATTGCAGCCGTTCTGCTCAAACATCCAAATGTTTGGATTATGACAGATGATATCTATGAACATCTGGTTTATGACGGCTTTGAGTTCTGCACGATTGCGCAGGTTGAACCGCGCCTGAAAGGCCGTGTTCTGACGGTTAATGGTGTCTCCAAAGCCTATGCCATGACAGGCTGGCGCGTTGGATATGGTGGCGGCCCTAAAAAGCTGATTGCCGCCATGAACAACATGCAGGGGCAGTCCACCAGCGGCATTAATACGCTAGCGCAGGCCGCCGCTGTTGCTGCTCTGGAAGGCCCGCAGGATTTCCTGAAAGACCGTGCGCGGGAGTATCAGACCCGGCGTGATCTGGTAGTTGGTCTGCTGAACGCCATTCCGGGTATTCGTTGCCACAAGCCGCAGGGCGCTTTTTATGTTTATGCAGATATCAGTGCCTGCATGAATAAGGTTTCCGTAGGTGGGAAAACCATTGCAGCAGACACGGATTTTGTCATGGGTCTTCTGGAAGAGCAGCAGGTGGCTACCGTGCAGGGAACAGCCTATGGCATGAGCCCATTCTTCCGTGTTTCTTACGCGACAGATGTTGAAACCCTGCGCGAAGGATGTGAGCGGATTGCCAGATTTGTGGCAGGCTTGAAGTAAAAGAAACATACAATCCGGCAAGTCTTTCAAGGTTTGCCGGATAATGAAAAACCCCGCTTTGAACAGGCGGGGTTTTCTTATGGCTGCTTTATGAAAAGCGTTTGTTAATCAGGCAGGCTGAAGCGTCAGAACTGTCTGACCATAGCCAATCAGATCACCCTCTTTTGCTATAAACTGCGCCACGGTGCCGTTTTGTGGCGCTGTAATAGGAACCGTCAGTTCCCCAATTTGCAGCATAGCAACGGTATCTTCTGCCTGCACCGAGCTGCCTTCCGGTGCAAACTCTTTCTTTGTAACAGGGTTGCACAGCAGCACATTCCCAAAATACGGAGCCTTTACCGGAATGTCGGTGGAAGGTGCTTTTTCCGGATGCGGCAGTGCAGAGGGAGACACATGCACAGCGGAAGAAGCCGCAGAAGGCTCATAGTCACCAACGCTGATACGCAGACGGGTGCCATGGGCATTAGACAGCTCAAGGCTGCTCAGGCCCGCGTCCTTAAGCCATTGGCTGATCTGCACAACCTCTTCTGAATTCGGAAGAGTTTCAAAATTCGGGACAGATAAAGGCATATTCATCAGGACTGTTCCCTTTTTGCCAGCCAATGCTCCAGATGGTGAATATCCACGCCACCTTCCACAAATCCGGGATCAGACAAGAGCGCCTGATGGAGCGGAATGTTGGTCAGGATGGTTTCAACCTGCAGTTCAGCAAGGGCCACTTTAAGGCGGCGAATAGCCTCGTCGCGCGTTGACCCCCGTGCAATGACTTTGGCAATCAGGGAGTCATAATACGGCTGTACAGCGCTCCCTGCGACAATATGCGTATCCAGACGGATGCCTGCCCCGCCGGGTACATCCCAGCGGCTGACACGGCCCGGAGAGGGCGCGAAGGAGAATGGGTCTTCCGCGTTAATCCGGCATTCAATGGCATGACCTGTGGTGTGAATAGCGCTTTGCTCGATATCCAGTGGTTTGCCTTGTGCAATTTCAATCTGTGCACAGACAATATCAATACCGGTGGTTTCTTCCGTAATCGGATGCTCAACCTGCAGGCGCGTGTTCATTTCAATGAAGGCGAAAATGCCGTCTTCATACAGGAACTCAAACGTACCAGCACCGCGATAGCCAATATTGCGGCAGGCCTGAGCGCAACTTGCCCCGATTTCTGCAATCAGTTCGGGCGGGATGCCGGGCGGTGGCGCTTCTTCCAGCACTTTCTGGTGCCGCCGCTGCAATGAGCAGTCACGCGCGCCCAGCCAGAGAGCCTTGCCATGGGTATCGCACAGCACCTGAATTTCAATATGTCTGGGCTTCTGCATGAAGCGTTCCAGATACAGCGTCGGATTCCCGAAGGCTTGCTGGGCTTCCTTGCGGGTCAGCGCAACAGCCTTGATCAGATCGTCAGCTGACCAGACTACCCGCATCCCACGACCACCACCACCACCAGAGGCTTTGACAATGACCGGGAAGCCAACCGCAGTAGCCAGCTCCAGAATAGCCTGCTCGTTGTCTGGCAGGGGGCCATCTGAACCGGGCACACACGGCACGCCGGACGCCTGCATGGTTTGCTTGGCGGTAATCTTGTCGCCCATCAGCCGGATGGATTCAGGCGTCGGACCGATGAAGGTGATTCCGGCTTTTTCAACAACTTCCGCAAAGTCGGCATTTTCCGACAAAAAGCCATAGCCGGGGTGAATTGCCGTTGCCCCCGTAACCTTGGCGGCCAGAATAATGGCGTCGGCATCCAGATAGCTGCGGGCAGCAGAGGCCGGACCAATGCACAGTGCAACGTCTGCTTCCAGAACGTGGCGGCTCTGGGCATCCGCTTCGGAATAGACAGCAACCGTTTCCAGCCCGAGTTGGCGGCAGGCGCGTTGAATGCGCAGGGCGATCTCGCCCCGGTTGGCAATCAGGACGCGCCCGAAAGGGTGGACCGCGCTCATGACAGACGTATCAGATGCTGATCGGCCTCAACTTCACTGCCATCGGTCGCCAGTATGACCTCAACACGGCCAGCAACCTCGGTTTTGACCGGGGTGAAAACTTTCATGGCTTCTATCAGACCTATCTGCTGTCCGACGCTCAGAGTGTCTCCTACCGCCACAAAAGGTGGGGCATCCGGGGAAGGAGACAGGTGGAGGGTGCCATACATGGGGGCGGTCACAACACGCTCTGCCTGCGGGGGGAGCGCAGGCGTTGGAGCGGGGCTAGATGGGGTTTGCCCGGCAGACGGTTCTACCGATGCGGAAGGGCGGCTGGGAGCAGGGGGCGCTGATACGGCACCCTGTTCTGAACGCGTGATTTTAAGAGTCTGGCCGCCTTCCGAAATCTCAAGCTCACGGAGCGGAGCACGGCCAAACAGGTCTATCAGCGCTTTGAGAGCTTGAGTGTCCATAGCTGTCAGGATTTAGCCGGTTTCTTTGCAAAGTTCAGACCACCCACAACCTGCATGGTGGGTAGTACTTCCATGAAGCTGACATTCATGCGCTGTGGTGCAGTGATGGCAAAAGCGATGGAGTTTGCAAGATCTTCCGGAAGCAGGGAGTCGTATTCATCAAAGAAGCGACGCTGAGCTTCTTCCATGTTGCCAATCAGGCGGCCGAAGACTTCCGTCTGCACGCGGGCCGGGGAGATTTCCGTTACGCGGATGTTCTTGCCGAACAGGTCACATCGGAGCTGCTGAGAAAGAGAATGCACGCCAGCCTTGGTGGCGTGATAAACGGTGTTGCCACCGGCAAACGCGTAATGGCCGGCAATGGACGTGATGTTGACGATATGGCCGCGATCCCGTGCAATCATGCCCGGCAGAGCCAGACGCGTTAGCTGCAGGACGGCGCGCAGGTTGATGTCCACCAGTCCGTCAATATCTTCTTCCGTGGTGTTGGTGATGTTACCCGTGCGGGACTGACCGGCATTGTTGATGAGAATATCAATCTCATGCTCTTTGAAGATCGCGCCCATGGCGTCCAGATCGGCCACGCTGGCGGCGTGCACAATGCAGCCGGTTTCTGCGGCCAGTTTGTCCAGGCGTTCCTTGTCACGGGCCACGGCATGCACTTCCAGCCCCAGTTCCCGCAGGCGACGGACGGTCGCGGCACCAATGCCAGAGGAGGCGCCTGTAACAAGTGCTGTGCTGTAAGGCTGTGTCGTCATGATATGAAATATCCTGATGTCTATGGACTGGAACTGCCCTGCTGTGCAGGCCAGACTTCAATAAGTCATTTCACTTTAGAGACGGAAAATTCCATTGACCAAGATCAGTTCCGTCTTGCGTCATAAGATTATCCAATGTCTCCGCGTGGCGTGGTGGTCATAAGATTATTGTATGTCATCACAGGCAGATAATGTTGGCGGGGGTTCGCTCTCTGACCGTATCGTTACGGACGCAATATAGAACACCTTACAGGATGTTATTTGGTGGCTGCCATTTTACACTATTGTTCCGACGCGCATGACTGAAACCATCACTACGCTGAAGGTAGATCAGTTTGCTGGTTCCGTAGAGGTGCCCACCATCAGCATGATCGGCACGCGGGCCATGCTGTTTGAAGCACCCGGCGCGTTTACGCTGGCCTGCCAGCGGCGGATCTGGGCGCTAATGGATGCCTGTTCCGAGCGTCCGGATATTGCGGAAGTCATGCCGGGTGTCACTAATCTGATGTTGATTTTCTCCATCCCGCCGGAAAATCCGGAGACAGTGGCGTGCTGGCTGCGTAAGGCATGGGAGACGCTGCCCGAGAAGCACATCAAGGGGCGCCTGTTTGAAGTGGCAGTATGCTATGGCGGTGAGCTTGGGTCTGACCTGCCGCGCGTTGCCGAGCATTGCGGCATGTCGCCTCAGGAAGTCATCACGCTGCATCAGGCACCCCTTTATACAGTGTGTGCGCTGGGGAGCGTGCCGGGGTTTGGCTATCTGCACGGGCTGGACCCGCGTTTGGAAACCCCGCGTAAATCTGTCCCATCCTTAAAAATGCTTGCAGGCACAGTTACGATTGGTGGACCGCAGGCCGGGATTTCTGCGCTGACAGGCCCGAATGGCTGGAACTCCATCGGTTTTAGCGACCTGGTGATGTTCGACCCGGAACGCGAGCCGGCCGCCTTGTTCGAAGTGGGTGACCAGATTCGCTTTTATGCCGAAAGTATTGACGTGTGATTACAGTTCTTGAAACCGGCGTACTGAACAGTGTGCAGGATGCGGGCCGTTTTGGGTATCGCCATCTGGGTGTGAGCACGTCCGGCGTAATGGACCCATTGGCACTGCGTTGCGGCAATATTTTGCTGGGCAATGCGCCGGATGCCGCCTGTATTGAAGTGCAGACCTTTCCTTTCAAGGTTCGGTTCGACAAGGCTGTCAGCTTTGTTGTCACCGGCGGAGAAGGGACGATCAAACTTGGGGAGCGGGCGCTTCAACCATGGTCAGTCGCTACGGCGCAGGCGGGGGACGTTCTGACACTCGACCGCCCTTCTGTCGGCGCGCGGATGTATCTGTGTGTTTGTGGCGGAATTGATTTGCCGGTTGTGCTCGGCTCTCGCAGCACGCAGTTGCGCGGGGGCTTTGGAGGTTATCTCGGGCGCCCGCTGCAGGCGGACGATCAGCTTGCGGGCGTTGGTGGTTGTGTGCCGGACGGCTTCGGGGCGGTTCCTCACTTGCGCGCACTTCCCGCAGCCAGTGCCGAGGAAAAAGAAAAGACCGTGATCCTGCGGGCTATTCCGGCAACGGACCATTTCCTGTTCACGGAAGAAGCACGTGCCCATTTCTGGTCCGCCTCCTGGCAGATTACAGCGCAAAGCAACCGGCTTGGTTACCGTCTGAAAGGCGGGGCTTTAAAGCTGACGCATCCTGTCGAGTTGCGTTCTTACGGGGTTATTCCGGGAATTATTCAGGTCCCACCGGCAGGCGAGCCGATTGTGCAGATGGCGGACGCCAATACAGCCGGGGGTTACCCGCGCATTGCTACTGTGATCGAAGCTGATTTGTGGCGTCTTGCGCAGGCGCGCATTGGCAGTTTTGTGCAATTGCAGTGCTGTGACCACGCAGAAGGTTTGCAGGCCATGCGGAATGAAGAGGCTTATTTGCAGGCCCTTCAGGATAATGCAGCCCTTTACAGAAAATCTTTTATGCGCAGGGATGCCGGTCAGGCCGGTAAAAAATCATGAAGATTGATTTGAATGCCGATATTGGCGAGGGCTTTGGTCGCTGGATGATTGCGGATGATGCCGCGCTAATGGACGTGATTTCATCGGCCAATATTGCCTGTGGCTTCCATGCGGGTGACCATCTGATTATGGACCGCGTTGTGCGGGCCGCCAAAGAGCGTGGTGTGAGCATTGGGGCCCACCCGGGCCTGCCTGACCGGATGGGGTTTGGCCGCCGGACCATGGTTGTCAGCGCTGAAGAAATGGAAGCCATGCTGGCCTACCAGATTGGTGCGCTTAAAGGGGTTGCCGCACGGCATGGCGTAAGGGTAGGCCATGTCAGCTATCATGCCGCATTCGGCACAATGGCCAATGCGGACCAGGACCTGGCAGACCGTCTTGCACGCGTCATTGCGCAGATTGATCCTGATCTGGTGATGCTGGCCATGGAAGGGCAGCCGATTGATCTGGCAGCCAGAAAAGCCGGTTTGCGGGTGCGTTCTCTTTTTCTGGCGGATCGTGCCTATCAGGCTAACGGGGCGTTGGTGCCGCGCGGGTTGGAGGGGGCAGTGATTCATGATCTGGATAAAGTCAAGGAACGCGTAGAGAAGTTTCTTGAAACCGGAAATGTGATTACAATTGAGGGTAAGTCTCTACCCATTCATTCCCGCTCTATCCTTGTGCATAGCGATACACCCGGCTCCGACAAGCTGGCGCAGGCTATCGCCTCGCAGATTGCTGCGATGGGTGGTGAGATTGCGGCGGCTGAAGGGTAAAAGGCTTTGAGAAGACCGGGGCAGAAAAAGAACGATAATGACCATGCAACATAACCTTGCGCGTGGTGCGTATCTGCTGGCTCTGGCCACACTTTTTACCGCTCTTCTCAATGCCCTTCAGAAAATTACCGGGTCAACACTCTCTGTTGTTGAAATCGTCTTTTTCAGAAACCTGTTTTCTCTGCCCTTTGTCGTGGTGATTGCGCTGCGGGGCGGCCTTGTGCTGAAGACCAACCACTTTGGCGGCCATGTCATCCGCTCCGTTGTCGGGTTGATCAGCATGATTATGACGGTTGTTGCTGTCACACATCTCCCGTTAGCAGAACAGCAGGTTTTATCTTACACGCAGCCGCTTTTTCTCATCCTTCTGTCGATTCCGCTCATGCATGAGCGTCCGTCCGTTCAGCGTTGGGTTGCGGTGGCCGTCGGATTTGTGGGGGTTGTTGTTGTGGCAACCGGCAAAGGACTTCTGGGCGACAGTCATGGCACCGTTCCCACATGGGCTTATGCCGTTGCTCTGGCGCAAGGGGCAGTCGGTGCTTTGACAACCATGCAGATCCGCCAGCTTTCCGCGACGGAAAAAAGCACAACGATTGCCATGTGGCAGGCTATTTTGATGACGGCAGCCACCGCTGCAGCCTTGCCGTTTGTCTGGCATATGCCAACACGCGCAGACTTACTCTGCCTTATTGCCGTTGGCGCGTTTGCCGGGATTGCACAGGTTTTGCAGACAGAAGCCTTTGCTTCTGCTCAGGTTTCCGCCATTGGCCCGTTTGCTTATTGCGGTCTGGTCTGGGCAGCACTCATTGGCTGGCTGGGTTTTGGGGAAGTTCCCGGTGTAGCCATGTTTGTGGGTGGTTTGCTGATTATTGGCTCTGGTCTCTGGATGCTGCGGCATGAAAGACCGGCAAAGCAAAAAACAATTTTAGAATCAGAATCTTCCTCAGGAACACCTTAAAAAATCCGTAAAAAAGCACCGAAGGTATGGTGTAATCGTAATGTTCCGTTATCGTAAAAAAGACTGATGGGTTGTGTGAGGCCGGGGTGCCTTTCAAGGCAGAAGGTTTGAAGGGTAATCAAGCGATGAACAAGAACGCAGACTCATCACGATACGTATTTTTTGGCATGATTTTCCTAATGTATGTCATCAGTTACGGGGACCGTGCGGCTCTTTCCATTTCTCTGCCTGACCTTGGCCGTGAATTTTCCCTTTCGTCTGTTCAGATGGGGTGGGTCTCTTCCAGTTTTCTCTGGTCTTATTTTGTGTTGAACCTGCCATCGACCATTCTTCTGGATAGCGTCGGCGCGCGCCTTGTGGGTAGTCTGGCGGTTTCCGTCTGGTCCTGCGCGATGATTCTGGGTGGCATGACACGCAATGTGACGCAATTTATTTTAACGCGCATGCTGCTGGGCGTGGGGGAAGCTCCCACATTTGGTGTGGGTGCAACCATTGTTCGCAACTGGGCCAAACCGCAGGAGCGCGGCACCGTCATGACGGTGCTGTTGACAGGTATGCAGATCGGGCTTGCCGGCGGTACGATTGCCGGAGCCTACCTGATTGCAAAAGTGGGTTGGCGGTTTGAATTTATGGCGCTGGGTGTTGTGGGCCTGATTTGGGCGCTTGCCTGGTGGCTGCTTTATAGGAATCCAGAAAAGTCAGACACGCAGGGGCGTGTTCGCCCTATTCGCGTTTCAGAGGTGCTGTCTCTGTTCCGCTCTTCCACATTTTGCGGCATTCTGGTTGTGCAGTGCACACAGAATTTTCTGAACTTTCTCCTGATGTCCTGGGTGCCGTTCTATCTGATTCATGAATTACACCTGAATGTTCTGGGGTCCGGAAGTGGCACGGCAGGGTGTTATGTGCTGGGTGCTATCGGGGCGGTGTTTTTGGGGCGCGTGGCAGAGTATTTTGTTTTTCGCAAAAATGCTGACCCAAGCCATCGGCGCTTTATTGTCGCGTTTTGTATTATCGGGAGCGCGATGATTGGCTTTCTTCCGTTCTTTCATGAAGAAATGCCGATTCTGGCTGTATTGTCCCTCTCACTTTGTTGCCTGATTGCGGCGAACGGAGCGAATACCGCCATGCTTGCAGATATGTTGCAGGACGGCCAGAAAATCGGATCAGTTACCGGGGTAACGCTGACATTTAGTAATGCCCTTGGCCTTACGGCTCCGATTCTGACGGGCTATATCGTTGCCTGGACAGGGAATTTCAACATGGCGTGGTACCTGTGCGCTGTTGCTCTGATTGTTGCTGGCCTGATTTCCCTCATGACCGTGCGTAAGCCGATTGTTATGGAATGATTTTGTGAAACTGTTTTCCTCTAAGCGCTGACCAAGAATGGTAATAGAAAGAGGCTGATCTGTGGTGCTGTCTGTCATATATAGGTTTTAATTGAGTTTTTTAGAAATGAACCCCCCGCAGGGCCATTGATGGTTGTGCAGGGGATTTTTTTTATGTCGCAAAGAAGAAGTTATATTTTTAAACCAGCCAGAAAATTCCTTCAGGAAGCAACATATCAATATTCAGTATGACGCCAAAACATAACGGAAACGTATCATAGGGAAACCAGATAAGTTTCTTAATCCTACCGGATTTCAGGGTGATGCGATGGCCAGAATATCGAAATTTGAATTGTCACTCGTCGCGAGTGTGGCGTTCGGTGCTCTTGTTCCGGCAGGAAGTGGGTTTGCAGCAAGTGCAGCATCACCGACAGGAAAGCCACAGAAAGTTTTTGTGAAAAAGACAAAAGTAACTTCTGTAAAAGCAGCCCCCACACGTGCGCGTTCAAAGCCCACTTCTATGAGGGGTGGTGAAGAATCCATCGAGGTCGGTGGTCATTCTGGCAGTTCCGTATTTTCGCCTACTACGCCTAAGCACAGCACCACGCAGGTGACTGTTGTGACGGGTGCTGAACTTTTGAAAACTGGCCAGACAAACGTTCTCTCTGCTCTGGCACAGGCCAATCCGGCTATTACGACGGCGGCTCTTCCGGGCGGTGGCGCAAGCTCCTTTGTGCAGACCATGCAGCTGCGTGGTCAGTCCCCGGATGATACGCTGATTCTTGTTAACGGCCATCGTCGCCATATCGGCGCGAATTTTAATTCAAACTCTGGCACCAACTGGGGGAGTGAACCGGCTGATATTTCCCTTATTCCGGTTTCCGCTATTGATCATATTGAAGTTGTGACAGAAGGGGCTTCTGCTCTGTATGGACAGGACGCCATTGCAGGTGCCGTGAATATTGTGCTGAAGCATGATACACATGGTGGCACAATCAATTTTAAAAATAGCGGCTACTACGCAGGGGATGGTCAGGCTCTGGATGGTTCTGCCAATTACGGTATGGCTCTGGGCCGGAATGGCGGCTACCTTGACCTTGCTGCTCAGGTTTCCCATCAGCTGCCCACAACGCGTGGTGGAGATTTTTACGGCAGACTATTTGATGATTCCAGAAATGAAACAGCCAACCGCAATGTTCAGCGTGGCTTAGGAATCCCCAAATCCACGCTGGAAACCATCAGCGAGAACATGTCTGTTCCCATGGCGCGTGGCTTTAATTTTTACAGCACGTCCACCTTCTCTCATCGTCGTGCGAACGTGCCGGAAACCTACCGTGCGAACACCAGCTCGGATGAGTGGATCAATCCCGATCTGTATCCCGATGGCAACCAGCCTTACATTGCCATGGATCAGCTTGATTTTGAGACCGATAACGGCATCAAGGCACGCAAGTTTGGTTTTGCGTGGGATGCTTACGTGACCTACGCGCGTGACAAACAGAATTACAGCACCACGAATTCTGAAAACGTTTCTATTCCCGGTAGCACGCAAACGTCCTTTTATGATGGTGCATCTATTGCCACGCAGTTGACGGCTGGTTTGCGTGGGTCTCGTTCATTCCGTCCGGACTGGGCACCCAAGCCGATCAACCTGCGGTTTGGTGGTGAATATCGCCACGATACCTTCCAGATGGTTGAAGGTGAGGCATCGTCCTGGAGTGGTATGGGGGCGACTGACCATCCGGGTAACGTCCCGATGGCCGCAACGTACCAGAACCGTGATGTGTATGAAGGCAACGTCAATCTCGATTTCTATGTCACCAAGAAGTGGGAATGGACGCTGGGTGGTCGCGTAGGCAGCTATAATAATATTGCCACTGTTGAAACCGGCTCTGTTGGTACTCGCTATAACTTCAACAAACGCTGGGCTATTCGCGCCAATATCAATACGGGTTATCGTCCGCCTACGCTGGGTGCGCTGTCTTATTTCTATTCAGCACCGTATCCCGGTTATACGGTTGACCAGATTCCGGCCAGCAGCGCTATTGCCAAATATCTTGGTGCAGGCAGCATGAAGGGCCAATATTCACGCAGCTATTCAATCGGTTTTGATGCAACCCCGGTTGATGATTTCCATGTAACGGGGAACCTGTATTATATTGCCATTAACGGCAGAATGGGCAGCACCAAAACCTATTCGGTCAACCAGAATGACTCTGAGCTTCTGGAACTGCTGAAAAATGCAAATCTGGAAAGTGCAACATCGCTTTCTTATTATGCAAACCTGTATAACACGCAGACATTTGGTGGGGACTTCAGCGCCGATTATACGCTGCATACGGCAAAGCTTGGTCAGTTCCGATTTGCGATGGGGATAAACTTCTCGGATAACGAAATCCGGTCTGCAAAATCTGATCTGGTGAATGAATACACCAAGATGATGGTTCTGCATTCCGCTCCGAAAAACCGTGAACAGATCAGCATGAACTGGACGCGCGGGAAGTGGTCTGCTTCCGTGCAGGAACTGCGTTATGGGTCCATTGTCTATATGGCAGCGCCCACCGGGGCGGGGGCTGTGCCGTTCCAGCAGAATCCGGGCTTCATCACCAATCTGGAAGTAGATTATAAAATTCTGCCACGTTGGACTGTTGGTGTGGGTGCCAATAACGTTGGGAACAAGCACCCGACGCGTGTGCCGCACTCTATTGCCAATACGCAGCAGGGTTTGGCTAAATATGCGTCCTATTCTCCTTATGGGTTTAGCGGTGGCATGTATTACGTCAAAACCTCTTTGGATTTTTAACGCCGCTAAGTGTTCCATGATGGTGCACACGCTAGATTTAAGGGTATGAGCGCTGCCGCAGATCGGTTCACCAGAATAGGGTGACAGGTCTGCGGCAGTTTTTTTGAGAAAATCCGGGCGGAAAGGGTGGCCTGATGTCTTGTGAAAAAAGTGTCGATCCGAAGGTGGACAAAGACCAGCGGACTGAACAGGATAGTCTTGGAGCCTATGTCCTGCCGCGTCATGCGCGGTGGGGGGTGCATACTGCGCGCGCCATAGATAATTTTCCGGTCACAGGAACACCGATAGGAAAATTTCCGGATCTCATTAAAGCACTTGTTCTGGTTAAACAGGCTGGGGCTTCAGCCAATCATCAGTTGGGCTATCTGTCGCCAGAAAAGGCTGCGATGATTGAAAAGGCCTGTCAGGAAATCACTCAGAATTTTCCTCAATATTTAAGTGATTTTAAAGTTGATGTTCTGCAGGGCGGGGCCGGAACCTCGACTAACATGAACGCCAATGAGGTGGTGGCCAATGTCGGGCTTCTAAGTTCAGGCCTTGAGGCCGGCCAGTATGACAGTCTGCATCCCAATGACGATGTGAACATGTCTCAGTCCACTAATGACGTGTATCCGACTGCCATAAAAGTTTCCGTCTGTTTTGCCTTGCGGTCTTTCCTGCCTTCTTTGAAACAGCTGGTGAATGCGTTTGAGGAAAAAGCGGACGAGTTCAAATCTGTCCTGAAAATAGGCCGTACGCAGTTACAGGATGCGGTCCCGATGACGCTGGGGCAGGAGTTCAAGGCCTATGCTGGCACTTTGCGGAAGGAAATTGCCGCTGTTGAAGGTGTGGTGCCACAGCTTTCTGAAATCAATCTGGGTGGCACGGCGATTGGGACGGGGATTAACTGTGACCCACGATATGGCGCTCTGGTGACGGCCCATTTGTCTGACCTGTGTGGCTTTCCGCTAAAGCAGGCTGAGAATCTGATTGAAGCAACGTCGGATGTTGGGGCGTTTGTGACCTGCTCCAGTGTTCTGAAGCGGCTGGCTATCAAGATTTCCAAAATTGCGAATGATCTGCGCCTGCTGTCCAGCGGCCCGCGGGCCGGGTTGGGGGAAATTGTTCTGCCTGCTGCTCAGGCCGGCTCTTCCATCATGCCGGGTAAGATTAATCCGGTTATTCCGGAAATGGTCAATCAGGTGGCTTTTATGGTGATCGGGCATGATGAGACCGTCTCTTTCTGTGCGGAAGGCGGGCAACTCCAGCTGAATGCGTTTGAACCCGCCATGGGCTACTGCATTCTGGACTCTATCCAGATGATGAAGAACGCCTTCGACGTCCTGGCTGAAAAATGCGTGCGCGGTATTCATGCCAATAAGGAGCGCTGTCTGGAGCAGGTGCAGAACAGCATTGGCATTATTACCGCCTTTGTGCCGGTGCTGGGGTATGAGCTGTGCGCGTCCATCGCCAAACAGGCTCTGGCTGAAAACCGACTGGTGGCCGATGTGCTGAAGGAGCGTGTGCCGATGTCACCCGAACTGCTGGCGGATCTTCTGAAGCCGGAAGCCATGACGGCCCCATTGCGCAAACAGAAAAGCATACAGGCTAGCTAATTTTACAATGCAGGTGGCGGTGTGGTGTTGCGGGGCGTCCGCCTCTCCCAGCACCCTGCACCGTATGCAGTGGCGAGGATGGCCAGCGCATAGACCCCGATATTAGTCAGAGCAAAGTGATGCCCAAGGAGAAAGCTGCCAAGGGCGTTGCTCCGAAAATGGTCAAGAGCTGGAGTATGGAGGCATTTCAGCCCCTCACTCATGCTGGCCAGCACAAGAGCGAGCAGCGCATTGCGCACAGGGTGCCGTGAGCTGAAGAGCAAAGTGACAGCACACCACATCATCATCCTCCACAGCCATGAATCGCTCCATTTGGTCACAAAAAATGGCAGGCCCAACGGGAGCTTGCGCACAGCAACACCAGCGAGGATGACGCCAACCATAAGCAGATTGATGCGTATCCTTGCGGAGACTTGCCTTGATGGCGTGCGTCTGTTGTGGGGAGAAGGGGCCGTCACGCTGAGAACCGGTTGCCTGCTACTCTGGAGAAAAGGCCTTTCGTTTATTCCCCCCATGGGTATAAAATAGCAATACGTTTGCGTTCTCGCGTCTGAGCACAGGAGCCCTGAATGGTCAGGACACAGGCCCGGATATGGATTGGTCTGCTAGCCTGCCTGCTGATGCAGGTGGGGCTGCTGGCGGGCATTTCCCCCGCACAGGCCCAGAGAGAAGCGCAGGCGCATCACGTCATGATGCATCATATGGCAGCGTCCTGCTCCGAAGCCGACGCGATGGATGGGCGGTGCATGATGACGCACCCGGACACCCACACCATGCCGCATGGTGATAAATGCTGCCATGTTCATGTTGCCGCGACAGATATTCCCGCCCCGGCAGAAGCGTTGTATCCGGTTCTGCGCCCAATGGTAAAAGCGCAGTCTTTCTGCATGTCTGCCCAAACGGCGTTTGCCGGGGCTGACTGGCTGCCCCCCCTGCGTCCCCCCAGAATTCTGAACAGCTAGGCGCTGACAGGCGTCCTCCGTCCTGTTTCCTGCCGGAAAACGGGGTGTTGCGTGTGACTGTTTGGATTTTTCAGAATGTTTTCTTCGTCCCGTTTGCGGGGCGGCCTGACACGTCGTCGGTTTGTGACGGGGATGGGGGCTGGCGGCCTGATGGCAGCCCTTCCACACCCCGCGCGCTCTGCGACTGCCGCATTGCCTGCCGGGCTTATCCCGGCAGAGCCTTCGGCGACGTGGGATCTGCGTGTTGGCCGCACCCATATTGAAATTGACCGCAAGGCTCTAAACGCCCCCTGCGTTGGCGGCACGGTGCCCGGCCCTGTGCTGCGCTGGCGGCAGGGGGATACGGTGGTGGTGAACGTGACCAACACGCTCAGGCATGAGGATACGTCCATTCACTGGCATGGTATTCGTCTGCCATCGGATATGGACGGCGTGCCGGGTCTGAGTTTTACCGGTATCAAACCGGGTGAGACATTCACCTATCGCTTCCGCCTGCATCAAAGTGGCACATATTGGTACCATAGCCATTCCGGCATGCAGGAAGCGCAGGGTCTTTACGGGGCGGTGGTGATTGACCCCATCCATCCGGACCCTAATGCCTGTGAGCGGGACTACGTGATTCTGCTGTCCGAATGGACGGATGTATCCCCCATGGACATGATTAACAACCTGAAGATGCAGGATGACTATTACGTTTTCCGCCAGCGGACGGCAGCCTCTTTCCCGAAGGAGGCACGCGAGGCGGGCAGTGCTATGGCGGCCCTGAAGGACCGGCTGGCCTGGTCCCGCATGCGTATGGCAGCGACGGATATCTCGGATGTGACCGGGGTTATCTACACTTACCTGATGAACGGTCACGCCCCGGATATCAACTGGAATGGCTTGTTCCGCCCCGGTGAGCGGGTGCGTCTGCGGTTTATCAACGGGTCCTCCATGACCTTTTTTGATATCCGTATTCCCGGTCTGGAAATGCTGGTTGTGCAGGCGGACGGGAATGATGTTGAGCCAGTGCCCGTCGATGAATTTCGCATAGGCGTGGCGGAAACCTACGATGTGATCGTGCAGCCGAAGGAGGACCGCGCCTACACCATTTTTGCCCAGAGCGAGGACAGAACGGGATATGCTCGCGGCACACTGGCTCCGCGTGCTGGCATGGCTGGCCCGGTGCCCCCGATGGACCCGCGCCCTGTCCGCACCATGATCGACATGGGGATGGGGAACATGAAGCCCGGCGAAAGTATGAAAGACATGCAGATGCCGGGCGGGGATATGCCCGGCATGGATATGAGTCATATGCACCATACCATGCCGCCACTTGAGGTGGATGATCCCGGTCCGCCGCCCATCAATGTTGAAAACCAGAATGTGGCGATGATGCCGGTTGACCGGCTGGGCAGTCCGGGTGACGGACTGGAGCAGAATGGTCGGCGCGTGCTGAACTACAAACAGTTGCGGGCCACCAGACCGGGTGCGGACCCGCGGCCTCCGTCGCGTGAAATCATCCTGCATCTGACGGGCAATATGGAGCGGTATATCTGGGGTTTTAACGGTCGGAAGTTTTCAGAATCCGGTCCGATCCGTTTGAAAAAAGGCGAGCGCGTCCGCTTTACGCTGATTAACGACACCATGATGGAACACCCCATCCACCTGCATGGATTATGGAGTGAACTGGAAAACGGGCAGGGGGACTATCGGCCCTATAAACACACGCTTATTTCCCAGCCGGGGTCCCGGATGAGCTATCTGGTCACGGCGGATGTGCCCGGGGTGTGGGCCTATCATTGCCACCTGATGCTCCATATGGATCTGGGCATGTTTCGCACGGTGATTGTGGAATGAAGCACCGTGTTTTGATGGGGGCGTGTCTGGTCGCGCAGGCGCTGGCCGTGCCTATAGGACAGGCGGCGGATAACGCCACGTCTGCTGCTGCGTCCAATATTTCCGGCACGCGCTACCATGCGGCAGATGCCCCGTCTGCCACGCCTGTTGTGTATCTGGGCAATATCAATCCGGTCATGGATCAGGAGAGCTATTTCCACGGCATCATGAATGAACTTGAAGGGCGTTATGCACCCGGCGGGACGGATTTTCGCTGGGATGGTGAGGCCTGGTACGGCTCTGACTACAACAAGGTCTGGCTAAAAACCGAAGGCACGCTTGAGCGAGGCCGCCTGCATGATGGTGACCACGAACTGCTTTATAGCCGCTCCATCTCCCCCTATTTCAACCTTCAGGGGGGTGTGCGCGCGGATATTGATGACGGCCCGACACGCACATGGGGCGCGTTCGGGGTTCAGGGGCTGGCGCTGTATCAGTTTGAAGTACAGGCCACGGCTTATGTCAGTGATCGTGGGCGTTTTGCCGCTCGGCTGGAAGGCTCTTACGATTTTCTGCTGACCAATCGCCTTATTCTTCAGCCGCAGGCCGAGTTCAATCTCTACACAAAGTCAGACGCCGGGAGGCAGGTGGGGGCGGGTTTGTCGGATGTCGATGCCGGTTTACGCCTGCGCTATGAGCTCTGGCGGAAGTTCGCGCCCTACGTTGCAGTGACTTATTCCGGATATCTCACGCAAGCGCGCCGGATTGTGCATGACCAGGGCGGCGAGACCGGCACGGTGCGTTTCACAATGGGGATTCGGAGCTGGTTCTGAATTTTTCTTATTATAAAAAGGATATAATCAATGCGGTCTTCTTTTATTGCCATTGCAACTCTTTTTTTTGTCGGTGTTGCGCACGCTGAACCGATGCAGATGGCACCGGGGCAGAGCATGGGGGATATGAAGAAAACAGCCCCCAAACAGCCAGCTTCGCACGATATGGAAAATATGAGCATGGAACAGCAGATGGCTGTGTGCAGCAAGATTGAAACACTGCAAAAGCAGGGCAAGGTGCTGACTGCGGCCATGAAGGAGCAGAAAGCCGTTTGCGACAAAATGAACGGCAGCATGAGCATGCCTGCGCAGCCTGCACCGGATGCCACGCTGGAACGCTAAACCAGCAGAGTGGGGAAGGGGCTTACCGGATCATTTTGCGCACAACGCGCAGCAGTTCCGCAATGGCTTCTTCTCCACCATCTTCCTGCACGGCCTTGCGCACACAGCCATTGGCATGGGTTGAAAGAATTTCGGTCGCAACACCATCCAGCGCGGACTTCACGGCAGAAATCTGCATCAGGATGTCCACACAATAGCGGTCCTGTTCCACCATGTTCAGCACACCGCCAACCTGACCTTCAATACGGCGCAGCCGGTTGATCAGAGCTTTTTTATGGGGTTGCTGCACGCGTTTGTCGGCAGTTCCTTCGCTCTCACATGTGTCACATTTTGCCGGGGCGGTTGTGGCCCGGGGTTGCGTTGCCATGGTGTCCCCTTTCTCTCTGTGGCGCCTTCCTAGCAGGTCATCTCTTATCCCGCTATCCGTAGGCCCATATGAGACGCCCTTGTGCAGGAGAGTGATTCACACTGTTTTACGGATGGAAAATGTAATAGTGCGGCCAAGCGGATCCATAAAGGCAGGCTGGTAGCCCGCTGGTGTTGCGCCCTTTCCATTATGGACATGGATGCGCTCATTAAAAACATTGTCCACAGATAAAAACAGACGGAAGTTTTTCGCCCATTTCCGGTCTTCCCAATGGGGCAGTTCCCCCAGATCAGCAAACACCGTGGCGTCGAGTGTTCCCAGTGCGCTGAAATACAGGCTATCAGCAGGAGAGGATGCCAGAGTCGATGTGCCAGCCTGCCATTTTCCGACCAGACGGACGCCCAGACCTTTGTCATAAATCCCGCCCTGAAGTTCCATTTCATGCCGGGGCTGACCGCCCAGACCACTGATGGTGCCACCCCGCAACAGATTGATGGCAGGCAGGCCGGACCGCAGCGTGACGGTATCCTGCAACCGCCAGACCTGTGTAGCGACCAGATAAATACGGCCATGCGCTTTTTTGGGTTTGCCCTGCCGGTCCGTCCCGCTACCGTGTAATGGCTGGGAGAAGGAGAGGGTGGCGTTCCACTCGCTCCGACTTTCACTCTCTGCATTGACCGGGCGAATATCAACACTTTCCAGAACACCGTCCGTATTGCGTTGGAAGCGGTCAGGAAAGGCGTTTTCGATCGCAGCGGTCGTTGTGGGCAGCGAGCGAATGGTGTTGTGTGTTGTGTCATGCACGTAGTTCACATGTAGCCGTGCGCCGGTGATGTAGGGAAGGGTGATTAACGTGCCCAGACTGATTTCGTGCCGGCTGGTGGCTTTCAGGTTCGGGTTGCCGCCTGAAAGACTGGTGACCTGTACGGATTGCCCGGTGACATAATCATAGGTTGTCACATTTGGCGTCTGGATACTCGGTGCAACAAGCTGGGACGCCGTGGGCGCCTCCTGACTGTCGGTTATGGAAAACGGAAACTGCACCCATGAAAGGGGAGCCCATGTCACGCCTCCACCAATTGTACCCAGTGTGCCAAATTGTGACACCTGATCGACCGCTGCGTTCACATTGCCGTCCAGTTTTCCCAAAAAAGACAGAACATGCTTATTTTTGTTGGCAATAGGGATATCCGCATTGAACTGGAATGTACCCACTTCCCGCCGGATATGGCTGTAAGACCGCACGGCTTTGACGGAGGAAACGGCGTTCTGGTCCGTCAGAGCGCCGGTGAGAGAGGTGCTGGTTGCCACGTCTCCCGCAGGCAGGGAGAAGACATTCCCTGACATCAGGCCGCTTACCTGCCCACTATTACTTATGGTGTGGCCGGTGTTCAGGGCGCGTTGAGACAGATCATTGCTGGGGAAAGCAGAAAACGGATTGAGAGCAATGCTGCCGCCTGTCAGATCCGTCTGGACAGTTTGCAGGTTCAGGCCGGTCTGGCTGCTGGTTGTTGTGTCTGAGCGGTCATAGCTGCCTGTGGTGTTCCACTTCCAGTTTCCCACATCGCCATCAAACTTCAGCCCGGCATGAGCTGTTTCGGTATGCACTTTTTGGCGGAGGGGAGAGGTCTCGGTAAAATTTCTATAAAGTAAAGTATCTTCTGAAAAAGGAGAAAAGGGGTTGCTTGCTGGAAGTGTCAGAATGCCGTGTGCCGGGCCTTGCAGGCTGTGCTGGTCCTGGCGGGTATAGGTCAGGTTGAGGGAGGACGTGACAGTTTTAAAAATCTGTCCTGCAACAACACCATTAAGCGCCAGCTTTTGCACACTGGGCTGAAGAGTGTAGGCGGAGGCATCCCCGTTACTGTGCGGCAGGTTCGCGTAAGGCAAAAAATCCTGAAGTGTCGGCATCTGCGTGCTGGCCAGTGAGGGTGCGCCCGCGACGGTGACAGGCGTTCCTGCCAGCGCATCCAGCGTAGGGTCCAGACTGCCGCCGTTTGCTGCGGTCACATTCCCTGCATTGGCATACAGCCCGCTGGCTCGCGCGGGCACCACGCCGCGCCGGCTGTCTCTCAGTTGTGCCTGATCTGAATAGCGCGCACTCAGATTGATCCGTCGTTCTCCATCCAGTTTTGTATAACTGATGAAGGGCGCACCAGTTTCTCCCCCGCCATCTGTGGAGGTTGTGCCACTCAGACGTGCGCGAACGGCCCGAAAGTGCTCCACCGTGATAATATTTACTACGCGCTGGTTGGCGGAATAGCCGTATTTCAGCGCTTCCTCTTCGGTAAAAATTTCGACATGGTCTATGGATTCAAAGGGCAGATCCTGAAGTTCCTGCATGCCCGAAACACGCTTGCCATTCAGCAGCGTGATTGGCGCGCCTCCACCGGCTCCGCGCCCGGAGCGTGTTTCCGAGGAGATAGCTGTCAGCAGATCAGAGGCGGAATCCACACCATAGGCCCGGATTTCATCGGCCTTAATCTGCATGATCGGTTTCAGATGTCCCAGCGCCTCGCCCCGGGCTTTGTGGCCAACGACATCAATATTTTCAGTTTTTTGGGTGGACGCCGTTTGGGGATTTTCTGAAGTGGTGCTGGTGCTGGTGCTGGTGCTGGTGCTGGTGCTGGTGCTGGTTGTTGCTTGCGCGAGCGCAGGCTGTGCCGCACTCACCAGACCAAGGCCACCGGCCAGAACTGTTGGCGCGATCAGCCGTACGGACCGTGACGACGTAAAAGCTCTGCAGGGCAGAACACGAAGCAGAAGAACAGGCATGAACTCAGACAAATGAGGGGACGCAGAAAAGCAGGGCGGGAGCAACCTGATACCCCGATGGGAGTATGGCCTCAAGAAAGGATGCTGTTCCGGAAGGAGCCGGGGCAGCATGACTGAGAATCTGGCCGGGGTTGTGGGGGAAGGCCGTGCTGGTCATATAAGGCTGTTCCCTCACAGAACACGCATTTTGTATGCAGGTTTTCTTTCTTTTTTATACCGGTATGGGGTATAAAATACAATGAAATCCCCTAAGGAGTCCTCTGTGTCACAGACCGTCAGTTTCCCCGTTGGTGGCATGACCTGCGCAGCCTGTGCGGCGCGGATTGAAAAAGTTCTGAACCGTCAGGACGGTGTGCACGCGACGGTCAATTTTGCCTCGGAACGCGCTCAGGTGCAGATGGATGGGCCAGCTACCTCTATCGAGACCGTGGTGAGTGCAGTCCGCAAAGCGGGCTTTACGGTGGATGAGAGAAGCATTGATCTTTCCCTCTCCGGCATGACCTGTGCTGCCTGCGCAGCCCGGATTGAAAAAATTCTCAACAAACTGCCCATGACACAGGCCAGCGTGAATTTTGCAGCGGAGCGGGCGCATATTGTCTATGTACCCGGTGTTGTGGAACCGGAAACTTTTATTGCTCGTATTGAAAAAGCCGGTTTTGGCGCGAAGAGACTGGATGATGGGGTTCGGGAAGACCCTAACGCGCGGCGTATCGCCATCTGGCAGACGGAACGCAATCGCGTCATTCTGACAGCACTCCTATCTCTGCCGTTCTTTGTAGAGATGGTCGGTATGGTCTTCGGCTCAATGCACATGATGCCCGACTGGGTGCAGTTCCTGCTGGCTACGCCTGTCCAGTTTTTCTGCGCGCGCCATTTGTATCAGCGCGCATGGAATGCGGTGCGGGGCGGTTCCGCCAACATGGATGTGCTTGTAGTGCTGGGTACAAGCATTGCGTATTTTTTCAGTGCTGCCGTGGTGCTGTTTCATTTGCATCAGCCTGTTTATTTTGAAGCCAGTGTGTCCATCATCACGCTGATTTCCCTTGGCAAGCTGATGGAAACCCGTGCGAAGAACAAAACCAGCGCCGGGATTGAGAGCCTGCTCCAGCTTCAGCCACAAATTGCGCATGTGGAAAGCGGTGGGGACGTGCTGGATCGCCCTGTGGCGGAGGTGCATGTTGGGGATATGCTGGTGGTGCGCCCCGGCGAGAGCGTGCCGGTGGATGGTGTGGTAATGGACGGCGCCTCTGAGGTGAATGAAGCCATGCTGACGGGTGAGAGTTTGCCCGTGCTCAAGCAGGTGGACGCTCAGGTGTTTGGCGGCACTATGAACGCCAATGGCGTGCTGCGCGTAAAAGCTACAGGCGTGGGCGCAAATACCGCGCTCTCCCGTATTGTGAAAATGGTTGAGCAGGCACAGGGCTCAAAAGCCCATGTGCAGCGGCTGGCGGATAAGGTTTCCAGCATCTTTGTGCCTGCCGTTGTCAGTTTCGCGCTGGTGACGTTTCTGGTCAGCTGGCTGATAACTGGCAATGCATCATGGAGCCTTGTTTCTGCGGTCTCCGTGCTGGTCATTGCGTGCCCCTGTTCGCTGGGGCTTGCAACGCCTACGGCCATCATGGTGGGCACAGGGCTGGGCGCACGCTGTGGTATTTTGTTCCGCAACGCCGATGCGCTGGAACAGGCGGAAAAACTGACCACCCTTGTTGTTGACAAGACCGGCACCCTGACAGAAGGCAGGCCGACTGTTAGTGATGTGCGGCCTGCGCCACAGGTTGATGCTACGCATCTGCTGGCAGTGGCGTATGCGCTGGAAAAGGATTCCGAGCATCCACTGGCCCGTGCAGTTGTGGATTACGGCACAGCACAGGGTGTGCAGCCTCCTGTGGCCAGCACATTTCAGGCTGTTCCGGGGATGGGTGTTACGGCACAGATTGATGAGACACTAGCTCGTCTGGGTTCCCCTCGTTTTCTGGCGGACGCAGGTGTAACGCTGGACCATACTGTGATTGAGGCCCTTGAGAGCGAAGGCAAAACAGTTGTTGGTGTGACTGTTGGCGCGCAGCTTCTGGGTTATATCGCCTTGTCTGACCGCCTGCGGCCCGATGCCATTGCAACAGTGAGCGCTTTGAAAAAATCCGGCATCAAAGTCGTGATGCTGACGGGTGATAACCAGCGCACGGCTTCTGTTGTTGCGGCGCAGGTTGGGGTGGATGAGTATATGGCCGGTGTTCTCCCCGGCCATAAAGCGGATGCTGTTGAAAAATATCGTGCGGCTGGCAGCCTTGTTGGCATGGTGGGGGATGGCATTAATGATGCCCCGGCACTGGCCGCTGCGGATGTCGGCTTTGCGATTGGGGCCGGGTCTGCCATTGCGCTGGATACGGCAGATGTCGTGCTGATGAAAAGCGATCTGACCAGTGTGCTGGACGCAATTTCACTCTCCCGCGCAACACTCGCCAAAATCCGGCAAAATCTGTTCTTTGCCTTTATCTACAATATCCTTGGTCTGCCGCTGGCAGCCTGCGGCTTGCTGAACCCGATTGTGGCCGGGGCGGCTATGGCGATGAGTTCTGTCTCGGTTGTCAGTAACTCGTTGTTGCTGAACCGCTGGCGGCCTCAGTCTCGCGGATAGGCTGGATGAGTGCACCCTTGGGGGATAGCAGAATTTCGTGCTGATGGAAGCGGCGCAGGTTGCCGTGGTGCGCCACACTGACAAGCGTTGTGTGCGAGAGTTCGGTTGTAAGAATGGTATAAAGAAGATTCTCGTTTTCTTCATCCAGCGCAGACGTTGCTTCATCCAGAAAGACGATACGGGGGCGGAAGAGCAGCACGCGGGCTATGGCAAGGCGTTGTTCTTCACCGGGGGAGAAAATCTGGCTCCAGTCTGCAACGTCATCAAGGCGTGGAATATATCCTGCCAAATTGACGCTTTTCAAAACGCTCTCATAAGCCTGTGTGTCATAATGCTCTGGCGTGGCCGGGTAGCTCAGCACCTGCCGAAGGGCTGTGCCATCGGGCACATAAGGGCGCTGTGGGACAAACATGGTATGGTGTTTGTCAAAAGACAGCGTACCACTGCCAAAGCCCCACAAACCTGCCAGCGCACGCAGCAGAGTGCTTTTGCCAACGCCGGAGGGGCCGCTGATCATCCAGCGTTCGCCAGCGTGCAACGTCAGATTAGGCAGGGTCGTCAGAATGGAACCGTCCGGGCGTTTGAGAACAAGGTTTTCAATCTGCACATTGGCGGAGGAAAGGCTGTTGTGAACAATGCCTTTTTCAAAAGGATGCCCAACAATCCGCTCAAACTCGTTCAGACGTTGCAGGATGGAGCGCAGCGTGGCGAGGTCCGTGTAGTTATCAATAAACCATTGCAGACTGCTCCGGGTCTGCATAAAGGCGGCGTTGATGCGGGAATAGAGGCCCACTGTCAGCGTATGGGCCAGCAGTTTGGGGATGAGCATGACCCAGAGAAGGCAGGAGGCCGTCTGATGGAAAAAGGTCGTGATGAAATTGGCGCGCCATGTGTAGGTGACCACACTGCGCCAGTTGGCGGCAATATGTGCAAGATAGCGTGAAAAACGCAGGTTTTCGGCTTCTTCTCCGCCGTAAAAGGCAATCTGTTCCGAATTCCTGCGCACATCCATCAGGCCCGCGCGCAGGTCTGCATCATAATGCTGCTGGCGGTAATTGGCGCCTACCAGCGGGCCACCAAACCGTTCCAGCACTAAAGACGTGAACAGGGTTGCAAGAACCGTGCCGAGAAACAGATAGCCGGGAATATGAACGGCATGGCCATGCCAGGTGAAGGACAGTGTGCCGCCAATATCCCAAAGCACAATGGAAAAAGAGATAAGGGTGGTGACGGCCTGAATGGCGTCCAAACCCAGTTTGAGCGTCCAGATTGTCATTTGAGACAGATCGTCAGCAATACGCTGGTCCGGGTTGTCGGCCTGCTCCAGACCATGTTCCAGCCGGTAATAGGTCTCGTTTGAAAGATACTGGCGCAGATACACGCGGGTGTTCCACAGTCGCCAGCGCATGGACAAAATTTGTGTCAGGTAAATCTGAAAAACATAGATAGCGGCGGCAAGAGCGGATACCAGAATATAAGGCGGGAGCAGGGAAAGGCAGTCCTGCACCCGGAACGCAAACATGGCGTCAAAAAAAGACTGGTTCCATTTGCCGAACCAGACAGCCGTGCGAACATAGACAACAGACAGGCCAATGATCCCTCCCAGCATGGCAAAAGCCCGCCATTTTTCTTCTGAAAGCCAGTAGGGGAGAATGACCTTCCAGTCTGAAAGGGAGTGAGGCGGCGTTTTCTCAGTAGTTTGCACGAAGTGTTGCCATAAAGCTGCGGGGGGCTGCGGGGAAGTTGAACTGCCAGACACCGCTTGCCCGTTCATAATAATAGCGGTTTGTCAGATTGGTGGCGTTCAGCTGGATCTTCAGATGCGGTGTTATATGATAGCCGATCATGCCATCCAGAGTCATGTATCCGCCTTGTACCGTTGTGGGATAGCTGCCACGCAGAGAGCTGTTGGCATCCAGACCAACACCGATATTCAGGCCGTGTAGCCGCCCATTGGGGACGGTATAATGCACCCAGGATTTGAACATGTGATGCGGAGAAAAAACGCCGCCAAAGTCGCGTGTTTTTGAATCGGAAACTTTTGTATCCAGATAAGTGTATCCAATGGAAATATCGAGGTTGGGCAGAATGGTGCCATCAATCTGCGCCTCCCAGCCCTGCCGCCGGATGGGGCCGGTTGTTATATAAAACGGGGAGTGTTCCGGGTCCTGCACGGGTTGATTGACGTTTTCCATTCTGAACAACGCGCTTGAAAGGTTAAGGCGGCCATTGAAATATTCGGCTTTGAAGCCCGTTTCGACCTGATTGCCGCGCTGAGGCTTCAGGCCTCCGCCGTGGTAGGACATGTTCCCAACAGAGGGCGTGAAAATACTGGAATAACTGGCGTACCAGGAGATGTTCGGTGTGATCTGATACACTGTGCCCAAATACGGCGTCAGTTCGCCATGAATATTGGCTTCCGGCTTCCAGCTACTGGTTGGGCCGGGGGAGATATACCGCATCCGCTCGGAAAAGCGGGAGACGCGCCCACCAAGAATCAGGGAGAGATGCTTGATAACCTCAAGCCTTAACTGCCCATAAAAGCCCCACTGAGTCGCATTATCCCGTGTGCCATATCCGTCCGGATTGTCCTGATAGCTGATACTGCCTGCGGGTGGCCGAGGCACACTATTGGTGTTGTTGATGTTCACACCATCATAGACGGTATCGCTCAGAATATTGCCGTAGCGTGTTACCTGATTGTAGGAATTGTAATTGAAGCCGAACAGGGCGTAATGGGTACGGTTTAGAAAACGAAAGCTTCCATTGGCGTAAATATCGGCTGAGCGTGCGCTGTTGGTGCCACGCATAGCGACAATGCCTGCATCCTGATACTGCATGGTGCCGGTCTGCGCATCAATCTGCGTCCAGGGTTCATTGTAAAGCGTATTATAGCTCTGGTCATAAAATGTACCGCGTGCCGTCAGTTTCCAGTCGCCCCAAAGTTTTTGGGAGAGAGAGGCGATGGTCTGCTGCGTCATGTAATTGCTGTACCCCCATTTCTGGGAAGGGTTGGCGCTGCGGCCTCCATACCAGAGGGTCTTTTCTGTCGTGACAGGCAGCCCGTAATAAGGGGCGGTAATATCCTGTTGCTGCGCGGCGTGTGAGACAATAAAGGTGGTTGAGGGTGTAATATCCCATTCCAGCGCACCATAAGCCTGCCATTTGCGAGAATGGGCATATTTATAGAAATAATCATTATCCTGAAACAAATCCGCCGTGCGGAAACGCAGGGTTTTAGAGGCGTTCAGGGGCGTAGAAAGGTCAATATCCGCCCGGTAATTGTTGAAGCTGCCAACCGTCGCCGCACCATTGACGGAAAAATCCATACCGGGTTTTTTGGTCACCTGATTGACCACGCCCCCGGGAGAGCCGCCACCTTGCAGCAGGCCGGAAGAACCGCGCAAGACTTCAATCCGATCATACATCGACAGATCAAAACTGGCATTATTCAAAGTGCCAGCCGCTCCGGGTGTATTGTCTACCGAGGTCGTCATCTGATAACCGCGAGAGTAGAAGTTGGAATGCGCGGTCGAGCCGGGCAGAACGCGGATGCCGTTAATCTGGCGCATGGCGTCCGTCATGGTCAGCATGTTGGAATCCTGCATGCGCTGCTGTGTCAGAACAGAAACGGATTGTGGAATATCCTTCAGCGCAACAGGTGTTTTTCCCCATGCTTCTGCGGCCGGAGCTGTGTAAGAATGGCCACTCCCCACAACCTCGATCTTTTCTTCTGTCATGCACTCTACCTGACCGGGCCTGGCAGGCGCAGGCGCACAGAGGGGAGGCGCTACCGTATGGGGTGTGGGCGTTTGTGCTTTTTTGTGCACCATAGAATGACACAAGGGCCGGATGCACATCAGGCGTTTGGTTTTATGGGATGAGAGCAGAGGACTCAAACGCCTCTGGCCTTCTGCTTCGGCAGAAACAGGAGCCCAGAGGCCAGTCAGAATTCCGCTTAAAATCAGGGCGCATTGTGAAACACTGGCAAAATGACGCGCGCGACGGCCAGCTTGTTTCATGATGGGCACCCCGGCAGGAGGGCAAAACGCACAGTTGTGTCAGCAGGCACTCAGGAGGCCAGATCAAACCCCAGATCGTCAACGACTTCAGAAAACTGGGCAGGTGTGACTAAAGCCGGGTCATACTGCACGGTTACTGTGCCGCCTTCCAGAACTACGTCTGCTTCGGACACACCATTCAGAGCTTCAAGCGCTTTTTTCAATTTGCTGGAGCAGCCGTTGCAGGACATGCCTTCAACAATGAATGTTTCTGTCTTTGTCATAACCTTCGCTCCTTTTATGGCCAGCCGCGTGAGGGGAACTTATCCGCCAAACGCCGGCATCAGGCAACACACCCTGTTTTTCAGATCTGCTCAATGGTGGAAAAATCGAAGCTTTCTCCCTTGGGGTTTTCCCCCAGTCGCAGCGTTGTGGGTGTGGGCATGACGTGGGGAGGGACAGGCAGATTATAAGGTGCAGGCGCGCCTTTAAACACACGCCCGGCCAGATCAAACTGTGAGCCATGGCAGGGGCAGGCGTAACGGCCTGTCTGGTCAGGCGCTGCCGCAGGGGCCGTGTAGGCCGGCACACAGCCCAGATGCGTGCAGATGCCAACATATACGCCATATTCCGGCACAAGGGAGCGGTGCCAGTTGCGGGCGTAGGTGGGCTGTTGCAGAGCGTCGGACTGCGCGTCCCGCAGTTCATTCACCAGCGTCGGGCTTTGCAGTTTGGCGAGGTCTTCCGGCGTGCGGCGCAGAATAAAAATGGGCTTGCCCTGCCAGACGGCGGTCATTTGCTGGCCCGGTGCCAGTTTGGACAGGTCAATTTCCACCGGCTGGTGGGCGGCGGCGCTGTCCTGCGGTTTCAGGCTGGCGACAAACGGAATGGCGCAGGCCGCCAGTCCCGTGACCGTTCCGGCCGTGGTGACCATACCAAGAAAATCACGACGGCCAGCGGGTGCGTCCTGATCCTGCCCGTTGGGTGGGGTATTATCTGCGGGGTGTGTCATCAGTCGTCTGTGTCCTGTGCGTTCTGGGTGGTGCCGCGTTTCCAGATTTTTCTCTTCCAGGCAATGGCCAGTACCAGCAGGCCACTCAGATAGGCAAAAACATACAGGCCTGTGCGGTGCCTGTCATTCCGGTGTGGGTCAGAGGCCCAGACCAGAAAGGTCGTCACATCCCGTGCCTGCTGCTTGGCAGTGGCAGGGGTGCCGTCCGGGAATTCCACAGCGTCGTCCATCAGCGGGGGCGGCATGCCCACCAGATGCCCGTCTGCCCAGTCATTATAGAACTTGCCCGGGACCACCGGCGCACCGGGTGGCGGTGGCATATGGTAGCCTGTCAGAAATGCGTAAAGCCAGTCTGCGCCATGGGGCTGGATGGCGGCCAGCCGGGACTGGTCCGGCGGGGCGACGCCACCCATCATGGCAGCAGCTGCGGCCTCACTGGGGAAGGGGGAGCGCAAATGGTCGTCCGGCAGGCCGGGGCGCATGGTGGGGTGGCCTGCGGCGTCCAGTGGTCCCGGAACCTGTTTGGCGTGTGCGAAATCTCTGATGGCCTGCGGAGACAGTCCGATCCCGGAGAGATCATTATACGTCACGCTGCGCATGCCATGGCAGGATGAGCAAATCTCATTGAAGACTACAAAGCCGCGTTGCAGGCTTTTCTGGTCAAACTGACCTAAGGGGCCATCAAAGCTCCATTTCTGGTGCGGGGGCACGGACGGTGTAGGAGCAGTTGGGGCTGCGTGTGCTACGAGAGGCAGACTGGCCAGCAGCGCTGCGCTAAATGCTGCGGTGCGTGCGCGGGAAAGCCGGACCATCAGGCGTCTCCTTTGGCAGAGGCAAGGGAGGTGGGGAGCGGTCTTGGTTTTTCAAACCGTGAGGCCAGCGGCAGGATCACCAGAAAATATCCGAAATAGTAGAGGGCAGACAGACGACCAACGAGCATCCACGCCCCGGTGGCGTGATGCTTGCCCACCAGTGCCAGCAACACAAAAGAGATGACCAGCCCAAGCAGAGCCGGGCGGCAAATCGGGCGGAAGCGGGCGGAGCGCACGGGGGACCGATCCAGCCAGGGCAGGCCAAACAGTACAAGCAGGGAACCTGCCGCCGCCAGAAGGCCGCCAAATTTGGAGGGCACAGACTGAAGCAGTCCGTAGAACGGCAGGAAATACCACTCCGGCTCAATATTGGCGGGCGTGTGCAACGGGTCTGCCGGGGCATAATTGTCCGGCTCTGTCAGCAGGCCGGGCCAGAAGAACAGCAGTGCAGAAAAGACCATGGCGAAGACAATCAGGCCGATCAGATCCTTGCTGGTGTAATAGGGGTGGAAGGGGAGTGTGTCTTTCGGGGTTTTTGGCTCCACTCCCACCGGATTGTTGGATTTGGTCACATGCACGCAGGCCACATGCAGCCCCACAACGGCAACGACCAGAAACGCCATCAGAAAATGCAGCACAAAAAAGCGGTGCAGGAAGATGTCGC
This sequence comes from Acetobacter malorum, assembly GCF_001580615.1. GTDB lineage: Bacteria > Pseudomonadota > Alphaproteobacteria > Acetobacterales > Acetobacteraceae > Acetobacter > Acetobacter malorum. Next base: position 32,244 of record NZ_LHZC01000037.1, read on the forward strand.
CCAGATGGTCACTGCCGGTCAGCACATGTTCCAGCGTACCGCCAATAACCGGCACGGCTCCGACGGCCTTAGTAATGACGTCAGCGCCCCAGTAGGACATCTGGCCCCACGGCAGGATATAGCCTGCAAAGGCGGTCGCCATCACCATGACCAGCAGCACAAGGCCACTGAGCCAGAGAATTTCCCGGGGGGCTTTGTAGGAACCGTAATAAAGCCCGCGGAACAGATGGATATAGAGGGCAGCCAGAAACAGGTTGGCCCCGGTCATATGCATACCGCGTAGCAGCCAGCCGCCTGACAACTGGCGATCAATAGCTTCTACGGAAAAGAACGCCTCGGCACTGGTGGGGGTGTAGTTCATGGCCAGGAAGGTGCCGGTTGCCAGCATAAGCAGCAGCACAACCACCAGAATGGCGCCAAAATTCCACAGCCAGTTCAGGTTCCGGGGCATGGGGAAGACCACATATTCCTTCCGGAATGCGGAAAAAACCGGCAGCCGATGCTCTATCCAGCCAGCAGGGCCGCCCGGAGAGGCGGCATCTGTGGAGGCTTCGTCCCGTAACTCAGGCTGTTTCATGCACACCATCCAACTTCAGTCTTTTAACGTCTGGCTCCGTGAGCAGAAGTGAAGCCAGCACTCTTAATTATGTGGATTCCATTGTTGCATGAATGATGCAGCGCTCAAAGATAGCCTGTTTCGGAACGGTATCGTTTTTCTGAATCAGAGGTTCGGGCTTTATTGGTTGGAAGAAGGATTTGTTTCTTCAGGCAGGGGCTGCCGGATTTCCTGAGAATACTCCGGGCCGGGCGAGGCACCCTCTGGCCGGTGAATCCGGCTGCGGTCATGCAGTGTGTGGAAATCGACCTGTGTATCCAGCAGCCCAAGCTTGTAGGCGAGGGAGGCCGTATAGCCGCTGAGCAAAATCCGCCAGTCCAGCCGGTAACGCAAGCTGGCCTGTGCGCGGGTCAGAATGCCCGTGGTGCAGTTTGAGGTGAGGGTATTATACCACTCTGGTGTGTGGGAGAGGTGATCGACTTCCTGCAGATAGCTTTTGAACAGACGTTCTCTGGCTTCTGGAGAGAGAGAGACCCGATACAGATACACGCGCTCCTTACGCACGTCTGTCCGCACACCAATCAGATCCCGCTCATCGGCCACGACGTAAAACAGTTCATAATGGTGGAAAAATCCGGCAATGGCGGAATAAGGGAATTTCTTTTGGCGGCGGGTTTCAATGGACATCGCAACATGCCGTCCATCCTTGAAGCCGAAGCTGAGGAAGACATGCGCAATGCTTTCCCCCGTCCAGTAGGACGTAACCAGATCCACGGACGAGAGGTCATCCAGCGTATAATCCGCGTCATAATAGCGGGGCGTATAATCAGTGGGTGTTTTGTAGATGAAGTCGCGGACATGGTGCAGATGTACCGTTCGACCTTCCATCGAAACACTGGCAGGCACCGCATATTCTCCGGCCCAGTCCCGGTTGTTTTTCGGTGGGTCCGTTACATACCAGACGGCAAACGCGGCACTCACGCCAGCTAACGCCAGCCGGGCAGTCTGGTGCGTGCGGAGGAAGAACGCTGTGGCCAGAACAAGTGGAAACAGGCACGTTAGCCCCAGCCGCAGCGCATCCGGTTCCAGCGTGGAATAATAGAGGGCCGGGGTACCAAACGCCCCCAGTAGGAAAGTGGCGCAGCCCGCAAACCAGTGGGCCCAGCGTCTGCTCTGTGCGGGTTTGTTAGACGTCTGCTGCATTAGGGATGCGCCTGTGTCGAAGCCGCCGGAGCAGTCGGGATAGAGGGCAGGAGGTCGCCGGGCGTTTCGGCTGTGCCGGGGCCGTTGCCGCGTGTGGGAACAAATTGCCCGCCAATGGCGGTAATGTCACTCTGGCTGATCAACCCGCCTTCCAGAGTGCCACCCTGCGTGCGGGCCAGATGGTTGCGGAGGATACGGCGGATTTCTGCAATGGTAATCGGGTTGGACTGGGTGGAGTGGCCGGAGTGACGGACAACCAGTTCAGAATCCACATCCGGCACATGCGCGCTTTCATACTTCACAACGCCATCATCAGAGTTTTTCAGACTTTTATTGCCCAGAACAGGAATAATGGAGTGGGTGCGCACATCCGGCACCACCGGAATGGCGGCCAGAGACTGGATGAAGAGGCTGTGAGGAGACATGCCGTAGACACTTCCCACCCGCCAGGGATTCATGTTCAGCCGGGCGACATTCGGATCACTGACCAGCACCTGTTTTGTAACCTCGCGCACCGTGAGCGGAAAGCTCACCATCCGCCCGACAAGGCGTGCCAGAGAGAAATTGGCCATATAGCTGCCGTGCTGCGGGGTGGAGATAAACACAACCTCCTTTGCTTCCGGCAGAGGTGTGGGGAACAGAGCGTCCTGCAGCAAGCTCCGGGCATCCGGCGTCAGCTTCAGAGATGACAGCGGGCGCGGGATCAGGCCGTCCCACAACGTCTCTCCAGTGTTAATAACCAGCATCTTGGCCAGTAATCCGCCCTGACTGTGTCCGATGAGCGTGATGTTTCCCAAGGCCGGATCTGCTTTTGTCCCACCAAGGTCCGCCACCGCCTGTGTAATGGCATTGCGGAGTTGCAAGGCTGAATAAGGGATTGGGTTTCCCGTGGCGTAGGAGAAGAACCAGAATTCGTAATGTTTGCGAATGTCCCGGTCTTCCAGCAGGTCATTCACCATATTGGCCCAGCGCGCCGGGCTGGAGGCCGTGCCGTGAATGAGCACCACAGGCATACGCCCAACCTGATGCGGTTCTATGGTTGCCAGTTGCGGTGTGCGGCCATTGTCAAAAAAACGACCGTCCAGAAACCCTTTATATTCCGAGGACCAGTCCATCGCATCACTCAGGCTGAGCGCGCGGGCGGTCGTTTGATCATATTGCAGGGGGACGGGTTGTGGGGCTGCCGGTGTAGTGGGCGTTGTGTGTTCGCTCAGGTCTTCATCAATGGCCGTCAGGTCCAGTCTGCCGCGCAGGGTGGTGGTCAACACCTGCTGGCGTGGATGATCGAATGACAGGAGAAGATTAAGTGGTACCCTCAGCTTTTCCGTAATCTGGAAAGAACGGCTTTCCGGGTGATTCATGTGCGGGAGGGCGCCGACGGGTTCGCCAAGTCCGGTATGGCTGTAAACATTTTCCAGCCCCCGGACAGAAAGCCGGGCCAGAGGACGAATGTCCTGCAACATATGGTCATGCCACACCATCTGGCTGGGCGTTGTGCTCAGATCCAGCGTGCCGAACGGTAACGTCCAGCGTTGGGGTGTGAGGTTGACCGGGCTGCCAAAGGCTTCTGTCAGCGCCAGCATATAAAGGTCACAGGCCTGCCGGACATGCAGGTCATACGCTTCCGGCCGTTCGGCCTCTGGGCCATTGGGATTGAGATACGCGTAGGCATACAAGGCGGCCGCCATGAATTCGGCCCGGTCTGCATGCCGATGGGCGTGCAGATAGCTGAGTTCTGCCAAAGCAAAAAGCTGGTCAGCCAGCCCCTGCGCATAAAAGCGGGCCTGCGTCAGACTGCGGAGGGTGGCGATGGCCTCTTTAGGATGGTTTTCCCATGCACGCAGCAGGTTTTGCCGTTGGAGAACCGTATGCGTGGTATTGCTGAGCCTGCCGCCACTGAGTGCACTTTGGCTGTGTTCCTGATAGGCCTGCCGGAGGGAGAGCGGGGCAACGGAAACAGGGGAAGCGCATCCGGACACAAGCAGAAAGGCTGCGCTGAACACCAGCTTTCTGGTGGTTGTTCTGGAAAAAAACCTGTTCATAACCTATCGCAAATTGTTTTTTGTCGCTCTCTGCGCGGACCCTACAGGGTTTTTTACCCTGCTGAAACGATTGTCTGGGTGTTTCTTCTCTGCAAGGTGCCAGACATCCTCTGTGGTCATGGCAGTGGAGCCTGTCCGAACTCGGTATTTTCATCCCCCCATTTTTTGAGCGCCATGATAACCGGCTCCAGCGTGCGCCCGCGTTCGGTCAGGCTGTATTCCACCTTGGGGGGCACTTCTGGATAAACCGTTCGGAGAACAAATCCGTCATGCTCCAGTTCGCGCAACTGCGTTGTCAGCATTCTCTGGGTGATATTGGGCAGACGCTTGCGAATTTCGTTGAAACGCAGGGTTCCCTGAAGGAGATGATACAGGATCACCCCTTTCCATTTTCCGTCGATATACTGGAGTGTCGCCTCAACAGCGCAGCCGGGACTGCACGCAAGTGATTTATGACGGATACGGGTCATGACGGTATCATTTCCGATACTATGGGCGTTAAAAGTGCGTTCTTGTGTGACAAGAGCATAGCGCTCACGGTGTTCCTGACTCAACAGAGGAGCAGAACTCATGCGCGCCGTTGGCTATCAGACACCTCTTCCCATCGAAAATCCGGCCTCTCTGCAGGATATTGATCTGCCAAAACCTGTTCCCGCCGGACGAGACCTTCTGGTGGAAATCAAGGCTGTATCAGTCAATCCGGTCGATACAAAAGTCCGTCGCAGCGCAACGCCGGAGGGTGGTCAATGGCGGGTTCTGGGCTGGGATGCTGCCGGGTTTGTTGTTGCGACCGGGCCTGATGTTACGGATTTCTCTATTGGGGATGAGGTTTTTTATGCAGGCGCTCTCGATCGACCGGGGACTAATGCGGAGTTCCATCTGGTCGATGAGCGCATTGTTGGCCGTAAACCCTGTTCTTTGAACTGGGCTGAAGCTGCGGCCCTGCCGCTGACAGCCATTACAGCGTGGGAGATGCTTTTTGATCGCCTTGATATCCGGCGGTCCGTTCCCGGTGTGAAGCCGTCTCTTCTGATTATTGGGGGCGGAGGTGGTGTTAGTTCCATGGCCATACAACTGGCGAGAGTTCTGACAGATATTACGGTTATTGCCACAGCGTCTCGTCCTGAAACGCAGGAGTGGGTGACATCCCTTGGGGCACATTTTGTGGTGGATCACAGCAAGCCTCTGGCTGCGCAGGTTGCAGCACTGCCAACTGGTAGGCCCGGTTTTGTTTTCTCCACGACGCAGACGGATCAGCATGTGGCAGACAGTGTGGGCCTGATTGCGCCTCAGGGTCATTTTGGCCTGATTGATGACCCGGCCACCCTTGATGCTGTGCCCTTCAAAAAGAAAAGCCTCTCCCTGCATTGGGAACTCATGTTTACCCGCTCCCTGTTTGGGACAGCGGATATTGGCAAACAGGGCAAACTGCTGAACGACGTTGCCCGTCTTGTGGATGAAGGGCGTCTTCGCACGACGCTTGGCAAAAATCTCGGCAAGATCACTGCTGCCAATGTGCATGAGGCACATGCTCTTATTGAGAGCGGCCATGCAAAAGGGAAAATTGTGCTCGAAGGGTTTCCGGCCTGATGTTCGCAGCGGGAGACGTAACCTTATGATTGAAGAAGAGCATGTGATGACCCTAAACCGCAGTGGTGGACGGTTTGACCTCACGAAAATTGCCGCGGCTTTCCCGGAAACCGCGGATGCCATGCTTCTGGATACCTATCTGACGGATAAAACCGAAGCCAGCATCAGAGTGTTTCGGATTTATCGGGATGTTCCCCCTCATTATCATACCCAGTGTGATGAAGTGCTTCATGTCCTCTCCGGGGAGGGGACATTCTGGATTGATGATCCGGCGGATGAGGCACCCTTTGCACCGGGGCATTTGCTGGTGTTCCCTCGGCGGGCCGTGCATGCGCTGCCGCGTATTCTGCGTGATCCAGTCGTTTTTCTGGCCATCGACACACCCCGCCGGGCACCGGATGATGTGGTCTTTATCAATCCTGCGGAGGGCACGCCTTCGGGGTTTATCAAGAGTCTTTGAAGGCATGACGCTGCCAGCAGGAGCGTATACAAGGACGGTATGAAAAGTCAGACTCCGTCCTCATCCGCCACTCCTCTCACACGCTGCCGCTGGGCGGAGACAAATCCGCTTTTGCGCACCTATCATGACGAAGAATGGGGTGTCCCCGTGCATGATAGCCGCATGCTGTGGGAGATGCTGATGCTGGAGGGGTTTCAGGCAGGCTTATCCTGGCTGACGGTCTTGCGGCGGCGTGAGGGTTTTCGAAAAGCCTTTGCGGCTTTTGACCCTGAGCAGGTAGCGCGTTTTGATGAGGCCGATGTCGAGCGCCTGATGCTGGACCCCGGCATTATTCGCGCAAGGGCCAAAATTCAGGCGACAATTGGCAATGCGCGGGCCTATCTGGCCATGCAGGAGCAGGGTGAGGATTTTGCTGCGTTCTGCTGGGGAATGGTGCCTGGTGCGCCGGTGGTGAATACAACAGGACAGGTGCTGGCGCAGTCGCCTGCGTCGCAGGCTCTCTCTAAGGCTTTGAAACAGCGGGGCTTCAAATTTGTTGGTCCTGTAATTGTTTACGCATGGATGCAGGCGGTGGGCATGGTGGTGGATCATGACCCGGCCTGTTTCCGTTATAAAACCACGATTTAAAGCTGCGGTGTTTAAATACGATAAAACACAGTTGAAATCCGAGTCTCGCAAAAATGTGAAGTCTGTGGAGTAAAAAAATACGCTTCCTGCCCAAAAGAAATTTTGGGTTTAGGTTGGAATTTTTTCATGTAATGTATTGAAAAATAACATATAAATATCCACAAATCTAAATCGTCTAATTTTAACGAAACACAAAGTTAACAACCATTGCGATCGTGTTTTTGTTGACGGGCAGAATTTTTGCTCATAGGGTCGGGCTCACCTCACCACCGTGGGGCTGTAATGAAATCAGGGAGCGGTTTGATGACGCTGCGAATGTGCAGGGACCCGCGATGTTGCATGCGTAGGCAGCAGATCAAAGGTCGCGGTGTGCAAAACAGGCACACCCTATAATCCGCCGGGAGTGAAACTGCCGGCGGAGACACCCCTCAAGGGGTTTTGTTTTCGAGGTCAGTCATGATACGTACTTCAAAAATTATTGAAATAGACGGCGTGTTTCTGGGAACAGCCATTCAGTTGAGCGGCGAGCAGGGGCAGCGCTTTTATGCCGCCCATGAGAGTGTTCGTGCGCTGCACAATGCCATTAAGCCTGATGTGGCGATGCTGGCCCGTCAGGTCGCGCAGGCGTTCCGCCAGAATCAGGCTGTTTCTTACGCCGCGTAAACAGGGCTGTCAGTCAGAGGGGATGCCCCTGACTGACAGCCTTAATGTGTTCGTCGTCCAGCTCGGCCAGATCCAGTTTCCGTAACAATGTGAGCAGATCATCCAGTGTGGCGTCCGTCAGGGGTGCCGGGCCGGAAGAGGTCTGCTCTGTCGGGTCAAAGCGTTCCGCCAGACGGCTATACAAGTCTGCCCGCTGCCGGACTGCCTGTGTCGGCTCGGGTGTTTTTTCCATCCACCAGACACTGGCGGCGCCAGCCAGCTTCCGTAACAAAAAGAGAATTTCTCTTGCTTTGCCGATCTGGTCTGAGCGGCGGAGCCCTTCCAGCCGTGCGGTCTGGCACTGAATTTCCGCAACGGTGCTGGTCGTGCCAGCCTTGCGGCGTGCGCTTTCAATCTGGTGCCAGCTCAGGATTTCCGGCCCGGTGGCAAGGGCGGCGTAACGGATATTGGCCCGAAACGCATCGGCCACCTGTGCGGCCAGAGGAGCACCACGACGTTCTGGCCAAAGCAGGAAGCAGCCTGCAAGCCCAACCAGACTGCCGATAATGTTGTTGATGGCGCGGGCCAGTGCCACATCCCACCCCAGACCGGGGCTGACCAGATCCGTCACCAGCACGAAAAGCTGGGTCATGAACATGACGCACAACGTGTAATTAACGCTCCGCAGCGCAATAGTTGCTGCTGCCAGCGGGAAGATTAGCAGCAGGATGCTCCAGACGGGCAAGAGCACGCCCATCACTGCTGCCAGCAGGCCGCCCGCAATACTGCCAATCACGCGTTCAATGGTGCGGGGGAGGGTTGTGGTTACGCTGGGCTGCGTGACAACCACCACGGCCATCATCGCCCAGTAGGCGTAAGGCAGGTCCAGTTTAAGAGAAATGGCATACGCCACCAGCACCGAAACGCAGAGCCGCGCGGCATGCCGCAGGCCCTGCGCCCGCGGGACGGCAGCAGGGCGTGGTCTGCCGGACACTGTTTGCCCAGTCGGTTGAGCGTGCGGGGGGGAAAGTGTCTGCCAGGCAGTGATCAGCTCCTGCACAGCCTGCGCGCAGACATGCGCTCCTTTGCCAAACAGATCTGCATCCTGTTCAGCAATCCGGGCCAAAAGACGCTGCTGGCGATGCAGGCGTTCGGGCCGGGGTTCCGGACGCTGGGCCTCACGCGCCATGCGGTGCAATGTTGTGGTGACAACGCGCACCGTGCGGCGGGCTGCGTGGGAGGTCTCGCCCGATAAAACGGCATGCTCAAACGCAATCAGCGCGATAAAAATCCGGTCACAGGCTTCAATGGCAGGGAGAAGCGTGGCGCGGGTTCGGCTGCTGATGGCGTCGGCAGACAAAATTTCAATGCGGCCGCGTGTCCGTTCAATCCGGCTGCGGATTTCCCGCCGGAACGCCCCGATGGACGCACTTTCCTGCTCCATATCCGGAGCGCCGGGCTTCATGTAGTCCAGCAGGCGGCGCATCATGCGTTCTTCTTCCCGCAGCACGGCGGAACAGGCCAGCCGCAGGGGCATATACGGGTCCACCGGCCAGGCCAGAACGCAGATCAGAGTGGCCCAGATGGCCCCCAGCGCAAACAGGCCGGACAGGCGCACTGCCACTTCTGGCGGAAAGGGATAACAGACCGCCACCACAGCTACGATGGCCGCCAGAACACCAATCTGCGTGGCTGTTGCCCCGCGCAGGCGGAGGAGCGCACAGCCCAGCACACTCACGCCGAGCGCCACAAAGGCGGGGAGCATCCCAAACCCGGCGGCAGCAGAGACGGACCCGCTGATGACCGTGCCCAGGGCTGCAAATTTGAGCATAGTTTCCAGCCGGGAGCGCAGCAGGCCGCCGGGGTCCACAAGGCAGGTCCAGAACGCAGCAAAGGCAGACCACGCCATAAGCGGCATATGCAGGTAAAGTGCTACCAGCATGACGGTGCCAACAGCCACCCCGGCGCGGAGCCCTTCCCGCACGGCCACCTGCTCTGGTGCTATGGCAATAGCCCGCACACCCAGCCAGTGTGCAATGGCGGAGGGCATCAGGGTGCGAGAGGCCGCACGCATGAAAGTCTGTTTTCCGGGAAGAGAAAGAGGCAGATGTGTTTTCATGGACAGTTAAGGCTGAAGGTGGAAGGGCGGAAGATGGCAGAGGCAGAAAGCCGTCCGCCATCATGCCGGAGAGATGGACGTGTTCTGCAAGCAAAAAAGCAGACCACACCGGGATGTGGTCATTCTGCGGGATAGAGAATGCTGAAAGAGGAAAGCCCGTGGTGCAGGAGAATGCTGCACAGGGGGCAGGCGGGTGGTTAACCCGGGGTGTCGCCACGAAACGGCGTATCAGGCCAACAGATGTTCGGGGACACGGATCCTCTGATATTGTACGTTATAACATGCTCATCTCATATTCTGGCCTGCACTTCAACAGGCACAACGAGACGCTCAGAACGTTACGCTTGTATGCAGCCCCAAAACTGTCTCATTGCCAATGCGGCGTCGCGGAGAGGGATAACGGGGGTCTGCCTTACCACCCATCGGGTTCCAGATTTCCTGAAAGTCCGGCTGGATAACCAGCCAGGGCTGCACTTCAGCCTGATAGGTCACTTCCAGATGGTTTTCGTTACCGGGAATAAGGTTGCCTGCATTCCGGTTATACTGACGCCAGCCAGAACTGGAGCGGCCAATGCCCCAGCCAACGCCAAATGTATCATTCGGGCGGCTCAGAAAAGGCGCTTTAAGGTTCAGCCCGGCATCCGCGGCAAAGCTGACAAGGTTGCGGTCTCCGCCATTTCCAGTTGCGCGGGCAAACAGGCCAAGGGAGCGATCGGATTTATAGGAAGGGCGCCAGACCATCTGGTCAATAACGCCATAGACCATCCAGTTGCCCCGGTCCCAGCGGGGGGAGCCGCCATTTTTACCCATAAGCTGGTCGTGCGTATTGTAACGATAATCCGGAAAATTCGCGGTGTCGTAAAAACCACCTAGCTTATAAATGCCGGGCAGGCCGGGGTCTTTGGTGGCGTCTGAAAGATCTTCCGGCTGTCGGTTGAGCGTGTAATGCAGCTCTCCAATCAGCAAGGCGCCGGTGCCGGTGTTAAAGCGGGTACCGCTGCCATCATGCGTGACCTGATTGGTGGGGTCTGCCGCATTGCCACCATTCTGGATGTTGAAGGCGTTATAGCGGCTGCCCGGAGGGTTATCATCCGCAACGGCCGCCAGAAGCGTCCAGGCATGGGTCAGGTGATAACGGACACGCAGAGCCGGGGATGACAAAGGCCATGAAGGTCCACCACTATATAAATTGACGGAAGGCGCCATGGGCCAGCCGAAATTGGAATTCAGAAACAGACCGCCATATTCGGTCAGCATGAATTCAGATTCCAGATTCTGCTGCCCAATTTTGATACCGAGTTTCCCGTTAAAAAACAGTTGCCGGTACCACAGCTCAAACAGGCGCGTGGAACGGTCGGCTTCATAACTGCTGACGGGGTTATAGTTGGCCAGATGGTCCTGCGTGATGGAGCGTCCTCGGGTCTGGAGGCCGCTGATGGTAAAGATCCCGCCTTTCAGGCCAATCAGTTTTTCCAGATCAACGGTCAGGGTCGGGGCTGTGATGGCGTCATAAGACGGGCCAGAGCCTTTCCCGCTGTGCGCATCCATGGTGCTGGGAGCCCCGCCGGAGGTGTTGCCCCACAGCTCTTCCACATCTTCCATGTCAAACGTGATGCCATATTTATACAGCCACGTCCGCAGGCCGCCCATGGTGCCTAGCAAGTTGTCACTGGTGTCCAGATCATCGTTACCGGTTTTGCTGGCGCGCGGCAGATGCAGCGCATTGATGCCGATGCCCATGGCAGACTGGTTCATGAACGGGGCCGAATTTCCCAGACTTTGCTGGTCCCGCTCCGCCTGATCGTCCACCGGGCTTTGCGCCAGTCCGGTTGCCGGGAGCAGGCAGGCCAGAAGAGACAGAAGAATCTTGGATGCAAGGCGAGGCCGCCTGAAACGCTGCTCTGTATGCCCCAAAAGGCTGGTCAGAAAGGCGGGCCGCATAATGCACTGGTTTCCTGTGGGAGGCGTTCTAAACAACACTCCTGTTTGCGATGTCAGTTTTCGCCATTCTACTGGTCTGTCCCCGGAGGTCAAAGTTTCTGGCTGTCTGCCGGACCGTGGCCGGGGTTGAGGAAGGTGGCCTTAGTTCTGGGGCGCATCCCCCAGCGCACCGGTTGCAAAGGCCAGACTGGCGGCGGCAATCAGGGCGGCATAATAGGTATCGGAATGGCCAAGCTGCGCATCGAGCAGACCTGTTTGTGCCAGCGTGGCCTGCGTGATGGACCCGACCCCGCTTTGATACGCGGCAAAGGCGGCGTTAAAGCTGGTTTGCGCTGCGGTTTGCAGGCGGCCTGCCGCTGTGTAGGCGCTCAGGCTGCCATGCAGGCTGTTTTCTGCCGTGACAATCTGCTTCACGGACTCATCAACAGTTTTGCGCAAGAGAGTCTGCGCACTATCCGCCTGATTTTTGGCCTGCCGGAGCATGGCAGCCCGCATGCCGCCATCAAACACAGGCACGGTAATGCCACCCAGAATAAGGCTGCTGAAATTGTTGGTCGACAGGTTCAGCGTGGGGTTGGAATCAGCACCAATGCCCGGCACGGAAGACAGCGCCAGATGCCCTGTGGTGTAGGCGACATTGCCGGACAGGAAAACTTTTGGAAGAAACTCGGCTTTTGCAGCAGCAATATTGCTCTGTGAGGCTTTTGCCGCGGCATAGGCCGCAAGAACATCCGGACGCTGCGCGACAGCCTGCCGGACCATTTCATCTGTCAGACGCATGTCGGCCATTGTCAGCGGTCGGTTTGAAATATCCTGTGTTTGCAGGCGCGTATTGGGGGAAATCCCCATGGCGGTCATCAGGTCCAGATAGGTATTTTCTGCGGTATTCTGGGCCTGCACAAGCCGGAGTTCCGCCTGTGCCGTCATCTGCTGGGCTTGGGTCACATCCACAATGGTGCCTTGCCCTTGTTTAAGGCGCATTTCAGCCGCAGCCTGCACCTTTCTGGCATTCTCCAAAGCCTGCTGCACCAGTGTCACACGAGCGGCGGCTGCGGCATGGGTATAAAAAGCCAGTGCCACCGCATAGATGACTTTCTGATGCGCCGCCGTAAACAGGATATTGGTGGCGAGCTGCGTCTGTTTGGCAGCGTTGACCACGGCCTCCCGCTTGCCAAAGTCAAACAGCAGCCATTGCATGCTGAGCGTCTGTACTTCGCCATGGCCGGAATTGCGATTACGGACGCCGTCTCCAAGAGATTCCGCCTGATTGATCCCGTTATTTATAACGCTGCCGATGTACCCGGCATTGCTCAGACTGGGATTGCTGCCGTTGTTGCTCTGGTGGGTATAGCCGCCCACAACCGTCGCGCTTAAATGCGGCAGATAGGCGGTGCGGGTAATGCCAACAGCCAGAGCGGCATCGCGCGCGGTGTTCCATGCCTGCCGGGTGGTGGGGTTGGCCGACTGTGCAAGGTCAATCAGTTCCGGCAGGGAATAAGTGTGCGTTCTGCTGACACCCGCATCCGCCGGGCGCGGGAGAATGGTTTCATTAGCAGGCAGGGTGTAACCCGCAGGCAGAGCTAGCCCGCGCTTATTCTTGCCCGGCAGCAACTCGCCTTTGTCCGATACATTGGGCTGCCATGGCGCGTCTGGCCGGTCTGGTGCGCTTTTCAGAGCTTCCGTTGCGCAGCCTCCCAACAGAAAAAGCAGGCTTGTGGTCAGGCGGGCTGAGCGGAGGGAGAAGCGGGTCATGACACCACCTTGTCCAGAGAGGCGAGTTGGGCAGACGCAGCGGTGCGCCGCGCGGGGATCAGACCGTCTTCTGTCAGGCAGGAAATCTGGCTGGTGATGGCCTGATAGGTGGCGAGTTCATCCATGTTGGCGCGCAGATGGATGGGTTCAACGCTGGCAAATTCAATCATACGTTCGGCCTGTGCCAGCGCACTTTGCACGGCGGCAGCCTGTTGCAGTTCAGCCTGCACAGAGGAGGCATTGAACTGCGCCTGTAAAGCCTTCAGAGCGGTGGAAACTTTATCCCGGATTTTGTCATAAGCACTGGATGGCCAGAAGCTGGTAAAAACAGCATAGGTAATGAAATTTCCAAGGAGAATACCGATAATACGGTCTCGGGCCGTCGTCATGTCCGAAGTCGGGCCATAACCCTTCAGGTCGGACAGGAAGAAGGCTAGACCAATCTGGAAGCCTGCATATGCAATCCGTTCATCCCCCGATTTAACCCATGCGGCAAGGAGAGAGCCTGCAAAAATCAGCACCAGAAAGGCAGCGATATTGGTCAGGTGGGGCATGACGAAAATGATGGAGAGGATGCCCAGTGCGCCCCCAACCAGCGCCCCGCTAATGCGCAGGGTCAATTTGGAAATCATTTCCCCCATGGTTGGGAGGGCGACAATAAAACAGGTGATGATGCAGGTGTGGATGCCATCCCAGTTTAGAATCTTGAAGATAAAATAGCTGAGCATCACAGCTGCGGTGCCTTTAACGGCAAAGCGCACATGCTCCGGGTTGGTCCAGGCATCCGGCGCGAAAAAACCGGAGGAAGAAGATTTGCTTTTGGATTTTTCTGAGGCGCCTTCCTCTGCTGGTTTTGTAAAGTCCGGCAACAAAGCTGCAAGCTGTGTGAGCGCCGGGGGGGTATGCGGCATAGGTGGCTGTGCGATATCGGTTGGATAGCCACCGCTCTGAAAAATATCTGCTATTTCAAGCAGGGTTTCAATCAGGGCTTCTGGCGCCTCAGAGTGTATATCGGGTGCGTCTGTTGCCTCACACGCCGCAGCGTGGGCAACGGCCAGAACACCGACACTGCGTAAAATGGCCTGTTGCAGGCTGGCAAGATCCTGCTTGCGCCACAGCTTTTCCAGTCCTGCCATTTTCAGGGACATAATCATGCCTTTCGTCCCGTCCCGTAGCAGGGCTTCGGCCTGATCTCTTGTTTGCTCATCCTCCGGGGAGCGCAGCAGGGCAGCGCTCAGGCGCAGATGGTTGGCAAGAGTGCGGGTCAGAATGGTTTTGGGAGACGGGCAGATGAAGGGCGCGAGGCACACCATCACAGCGCCCGGCACCAGAATGAACAGGTCGGCATAGAGCAAGGCGCGGGTTGCCAGTTCCCCGATGGGCACGTTCCCGATGGCGATCATGGCATACACCACCACCAGCCCCAGCATGTAGGCCACGGGTTTCAGCTTGCTGGCTGACCCGAGGAAAAAGAAACCGAAGGATAAAACGGCTGTGGCAATCACAAGACCCATCGGGTGGTCCAGCGTCAGGTGCATCAGCCCGAACATCATGAGGATGATGACGCCAAACAGGATGTTAACAGCCAGCCCGGCCAGCACATTGGTCACACGGTCTTTTTGCCACAGTGCCATGGTGACAAGGGCGGGCACGGCAATGTCCGGCACTTGCCAGATTTCTCCCACCAGCACCGTTGTGGTGCAGGCCGCCGCAACGCGCAGTGCGTTGCCGCCCCGGCCGGGCGCGCGCTCCGTGACAAGTTGCCAGAGGCGGGCCGCCGTCAGTGGTGGTTTGTTAGTGGCAGGCTTCGCCATGCCGGATCTCGACTGTGGCTGTGGCCCCAAGCCGCAGCAGGCGCGGGTCCGCCGGGTCCAGCCGGATATGGACGGGGAAGCGCTGCGCCACATGCACCCAGTCCATCTCTCTCGGCACCAGTGGCAGCCCACGGGCGAGACCGGCGGAGTCTAGTGAGGCAACACCCCAGCCGATGCTCTCCACATGGCCGCGCAAGGGCGTGCGGCGGTCAATCATGGAATAGACTGTTGCGCAGTCTCCCGGCGCGATGGCGGGCAGAGTGATTTCCCGAATATTGGCGCTGGCATACCAGGCATCATTGGCAATCAGTGTGAAAAGAACCTGAGAGGGAGCCAGAATTTCCCCTTCCTTGACGCGCAAACTGGTGACGTACCCATCGGTCGGGGCAACCACGGTTGTCTGGCGCAGGGCGTAACGAGCCTGATCCAGCATGGCCTGCGCGGCTTGTTGGGCTGCAAGAGAGCTTTTCAGATCGCCAATAGCAATCTGTGCTGCGTCGGCTTGCTGATGGCTTTGGGAAAGGGAAATGGCGGCATCATTCAACGCCACACGGGCCTGATCATATTGCTGCCAGGGGATATAGGAGTGGCCGGCAAGAGGTTTGAGGCGTTCCACTGTGCGGGCTGCCAGATCATGATTGGTCTGCGCACGGGTTGCCTGATCCTGCGCGACAGCCGCATTAGCAGTTTTGACAGCCAGCAGGCGCTTCTGGTTTTCCACTTCCGCGGCGGCCAGAGCCAGATTGGCTTCTGCCTGATGCACCGCCAGTTCGTACGGTTCCGGGTCCAGACGGTAAAGAAGGTCTCCCTTTTTAACGGCCTGATTCACGTGCACAGGCAATGCAATCAGACGACCGCCGACCGTAGAGGCCATATGCACCACTTCGGCATCAATGGAGCCACTATCGGATGAGGGATAGGCGCTGTCCTGGCGCGAGACGTACACGCCCAGACCAATGGCACCCAGAATGCAGACCGCAGCAATGGCAAGTCCGATGGGGCTGGTTGTGGAAAGAGAGACTTTCTTCATACTCTACGGTCCAAACCAGATGAGCCACGTTAGCAGGGCGGTGATGACCCCGAGGGACAGGTAGGTAAACAGGCGCAGGCTTAGTAAAGCATCAACGCCCGTCAGAACAAAAACCACGCGCAGGCCGACAGAAACGGCAATGCCGATCATGCCGCACAGCATCCAATCTGGAAAATACGCACCGACCAGTGAAAAAGAGGGAGCGCCCTGTACCGTGCATCCGCCAAGCAGAAGAGCAGAGCTGATGCCAAATGGGCGGATGGACAAACGAAGCATGGCTGCAAAGTGGTATAATTTTGACGAGCCTGTCAATCAATTCAGCCATAGGTAGCGGGTTCATAGCGAAAGGATGAGAGGACAGTAGATGACAACACCGGTCGTGATTTACGGGATCAAGAGTTGTGACACCATGCGTAAGGCCCGGACGTGGCTGGACGAGCACGGTGTGGCTTATCAGTTCCATGACTACAAAAGTCAGGGGATTGATGCCGAACGTCTGAAAAAATGGATGGATGTGGTCGGGTGGGAAACGCTGCTCAACCGTGCGGGAACAACCTTCCGCAAATTGCCGGAAGACCAGAAAACCAATCTGGATGCCACCAAAGCTCTGGCGTTGATGCTGGCTCAGCCGTCGATGATCAAACGGCCTGTTCTGGAGGCTGGCTCTGTTGTGGTGGGGTTTAAGCCGGAGCTTTATGCTCAGACATTTGCGGCGCGCTAGGAGCGCCGACTACCCCCGGCCAGAAAAGCCGGGGGAAGGGGAGAACAGGATTAGTCCTGATCAGGGGCAGCAGCAGAGTTCAGGTGGATGTAGCGTTCAATGCCAACCTGCTTGATCAGGTCGAACTGGCGATCGAGGAAGTCTTCATGTTCTTCTTCGTTCGTAAGGATTTTCAGCAGCAGGTCACGAGAGACGTAGTCCCGCACGCTTTCGCAATAGGCAATGCCTTCACGCAGGTCGCCAATTGCCTTTTCTTCCAGCTTCAGGTCGCATTCCAGAATTTCCTTCACGTCCTGACCAATCAGGATGGTGTTCAGGCGCTGGACATTCGGCAGGCCACCCAGGAAGAGGATGCGTTCAATCAGCCAGTCGGCATGGCGCATTTCTTCGATGGATTCTTCATATTCCTTCTTGCCCAGCAGGGTCACGCCCCAGTGGCGCAGCGTGCGGGCATGCAGGAAATACTGGTTGATGGCCGTTAGCTCGTTGGTGAGCTGGGTGTTCAGATGTTCGATAACTTTTGCGTCTTTAACCATGATGCGGACCTTCTGTTCAGGTTTAGAACTTAGGGCCAGCATGTAACGCAACCTTTTATAGAAGGCAAATAAAAAATTCTTCTATATCAATAGAATATAGGAATTAAGTCTCACTATCAACAAGAGGTATTTCTTATCAGATACTTCTGAAAAAATGATGTTTTTCAAGTCACGGAGATGTGAGTGGTCTCAGGAGTGCCTGCAGCGCTGCCTGAGGAGGGCAGACCTGTCAGGGCGTGATGGAAGCGGGTTGGGTATGTGGCGGGAGGGTTTGCAGGCGTTCCTGCAAGGCTGTGTAAAGCGTGGGATCCCCTGCCTCGCCCAGGCTGGTCAAAGCACGATCCATGGCCAGAAGAATATCTGACGTGGCATCCGGCAGGGCCTGCCGCCACCAGTGCAGGGCATCATCCACATGCCCGGCGTCGACCAGCGCCGTGGCATAGTTGTGGCAGCCGCGATAATCGCCCCCCTCAGCGGATTTACGATACCAGACTAAAGCGGCCTCTTTATCCTGAGGCGTCTCCCAGCCTTCTTCCAAAAAGCGTGCCAGAAGATTCATGGACTTGGCGTGCCCGTTGTGCGCCGCGGTTGTGAACAGGCCGAGCGCTTTTTTCATGTCACGCGGGATACCAAGGCCACGCATGGTCAGAATGCCCAGATTATAACGGCCCCATTCATCGCCCAGACTGGCGGCGGTTTCATAATGACGGGCGGCCTGCTGCAGGTTTTCCCCGCACCCCCAGCCAAAATGGTGGCAGCGGCCCAGCATATTATGGGCTGGCCCGTATCCGGCATTGGCTGCCATGGTGAACCACACAAGAGCCTTAGAGTGGTCAGGCTGGATATAGGCACTATTCAGCAGCACTTTGCCCCATAAAACCTGATCCAGATGATGGCCGCGTTCCGCCCGTTGACGAATGGCGTCTATCTGCTCCGGCAAAGGGGCCGGGACAGACTTTTTGTTCTTCTGTGGCCGTGAAAACAACTGCTGCCAAATGCCCGCGCCTGACATGAATCTCCACCTCTCTTTGAGAAGGATTATCATTATCAAAATTGGGGCCATGGAGCAATTGCGGGGAGTGCGGGGTGGCTATGCAGAGTGGGATGTTAAAGTTTCAACCGACCGGCGCAGGGGTAGCGCGAGTAACTATGCGCGTGCCCCGGTTATGATCCCTGAAGGGATTATGGCTGGACCAGAGAGTCCAGTATCTTGCGCAGGTCGGAAAAATGAATGCGCTCCTGTTCAAGTCGGAGGTTCTGGCTAAACAGATCAGTTTGAAGAGCCGTAAAAACACTCTGCTCAGAGGGCGTTAGGCGGGAAAGCGGATGCCGCACGGGGGAAGGTTCCTTATCCCAGAACGCGCTATAAGCGAGCAAGGTTGGCTCATCCATCAGGAAAGAATGCGTCCGGGGTAAAATGGCACGGAGGTGATCAAGAATCCTGAACCCGTGCGTATCAATGTCTCCCCAGTAATAAATAGAGCATTTTTGCAACCAGTGGGCGGGTTTCAGAACATCCCAGCAATAGCCTGCTCCAAAAATGACCAGAGCATTCTCAAGATAAGGGAAAGCAAGAAAGCAACTTTCATTTTCCACAATGAAAATACGACATCCCATAAGGGATAGGGCTGCAAAACTTTCGGAGTCCAGCGTGATGTCGGGATGCGCGATGGTGGGGAAGGGAGAGAGTGCAGCATCCAAAACCCGAAAACGAATGCGTAAAGGTTTGGTGCGAAATCCGTAGCGTGGCTCAAACTGATCCATGCCAGAACAGGCTCTATTAACGGATTGTTCTGGCAGAGCATGCTGAAAAAGCTGAGAGAGAATAGTCCTGTTGCGTTCAATGAATTTGGTATGAATTCCCGGTAGGTCGACCTGTCTCAGATAGATGCCGGGAGCAGGGTTGTCCCTCATCCAGACAGCGAGGGTTAAAAGTCGTTCCCATTCTGTGGCGTGGCGGTGAGCTGTGAGAGCATTTTGAGCAAGCCAAGGTAGTAGAAAAGGCGCTTTTTCTATTGTCAGGGCATGGAGCGCCAAAATCTGACGAGCGGTGTCGTGCTTGTCCAGTAAGGCAAGAGCATCTTCCAGTGTTTCAATAACGACTTTGTGCGGGATGGTCTGTGTGCCCTGCACCCTATTTTTCACTGTGTGTCGGATGAGCCTGATATGCCGCATCGCATTAAGCATTTCCGTCCAGTCTCTGACGGCATGGAGGTGCTTCGTAATATCTGAGGCACTTGGGGTGCGCAGGGTGAGGGTTAACGGAAATAAGCATGTTTTGCTGATAAGGGCATTGGGGAGTGTCCCCTTTTTCCATAAACGCTCAAGCTGTTTTTTGAGGTCTGCCGGCGTAGTCCAGTTCACACAGACTGCTCTTCATGCCTGAGCAGGGCTGGCGCTGCATCATGGAGGGATGCCTTGTTGGCAAAATGCTCTTCAATGCTCAGAACACGCAGGCGCGAGTAATTTCCATCCTTATTGTCCACAAAGCCCACACTTGAAACAAAGGGTTCAATGATGTGGATTTTTTGCAAGGGCGTAATAATAAGGAGCTGCATGTTCAGTTGCTGGAACAGCCGCAGGCCGTATTGGGTGGAGTCATCAGACCCACGGCCAAAGGCTTCATCAATCACCACAAAGCGGAAAGAGCGCGAGCGCACCTCGCCCCATTCCAGCCCGAACTGATATGCCAGACTGGCCGCCAGAATGGTATAGGCCAGCTTTTCCTTCTGGCCACCGGATTTGCCGCCGGAATCTGTATAATGGTCAAACTCGGTCTCATCCGCGCGCCAGCGTTCACTGGCTGCGAAGGAAAACCAGTTGCGGACATCAGTAACTTTGTTGGTCCAGCGGCGGTCTTGTTCCGCCAGACCTTCACGCCCCCGAAAGCGTTCGATCATGGTTTTCACCAGATAAAAGCGCTGTTCGGAATACTGTTCGGTATCATCCCCGGAAACAGTATTTTCGGTGCAGGCCCGAAGGGAGGCCTGAAAGTCACGGATTTCCGGGTCCAGCGTCTGGTGGGCTTCCAGCCGGATATAGCGGTCCGGGTTATAGTCAATCTGGGTCAGGGACGTATTGATGACGGCAATTCGTTCCTTAATAATCTCCCGTTCCTGCGCCAGATGGGCATTGAAATTAGCGATTTCGTTAATCGTATTGACTGTCAGCAGGTTTTTAAAGCGGCTGACAAAGCGCGGAAGGTCATCTTTTTTGAGTTGTGCCAGCAACGCGCAATACTCTGGGCCAGCCTCCAGATGATCGTCCATGTCCTGCGCTTCGACCGGATATGTTGTCCGGAACTCCCGCATGTCTTTCAAAATACTGTCGCGCAGGGAATCCAGTGTGCGCTGCTGGTGGTCAATCTGTGTATCCAGCTGGTCGCGCAGCTGCGTTTCCGCGCCCTCACAGGCCTCAAGGCTGGATAGCTCTGCGCCATTCAGCTGTATTTGAAGCTCGGTGAGTTCCTGCTCCTGCTGCGGTGTGAGCGTATAGTCGTTCAGAACCGTCTGGCAATGTTGCAGGCGGGCCTGAAGAGTTTCAACGGACTGATCCAGAAGCGCCTGTTTTTTAAACAGGATCATATACTCTGCTTCAGCCTGCTGTTGTGTCTGTTCCGCATGCTCTTTCTGCTGTTTGAGTTCACGCAGAACATCGGAAGTCGCTGTCAGCGCTTCCCGTTCGGCTGTCAGTTGAGCTGCGGTTTGTGCGGCACTCTGCCAGTCCAGTTGGGTGTAATCGGGGTAGCGCTCCAGCCGGGTCAGCGTTTCAAAACGTTCCTGCAGCATTTTGCGGGTGTTTTCGGCCTGCGCAATTTCACCCGCGTGTTTCTGGATCAGCGCTTCCTGCTCTCGCTGTCGCTCTTCAAGAGCGGCAATCTTGATGGCATTGTTCCAGCCCAGAACATAACGGCTCCGGTCATCAATCCGATGGCGGTCATCTTTTTCGTGCCGGCCTCCCGGTTCCTTGACCTGACCGGGCCGGGTGACGGCTTTGCTTGAGCGGCGGAAATCGTCCTGTGTTTCGCAGCAGGTGAAGCTAAAACGGTGCGCCAGTTCATTTTCCACCCAGAGCCGCATGGGGGAGTCCGGATGTACTTCCAGTTTCTGGGCGAGTGTATTGGAGTGGCGGACGGCATGGGAGCCCGAGCGGTGTTGCTGAATGTGGTAGTAAACCAAACGCCCTTTTAGCTGTGTGCGGTCCACCCAGTCCACCACCTGTGCATAGAGATGGTCCGGCACAAGCAGAGATAATGCGAAGCCATGCAGCAGGCGTTCCGCTGCACCTTCCCACTCCCGTGCGTCATCCCGCACGCGGATGAGCTCTCCGGCAAACGGCAGGTCTTCGGCTGACACATCCAGCGCATCACACAGCATGGCGCGCATGCGGATCTGTCGTTCGTCAATATTGCTCTGGCGTTTCCGTAGGCTGTCCAGTTCGGTGACAATCTCGGCGTGTTGGTTCTTTTCTTCGTGGAAAAGAATGCTCTGTTCGGTCAGATCCTTCGCTAGCCAGGTGTCCTGCTTTTTCCATTCGTTTTTCTGCTTCTTGAGGTGCTGTGTGAGCTCCAGAAAGCCTTCCGCAGAATGCGCAGGTTTTTCATTTAGTTTTTCAACAAGCGTTGCGTAATACGCGGCATTCTTGCGGCGATCTTCACTGGTCTTTTCGGCTTGCTGGATAGCGATGGCCAGCTGCTCAAGCCTGTCGCCCCCATTGGCATAAATAGCCTGTTTGATTTCGTCCAGCTGCTGCTTGCTGGTGGTACGGACGGCATCCTGTTCGGTTAGCTGTTGCTGATTGGTTGCGGCAGTGTCCTGTTCTTTGGCAATCTTCTGCTCAAGCAGAGTGGCTTTCTGGCTGGCAAAATATCCCGGCAGTGCCTGACGGCAAGCTTTGAGCGTGTCATGCCGGGTTTTACTTTCCGCGTGGGCGGTGAGGTCTTCTGTTAAAGGCGTGAGCAGACTGATCTGTTTCTGTGCTTTCAGAACGGCCTGGTGCGAGTCATCCAGATCTTCAAAATGAGAAATTAGGGCATGGATGCGCTCTGTGGCGTCAAACCGCGCCAGCATGTTCTCCCGAACAAAGTCTGTTATATTATCGACAGACTTCATGGAGACAGTTTGCAGAAACAGGTCTAAAGCCTGCTCGTTTTCAATCCCAAAGCGGCGACGGAACCATGCGGCATAGCGGTTGAAGCTGTCTTCCACTTCCGAACCCTGTGCGCGCAGGTTTTTGCGCAGTTGCAGGATGTCGGTGCCGAACCCGGTGAAATGCTCCTGAATGGACAGTTCTTTTTCCGCGCACACAAAGAAGCGTGCCGGCTGCACCTGCTGTTTTTTTATCCAGAAGACCTGCGCCAGTGTAACAGTTTGAAGATACCCTTCATTTTTGAAAACACCGAGAATAACGGTGTAGCTTTGTGTGTCACGCAGGCTGACGGATTTGGTGGAGCCAGTTGCATCATTGCGTTCGGATTTATAATGGCCGGTCACGTAGGAGCGCAGAGAGCGCTCACGCGTATCAGCCCCTGCAGCTTTGTTATAAACAATGCGCTGTGCGGGAACGAGCAGGGTGGTGATGGCGTCTACGAGTGTGGATTTGCCCGAGCCAATATTGCCGGTAAGCAGCGCGTTCCGACCGTTGAGGTCAAAGCGCCAGATCCGCTTGTCAAACGTGCCCCAGTTCAGCACTTCAAGACGATGCAGACGGAACCCGGCCAGACGATCATCCACGGCAAAGTCGAGCGGGGCTTGCTGGGTGTCAGTCACGATCGGTCAGTCCTGTATCGGCAGGGTCAGAAAAAAGCTCGGACTCAGCTGCGGTGTTCTGTTCTGGCGTGGTTGGGGGTGTCGCAAGGGGCAGATCTGTTTGCTCAAGGCTGCGGGCATGCGCCAGATAGGCTTCCAGCCGTTCATCCAGCGTCGCCAGCCATTCTGCATCGATATAGGCCTTCAGGATACGCCGCACCTCGTAGCGTGGCGGGGCATGAGGGGTATCTGCACTGGTGGGGGGAAGGGGGCGCAGAAAGCCGAGTTCAGCCACGCGGCGGATATAGGTTTCAATCTGCGCAAGTTGCCGAACTTCATTGCTACTTTCCGGCAGGAAGGTTTGAAGCATGGAAGCGATATCATCGCGGCTGAGGATAAGGCGGGTCTCGCCACCCATGGCATCAAACCGGACCAGTTGCTGGCGGAGCAGGGCCAGAAGCAGACTGACATGGAAGGAGAGCGGACGCCGCGCAATCAGGCGGAGCATACGGGATGCGCCTTCTTCCTCTTCGGGCTCTGGTGCGCTGCGCAGATAGGCATAGCCCTCGGCTGGGTCGATAATCAGGACCAGCCCCAGGACAGCAACATAATCCCGCACCTGATTTTGCAGGCGGAGCAGATGCCCCCACAGGCCTTCATCTTCCTCACGGTAGATCACGCTTTTTAAAAGCGTAATGGCGAGCGTGGAGAGAGAAGCCGGGGCATGGGCTGAAGCCTGTGCGTCCTCTGGAATATTGACCGTCTGGCTCATGCCGACCTCACAAAAATTACGCGTTGCAGGGTGGCGTGGCGCGTTATGATGGACCCGTCCTCTGTCATGATGTCCCAGTTTACATGATCGTTTGTCTTTTCATCAATGAGGCTCTCGAAGCGCTCACTGCTGAGCTGAAGATAGGCTACAAGTTCAGACAGCCCCTGTTCCAACGGATGGCGACTCAGAAGCGCAGCAAGGCTGATTTGCGGGGCTTCCGACAGAGCCTGCTGAATGTTTTCGGTCAGGCGCACGCGGTCCACCACCACCTGTTCATAAAGGGCTATGGGGTCCACATCCTCCGCGGTGTCTTCCGGCAACGGGTCAACCGTCAGGATGGTGGGGAGTGGGGGCGAATAAAGAGGCCGCTCCATAATAAGGTCTGGTGAGGCTGCCATGGCATCCAGATCCGTCAGTGCCTCATCAGGCGGGCAGTCGGACAGGTAAGGGCGTGCGGCGATGGCGTGGGCCTCGATATTATGCAGAATTTCCATAATGCGCCGGGTTTCCTGCCGGCTCTGGTCATCCAGAAACTGACGCAGGCGGTGGGAGAGTTGTGCGACGGTGCGCTGTGTGTGGTCGCCCGCTTCCAGCCAGTCATAATGAATACGGCGCAGTCGCGGGTCCGGGTTTTGCTCCGCAATGACAGGCAGGGAGAGGATATGTTCCAGCTGCTGCGAAAGTTCTTCCTGCCTGCGGCTGGACATGAGGAAATTCCAGAAGGCCTGGAAGCTGCGACCCTGATCGGACTCATTAATCAGATCATGCTGAGCCAGAATTTCATCCAGCAAAGCTCCCTTGGTGCCATCCCACAAAGCAACGCGTTCCCGCACCGCACGGTCCAGACGGCGGAAATTATGTTCCACTTCACGGAAGTCGGCCAGAAGGTCGCGTGCCATGCGGGTGAACTGGGAGAAGCGTTCCTTGATGCCGGTATCATCCATCAGGCTGAGATCCCCACTCTGGATGCGGGCAATTTCGGCATCAATTTCATCCCGACGCTGGTGCAGGTCAGCAAGGCGCTGGTCCGGGTCGCTCTGGGTGCCTTCATTCATCTGGCGGAGCAGGTCAAACAGGGTCCGCAGGCGGGATTCCGTGCCGACAAAGCTGCGCTCTGCGAGTTGCTCCAGCCATGAAAGAGCTTTCTCGGTGGCTGGGGTCATGTCGAAGACGGCGTTGTCTGTTCCTAGCTGATAGAATTTTCTCAGCCAGCCTTTGTCGGGTGAGGCCCAGTCTTCCAGATATTCCCGGGCTGTTCGGGGGAAAGCGTTTTCATCCAGTTGCTGGCGCAAAGCATAGAGTGTGTCCTCCAGTGCTTCCGCCATGCTCTCGGCTTCCAGACTGCGCACGTTGGGGCGGACGAAGGCCTGATGCAAAAAGCTGAGAATAAGGGGGGCATGGTCCGAGCATAACAGGCGCCAGGCCGGATTATGCTGGCGCATACTGTTGAGAGTTGTGAAATCAAGCTTCATCTGCGCCAGTTCCTGCCTGCTCGCTACCAATGCGAAAGGGTACTTTTTACAGGATGCAGGCTAACGAGGCGAGAGAGGCCACCAAATAGACGTATGAGCCGCAATGTGCCCCAGAGAGGCTTATCTTAATGGCATGAGTTAAGTGTGTTGTGCGTTTAGGGGGTACGATAGGGAGCGTTTTGACTCTCTCATTTCGTACTGAGTTCGTCGTTCGGGTATAAGACTTAAGAATCGGACTACGTCCAACATTCACGTCCCACCTTAAAAACGGGCGAGTATAATCTGTTTGGGTGTGTCACAGTATTTTTCCATGATCTTTTCAATCAAATATAACATAAATAATTATTTTTTGTAAAAATCGTAATTAAAAATATATAAATCGCTCACTTAAAAAATACCGTAATAATATAAAAAATAAACAAAATAACTTTATTCAGTTAAAAAATCTAATTTTAGGAATTATTTCGCTATTACATGAAGATGATAAATTAGTAATATTACAAAATTACCAAAAAGTAAACTTTTCTGAGAAAATAGCCACACGCATAAAACGAAGATTTTTATTTAACACTCAAATATATAAGCCAAAATTTCAAATCCACGAATATTAAATTTGACTTAACATGTTAAAAAACAGATAATTTTTTACAAACAAACAATAGGGCTGACCGTGAATTTTGAGATGCTGGGGAAGGGATCGAGGGAAAGCGAATGCTTTTCCTGGTTCAGATTTTAGGAGTTTAAAGGCGTATTAATTATGAATGAAATCTTAAAAAAAATGTCGCTTTCATCTTCTGAACCTTCCTCCTCCTCAGCAGCAAAAGAAGAAAGTCCTAAACCAACGAAGTCACCTTATCCTGGGGTTGCGCCAACACCGACGCAGGTTGGCCCTGAAGGTATTCGCTATGACTTCAATGAAGGGTGTCGGGTTTTATTGCCCAAACCCGCGAGTGGCACCTGGCATATTCGTCTGACAGACCTGGATACCGGTAACACCCTGTTTGAGAAAACTGGTCTGGGAGAAGCTTTCGTACGGTCTGCTAAGCGTTGGTTCGTGCGCTTTGGCATACAGGTCTGGAAAGAAACACAGACTGCGGAAGGGGGGAAGTCTGAGGAAGAACTTGTCTTCACCCATGAAATGGATGTGACAGGGCAAGAGGTTTTCATTCTTTTTCCGGTTGGAACGCTGGGAGATACTCTGGCATGGATGCCTTATGCTGCATGTTTTGCGGTAACGCATCAGGCCCGCGTTACCTGTGCGTTGTCCGACCTGATCCGACCTCTTTTTAAAGATGCTTACCCCGACATTAAATTTCTTACGCCTGAAGAGGTGGCAGAGCAGACCCTGACGCAAAACGCTTACGCGACTTATTATCTGGGTTTGTTTTTTGATGATGCGGCGTGCGACTGGCAGCCTGCGGATTTCCGGCTGGTG
Source organism: Acetobacter malorum (assembly GCF_001580615.1). GTDB lineage: Bacteria > Pseudomonadota > Alphaproteobacteria > Acetobacterales > Acetobacteraceae > Acetobacter > Acetobacter malorum. The sequence goes on from NZ_LHZC01000037.1 coordinate 58,703, forward strand.
GGGTTGCATAAAACAGCGGCCTATATTCTGGGTGTCAACCCGGATGAAGAGGCCGCCCGCATCAGTTTCCCGGATGAAGGCCGCCCCATTGCAGAGCCTTATGTTTGCATTGCAGCGCAGGCTTCATCACAGGCTAAATACTGGAACAACCCCAATGGGTGGGGTGAGGTCATTTCCTGGTTAAAGGCGCAGGGTTACCGCGTTATCTGCATTGATCGAGAAAAAGTCCACGGCACTGGCATTGTCTGGAACCACATTCCTTATGGTGTGGAAGACCAGACAGGCAACCGGCCTCTGGCAGAGCGCGCACGCTGGCTAAAGCATGCCGAGTTCTTCATCGGGCTGGGTTCCGGCTTGTCCTGGCTTGCGTGGTCAGTCGGAACACCGGTTGTGATGATTGCCGGCTTTAGCCACCCCACCACCGAGTTCCAAACTCCTTACCGGGTCATCAACTGGCACACCTGTAATTCGTGTTGGAATGACCCGAAAGAGCGGTTCAATCACTAGGATTTCCTGTGGTGCCCCCGGCACGCAGGAACAACGAGACAGTTCGAATGCACCCGACTGATCACGGCAAAACAGGTAATTGAGCAGTGCAAGAATATCCTGAAACAGAAAGGCAAATGAAAATGAGTGATCCGACTCAAATTACCGGCAATGCAAAAGTTCCTAGTGACGTATATGGTTCCTCCATCGACAATATTTATGTAAACGGAACCGATAGTATTGAAGTAGACGCTGGTGGGACGGCGACAAACATCAGTGCAGCTGGCGGTAACGGTTTCGTCTATGGTGGCACAGCTTCAAACTGGACAGCTAACAGTGGTGGCTATATCGCCGTAGATAGTGGGGCTACGCTAAGCGGCCTGACTGTAGATGGCGGATATGTTGACGTAAATAACGGTGCTACTGTTGATACGGCGACAGTTTCTAATCCATCTAATCTTGATGGAAAAGGTTATCTTATCATCAATAGCGGCACCGTGAATGGTGGTACCGCCACGTCTGGCGGCATGATTGATGCTAAGGGTATAAATGCTGTTGCCAGCGGTGTTACTGCCAGCTCTGGCGGTAAACTTCTGGCAGAACAAGGGACATTGCTCTCCGCTACTGTGGGCAGTGGCGGTAATTTTACGCTAAATGGTAGTCCAGCCAGTGCTACAAATACTGTAGTTAATGGTGGTGAACTTGATGTTAATTCTGGTGCCAAGGTTACTACGACTACCGTAGACTCTGGCGGTAAAGTTTCTGCCGCTGGCGCTATGTCCACCACTACAGTGAATGATGGAACTGTAACCATTCTTGGCGGTGGGAGTGCCGATGCAACCACTGTAAATAATACAGGCGAGTTTTACGTTCTTTCTAATGCTAACGTAACATCTACGACTGTCAATGCTGGCGGCGATATGTCTGCTTGGGGTGGTGTTACCAGCACGACGCTGAATGATGGAAAGCTGACAGTTCTTGATGGTGGTACTGCCGAGACGACTATCGTTAGTGGCAAAAGTGCATCCCTGTATGTCGACAGCAATGGCAGTGCTTTCAATAATACCATTGACGGCGGCAGCGTCTTTGTTGAGGGCCTTGTATCTGGCGGGACGTTGACTGACGGTGGCCAGATAAGAGTTTCTGCTGGCGGCATTATTTCTGGTATAAACACAACAGATGGAAGTCTCTGGGTTTATGCTGGCGCCTCTGCAGTAGATACGAATGTTAATTCAGGCTTTACGGAAGTAGATGGAAATTTTTCTGGCGGTTCAATCTACGACGGAAAAATTCAGGTTAATTCTGGTGGCGTGGCTTCCGGTGTATTCGCCTCGGGTACAAATTTTGACACTCAAGGTACCATTGAAGTTAATGGCGGAACGGTCATTGACCCAATAACGCACGATTTCGGTAACGTTACCCTTAATACCGGCACTGTAGAAAATCTTTCGGCTACAGGCGGCGGTATTACAATGAACGGCGGCACTTTGTCTGGCGGCACCTTCCAGAGTGGCGCTACGATGACTGTATCCGCTGGGGCGGTGAATGGTGTTGCAACCATTGGCAATGGTGGCCATGCCAATGTTAGCGGTGGAACAGTTTCTGACCTGAACATTGAAACTGGCGGTTCCGGTGCCATTACAGGCGGATCCGTTGCTGATGCTACTGTCTCTTCTGGTGGAACGCTCAATTTTGATACCGGGGCAACATTAACGGACAAGCTTACGCTGTCGAGTGGTGGTACAGCTACCATCACAGGTAATACTGGTGGCACTGTTCAGCTTGGAGACGGCTATACCAGCGGTCTAACAATTACTGATATCAGCACTTCATCTAGTAGTAATGTTGGCACTACTATTAATGGCTGGACCAAGGATAGCCAGATTGATCTGAAATTTGTCACAAATGATCATGCTACCTGGGCATATTCCGGTGCAGATAGTGTTAAGATCACGCTGGGAAATGGAACTGTCGTTACACTGAATATTCCAGGCGTCGAAGCGGCTGGTTTTGACATGATTAATGACGGCCAGGGCGGTACAATCATCACATGTTTCCTTCCCGGTAGCATGATCCGCACCTCCACTGGTGTGGTTGCTGCGGAAGACATCCAGATTGGTGACCAGGTGGTGACCTTTGACTGGAAAAACAACCAGGACGTTACACGCGCTGTCATCTGGGCCGGTAAGGCTCACTGCACTGTGCGTTTGGCCAATATGGAAATAATTGCGGGCTTCGGGGCGCCCCCCATGGAGAAATTGGAATTAGAAGTTCGGACATACATGAATGAACTGGC
>NZ_LHZC01000051.1 GCF_001580615.1 Acetobacter malorum
CCTGGCACACGCACCGATGGAACCTGCAAATACAACACTTCACGTGCGCGCTGATGGGTGCGATGTCTGGATGGGAACACAGGTGCCTACACGGGCACGCAAGGCAGTGGCAAAAATAACTGGCCTGCCAGAAGAGAAAATAGCCATACATAATTACATGATTGGCGGTAGTTTTGGACGCAGGCTGGCAACAGACTTTCTTGAACAAGCGACAAAATTTGCTTGCAAAATTTCTGCTCCGGTCAAATTTATCTGGAGCCGTGAAGAAGATATAAGGCAAGACCTGTTTCGCCCTGCTTATTATGATAGAATGCGTGCGTCGCTAGACGCTGATGGCTTACCGCTTGCCTGGTGCCATCATGTGAGCGGTCCATCAGTTGTAGACCGCTTTGCTCCCGGCGGCCTGCCTGCGGGTAAACTGGATTCCGATGCGGTCGAAGGCGCCGTTCAAACCCCTTATGAACTCCCGCTTATGCGCGTGATATGGACGCGCGTCCAAACACCCGTGCCTGTAAGCTGGTGGCGTGGAGTTGGGCCTGCACACAATGTGTATGTTGTTGAAAGCTTTATGGATGAGCTTGCCGCAGAAGCTCACACTGACCCCATTGAATACAGGCTTCGTCTTTTACAGAAAAACCCTCGCTCCGTGGCTGTTTTGAAACGTGTTAGGCAAGAAAGCCAATGGGGCACTGTATTGCCGGCTCGCACAGGGCGTGGTGTGGCATTACATAATGCGTTTGGTACACATTGCGCGGTGGTGGTAGAAGTTGCTTTACCGCAGGGCGGTCCGATCATGATAAAGAGGGTTACAGCCGTAGTTGATTGTGGCATTGCCATTAATCAAGATGCTCTTATTGCACAAATGGAAGGTGGATTACTTTTTGGATTTACTGCGGCTTTATATGGAGAAATTACTATAAAAAATGGCCAAGTAGAACAAACAAATTTTCATAACCATAGATTGATGAGAATAAACGAGACCCCTTTAATTGACGTCCATATTATCAATAGTGGAGAAGAGCCAGGGGGTATAGGAGAGGTAGGCACTACCTCAGCTTTTCCTGCACTTGGTAATGCTTTATACAATGCAACTGGTAAACGATTTAGATCTTATCCCTTTAACCAGATAGATTTATAATAAAATCCTCGTCTTATTTTGTGCTGAATTTTAGTATACAATTATGCAGCTTCCTACAAAAGCCATTCTTGTGATCCTTAAGCAACATCTAATATTTTACAGATTTTTTCCTGATATTATGAACTTGACTCTCTTAAATTTTTAACTGAACGTTACGATATCGTACCATAAAAGGAGGTTAAAAAGTAGAACAGGGGATCCTTCAAAACATCATGAACCAAACTAGGTGCTTTGGTTGCACCCTCCTTCCCGGAAGGAAGAATATGAAAGAGTTCCGTATTTCCTCTCTTTTTTTTCTGGAAATTCTTTTGGTCGGTACGACTGTCCTTTCCCCCGCGGACGCCAGAACCGTCTCTGTAGATAGAAAAAACAAGAGTAAAGTCACAAGTAGTGCTCATGAAATAAGTCCTTCTCATAAAAAAGCTGTAAGCGGTCATAAGGTTAAACATCAGTTAGGACCTGCAAAAGGCGGAGAAGAAAGTATTCTGGTGCAAAGAGCGCGCGTGCGCAGTCACGGTGCACAGGTGGGTGTTACACGCGCAGTGATGGATCAGTTTGTTTCTGGCACCAACCCTATGCAAATTCTGGCCCAGACAACGCCTGGCGTGAATTTTACATCATCGGATGCGTTCGGTTTGGACACATGGGCAAATAATTTCTATATGCGTGGTTTTACCCAAGACCAAATTGGCGCAACGTTGGATGGTATGCCTCTTGGGGGACAAGGTTACCTCAACTCCAGTGGTGTTGCCATTACACAGGCCATCATCCAGGATGATATTGGAGGCATGAGCATGTCTCAGGGTGCTGGGGCTCTTGATACATTTTCCGCCCAAAATCTTGGGGGAGCTATTTCGTATATGAGCAGCACCCCAAAAGACAAGGCTGGTGGGAAAATTAGTCAAACTTTTGGTAGTTATCAGGCTTTCCGCACATATGCGCGTGTTGATAGTGGCATTCTGAACAATACAGGCACAAAATTTTATGCCTCTTTCGCCAGAACAAATAGTAATCTCTGGAAAGGGGTAGGATACCAGAATGAATTACAGGCCGATGCAAAACTGGTCCAACCTGTCGGCGATCGTGGTAAGATAACTGCTTTTTTTGGTTACGGTAATTTTACACAGGCAAACTATATGCCTATGAACCTTAACACCTGGCGCAAAATGGGCCGTAATGCAACATTTCTCAAACCAGATTATGAAAAAGCAAAACTATGGGCATATTATGCACAGTATACAAATAATGTCCCTCCTGGTTATGAAGGTATACTGTCAAATGATGACATTGGTAACTACGTCTGGGATGGCTCCCAGATTCAGAGAACCTATCTTTCTTACGTTAATGGGAATTTTGATTTATTTAAAAACGTCCGTTCAGACACAACAGCTTATGCTGGTTTAACAAGCGGGACATCTGGCTATACTAATAACTTCGTAACTTCACCTAGTTATGGTGCCGTAAGCCTTAATGCAGATGGAACTGTTTCTGGTGTGCCTATGGCGCTTGGCATGCCCCATCTTTACGGTCAGCGCCTGGGCTTTACTCAAAAATTCTCTATAGATGCCCCCCACAATAATCATATCGATACTGGTATATGGTACGAAAACAACTATTGGAGCGATGACTACAGGCTTTATGAAGATAATCTAAATTCTGGACACAACTCGAATTCGGACTTCAAAAAAAGTCAGGCTCATACATGGTATGATGACTCATTTAACACTAATACGTTCCAGTTCTTCCTTCAGGATCGTTGGACAATTATTCCAGGCATGACCCTTTTGGCTGGGTTTAAATCGCTTACTCAAACGACGCATGGTGGGACAAAAGCTGATTATACTGCACAGTTAGAGGCTGAAGGCTGGAACCCTTATTACCGTCATGCCGTAAATGGCACCATGACAGCATCAGCAGCCTTTTTGCCACACTTTAGTTTTGACTATAATTTTCTCGATAATCATGAATTTTATTGGGATATTGCCGAAAACCTAAGAGCATACGACTTTAAAACCCAAACCAGTGGCGGTCCATGGGGTGGTTTGGGTAAAAACTCACCTGGCCAAATGGCACAAGATGTATTTGACGCCAATAAAGATAAACTCCGCCCTGAGCGGACATGGAACTATGTGGTTGGCTATCGTTATAACTCACGTTTTTTTTCTGGTTCTGTTGATTTTTATCATACCGATTACTACAATAGGCTTGCAACAATCACTCAGGGTGTAAGTAATAATGCTTACACAGCTTATATGAATGTTGGCAGGGAAACTGTAAATGGCGCTGATATTCAGGGTGTTATACGGCCTATCAAAGGCCTTTCCATTACCAACAGTTTTGGTTGGGCCGATGCACGCTATCAGTCCAGATCTGTCAACTATGGTGGGCAAGATTATGATATTAAAGGCAAGAGGCAGGTCTATTATCCAAAATTCATGTATAAAGCAGATCTGACTTACAACTGGCATAGAGCTACATTCAACTTTAATGTGAACTATCTTAGTTCCCGGCCTATTACATTCATGAATGACCAAAAGGTCCCAGCTTACTGGCTAGGAACACTTGGCCTAGCATACAATTTTGGAAAGATTGGTTTTACTCAAAACATTAAAACAAATTTCGGTGTGACGAACTTGTTTAACAAAAATTATATCGGTGGTATTACCGGTAGTGCTGGTATTAGTGGTGATGACAACTACAACCTTTTTATTGCCGCGCCACGTGAGTTTTACGGAACAGTCTCTGCAGAGTTTTAACAGACTTCGAGAAAGTGAACGTTTATTTTTTGAGCAGTCGGCTAATATAGCCGGCTGCCGGTTTTGTGAACACGATGATAATACAAATTGGAGGGTCTAAAAACCTCTTGGTTTTGAGGTCTGCACTGTGATCCCATTTTTCCGGTTCTGATTGAAGAAATGGTGAAATGGAACAGCCCGGTTTCTTTGATGTGGAAGAGGGGTCGCTCAGCCGAGGGGGCTTGGTGATCAGCTCGAAGCATTTTCCGTGACTGTGGATTATGAGGTGTTTCGACCCGATCTAGACAAGACCGTTGCGTATACGGATGGAAGCAAAGGCAGTCATCCGCACCTTTGGTGCGATCTGATGTTCAAAATCCTGATGATTCAGATGCTGAACATTTTTTCCGACAAGCGAACGGAATATCTGCTCAACGACTACCTGTCTTTTATACGTTTTCTTGCTCTGGACCTGTCGGACCGCCTGCCCGATGCCAAAACGATCAGGCTGTTTCGTGAACTCCTGACGCAGGCGGGCGAGATTGAAAGACTGTTCGAGCGTTTCAATGCCACACTGCGGAACGCTGGTTATCTACCGATGTCAGGCCAGATCCTGAACGCAACATTGGTGACGACCCCAAAGCAGCGTAATACCAATGGGGAGCAGGCGGATCTTCGCGCTGGACGCCCCCCTCAAGACTGGCAGGACAAACCGGCAAAGCTGCCCCGCAAGGATCGTCGTGCACGCCGGGCCTTGAAATTTGCAAAGGCAAAACAGCATATCAAAAGCCAATGAAGACTTCATGAAAAAACAGGGCTTTGTCTCAAAAATCCATCGCAGGAAGTCGCACCTCAAACCCATGTCCAAGCATATTCAGAAATCCAATCTCGGAAAGTCGGTCATCCGTTCTCGTCTCGAGCATTTTTTGCTGACCAGAAAGCACAGACGAGCTGTTTTTCCTTACTGCGGGTATTGCCCGAGCAACCATGAGGATTGGACCGGCAGGCTCTCAGCCACGTCCTGAGGCAGTCCTGTGGCCACACCCCTCAGGTGTTTCTGATCTGTGGTTGGTAGCTCGTCCATCACCTTACCACGCTCGTCTCTGACGATCACAGGCGTTATGCTGGCCTTTTCAATCTCCTTCAAGATGCGGTTTACCAATGGCCGCCCGCTTCTCATTAACCTGAAAACAGAGAGCTTCCAGTGCTGGCCCCCGCCTCTTCACAGCTTCCTGCTTGTCGTGGGTTTGGAGAGACTTCAGGAACTCCTGCCGGATGCCTGACTTCGTTCCATAAGCCTGTCCGACATCCTGCCAGCGATCACGGGGGATGGGGATGGAGAGCCGAGCGGACCACAGGCCACTGGCAGCACGTTTCAATCCAAACACTTCAGCGTCCTTCTTGGCCATAGAAGAACTACCGCTGGACCACTACCGACACGGTAGGTTGAGCTACCGGAGGTTGTCTGCAAGTCATTTTTTTCATTGGGAATTTCATCTCTGGCGGAGAGAGAGAGGGACTCTCACGCCATGAGCAATTTACCGCAGAAAACCGCCAAAAAACATGTCACTACAGCATTGTATGGCGTAGCTACTCACTACAGCTTGTTGTTAGAACTGCCTCATTCACTCCTTAACGCTAACAGTGCTTGCCTGTCCACGGCCCTCACAGGAGGCCACTGGCTCACGCCACAGCCCGAAGGCACCTGTTAACATGCTGGCGTGTGATGCCAAGCTGACGAGCGATAGCTGTTGCACCCAGCCCTTCCGCCTTCAGTTTTTTCACCTCTTCACGGTCAACCGTTGGCTTGCGGCCTTTGTAGACACCTTTCGCCTTTGCAAGCGCTATCCCTTCAAGCTGGCGTTCTTTCCGTAGGTTGGTTTCAAACTCAGCGAACACTCCCAGCATATCCAGAAAGGCTTTTCCTGTCGCTGTTGACGTGTCTACGGGCTGTTCTGTGCATTGCAGCGCAACGCCTTTGCTCTTTAGCATGCCAACAATTTTCTGAAGATCAGCAACCGAACGGGCAAGGCGGTCTATCCGCGTCACGACCAGCGTATCCCCCTCGCGCATGAATTGAAGGAGGGTTGTCAGTTCATCCCGCCCTTCCATCTTGGTGCCGGTCTTTTGCTCTGCTCTGACTTCATCACATCCAGCAGCTTCCAGCGCCTGCACCTGTGCTTCCGTGTTCTGGTCTATCGTTGAAACGCGGGCATATCCGTAACGCATTGCATGAGTGTCCTGCTGAGGTGGAACATTAGGCTTTAGACCTGATGATCTATTCGGAACATAAACCCAAAGTCAATCTAAATGTTCCGCACAATCGCCCCATCATGTTCTAGCACTCACAGGTATACCCCAATGTTCCATACGCACGGACACAAGTCCATTTCAAAGACTCACAGAAGCCCGCACAGAGTCCTGTCTGCATTCATGGCTGTCAGATAGCCAGAACAAGGCAGATAGCCTCAAGAGCCTTTGGACGCCTGCCCATCGCTTCTTTACGGTCTGTGGTGCCCAGAGTTTTCACCACATCAGCCTTATGGCCGCTCTTTGTTCCGTATGCCTTGCCTACGTCAAAACGCCTGTCACGAGGGACATGAAACCGGACGCTCCATGTCTGAGCACCGGTCCGCCGGAATATGCTGTGCATGTCTTCCATACCTGCCGATATGTAGCGCTGAGCATGTAACTGCACAATACAATCCTGTCGTTACAGATTGGCTTAAGTGCTTGTTTTTTCAGGAGAAATTACATTCTGGCGGAGAGAGAGGGATTCGAACCCTCGGTACGCTATTAACGTACACACGCTTTCCAAGCGTGCGCCTTAAGCCACTCGGCCATCTCTCCGGCGCGGGAGTGGTAATAGCAACTCTGACGGATCAGGCAAGAGGGAAAACGAGCGTTTTTGCTCGTCAGGCAGAAAAAGTGACTGATCGGGCATTTTGGATGAAGCGGGCAATGGCGTCCGGGCATTTGATACCGGGCGCACTTTCCACTCCAGATGACACATCCACCGCCGGAGCCCCTGTTATAGTCACAGCCTGCACCACATTGTCCGGGTTCAGGCCACCCGCCAGCATCCATGGGAAAGGCGGCGTCCAGCCGTCCATCAGCCCCCAGTCCAGTTGTTGAGCATTCCCTCCGGGGCGCGTGGCACTGGCGGGCGGCTTGGGTTCAATTAGCAGCCTTTCTACTCCAGTGGGGCAGCATGCTGGTAAATCAGCCCGTGCAGACACCGGCTGAGACAGCCAGACCGGCAACCCAAAGCGCTCATGCACCTCAGTAGCCCGCTCAAAAGAGGCATAGATCTGCAAAATATCCAGAGAGACACCCTCTAGCACACGGGCGAGGGTCTCATCATCAGGATGCACAAACAACCCGACACGCGCCGGACCTCCGCCATGCCGGGCAGAAAGCGCATGGGCCTGCGCGGGGGTGACGCAGCGGGGGGAGCGGTCAAAAAACACGAACCCCACCCAGTCCGCACCATGCGTGACGCAGGCATCAAACCCGGCCTCTTCCGTCAGCCCGCAAATTTTAACACCACGAGCACCAGAGACCGGATGATGTGCCATGTTACGCAGCCAGTTCCGCCGCAATGGCAGCCGCAGCCGCAGCTGGATCTGCTGCCTGCGTGATGGGACGACCAACCACAATCCAGTCAGCCCCGGCCTCACTGGCTTGCCGAGGGGTCATAATCCGCTTCTGGTCTCCCGCCTGACTGCCAGCGGGGCGGATTCCGGGCGTGACCAGCAAAGGTGCGTCACCCAGCGTATCCCGCAGGGGAGCAAGCTCATGCGCAGAGCAGACGAGCCCATCAATCCCGGCCTGCATGGCCAGCTTGCCCAACCGCAGAACCTGCGCCCGTGCGCCGTCCATCACGCCGGTTTCCGCCAGAGCGTGATCGTCTAGGCTAGTCAGCACTGTAACAGCCAGCAACGCAGGGCGCGCATCAGCCGGAAAAGCCTCATCACACGCTTTGCGGGCAGCTTCCATCATGGCCAGCCCACCAGAAGCGTGCAGCGTCAGCATTTTGGGACGCAGGGTGGACAGGGATTTAATGGCCGCAGCAACCGTATTGGGAATATCGTGCAGCTTAAGGTCCAGAAACAGCGGGGTTGTGCCCGCCACGTCGGCTACAGCCTGAAACCCAGCCGCATAGGCAAATTCCAGCCCCAGCTTTACCGCCCCGGCGGAAGGCGCCACGGCCTGTGCCCATGCCTGCGCAGTGGCTGCGTTTTGTGTATCGAGTGCCGCAATCAGGCCTGTCTTACGCTTCATGTCAGATACGATCTTCCTGCACGGGAGAAGGAGAGGCATGACCAGCCACGGATGATGCGGGAGCCACAACCTGCGGGGCAACAGCAGACGCCGCCTGCACCTGAGCCAACTGGGCTTCCAGCTCTTTAATGCGCTGTTCCGCTTTACGAGCGCGGCGGCGCTGCACCAGCTCGGCCGCCCACAGGCAGAACGCGCCCATGATGAAGGCCGCCGCCGCGACGATCAGGGCCAGCACCCCAGCTGAACATTTCCAGCTATAGGTGAGGAGCCACATATCCAGCGGGTCCTGATTACTGGCGCTGAAAATGACAAGAGCCAGCAGGAAAGGGATAACAACAGTGAGTCTGATCATGGATTTCTCGTAGCCTTCCAGTGTACGGAGAGCAAGGAAACAGATGAAAGAAAAGACGTGAAAGCCAACCTCCTCTCTATACGCCACATTTTTTGTTAAGGTTTGATATTTTAATACTGTTCCTCCGGAGCAATAAGAGGACTACCCCCTCGCACAGCAGGCACTAATCTGTTACTCATCCCGTACTTTGGCGCTTTATCTTCCTTACCCACCATAGATTGAAATTTGACGACAGGAGCCTTTGCAGACCATGGCTGACCAGAACGATTTTATGACAGATTCTATTGGCGGCGCTGCAAGTTCCTCCGCAAAACCCGGCGTTTTAATGGGAATCCAATACGTCAAGGCCGTCACATTTCAGGTTATTGGTGCCCCGACTGTTTATGCCCTTGCGCAGGAACGGCCGCAGATTGCCATTATGGTTGATGTCCGCGCCAATCAGATTGGCGAAAACATGCCGAATTTTGAGGTCGAGCTGGTCATGCACTGCCAGGGCCAGACGGCTCCGGGCCCCAATGGGGAAGAACCGGTGCGTCTGTTTGAAAGCAAAATGACCTATGCCGGGATTTTCACGCTCAATCATTCAACGGCGGAAACATTTGAGCCCCTCCTGCTGATTGAAGCCCCCCGGATGCTGTTCCCCGGCGCACGGAACCTGCTTGTCACGTTAAGTCGTGAAGCTGGCTTCCTGCCGATTGTGGTCCAGCAGATCGACTTTGCGGAACTCTGGCGCAACCGCCGCGCCCAGGGCTGATAACAACAAGCGCCCTGCTCTTCTCGTTCGTTTGAAGAAAGCCTGATGCGATGACCTCACTCCAGTTCCCTCCCCTGTGGAAAGCCTTTGACCCAGCGTGGTACCGGCAGGAATATAAAACTGTTCTGGGAGACGTCATCTCGCTTTCGGATGCGGACCTCAAGGCATGGTACGAGGATCAGGGCGCGTTTTCCGGCCATTCTCCCAACCGCTATTTTGATGAAGAATGGTATCGGCGGAACTGCTCGGAGGCACTGGCCGAGATTGCCGCCAACCGCTGCAGGTCCGGCTTTGAGCATTACTGCCGCAGTGGGTTCAAAACGCAGTCGCCCCACTATTTGTTCTCTGAGCGGTATTATACGTCCCGCTCCCCCGATATCAGTCTGGCCAACCTGGAGAAAAACGGGTTTGCCAACGGCTATGACCATTTCCTGCGGTCTGGCGATAAAGAGCATCGGTCCGGGCACCTGTATTTCAACCCGGAAATCTATATTCGCAACAGGCCGGAAAACCCGGAACTGGCGCATCTCTCCCCGTTCATCCATCTGCTGCATGCAGACAAGAGCATGCCGGACACGGTGCAGCTTTCCAGCCAGTTTGACCCCGCCTGGTATCGCATCACCCACCCGGAAGCCGTGCAGGCTGTAGAATACGGTTATACGCCAAACCTGTTGTATCAATTCCTGGCTGATTTCACCCCTGACGGTTTCTAACCTTTCCTCTGCCTCCAAATCGTGTGATTGCATGAGCATCACAGGCCGCTGAGCCTGACGTGTTTGAGGCCCTACGACGCAGAGGATAAGAAAATGACAGAACAGGCCGCTCTTGATCTGGCAGACAAAGGGCTGGATGACAGCCTGAAACGTCTTTTTGACCTGCTGCGTATTCCCAGCATTTCTACCCAGCCCGACCACGCGCCCGACTGCCGCAAGGCAGCGGAATGGCTGGTAAAGGAGTTGAGCGAGATTGGCTTTGACGCCAGCACGCGTGAAACCCCGGGCCACCCGATGGTTGTGGCGCACGCCAAAGGGCCGGAAGGCTCCCCGCATGTGCTGTTCTACGGCCATTATGACGTACAACCGGTTGACCCACTAAACCTGTGGACCTCCGCTCCGTTTGAACCGGTTCTGGTCAAAGGCCCGACCGGGGACATGGAAATTACGGCCCGCGGTGCTGCCGATGACAAAGGGCAGGTCATGACCTTTGTGGAAGCCTGCCGCGCCCTGCGGGCTGCTGATGGCACACTGCCGCTGAGCGTCACTATGCTGATTGAAGGCGAGGAAGAATCTGGTGGCGTTAATCTGTTGCCGTTTCTGGAAGCCAACCGGGATGAACTGAAAGCCGATGTTGCGCTGATTTGTGACACCGGCATGCTGGGCCGGGGCATGCCTGCCATCACCACCATGCTGCGTGGCATGGTGGGTGAGGAAGTGACCATTACCTGCGCGAACCGTGACCTGCATTCCGGCATGTATGGCAACGCGGCCCGCAATCCTATTCAGCTGCTGTGCGATATCCTGTCCGACCTGCGCGATGGCGCAACGGGCCGCGTTACGCTGCAAGGCTTTTATGAGGGCGTGCCCGTTATCCCGGAAGAAACCCGTGCCCTGTGGCGTAAGATCGGCCCAACTGATGAGGAAGGTCTGGCCCCGGTTGGCCTGAGCCTGCCTGCGGGTGAAATCGGCTATACCGCCCTTGAGCAGACATGGTGCCGCCCGAGCTGCGAGATTAACGGCATCAGCGGTGGGTATGAGGAAAAGGGCTTCAAGACCGTCCTGCCCTCCAAAGCCATGGCGAAAGTCTCCTTCCGTCTGGTCGGCCATCAGGACCCGGAAGCCATTCGTGCGGCCTTCCGCGCCCATGTTGAAACCCGCCTGCCCGCAGACTGTAAGGCCGAGTTCACGGCGCATGGCGGTTCCCGCGCCAGCATTGTCTCGGCCGACATGCCGTTCCTTCCCCCGGCCCTGAAGGCGCTGGAAGAAGAATGGCAGCATCCGGCAGCCGTTATCGGCTGTGGTGGCTCCATCCCTGTGGTGACGGAAGTGCAGGAAGCTCTGGGCATGGACTCCCTGCTGATTGGCTTTGGGCTGGAAGATGACCGCGTCCATTCCCCTAATGAGAAGTATGACCTGACGTGCTTCCACAAGGGCATGCGCTCATGGATCCGGGTGCTTTACGCACTGGCAGAACGGAAAACGCACTGACAACCACTGAGGGACTAACCACCATGCTGGTGCTGACACAAGGTGACCCGGCAGGCATAGGCCCGGAAATTACCGTGAAGGCCTGGCAGGCATTGCGGGCAAGCGGACCGGCCTTTGTGTTTCTGGGAGACCCGGCTCTTCTGGAAGCAGCGGCTCCTGTCCGTGTTCTTGAAAACATTCAGGAGGCTCGCTTGGTTTTCCGGGATGCCATTCCAGTTTTACCGTTGTCTCTGGCTGTGCCGGTCACACCCGGCACGCCGGATAGCCGGAACGCAGGCAGCGTGATCGACAGCATCACGCAGGCCGTGCGTCTGGTGCAGGCTGGTGAGGCCTCTGCGGTGGTCACCAACCCCATCAGCAAGGATGTGGTGAAGCAGGCCGGGTTCACGCATCCCGGTCACACGGGGTATCTGGCTGAACTTTGCGGCGTGCCCGGTCAGGATGTGATGATGCTGGCTGGCCCGTCCCTCAAGGTTGTGCCGGTGACGGTGCATGTGGCGTTGCGCAAGGCGATTGAGCAACTGACGCCGGAGCTGATTATCCGCACGGCCCGCACCACGGTGCAGGGATTGAAGCGCGATTTTGGTCTGACCGACCCGCGCGTAGCAGTAGCTGGCCTCAATCCGCATGCGGGTGAAGGTGGCCTGATGGGGCGGGAAGAGCTGGACTGCATTATCCCGGCCATCCGCACCTTGCAGGACGAAGGCATGACCATTTTCGGTCCCCTGCCGCCGGACACCATGTTCACGCCGGACGCGCGCGCGCGCTATGATGTGGCGTTGTGCATGTATCACGATCAGGGCCTTATCCCGCTCAAGACGCTGGATATGGCGGAAGGCGTGAATATCACGCTCGGCCTGCCGATTATTCGCACATCCCCTGACCACGGAACCGCTTTTGATATTGCAGGCACAGGCAAAGCTGACCCGAGCAGCCTGCTGGCCGCCCTCAGGCTGGCCGCAGAACTGGCCGAAAACCGAAGGAAGGCATCATGACGACCACATCCCGCCCCGCCATTCGGCTGGGAGTGAATATTGACCACGTCGCCACTGTTCGGAATGCGCGTGGTGGTGCCCACCCGGACCCGGTTGCCGCGGCCCTGCTGGCTGTGCAGTCTGGCGCGGATGGCATTACCGCGCATTTGCGGGAAGACCGTCGCCATATTCGGGATGCCGACCTCCAGCGCCTGCACGCAGAGGTTGAAGCGCCACTGAATATGGAAATGGCTGCCACGGATGAGATGGTCGCCCTCGCCTGCAAACTGCTGCCGCATGCGTGCTGCATTGTGCCGGAACGGCGGGAAGAACTGACCACGGAAGGCGGGCTGGACGTAGCCGGACAACTCGCCGTTTTAAAACCCCGTGTTCAGGCTTTGGCAGAAAAAGGCATTCGCGTTTCTCTGTTTATTGACCCGGCCCCCGCTCAGATTGAAGCCGCTGCTGCCGCAGGCGCGCAAGTGGTGGAGTTGCATACCGGCGCCTATGCCGAAGGCCGCGCAGGTGAGCTGGAGCGTTTGCGTGCCGCAGCAACCCAAGCGGCAGCAGCGGGACTAGAAGTGCACGCAGGCCATGGTCTGACTTATGAAAATGTCGGCCTCGTTGCAGCTCTTCCCGAAATCATGGAACTGAATATCGGGCATTTCCTGATCGGGCAGGCAATTTTTGATGGGTTACCGACGGTCATCCAAACCATGAAACGCCACATCCAGACCGCCTCGGCGCGCTGAGCAAAAGCAAGCAGGACAGACTATGGAACAAACGCCGGGCACGCCCAAAGCACTGATGGCAGCCGTCATCGGAATGGGCATTCTGATTGTGGTGGGCACCCTTGGGCTGGTGGGCGTGATTATCCACCGGATGGGGTCTCATACGCCCCCCACCAATGCCGCTCTTTCTGCCCCGGCGGTTCCCTTGCAGGATGCCCCCGCGCGTCCGGTTTTGCCTGCCGGCACTCATCTGATCAACATGGCACGGGTGCGGGATGACCTTCTGGCCCTGCATGTCTCTACCAATGGCGAGGAGCGCATTCTGCTCTGGCAGGTCAGCACGGGCCGCCTCTTACCCGGCCTTGACACTGCAGCACCCTCTGATGGCGCTACGCCATGACAGGGACTGACTCTTCAGCCGATCCTTCCCGTTCCGCACACGATGCACAGGAACATGCAATACGCGCGCCACTGACAGCCATTGGTCTGATGAGTGGCACCTCTCTGGACGGCGTGGATGCCGCGCTCATTACAACAGATGGTGTCAGGGTTTTTCATCATGGCCCATCTCTCACCGTCCCTTATGATGCCGCCCTCCGTGCCAGACTGCGCGATATTCTGGACCGCGCAGCCAGCCTTTCCGCGGACGATGCAGACCTGCTGGACGCGGAACAGGCGCTGACCGATGTACACACGCAGGCCGTGCAGGCTGTACGCGCCAAAGCAGGAAACACCCCTATCGATGTCATTGGCCTGCACGGGCAGACCATTCTGCATGCACCGGGCCGCACATGGCAGATTGGCAATGCCAGCCGCCTCTCTGCCGCGACTGATTTGCCCGTCATTCATGATTTCCGCACTGCTGACGTTCAGGCGGGTGGTGAAGGTGCACCGCTGGCTCCGCTTTACCATGCAGCCTGGCTGCACGGGCACGCCACACCCACCGCTGTGCTGAATATCGGCGGCGTGGCTAACCTCACACTCATGACCAAATCTGGTGACGTCCTGGCGTGTGATACCGGTCCGGGGAACGCCTTGCTGGATGACTGGATGTTTCGCCACACCGGCCAGCCCTGCGATTTCAGCGGTGCCTGTGCTGCGCAGGGAACGGTCGATACGGATCGTCTCTCTGCTCTTCTGGCCCATGACTTCTTCCGCAAGCCACCGCCGAAATCCCTCGACCGGCTGAGCTTTCATCAGGCGCTGGAACAGATTTCTGCTCTAAGCGTTGAGGATGGCGCTGCGACCCTCACCGCCTTCACGGCTGCGGCTATCGCCAGCACCCCGCTGCCAGAGCAGCCACTGCACTGGTTTGTCTGCGGCGGTGGGCGGCACAACCCGACACTAATGCGTATGCTGGCGGAAAGACTGCCCGGCACAGTGCAGCCTGTCGAAACTCTGGGGTGGGATGGTGATGCACTGGAAGCCGAATGTTTCGGGTTTCTGGCCGTGCGTAGTCTGCGCGGTCTGCCCCTTTCCCTACCCGCAACGACTGGCGTGCCATATCCGATGCCCGGCGGTCGGCTGACCTGTGGCGGCATCAGCCCCGCAGGCCGCAGGCTGTAACCCCGTCTAATCCCTTTGCCAGAACAGGGGGCGGAATTGATCTTCCTGTTCTGGCAAGGCACCATGCGCCCAGCATGCAAGAAGGACCTGACCATGAAACGTGCCCTTATTCTCTGCCTGAGCCTGCAAGGCCTGTCTCTGCTCCCCTCCGTGGGCGCAGCACATGCGCAGACGGTGGTTGATGGCAGTGACAAGAATGCAAGCCCGTTTGTAAAATCTACCCTGCACATGCTGAGCACACGCTTTGCAGAGGACCATCCGAAGTTCAGAAAAATCACCACCCATAGCTCGGGTGACAAACAGGTTGTCTGCGGTGAAATCAGCCTGCACGGCAGCAAGGTACCGGCAGCTGAAAATTTCATGCCGTTTGGGGCAACACAGGGGGAAGAAAACCCGCTGGTGTATGAACCGCACACCATTCCCGCAGCACTGGACTTCCGGGAAGTGAACACATGGATCAACCGTGGGGCAGATCTTGAGGATCTGGAAGAAATGGGCTGCGTGCCGGAAGGCAGCTACCGCCAGTACAGTGACCACCTCAATACTGTGCTACAACACAGAAAAACGAACTAACGCAGTCTTTCAATAAATGTGGTCTTTCAGGGCGTTATCCTGAAGGACCATTACCCAAAATGGGCCAGCCACCCCTTTTATGTTATGACAAGGCTGGCAAAAATGCCGCTTTTCTGCGGGAAAAAACACGATCCCGGCATCAATCCCCCCTGACTCCGCAACAAGCAATTGACACCTCTGCGCCTGCGTGCATGACTAATCGGGTCCAAATAAAAAATAACAAACCCGGTCGTTTTAAAATGAAAATCCTGTATCTGCTGCTCCTGCTGCCCTTTCTCGGGCTGCTCTGGACGCCCCTGTACGACCGCTACACGCCCGTACTGTTCGGCTTCCCCTTTTTCTACTGGTACCAGCTTGCCTGGGTGCCGGTAACCTCCATCCTCATCTGGATTGTCTGGAAAAAGGGGCATGACGCATGACCGGCATTAACCCCTGGGCGCTGGGCGTCTTTATCCTCTTTTTTGCTGCAACCATCATCATCGGCAGTTCCATCCAGTGGCTCCGCGGCCTGTTTGGCGGCGGGAAAAGTGCGACTGTTACGTCTGACGAGGAATGGTCCCTCGGCGGCCGCCAGTTTGGCGCGTGGGTCACGTGGTTTCTGGTCGGCGGCGATTTCTATACCGCCTATACCGTCATCGCTGTGCCCGCACTGGTCTATGCGGCGGGCGGATACGGCTTTTTTGCGCTGCCTTATACCATCATCGTGTACCCCTTCATTTTTCTGGTCATGCCGCGGCTATGGAAGCTGGCGCATGCCGGAGGCCATGCCACGGCAGCGGACCTTGTGCGGGCCCGCTTTAACAGCCGCCCGCTGGAAATTGTTGTCGCCATCACCGGGCTGGTGGCGGTCATGCCCTATATCGCTCTCCAGCTGATCGGCATCCGCACGGTCATTCAGGCGCTGGGGCTGCCGGGCGATATCCCGCTGATCATCGCCTTTGTCTCACTGGCCGCCTACACATGGCTGGGCGGTCTGCATGCCCCTGCGCTGACGGCGTTCATCAAGGACATCATGATCTACATCGCCGTTCTGGTGGCAGTTACGGTCATTCCACTGCACATGGGGGGCTATGCCGCGCTGTTTGCCGGGGCTGATACCAGCCAGCCGGTGCTGCATGCCGGTCAGGGCCTGCCTTATGCCACGCTGGCGCTCTCTTCCGCTCTGGCAGCCTTCCTGTATCCGCATACACTCACCGGTATTCTGGCGGCAAAGTCTGCGGACACCATTCGCCAGAATGCCGTGTTCCTGCCCATCTACACCGTTGTGCTGGGGCTGATTGCCATGCTGGGGCTGATGGCGCACACCGCTGGCATCAAGACGGACAATGCCACCATGGTTGTGCCGCTGCTGTTCCAGCAGATCTTTCCGGCATGGTTCAGCGGCTTCTGCTTTGCGGCCATTGCAGTGGGTGCGCTGGTTCCGGCGGCTGTCATGGCCATTGGAGCAGCCAACCTTGTGACCAACAACCTGCTGCCTAAGCAGAAAGACCCGGTTCGCACCAGCCGCATCACGGCGCTGGCCGTCAAAGTGGGCGCGCTATTCTGCGTGCTGTTCCTGAACGCCAAGTTCGCCATTGATTTCCAGCTGCTGGGCGGGGTGATCATCCTCCAGACCTTCCCCGCACTCATCCTTGGCCTGCTGCGTGTCCGCTTCTCCTCGGTCGCCATGTTGGCAGGCTGGGCTGTGGGCGGCATTTTCGGGCTGGGCCTGTGCTGGATGGACGGGCTGAAACCCATCCATATGGTCACACTTGGTCCGCTCTCCGGCATGATCTCAACCGGGCTGTTGTCTCTGGTGGTCAATCTGGTGGTGGTCGGGCTGGTCACACTGGTCAAACCGGCTACCGAAGCCCCGAATATGTCGGGCGTTGAGCCGCAGAAGCGCACGCTGGTTTCCTGATTAACAAAACCAGCAGACATTTTCCGGCTTTACCGTGCCCCGCAGAGACAGTTTTGCCTCTGCGGGGCATTTGTCTTTTTAGCCCCCCCCCCCCTGAGCGCAAACCCCTGCGGAAATAATTTTCATTGCTCCGGCCACTCGGGTTCGGCACCCTTTTGGTCTCATTCTGCCAGAAGGGTCATCTCATGCCAGACATTACGCCGCCCCAGAGGGGCTTTGGCCAGATGGATCTCGGGCTGACAGACACCCGGCCAAAGCGCGTTACCCTCAGCCCCGGCGCTACGCTGCTGCGTGGTTTTGCGCTGGATCAGGCAGAAGAGCTGTGGCGCGCCCTCACCCCGGTTCTGCACGTAGCGCCCCTCCGCCGAATGCTGACACCCGGAGGCCGGCAAATGTCTGTTGCTATAACAAGCTGCGGCACATGGGGCTGGATTACGGATCAGACTGGCTACCGCTATACGCGCACAGACCCGACCACACAGGCACCATGGCCCACCATGCCGCCCCTGCTCTTTCAGCTTGCCAGCCGGAGTGCCGCCGCTGCAGGTTTTGAAGGCTTTCAGCCCAATGCCTGCCTGATTAACCGCTATGAGGCCGGTACACGTATGACCGCACATCAGGACAAGGATGAAGGCGATATCACCCAACCGATCGTCTCTGTCTCACTCGGTTTGCCCATTCTGTTTTTATGGGGTGGCCTGCAACGCACCACCCGTCCACACCCCATTTTGCTGGAACATGGGGATGTTCTGGTGTGGGGTGGCAAGGCCCGGCTGCATTATCATGGGGTCAAACCACTGGAACAGGGTGGGCACCCGCTAACCGGCCCCACCCGCTTTAACCTGACATTCCGTTACGTCGCGCAGGCTGTCCCCTGACTGATGCTGTCTGGTCGCGCGCCAGACCTTTTCCGCTCTTTATCCACACAACCTCTCCCATCACGCTAGCGCAACAAGACACTTCTCTTTTACACTCTCGCCTCTGATGCCTGCTTCCTTTGCTCCGGACTCTTGCTCATGCCTGCTTCCTTCCGTCTCTCCCGCCGTATGGCTTTGAAAACCGGTACAGTTAGCGCCGGGCTTGGCCTGCTTGGCGTGAACGCCGCATGGGCGCAAAACGCACCCAACAGCCGCTTTTCTGTCCTTGATCAGATTTTCGAGAAAGCGGTTCAGGAGGGCAAAACCCCCGGTGCGGTCGCGGCCGTCGGACAGGCCGGACAAACGCTCTGGAAAGGTGTCTTTGGAAACCGCGCACTGGTTCCGCATAAAGAGCCGATGACGTGGAACACCCTGTTCGACATGGCGTCTCTGACGAAAGTTCTGATCACCGCCCCAGCTATTATGCAGCTGTATGAGCGAGGGCTTGTGAAGCTCGATGAGCCAGTCAGCACGTATCTTCCGGCCTTTGCCGCCAACGGAAAACAGGCCATTACCGTCCGGCTGCTGCTGACCCACTATTCCGGCCTGGCCCCGGACCTTGATCTGTCCACCCCATGGCACGGCAAGGAGGCTGCCGTTCAACGTGTGATGGACGCTCGCCCGATCAATCCGCCCGGTGAGCGGTTTGTTTACAGCGATATCAATTTCATCACGCTGGGGCTGATTGTTGAAAAACTTTCAGGCCTTCCTCTGGATGTTTATGCAACCCAAAATATCCTTCAGCCCCTTAGCCTCTCCCGCACCTTCTTTTTGCCGGACAGCGCCCTGCATGATGCCATAGCTCCCACCCAGTATGATGAGCAGAACCAACTGCTCCGTGGCGTGGTGCATGACCCCACCACCCGCCGCATGGATGGCGTTGCCGGGCATGCCGGCCTGTTCT
Organism: Acetobacter malorum; assembly: GCF_001580615.1. Taxonomy (GTDB): domain Bacteria; phylum Pseudomonadota; class Alphaproteobacteria; order Acetobacterales; family Acetobacteraceae; genus Acetobacter; species Acetobacter malorum. The sequence continues at coordinate 19,033 of NZ_LHZC01000051.1, forward strand.
CCTGCGCGGATGATATGCTGACCTACGCGCACGCGCTGCTGGCCCGTCGGGCCGGATTACCCTCCGCCTTCCCGCTGCAGCCGGAGACGCTTGTGCTAATGTCCACCCCTCAGCAACCTGCCGGAAAATCTGATCTGCGCGGGTTAGGGTGGGATATCGCAACGCATTATTCCTCACCACGTGGCGAGCATTTCCCGGCAACTTCCTTCGGGCACACCGGCTTTACCGGCACCTCTCTCTGGCTGGTGCCGGACAAGGAAACATTTGTCCTGATCCTGACCAACCGTGTCCATCCGGACGGGAAAGGCAATGTTGTCGGCTTACGCAAAGATGTGGCGACCGCTGCCGCCCTTGCGCTGCAAACGTCCTGATTCTGAATTACCGGAGAGTGTCTGACGGGCTTTTTTCAAAAACGCCCGTCAGAGTGAGTTTTACATCATCCCCCACAGCGGACATGGCGTTTCTGATCCCAAACGCGCTGCGCTGAATGGTTCCATGCGCTTCAAACCCGACAGTATAATCCTGATCCATCGGGTTTTTTCCTGCCCCGACAAAATGGACACGGAGCGTCACAGGTCGCGTCACCCCATGCAACGTCAGACGCCCTGCCACTCTGGCCTGTGACGGACCATCCGACACAACCTGTGTCGAAACAAACGTGGCATCAGGATATTTACGGACATCCAGCCAGCCCTCATCCCAGAGTGTTTGTGTGACGGAACCGGAAGTCGTCGTCAGGGAATGCAAAGGCAACTGCAAGGCGACATGGGACTGTTCAGGATGGGCAGAATCAAGCTGGAGAGAGCCCGATACGCCAGAAAACATGCCGTGATACCAGCTGACACTCAGGCAGGAGACTGAAAAAACCACCTGCGTGCGCAGGTCATCCACATGATACAGACCACCTTCCACAGCAGGGACTTCCGCCACAACCGGCGTCACACCAGATGCCCGCGCCAGCTCAGTACAGGTGAGCGTCAGCAACGTTCCTAACCCAACCATCGGAAAAAAGGCGGCACGTTTCATTGTGCTCTCCCTGTTTTATCATTCCTCCAATTGAGTGCTTAAGTGGATCAGCCGGGTACGAGTTCCCTCACAGAGTGGCGTTAATCACGATGTGTCAGAGGCTTTCTTCGCTTTTACGCCACATTCTGACCTGCCGTTCTATCCACTTCTGGGCAGAAACCTTACGAGAGGGGTCAAGCATGCGGTACAGCCGCAGGATATCATACTCATCCGGAGTGACTGTCAGAGCGATATCTTCCTGCACATAACCGGTGAGGAAAATTTCCGGCTCCACGCCAAACAAGGCGGCCAGTTTAGGGATATGCTTTCTCGCACTCCCTTCCCGCCCGGTCTCCCAAAACGCAATGGCAGGTCGGGATACGCCAAGCGCATCGGCAACCTGCTGCTGCGTCAGGCCGGCAGCTTTGCGCAGGATCTTCATCCTCTGCCCCAGGTCAGCCCCGGGAGAGGCAATATCCCGTTCTTCAGTGTCGTTTACATGGTCCTCAGACTGGTCAGACATACTGGGTATGTTCCGTCTTGATTGTACCATTTCGTGCTCTCCCAAACATCCGATACGGCTTCCCTATACGGACGTGGCTCTTACTCTGCCCTCAGCGTATTTACAATTAACAGGCTGTCATACCGCATCATACAGCTGACGTTCATACCGTGCTGTGCGCAAAATATTATCATATTGAACAGAGATTTCTCTATCACTCGCTCAGGGCAGTTAACAGAGATTTTTTACAAATTCCATTATAAAACCCCCAATCCGCAAAGGATTGAGGTTAAATTTCTTATATATAGAGCAAACAAAGTCAGAAAATATTTTACCATTACAGTAAATTATTTTCTGACACCTGATCTTTAAAAGCTCTGGCTAATCCCTGTCAGAATAGTCCGGCGCAAGCCATATTGCGGTGCCCCCACTCCAATACCGCTGCCATCACGCAGCAGATAGGCGCGGTCAAACAGGTTGGTTACGTCCAGCCGGATCTGCGTATTGCCAAGGAAGGAGTGCCCAAACAGGTTCTTGAACGTCTGCACCGCTGCAAAGTTGAATGTTGCATATTCCGGCACGACAGCCCCGTTCGGCACATCGCCATCAGCGCGGAGACCGCTGCCATAAACCATGGTGGCGGAGACCCGCAGCGGATGCCAGCTTTTGTGGAAGAAGCTGTAAGCCGCCCCGGCAGATGCCGTCCAGCGCTGGTCATGATCCAGATGGATCCACCGGTGCTGGATATAATTCAGGTCATCCTGCCCGAAGTTGAACTGCGCACTGGTGATATCTTTGCCGATAGCACGAGACCATGAGAAGTTCCCGTAGAGAGACAGCGGCCCCTTATCGTATGAGGTGCTGACCTCGTAGCCGTTGACCTGCCCTTTACGGTAGTTAAAGCCACTCAGCACGATCGGTGCGCCAAACTGCCCTTCATCAATCAGGTTATTGGCCAACTTATAATAGGCATCAAACGACACGCGCCAGCCCGGCAGGATCTGCTGCTGAATGCCTGCATCAAAATAATGGTCACGCTCTGCCTTAACGGTTGAGTTCTGCATAACCTCTGCCGCAGAACTCGTGTTTGCAAATTTATAAAGCGCAGAACTACTGACCACTTCAAACGGCGGCGGCGTGAAATAACGGGAATAGCCCGCGTGCAGCGTGGCCCCTCTCCAGGGTTTCCAAACAACATTCAGGCGCGGGCTAACCTGTTTCTCGCTGGTATATTCACTCACGCCGTCAAACCGCAGACCGTAGTTAACGGTCAGATTGCGCAGAGGTGTCCATTCATCCTGTGCATACAGACCGTAAACCGTGCCGGTCTTACCGCTGCCGTCATAGACTTTGACAGGCGTTGAATCGAAGGTTGGGTTGCCGTCGTCATCCACACCATTCGCCCCAAAGACTGTGGAATCTGTCTTGGAGATTGTGCGTTCCACAAAAACCTGGAAGCCAAAGCGCACAGTGTGATTTTTTGCGGCATGCCAGGTCACGTCATGCTGCGTACCGGTGGAGAAAATGGACCGCGCCGCCCGCTGGGCAATCCCGTTATAAACCAGATCCCCCAGTTCATCCGGTGAATAACGCAGGCTGCTATAGCGGGTGAAAACCGAGCTTTGCAGGCTGAAAGCGCCAATCTCTTTCTGGAGAGCCAGAATAGCGAAATCCGTAATCTGCTTCTGGTGTTCATTCAGGCTGGAGCTATCCACGCTGCCATCAAGCTTTTGCGCCAGATTGCTGCCCGTATAAGACGGCTCCGCAAACTGCGTTTGCTGACCGGGGTTATTCGGCAGCTGATATTCCGCGTTGGAAACACCGGCAATAAAGCTGATCCGGGTATTTTCATCCGCTGTATACCGCAGATGGCCGAGGAAGTGATACTGATTGCTCAGATCATGCACGGCGTTGAAGGATTTGGTCGTGTTTTCAATCCCAACGCGATCATGCACAAAATCCGCAGTTGCAAAGTAGTCCCACTTCCCCTGATGGCCGCCATACTGAAGCGACGGGAAGAAGTAATCCCGCGCCCCACCGTAAATGGAAGCGTTGCCACCTGCATTGGTTGTACCGTTTTTGGTAGTAATATCCACAACAGCAGCCTGCAAAAATCCGAATTCGCTCGGCAGCGCGCCAGTGGTCAAAGACATGCTATCCGCAAAGCGCGTCATCAGCGCCTGACCGAACACATTCAGCCCTTCAGGAAGCTGCACACCATCCAGCCGGAACTGCACTTCATTATGGTCACCACGCACATGGATCTGACCATAACTATCCTGCGCTACACCCGGGGCCTGCAAAAGCACCTGATTCAGCGGTGTGTTATCCCCTCCTGGGATGGTTTCCAGCGCCTTACGATCAAAACGGTAAACCGTAGCGCCGGTATCGGGCTGGAGTTCTGATCTGGCCCGATCCAGATGAGCCGTGACCGTCACGCGCTCCGGTGTATTTGCCAGACCGGGCTTGATGGATACAGTTTCCTGCCCCGTGGGCTTTCCCTTCGCCGTATCGTCCTGCTGCACCGTACGCGCTGCGGCCTGTGCCGTCTTTTTTTCCTGAGCGGATTTTTTCTCAACTGTGGGCTGAATTGTTTGCGCAGTCTGCGCTGTACCAACAGGCAAAGTCTGAGCCTGAGCTTTTTCGATACAGAACAGAAATCCGGCTGTCGTGCAGACAGTTGAGCATGCCAGCAGAAAAGAGAGACGAGACACCAGCATAAGAGAGTGGCCTTTACGGGTTGGGAATGAACTAATTTCTGCCTCTTATACGTTATGATATAACGTATCAACGCAATTCTAAGGAAAGCCTTTACCTTCCCCTCCCCCTGTTACCTGCAAACCACACTCGGCTATCCTGCTTTTTCTCCGCTTGTGCTCACCCAGATTTTCTCGTAGTAATCCGCTCACCCCTCTATGTCCCGTTCGTCTAGAGGCCTAGGACACTGCCCTCTCACGGCGGCAACACGGGTTCGAATCCCGTACGGGACGCCAAGTTTTTCAAGGACTTGCAGCAGGTTAATCTGAAAATCGTTGATTTTTGAGCCAATCCCGAGCCAAACTGGGAGAGGATCGAATAACGATGACCAAATCACCAAAAGAGACCCTCAAGGACCCTGTAACAGGGAAGCCGTTGCCCAAAGGCGTCTGGTATCGCGGCCCCGGCCAGTATCAGGCCCGCAAGATGGTGAACGGCAAACGTCACCGCGAAACCTTTGCGTCAGCCAGCCTTGCCCGCCGCTGGCTTCAGGACGTACGGGCCAAGGCGCATGTGGGCCAACTTGAACCACCCGCACGCAAGAGAAACCAGATCACTTTTGGCGAGCTCTTTGAGCGCTTCGGTCGGGAGCGCATGATAGAACGCGATGCTGATCGTATGGGCCATCTTCCGGCCCTTCTTGGATCCGACATTGCCTCATTGAAAATCGACAAATGGACCAATGGGGATGTCCGGGACTTTCGTGACACCATGCTGGCTGCTGGACTGGCCAAGGGAACCGTCGTCAAACGCCTGAACATGATTGCGGCCATCGTCGAATACGCCAACTCGGAATGGGACACGACCATCCTCAATCATGCTTCCGCCAAACGGACCAAACGGCCCGAGGGAGCGGATCGCAAGAGAAACCGGAGATTAAAGGACGGCGAAGAAGACGAACTTCTGCGAGCTGCTTCTCGGCCCGACGGGGTTTTCAGGCATTACCCTGATGTGGTGTGGCTCATCAGGTGGTCAATCGAGCAAGGCTGCCGGCTGGGGGAATCCCTCAGTCTGCGCTGGCAGGACATCGACTTCCGTAAACAGACCATTTCCCTCGCCCGCGTGAAGAGCGACCGACACAGGGAAGAACTTGGTCCCGAGATCCGCCCCATGACCAAGGGCGCACAACGCGTCCTCATGGAAAAGCGGGCCACCATGGAAAAGGTGCCTGACCGAAAAGACATTGTCTTTTCGGTCGGAGAGAGAAAAATCTTTTCTGTCCTGTTCGGTCGCATGACCCGGCAGGCCGGAATTCAGGACCTGACCTTTCATGACTTGCGTCATGAGGCGACAACGCGGTTGGCGCGCTATCTGAACCCGATTGAACTGACCCGGGTCACGGGTCATCGCGACTTAAAATCATTAAATCGCTACTACCAGCCCGTGCCCGGAGATATTGCAGACAAGACACGATAGCTGCCAGTCAGGATGACCAGAAACAGCCAGACCGCGTTTTTACTGAAAGCTTACGACGCTGGTGAAGAGGAAGACTGCTAACGCCAGCGCCATCACGAAGAAGAGAAACAGATCAGGATACGGGCAGGTCAGCACCAGTGCACCCCGTCCGCGCTGACGGCGGCGACGCTTTTCAAACCGTTCGGTTTCAAAAAGCTTTTCTTCAATAAAGCGATCGAGATCTTCCTGGCGAAACAGCCGCATGCTGCCGATCTTGATGGACCGTGGGCCAATCCGTAGCGAGACCCAGTTGGCCAGCGTTCCCTTGGCGATCCCGAGATAATCCGCTGCCTCCTGATAGCGCATCAATCCCCGCCTTACATAGGCGGAGATACGTTGTGAGCCGGACGCCTGTTCCAAGCGAGCCGGTTGAGGCAAGCGTTTTGCATTTCGTGACATGATGCCCCTCTGACATGGCCAGATCCGTGACACCCACGAATCACTTTCTCCTTTAATGATACCTCACAATTCTGAAACCACCAGCGAGAGATAGAAACTGGCAGAGAATGATACCGCAATTTTCTGAGCCAAAAATGCTTACGTCGAGTGCAACCTCTCCTTCTGAAAAAAATCGTTCAGGAAAGGCAGCAATTGGGGGGATTGCAGTTCGTCAGCTTTTGGGCCATCTGGGGGGAGAAGCGGACATATGTCTGGCCCACTTCCCCCTCAAATAATCGTCAGTTTTTTGAGACAATACTGTGACGCTCAGTATTGAGAGTTCAGATTATATCCGCGACAGTGTGTGCACGGTCCGGTCGGTGGTCACATTGCCCGTGTTAAGCGTCGTATTCGGCTCCAGCAGAACAACATGACATTCGTCGCTTAAAGCCTCGGGACAATGCTCGACACCATGCGGAACAATGATGAATTCACCCGCCTCAATGTCGACGTTGCGATCCCGGAAATGCATGCGCAATGTTCCGGAAACGACCAGGAATAGTTCGTCCTCATGCTCGTGATGGTGCCAGTCGAACATTCCCTTGAATTTTGCCAGTTTGATCTGGGATGTGTTGATGTCACCCGCCACACGGGGGCTCCAGTAATCGGAAAATGCCGTGAAAGCCTGAGTCAGGTTTATTTTTTCCATTGGTTTCCTCCGTCAGAATTGTCGAATGATAGTCTGGACGTAGCCGATCTGTTGCGCCAGATCGGGTGATGCAGGAAAAGCGCCGTCGAGCAGAGCTGTGCCGACCGTAAAACCCGCAGCACCCGCAGAGGCAGTGGCGCGAATACGCGCCGCCCGATCGAGCGAACCCGCTACGATTACAGGCTTGTTCGGTACAGCGGCGCATACTCTCCGGATCAAATCCGGCACGTTTCCCTCGAACCGATAGGCAAGCAAATCCAGTCCATGAACACCGGGCCTCGAGGCGAGATCGACCGCACTGCGTATGATTTCTGTCTCGGTTCCTTCGAGAAGGCTCGGATGCCCACTGATCCGGCCAGGAAAGGGATAATAGCGGATCGTTGTACCTTTAAGCAGTCTTAACGCGTCATCAACATGCGTGCCACCCAGCAGATAATCGACACCGAGGGCTATCCCGGCCTGTATTGAGCGCAGTTCACTGTCGCGATCGAGTGAGACAACTTCCAGATAGATTTTCGCTCCGGCCCCGCGGATGACGCTGGCCAGCGTCTGAAGCCCCGTAAACGGCAGACCAATATCCTTGAAGCCGATATGCCGGACGCCTGCCTCACGGGCAGCTTCAACCAGATCGACTGCGTTCTCCACCGTACGGTCATGGCGGGTCAGCATGAAGATGAACTTGGGCGGGGTCATACTGAGACTCCATTGGTGAGGCGAAGAGCGTAATCGAATGCCGTTTCCAGGCTGGACGGATCGGCAATACCCCGTCCTGCAATATCGAACGCTGTGCCGTGATCAGGGCTTGTACGCGTGAAGGGCAGGCCGAGGGTAATGTTCACACCTTGCGCCAGCCCCATGTATTTGACGGGAATCAGTCCCTGGTCATGATACTGCGCGATGACGATATCGAACCGTCCCTCGCGCGCATGCATGAACACCATGTCACCGGCCCAGGGACCGGAGACATCAATGCCTTCATTGCGGGCCTGGGCGATGGCGGGGCCGATGATACGGGTCTCTTCGTCACCAAACAGGTCACCCTCTCCCGCATGAGGATTGAGGGCTGCTACGGCGATGCGCGGGTGATCGATACCCAGTGCGCGTGCCCCCGTGTAAGCCAGCCGGATTGCTGCCATCTGGGCAGGAAAATCAGCTCGCTGGATCGCGTCCCTGAGAGAACAGTGGATCGTCACCAGCACAACGCGGATGTCCTCATTCGCCAGCATCATGGCGACATCCAAGCCGCCAGCCTGCTCGGCAAGAATTTCCGTATGGCCAGGATAGTGCAGTCCGGCAGCGGCGAGCGCCTCCTTGTGGATCGGTGCAGTAACAATCGCTCGGATTGCTCCTGCCTTCGCCAAACGAGTTGCGGCCAGGACTGCCGCGTAAGCGGCGCGGCCACTCTCAGCGCTGACCTGACCCATGGGCGGCAATTCTGCGCATTCTGATGAGACCAGCACATTCAGCATTCCGTCTTCGAACCGGGCTTCGGCTGGTGTCTTGATCCGGTGCAGCCGTGCCAATGGGTCAAGTGTTATCAGCGCCTGATGCATCACCAGTGGATCACCCACGACGATCCAGTGCCGCTGCAGCGGTCGTTGCAGGAACATTCGTGCCACGATCTCTGGACCAATCCCGGCAGGATCTCCCATTGTGACACCTAGCGGCGAAGTGAGGCGAGAAGTTTTATTCATCATCCCAGTGAGAATAACGAAACGGTTTATAAGGAAAATCGATATAAACTGACCTTTTCTGGTGATAAAATCTAACCAATGAAGCGTTCTGACATTCCCTCACTTGATGATTTGCGTGCCTTCGCAACGGTTGTGCGCCTGGGCTCGGTGCGGGCGGCAGCCACGGAACTGGCTCTGACGCATGGAGCCGTCAGTCGTCGGGTGTCCAAGCTTGCTGATGATCTGAAACTCCAGCTTCTGGAGCCAGATGGGCGCGGGGTGCGACCGACCCAGGATGGGGCGCGTCTGGCACATGCGGCAACCGAGGCACTGAAAGGGATAGCAGGGGTATTGGCTGAGATTCGGTCATCATCCAATACCCAGCCGATTGTGTTGTCCTGCGAACGATCGCTGGCAATGCGCTGGCTGATCCCGCGCCTGTCCGACTTCCAGGACCGTCATTCGGGGATCGATGTGCATCTTTCGACCGGTGGGGGCCCGCTGGATTTCGCACGTGCCCGCGTTACGCTGGCAATCCGGCGTCTTGATTTCCCGCTTGCTCCCGATTGGGCTGTTACCACAATCGCGCGGGAGGCGGTCGGGCCGGTCATGCGCCCTGACATGGCACAACGCTTCGCCGACGGGAGCTATCTGGCACTTGGGTCGCGCACTCGGCCCGAGGCATGGAAGAACTGGGTGGCGTCCCGGCCCGACATGCCCACACCACGCGACGTCCGTCTGTACGACCATCATTTCATGATGCTGGAAGCCGCCGCCAATGGCCTGGGTGTTGCCCTGTCGCCCCATATCATTGCTATGGACGATATTGCGACCGGTCGGCTTGTGGCACCGGCCGGTTTCGACGCGGATGGAACATCTTACGGGCTGATCCGGCCAGGCGACATGGAAATAACAGACAGCGTCAGCGTCCTGGAAAAATGGATCATCAAACAGGTTCCATAACCCTCGATGGAGTGGATTTTTCCGCGGCTGTGCAGTGCGATATCACAGTTGTGAATAGCGGTTGGGCGACGGAACGTCCGCCTCGAAGTTACTCAAAGATATAAGCAGTCATAGATTTAGGTTAACCCATCTATTGATGACGTATTCTATGTTCGCTGTTGCGTTTATGGGCGCAGATATTCGTCTACTCAGAGAGCGCTAACGATAGTTACCAGGCGTTATTCCCACAATTCGCCTGAACATGGCCGTAAAAGCACTTGGCGTCTCATAGCCTAATGTTTCAGCGATCGAAGCCACCTGTTCGCCGGCAATGATTTTCGGGACAGCTATCAGAATGAGCGCCTGTTGCCGCCAGATCGAGAGGGAGCAGCCAAATTCGCTCTGGGCCATACGCGTAAGAGTTCTGATGGAAGTTCCAGCTTGCTTCGATAAAGCCTTCATGCCCGGATTGATGCTGGGAGTTGCGAGAATTTCGGCACAGGCCGATGCAAGGCGTCTGTCAACTGCCATCGCCAGAGACAAAAGATCAGGTGTGAGATGACAGAGTTCATCCAGCAGCACTGCAGCAAGCCGATGAAATCGTGGAGGATCTTCAATCACGTCCTGCGAGAGGCTCTTCAGAATGATTTCACGCAGGAATGGTGAGACCATGAAGCCACTCGGCTGTTCACCGAGAGAGAATGTTGCCCTGCTGGCGACAATATAGACCGTTCGAAGGGTAACCTTGCCCCGCGCTCTTAACGCATGCGCGGTGCGAGGCGGTATCCATAAACCGCGTTGCGGAGGCACAAGCCACAGACGCGTCGGGGTGCGGATCTCCATGACGCCTTCAGTCGCATGAATGAACTGACCATCTTTGTGGCAGTGTTCACCAACTGTCTCGCCATCCACGTAGTCCCGCGCAAGCGCCCGGATATCAGCGGGTTTAGAATTATCAATGTACGGCATCATCGATCAGATGTTCAATGAACCACTCTTGGGCGGCCTGGCTGGTCTCGTTAAAGCACCGTACATAAGGGTCGAAATGTCCACCGTGGATCATGTGTAGCTTTTTGGGGGGCAAAGCTGACTGGTAGCTTTCGAGGCAGATATCGGTCGCAGTCAGGATGTCCTGATCGGCGACGATCATCAGTAGAGGGGTGGGACTGATTCGAGCGATATGAATACCGGGTTCGTTCTCACGTGCCAGTTCGGCGCTGCGAAGGGTCAGTTCATTCCTCCATGTCGGTGCAAAACTCCGGGTGCCGTTGAAGAAATCATAGGCATCTGTTCCGCCCATGGCGCACGCTATTTCCGGCCTGCCGGAGACTGCCGGAAACATCGCAGGAGCTTTTCCCTGGAACCGTGCGGCACGGTCGGCGACAAAGCTGGAGAGAAGTGACGGCACAAGGTCGGAACGGATGCGACGCTGGGAAGAGCGATAACCACTGACTGTCGGAACCTGGCTCACAACGCATCGCACCCGACGGTCAAGAGCAGCGACTTCAAGCACATGACCTCCACTGTAACTCGTGCCCCACAAGCCAATCCGTTGCGGATCAATCCATGAAACCGTCTGGGCAAAACTGATGGCGTCACGGTAACCACGCCTTTGAAGCACGGGGTCGGCTTCCTGTCGGGGAATGCCGTCGCTTGCTCCAAAATTGGCGTGATCATACAGGATCACCCCAAACCCTGCCGTGACGAAAACTTCGGCATAGCGATCGAGATATTGCTCCTTAACGCCAGAAAGACCATGCGCCATCACGATTGCCGGGTATTCACCCTTGCCTCCTTCTGGCTGATAAAGCCAGCCACGGAGCGTTCTTCCCTCAGACAGAAATTCAATATCATTCCGCATTGCGACCTTCCTTCCACGATGCTTCCTGATAATGGTTTTACCGATTGGCCAACAGAACGCTTCCGGCCAGAAAAAGCGCCAGATCGGCCACGGATCACGAATGCCTTATCGTGCGATCAAAGGGACATCAGCCCGATCCCTCTTTAAGAGTGGTGAGGTATGTCCGCTTTCAGAATGAGCAAAAACTGACAACAATTTCCATTATGAAGCGTAAGCCGTAGGTCGGCTTATCGCCGAGCAAGCGTCCAAATAGCTCAATCCAGATGACCACAGAATTTCCATCTACACGCAACCATCGTCAAGGCAGCCTCCAACCATCATAAACAGCCCCACCCCCGCCATCTGTTGTCACTGAACTGAGACAATAGCCGTTCTGTACACGCCACCCACTCCCTGCACATTTAAGTATCTTGGCAAGGTCACCCGATTTGTAGAGCTTGTAGATCGGATCGATCAATCCGTGTTCATAGAGTTGTCGGGCTGTCTTCCCAGCCTCACCCGTCGCCCAGGACGTCATCGCCAGAGCATTCATGTCACGGGCATCCGCCATTCCTTTTTCGTAGCCGGTTTTCTGCCCAGCGTTAGACCCCGCGCTATACCCTGCTTTCTGTCCGTCCGCTGTTCCTTTGTTGTATCCTACATTATAACCAGCGTCATAATGGGCGTCATGAAACTGTGTTCTTCCGGTCCACAAGACCGTAACCAGACCTATACAGACAAGTGCAAACACCGTAATTGAAATTGCACTCCAAATCTGCATCTTTCGCTGCAGGACTGTAGACGCAACGACCTGCCCCGCCGCAGCGACAGCGGAATTCAAATCTGATTTTATCTTTGCCTCATATCTCTGCATTGCCTGACGTGAATTCTGATTGAACTCATCAGAGATGACTTCAATGGCCTGCGGAATATCCTGCAATGCTTTCGTATAATACTGAAAGGGTATCAGGATCAGCCACAATGCATCGTTATCCCTGATATCCAATGATTTCTTAATTCTGTAATGCTCCTGGATCTCGGCGTCCGTGGGATTTCGTCCATAAAATTCCTGGAAAACAGTCTGGAATTTTGTCATTCAATAACCTCCTCAAACATCTTTTTGACTTCACCACGCCATCTCAGAAGTTCAATCCGATTACCAATCGGAAAATCTTCCGCCGCCTTCTCGATCGTCATCCGCTTTATGTAAAAATCGTCCGCGACACGATCCGCAACTTCTGGAAAAACAAGTGACTTTCCACCGAGCTGCTCTATGTATTTTTTTGTCTGGGAATTATTATAAGTTACGAATTTCTCCTGATTACCAAAGTAAGTGTTCATGACAATGTTTGTTTTGGATTCAGGAATCTGATCCAGAAAATTTCGTAAAAGTTCTATACAATCACGCTGACGATTGATAACCCAGAACGTAATCAGTTTGCGTTTCAGAAGTGGCAATGCTTGTTGAAGCCGATCCCCATACATCTGTACTGCATGATCATTCCGGGCCGCCGAATTAATGACCACGACATGATTTCTATGGTTGTCACAGTGAGTGATGAGATCCATCCAGCCGTCAACATGATCAAGATTCAAGGCGACTGCAGTTGTCACGCCGCCATAACATTTCAAGACATCAGGATTTGAATTATCTGTCTCAACAAGTAAGACATTTTTATCCTCGTTCATCAGAAAATCAACGAGACTCATGCTTACCATTGATTTCCCAACGCCCCCTTTTACGCCAGCAACCAGATAAATATTTTCCATGACAGTTATCCTTTTTCACAACACATCACGATCTGGCGCGATCAGGAATTCAGCCTGATCTTTCACGATCTTTGTTGCCTGTTTTTTTTCTGCGTTCTGTAATGTACATCCCAGATCTTTCTGATTTTGAGTTATAGATTTTTTAATCTTTTTCGTATTTTTTTTGGGTAATTTTTCACGATCAAGCTTTGGCTCTCTGAGGTATGTCTTTAACGTCGAGGCCGTGATTTCAAAATCATTTTCTCGCAGAAAATCGACAATCTGCTGAAACTCATATCCACGTTTTCGCAATATGGCGATATCATCAGCCAAGATAGCAATACTTTCCTTATTGTTCAGCTGAATTTCATCTGCCTTTAGTTCCGGCAAGTCTGACATTTTCTTGCATATGTCATTTATCTTTGATCGTTTATGATATGCGCGCATTGCCGTCCTCACTTCAAATCAGTCAACTGATTCGCTGTTGTGATTTAATTATACAATATCAGCAATATTTTTGATGGCACTAAAATCGCAATTTTTGACATGCCAGAAATTTCATGCGGTCGTGGTAGACTATGACTGATTCGATTTACAGGATGGGGTTTGTCACACACATGCGCCGCATGGTGTGACAAACCACGCCAGACCGTTCGGCGCTCCGCGTCTCACAGGCTGGCTCCTTCCTGCTTCTTTTTCTTCTTTTCTTCAAAAAAAGGAGTCCATCTGATGCCTTTTGAAATCAGAGGTCGTTTCCCATTGGATGCAATCGTCAATGTGAGACTGACGACGGCTGAAAAAGACAGACTGAAAGAGGACGCTGACCTTGCTGGAATGAGTGTCTCAGAACTGGTCCGACGGCGTTATTTTGGTCGTCCGATCGTTGCCCACGCTGATATCGCCATGATCCGGGAGTTGCGTCGTCTGGGCGGACTCCTCAAACATCTCTATCTGTCAAGCAACGGTGAACATGCACAGGAAACACTGGCTACCCTGCACGCCCTGAAAGAGGCAATCGAGACGATCAGCCGTGATCATCAAAAAGGTTAAAAACCCAAAGAAATCGACGTCCAAGTCCGAGCGGATCAGACGGTTAATTCTCTACGTCGCAAGTCCGGAAAAAACAGACACGTCAGAAAAATGTACCTATTTCGGCGCACGGGGGTTTCTGACAGATCTCCTTGACAGTCAGATCGCGGAGATGATCGCACTTGCAACTGAAGCCGCGCGGTCTGCTGACACCGTGAACCACTACGTGCTTAGCTGGAAACGTGGAGAAAGTCCGACGACAGAACAGGTGGATGAGGCCGTCACACTCCTGCAAAAAGAAATGGGACTGGAACAGCATCAGATTGTCTACGGGCTACACGCAGACACCGGCAACCGCCACCTTCATGTTGTGGTCAACCGCGTTAATCCCGAGACACTCCGATGCACCGAAATCAATCGAGGATTTGACATTGAATCTGGTCACAAGGCCATCGCTTTAATCGAGCACCGTCAGGGATGGTCACGCGAAGAAAATGGTCTTTATCAAGTCGGCCCAGACGGAAAACTGGTTCGCTGCAACAGCCATAGAGATAAGCCTGCTCAAGCCAAAACCGATAGCAACAAAGTGGAGCGTAGAACAGGTAGACGTTCTGTACTGGATGTCGCCATTGAAGAGGCGGTTCCTGTCATTAAAGAAGCGACATGCTGGGCTGACGTTCATGAGGAGCTGGCACGGAAAGGCATGAGCTACCGCCGACATGGCAATGGCGCTGTCATCATGATTGGGGATTCAGCAGTCAAAGCCAGTCAGGCTGATCGGCAGATCAGCTTCATCAAGCTGCAACTCAGGTTGGGACCTTACGAAGAGCCTGATCAGGCTGCGGAAATACCCGCTGACGGCACTCTTACCATTCCTCTCCTGGTGAGACCGAATGATGTCGATTTGAATGACTATCATCTGGAGCGTAAAAATTACGAAACCACAAGAAGAAAAGCATTATCAGACGTTACCCGCCAGCATGCAGAGCAGAGGACCAGCTTGAAGGAAATGCAGCGCCGGGAACGCGAGACCGTTCTGAAGGGTCGATGGCGACGACGTGGCGTGGCTCTCAACGCCCTACGGCATGCGCTGGCTGAAGAACACAGGACAGCGCTCCGCCTTCTTCATGACCAGCAGAAGGAAGAACGCCTTGCCAACCGGGAAAGATTGCCTCCCTTCCCCACGATAGAGGAGTGGTTGAAAGCGAACAGGGATCCGTTTCTGGCGGGACTGTGGGCACATCCTAATTACTTCATGCGTCTGGAGGGGCATGGGACACGTTCCGGTAGCGAGAAGCGAGTTTACAGCATCCCGGGCTTCAGGTCGGTCGTGCGGGGAGCCTATGTCCATTACTGTAAGCTTACCGAGCCAGAACATATCGCCTTCTCCGATCGTGGCGACCGGATCGATGTCTGCGACACCACAAATCGGGAAATCATCCTGGCATCCTTGCGACTGGCGGCCAACAGGTGGGATGAGGTCAAAATTACCGGGACCGATGAGTTCAAGGCGCGCGTCGTGGACCTTGCCGTTGAACACGGCTTTCGGTTGAAGAACGAGGATCTCCGCCAGACCGTCGAAAAAAGACGGAAAGAAGCTGAAGAACTCAAAATCGTAGAGCAGAAGCAAGGAGAAGAAAAAGAAAGGCAGTCCTCCCCCATAAAACACTCACTCTCCCATAAACCTTCAGAATGGTTCGAGCGCTGAGCAGAAATGCTGTATCCTTTCATGTTTATCACGCCAGTTGAACAATGTCGTTACAAGCTGCCTATGCGGAAATATTACAAGGCGCGTTAGGATTGGTTGGCGGGTAGTATGGACGTGTCGCAGTCCGGTGAGGCCGTCTGAACGTAGGGCAGCAAGCTCTGGATGTGGTGGCTGCTATGGACACCCGTGAACTGGCCGAGTCCGCGCTAAGGCGCAGAGAGCGGCGCTCACAGACTTAGTCCATGGCAGGCAAGCCGCTGCTTCCATACCCATTTCCGGTGGAGGTTTCAAAGCCTGCAATTAGTCCTGCTTCAGACGTCAGTTAAGAGGCGTTCGAGCAGTACTTTGCGTTATGCTCAACTCAGTATTTTTTGGTTCCAAATTATGCGACCAGCTATACTGAGTAGAAAAATCAGACTATGAAAAACAATAAGAAACAGGAAACTTCGGGATATAATAAGAATTATGACAATTGTTATCATGACCGTTGGGACGGAAGGGGATGTACGTCCCCACATTGCCCTTGGTGAAGGGCTTCTGACCCGAGGGCACGCTGTAAGGCTGGCGGCAGACCCCGGTTTTGGAACCGCCATTACCAGAGCCGGACTGGAATTTTCTCCTCTGACCGCTGATTTTTCCGGAATGATGCGTCATAACCCGCAGGCGCTGGATGGCCGCAGCGGCATGGCGGCGGCCCGCGTGGTGGTGGCGGAAACACGCCGCATGGCGCAGAACTGGCCCGCACAGGGGCTGAAAGCGGCTGATGGTGCAACTTTGCTGATTGGGTCTGGCAATGTCTCGTTATTGGCAGCTAGTCTGGCAGAGCGGTTGCAGGTGCCGTTTGTGCAGACCCAGTTGCAACCGCTTGAAGCCAGCCATGCGCTGCCGCCCGTATGGTTCAGACCCCGCCTGTTGCCTGCGTCTGTCAATTTTGCGCTCCATCGCGCCCTGCGCCAGACAGCATGGTTGCTGATGCGGGACACGGCAAACTGCATGCGCCGCGCGCTGGATTTACCGCCCTATCCTTTAAAGGGGCCGTGGCATAACCCCAAGGCTACAGGCGGCCATATTCTGTTTGGGTTCAGCCAGCATGTGGTGCCCCGCCAGCCTGAATGGCCGGCACGCATTGCCATGCCAGGCTATTTTGTGTCTGCAAAAAATGCCGACTACACACCAGATGCTGATCTGGCCCGCTTTTTGCAGGCGGGAGACAAGGCAGCCTATATCGGCTTTGGCAGCATGGTGAGCGGAGAAGCCGAAGCACTGGCCGCCATCGTGCAGGCAGCCGTGGAGCGTGCGGGCCTGCGTGCCGTAGTGGGAAGTGGGTGGTCCAAGCTTGGGCAGTTTCTGCCAAATTCCGCGCGCATTCATGTGGTGGATCATGTGCCGCATGAATGGCTTTTTTCAAAAATGCGGCTGGCGGTTCACCATTGTGGCGCGGGCACCGCTGCTGCTGCCGTGCGCGCCGGGATACCCACCGTACCAGTGCCGTTTGTGGGAGACCAGTATTTCTGGGGGTGGCAGTTGCACCGCATTGGTGTTGCGACACCCACAGAGAGCCTGCGCACCTTAACCGCACAGGCACTGGGCGATGCCATGCTTCAGGCGACATCCCCGCATATGGTGGCCAATTCAGACCGGCTGGGCAGCTTGGTCCGGGCGGAAGATGGTGTGACAAATGCCATAACTCAGCTTGAACGCTGGGGGCTTCTGCACAGAAAAGCTTAAACGCCCAAGATTTCCAGCCGCGTAGTCACACGCTGAAAAGAGGCAGATTTCTTCTCGTAAGCTTAGTTCTGCACTTCACGCACCGCTCCGCTCCCCGATGTTTTTTTCTATTGCTGGTTGTTTACGCAGCCTTTGAGTGTGTCAGGTTTCCTGCGCTCAAATGCCATAAATTGGTCTGCAATAACGGGTGCATTTTCAGGGTCCAGCATTTCCATATGGGTGCAGTTGATATCTGTCACCATCAGCTTGCCCGTTATGTAATTCTGCCAGAAAGCGGGGTTATCCCCCACGTCTTCCTTGCCCCGCTGCGTGGCGCGCAGAAACAGCAGGTCTGCCTGCACGCGCTGCGGCTGCCAGTTACGCATCATTTCCAGATTATGGCTGACACCCTGCCGTATGGTCTGCAAAAGGGTTGAAAAGGCAGCTTCATCCTGCACAAAAGCCTGTGCTTCCGGCAGCATGATCTCTACAATCCGATCAGCCAGATCATCCAGTGTTTCTGGCATGTTTTCAGAAAAATCGATCCCCAGCATGGCAATGGCGTTTTTCACCAGCCAGGCATCACCCATTCTGGCCAAATCCTGACCAGCCTCCAGCGCTGCCGGATCATGCAGCGGGTATGTATCCAGCATGACCAGTGCGGAAAGAGGCTCGCCTTCCGCCATCAGACGGGCCGCCACAGCATGGGCCACCAACCCGCCCATGGACCAGCCGACAAAACTGTACGGCCCATGTGGCTGAAGCGCACGGATCTGCTCCAGATAAAGTTCTGCCAGTTGCTGAATGGTCTGCGGCCGGTGGGGGCCATGCAGCAGCCCCATATCCTGCAAACCATAAACAGGCCGTTCCGCCGGAAGATGCGGCAGTAGCGCCGTAAAACCGAGAGACACCCCCAGAATGGGCGGAAAACAGAAAATCGGCTGGCCTGAGCCCTCGGCGCGCAGGGGCACAACCGTTTCCTCAAACACATCCGGCACGGCATGCTGGTGCTGCAGCAGCGGGGCCAGCCGGGCAATGGTGGGCGCACCAAACAAGGAAGCCACCGGGAGTTCATAACCCTGTTCAGTCAGGGCTGTGGCAACCTGCACGGCGGCGAGGCTATCTCCGCCAAGATCAAAAAAATTCTCGTTTATGCCGAAATCCTTGCGCTCCAGAATATCAGACCACAGGGTAAATAGAAGCTGTTCCTGCGCTGTTTGCGGGCTTTCATGCTGGGGGATATGCTTGGCATCCTCCGGCTCTGGCAGTATTTTTCTATTCAGTTTGCCCGATGCCGTAAGCGGTAGGGCGGCCAGCACCACAAAACGGGAGGGCACCATCTGGGCTGGCAGAAGCTCCTGCAAATGGGCGCGGAACAACGCAAAATTCTGGGCTTCTTCCTCTGGCGTCATGGTCTCCGTCTGTGCGGCAGCAGCAGGCACCAGATACGCCACAAGAACCGGCCCCTGCGCCTTTGGCCACACCCGCACCGCAGCCTGTACAATGCCGGGCAGAGTAAGCAATGCAGCTTCAATTTCCGCCGGTTCTGCCCGCACGCCTTTTATCTTGATCTGCGCATCCGTGCGGCCAAGCACGGTGATGGTACCATCAGGCTGCCGGACGGCGCGATCTCCGGTAAGATACAGGCGCGCATGAGGTATTTTGCTGAATGGGTCTGGCCGGAAAACCGCCTGTGTCAGATCAGGGCGGTCCAGATAGCCCGTGGCAACGCCAGCGCCCGCAATAGCCAGTTGCCCCGGTGTACCCACGGGCAGCAGGCCACCTGCGGGGTCCAGAACATAACATTGAGTATTGGCCAATGGCCGCCCCGCCGGGATGGGCTGGCCGCGTGAACCATCTTCCGCAGTGACGGCATGGAAGGTGGACCAGATTGTGGTCTCGGTCGGGCCATAAACATTGTAGACAGCGCGCGCATGTTTCTGAAGCGTGCGCGCCAGAGGCGCTGGCAGGGGCTCCCCGCCAGAAAGCACGCGCACCTGCGCCAGACACCGGCCCTGCCCGGCCCCAACCAGCATCTGCCACAAGGTTGGCGTGGCCTGCATGAGGGTGACACCATAGTGTTGCACAATGGCGGACAACAGAGTGGGGTCTGTCACGGTCTCGCGTCTGGCAAGCACCAGATGCGCACCGGCCTGAAGCGGCAACAGCAATTCCAGAATGGAAATATCAAATGTGACAGACGTAACGGATAACCAGCATTCCTGCGCGCCCAACGCCAGTTTATCCTGCATGGTGCACAAAAGATTGGTCAGGGCGGACCATGGCACCACCACGCCTTTGGGTGTGCCGGTAGTGCCGGAAGTATAGATGATATAAGCCGTATCCTGCAGCACCACTGGCGCACGCTGGGTATCCGGGTTGGAAAATACTGTTGCGGGTGAGCCGTCTTCCGCAAGCCCCAGAACGGCCGAACCATCTGGCAGGCCAGTTGGCAGGGTATCTTCTGTCAGAAACAGGGCGGGCCGGGCATTGGCGATAATGGCGGCATTGCGCTCACGCGGGCCACATCTGTCCAGCGAGAGCCACGCCGCCCCGGCGGCCATGGTGGCCAACATGCCGATCACCTGCCGTCTGTCTCTGGGTAGCATCAGGCCGACAACATCACCGGGGCCGATGCCGCACGCCATCAGATGCTCCGCCAGACCTTGCGCTGCATAGAGAAGAGCCGCGTAGGACACAGGACCTCGCCCATCCGTCACCGCCGTTGCCGTGGGGGCGTAGGCGGCATGCCGCGCCAGATCAGCCACAAGAGCGCGAGGGCCCCAGTTGCAGGCGGTTGCGGTTTCATCCGCCAGCAAAGCCTTGCCTTCGGCATCGTCAAGAAGCGGATAAGCGCCGACGGGCTGGGCGGGATCTGCCAGAATGGCCTTCATCAAACGCATCACGTGGCGCAGATGGCGCTCCAGCGCCGGGCCATCATACAGGGTCGGGTTGGCGTAAAGGCACAATGCCAGCCCCTGCCCGTCCTGACGATCAAACACAAAAAATGTCAGATCTTCCATCACCCCATTGCTAAGATTCCGGTTCCGTGCCGGGCTACCACCGAAGGCGAGATGGTAATCAAACGGCTCTATATTAATGCCAATGCGTGAGAGGTGCTGCTGTGTATCATGAAAACCCAGAACGCGCCGCAGATCCTCATACCGGAAAGCCTGATGCCGGAGCGCCCCGTGCAGGGCGCGGCGCGCCTGAAGCAGGATTTCTGAAAAACTCATAGTATATGACATAGCAAAACGCAACACCACGGCGTTTGCCGCCATGCCGGGTACACGCCGCATCTCCCGGTCCGTGCGGCCAGTAACGGGCATGCCAAGCGTGAGGTCTTCCTGCCCTGTCATGCGGAAGATGTAGGTGCTCAACAGGGCCGTGAGCATTTGCGGCAGCGTAACGCCAGTCTGCTGTGCCAGACCCTGCATCTGCCCCACCATGGCGGGCGGCACAAGCACATTGCGTTCCACAAACCCCAACCGCTGCAAAGGTGCTTCCGGCACACTGGGCGGCAGAGGAGAGGCCAGTGTGACTGCCTCGGGCGGGGCGGCAAGCTGGTGTTGCCAGTAAGCCTGATCTTTCTCGCGCCGGGGGCTGGTGCGGTAAGCCGCTTCCTGCGCAACAAGCCGTTCAAGGGGCAGGAACATGCACGGTGCGGGTTCGCGCCCTTCCACCATGGCATTGTACAGTTCGGCCACACGCGCCACAATCAGGCCACCGGAAAAGCCATCAAGCGCGATATGGTGACAACAATGAAACCAGATGAAATTGTCAGCAGAAAGCTTGATCAGCGCACAGGTCCATAACGGATCTTCCGCCAGATCAACCGGCTGACTGATGCGCTCCATCATCCAGTGTTGCGCCTGCACTGCGGCATCGGGCCGAGTGGAGAAATCCACAAACGGCAAGGGGCAGCGCAATGTGAGCAGAATGACCTGATAGGGGCCATCCGCCCCCATACGGATGCTTACCCGCGTGGTTTCCGCCTCCTGCGCTACCTGAACCAGAGCCGCACGAAACAGGACGGAATCAACCGGGCCAAGAATTTCCACTGCTTCCGCAATGTTGAACGTCCCGCCCTGCGTGCGCAGCAGGGTCCCCATCCAGACGCCGCGCTGAGCTGTTGTGAGCGGCAGGTGTGTTTCCTGTAATGTTTTTCCGCTCATTTAAAAGCCATGACTATATTGAATTATTATAAAAAAAACGAAAAAAACCAGGCCCTTCTTGCAAAGAAGAGCCTGGCTCGCACCATTCGTTACAACCTGATAGTTCAGGCAGAGCGAACGGTTAGCGTCACTGTCTTTTTCTCGTTCTTAAGATAAGGCCCTGCAGCAAGAACGCTGACTGAGAGGATCCCCATCTTGCCGTGCTTCAGTAGATCTCCCAGCGGCAGAGTTGCATTACCGTCCGTCCAGACAGCTCCCTGCCACTCCATGTCAGAGTGCCAGCCTTGAGGCTTTTCCGTGGTCAGGTGTGATGTGATTTCAACAGGCCGTTTTGCGCTAAGCAAACGAACAGATCCAACTGCAACCCCCATATAACGGCGATCATCCACAAAGGGACCGATCACATCACTAGGACGACTGGCCCGTGAAACAATGTGGACAGACTGTGTGCCGGGCGGCAGCATGAAGCTGTACTCTTTGCTGGTACGACGCATGGGACGAATGACCGCACCTGTTTCAGTGACCAGATGCAGATCTGGATCATTGGTCAGTTCAGGAGCAGATGGTGCCTGTTCTTTTGAGACCTTATCTTCGCGCCATTCGATGGCACGGAACAGGGGCTCGACAAAAGAACGCTCAACGTCCAGCGGCGCACCAGCATCATCTTCCCAGTTTTTGACAGCGCCACGAAGGGTCGCAATCTTGCCTTCCTGCCGGAAAGAAGACCGGTTGCCAGTGTCCAAATAGCTTTCGGTCAACATACCATCGGCCGTGATAACGGAATGCTGCTCTGTTTCCACATGGTAGTAATCATAGGACGAAATGGATTTATCGTAGAAAATAGACACACCATTGACCAGCATCCGGACTGGTACAAAACGGTCTTTAAAGAAAAGGCAATGTTCGGCTGTAATCAGCATATCCTTATACGGAACGCCATTGTCAATCGCGTCTTTCAGGATACGAACAGGCCAGCCAGCCTCGTCATCCGGCAGGCCGTGGCGGACATTGACATGCGCTTTACCGACCCAGACAACAGGACGCACGACGTCTGTATTATTCCGCCAGTCAAAAGCGACCACTTCGTCTCCGATGCAGACATCTTCGACAGCGACATCACCATCTACAGTACGGATCATGCTTCCTGCCAAGAAACAGGCACCGATATAAGTATTGCCGTTCAAATACGTGATTTTCAGTGGGTTATTGGTTAAATCATTAACATTATACGTATCGTTATTAAGCGTAACACCATCAGCTGGTTTAACAGCATATTCGGCAACAGTATTTCCGGAAGAATCTTTAAGAACAATGACTTTCTGAGAGGAATCCAGTCCGAAAAGGCCACCGTTTTCTATAGTATAAGTCGCAATAGGATTAGTTGTATTCTGTAGTTCGATCGTGTCTTTTGATGGATCATAATTGTTAAATGTTGTTGCATTCAGCGAACCGCTAGCCAAAAGACTAATGAGTGTCCCGCCACCATTGATGATAACGGTACCGCCACCTGTTCCAAAATTGACAGTAGAGCCTTCCAGAACGCTTGCAAGAGCTGCCCCTGTATTTAATGTGCCGCCGTATTCGATATTAACAGTTGAACCATTCAAGGCTCCGACAAGAGCGCTCCCTCCTGTTCCGGTTAATGTCGCAGTTCCCCCAACCACATTAACTGTGGTGCCGGTTAAAAGATTAGCAAGTCCATCGATGGATGTGTCACCACCTATGTAGTACGTATTTGCAGTTAACCCACCAACACCTACCGTAAAGTCACCAGTAGATCCAGGAAGACTAACATAGTTGCCAATACTTGCAAGATTTATAAGAACTGCAGAATCGCTTGATCCCGCAATAACATCCCCGCTTGCGCCAATCTGAATGATGTTAAGGACGTTAATGCCACGATTAATATTTGTCTGATTTAAAAGAGATGTTCCGGAAGAATCTGTGATCTTTACGTCGTAACTTGTCCCGTATACCGCTCCACTCAACAATCCAGTATATTGGTTTGTTGTTACTGTATATGTCAAACCATTAGAAGTTACAATTGTCCGTGTGCTTGAGACGGTATTAAATGCGTCCAAACCATGATGTGTTGTTGTTGTTTGACCAGTTACATCACTTACAATTGTAACTGTGTTTTCTTGATCGGTTGCTTCAGACATTTGTGCATAACTCCCTGATTTACGCAAGTGAGGCAAGTTCCACCCGCTTCATGAAATTCTCCTTAGTTTTATTTCATAGAAAAATTGTTTGCACAACAAAAACATCAACTGAAACAGAAAAAACCTAACAGATATTTTTTGCGTAAATCAGGAATTACTCAAACAGACATCGTGCTAAGATGCCCCTTTCCTGCACGGAAAAGAGGTGAAGCATGGGGCAGAAAATAGGGTATGCGCGGGTCAGCACAGTTGGACAGACCCTTGATATACAAATAAAAACTTTAAAAGAATTTGGTTGCGTAAAAATTTATCGCGAAAAAGCAAGCGGTGCTGATGCCGAGCGGTCACAGCTCAAAAAGCTGATTGCCTCGTTGGGTGAAGGTGACATCGTGGTTGTCACGCGTATCGACAGACTCGCTCGCAGCACTTTCGATCTCTTTTCTATAGTTAAAGAGATTACGAATAAAAAGTCACAGTTTCATTCAATAGCTGAACCGTGGACCGATACGAGCACCAGCACAGGACGATTGATGCTTGCGGTCCTTGGGGGGCTCGCTGACGTCGAACGCGATCTGATCAGAACGAGAACATCCGAAGGGCGAGTCAGAGCCATCCAGCAGGGCAAGCAAATGGGCCGCCCGTCCAGACTGACTACCGTTCAGAAAAGGGAAATCAGGGCAAAAAGAAAAAATGGAACGGCTCTCAAGTCTTTGGCAACAACCTATGGACTCAGTGAAAGTGCTATCTCCCGAATTGCCCGGTCCCATGATACGAGGGAAACGACGACAGAATTTCCATCTGACACCCATTGTGACTCATGAAATAGTTTTCAATAAACTTAAATAAGACATACGACGATAGATCATAAATTAGGTTTATGCTATAAAACTTAAATACGGATCGAATTTTTGTCTCATGTTTAAGGTTTTTGCCGTGAACCGTCAGGACTTAACGGGAGGCGTCAGAGAGTGTCTGGTCCGCCTGCCTTCCCCTTATGAGAACCATTATGGCGTTGTCCCACCATCTCCACCTGAAAGTGGAGTGTATCTGGATGACATCACAGCCTTGCACTCTCAGGCAATGGCCACGCTGGGAGAAATTGCAGAATGGGCACGGACGTCAACCGATCCCTATCTCATCAGCAGAACCCTCCGCAGCAGGGAGGCCGTCAGCAGTTCCGCGATGGAAGGCACCCATAGCACTCTTGATGAACTCCTGATCGTTGACGAAGACGATGAACTGGCTACGCAGGAAACACGTCAGGTCAGGGACTATGCACTGGCGCTTGAAAAGTTCCTGCCCCTAGCCGCTACATCAGGCAGAACCGTTTTCACGCTCGACACCGTGCTGGCACTACATCGGGAAGTCATGAAGCATGACATATCCTATATCGGCACTCCCGGCGCATTACGGATGACCGTTGTCTGGATTGGTGGCAGCAGACATAACATCGCCTATTCCACCTACAACCCGCCCCCGCCTGATCGGGTGCCCCAGTGTCTTCAAAACACACTGGATTATATGGCGGCAGATGGCATGCAGATGATGACGCAATCACCCATCACGCGGGTTGCTATCGCCCATGCCCATTTTGAAGCTGTCCATCCATTTAGGGACGGCAATGGACGGGTAGGCAGGCTTTTGATCCCGATGATGCTGGCAGCAGAAAAAGAGCCATCTCTCTATCTCTCTTCCTATGTTGAAGCGTACAAACAGGACTATTACGACGCGCTGAAACAGGCTCAGCAGAAACTAAACTGGCTTCCCCTGATTGCCTTCATGTCACAGGCCATTATTGGGACTGTGCAGGAATTCAAAGCTGTCAGGAAGGCGATCGAAACGCTGAAAGTAGACTGGCTGAGCAGACGTTCATACAGAAAGAACTCCGCAGCGCTGAGAGCACTGGATGTTCTGGTTGATTGCCCGGTCATTACAGCGACACGACTGGGGAAAATTCTAGACATTTCTGCTCCTGCAACCAAGACTGCGCTGGAACAACTACAGGCCGCAGGCGTTTTAGTGGAACGCACCGGGTATACCAGAAACCGGATATTTTCTGCCCCCGAGGTGATGGCGATCATCAACAGACCATTCGGGGAACGATGACTTAAAATTCAAAAAAGCCGTTCTTTCATATAAAAGAACGGCTTCTATTAAATAAAATATTATATTTTTATTGTTTTGGAATATATTTCATAAACTCAATTACGGCTCGGTACAGTTCTTTCCTACTCTTTGTTTCCGACATTGCCCTCCACAAGCTAAAACGTGCTGATAATTTCAAGACGGCTATAGTGACCTCATCAGAATGGCGCATCAGAACAACAAGGCTGGCACCGCTAGGACCGTTGCGAGCACTTAACCAGTTTCCAACTGTTCGTACATTAGCTCCTGTTAGTCGAGCGATATGTTTTATGTGTGCTGGCGTGCTTCCAAAATCTCGTCGGAGTGCATCCGCAATAATGGTTGCAAAGGCCGCATCCGTATCAGCCGATGGATCCAGAGGAAATTTATTTCCTTTATCTGCGCGAAAATTTCGGTCCTTTTTTGTAAACGACATTCCACGTTCCTTTGCATTACAAAAACGATTGTCTGGATGCGATCGATTCAGATCGACCGCACCGTGATCGTGATGCAAAATGTGGGCGGGTTGCTTCTCCGTCTTGAAAGCATAGAGCTGGGGATGAGAGTGGAAGCAGTAGGAGCAACGATTCCGGTGCGGGCCGCCCAATATGTGCGGATGTCAACCGACCATCAAAAATACTCCACAGAAAATCAGGCGGAAATTATCGCTGCCTATGCTGGACGGAGGAATTTTCAGATTGTTCGCAATTATGCCGACGAAGGACGTAGCGGCCTCAATATTGCTGGACGTGACTCTCTAAAACGCTTGATTGAAGACGTCCGAAGTGGAGCCGCCGATTTCGAGGCAATTCTCGTCTACGATATCAGTCGTTGGGGGCGTTTTCAGGATGCCGATGAAAGCGCCTATTACGAGTTTATATGCCGCGAACGTGGGATTAACATCCATTATTGTGCTGAACAATTTGATAACGATGGAAGCCTGTCATCTAATGTCATGAAAAGTATCAAGCGCGTGATGGCTGGAGAATATAGCCGCGAGTTGTCCGGTAAGGTTTTCACCGGGCAATGTCGCCTGATTACGCTTGGTTATCGGCAGGGTGGCCCTGCTGGCTATGGCCTGAGGCGCTTTCTCGTAAACGAAAATAATGAGCCCAAGGCTCCCCTCGCCCGAGGGGAACACAAAAGTCTTCAAACTGATCGCGTTATCCTTGTTCCCGGACCGGATGAAGAAGTTGAGACGGTCAGCCGGATTTATAAGCTGTTTATTCTTGAGCACCGCTCAGAACGTGAAATTGCGACAATACTCAATGGCGAAGGTCGAACAACAGACCTAGGAAAACCCTGGACGCATGCAGTAATCCGTCAGATTTTAAGCAACGAGAAGTATATAGGGAACAATGTTTACAATCGTGTTTCTTTCAAACTGAAACAGAAACGCGTTGTGAATGATGCCGATATGTGGGTTCGTGGTGATGGCGTTTTTGAAGGAATTGTCAACCCTGCCCTATTTGAAGCAGCGCAAACAATTTTCGCGCAAAGAGCTCGTCGCTTTACTAATGAAGAGCTTTTGAAAATGCTGTCAGATCTTCTTGCCTGTCGCGGTGTTCTTTCGGGCATGATTATCAACGAAGTTGAGGAAATGCCGTCGAGTGCTGCTTACCGGCATCGTTTTGGCAGTCTTCTCCGTGCCTACGAACTCATTGGTTATCAGCCTGCACGCGATTACCGTTACGTCGAAACCAACCGTCAGCTTCGACTGATGCACCCCGAAGTGGTCGCTGAAACCATCGCAGGAATTGAAGCCATTGGTGGCAGTGTGACCTCTAACGCTCGCAATGACCTGCTTTTAGTGAATCATGAAGTAACGCTTGCGTTCGTTATTTCTCGTTGTCAGAGCACTGCTGCTGGCTCTCTTCGCTGGAAGGTTCGTCTGGATACCAGTTTGCGACCGGATGTGACTGTCGTTGTCAGACTCAACCCGGACAATAAAACTGTGAAAGATTATTACCTTCTGCCGTGGCTGGATATTGGTCACAAACCCAAGCTGGGAATGGCGGAAGATAACGGGATTAACCTGGACTCTTTCAGAACAGATGATTTGTCCCCTCTTTTTCACTTGCTGCGTCGTCATACGTTGGAAGGACCGCTGTAATGTCCAAAATCGTCATGATCCCCACGAATTCTATTGAGGTTTTGAACCCACGCGTTCGCAACAAGAAAATATTTGAAGAGTTGGTCGAGAGCATTCGCAAAGTTGGGTTGAAGCGTCCCATTACTGTCCGACATGCACCAAATGGTGAGCATTACGAACTCATCTGTGGTCAAGGACGACTGGAGGCCTTTCAAAAGCTTGGTCAAATAGAAATACCGGCCATGCTCATCGACGCAACGCGTGACGAATGCTTTGTGATGAGTTTGGTCGAAAATTTAGCACGAAGGAACCTCTCTCCTCTTGAGCTTATCCGTGAAGTTGGTTCTCTGCGTGAGCGAGGATATAGCAACGCTGAAATAGCGGAAAAGGTCGGATTTAGCGCTGATTATGTCTATTCCATTAATGGTCTTTTGGAAAAAGGCGAGGAACGATTACTTGATGCTGTAGAGCGCGGAATCATTCCTCACACAATCGCAGCAGAAATTGCGAGGGCAACAGATGCCGATGTTCAGAGAGCGCTTACGGAAGCTTATGAATCTGGAGAGCTTCCTGGAGGCCAGGTTCTGGCCATTCGTCGGATTGTTGGAGAACGCAACACCATTGGCAAAGGTATGCGATCAGCACGACCTAGTAACAGAGCCGGACAGCCGGCAACTGCTACGGCCTTGGTTCGAGCTTATCAAAAAGAAGTAGATCGGCAGAAAATGCTAGTGAAAAAAGCGCATCTTACCCAAGGTCGTCTTACTTTCGTTGTTGGGGCGATGGGGAAATTACTGACTGAAGATCATTTCGTGCAATTACTGAGAGCAGAAGGGTTAGCCACCTTGCCCCAACCGATTGCAGACCGACTTGGTATTGGGCAAGGTCGGTCATGAGTAAGCCTGTTCGCATTTCTTTTAAGCGGGAGGCGCACAAAGTGCCTCTTGATTCAATCCTTCCTCTCCGTCCTATGACCAAACGGATTACAGACTCAAAACGGTATGAACGGATTGCAACTTCTGTTGGTGCGGTTGGTGTGATTGAGCCTCTGGTCGTTGCCAAAGCTGGTCGAGATGGGCGACATATGCTTCTTGATGGCCATTTACGGCTACATGCCCTGCGAGAACAAAATATAGAAAGCACTCTTTGTATTATTTCTGACGATGATGAAGCCTTCACCTATAATAAGCGCGTTAACCGTCTGGCAACGGTGCAAGAACATTACATGATTTCCCGTGCCATTGATCGTGGCGTACCTCCAGCCATGATTGCCAAAGCTTTGGGCATTGATGAAAAAGTTGTTTTACATCGACGCAACCTGCTTGACGGCATTGCTCCAGGCGCAGTTGAGCTTCTGAAAGATCGACCGATTAACCCGCATATTTTTAATATTCTGCGGAAGATGAAGCCACTCAAACAAACCGAAACGGCCGAACTTATGGTGGCGATGAATAATTTTACGGCCACTTACGCTAAGGCAATTCTTGCGGCGTCGAAGCAAACGGATCTTGCGAAACCGGACCGGCCCAAGTCAGTTTCAGGTCTTACATCTGAGCAGATGGCTAGAATGGAGCGCGAGATGGAAAGTCTGACTAAAGATTATCAAGCTCTTGAAGCAACCTTTGGAGATGATGTTCTTCAGCTTGTTCTAGCATCTCGTTATCTCGGACGTCTTATACAAAATACCAATATTGTTGGGTATCTTGAAGCACGTTATCCAGAAATTATCGTTGAATTCAGAACCATTGTATCCGCAACATCTCTTGATCCGAACTAATTTTATAAATTCATCTTTTCTCAGAACAGTCTGAAGATTTTTTATATATTGACCGTTATTAACCTCTTTCCAAAATCACCCAAATACGGTTAGACTTTCCTCAAGGTGTTCCCAGATTGTTTAACCAATTCTAGGAACCAGAACACTAACCGGAAGACAGCACGTCGCATTTTTTTTGCTGTTTCAAGGGGTTAGAAAAGTGTCACTGCGGGTTGATGCAGGTTCGAGTCCCGCAGTTCGGATGGCTTCTTTTTATATTTAAAATCAGTAAATTATATTCTTAAAAAACTTATTATAATTATTAATAAATTTAGTTCTTATTTATATTAAATCTCATTTTTCCCTCGTCTTTTTGAGGTTTCTCACTCTCCATTCCCCAAAGGATTTTGGATTTCTTTCCTTCCTTCTGGTTTTTTCAATGAGTGAGACCTCGTTCTTCTTCCTTTTGAACGAGAGAAAAAATATCCATGTCACATCATGACTCTATAGCGTCTGCCGTCGAAGCAGATGTCTTCCAGATAGCAGCACTACATCACCTTCTGAGCTTCACTCTTGCCGAGTGTCTGGACGGAAATGTCTACGATACCTCTGTCCTTGAAGGGGCCGTGGTCCTTACGCGTGTGATCAACCAGAAATTCAATCGCGTGACGAAAGCCATTCTGGACGGACCATCTGTGCAGCAGGATTGATCCCGACAGACGTCCTCATCACACTTTTCATCTTCCCCCCCATCATGTGTCGCTATCGAACAGTCCGTTGCTGCACAGACATAAAGTTCTTCAGGACATCACCCATGACTTATGACCGCTTCAATAACCAGATGCCACACTGGCTGTCAGACCAGTTCTTCCGTCCGGCAGAGTTGGACGACTATGCGCGCATCTCCCGTGAACTGCTTGTTACTCCCACACCACAGATGCTTGAATTCTGTGATGGCGGCCAGGAAATCGTTTCCCGCTACAACACTGACAAGGCCCTCTGGCGCCTGTTTCGTCAGAAAGTCACTGAACGCCATCTGGATCTGCCTGTGTGGCAGCAGGAAGTGTGCATCAATGGCCACAAAATTAGCAGCATGGTCGAATTGGCCGTGTATCGCCGACTGCTTCTGGAGGCACCTGACACTTTGAATCTCAGAATACAGCCTTTTATTCGAGAACTGGACTACAAGGGGCAAGCTGATTTCAGTCTTTTCTGTAAAGGTCATCCTACTCTTTATATTGAAGTAGCGGGGACCGTGACCAGCCAGGGCAAATCAGTCTCCAAGGCGGCAGAAAGCTTCAGGCCAGGCATTGAAGAGCGCCTTTTTCGGTATGTCGGAGTTGCACCTGTCGAGGTGATTCATGTTGACGAGGTCTGTCATATTAAAGTGCAGACGGAACGCGTCAGGCACATCGTAAACCGGGCACGCTCAGTATGACTTCCAGCACTAAAAAATGCGTAAATCATGTAGGGGATACAGGTGCGTCATACGGTGCACCTCTCTCACCTCTGCCAACCTTCTTCTACGGGAAGGCCCTGCCATCCCCCATATATTTCTCTGCGAAATTTTTACCAGACCTTGCGGTTCCGGAGCCAATGAGCCAGAATTGAGCCAGTCTGGATGATGATCTCCAGTGATTTCGAATGAAGTGAAATGAACTGAAATAGCTTAATATCAATGATATAGAAGATTATCTGGCTGTTTCCTTGAACTATATAGCGCCCTCTCACGGCGGCAACACGGGTTCGAATCCCGTACGGGACGCCATTGATATGCCAAGGAATTTTGGTTTATCCACAGATGGCTTAGCGGTCCACATGGACCACAATGACAGCGTTCCTCAATCAAGAAAATCTTGTACCCCACCCCTAACCCGTACTATGCTCACGGGGCTGCGGCGGCGTGGATGGACACGCAATACGGGACAGTTCGGAGCTACGCTCCAAATCAGGCCACGGCCCCCATTGAACGGCGGGGAGTTCGTATCACGAGCCGGTATCAAGCCCGGCCCGCAACAACAGGTTTCAGTTGTCCGGAAACTCCGGACAACTGACGGGCGCCAGACCCGAACCGCTCTGCTTCGGCATCGGCATCGGTCTCTCTGGAAGTCGTCGGGTGCACACGGCGCAGAGGCGGAGTGGCCCTGAGGGTCTTACATACCGCCGCGACGGTGGAAGCCCGTCAACTATTTGGTATTTCCCAAGAGTTCTACCCGCCATAAGATGGCCGAGGCGCGATAACCAGCAGCACTCAGTTATTGCGCCACTCGCGGCCTTTTCTCACACGCCAGAACCAGAGACCGACACGCCGCATATGGCCCGGCCAGCGTAGCACTCGGCCCGGTGTATTCCACCTGAGACACAACCCCGGCGCGTATCCTTGCAACCATATGGCAAGTGCCATGGCCGCCAAGGTCCATTTCAAACGAGAGCGGAGTCTTGATCGTCAGCGGCCCCTGCACCTGCTGGTCCTGCCGCCATTCCAGCACCTCACCATCCGGCAGGGTCTCCCGGTTGTCCGGCACCCCGGCGCAGGCAATCAGGTCCGCCCGGCCCATGCCGATCAGGTCATGTTTGGCACGGGTTGGCAGGCTGGAGCAGGCGGAGAGAAGGATGGCGGCCAGCAGGCCGGCCTTATCCAAACGGATCATCGCGCCGCCTCCCCCACGACAGCAACGCCGCCAGCCCAGACCCCAGCACCAAAGTGCTGAGGCTCCCAAGGATCAGGCCGCATTCAAAGCCGCTCATTTTACCGCCAGAGTGGAGAGCGCCGTAGCCTCTGCCGTGCTGCTGACACTGGTCAGGCTGATGCCAAGCATGCCCTCGAATGCGTCGATCACGGTCAGCAGCGCATTGAAGGTGGTGATGGCCGTGTTCACCACGCTGCTGGTGACGGCCTGCTGCGCCGCGACCAGCCCGGCCCGTAGCGCTACAGCCGCATTGTTGAGGTCCACCAGCAGCGTATCAATCCGGGTTTTGGCGTCCGTGTTGTCGTAGCTGAGCCGCCGGGTCAAACGCCTGATTCCACCCCTCAAGGATCGTCAGAAGGCGGGAAGAATTGGCGTATTGAGACAGGACCGTTTTTGCATAGTCCTGCATATCATGTCACCGTAACGACAATGTTGGATGCGTCGAGTGTGGGGATCTGGTCGATTTGCATCTGCACCGTGAAGTCGGTCGGCTCGGCTGCGGTCCCTATCGTGATTTCGATGATCTGCACCCATGTCCCGAGCGCGGCTACTGCTGAATAATAGCGGCTCGCGAAGAGCTTCCCGCCGATGCGGGCCCGGCCGCCTCCATCCTGACCATTGAACGCCGCCAGAATAGCGGTCTGGATCTCCGTTGCTGCCGTAGACGGCACTGCGCTGGAGCTTTGCAGGCTCACGGATATATAGACCGGCGCTGGGGTGGCGCGCGTAAACTGGACGGTGTAGCTCGGCGCAGTGCTGTAGCCGCTGTTGGTATCTGTCACTGTGACGGATGTTGTGCCCGTATACCCACATCCCGGCGGCTTCTTGCGCAGGATGGCCTGAGCCACATCCTCATCCGTGCCACCGTTGACGCAAACGAATAGGCTAATTACATCTTCGTAAAGCGGACTATGCTTCGCCGTTTATCGCGTAGCAGTGGAACCTGAATAGGACGTTGGTCCGCATTCGGCGAGAAAATAGAAAAACCTTGCTCAGAGAATTTTTTGTCAATAATTTTATTCTTTGATGATTTAACTCATGACTTGAGGCTCACAGTTGGAAATAAATCTAGATATAATATCAATGTAATTATTATATTTATAACAACTACAGAAGGAGTATTTCGCCATTTCAGTAATCAAGAAAGCCACAGGCCTCACCTCAACCGAGCAATATCTTAGCAAAATTGCAGACGATACGTTTCTCGACCTCTGGTCTTGGCCAAACGTGTTTAGAAAACCCGGGAAAGAGTTATGCGATCTTTTCGTGGTTTGTGGTGATGACATAATAATATTCAGTGACAAGAATATCACATGGCCAGAATCAACCGATAATATCTCAGAATTAGCATGGAAGCGATGGTATAATCGCGCGATTGAGGAATCTGTTAAGAAAATCCGGAAAGCTGATACTTCTATAAGAAAAAATCCTCAGGCGATTTTTGCAGATGCAAAATGTGAGCATCGGATTCCGATTGAACTGCCGCCAATTGACCGTAGACGAGTCCATGGGATCTGCGTGACTACAGGAGGGGAGCAGGCGGCGTCGTCCTATTTTGACGATCCAGATGGGACATTCATGATTATGCCTTTTCTCCGCGGGAAAGATCATGTCGACTTTACTCGCCCACATCATATGCCGTTTTGCATTGGTGACGTCGATCCAGATGGTCCGTTTGTCCATGTATTCAATATGGCAACGCTCGATGTTGTCATGTCAGAATTCGATACAATAACCGATTTCACAAAATATCTTAACGCTAGAGCAGATATCATCCGATCAGGCAGATTATCATTTTCCCCAAGTGAAACAGAGATGGTGGCCAATTACCTGCAGACGATAGGGCCGGACGGAGAACATCGTTTCCCTATGACATCAGATGTGCGAGGTGCCAAATTCGACTCTGACATGGCCATCGCGTTTGTACAGGGCGAATATGCCTGTCTCGTCCACTCCCCCGAATATCAACGACGCGAGGCGGCAAACCGCACCTCATATGAGTGGGATCGGCTTATCGGCTTTTTCACCCATCACGTGTTAAACGGCACTCAATTTCGTATCCTCGATACAGATCCTACCGTTGAACTTGCAGAACGTGGGCTGCGTATCATGGCGAGAGAAGATCGAGTCCAACGGCGTGCGCTTGCAAGCGCAATAATTGGCGCACGCAAGGCGCTCGAAGAGCAGAAAGCGGGACGGCTCACCCGTATCGCAGTGACGCGTGATCGATCTACAAACGAAAAGGTCGCTTATGTCTTTCTGGTCCTCGCCGGTGCCAATTCAATGGAGCAAGAGAGCTACCGACGGGTCAGGGCAATGATTCTGGAGACGTATTGCCTTGCTACACTGCACGACGACTGTGATATCAAACTGTGCGTAGGGATCGCCGTTATGGCGATATCTGAAGAAGGCGAATCCGAGGATCTTATTGCCATTCCTCAGCAAAAATGGACACCTAAAGACATCGAAGAGTTAAGCGTGGCTCGCAAAAATTTTGATGTCCTGCAAAAGCCACTCAAACTAAAAACCATACCCTTTCATGTTCATGCGACCAGCTTTCCACCAGACCCTGCATTTGAAGGTATGAGTCGCCAGCAACGACGTGCGCTAGAACGTCAAAGAGCCAAACAACAAGGGCGAGTAAGGTAACAAATAAAGCGCAGCTCAACGTGAACAGATGTCTATTTATTGATATTTGTATCCGTAACCTGACATTCCGCTCTCCCCCAAATCTGACATCAAGAGGGGGTTCACGGGGGAGAGCAGTGCTCTCCCCCTGACCAGTTTGCAAACCATCGCGACACAACGTGTCCGCTGGTTTGCACGACTGGCTCTCCTCTTTTCTCTCCTCTTTTTTGACAAGTTAGCTTCACGCCATACATGGTTCCTTCTCTCTTTTGGCTTGACGCCACCAGAGTGTTTAACCAAAATCAGAAGTAGAAAATTCAACCAGAAGACCGCGTGTCATTATCCGCTGTCTTTTCAAGATGTTGCGAAGCTGACCTTGCGGGTCAGTGCGGGTTCGAGTCCCGCAGTTCGCACCACAGACACCTGAAATAGCACGATTTTTCGGCTGAATGAGGGGCAAAGGCTGTCTTTGCTCCATCGTCCTTCCCCACTGAGGGAAGATTTTATGCTCCGTGTCCGAGGCACTACCTACCACTTCCGCCGTATAGTTCCCCCTGCCCTGCGAACAGCCTTAAACCGGCGGGAAATCTGGGTTTCCCTGAAAACCGGCTATCAGAATGAAGCCCGCAAACGCGCTTCTCTGCTTCATGCCAGAACCACAGAACTGTTCATGCAAGCGCATTCCACACTGGCTGAGCCAGACGCCTTAAGCAGGCTTGAGGGACTGCTGGTTTCACTGCGGGATTTGCAGAGCGTGAACCTACCTTCATCTGCTCAGGAAACGGGGTCCGTGCCGGTGTCAGCACCGATGCCAAAACCCCAAACGGTGAAGAAACCAGCCAAAACACCCAAAGCTGCCCCCTTGATGCTGTCGGGTGCCTTAAAACGCTTCGTGCTGGACAATCCCCATGCCAGTGCTGACACCAAGAAAGCCACACAACGAGCTGTAGACCTCTTCCTGCAAGCTTTCGGAGATGCGCCTGTGTCCATTATTGGTGGCGAGAAGGCCGGAGTCTTCCGTGACCTGCTGTTTTCCCTGCCAGCCTCACTGGGTAAACGCAAAAGCAGCCTTACCCTTGAAGAAGAGGCTCAGAGGGCCAAAGAGGGAGGTCTGCCGACCCTGAGCGGGAAAAGCGTCAAGAACCACATGATGCGCCTCTCTGCGCTTTGGAACCAGTTACACCAGCGGGAACTGGTCGCACGCAACCCATGGACTGGCTGGAATTTCGAGAATGGACAGAAGACCGTCAGAAGAAGCTGGACGGTAAAAGAACTGGCTTTGCTGGCTTCTGCGTCATGGCATAGCAAGTCCGTGCCAGAACAGACCTTCCGACTGGTCACCCTTATTGCAGCCTATTCGGGCATGAGGCTGGGTGAAACCTGTACCCTGCGCAAAGAAGACCTCCAGACCGTTGACGGTATCCCCTGCTTTTTGGTCAGACCACATTCTGATGACGGATGGACACCAAAAACAGACGCCAGCACTCGCGTGGTGCCTGTCCACCCAAAACTGATTGAAGCGCGAGTTCTGGCCCTTAAGGATACCACTGACGGCCCTTACCTCATTCCCGGTCTGGAAACCTCGAAACAGGGTGTCAGGGGCGCAACACTGGGACGAGCTTTCTCGTTGCTCAAGACCCGTATCGGTCTCCCCGCTGAAATCACCTTCCATTCGTTCCGGCACACAGTCTCGACCCAGCTCAGAAACGCAGATGCCAATATCCGGGAGGTCTGGATTGACCGCCTGCTGGGTCATGAAGCCACCCATAAGAGCCAAGGGACAACCACCTATCTGACCGGAATCTCAACAGCCAATCTCAGGCAAACCATAGAGGCCATAAGCTACCCGGAAACAGCCTTCAAAAAGGGAACGTTTTAAAAGGGAGCCAGCAGTGCCCAATGGCTACCCATTGAGCATCTGGCAAGGGGGAATACTTCCCCCGTTGACCCCTTAAAGCGCAGAAAAATAAGGTTTCATTTAATGACCGCTTACGCTTTCAACCAAGCCATTGATGTGTGGGGCTGCCTATCACGAAAGCAGTCATTTAAGCGGTCCGCAAAAGAGGTAAATCGCTCAGAGAACGGAGCTTTACAACATCGTTGGGGCCGCTAATTTATCGGGAATTGATAAAGCATAAGAGGCAGTAAAGCGTGACTAGACGAGCAAAAAATACAAACGACGATTTTGAAACCCGCGAAGAGCGACTTCGGGAAAGCTTAAAAGAACAGACAGAACGCTCTATTGCACTGCGATCTAAAGATCGGGAATTTCACGGACTAGAGCGAGAATTCCGCTATCATCAGGAGCAGATGATTGTGGATTTTTCTAAGTCTAAAGACATTAAGCATCCTCGCGATGTCGGTAATGTTCGCGAGAAAATTCTGAGAAATTTTCTTACAACAAGTGGATTTCTACCAAAACGTTATACAGTTTCGAGCAGCAGCATTCGAGTGGCATCCCCTACAGGACATCTCAGCAACGAGATTGATATCGCTTTATATGATGCTGAAGATTCCCTGTCACTTATGAATCGAGAGGATATTTTTGAAGTTCTTCCTATCGAGAGTGTTTATGGCGTCATCCAGGTAAAATCACGTTTGAACCGGGAAGAGATTAGAAATGGCCTTGCCAACTTGGCATCGTTCAAACGGCTCGACCGGCAAATAGGCGACCAGGGAGGAAACATTTTGGGTGCGCCAAAAGAAAGGCGTGGTTTCGGGATTCTATTTGCCTATGACAGTGACCTAAAATGGCAAGAAATATATCAGGAAATTGAGAGCTTTGCGCAACTGCACCCTCAAACAGAGTGGGCAAATGCAATCTGCATTCTAAATCGGGGATGGTTCGTTCATGGGTCCAGCACGATGAGTTCCGCTCTAAATAGTCACATAGAGGCAATCGAAGAACTGCAGATACATGGTATGCCCGACCGGCAGGGCACCGCACTATACGCTTTTTATGATGTTTTACTCACCCTCCTGCGAAGTACTACAATATATCCGGCGGAATGGCGTCAATACTATCGACTGCCATTAACTGCCGGAAAATATTCCTATAGTTATTATATGATGCATTTCTCCGAGATGGGCAGATGCGAAAAACATGGTGATTACGCAAGAAAGATCGAGCCAGAAAAATTGGAGAAAGTGATTAATTGGTGTCAAACAACAACGCCAATTAATTGGATCAAGGCGCATAATATTGCGTATAATCAGCCAGAAGACGAGGCCGCGTATGCGCGTCAGCCGATGGACGTGCATATATATAATCCAGACAATCTTCCATTATCTGAGATATTGGTGCAGGACGATACATTGGATGGCCAACAGATTAAATCGCTAGCTTATGATTGGATAATCAGCGACAATATGAATATCTGGATACCATATCACTACACAATCTCCGAATTAATTGTATCAATTTGCCCGCAATGTTTGGTGGGTATTATGAAAAAAGCGGGACGTGATGCGCAGCCGAAAAAGGTCAGGATACGTCGAAAGAGCATTACTGGGAATACACAGACTGTGAAGAAAGAAGCTTCACCGAAAAAGGCATCAACCAAAACATGACCGTAGTGCTCTAACTCGCATTTGGCGAGCCACTGCACTCCAACCGAAGGGAACGCAGTGCTGCCGCGCTAGATGAATATCGGCTTTAACTCTGCCAAACCTGAAAGCCGACAGGCCGGAATCTCCCAAAATCTAACTTAAAGAGGGGGTTCACGGGGGAGAGCTTTGCTCTCACCCTGACCAGTTTGCAAACCATCGCGACACAACGTGTCCGCTGGTTTGCACGGCTGGCTATCCTAAATATTGCGCCCCAATTTGCAGAGGAAACTTTAATGACAAACGAAATGCTGTCGTAACCAGACGGCAAATGCCTCCTCTTCCATACCACCTGAAGCAAGTGTCACCATAACCTCTACCGCCTCTGGGGCATGGACCTGAATACGCACCCCATTCACTCTCAGAAACAGTACGCAGCAACTCCAGGCCGTCCGCTTGTTTGCATCATTAAAAGGATGATTGCGGGCTATACCGTAAGCATAGGCTGCCGCCAAAGTAGCCATATCAGGCGCTTCACTCTCCGCATAATGCCAACGATTTTCTGGCCGCGCTAACGCGCTATGCAACAAGTCTTCGCTTTTGACACCTTGCGTTCCTCCATATTCCCTGAGTGCCTGGTCATGCATAAACAGCACCACATCAGGTTCAAGAAACTCTGGCTTCTCCGTCATTACCGCTTAGCCAGTTCCTGAAGCACATCAGCCTGCTCTCGAAGCGTCTCACGCGCCATTTGCATCTGACGTTCCAACTTCAAATTACGCTTTACCAGCTTGATGCCATCGGCCATCTCAACAAGCGTGAGTTCCTGCCCTACTTCCAGACCCAGCCGAATACGTGTTTCAGCAGGAAGGGTAATTCCGATAGAGTTTCCCTGTTTCCGCACAACAACTGTTTCCATGACACATCTCCGTAATACAATCCGTATTACATAGCAGAGGCTATTGGCGCTATTCAACAACGAAACACTTATAAGCAGTCTGCTGAATTAAACTCTGCGCCACTGTCTTGACTGCCCCACGGGTTTGCCCGCACAGTGAACCCGCAGTCACCATGTGAAGGATGATTTCTTCTGAAATTATCGTTCTATTTCAATGGGTTGTCTGACTGGTTGCGGCCAAGACGAGCGGGTTCGAGTCCCGCAGTTCGCAATATCTAAGGCACTGATTTTATTGAAAATCACAAAAAATATGAAATATGAATTTCTACATGGTCGTCTTCCCAATCAGAGAACTTTTTAGACTTGCGACCGCACTATAAACTTCAGACATCTCGTGCGCTTACGGTCGGACTACGTAACTTTCGCAGATATTACGTCAAGCAATCTCCCGAGAATTAGTCGCGCATATGCCCTCTATACGAAACACTGAATACAGCTGACAGAAAACCATGCACCATTTTTGCACCACAATAAGGAAGATTTAGGGTGACAAGCCGTGAGATTGGATGACATAAATGTATCTGTTTTTCATATAGTTATGACAGGATCCCCCAGATGACCACGGTCTATTTTTGCCCTCTCACGGCGGCAACACGGGTTCGAATCCCGTACGGGACACCACTGATTTAATTGGCTTTTTTGGCCAAATTCTTCCAAAAAATATGGGTTTTTGCACCATCGCGAGGCACGTCATAGTGTCCTCTCATGGTGGAAGAAATCAACACGCCAGCAGGTGATATCATGAGCGGGCGCACGGACCCCGCCCCAGGAAGCCTTTACCTCGCGGTGTAAACTAT
Source organism: Acetobacter malorum (assembly GCF_001580615.1). Lineage (GTDB taxonomy): Bacteria > Pseudomonadota > Alphaproteobacteria > Acetobacterales > Acetobacteraceae > Acetobacter > Acetobacter malorum. The sequence goes on from NZ_LHZC01000051.1 coordinate 59,415, forward strand.
CGTGGCCCAAAGCAATACATGACCCGTAAGGTAGTCGATGGACGTCGAGTGCAGCAGACTTTCTCCACCGCGGCACAAGCCCGACGCTAGCTGAATGAAACGGCTGCCCAGACAGAGCTTGGCCAGTTCACAGATACGCGCCCTCTCGACAAGATGACGATTGGCACACTTGTTGAACGGTATCGCGACGAGTGCATGGCCAATCGGAAAGCCGACCGGATCGGGCACATTCCTGCAATCCTGCGTGAAACAACAATTTTTCCGGTAAGATTATCAAAATTCTCAGCGACAGAGGCGTCATGTCGCCTTCACGGATTGCCGGTGCAGTGTCTTGTTGTCGGGCGTGACCTACAATATCCCAAGTGTGCTTTCCCTGCTGCTTATGGGGTCTCAGAGACAGGAGCGGTGCTTGTCCGCGCCGACGGGTTTGTTGTCTGGAAAACCGTGCGAGCGAACGTATTTCGTCACGAAGATTTATTAAATATTTTGATTGCAGAACGTGAAATATAAAAACCTGTCGAGGCAATTTCTGCTGCTGTAGAATCGTAAGCCATCGGTGAAGGCATCAAAGACCGACCGCTATGATCCCGATCAGAACGACGGCAGCGCCCGCGATCCGGCGTGCGAGATGGCCCTCGTGAAAGAGCATGCATGCCAGAAGAGAGCCTATAACGATAGAGGATTCACGCAGGGGCGCAACGAGCGCCACTGGCGCCACCTGCATGGCGCTGAGTACGAGGATATAGGCCAACGGGGAAAGCACGGCGACAATAAGGATTGGCGTGGCGTTTGTGCGAATAGTACTCGGGATCTGATGCCCCCGACGCAGCGCGCTCGGCGTTAGCAATACGCCCTGTAGCAACAGCGTGCCTGTGTAGTAACTTACCGGTGCGAGATGCAGCGAAGTCAGTGAATAACTGTCCCAGAGAGTATAGCCTGCAATGGTGGCGCCTGTCGCAGCCCCCCATAATACCCCCTGAAGCGGGTGGTGACGTGCGCGCCTGAACGGATTACCTGTGACAACGAGAATTCCTGCTATAATCAGGAAAGCGCCGAGCATCGCGAGTGCAGTAAGGCGTTCTCCCAGCAGGAGAACCGCGAAGAGCATCGTCAGCAATGGTCCCGTGCCGCGTGCTACCGGATAGACCACGCCCAGTTCTGCGCGGTCATATCCGACCTGTAAAATCAGAGAGTATGCGATATGGAGCACTGCCGAGACGGCCGCGCCTAAGGCAAGCGGCCAGTCGAGCACCTGTTGCCCCGTGATGACAGGCGTGACGCAGAGTGGCACACACAGCAGCGCCGAGGTGCCGGTATAGGCCCAGACGAACAGTAGGGTATCACCGCGCTTGTATTTCGAAGCCAGGTTCCATATCGCATGGGCCACCGCCGCGACGAGGACTATTTCAACCGTGCCCGGCTGCATCAGGCAAGATCGGGCAGGTCGATGCCGGCTCGTTCCGCCCGTCGGCTACGTTCCGGGTCGCGTAAGGCCAGAGCGGCGGCCAGTGCATCAATAACGACGAGTTGGGCCAGTCGGCTGCCAGCGGCGGCCATCTGTGCCGGCAGTGGTGCGCCACCGACGACCAGTGCAATATCCGCAAGAGCGGCCAGGGGTGTGCAATACTGATTGGTGACCGCGATGAGCGACGCTCCTGCGGCAGCCGCTGCGTCGGCGACAGCCAGCGTCGTTGGCGTACGACCCGTCGAACTGACAGCTATGACGACGTCGTCCGGGCCAAGCAGGCGCGTGGCGATCATCGCCGACAAGTAATCCGGGATGCTAATGGTCGTTACGCCCAGTGCGCGCAGGCGGAACACCGCGTCGGCGGCAACCGTCGCTGACGGACCCGCGCCGAAGGCGATCACTTGGCGGGCACCCTGGATAGAGGCAACGGCCCTGTCGAGCGCAGTGATGTCCACTGCTCCGCTGAGCGCCGTCAGAGCGTCGGTGCCCGCACGAATGGATGTTTCTAGCACGGTGGCGGTAGTCGCATCCGCCGTGAGTGTTTCAGAAGGTGCGAAGAATTCGGCAGTGCCACGGGCACGAGCAATCTCAATCTTGAGTTCAGTAAAGCCACTAAACCCAATCGCACGCGCGGCGCGGATCACGCTTGGTGCTGAGACGCCAGCTCGGGCGGCTACCTGCGCAGTCGTGCTGGTGCCGACGAACAAGGGATCGGTGAGCAGGAGTGCGATCACCTTCTCCTCGCTGGCAGCGAGGTTGCCGGTGCGTGCCTGAATGCCGCCAAGCCATTGGCCAAGCCGCCCTTCAGAATCTGAAATTCCATTACAATTATCTTTCATCATGTGTAATATATTACAAAGAGCGTATCGAGCGCACAAGCGTCATGTGAGTCTATGCGCTGCATGTGAGCCGAAGATTTCACCAGGGAGGCCGTTTTCATGAATAAGGATATGAGTACCACTGTCGCTGTCGTAGGCCCCGGCGCAATCGGCACCGTGATTGCGGCGGCGCTGTACGAAGCTGGTCACATTCCGGTGTTATGTGGCCGCACACCGCGCGAGCATCTGACTCTGCAGGATAACGATCGTCTCATCACCGTTCCCGGACCGGTAAGGACTGATCCCCGACAAATAGATCGGAGCGCTGACCTCGTCTTCCTTGCTGTGAAGGACACACAAATCGAGGCGGCGGCGGAATGGCTGTCAGTACTGTGTCGCCCGAGGACCGTCGTATGCGTGCTGCAAAACGGTGTGGAACAGGTGGAGCGCGTAGGGCCACACTGTCCGCATGGTCAGGTCATCCCTGCCGTTGTGTGGTTTCCTGTTCAGGCGCAGTCCGATGGCTCTGTGCGCTTGCGTGGGGATGTGCGTCTTACCCTGCCAGACATGTCGGCTTCACACATCGTTGTCGAGGCGTTGCAGGGCTCCCGCTGTTCCGTAGAATTGGCCGGGGACTTCCTCTCGCAGGCCTGGCGCAAACTACTGCAGAACGCGGCAGCCGGCCTCATGGCGCTTACGCAGCGCCGCTCAGGCATGTTCGGCCGGCCTGACATCGCCGGACTTACACTCACTTATCTGCAAGAATGTCTGGCCGTGGCTCGCGCCGAGGGCGCTGAACTGGGTGACGAGATTCCGCAGACTATCCTCGACAAGTTTCTGACATCTCCTGCTGACATGGGCACTTCCATTCTTACGGACCGTGAAGCGGGTCGACCCCTTGAATGGGATATCCGCAACGGCGTCGTCCTACGTCGAGGTCGCGCCCACGGCATCCCAACGCCGATCAGCGATGTCATTGTGCCACTCCTTGCAGCCGCTAGCGATGGTCTAGGCTAACTCCATGGCTGAAAAGGTCGAAGGAATTATTGTTGAAATCCCTGCGACCCGATTTTGAGGGCAATGGATGATGACAACTGGGGCTGCGTGATGACTTTCGCCTTGCGTTGAAACCGAGCGGGAGATGCTCTGTCTTACGCTGCTATGCGGCGACGCTGACCTTCTTGATGAAGAAAGAGAATCGCACAATATTAGGCGAAAATCATTCACCCCACAGGCATTTTGGGGATAAGTAAGTGCGGCCGCCTTTTGGGTGCCAGCGATATGGATATTTCTCCAGCGAGTTTTAATTCAATCAGCAGGCTCACCGAGGAACCACACGCTCGTCTTGATGCCCGGTTTCCTAGGGCATGCCGTCAGTTAGCTCCGATGACAGCGGAGACGAGTTGCACTGCTGCGATGAAGGTTGATTTCAGCTTGTCATAGCGTGTTGCAATGCCTCTGAACCACTTCAGTCTGGCGAAGAACCGTTCGATGATGTTTCGTTTTTTATAAATTGAAAAACGGGTTTTTCGTGGACAGATACGGTTTTTCTTTGAGGGGATAACCGGCGTGATCTCCCGCTCTTCAAGCTTTTCGATGAGGGGAGCGGCGTCGTAAGCCCTGTCGGCGGCGATGTAGACCTCAGGATCGATTTCATCGAGCAATGGCTCTGCTTCAGTGATGTCCGCCCTTTGCCCGGGTGTCAGGGAAAGAGCTACAGCCTTTCCCGCAGCATCGACAATGGCATGGATTTTTGAAGTCAGTCCGCCACGGGACCGCCCGATGGCCTGATACGCGCCCCTTTTTTACGGGTACCCGCACTGTGCTGGTGAGCGCGGACAATCGTGCTGTCGATCATCATGTATTCGTTGTCATGGTCAGCTGCCAGATGCCGGAAAATCCGTTGAATCACACCGCTTTCACACCAGCGACGCAGCCGTCGGTGCACGTTCTTCCAGTCCCCGAACCGGACAGGCAGGTCACGCCAAGGAATGCCTGCGCGATAACGATACAGCACGACTTCGATAAACCGACGGTATCCGTAGCTGTCCTACCGACATGCCCTTCGCGACCCGAGAGAAGATTTTTTATCCGCTCCCACTAACCATCGTTCAAACCATACCGTCGCATACACATTCTTCCCGTTCCCAAAACAGGAAATAAGCATCACAGATCAGACGGGAGTACAAGCGACATAATCCTTCCGCTTAACTGACGACACGCCCTAGTCAGCCAGAAGCGGATTATGAACAACCATAGCTTCAAACTGGATGAATTTATTTTCCAGTTCAATCTGTAACCCGGCTTTCTCACTTCGCGCGACAAAGTCGTGACAACTTTTACTCGTCATATCCTGACACGCAGGGACGACATGCCCGTCTGCCCACAGGCTCTCACCGGGTATGAAAGAATAAGTCAGCCCATTACGCGACAGTTCTTTTATATCCTGATAGCTGAGCGGCCATGTGGTCACCGCACGCAGGTATTCCTGCGTAAGATCGCCGCGCGAGACACCTTCGTCATCAGTGGAAAGAGCTACTGGCACCCCTGCCCGCCGGTAAAGGGCTAAGGGATGAGACTTTCCTTTCACATTCAAAATCACATCATTACTCGTCAGGTTGATTTCAACCATGACTTTCTTACGGGCCATTTCCGCTAAAAGCCCTGCAGGGTCACGTTCCCATTCGATATCAACGCCGTGCCCGATGCGGCGCGCGTTCGCCACTTCCACTGCCCCGCGAATATGGTGATCGAGCCCTTCAGGCGGAACAAGACCGGGAGTTAGTTCACCCGCATGCAGGCTAAGCCTGACATCGGGATACCGGGCGTTCAGCGCCTCGAACATACGCATATGCTGGTCATAATCGCGCATGGAGGTGGCATCATCTTCGGGACAGACAATATTCACCCCGACAAAACGCGGGTCGGCGCGCACCACCTCATATCCCGCGTAAAGCTGTGCGAACACGGCAGAGGGCTGCACGATACGCAGGGTTTGGTACAAATAATGCACCTTTACCCCACAGCCTGCATGGGCCTACGGCGTCCCGCACTGCAAGGTGCGCTGGGCTTGCTGCTCCATCTCGTCGGTTTCGCGCCGGGCATCCGCCACTAGTCGGGGCAGAAGCGGGCGAAGGGACTGTTCCGCCTGAGCATAATCCTCGCCCTTGAGGGGATGCGTATTCCCTGCGGCGATCATACCGCCCAGTCCCGGTGAAACCATCAGTTCAATATAATGCACATGGTCAAGGGCAGCACGTTCCCGTGCTTCTGCCAGACTATCGCCTGCATGGGTACGTGTCAGTGCATCAAACCCGCGGAACGCTGCGAAGAAATGGTCATGCCCCGACCGATCTTTTGCCGTGGGAACGAAATCACGCATCGACAAAGCATCGATCATGCTGTTTTCCGCATCTACATCTGCGGGCAGCGTGGCAGCAGACCTGCCTCCTTTGTCATGATCGGTGCAACCATGAGGCAGGATCTGGCCATTTGCAACCGTTACACACAACCCATCCTGCGCAGCCCATTTCAGGTAGCTTTCGGCATAAATCGCACCAACCAGGTGGTTATGCAGATCCGCACCCTTGGGAAACTGACGCATGAACAGCGGCAGACGCACAGGGTCAGACTGCAGGGTGGAAAAAATATGGGCCGTTTTCTGTTCATCCGTCGTCTGCGCCTGACAGACGTAAACAGGCATAAACAGAGCAGCACAAATCAGAAAAAGGGAGCGAAAACGCATAAGTCACCATCGACGAAGAAAAATTGACACAGACCCGCAGGTAAGAGGGACATATACGGCAGGCCACTCATCTAATCTGCCTGCCGATATCCCTTTAGATGCAAAATTTGACGTAACTGCCTCAGGGCGTTTGAGGACCGTACGTATTCCAGTTCCGAAGCAGTTCATGAATAATGGTGGAACCAACACGGTAGCCATTTGTCAGCGCAACGATTTCACCATCGTATCCACTATTCATTGACTGAACGGCGGTCATCTTGCGGGGCTGTTCCGTATAATTCGATGCACTCCGCAGGACGAGCACCCGGTTTGCATCCACTTTGCCTGCTTGCCCCAGGCGTGTCAGAGCCTCCAGAATACCGGAATCTTCCATGTCACTGGAGACAAAATGAGTTTTTCCCTGCGTGAGAAGCCTGACCCAGTCCCGCGCAAAGCCTGTCATGATCTTCCCGTGCCAGAACGTGTCGGATCCGAAATCACCACCGGTCACCACGGCGGGATGTCCTGCCGCCTTGTCTGTTGCCTTATAAAGTTTGCGCTGGGCCTCAAGTTGCGGTGGGTCGGACAGAGGGATCGCATGCGTCAGGCCATAAGCCCAGCTTACCAGTGAGGAGTTAAGCGCGAATGCATTATTGTGCTGTATGCTGCCATCAGGGGCATCCCCACCCGAAAGGGCATACTGGTTGGGCTTCTGCGCGGTAATCATGAAGTAACCATATGGCCATTCCTTCGGAGCTTCCCGCTTGTCGATATAGCGCGTGATATCTCCCACAACGTAATCGGCAATGGAAACGGACCCGACCGAGGCAACCGTCGGATCAAACCCGGAGATGCCATCCACCATCCAGTAAGCATGCCGCAGGTCAAAACGGGGGTCTGTCGCCAATGCCGTGACGGACGTCGTGGCCGGCGCGATCGGGGTCCCCGTGATCACAACCAGCAGATGGTGCTCTGCATCCGTGTACATGGGATGAATACCCAGTGGGAACGGTACTTTTTCAGTAAGGTGCTCACCTTCAATCCACGGCTGAAATTCTCCGGCACGATCACCGGTATCTTCACCGATTTCATAAGTTGTCAGCACAACAGCTCGTATGTCCCACGGTTTTTCTGTCGGACGGGCCTGCGCAAGCGTGGATGACGCGGCAACGCAAAAAACGGCTGCTACTATAGGACTAAATCTTTTTATTGATTTAGATGGAGACGACATTTTTACATTCCCATTGATATAATTATATCATTAGCCTTATCACTGAAGCTTTATAGTCTCAATGACAGAAATTCGTACAAACAAATTACCATGCAAATTATTCATGTTTCATTATTTATTTGTAATTGAGATGATTATTTCAATATAATTTCTTGTGCAATGGCTTTATTCAATCCTACGTGGGGATTTATCGTTCGGCTTTTGTGTTAAAGGATAGCTCAGCAATTAGCGTCATATCTGGGCTTTTTCGATTTTAAATTTGCACCATGTAAGATACTCTTTCCTTATAATGCGAGCATAAGAAAGAAGTTTTCGTTAACAAGACTATAGAAACAATGACGAAAATATTTGTTCCAAGTATTTTCGACAACTACCCTCACACCGATAGATCAGAATAGAAAACCAGACTAATACCTGCATTGTTGAACAGAGTCTCCAGAAAAAGTATGATCTAATCAGTTTCTTCTGGTTATCGGACAACATAAACAGATCCGCCCACAGGCTAACCTTCCATCGGTCAGCCTGTGGATCACAACGTCATACTCAGTCCAATAAATTAACAGGCTCTGAAGTTAGAAAGATGTGGAGATTGTGCCCGTCATGCTAAAACGTGGCTGGACATAGAATGCCGCACTGGATCCTGCACCAGACAGATTGCCATTCATCAGCCGGACAGTTGATGCATTTGTCCCCACACCCCTTACACCAGTTCTGACAATGGACCCTGTCAGATTTGTAAAATTCAGGCGGAAAGTGGGCGACTGAGCACGCCAGAATGGCTTGAAGTGATAACCCAGAGAGAGTGTATCCGTCACATACCCCGGCATCCGCTGGTCCCCTGCAAGAGATACGGACTGCGGGCCTGTGTAATGCACCGTTCCGTTGGCAAAAAATCCTTTATTTGTATAGGTCAGACCAAAGTTTGCCATGACATGCGGAGACATGGGCGCCTGCGTTCCTTTGGTACGGAAGTTGGTAAGATTCCCGTACATGTCAGACGCCGGTATGTTTGAGTCCATTCGTGCGTTGAGATACTCGAAGGACACATAGGGGCTAAAGCCATAGATTGGCTGACTGGCAACCATCAAGTCAAAACCACGGGCTGTCTGGTTACCGGCGTTGATAACACCGGACTGATTGTTACCCAGATATGTAGAAAGCAGACGATTGGTGATGTTGTAATTGAACAGATCGAGATCAACGATTACGTATTTGTCGTTATACCGATAACCGAGCTCTTCTTTAATGGAATACTGGTTGCGTGGCAGGGTGCCAGTATAACTCGTGTTTGCCAGCGCCGATGCTGAGGGCTGGCGGAAATCACCTTCCGCATTGACGTAAATCTGGTGATGCTGATTGAAGCGGTAGCTAACGGAGAGATGCGGCAGCGGCGCTGTTAAGTTCTGTCCCATGTGGCCATTACCGGGGTAAGTCCGATACCACACGTTGGACATAACGTATTTGAAGCCTGCATTGATCTGTAGCTTGTCTTCAAAATACTTTGCCGTGTCCTGCACAAAGAGTGAATGCACCTCATAGCCGGTGGTATTGCCGGGGTAGGAGCGGCTACCATCAGAGAAAACCTGATAGCGGTAGTCATTCGGGCTCGGATTTGCTCCGTTAGCCTTGGTCACACTTGTTGGGAAGTGTTGGGTATAATCCTGATTCTCGTACCAATAGCCAATATCAAAATGGTTGTGTCTATCGATATCATATCCAAGCTTGGCCGTAGCCCCGACATCAAGGGCCCCATTTTCCTGAAAATAACTTGTCTGGGGCGTGCCCGCAGCAATAGGCTGTCCGGAATAATAGGTCGTGTTTCCGGTTGCGTTGGAGCCTGCGGAACCATCCCAACCCTGCCCCCAGTTATAATAGGGACGGAAGTCAAACGTCAGCTTTCTGGTAATAACCACATGAATGGGAGCTGTCAGAAAAAGCTGATTCCAGTGGTCAATATTATTCCGCCAGTAATCATTCCCCACAGCATCAAAGCCAGCCTTGCGGCCATACCCTTCACCTGTGTGCTTATATTTCATGAACTGCGCCGCCGTGGGATAACGGTCGATCACAAAGTCCTCATTGTTCCAGGACATGAACAATTTGGCAAAAGAGCCGTTATTCCAGTCCTTCCTCAGACCAAAATCAATATGCCTGCGCTGATTAGTGCCGGCCCCCATCCACGAGCGGGCATGAGTGTTAGAAAAAGAGAAAAAGCTGCGGACGCCGCTTTTGCCAATATCCCCGCTTTCCAGACGAATAAACTCGCGGGACATGTTGTTCGTGCCGTAGGAGAAATCAACCATGCCACCAAACTTGTGGCTGGGATCATGAGATGTTTCATACATTGTGCCTGCGGCAGCGGATGTTGCTGGCAGATCAATGGGAGAAGACCCTGGCATCATGCTGACGCTATCAAGATTTTCGGAATCAATATTTTCCGCAAGATATGTGGCACTCGCCGCGGGCGCACCATCCAGCATGAGGGCCATATCTTCATCTGTCAGGCTTCGGCTCTGGATGCTGCCACCCTGCATGCCAGAGGAATCTGACGTAGAAACGCTGACACTGGGCAGATTTTTGATAAGATCAAGCGCGGTGTTAGTTGGGCTTTTCATCTCAATGTAAGATTTTGTAACGGTTTGAATGGCATGCGGAGCTGTTTCCACACGCATCATCCCGCCACCACGCCCCTTGCCGGAGCGGGAGACGGCAACTGTGAGCTGCTCTCCGCCAGACGCATTCACAGCCGTGGGACGTGCCTTTTTCCGCGCTGTCACAGGCTGAGTTCCTGCGCCAGATGCAGTGGCCACATGATGGGCAACGGTAGCATGTGGCAAACGATGATGCGTATGAACTGCACCGGTTTCCGCCCGAGCAGAAGAACTCACTGACACAATTCCACTGCCAGCCAGACAGGTGACAAGGCACAGGACTTTTCTACTTGATGGCCTGTCAGAAAAATAAAAATGCATTACCTTTGAGTCTCTCCTGCGATGCAAGACGCATTTCGCTGTGTAAGGCGCTGATTGGTTAAAGACAGCACCCTTTTCTTCTTGCGATAACGTAACATTATCTCATCTTATTGTGAAAGGAGTTCTAAAACCTACGCCAACCCAAATTTACCGTTTTTCTGCCGAAAAACAGGAAAAACCCCCTAAAAAAATGCGCGTTTTCCCGCTGGCTGTATCTTGTATGCAACTATGCCACATTATGGAAACAAGCCATTCTAAAACTTCGAGCAACAAAGCAAAGACACGCGAGAAAAGACGTCGCAACAGCTTTGTGGTGCTGCTTCCTTGCGGCCAGAGCATGACCTCAGCGAATTTCGTAGGGACCAGGATCTACGCGTCATTGGATTGAGCGGCACGTTATAATTCACAAATTTACCGATGGAAGTGACGCAGTGAGTAACGTGCTTATTGCAACCTGAGTGCCAGATGGAGTTGATCAGGCCGTTTTTCCCTCGGGCGCATGGTGTTCCACGTTTAGCTAACCGTCGGGTTCTGAGTGAGATCGTTTTATGGGGTCCGCAACGGTCTTCAGTGGAAAGACGCCTCGAAAGCATATAGTTCGCACAGGATAGCGACTTTTCTGCTCAAAAAAGGGTTTTCCCACGCCATATCGGACAAACAAAGCAACGTCTGAACTCAATGCTGTATACCGTGTGTAATGACGAGGAAGGGCCTGTCCATCTACATCTGGCCGTGGGATAGGTTAGAGCGTGTCGTCAGTTAACGGGTAGCGATACTAACGACACGCTCTAGCAGAGGATTTTTCTGAAAAGTCATCATATCTCGTCTCTCAACCACACCACTTACCCAGACCAGAATGAGGATTTTAAATAAGTTCTATAATTATATGGTGTTTTTTATTATCATTTTTATGGTACTTATCCTTTCCACATGATGCATGGGGAAACAAGGTCTAGTTATTCCCTCTCCTATTGCAGTGTCTTTTTATGAGGCTGCCGCAATCCCGTTTCTTTGATCCGAATATTTTGCACCAACCGGTCCAGGAACAGCAGGCCATCCAGCCAGTAGCCAAGGTCGCATTGGTTACCGATATGCCCTTTACGACCAGCATCCACGAAAAAAGCGCCCCAGTGCCGCGCGAACGTGCGGGCACGCGCCACACTAAGCCATGGGTCATTACGACTCCCTACCACCACGGATGGGAAAGGTAAGGGCGATAATGGCACCGGACTAAAGGCGGCAACGCGAAATCGTTCCCCTTCAGGCCCATTCTCCACATCAGCAGGGGCAACCAGCAAAGCGCCAGCAACAGTATCGGGTAAAAGTCCCTCTTTGGCAGCATGCGCAATCAGGAGAGACCCTAGACTGTGCCCAACAAGCAGAACCGGCTTTTTACTCTTCTTGACAGCAGCCGTCAGGGTCGCAATCCAGCTTTCATAGTCTGGTTTTGACCAGATTTCCTGCCGGACGCGCCCCACGGAAATACCGCCAGCACGAAAGAACCTCTGCCAGTTGGACTGCCAATGGTGCCGCGCAGAGCCATCCAGACCTGGCACGATGATAATCTCAAACCCCGCCAGAGAAGCTGAAAGGTGCCGAACAATATCATCAGGCACTCCGTGATCCACCACACTCTTATCGTGCGAAGGAGCAGATCTTCGCGCTTGGAGAGTCGGCCTTAAGAAGGATGAACGCGATACAACCTTGCTTTGGTACCCAGAACTCATCGTTCTTACGTATTGTGCTTCAGGAGCACGCTTACTGACACTATGCCGCACCTTCGTAATCCTCCTGTGACCAGTATGTTCTGGCTGCTTTATGAAAGTTTCACCAAACGCAGATAAGGTTTGAGAGCCTTCCACCCCTGAGGAAACAGCGCTTTCGCCTGCTCATCGCTGACAGATGGAGCGATGATCACGTCATCCCCGGAATGCCAGTTGGCTGGCGTTGTCACCTTCTGCTTATCCGTCAGTTGGAGACTATCGAGCACCCGAAGAATTTCATCGAAGTTCCGCCCTGCTGAGGGAGGATAAGTCAGTGTCAGTCTGACTTTTTTGTTGGGATCAATAATGAAGACACTTCTCACCGTCACCTTCGGATCAGCATCAGGATGGATCATGCCATAGAGAGTAGAGACCTTTTTATCCGTGTCCGCCAGGATAGGAAAATTGACAATACTCCCTTGAGTTTCGGCAATATCTGCCTCCCAGGCAGAATGGTCTTTCAGACCGTCTACAGAGAGACCGAGCACCTTGGTGTTCCGTTTGGCCCATTCTGGAGCCAGACGGGCAACAGCACCTAACTCGGTTGTGCAAACGGGGGTAAAATCCTTCGGATGACTAAACAGGATCCCCCACCCGGCCCCAAGCCATGAGTGAAATTCAATTGGCCCCTGTGTGCTGTCCTGCACAAAATCAGGAGCGATCTGACCAAGCTGGATTGTCATAAGCTCACCTCGAAATTACACACCAGAATCTGATATAAAGATAAGCACATATTTTTATCGTTGTAAAAATTATAATTCACCATATTTTAGTGAAATATAATCGGTCTGCTATCGAAAGCGCATACCGTGCGAACCCGACCGAACATGGAGGACATGATGATGCTCAGAAAAACACTTTGGCCTGCCCTAGCTGTCGGTGCTCTCCTTGCAGTCACAGGAGCCGTGTTTCTGCCTCCACAGAGCACACAGACAGTGCTCTACGCGTTTTCTGACGCTACCGCCTGCCTGTTCCAATACGATGTGACACAGCCTACGCTGGAAGTGGCTTCACGCTGAGGAACAGGTCGGTAAATGACGGCTATGAAGCCACGATCTGGTGCGGTCTGATAAAAAATGTGCATATGGCTGATGTAAGGCAAAGTAAAAAGCTAAGGAAACCCACCCACATATAATGGCCGCTATTACCCGCCACTCCAGCTAATAATGTTGTCGCTGCCTGCGAAAGCATCCATGCTCCCCCAGCACGGGAAGCGAGCTTACCCGAGGAGTCAACCAGACAGGTCAAACCAACCAGAGCAGGATAGATAAAAAACCATAAGGCATAGTTTAAAGAAAATGCTGCGTTAAAAACCAACCATGATGGTGGGCAAGCCTGAAAAATACAGATCACTCCGGCCAAGATAAGTGCAGGGCTTAACAGCCGCAGGCTTGCTGTATTCCGACTTAACCGGACACTGGCAAGACAAGCACACAAGCCGAACAAATTCGCAAAAGCTGATAAAGAGCCAAATGCGCCCGGCGTAAGTCCGACTGAGGCCGCAATCCGTTCTGTAAATGGCCAAACAGCAAGGCTTCCGCCTGTATAGCATAAAACAGCAAGTAACGCGGCGACCGCTTGACCGGATACCGGCTTGGTAGCTTGCAGCACCGGCTTAGTCTTATTAACCGCTTTTGGCAGCAGCCGCATCAGTGGCGTAAAGACCAGAACAATAAGTGCCAGTATTAAAAAAATACCCATCTGCCCAAAAACCTTACCAACATAAGGCAGGAAAAGGCTTGATGCGGAAAAGACGATTGTCTGTACAACCATCACAAAAGAAAGCACAAAAACAGGCTGCCCTATACGGCTCGCTCCCACATTAACAACCGCATTCAAGGCCCCCAGCCCACAGCCGGACAAAACACGGAGACCCAGCAGCCCCCAGAATACATGCAGATATGCAGACCCGGCTTGTGCTACAACGACGCAACCCGCAGCAACAAGAGCGAGCTGACGCAAACGCACACGGTTCACGTGGGACGCAATGCCCGTCATGGCAGCAGCATAGGAAAGCATTTCTACGCTGCTCCATATCCCAGCCTGTGCGGCTGTCATCTGGCCGCTTTTTATCAATTCTCCCACAGCAAATGGGCCGAGCGAGTTCATGCTATGCGCGGCACAGTCTGCTGCACTGATAGCGGCCAGTGTGGTGAAGCCAATTTTACGGGTTTGCTCCAGCATTGTTAAAGAGACCGCATGACTTCGAAGCCAAAGGAGCGCAAATCACCCGGGTAACGACTGATGTTACGGTTGAAGAATTCACCAAATGCATTGGTATAAGTCATTTGGTTGGTAATATTATGGAGCCAGACAGCCACTTCCGTTTTTTCATCCACAGAATGCCAGGCAAGCCTTACATTACCGGTAATCACCGGCTTTTGGGAAAAGGCATTCCGCACTAAGGCCTGCGTTTGCGGTGAAGAGAGAAAGGGCGCAGGCGTAGACGGATGCACGTCAGACCACGCCTGGAAACGATAACGGCTCGTGTAACGCCAGTCTGTCTGGATTGTGAAGTCGCCAAAAGATACAGGGATTTTATAGCTCAGCAAAAAATTGGTCGTGATATGAGGTGCGCGCTCCAACGGCTGCCCAGACAAGTCTACCGGGTTGCCACCATTAAACGGTGTTGGAGCACTCGCATTACGAAAACTGGTATAATGTGCATCCTGATAGGAAACACCAAAAGAGGTAAAGACGTTTTCAAGTGGTCTCACCTGCCCTTCAAATTCAAACCCGTTAGAAACGGCTCGGGCGGCATTTGTTGTATGTGTGCCGGTGTTTTGCAGAATTGTAACCTGCATATTGTTATAATCATAATGGAAGCCAGACAGATTAAGCTGAGCTTTACCGTGCCATAACCTGGCCTTTACGCCGCCCTCATAGTCAGTCAGCACTTCAGGATTATACAGACTAAAATCTGATGCTGTTGCAACATATGTGTTGTAATTCCCTGTGCGAAACCCGCGCGCATAACGCAGGTAGCCAATAATACCATGCGAAAACCGATATTTCAGGCTTGCATCTTCACTGTCCCGGTTAAACGTTTTTTTCAACGGTGGGCCGCTAAGACTTTGGCCGGTGGCCGGGTCAATAAATGTTCCTGTATTGGTATTAATATAAGTAAGTGCCCGATTACCCGTATAATACGGATCTGCGGCTAACGTATTATACGCCCAGGCTTCACCATTGGCGCTGCGGTTTTCAGACGTAAAGCGCCCCCCAATATCAAGAGTTAAGCGGCGCGTCAGGTCAAAGGAGAGAGCCGAAAAAACAGCCGCATCCTGCGTGTTAATATTAAAGCTGGATGCATTGCCATTCACACCAAAATCAGTCGGGCTATAAAGCGGCTGCTGACTGGAAGATTGCATCATGTTTCGTAAATAATAGACACCGCCAATATACCGTATTTTCCTGTTCTGTGGAGATGCTACACGAATTTCATTACTCAACACTCGCGCCACCCCGCCAATATTTTCCTGATAATCAACAGCGGCCGGGCTTGCATCATCATCTGAAAAAACGTTGAAGTGATTCCACTCCAGCGCAAAAATATTACTCAGGCTCCACCCATTTTCAAACTCATAGCGCGCATTGACAGAAAGCCCGGCTCTCCGGGTTGTCGCATCCGTACGCCCGTTATTCTGGATGTTTCGACGGGAGGTTTGAGCATACCCTTGCGCATCCGCTCCCCCTTCCAGCAGCCCGACATGATCAATAGGTACTTCCGTTCTATTCCGCCCAAGATGGGCCTTGACCAGAATGGAGAAGTTATCAACAGGCTTCGCAAGGATCTGGCCACGCATATCATAATACTGGTAGCCACCGGTTGGGTTTTTATGTGTGCCATTATAATACTGGCCATCCATACGCCGGTTAACAATGGCAAAGCGCGCCATAAGCTTATCTTTTATAATGGGGCCACCAATTGCTCCTTCCTCTCCCCATAACCCATAATTACCGGCCGTGCCCCGCACGTAACCATCAAGCGTATTGGTTGGCTTTTTGGTATAATAAGAGACCATGCCCGCAGTTGTATTTTTGCCTTGCAAGGTGCCTTGCGGCCCACGGAAGATTTCCACATGATCCAGATCGTAAATTGGTGTCCCTTGCGAAGCGCCACTATCTAAAAACACCTCATCTTCAGACACACCGACGGCCGTTGTCATGTTTGCTGAAAAATCATTTGTACCAATACCGCGCAATCTGTACCGTGGATTGGTAGAACCCGATGTGCTTTCTGCCATAAGTCCGGGAATATCACGCGCCAACGATAATGCGTCCCGCACTCCTGTTGTCTGAAGTGTCTTGCCTGTCAGCGCTACAACAGAAGCCGGCGTATTTACTGCTTGCTGCGTGCGCCTGTTAGAACGGACGATCACCTCCTCCAGAGCAGAAGATTGTTTTTTTTGTGCCGCAACATGGGGAGCATTTTTCTGCTTGCTTTGCTTTTGTAATACCTCTCCGGATTCAGAAGCATAGGCAGAACATGCCGCTCCAAGAGAGACAACAAAAGCGAAAGATGCGCGATAAGGAAGGCGATTTACTATCATAGCGATATTACCCAATACCCTGTAATAGCAGCCGCGCTTCTGCTTCAAGCTGTTCCAGAGGTTTATGATGGCGGATATAGGCGCGATGGGCATTTGCAGGAGGTTGATAATCCCATGCTGTCGGGCGGCCTGTGGCAAGGGCTCGCTTCACTAACGCACGCCTTTTCTGACTCAGCAGCACGTTTTGCCGTAGCTGATCAAAATCCCATTTCTCATCCACTTCAGCGCGAAAAGCCCGGACGCGCTCCTGATAAGAAGGTAAATAAGCGAGATTTTGCTTTTCGTCGGGATCATCTTCCAGATCATACAATTGATCAGGATCGTTTGGGGTGTAGAGAAATTTCCATTTGTCACGACGGATCATGACAGTTGGTTCAAATGTCCCTTCCCCCAGATACTCACCAAACACTTCATTGGCCCACGCTTTCTCTCCGTGAAGAAGGGAGGTCAAATCACGACCGGTAACTTCCGGGGCTGATGGGGCACCGGCCAACCCACAGAGTGTCTCACCCACATCCGCCAGGCAGACAGCTTGTCCAACATGCCGTGATTGCTCTTCCGGCAGGGCAATCAGCAGCGGTATCCGGCTGGCTCCCTCCCGAAAAGACATTTTATACCATTGCCCGTGTTCACCCAGCATCTCACCATGATCCGTGGTGAAAATAACAGCGGTAGTTTTGTCTAGCCCGGTCTGCTGCAAGACCTCGAGCAATTGTCCCAGTTGATGATCAACATAAGAAATAGCACCGTAGTAAGCCCGCTTTGCACGCAGAACATCAGCCTCAGAAGGACGGTGCGCATCAATGCCACATGCCGCACGAATACGATCTTCGGCGGGGTGCTTTTCTACCGCGTCGGGCACTCTGGGAAGAGGGATGTCGCTGTCCGCATACAAATCCCACCATTCCGGGGTAATATTGAATGGGTCGTGTGGATGCGTAAAAGACACCACCATGCAAAATGGCCGTTTGTCGTCTCTCTGACGCGCGAGGTCGAACAACTTGCGCCGTGACGCAAAAGCAACTTCTTCGTCAAAATCAATCTGATTACTCCGCAGAACCGGGCCTGCATTCAGCACGGAATCCATGGAGTGGTACCAGTCAGGCCGATCCTCCTTGTTCTGCCAGTCTGGCACCCAGGTAAAATCTGACGGGTAAATATCTGTTGTCAGGCGCTCTTCAAAACCATGAAGCTGATCGGCGCCAACGAAGTGCATCTTCCCTGCAAGAATGGTTTGATATCCCACATCGCGCAGTCTGTGCCCGAAGGTAGGGATGTCTGAATGCCATTCACTGCCATTATCCATGATTCCACTTTTGGAAGGCATAAGGCCCGTCATGAACGCACCACGAGAAGGCCCACACAGAGGGCTAACCGTATACGCATTGGTAAAAACGGTGCCGCGTTGCGCCAGCTTATGGAGGTTAGGTACTTTAGCCGGAGACGGATCACGCCCGCCCAGATAAGCAGGCAAAGCAAGAGCTGTGAGCTGGTCTGCCACAACAACCAAAGAATTCAGAGGAGAGGCTTGGGTCACGGTGTCAGTCTCCATTGCGCAATTAACTATTTCAAATAGTTTTAATTCATCAAATTAAACATTTTTTTGTTGTTTTTGATATATCTACGTTTGTATGTGTTGTATAAGCATGAGTTATGACACCGAATCAAGCAGACTATCTGTTACGCTCTCTGCGCCTGATTGAGACCGTTGGTCGATGCGGCAGCTTTAGTACGGCTGCTCTTGAGCTGGGCATGACTCAACCCGCAGTGAGCCAGCAAATCGCGCACCTCGAAAAACTATTGGGGGTTGTCTTGTTTGAGCGCCGGCATAGGGGTGTGTCTGCTACCCACCATGGCCAAATGTTACACACAACAACCACGGATGTGCTGACACAGCTCTATGGCACAATGAAAACTATTCATGAAAGTGGTGCTCGTGAAGCGTTAACTATTCTAACTGACTACGGATTTGCAGCTAATTGGCTTCTGCCCCGTTTGTCAGACTTTGAAGAAAAATTTCCTGAATTTGACGTCAGCTTACTAACAACTCAGGCTAAACGGGATGCCAAGATAGACCATAGAAACACCCATCATGATGTTTCGATACTTTTCGGGGAAAAGCCGCAGGCACATGATCTGTCCAGCACCTGTTTATTCCAGGAGGAAATCGTTCCTATCTGCAGCACCACGTATTTCAAGACGGCAGGCCCATTTAACCACCCAAGAGATATCCTGAAGGCAAAGCTGTTACATTTAAAAGGCCCGGATCATCACTGGTTTACATGGGCAGACTGGTTTGATGCTATTGACGCTTCTTTCTCTTTAAAGAGCGTTCCGAAAAATAGCCTTTCTTTTGGGAATTATCCGCTCCTTCTGCAAGCCGTATTGCAGAACCAGGGCATAGCTCTGGGCTGGCGACCTTTAATTGATGATCTGATAAAAACAAACCAAATCATTCCCTTAAGTAATGAATCAATAAAAAGTAAGAGAGGATATTTTCTCTCTACTCCTTTAAAAAATAGACCAAATATCGAAAAATTTACACAATGGATACTGCAGCAGACACAAATTAATCAAGTATGATTTTTTACCTTTCCTCGCGATTCCAAGACATAATTTACATACTTTGTATGAAGAGATTTGAAGAGATTCTATCAACAAGAGGCCGTCAACAGAGTTGGAGGGACATTCCTCCTCTCATAGAAAGGTATTACAAGGCATAATTTTAGAAAGAACCTTCATAAGAGGTTATTTTTCATGTCGAATTTTCGAACATATTTCCGATAAGATATCATTTTTTATAAAGCCAACTTAAACCATGAAATCCCGTACACATGGCGTCTAAAACCACGTGACGGGATAATTTCTCTCAAGCCTCCTTTTTCATTTATCCATGTGTGGGCATCACGAATTCCGCACCAGACCGAATACCCGCGGGCCAACGTTGCGTTACAGCTTTCATGCGGGTAAAGAAGCGTACACCTTCCGGGCCGTGCATATGGTGATCCCCAAACAGAGAATCTTTCCAACCACCAAACGAATGGAACGCCATAGGCACCGGGATAGGCACGTTCACACCAATCATTCCTGCTGTCACGTTATGGGCAAAGGTTCTCGCAGCATCACCGTCACGCGTGAAAATAGCTGTCCCATTCCCAAAGGGGCTGTCATTGATTAGTTTGAGCGCAGTATCAAAGTCTGGAGCACGCATGACGCACAAAACAGGACCAAAAATTTCCTCACGGTAAATGTCCATATCTGCTGTCACATTATCAAACAGTGAACCGCCAATGAAAAATCCTTTTTCATGGTCCTTTACTGTGATGTCACGTCCATCCACCACCAGCTTTGCCCCCTGATTGACACCTGCATCAACAAGTCCCTTAACACGGGCCAAATGCTGCGCGGTCACCAGTGGCCCCATTTCGCTGGCGTCATGTGTGCCATTGCCAATGGTGATTGCTTTCACCTTTTTTTCCAGTTCTGCAACCAGTGTATCTGCAATTGGTCCTACCGCGACTGCCACGGAAATAGCCATACACCGCTCGCCTGCGGAGCCGTAAGCGGCTCCAATCAGGGCATCGACTGTTTTTTCCAGATCACAATCAGGCATGATGAGAGCGTGGTTTTTTGCACCACCCAGTGCCTGCACTCTTTTGCCGTACGCTGTACCCGTTGCATACACATGTTGAGCAATAGGAGTGGAGCCTACAAAGCTGACAGCCGCAATATCAGGGTGTTTCAGAATAGCATTCACCATGTCCTTATCACCATGGACAACCTGAAACACTCCATCTGGCAGACCAGCCTCTTGCAAAATTTCAGCCAGTAGGACAGATGCGGACGGGTCACGCTCCGATGGTTTCAGGATGAAGCAGTTTCCGGTAGCCAGCGCCATAGGGGCCATCCATAAAGGCACCATAACCGGGAAATTGAAGGGAGTAATGCCGGCGGCAATGCCAACAGGCTGACGCATGGTCCAGGCATCAATACCGCGGCCCACCTGCTCCGTATATTCCCCTTTCAACAGTTCTGGTACGCCAGTTGCAAACTCCACAACCTCCAACCCTCGCGTGACCTCCCCTTTAGCATCAGAAAGGATTTTTCCGTGCTCTGATGTAATAAGAGCAGCCAGATCATCCATGCGTTTTTCTATCAGGTCACGCGCCCGGAACAGAACGCGCGCACGCGCCAGAGGCGGTGTTTCTGCCCATGCAGGGAAAGCTGCCTTGGCAGCAGAAACAGCTGCCTCCAGATCATCCTCTGTGCCGAGCACAACTTGTTTGCTGACAGCCCCTGTAGCGGGGTTAAACACGTCTCCAAACCGCGTGCTGTTACCTTTGACGGATTTTCCGTTGATGATGTGATGAACTGTATTCATTTTTCTTGTCCTTTTTGCTGAAGATCAGCCTTCGCTCATAACGTCGTGTGAAAGGGAGACAATCTGGGTGCGTTCGCCTTTGCGCACGCTCAATGTTTCAGGCACCCAGAACAGGGTGACAAAGAAACCGATCAGGCACAGACCCATAGGGTAGAGCAGGCCTGCATAGGGATTACCTGTTTCTGTAACCAGCCAGAGGCTGACCAGAGGCAGAAAGCCACCAAAAATCCCGTTGCCAATATGGTAAGGAACGGAAATGGAAGTGTAACGCACATTGGCGGGGAAGCTTTCCACAATGAACGCACCGTAGGGGCCGTAAACTGCCGCGGCGATGACCACCAGAGCAAACACACAGGCGGAAATTGCCGCATAACTGGTGTTTTCTGGGGTGATAGCGTGCCGGATAATGGAAAAAATGGGAATGTAGAACAGCACTGCGGCGGCCATACCTGCCAGAGACAGACGTTTACGTCCGATGCGGTCAGACAGTGCACCAAACAGAACAAAAAACGGCACCCCTAGAAATGCCCCGACCGCAACAGATAATGTTGCTGGCAGGAACGGCATTTTCATGAATGTCTGGATATAATACAGCGCATAAAACTGAGCCGTGTAGAACGTCACGGCCTGTGCGCAAGCGACCCCAAACAGAAACAGGATAATACGCCGTGCATTTCCGGGGATACGAAAAGCATCCCGCACTGGTGATTTGGACAATTTGCCCTGCTTGTGCATTTCCACAAACACTGGAGATTCAGAAAGCCGAAGGCGAATACGTAGAGAGACTGCAACCAGAACAAAAGAGACCAGAAACGGTGCCCGCCAGCCCCATGTCCCAAAAGCCTCTTCGCCCAGCCAAAGCCGTAGGATAAGCACCATCCCCAAAGATAGCACAAACCCGCCAGAAGCCATGGCCTGAATATAACTGGCCCACTTTCCGCGTTCCCCGGGTGGGGAATGCTCGGCCACATAGGTTGCCGCGCCGCCATATTCACCACCCAGAGCAAGTCCCTGCACAATGCGCAGCAGAATAAGCAGAACAGGAGCCGCATAACCGGCTGTTGCAAATGTGGGCAGAAGCCCAATGGCCGCAGTGGAACAGCCCATGATCAGCAACGTGATCAGAAAGGTCGTTTTCCGCCCGACACTGTCACCCATATACCCAAATATCAGGCTGCCGAGAGGACGTACAGCAAATCCGGTAGCAAAGGTGGCAACACTGATGAGGGTCGCCGCGACATCATCACCCGGCGGGTAAAACAGACGGGCAAAGAAAATGGCCAGACTGCCGTAGAGAAAGAAATCATACCATTCAATAACAGTGCCAACACTGGAAGCCAGCACCAGAGAGCGCATGGAACGCTCTTCTTTTGCGGGGGATGTCATGATTTTAGCCTCCTGAAAGGAGTTTTATTGTTTTTATATCCATCCGCCTGTGTTCAGGCCCAGACTTTTCGATACAGATCAACAATCTCCGTATGACTTGGCACACGGGGGTTATTAGCGGGTGAACCGGAAGCCAGAGCCTGCTCCGCCATCAGAGTCAGAAGGTCATTCCAGCGGCTTTCCTGAAGCCCATAGGAACTTGGAGAAGGGACATCAAGTTCCCTGTTACGTTCACGGAGTGCTGCAACGAGAGCTGTACAGGCAGCACCGTCTTCTGCGTCAGGAGGCACAATGCCCATCACACGAGCGCAGGTTGCATAACGTGACTGCGCACCCGTAACAGACCATGCTGTAATTTCCGGCAGCAGCATCGCATTTGAAAGCCCATGAGCCACATGGAAATGTGCGCCGATGGGGCGGCTCATACCATGCACAAGCGCTACAGATGCATTGGAAAATGCCATTCCGGCTTCAAACGCACCCTGCATCACCTGTTCACGCGCTTCACGACTGGAAGGGTCTTTGCAAGCGATGGGGAGTGCGTGCCAGATACGCTTCATGGCAGCCAGTGCCAGAGCATCCGTAAAGGGAGATGCTCGTTTGGACACATACGCTTCCATTGCGTGGGTCAGCGCATCAATACCCGTATCAGCCGTCAGACGACGCGGCATGGTCAGAGTAAGTTCGTAATCGACAATGGCAATGTGTGGCAGATAAGCATAGCCAGCACACAGCATTTTCTCGTCGGTCTTTTCATCCGTGATGACCGTCACGCGCGTGGCTTCAGACCCTGTGCCTGCCGTAGTGGGAATGGCGATAATGGGAAGGCCTGCCTCATCCTGCACGTGAGGCACCTTCAGGTGTGAAGGCGTGCCTCCATGTTTGGCCAGAACCGCTACCATCTTGGCAGTGTCAATCGGGCTGCCCCCACCAAGGCCGATCACACAGTCATAAACACCGCGTTTCAACGCGGCCAATGCGGCTTCAACCGATGTAACTGTAGGGTCCGGCACTGCATCCGGGAATGCGCCGGACTGAATATCGGCTTCAGCCAGCAGAGTTTGCACTCTATCCAGAAGGCCGGATTTAGCCATAAACCCATCGGTAATGATGAAAGGGGCTGAAAGCCCAGCCTGCTTTAATGCTGCGGGAAGCTCATTGAGAGCGCCACCCCCGATACGTACCAGAGAGGGCAGATAAAGTGCTGTCATAGCCTTATCTCCTGGGAAAGGTTACGGCGTGGACCGCTCCTTTCCGGCTGTTGTTCTTGTCCTGGTAGTGAACGCGCAAAAGGCATCACAAGAAAATCAGGAGATTTCGCCCACTTGGTGTGCAAATCTGCACATAGCCATAAAAACAGGGAATTTTTACTCCATGAAACGCAGCCTGGACTGGAGAAATCTGCAGTTTTTTCTGGCTGTCGCGCGAGCAGGCTCCCTCTCAGAGGCTGGCCGTCTTTTAGGGGTTGATCACGCAACTGTGGGCCGACACATTGTTGCGTTGGAAGCGTCAGTCGGCAAAACGCTATTTGAGCGACACCTGCGCGGTTATGCATTGACCCGCTATGGACAAGACCTGTTAACCACGGCTGAAGCCATGGACCGTGAAGCAACAAGCGTGGCGCAGGCTTCCAGCCCCGCTCATGGATTAACGGGAACGGTGCGGATCAACGCGCTTGAAGGATTTGCCAGCTTCTTTCTGGCGTCCCGCATTGGCTCACTGTTGGTGGATAACCCTGCCCTGACAATTGAAATCCTGACGATCCAGCAGATTGTGGCCCTCTCACGCAGGCAGGCCGATATAGCTATTACCGTAACACCGTCAGAGGATGATCGGTTTGTATGTGAGAAGCTGACACCATATTATCTGTGCGTTTACGCCACCCGTTCATATCTTGATCGGGAAAAACCAATCAAGAAACCGGAGGATTTTTCATCACACCTGTTTTCTGGGTATGTGGATGAAATGATTTTCATGCGGGAGCTGGATTATCTTGGGCATCTTGGCGTTTCACGCAAAATGGTGCGGATTCAGAATTCAAGCGTGCAGGCACAAATGGAAGCCGCGTGCTCCGGCTTGTGTATGGCAGTCCTGCCGACTTTTGTTGCTGCTACCCGCCCTGAACTAATTCCCGTCTTGCCCCAGCAGGTCAGGCTGGAACGCCATTACTGGCTGATTACCCGTGCTGAAGAGCAGACAAGTGTTCGCATCAGTCAGCTATGTCATTTTATACGGGACGAGGTACAGAAAGGCGAAAAGCTGTTTAGGGTGTAAAAAAAAGAAGAGTGATCATTTCACAGAGTGATCTCCTCATTTATCTCAACGATACTCCCTAGCTTTTCCCAATTCGGGCGGACTCAAAACGCAATACCTGCTCAGTTCAACGGAACGATTTATGCTGGCATGATGGATCATCCTGCATAAACCGTTCCAGGTATGGCTTTAGGATACGATCCTGACCTCTTTAAAAATTTCGTTCTTCTCAGGGTTTTTGCACACACCACTCTGATCTTCTAAAGAAATCTGGCTCCTTACCCGCTCACATAAAGTCGAGATGATTGAAGGATCACTCAAAGCAGAAAGATCGCCCAGTGTATCGGTTTCACCACTGGCAATTTTGCGCAGCAAGCGCCGGACGATTTTTCCGGAACGGGTCCGCGGCAAGTCTGGCACCAGATACACCGCCTCAGGTGCTGCGTAGCGGCCAATCAGGTTGACAATAAGACGACTAATGTCTTTTTCATCCACGCCCGTTACAGCCGTCCTGTTCGGAATAGCAAACACAACCAATGCCTGCCCCTTGACAGAATGCGGCACGCCAACAGCCGCACATTCCACAATACGATGATCTTCGCCTAAAGCATCCTCAACTTCAGCCGTCCCCAAACGATGCCCGGCAATGTTAATGACATCGTCCATGCGTCCCGTAATCCAGTAATACCCATCCTCATCACGCCTTGCCCCATCGCCTGTAAAATACAGACCCGGCGCCATAGAGAAATAAGCCTGACGGAAGCGTTCATGGTCTTTCCAGATTGTCCGGCACTGACCCGGCCACGAGCGCGCAATACATAATGCGCCCGCGGTCGCACCCGCCTCTGCCTTACCATCTGAATTAAGAATAACCATTTCCAGCCCCGGCAAAGGCATGGTGGCCGATCCGGGTTTGAGCGACTGCACACCGGGCACGGGTCCAAGCACCACGCCTGCTGTTTCAGTCTGCCACCACGTATCTGCTACCGGGCAACGCTTTTTGCCCACAACATCATGGTACCATAACCATGCATCCGGGCTTATTGGTTCTCCGGCAATACCGAGCAACCGCAAGGAGCTCAGGTCACGCTTCTGCACCACAGCCTCCCCTTGCGCCATCATCGCCCGAACAGCGGTAGGAGCTGTAAACAGCATGGTCACCTTATACGCATCAATCAGGTCGAACCAACGGCCCGGATAAGGAGATGTCGGCAGGCTGTCTGAAATCATGGTTGTGCCACCATTAGCCAGCGGCCCGTACACAACTGATGTATGCCCCGTAATCCATGCCACATCTGCGGTGCACCACAGTACATCGTTTGCTCGGGGGGTATAAACCATACCCATAGTATACGCGGCCCAGACCATGTAACCGCCAGTCGCATGGACAATAGCCTTGGGCTTGCCTGTACTACCGGACGTATAGAGCATGAACATGGGATCTTCCGCATGCATCGCAACAGGCACGAAATCCGCTTCGAAATGATCCACAAAATCATGATAGTCATAGTCACGGCCGGGCAGCATGGGGACGGCTTCATCAGATGTGCGCACAACCAGCATGAACTGCACGCTGCTCTTCTCACCTGCTTTCCTCAAGGCTTCATCCAGAGTATCTTTGTAAGGGACTGCCTTGTTCCCGCGCCATGCCATGCTGCCGGTAATAACGACGACCGCGCCGCTATCCACCAGCCGCTCGGCCAGCCCTTCAGCAGAGAAGCCGCCAAATAACACAACATGAACCGCACCAATCCGTGTGCAGGCCAGCATGGACACAATCGCTTCTGACACCATGGGAAGACAGATAGCGACGCGGCATCCTTTCTTCACGCCCAGGTAAGTCAAGGCGTTCGCAAGCCGACAAACGCGCTCATGAAGATCATGATACGTCAGGCTTTCAGAACGGCCTTCGGCCTCCCGCTGGCTAATCAGTGCCACCTGATCCCGTTTTTCGGTCAGATGCCGATCTATGCAGCAAACGGAGGCATTCAGCTCTCCATCGGCAAACCAGCTGATGGAAACATTTTTTTCAAAACTTCCAGAAAACCCTTGCGTCGGTTTTTTGAACCAATGAACACGTTGGGCCTGTTCCAGCCAGAACGCATCCGGGTCAGATCGCGCTTTTTCACGCATAACCTGCAACTGCTCCGGCGTCATGATCGCCGGGTAATCTGGATAAGCGCGTGCGGGAATGACTGTCTGGTCGGTCATGTTGGCGTATCCCTTATTTTTTATGGTTTCTGTGGGATAAAGTTCTACGGTTTCAGGCCGCAGAACGGTCGCTCTGCCCGACATGCGGGAGAACCGTGGCCACAATGCCTGCATCGAGCGTTTCATACTCATAATACCGAAGTGTTTTGTACAGCTCTTCTCGTGTCTGCATGCGTGGCAGCATTTCTTCGGTGCTGCCGTTACGTGCAAGAGTGTCATACAGATCCGCCTGCGCCTTGTTGGCAGCACGAAGAGAACTCACCGGCCATATGACCATGCTATAGCCCATCTGCTCAAACTGTGAGGCCGTGAAGTATGGTGAGCGTCCAAACTCTGTCATGTTGGCAAGAAGGGGCACATCAGGAAGCTGCCTTGAAAACTCTCTGAACATGTCTTCAGAAATAAGGGCTTCTGGGAAAATAGCATCAGCACCAGCTTCATGATACAGGCGGGCACGCGCAACAGCGCCATCCAGTCCCTCAGAACCCGCGGCATCTGTCCGGGCGATAATCACCATATCCCGTCGGGCACGGGCAGCGGCTGCAACTTTCTGAGCCATCTCGTAAGGAGATACGAGCTTCTTGTCATTCAAATGGCCGCATTTCTTGGGAAGGACTTGATCTTCAATGTGTACGGCCGCCGCACCTGCGTCCTCAAACGCGCGCACCATATTCATTACATTCAGGGTTTCCCCGTACCCAGTGTCCCCATCCACAAGAACAGGCAACCCGGATGCTCTGACAACCTGACGAATAAAGAAGCAAACTTCATCTATCGTAATAATGCCC
Source organism: Acetobacter malorum (assembly GCF_001580615.1). Lineage (GTDB taxonomy): Bacteria > Pseudomonadota > Alphaproteobacteria > Acetobacterales > Acetobacteraceae > Acetobacter > Acetobacter malorum. The sequence goes on from NZ_LHZC01000051.1 coordinate 86,963, forward strand.
AGATCAGGCAGACCCATGCTGGCTGTCATGGCGGCACCAGATAGATAAAGCGCGTCAAACCCACGATCTTTTGCCTGCAGTGCAGCCTGTCCGTTATGCGCACCGGGGATCTGCATGATTCCTTTTGCACTCATCATGCCTTTAAACCGTTGTCCCGCTGGCGTTGCGGAAGAATTGGCGCCTATCAGGTAGGTCATGCTGCATACTCCAGTCCGTCACGTTCACGCAGGGGAATCAGGGGGCGTGCATCCGGCCCTGTGTAATTTGCAGACGGACGAATGATTTTCCCATCCTGCCTCTGTTCCATGATATGCGCGCACCAGCCGGTCACACGGGCAATCACAAAAATCGGCGTAAACATGCTCGTGGGAATGCCCATGGCGTTATAAGAAACCGCACTGAACCAATCGAGGTTGGGAAACATCTTCTTCTGTTCCGCCATCACACGTTCAATTCTTTCGGCAACATCATAGAGCCGCATGGTTCCATTACGCCGCGAGAGGTTTCTTGCTATTTCCTTAATAATCTCGTTGCGTGGATCAGCCAGTGTGTAAACCGGATGACCAAAGCCGATCACCACCTCTTTGGCGTCCAGCCTGCGCCGAATATCGGCTTCTGCTTCATTCGCTGTCAGGTATCGCTTCTGGATATCCAGCGCGACCTCATTCGCTCCGCCATGTTTGGGTCCACGCAACGCCCCTATGGCTGCCGTCACCGCAGAATACATGTCTGACCCTGTGCCAGCCACCACGCGAGACGTGAACGTAGACGCGTTAAACTCATGCTCTGCATATAAAATAAGGGATGTATGCATGGCCTGAACCCAGTCATGGGGTGGCGTATGCCCGTGCAGGAGTGTCAGGAAATGCGCGCCAATGCTCTCATCATCTGTCATGGTTTCGATACGCCGGCCATGATTGGAGTAATGATACCAATAAAGCAGCATGGATCCCATTGAGGCGACGAGCCTGTCGGCAATCTCCCGCGCGCCTGCTATCGGGCAGTCACTGCGTTCTGGCAGGGCACAGCCCATAACAGAAACCGCCGTACGGAGCACATCCATAGGATGCGTGGATGCCGGGAGACGTTCCAGAGTGGCTCGTACAATATCAGGAATATCGCGCATACTTGCGAGATGCCGCTTATAACTCTCCAGTTCTGGCGTGTTGGGCAGATAGCCATGGATGAGAAGATAGGCAACTTCTTCAAACAAGCAGGCTCGTGAAAGATCTTTGATATCATACCCACGGTAATGCAGATCATTACCACTATGGCCGACAGTGCTGAGCGCTGTGTTTCCTGCCACAGTGCCAGACAGAGCAACTGACTTTTTGGGTTTTGTGCTGTGGAGTTCGGTATGCATGAGTCTCGCTCCCTCACCTTGCGGGTACAGAGTCAGGTCATCAGAGCTGCGTGCTGACGCGGCACTTCAGACTCAGAACCCAGCTGACCAAAATTGAAAATGCTTTCCACACGATTGAACTGCATATCCTGCGGGGAAACGTTCAGTTCAATCTGGTGCAGTTCTCCTGCTGTAAGGTCAGGCAGTTTCTGCACAACGCTCAGAAACCGTTCAGCCTCTGCTTTTGGGACAATTCCCTCTGAAAGCGTGAGAAATTTTTTGATATAATCATCCCGTTGCCATGGTGTGGCACCAAGTGTGTGGGCATTGGCAACTGCCAGTTCATCCGCCAGAACACGACCATCTTTCATGCGGATGATGATACGACCCCCAAAAGCTTTCCTGTCTGGGTCACTCTCATGATACCGTTCGGTCCACTCGGGTTTTTCAACAGTATGTATTTTCTTCCATAAACGCACAGTATCTTCGCGCCGTGCCCGTTCCGGTTCATAGGAGCGGACGTGATGCCAACACCCATCCTGCAAAGCTACAGCAACGATATACATAATCGAATGATCCAGCGTTTCACGCGAGGCCTGAGGATCAAACTTCTGCGGATCGTTCGAGCCGGTACCAATCACATAATGCGTATGGTGGCTGGTTTCGATCAGCACGTCCTCAACGTCATCCCAATTGGTAATGTTTTTACCCATACGGAAAGCAAGGTCTATCAAAGCCTGACTTTGATATTCTGCTGAATGTTCCTTGGTAAAAGACGAAAAGATAGCGCGTTTTGGTTCACCCACGTCAGGTAAAGGGACCTGGTATGACGCATCTTTTCCGTCCAGCATCCATGCAATCACGCCATCTTCCCCTTCATAAATGGGGGTTGGTGCCGTTTCACCCAGCATGGCGCGATCAACTGATTCTACGGCCATTTTTCCCGCATGAGCCGGCGCATAAGCTTTCCAGGAGGAGATTTCCCCTTTACGGCTTTGGCGTGTGGCTGTGGTGACATGCAATGCCTGACCAATGGCCTGATAAATGACCGAAGGCGGCAGACGCAGAAGCGTGCCGATCCCCGCAGCAACAGACGGGCCGAGGTGCGCAACATGGTCAATTTTATGCTTGTGGAGGCAGATGGCGCGCGCCAGATCAATCTGGATTTCGTACCCGGTCGCAATGCCACGGATGAGGTCTGCGCCACTCCGGTCACACTGCTGCGCTACAGCCAGAATACCGGGAATATTATCCCCCGGGTGGGAATATTCAGCCGCTAGGAACGTGTCATGAAAGTCAAGTTCCCTTACGGCTGTGCCATTGGCCCAGGCAGCCCATTCTGCATGCACCCGCACATCTGGCCCCATGCCAAACACCGTGGCGCCACCCGTTCTACGGTGCGCCAGCGCCTCTGCACGCGCACTCATGACAGAATGGCGGTTGACTGAAGCCATAGCGACGGCGGCATTATCAATCATACGGTTGATAATCATATCAGCCACTGCGGCCTCGACCCCCACTGGGTCCGCTGCAACCTGTGCAATTTTCCAGGCCAGTTGCTCAGAGCAGGCAAGACGGTCGCTCTCCGGGTGCACTCTTACCGCATGGTTTTGCATGGTTTTGTCCCTTGCCATTTTGTGATCTGGAAGAGACATTCGCAGACTGTTGTATCAAGCGGCAGGGGAATAAGAGTAGAAAGAAGCAAACGAATTTGCACCAGTTGCAAAGTCTGCGAAGGTCTGTCGGTATGCCCAGAACAAAAATAAAACTCTTTGCAGGAAACCGTCTGCAACAGTTACGTAAGCGTGAAGGCATGACACAGGCTGCCATGGCTGAACGCGTGGGGATTTCACTAAGCTATCTGAATCAGCTTGAACGCAATCACCGCCCGTTACCCAACCACCTCCTGCAGAACCTTTGTGAGCGTTTCACTCTAACGCCTGCGTGGTTCAGTGACACGCGGGAAGCCCACATCATACAGGCGCTTCGGGAGACAATGGCTGATCCTATTTTTAAAACAGCGTCCCTCCCTTTTTCTAAAATGACTGAGGCTGCAAACCACAGTCCGGAACTCTGTCAGGCTTTTTTAACACTCTATCGTGCTTATACTTTTAATCAGGAACAATATTTCGAAACGGCCTTGTCCCCTTCTCCCTCTCTGGAGCCTTATGATGTGGTGGGAAACTGGGTGCAGGAACATCGGAATTATTTTCACGAACTTGATAGAGCTGCGGAGGAATTTTATAAAAATTTTACCCTTAAGGATGACCAGTTAAGCTCTAGCCTCGCCAAGCATCTTTATGATCGCCACGGGCTGCATATTACACAAAGCACCGATATGGAAAGTACAGGTCTTGTCTGGCGCATTGACCAACATAAACGCCAGATTTACCTGCCTCATAATCAGCCTCATGAAAGCACTTTATTTTTTCTGGCTCAGATTATTGGTCAACTGGAACAGAGCCGACTGATAACGGATATTCTACGCCGCGAAGGCCCCAAAGATTACAATGCTCAGGAACTGGCCCGGGTCTATCTCAGCAATTACTTTGCCGGCGCGCTGATCTTGCCGTATGCCAGATTTTTAGAGCAAGCCGAAATAATGCGTTATGATATTGACGAGTTACGCCGCCATTTCTCCGTTAGCTTTGAGCAGGTTTGTCATAGGTTGAGCACTTTACAACGCACTGGCGCAGAAGGAATTCCCTTTTACTTCCTCAAACTCGATATTGCAGGAAATATTCTTAAAAGTTTTTCTGCCAATCGTTTTTCTCAAGCTCGGTTTGGTGGGCCGTGCCCTTTATGGAACGTATTCAGGGCCTTTGCGACGCCCGGCCAGATTCAGGTGCAGCTTTCTCAAACAACGGATGATGCTATCTATCTGAACGTGGCGCGCACAGTTGGCCATGAAGGCTCAAGTTATGCTGATCGTCCACGGCAAATCGCTATGGTTCTGGGTTGCTCCATAACCGATGCCGCTAAAACTGTTTATGCCGCAGGCCTTAATCTGGAAGACCACAGTATGGTTGTTCCCATTGGGCCTGGATGCCGAGCCTGCGGACGTGACCAGTGTAGTCATCGTTCTCTCCCGGTTTCAGGCCGCATTCTGGACACCGGCAGTCATGCGCGCGGCGTTGTTCCCTACCGGGCCTTGCCTGAAGAATAGTATGTTAGGTCAGAAAATGCTTTGTTGTCATTACCCGGTCGCATTGCGATCTATTCCAATAAGCGGGCAGGTAGTACCGCACCATAATGCTCCAAGGAGGCCATCATGATGCAGTATTGGGGCGTAAGGCTTTTAATCAGCTAGCAACGGGTTATGAGCAATTGCGGCTTCAAACCGGGTGAAGTTCTGTTCAAGATCAAGCTGAATCCGGGCCTTTTCGCTTTGCGCGGTAAAATCCTGACAGGACTGGCTCGTCATATCCTGACAGGCTGGAACCACATGCCCGTCTGCCCAGAGGCTTTCTCCCGGTATGAAAGAATAGATCAGGCCATTACGTGAAAGCTCTTTCATTTCCTGATAGCTCAGCGGCCAGGTTGTGGCAGCGCGCAGATATTCCTGTGTCAGGTCCCCACGGGATACGCCCTCATCATCAGTAGACAGAGCGACAGGCACACCGGCCCGTCTATACAGGGCAAAGGGGTGAGATTTTCCCTTAACATTCAGAATAACGTCATTACTTGTCAGGTTGATTTCAACCATGACCTTTTTCTGAGCCATCTCTGCCAGCAAGCCCGTAGCATCCTGCTCCCACGTAATATCAATGCCGTGCCCGATCCGGCGTGCGTTGGCTATTTCTACCGCTGAGCGAATGTGATGCGTCAGCCCTTCAGGCGGAACAAGACCGGGAGTAAGCTCACCCGCATGCAGGCTGAGTTTCACATCGGGATACTGAGCATTGAGCGCCTGAAACATGCGCATATGCTGGTCATAATCCCGCATGGCTATCACGTTATCTTCGGGGGCAACAATATTCACCCCTACAAAACGGGCATCCGTTCGCACAACTTCATACCCGGCATAAAGCTGCGCAAACACGACAGAGGGCTGCAAAGTGCGCAATGTCTGGTACAAATAACGCACTTTTACACCACACCCCGGATGCGCCTGTGGGGTTCCGCACTGCAAAACCTGCTGGGCCTGCCGCTCCATGTCATCGGTCTCGTGCCCAACATCTGCCACCAGTTTAGGCAGCATAGGCTTCAGCGCCTGTTCTGCCTGCGTATAATCCTCGCCCTTGAGGGGATGCGTCATCCCGGCAGCGATCATCCCGCCCAGACCGGGGGAAATCATCAATTCAACATACTGCACATGATCTTGTGCTGCCCGGTCTTTTACTTCTGCCAGACTGTCCCCTGCGTGTTTTTGCGTGATGGGGAAAAAGCGGCTGAAGGTTATAAAGAAATGATCATGTCCTGAGCGGTCATTCGCTGTGGGCACAAAATCACGCATGGAAAGAGCATCAATCATGCTGTTTTCTGCGTCCGGGTCAGCAGGCAAAGCTGCGGCGGGGATCTCCCCTTTAGTGTGCCCCGTGCAGCCATGCGACAAAATCTGGCCGTGCTCGAGTGCCACGCATGCTCCATCCTGCGCAGCCCATTTTAAATAGCTTTCCGCATAAATGGCCCCCACCATGTGGTTGTGAAGGTCAGCTCCTTTAGGGAATTGACGCATGAAGAGCGCAAGACGGGCTGGGTCTGACTGTAATGTCGTGAAAATATGTGCTGTTTTCTGCTCATCTGTCGTTTGCGCCAGACAAAGGTTAGCAGAAAATGGCAGAACTGCGCAGGCCAGAAGTAAAGAGCGAAACAACATGAAACACCATTGATGAAAAAATTGACAGGTTTAAGAAAAAAGCCTCGGAAGGCCTGATAGAGCGTTTCTACACTATAATGATAAAATGGGTCCATGTCGCAACTGCAACCAACACGCTAGCCATTTTTCCGTGCTGCACTGCGCGGCTTCTTTTTGGCCAAGCCGCAGAGATGCTCAACTTCTCTTTTGTGGGCAACGCTCTGAATATGATCCGGAATCAAATCTTAAATTACGTATATTCTTGAAAATAAAATGATTTTTCCGGCTTCATGCAGCCTAGAAATCTGTCGTATTTTTGAATTTCTGAATTGAGGCGCCTAATAAAGGGGCTTTGAGAATAGCTTATCGAGCCTCTGGCAGCACAAGCCGATCCAACATTGAGGGCAGAATGGGTAGTGGTGCATCCTGCTTTTCAGCCCCGGGCTCGCCTACTCCGGTCGCCAGCCACGCGGCAACAGCACTGTCTCCGCCGGAAGGAAGCCAGTGTTCGGGGGTGTTTATCCAGCTCAGCATATCCTGCATTACGCGTGTACCCTGCCGGTCCCGCAGCAGCAGATGGTGGCCACCAGAGATAAGATCCAGCCGTGTTCCTGCGGGCATATTTTGCCAGACAGGCACCATGGCGGTGGGCGGAACAAGCTGGTCATGGTCGCCATATACACACAGCACAGGTCCATGGAGATGCGGGGCTGCATGCGCAGCCTGCTTCATCAACGTCACAAGGCCTTGCAGGGCTTTAAGTCGCGTTGCGCGCAGAGTTAGGGGGTCATAATACAGGCGGGCCAGCGCCAGCATATTGTCACTGGCCACAACATGTACCGGGAGTTCCCGCCCTGTTACAAGAGAGTCTGGAAACAGGCGTGCCAGCACCTTCAGCGGCACATCTGTCGCCCAGCTAAAATTCCATACAGCCGGAGCCAGCAGGATCGTGCCTGCCACATGTGGGGCATTCGGCTGTGCCATCAGCTGCATCAGCACAGCACCACCCATGCTTTCCCCCGCCAGATAAAGGGGCGTGTGCGGATAGACCTGCTGAAGCTGGGTGACTTCCTCCCGAACGTCCTCCACCATCCGTGCCGTTCCTGCCCAGCCGCCACGCTCGGGCGCCTGCCCGAACCCCCGTTGATCTGGGGCTACAACCGTGACCCCACGTGCAGCGAAAAACGGGGCTGAGGATTCCCATGCATCCCGGCTATCATTAAACCCGTGCAAGGCCAGAAAAATGGCGCGAGGCGGTGCAGAGGCCTGCCAGAGGCGGGCGGGGATTTTTGCCCCATCGGAAAGCGTAAAAATCTTTTCTGGCGGCACTAACTGCCCAAGTTGGGCAAACCGCGACGGCGGTTTTGGCACGGGAGGCATTGTGGTGCTGCAGGCAGGAAGCGCCAGCATTCCGCAGGTCGCCAAACCCGACCATCCGGCCTTTATGACCGCAGAGAACACTACCCTGTTCAGCACCGACCGCAGCATTCTGCTCACGCGGATGGGAAGGAAGAAAGCATGGAAAAGCACATTTCAACCCGCTATCATTCCTGACAAATCCGCGCCAGTCTGGACTGATCCGGACTGTAAGCATGACGCGCCTTTGCGGACACTGCGTCCTGCGTCACCATCAAGGATGTGCCTCCATGCTTCTTCAAGCTACCAACCCTGTCCCTCACCCCCAGTTGGGGCATGTTGAAACGATTGTGGTCGATCATCGCAAAGTAGCGTGTGATGGTGGGCTGGGTGCGTTAGGGCACCCGCGTGTGTGGCTGACCATTGGCGGGCATCAGACTGTTTGCCCCTACTGCTCCCGCCTGTTTGTATTGCAGCCCGGTGCATCGGATGCGGGGCAGCATTAGGGAGCCGACAGTCCCTCTTATTTTACAGTTTTTTATGTGAATTTAATTTTGCACGTATTTAATTGACATTTATCCTGTCCTCTCCATACATATCCTCTTAGCAATTCCGCTGCCTGACACGCTGTTTGTTATACGCCTTGTGGCCGGAAAAGCGCCTTTAGATTAATCAAGGATCATTCTGCATGCGTTCTCCCGCTTTTTTCCGCACTTTGTTGGTGGCAACCGCTCTGACTGCTCCGGCTGTCGTTGGCATGGGGCAGCCTGCTGCGGCACAAAGCGCGGTCTCCAATGCGGCAACGGTGCCTGTCCCGCAGATTGGCTCTGCGCCAATTACAGCGGTCGCGCATCCGTATGCAGAACCAGATGACGCACAGGCTGCGGTAGACGCCGCCTTTGCAGAAGCCCGCAAGACAGGCCGGAAAGTGCTGATTGACTTTGGTGCCAACTGGTGCCCGGACTGTCGCGTTCTGGCGGGTGTGCTGACGCACCCGGCTGTCAGCCCGTGGGTTGATCAGACCTTTTCCGTCGTGTCTGTCAATGTCGACCATTTCAACAAGAACATGGATATTGCCAAAAAGTTTGGCATTACCATTAAGGCCATTCCGGTCGCTCTGATTGTCACACCGGAGGGCAAGGTGCTGAACGGCGACGAGACACTGGCTCTGGGCGATGCCCGCCGCATGTCTGGTCAGGCTGTGGTGGACAAGCTGGCGGCGTGGGCCAAACGCTCCTGAGCAACGCTCAGACAGGCGGCAGATACTGCTCAATCTGATCCAGTTCATGCAGAACGGAAGCAATATCCAGAGGCTTTTCAGACTGCGCGATATGGTCATCGTCCTGTTGGCCTGTGGGCATCAGTTTCCCCCAATAGGGTAAGCCTGCCTGCATGCCCATCAGCAGATTACACGGGTTCTGATGATGTTCGGCAACCAGTTCAAACATCACAGTGCCCGGCTGACACCAGACACAATTAGCCATTCCAGAGCCAAGTTGCCCCATAATCAGTCTGGCCCGTTTGAAAATCTGAATTTGTTCAGCCGCCGAGTGGTTTTCTGCCCGGACACACAAAAAGCCCCGCGCCTGCAAAGCCGCTGTTAGTTCGGCTTCATTCGGAATTCTGCGATTACTGGCGGGACCTCGCTCAATAAAAATACGCAGGTCTCGGGGGCCGGTTGGGGGCTGCGTGGCCGCCAAAAACTCGTATGCTGCCCGAGACAAAGGTGAGACCGAAAAATCAGCAGCTCCGCGCACATAATCCGCATAGAGCACCCGCCGGAACGCATATTGCTTACCATGCTCTGTCGGGATGCCTTTTTGCGCATCAAACCCGGAGAGCGCCAGCGTATCAGCCTGCCAGGGACGCATGCTGGCTGGCAGCATGAGCCGTGCATCCTGATGCCCGGTGATGCGTAAAGCATGCAAGGTGGGCAGCGTATGGGAGAGCCAATGGTAATAATTGCTGTTCCAGTGGTCACAACAGACTGCGGCAGGGGTAGCGTGGTCCGGTATCGTTACCAGATCCTCCGGTCGCACTGTCAGCGCCGCAACTGCCGAAGGGTCCTGCACATAGGCTGTTTCAAGCAGCGGTTTCCCATCCTTCAGGAAAACCATCAGGGAACGATCCAGCACCACATCCCGCAGTTCATACAGGCAGAGGGTTGCGGGCTCGGAAACCCAGCTTTGGAACACAGAGGTTTCCCCCGCCCCCAGAACGCCTCCATTCACAAGGGACACAGGGACAGCGGGAACAGTTTCCAAAACAGTCACACTGCTGGCAACGTCTTTCAGGCTCACAGGGCCAGTGTCGGCTGTCCGCCTGAAAAAGCCCATTGATCCCTGCTCTTCCTTCTACCTGTCCATTGTGCGTAACCGCGTTTTCTGCACGCATTACCGTATTCTGGTCCGGCTCTGGACACAAACTCCCGCAGTCCTGTTGCTGTGCTGCATTCTATGCCGCCAACGGACCATGCTATGGTGCGTTACTTTCCTGCCCTGTTGCATTTTTTATCTGAGATCCCGCATGCCCCGTTTGTACTCTCCCCCTCCGGTTGTTTCTGCCACAACCCTATCCCCGCGCGCACTGACGCACCGCATGGTCCGCAGCCTGTGGGGGCTGGCCCTGATGTTTGCGGTTGGGGCAACCCTGTCCGGAGCGGACCTGACAGGCCAGTGGCAACAGGCGGACGCAGCGGAAAGCGCCCCGGTTTCCACCACCGGGCACAGTGTTGCCACGCTGATCACGGATACAGACACCACAGACGGAAAGGCGCCGCTACATGTTGCCCTCCGGCTGAAACTGCAGGACGGCTGGCACACCTACTGGCGCAACCCGGGTGACGCCGGAGAAGCGCCGGACGTGACCGTGACAGCAGACGGGGCCTTCAACGGGAAAGCATCTCCCATTGTATGGCCAACACCGCACCGCATCCCCGATTCCTCGCTGATGTCTTACGCTTATACGGGTGACGTTGTGTTGCCCATGGAGCTGCCTCTCCATCCGGCAGGGGGTGAGACATCCGGCCCGACCACACTCAAAGCCCATGCAAGCTGGCTGGTGTGTGAAAATGTCTGCGTGCCGGAAGAAGCTGATCTGGCCGTAACCTTACAGCCCGGCCCGGCTCATCTCTCCGCAGAGGCATCTCTGTTTTCCGCTGCGGCAGAGGCCACACCTGTTCCGTCCCCTTATGCCGCCACCGTCTCGGCTGATGGGGTGTTGACCATCAAGGGCGCCGACCTCTCTGCCCGTTCCGTGCAGGATGCATGGTTCATGCCAGACCAGCCGGGCTTGATTGATCAGGCCGCCACGCAGAAGTTTACAGTGCAGGATGGGAGTGCCGCCCTGCTACTGAAACGCCTGCCGGAATTTGCGTCCACACAACCTCTGAGCGGTTTGCTGGTTTTAAAAGATGCGGCGGGAAATGAGCGTTCCTTATCCCTCACGGCCAGGCCCGTTCCTGCTCTGGCAGGTGCGCCGTTTGCAAGCGGACAGAACGCCAGTTCCTCCCCCCTCACCAGCACGTTGACGCAGGCCGGATTTTTGCAACAGGTGGTGTTTGCCTTTCTGGGCGGCCTGATTTTGAATCTGATGCCCTGCGTCTTCCCCATTCTGGCTATGAAGGCTCTCTCTCTGGCGCGGCTGGGTAAAGCGGAACGCCGCACACAGGTCATGAGTGCAGCCTGTTACAGTCTGGGCGTTATGGTGACGTTCCTGGCACTTGGCGGCGTGATGATGGGCCTGCGTGTGGCTGGTGCTGCGGCAGATTGGGGCTTTCAGTTTCAGTCTCCTCTGTTTGTCACACTAGTGACCTGGCTACTGTTTGCCATGGCGCTTAACCTGCTGGGCGTGTTTGAATTCATGCCTGTCTCGGCAGGCAGTTCCCTGACGAGCCATGCCCATGGCCACTGGCATGATGTCGTCACAGGCATTCTGGCCGTAGTGGTTGCAACGCCCTGCACGGCCCCGTTCATGGGGGTCGCTATTGCGGGGGCCCTCTCCGGGCCGCCTGCCATGGGGCTGATTGTTTTTGCCGCCATGGGGCTGGGTCTTGCCGCCCCCTATCTGCTGCTGACCACCGTGCCGGGACTGGCCGCGCGCCTGCCAAAACCCGGCGCATGGATGCAGTATCTCCGCCAGTTTCTGGCCTTCCCGCTGCTGGGCTCCTGCGTATGGCTGCTATGGGTGGCATCGCTGGAAGGTGGGGCGTCCGTTGTGCTGCTGCTGGCGACAGGATTAGTGCTGCTTGGCTTTGCTGGGTGGATTTATGGCGTGGCGCAGGTGCGGCTTATTCAGCAAGGCCATACACGCACCAGCACGGCTTTGCATGGGCTGGCTCTGCTGGGGCTATTGGGGGCGCTGGCGCTGGTTCCCGCCCTTCGTCACCAGAGTGCGGCACCGGCTGCCAGCGGCAGCCTGACCTCCGGGCTACCTAAAGGAACAGAACCCTTTTCGGAAGCACGACTGAAAGAACTGCACGCGGCAGGCAAACCCGTTTTTGTGGATATGACCGCAGCGTGGTGCATTACCTGTCTGGTCAATGAGCGGGTGGCACTGGATATCCCCAGCACGCAGGCAGCCTTTGCAGCCCATGGTGTTACGGTGTTGCGGGGAGACTGGACCAATCATGATCCCGCCATCAGCGCGTTTCTAAAAGCACATGGGCGAGACGGCGTGCCGTTCTACCTCTATGTGCCTGCCAACGGGCCGGAAGTGGTGCTGCCACAGATCCTGACACCGGGGCTGGTTGCAAGCACAGTCGCGAAATAGCTTCGTTATGCCGAGCGGATAAGTTCCACTCGGTAAGCCCTCTAGTCCAGATACACGTTATCAGGCCCCCATCAAAAATGGGGGCCTGACCAGAAAGTCCCCTGTTAGAAAAATCAGGCAGACTGTGACAAGCGAACGTCTGCTTTGGGCTGGCTCAGCAGATAAGGGCCGCCTGCCCGCACTTCCAGAAGCAGAATTCCCATCCTTCCCTGCGCCATATGTTCACACAATGGCAGGACGGCATTGCCATTTGTCCAGGCGCATGGTTCCTCTCCTGCGCCATACCACCCGTCCATCGTTTCAGTCTGCAGGTGAGACGTTATCTCGTAGTTCTGGCTGCCTGTAACAAAAACGATTTTGGCAACCAGCACCCCAAGATAACGACGGTCATCCACGAAAGGACCGATCACATCTGAAGGCCGGCTGGCACGGGAGACGATACGCACGGACTTTGTATGCGGCGGCAGCATGAAGCTGTAATGCGTGCCATCATACCGCAGTGGGCGCACAGTTCTCCCTGCATCAATCACCAGATGTAAATCCGGATCACCTGTCTGCTCAGCCATTTCAGGCACCGGCTGATCTTTAACGAGTGTTTTTGCGCGCTGTTCCAGTTTACGGAATAACGGCTCCACAACGGCACGATCAACACACAGCGGAGCCGCGGCATCTTTTTCCCATGTGCGGGAAATGCCATAGAGACGCGCCACCTTGCCCGTCTGCTGGAAAGACGATCCTGACCGAGTATCAAGGTAGCTTTCCGTCAGCACATTATCGGCCGTGATGACAGAATGCTGCTCCGTTTCCACGTGATAATACGTGTAGGACGTGATGGACTTGTCATAGAAAACAGAGCTTCCGTTAACCAGCATCCGGACAGGCACAAAATTTCCTTCAAAGAACAAGGCAATGTTCTGGCGTAATCAGCAGATCCTTAGACGGAACCCCCTCTGCAATGGCATTCTGGCACACGCGCACCGGGTAACCCGCCATATCGTCAGACAGCGCGCTATTCACCACAACAAACTGCCTGCCTGCCCAGATAACAGACCGACTTACAGTCTGCCCCCTGACATGAGCGACAAGAACATCCCCAACCTGGATATCTTCTACAGCCACGCATCCGTTGCTTGTCTCAATCATAGCGCCGGCAAGGAAGCATGCGCCTGTATCGCTCTGCTCACCGAACAGAATATAGCCATCCCGGTACATCGCTGTTGGGATCGCATTGCCATTCGTGTTTGTGACGAAGTTTTTCAGAGTGACAAGTGTGGTTGTATTACCATTAACTGTCCCCTGAATAAGCAGATCATTCCCGCTTATGCTGGTCGTTAGCGTGTTCGAGCTATAATCAGTATAAGACTGAATTTTGATCTGATCCCCGTAGACAAAATTCTGTACATGCAGATCCAGATTGGACAAGCTGGAAAGAGATGTATTTTCAATCTTCAGAAGGCCGCCGGGGGTATTATGAAAGTCAATTTTTGCAGTCCCACTGATATCATCAATGAGATTGTAAAAATAGACAGACCCGCCCCTGATGTTGATCTTGGGCGACATCAGGTTTGAACATTCCAGACCGGCAACAAAAACGCCGCCGCTGTTTACGTTATAAACCCCCTCAAACCCTGTGAAAACATGGTTCACCACCAGCTTACCATTGGTGATGTTGTAAACACCCGTACGACCGTTAAAGTCGTTACTGATCGAGAGTGTTCCGTTATTGATATTGATTGTGCCGCCAGCAGCATCCTGCAGGATACCAGCAGTATCTGACTCATCTCTTACAACCTGAACCGTCGCACCCTCAGTAATATTGACGATGCCTGCGTTCAGATTGAGATAGCCTTTGATGGTGAGGGTGGCCCCGTTATGGACATTCAGAATGTCACCATTTGTGCCCTGCCCTTCCGTGGCATCGGCAGGGGGAGCAACCCAGCTTAGGTTACCATTGCCAGCCCAACTTCCCATGGACTGATCTGTCGTAATGTTCGTGATAGACATTTTGATATCTTTCTTGTTTGGAAAATATCAATTTCCTGCATGCGGGCTCGACAGCGCTCTTCCATAAGGGAAGTCCTGTGGAAGGAGGGAAGACGTAAAGATATATGCAGAATGTTGATATTATCTCTTTATTTTGGACATCAATCCCCTACCGTAGATGAATTGAAAAGAATATATCAATAAAGGTAAATTTCTTGTGAATTCGTGCGTTTATTTACAGTATTAAATCATGGATATTTAATACTACTTTTAATTACTTTATGTACTTAATATTTTTACATCATAATGAAATAGGGTAGAACCTTTCAAGTCAGACCGCCTCAGAGCAGTGTAACGGCACTCCTCCCGGCACGCATCAAAGCGTTTTTCATAAACATCAAAACCCGGTCTGGAGAGAAACATAAGCCCCGGTCTGATTCCGGTACGTCGCAATGGTCCCAAGAGAGACATAAGCGGCTGTGATATTCAGGTGCTTATTCACAAAATAGCTGGCGTAGACATCAAACCAGTTGCTTTCAGGCGTAAAGTTCTGGTTACGCGGTTTGGTTCGATATTCCACCCCAACAACCAGCCCCGGAATGAAAGACGGCAGATAGCCGAGTGATCCTTCAAACTGCGGGTAGTAATTGTCGTTCCTGTCACCACCGAAGCCAAGAATACCCCACTGGTTGCCTTTGGTCAGGCGCATGGTGGTATCCACCAGCAGGCCAAGTTTGGGAAACAGTTTGGTCACGGCGATGTAAACATCCGCACCATCGGTGTGTTTGGAGCCCACGGCATGAATAACCTTTGCGTCCCCATCATGCTTATACATGGCCCCCACAGCCACCTGCGGCAAAAGGGTTTTGTCCAGCACATGCCCAAACAGGCGGACCTTGATACCACCCGTATCCAGATCAAACTGATAGCCGTGCCCAATACCCAGCTTGCGCCCCGTTGAACCGGTGCGGAAGAAGTTGTGGGAGTAGGAAATTTCCACGCGGTCATAAAAACCCATGACGGCACCAACATTCTGGTCGGTATAATTGGTCAGGCTCACATAACTGTAGTGAAAAGCCATCCCCATGCTTTTCTTGCTGCCATAACCCCCAATGGTGGCCCAACTGGCAATACCACCACCGCTGGAGCCCTCCAGAGAACTCAGGCCACTGGTGCCCAGCGTGCGCTGGCCATCAAAAACCTTGTCAAACGTGAGTCCCGTATCCGGTTCATCAGGGGCCTCTGCTGAGGGGGTCTGCGCCGTCCCACCTGTGGAAGCGGTAGATTGCGCAGTTCCCGGCGCAAGCGTGACACGCGGGGTGCTGCCGGGAGTTGTGCCCGCAGGCGATGCTGCGGCAGACGCTGTCTGCGCTCTGGCGTTCTGAGCACAGACAACAAGAGCCGAAGCTGCCAGCGCCGGGGCGAACATCTCGCGCCAGTTCTTCAGCTTGCTTATCAATGCTGCGGCTTTCTGCTGCAAGGCTGGCAGGCACTGTATGGCGCGTTGCATACGCTGAAAACTCATGTGAACAACCCTGTTTCTCAGCATAGTGCTCTCCTGAATGCTGCTGCCCTGACATCTCAGACCATCGAGACACCCCACATTGATCTGAAATGCCTTATGAAAATTTCAAATTTTTGCGATGCTTTTCGAAAACCTGTCTTTGGATCTGTTATTCCGTGTTTCACCACTTCGTTACGGCGACGGACATGCTAGCTATGCATTTCGTGACAAACCCTAAAATCATCCCGCCTTTACAGGAGGGTATCCCTGTCTATATTCGTATATATATAGACATGTAAACAGAACAAGGCCGCTCTTTTCGTGCTGATTTCAGACTATAAGTTATTCGTACTCTGCATATTTCAGACGGTCAGGTCGGATGACCGAGATGCACAAGACTCGCTGGGGTCAAACGAAAGGGTGGAGAGAAAACACCACTCGTCTTGCAGGCTCCTTCCCCACCCCTGTATGCTAGACAGACCGAGCAGGGGCGCATATCCCCACAATCTCCATCCGTCCCACCTTTTCCGGCCCTGGCCTGCAAGAGTTTCATGACCAACACAGATACACCCCACCTGGTACTGGTAGATGGCAGCGGCTTTATTTTCCGCGCCTTTCATGCCCTGCCTCCCATGACGAACCCAGAGGGGGTGCCGGTTAACGCCGTTTACGGGTTTACAAACATGCTGGCCCGCCTGCTGCGGGAGCATGTAGGCACACATCTGGCGGTCATTTTTGATGCAGGACGGCAGACATTCCGGACAGAAATTTACCCGCAATATAAAGCGCACCGGCCAGAACCGCCGGAAGATCTGCGCCCGCAGTTTTCCCTGATCCGCGATGCCACGCGGGCCTTTAATGTGCCCGCCATTGAGTTGGCCGGGTGGGAAGCGGATGATCTGATTGCCTCCTACGCCACCGCTGTGCGGAAGACAGGGGGCACCTGCACAATCGTCTCGTCCGACAAGGATTTGATGCAGCTGATCGGCCCCGGTGTATGCATGCTGGAACCGATGAAGCAGACCGCTATCAGCACGCCGGAAGTGGAAGCCAAGTTTGGCGTCACCCCGGATAAGGTGGTGGACGTGCAGGCGCTGATGGGCGACCCAACGGATAACGTGCCCGGTGTGCCCGGCATTGGCCCCAAGACGGCCTCCGCCCTTGTGAAAGAATACGGCACGCTGGAAGCCGTGCTGGCCGCAGCACCGGAGATGAAGAAATCAAAGCGCCGGGACATGCTGATTGAGCATGCAGACGCCGCGCGCATCTCCCGCAAACTGGTCGAACTGGCACGGGATGTGCCGCTGCCTGTGCCGGTCAAGGAACTGGGCGTTCGGGAACTCGACAAGGTGGTGGTGGCAGACTGGCTGGAGAGCATGGGCTTCCGCTCCGTGCTGAGCCGTCTGGGCGTTGGTCATCCCTCTGGTGCGCATGCGCACCGCACCGCCCGTGCCGCAGCACATGCATCCGTTACCGGTGCCACCGCTCCCACTGGAACAGAAACGCCTACCGCTGAGGCCGGTCAGTCCGCCGAAGCGACAGCTTCCCTCACCGCCGAATACGGCCCGTATGAAACCGTGCGCACGGCAGAAGAGCTTCAGAAATGGGTCAGTGCCGCGCAGGAAGCGGGCATTTGCGCGGTTGATACAGAAACCGACGGGCTGGACCCGCTGCATGCCAACATGGTCGGCATTTCTTTGTCTCCCGTCCCCGGCAAAGCCTGCTACATCCCTCTGCGGCATGAAGGTACGCTGGAAGAACCAGCAGGTGAGCAGCTCCAGCCTGCCGCAGCACTTGATATTCTGCGCCCCCTGCTGACAGACCCGGCAGTTCTGAAAATCTTCCAGAACGCCAAGTTTGATCTGCTGGTGTTTGACCATGCGGGGCTGGATTTCTCCACCATCGCACCGGTGGATGACACCATGCTGATCTCCTACGCGCAGTCCGCCGGGCAGCATGGTCAGGGCATGGATGAACTCTCCACCCTGCATCTGGGTCACACACCCATCAGTTATGACAGTGTGACGGGCACCGGGCGCAACCGTATTCCGTTTACACAGGTTCCGGTCGCGCGTGCCACGCCTTACGCAGCGGAAGATGCTGATGTCACGCTGCGGTTGTGGTACGTGCTGCACCCCACCCTGCGCACCAATCAGGCGCTGGCGCTGTATGAACAGCTGGAACGCCCGCTTTCCCCGGTTCTGGCTGGCATGGAAAAAGCTGGCATTGCGGTGGATCGGGCCGAACTGGGTCGTCTTTCTGAAGATTTTGCCAGCCGCATGGCCGTCATGGAAAAAGAAATTTATGCGGCAGCCGGACGCGACTTCAATGTCGGCTCCCCGCGCCAGCTTGGGGAAATCCTGTTTGATGAAATGGGTTTGAAGGGCGGCAAGCGCGGTAAGGCCGGGGCATGGAGCACGGATTCTTCCGTATTGCAGGATCTGGCTGATCAGGGGCATGACCTCCCGGCCCGCGTGCTGGCATGGCGGCAACTGGCCAAGCTGAAAAGCACCTACACAGATGCCCTGCTGCGTCAGGCCACAGTGGATGACCGGGTGCATACGTCTTTCCAGATGGCCATTACTTCAACCGGTCGCCTGTCCTCTAACGACCCGAATTTGCAGAACATCCCCATTCGCACGGAAGAAGGTGGCCGTATCCGGCAGGCCTTTATTGCGCCGCCCGGTAAAAAGCTGATTTCTGCTGACTATTCCCAGATTGAGCTGCGCCTGCTGGCCGACGTCGCCAATATTCCGGCGCTGCGGGAAGCCTTTGCTCTGGGGCAGGATATTCATGCCCGCACGGCCTCGGAAGTGTTCAATATCCCGCTGGAAGGGATGGACAGCCTGACCCGTCGCCGGGCTAAAGCTATCAACTTCGGGATTATTTACGGCATTTCCGCTTTTGGGCTCAGTCGGCAGCTTGGCATTCCAGCAGGGGAAGCCCGGGCCTATATCGACGCCTATTTTGCCCGCTATCCCGGTATCCGGGATTACATGGAGCGCATGCGTGAGCAGGCCAAAGCCAACGGCTACGTGCTCACGCCCTTCGGGCGGCGCTGCTATGTGCCGGGCATTCATGAAAAGAGCGCAGCCCGCAGACAATATGCGGAACGGCAGGCCATTAACGCCCCCTTGCAGGGTGGGGCGGCTGACATCATCAAACGCGCCATGGTCAAGTTGCCGCGCGCCCTGAAAGATGCGGGGCTTTCCGCCCGCATGCTGCTACAGGTGCATGATGAATTGCTGTTTGAAGCTGATGCCGCAGAGGCAGAGGCTGTCGCCGCTGTGGCGCGCAAGGTGATGGAAGCCGCGGCGACACTGTCCGTGCCGTTGGTGGTTGAGACAGGCATTGGCGGAAACTGGGCAGAGGCACATTAAGTCATGACACCAAGTGAAAAACGATTTGCATTGATTGCGGCTGGCGTTCTGGTTGTTGCCAGCGTGACCGGCTATGTGGGCACCCGCGTTGCCCTGCGCTATGGCCCGACGCTGGATACGTATGGCAATGAAGTGGGCGGGTCCTTCCGCCTGATGGACGCCACCACCGGCACCATGACGGACCAGACCTTCCGCGGTCGCTGGATGATGGTGCTGTTTGGCGCCACCCATTGTGCTGACGATGCCTGCACCCCGGCGCTGACCAACATGTCCGCCGCACTGGATAAGACTGACCCCGGCAAGCGGAAGGCCGTGATTATTTTTGTCAGCCTCGACCCGGACCGGGATGATGCCGAACGCCTGCGCCTATATGGCCAGAGCATCAGCCCGCGTGTGGTGGCCGGCACCGCTGCCCCCAGCCCGCTGGCGGATCTGGCCAAGGAATACCACACCACGGTTGAAAGAGTGGCTGACCCGGAATGGACGTATGCCATGCGCATGTCCCCCCGCTTTGTGGTGATGGACCCCAACGCCCGTTACGTTGGTACGGTTGACGCTAATCTGAGCGCAGATGCTATGACGGATGCTCTGAAAAAACTCATGAACCCGGGCCAGTAATCTCCCCTCCCCCAAGAAAGACTGACACCATGAGTGACCATCCAGTTCTGACCGGCCTTCCTGATGAGATGAGCGAGCAGGCCGCTACAGCGTTCAACACCCTGCGGGGCGGTCCGGACTGGCAGATTTCCCCCCACGTTGCCGTGCCAGCCCTGAGCAAGGCAGCACTTTTCATTCTGGTTAAAGACGAAGCCGATATGATCGGCCAGAATTTACGCCACCATTACCAGTTGGGTTTCCGCCGCTTTTTTATTCTCGATAATAACAGCACAGATGGCACAACAGACATCATCATGCAGTTCCGGCAAGATCACCCGGATGCAGGTGTCTTCTGCGCGCTTGATTATCAGGTTGCCTATTATCAGGCATCCAAGATGAAGGCGCTGGAGCAGTTCATGCTGCTCTACCTTGAACATGACGAGATACCTGTTGAATGGGTATTTTTTGTCGATGCAGACGAATTAATAACCTGCTGCACCCGGAATGCAGACCAGAGCGCTGAAACATTCAACGCCATGCTGGAAGACCCTGCTGTGTCCATGCTGGTTTTCCATTGGGCTCAGGCTGCGCTTGTCTCTCCAGAGGGGTACCCTGTTCCGTTCGGCCCGACATTAAATGATACGCCGATTGCTGTTTGGCCGACCATGAAAGTGCGCGTCACCAAAGTAGCCTACCGGTTACGGCAAGGGTTAAGTCCTGTTACAGGCAATCACTTTGTGGAACAGTTCAACCAGCCTCCCTCTGCAATCCGCATCATGGTTGAAGCTGGCTTTTGTATCCTGCATTTCCCTATGCGGTCCCAAGAGCAGGTAAAGAAAAAAATTCTGAATGGCTTTAACGCTTTACAAGCCAGCAAACAGCCTGATTACGTTGGAGAACACTGGCGCACCTACTACTCCTGGTACAAGCAAGGCGGAGAGAATGTCTTAATGGGCCTTCTCCGTGATCATATCCGATCCTGCATCCGCCCTTGAAATAGAGACAGCATGCCACAGTCCCTTTCCATCTTATCTGACCTTGTAAGCCGTTTTTCCAGCCGGGCAGCCGCTTATGACCAATCGGGCGAGATTGCACTGGATAATCTGGCAGACTTACACAAAGCCGGGCTACTGGCATTAACGGTTTCCTCCCGGTATGGCGGCGGTGGAAAAGGGCTACGGGACGTGCTGCCCCTTATCGGCACACTGGCGCAGGGAGACCCGTCCACCACCCTTATTCTGGCCATGCAGTGCCTGCACCATGCCAGCATTGCGGCAGACCCGCACTGGCCGGAAGACGTGCGCCGCATAGTCTCAGAAGCTGCTGTGCAGGACGGCGCTCTTCTGAATGCCCTGCGGGTGGAGCCGGACCTCGGAACTCCCTCGCGCGGCGGGATTCCTGCCACACGCGTCAGCCAGAAAGACGGGCAGTGGGTGCTGAATGGGTGCAAGATTTATTCCACAGGCTCCACGGCTCTGCGCTGGGGCATTGTATGGGCCGCGACCGATGAGGAAACACCGCGCACAGGCCATGTTCTGGTGCCGCTGGATACACCGGGAGTGCGCATAGAGCGCACATGGGACCAGCTCGGTATGCGGGCAACGGGGAGCCACACCATTCATTTTGAGAATGTGGTCCTGCCGGAAGCCTTTCTTGTCGATTTACGAAAACCAGAAGACTGGCGTGGTGCCGGGCAGGACCTGACGCTCTGGCATGCGCTGCTGATTGCCGCCTTGTATGATGGTGTCGCGCGGTCTGCGCGGGACTGGCTTGTTACCTTCCTGCATGCCCGTGTGCCTGCCAATCTGGGTAAACCTCTTTCCTCCCTGCCCCGTTTTCAGATTGTAATGGGTGAGATTGAAGCCTTGCTGCTGACCAACAGGGCAATGCTGGCGGATGCGCTGGCACGGTATGATCTGGGGCAATGCAGCGTGACAGACGCTAATCTGATTAAACATGTGGTGACAGACAACGCCATTCGCAGCGTGGAAACAGGCGTGGCGGCGATTGGCAACCCGGCTCTTAGCCGCTCCAATCCGCTGGAGCGGCACTTACGCGACGTTTTGTGCGCACGCATTCACACACCACAGGCAGATACCGCCCTGAGTGCTGCCGGGCGTGCTGCTTTAGGTGACGTGTAGGGACAAAGACCTCTTCGCTTTATCGGCAATTTTTCAAATTCCAAGCATAACTGTTTTTCTTCTCAATCTTAAAAGCAGTTTTATCATGGTATGCGGTTTCTGCATTGCCGGGCACGGAGCGCCCTTTTAAGGTCTCTCCCCAGTGCGTGGGGTGTGAAACATGGTGCAGAAGCGGTTTTTTGCTATGGGGTGTGTGCTGGCTGCTCTGTGCGCAGCTTCTGGTTCGCCCTCATTTGCGCAAGCCGAACTCACCACAGCGCCGACGCCACGCCCTGCTCCCATATCCTCTGACTCTCACAAAGGCGGCACCCTCCGGCTGGCTGCGCAAAATTCAGGGGGCACGCTGGACCCGCAGGTCTCTTATATTTCTCTTATCAAGCAACTCGAAACGCCCGTTTATGACGGGCTTCTAGCTTTCCCCAAATTTGCAGGCTCCGCAGCACAACCTGTTATCGCCAATCTGGCAGAAGTTGTTCCACAGCCAGAAGATGGAGGACGAACCTATCGGTTTACGCTTCGTCCCAATCTGCATTTTTCCAATGGGCAGGTTGTGCGTGTGGAGGATGTTGCCGCGTCTTTCCGCCGTCTCTTCAAAGTCGGCAGCCCGACTGCCGGACCGTATTACAGTCATATCGTGGGGGCAGACGCCTGCCTGCACGACCCGGCCCGTTGCACACTAGCTGGCGGCATAGAGACTGATCCGACCACCCGCACCATCACCTTCCATCTGACGCAACCGGACGCCGAATTTCTGGACCGTCTGGCTTGGTTTCATGCCGCCATTCTCCCAGCCAGCACACCGCCGCATGATACCGGGAACACGGCCCCTCCGGGCACCGGACCGTATCGGGTGACACGCTATGATCCTGCCACCGGCATGGTGCTGGAACGCAACCCGTATTTCCGGGAATGGGCGCATGACGCACAACCCGCCGGGTATGTGGATTCCATACAGGTCACGTTCGGGCTGGACCCGGAAGGCGAAGTAACCGCCATTGAAAATGGCCAGTATGACTGGATGTATGAAGATGTGCCGCTGGACCGGCTGGGCGAAGTCGGTAGCCGCTATGCCGGACAAGTGCAGATTTATACGCTACTGCTCTACTATTACGCCGCCCTGAATGTGCGGATGCCGCCCTTCAATTCCCTCAAGGCCCGGCAGGCGCTGAGCTATGCCATCAACCGGCATGCCATGGTGATCTACCATGGGGGCGCTGCCGTTGCGACGCCCCTCTGCCAGCTTCTGCCGCAGGGTGCGCCGGGTTATGAGCCGAGCTGCGCTTACACTAAGGGAGCCTCACCTGCGCATCCACTCCCACAGTGGCAGGCACCAGACCTTGAGGAAGCCCGCAAACTGGTGCGGGAAAGTGGCACGGCGGGGCAGAAAGTCACGATTATTGCCCCACTGGAAGGGCGTTATGCGGCCATGGCCATGGAACTACGCAGCACTCTGGCCAGTCTGGGCTATGACACCTCTGTGCGCAGCATGACGCAAACGGTGCAATTCCCTTACGTGCAGAACAGTGACAACCATGTGCAAATTGCCCTGACAGGATGGAATGCCGATTACCCCTCCGCCTCCACGTTCCTGCAAACCCTGTTTACGTGCGCCAGTTTCCGCCCGCATTCCGACAATTCCCCCAACATGTCGGCTTTTTGTAACCCGGACATAGATGCGCTGATGAACAAGGCTTCCGCCGCTGCCCTGACCAGCCCGGCAGAGAGCAGGCAGCGCTGGGCGGAGGTGGACCGCGCCCTGATGGCGCAGGCTCCCGCCGTGCCACTGGTGCAGATCAAACGCGTCAGCCTGTTGTCAAAACGCACGCGTAACGCCATCGTAACACTTAATGATGAAATCCTGCTCTCCCAGCTTCAGGTCCGATGACAGCTGAAGCGCCTCCCCCACCCGGCCCCTGGCGGCAGGCCATGCGTGGCCTTGCACGCAACCGCGCGTCCATGGCGGCCCTTGCCGTTCTGGTGCTCATCACCCTGAGTTGCGTGCTGGCTCCACTGTATGCGCGGGATATTGCCCGGACTGACCCGTTCACCTCCAACGTCGCAGGCAGCATCATGCTGGACGGGCACGAGGTGGACATCATGCAGCCAAATGATAATCCGCTGCATCTGGGCCTCAGCCCCATCGGGCCGACCGGCCATGCGGCCTATCTTCTGGGTGCTGACAGTCAGGGGCGCGATGTCGCGGCCCGTATGTTGTATGGCGGCCGGAATTCCCTGCTGATTTCTTCCTGTGCCGCCGTGCTGTGCCTGATACTGGCCGCGGCTGCCGGTATTGCCGCAGGCTTTTTTGGCGGGCTGGTGGATGCCGTCCTCTCCCGCCTGATGGATATTATGTGGGCCGTTCCGGTCTATCTGTTTGCGATCTCGCTCTCCATTGTCACAGTCAGTCAGGGGTTAAAGCTGGGGCCGTTTGTCGTGGAAGCAGATAGTCTGCTGATCCCTATTGTCATTATTGCACTGGTCTATGTGCCGTATGCTGCCCGGCCCATCCGCGGACGGGTGCTGGCCTTACGGCAGGCAGAGTTTGTCACCGCAGCCCGATGCCTTGGCGTGCCGCGCTGGCGAATTGTGCTGTTTGATATTCTGCCGAACGTGACCACCACGCTCGTCGTGCTTGGGCCGTTGCTCATGGCGCTCTCCCTGCTGGCAGAAAGCGCGCTCTCCTTCCTCTCCATCGGTGTGCAGGCGCCGGCAGCATCATGGGGCACCATTATTCAGGATGGCGAGGGGCTGATTTATACCCGCCCGATGGTCGCCATTGCGCCCGGCCTCGCCATTGTGCTGGTGGTGCTGGCGCTGAACATTCTGGGCGACGGCCTGCGGGATGCGCTGGATGTGCGCGATGCCGCTCGGCGGTCTTCATGAGGAGGGCTGACGCATGATGATGGCACTCCTCCGTCGGCTCGGGCAGACCGTGTTCGTTCTGTTCGGGATTTCAGCGCTCGTGTTTCTGGTGTTTTTCGCCACACCGGGCGCGGACCCCACAGCCCGTATTGCCGGGCGGAACGCCTCCCCCCAGACCATGGAAAAAGTGCGGCAGGAATACGGGTTCGACCGCCCTCTGCCTGTGCAATATGCCACCATGATGAAGAAGCTGTTCATCACGCAGGACCTCGCCTCCTATGTGGATCGGGGTGAACTTGTCGTGCCGGAAATTGCCCGTGCGGCTCCTGTTACGGTTTCTCTGGTGTGTGGGGCGGCTCTTATCTGGGTGGTGCTGTCCATCGCCATGGGCACTATCGCTGCAGCCATGAAAGGGACATGGGTTGATCGTGGGCTGATGATGCTGGGACTGATCGGCATTTCCATGCCGGTTTTCTGGCTGGGGCAGGTTGCCAACCTCATCACGCAAAGCCGGTATCATGACACATGGCTGTTCTCATGGGTGCCGGGGCTGGGCTACGTGCCACTGACGGAAAATCCATGGGGGTGGTTCAAGGCGCTGGTCATTCCGTGGATTGTGCTGGCCGTCATGTTCATCGGCATTTACAGCCGCGTCTTACGGGCGGATCTGGTGGCTCTCTCCGGCGAGGACTTTATGCGCACGGCACGGGCCAAGGGGCTTTCCCCTACCCGTATTCTGCTGCGCCATGGCCTGCGCACCTCTATGGTGACCTTTGTCTCCCTGTTCGGGCTGGATTTTGCGCAGCTTGTGGGCGGCGGCGCGTTGCTGACGGAAGTAGTGTTTGGACTGCCCGGTGTGGGGCGGCTGACCTATCAGGCGCTCACCAATCTGGACCTGCCGCTGATTATGGCCACCGTGATGTATTCCGCTGTGTTTGTGGTGCTAGCTAATGCGGTGGTGGACATCCTTTACCTCTTCCTGGACCCGAGGGTGCGTGATGCCCGCTGAGACCGCCCCTCCGATGGCTGCCCCCTTGCTGGATGTGCGGGACCTGTGCGTCAGCTTTCCCTCCCGTGGGCGCATGATCCCGATTGTGGAACATGTGTCCTTCACGCTGGGTGAGCGGGATATTCTGGGGCTGGTGGGAGAATCCGGCTCTGGCAAATCCGTCACCGCCATGGCGCTGATGGGGTTGATTGACAGCCCGGGTGTGCAGATTACCGGCTCAGCCCTGTTCCGGGGGCAGGAACTGGTCGGGCTGCCACAAAAGCAACTCCGTCGCCTGCGCGGGCGCGAGATTGCCATGATCTTTCAGGACCCGATGACGGCCTTTACGCCGGTTTACACCATCGGCTGGCAGATTGATGAGCAGATCCGCGCGCATGAGCGACTCTCCCGCAAGCAGGCCCGTGCCCGCACGGTCGAACTACTGGCAGAAATGGGCGTGCCAGACCCGGCCCGCACGGCAGACCGCTACCCGCATCAGCTTTCCGGGGGGCTGCGGCAACGCGCCATGATTGCGATGGCGCTTTCCTGCAACCCGTCCCTGCTGATTGCCGATGAACCCACGACAGCGCTGGACGTAACCGTGCAGGCCCAAATTCTGGAGCTGATCCGCTCCCTGCGCAGCACCTACGGCTCCTCCGTGCTGCTGATTACGCATGACATGGGCGTTGTGGCCGAAACCTGTGATACGACACTCGTGCTATATTCAGGCAGGGTGGCGGAAACCGGCCCGACAGATGCCCTGTTTGCCCACCCCGGCCACCCTTATACGGCTGCTCTTCTGGCCTCCATCCCGCCGCTGGATGGTCCACGCCCGCACCGCCTGCCTGCCATTGCCGGAGCCCCCCCACCCCCGCTGGAGCGCCCGGCGGGCTGCGCCTTCGCACCACGCTGCGCCTATGTGCATGACACGTGCTTGCCCGCTCCACCTCCGCCACTGGTGCCGACGGGGTATCATCCTCTGACTGCTCAACCGGACGAAGCAAGCGCCCATACCTCGGCTGCTGGCACATCGCCCCCCCCTGTCCAGTTTGCCGCCTGCGTTCTTCCGGCAGAAGGCACACCCTTGCCGGCCCGGCTAACGCACAGTGAGCTTTCCACAAAGCCTAACTTTGACACTCCGGATCAGGCCCTCCCGCCCCCAACTTCATTCTCTTCCGGGGAGGCACATCAGTGACCAGTTCAGTACCCCCCGCCCCCACCGCCACAAGCACGCATGCCAGTGCCAGTGCCAGTGCCAGTGCCAGTGCCAGTGCCAGTGCCAGTGCCAGTGCCAGACCGCTGCTGGAAGTGCGAGACGTGCGCAAGACTTATCATCTGCCGCGCGGGCAAACCCTGAAGGCGGTTGATGGGATTTCGCTCTCTGTCATGCCGGGAGAAGTGCTGGGGCTGGTTGGAGAATCCGGCTGCGGCAAGTCCACGCTGGGCCGGTGCCTGCTTCGGCTGATGGATGTTTCTTCCGGGGAGATTCTGTTTGAGGGGCAGGATATCACCCATCTGAAAGAACGCGCCCTCCGCCCCTTACGGCAGCGGATGCAGATGGTGTTTCAGGACTCTTATGCCTCGCTCAATCCGCGCCGTCGCATTGGGGACTTGCTGGCCGAGCCACTCAAGGTTCATCCCGGCCCAGACGGGCGCAAGCGGGCTCGCGCGACCATCATCAACCGCCTGCATGAACTGATGGATCTGGTCAGTCTCCCTGTTGGAGCACTGGACCGTTATGCGCACGAATTTTCCGGCGGCCAGAGGCAACGTATCAATATCGCCCGCGCTTTGGCCCTCTCTCCTCGGCTGGTGGTGGCGGATGAGCCCGTGTCCGCGCTGGATGTTTCCGTGCAGGCGCAGATTGTTAATCTGTTTGCCGACCTTCAGGCCCGGCTGGGGCTGACGTACGTGTTTGTTGCGCATGATCTGGCCGTAGTGCGGCAGATTTCCACCCGCGTGGCCGTCATGTATCTCGGCGCTGTGGTGGAACTGGGCGAGACAGATGCCGTGCTGCACCGCCCCGCGCACCCGTATTCTGCAGCACTGACGGCTGCCGTGCCCCGCCCTATGGTGGGTGCTGTCCGCGCGGCGCCACTGGGCGGCGACATTCCCAGCCCGGTGGCACGCCCCGCAGGCTGCCGCTTTCATACGCGCTGCCCGTTTGTGCAGGACCGCTGCCGAACAGAAGAACCAGTCCTGCGCAAGATCGGACCGAGCCATTCTGTCGCGTGTCATTTTCCACTGGCAGAAGGCTGAGCGGCCCAGTATGCAGAAAAGCCCTCATCTTGCAGGGCTATCACTCTGACGGATAAAGCCTGAGCCCGCATGTTCCGCCTCTCTGCTTTAAGCGCCTGTGTGCGTTTTTATGCCTCCCTGCTGGGAATTGCCGTTATTTTTCTGGCACTGGATGCCGGGGCTTTTGTCCTGCGAAGCCTGCTGCCAGAAGGGCCTCGGCGGCGGAGACTGGGCCGTTTCTGGCTCTATCATGTTGCTCGTTTTTCCGTGCGTTTTCTTCACATCATGGGCATTCTGGAGTGTGACCTGCGTGACCTTGCTGCCATCCGGCAGGAAACCGGGCTGGTACTGGTTGCCAACCATCCCTCCCGTCTGGACAGCCTGATTCTGGCCGCGGCCCTGCCCCGGCTGGTCTGTGTGACAAAAGCGTCCATCTGGGAACGCCCTTCGCTGGGTAGCACCCTCCGCACGGCAGGCTATATCCGGCATGATAGTTTGTTAAAGCTCATTGGCCCCGCCACAGACAGCCTGAAAGAAGGCTGCCAGCTTCTGCTCTTTCCCGAAGGTACACGCTCCCGTGCCGGCGCAGAGCCGGGAGCGTTTCAGCCGGGCTTTGCCGCCATTGCGCAACGCACCCGCTCCGCTGTGCAACCCATCCTGATTGAAACGAACTCCCCCTACCTGTCTCAGGGCTGGCCCTTCCTGCGGCGGCCTCCACTCCCCATGCGCTACAGGATCCATCTTGCCCCACGCTTCCCCGCTCCTGCCCGTGACGAAGCCAGTGGACGCGCTCTGGTGGAAACAACAGAAACACTGCTGAAACAGGGGCTAACGCAAACAACGTTACGAGATACGTGACGACTTGCAGATCGAAAATCAGAGCACAGAAGCAGAAAATTTTACCAAAATACCATTCTGCTTTATGAAAGTGGACCCTGATAGCCTATTTTTCTTTCTGGATATTTCGTGATGCCTGAAAACGCCGCCTCCGCCGCAGAGCGCCTGCAAGCTGTTCTGACCACACTGCGGACCACCATGGATACGCAGATCAGCACCGCGCCTTCTGTGCGGGAAGAACATAGCCACGGCGAGGCGATGAATGCTGCCTGCCTGCCAGAGGCTGTGGTTTTTGCAGAAAGCACGGATGATGTTTCGGCTGTTCTCCGTGCCTGCCACGCCCAGCGCGTGCCGGTAGTGGCGTTTGGGGCTGGCACATCGGTTGAGGGGCATGTGGTGCCGCCGGAGCATGCCATCAGTCTCGACCTCTCTCGCATGACCAGTATTCTTGCGGTCAACGCGGAAGATCTGGATTGCCGCGTGCAGGCTGGCCTGACACGCCAGAGCCTGAATGCACAGATCCGCGATACCGGATTGTTCTTTCCGGTGGACCCCGGTGGCGAGGCCACACTGGGCGGCATGTGCGCAACCCGCGCCTCTGGCACCGCTGCCGTGCGCTACGGCACCATGAAGGAAAATGTGCTGGGTCTGACGGTGGTTCTGGCAACAGGTGAGATTATCCAGACAGGAGGACGTGTGCGGAAGTCTTCGACCGGGTATGATCTGACGTCTCTGTTTGTTGGGTCAGAAGGCACGCTGGGTATTATTACGGAAGTCCAGCTGAAATTGCATGGGCGTCCTGAAACATTGTCTGCCGCCGTCTGTCAGTTTGAAAATCTGCATGATGCTGTGCAGACCGCCATGGAAATCATTCAGTGCGGTATTCCCATCAACCGCGTAGAACTGATGGACCCTGTGCAGATGCAGGCCTCCATTCAGTTTTCCAAACTGGAAGGGTATCGCCCCCTTACCACGCTGTTTTTTGAGTTTGCCGGTGCCCCCGCAGCAGTGCAGGAACAGGTGAGCGCAACGGAAGCCTTGGTAGAAGCCAATAACGGGCTCGGTTTTGCATGGGCTGAAAGTGCGGAAGATCGCTCCCGCCTCTGGAAAGCCCGGCATGACGCGTTCTGGGCTGCCAAAGCGCTGGACCCGCAGGCGCGCGTTATTTCCACAGACTGCATTGTGCCCATCTCCCGCCTCGGCACTCTGATTGATGGGGTGTATGAGGATATCAAAGCCTCCGGCCTGCGTGCCCCGTTGCTGGGCCATGTAGGGGATGGGAACTTCCATACCCTGATTATTACGGAAGACACACCCGAAGGACACGCACAGGCATGGGAGTTGGACAAGAAGATTGTTGCCCGTGCACTGGCTCTGGAAGGCTCATGCAGCGGGGAACATGGCGTTGGCATGGGTAAGCTCGATTTTCTGGAAACTGAGCATGGAGCCGGAGCTCTGAGCGTGATGCGTGCTTTAAAAAATACCATGGACCCGCACCACATTCTCAATCCGGGCAAGCTTTTACCGACCGGGCCAGTCTATCAGGGATAAAACGGTTATCGTCCCACACGGAACACGGAGAGGGATGCAGACGGCACACAGTTTGTGGTGCTTAACTCTCTCCGGCTAGGCGGACGCGTTGGGAGCGGGACGCCGTTGGCACCCGTGGCCACAAGGTTCTATGCTCAGGATGATCGATATCCTGCGTGAACAAATATGCTTCATACAAAAACACATGGAAATAAAGGTGTTTTCATTCACTCAAAAAAGACCTATGAAATAATCTTATTAAGAACATATGTTTTTTACGATTTTAAATTTATCGAAAAATAAGGGCGCTGAATGATTACAGAAAATACGATTTTTCGTAAATTCTTGATCAAAATTCTTTTGACTATTGAATATTCAGTCGAAAAAGAAAAATCCAGTTCTTTGGATTTTTCGTCTTTTCCCAAGCGTCTGGAAAACTGGGAATATTTACAAAGAGTTCAGCCTGATAACGGACTGATTACAATGGGGATCGGGATCATACGGCTGCTTCTTGGCATCCCGACAGCCTCTGAGCCCTTTGAATTCATCGCATCACGATCACAATCACGCATCTGCCGTATTTTACTGGTCGCAACCCGATTGCGGTTTTCGCACTACACACAGGCTTATGAGGAATTCCAGTCTCTTCTGGGCACCTATACGGACCTTGATCTCCCCGCTTTTCAGGTTCTGGCTCAGGCCATGTGTTTTGCTACAAACAAGGCAGGATGGTGTACATTTTCAGGCTCTGGCAAGCTTCACCTGACTTTTCGCAGACCTGTTGATCCGCAAGATATCAGCGTTGCCATAGATGGCGTTAGGTATCCTGCTTCTTCCTTTAAAATTCTTTCAAATAATAAGAAAATTTCCATTACTCTTCCGTCAGAGTGGAAAACATTCAAGCAGGTCCACGTTACGATCCAGCACGATGCCTTGCTTGGTGGTCTCTTTGAAATCCCGCATTTTCTTAAAACAGAAGGGTTTGTTTCCTCTGGGCCCGATGGCCTTTCTGGCTGGGCCCGTTATCCATCCAACCCGGAAGGTGCAGTCAAACTCGTCCTTAAGCCTCATCATCATAGTCAGAAGCCTATCCACTTTTTTACCGATACGATAAAATTTTTCGCGCCAGAAAACATTGCCGGAGACGCAATCAAGAATTCTTTTTCCATAAAAAAGGAAAAACTTGCGTCAAAAGGAACTGTGTTCAGTGTTTGCTCTGAGTATGGCAAACCTTTGTATGGCAGCCCTCTCGCTCTTGATCCTTTTGCTGAAAGCGCCAGACAGTATGCGCAGGAGATAGCTCGCCTCTTTCCCGCCGTCCCCTTGAAGGAAAGTGATTCCCCGCCTGCTCTCCTCTCAGAAAAATCGAGCACAACACGAAAATGGCCTTCTGTTGCGATTATTATTCCAGTTTATAATGGTTTTTCAGCTACCAAAAATTGTATTACTCTATGCCTAAAGCACAAAGCGCCGCATGCCCGATTCATTATCGTCAATGACGCTTCACCAAATTCTGATATTCTAGAATACCTTTCCCAAATAAAGAATAAACCTGCTGTGTTGATCCTCAATAATGAGGAAAACCTTGGCTTTCCAAAATCTGTCAATCGAGGTTTACGTCATAGAAGACCGCAGGAAGACGTTGTTTTACTGAACAGTGATACCCTTGTGTGTCGCAACTGGCTGACACAGCTCCAGAGAGCAGCCTATACAGAAGCTGACATTGGAACAGCAACGCCTCTCTCAAATAACGCCACCATTTTCAGCTATCCTTCCACAACCGGGATCAACCCCATTCCTGATGCCAGAGCGTGTCAGGACATCAGCGCTGTCATGGGCAGGGTCTGGCAGGGAGAGACGGTTGATGTGCCGACCGCTCACGGATTTTGCATGTATGTCAAATCTGCCTGTCTGGAGCAAACCGGTTTGCTCCGCGAAGATATTTTTGCGCAAGGCTACGGGGAGGAAAATGATTTTTCGCGTCGGGCCTCAGCGTTAGGCTGGCGCCATGTCGCCTGTCTCGGAACCTTTGTCGGGCACGCTGAAAGCCAGTCGTTCAGCCCCGTCAAATCCGATCTGATTGCCAGAAACCTGCATGTTCTGAATGGGCTGCATCCGGGTTACGATCAGCTTGTAACACGCTGGCAGAACCGGGACCCACTCGCCCCTTACAGAAAAAAACTGGATCTGGCCCGTCTGCATCAAAGCAGACCGTTTTTGAAATCCGTTATTCTGATCAGGCATGATCGGGAAGGCGGCATTCTGCGCCATGTCTGGCACCGTGCGTCTCTTTACGAACAGGCAGGTGTTTTTGCATTTGTCATGGTACCTGAACGTCATCGTTCTGGCCGCCTGGTCTGGAGACTGACGTCACTGCGGGACAAAGACTATCCAAACCTGACCATTCCCCGCAATGCCTTTAGTTTCAGAGCACTTTACAAAGAACTCAACTGCACGAAATTTGAAATCCATAGTTATATTGGCAGCACGATTGAAAAGATTTTCAGTCTTTCAGAGCTTGGTTTGCCGTATGACGTTTATATTCATGATTATTCCTGGTTCTGCCCACGCATCACGCTGGTAGCGGATCAAAACCATTATTGTGGCGAACCTGACCTTCAAACTTGTCTGAGCTGTATCAACACCTTTGGCAGCCGAACTGATGACCCAGCCCCTTTACAAAAACTCCGTCAGTGGAGCCAGCGTATTCTGGACACTGCAGAACATGTCATCTGCCCTTCTCAAGATGCAGCAAACCGCGTCACACGACAGTTCACCACCATTCAGACAGATGTTACGCCGTGGGAGCATATTCTGAATGTTGATACGCTCTTTTTTCCTCCAAAAGCACACCATGAAAAACGTATTGTCGGGATTTTAGGTGCAATCAGTATTGAAAAAGGCTATGATATTCTTATCAATTTAGCGAACTTCATCAAAACCCACCATATTCCCATCCATCTGGTTATTATTGGTTATAGCTGTGATGACGCGCCGCTTCTGGAAACAGGCGTTGTCACCATGACTGGCCGTTATCAGGAATATGAAATACAGCCATTGACCGAAAAATATGCGATCGACTGGTTTTTTCTGCCGTCTCTCTGGCCTGAGACATGGTCCTATGTGTTGACGCACATCTGGGCGAGCAACAGAGCCACTATTGTATATGATATTGGCGCGCCGGCAGAAAGAATAAAGCAGGCCGGCGGCGGGCTGGTGATCCCACTGCACACTTCCCTGCCTTCTCTTATTGCCATTCTCATGGCGCCGTATAACTATCTGGGGGTTTTCAAAACACAGGGCGACGCTCTTGGCGATCTGTTAGTCCGACCCTGATTTTTAATTCGATTACCCCACAATTACGGTAGAATATTATGTTACACGCTCTGGAAATACCGGCATTTATCATTCTTTCTCTTGGAGTATTTTTTATTATTCCACCCCTTCTCATTCTAGGACTTGTTTTAACAGTCCGAGAGGTGGTTTTTTATTCCGATAGCCGAAAAAAGAAAATGGGACTAATTTTTATTTCTTTACTCTACCTATGGGGTATTTTTTCTTACGTATTTTTTCTCTTTGCCATAGCCGAATTTGGGAAAGCCATCTTTTCAGGCGTCATTTCATGAAGATATGATACCTGAATGCACCATACACTTCATCAAACAATGTTTTAAAGAATTTCTCAGTCCGCCATCACGGTCAGTTGCCATGCTGCTGGACCAGTCTGTTCTTCCGGGGGCTGAATCCACAGCGGCGTGGCGTTAGGCAGGCGAACATTGGCGGGGAGGCTCATAGCGGAGCGGAGCGCCCGGAACAGTGCACCGTGTGCGACAATCAGAGGGATACCCCCCACTTCCGTCGCCCGGTTGACCGCAGCAACAGCACGCGCCCGCAGGTCTGCAAAAGGTTCGGCACCCTTGGGGGTATAGTCTCCGGCAATCCAGCTATCGTACCAGTCGCCCATCGGCTGGCCTTCCTGCTCACCAAAGCAGACTTCTTCCAGCCCGATATCGGTCGTCAGCGGCAGAGGGGCACATCCCTCCGCCACCAATCCCTGTTGCACAATAGTGGCCGTTTTCAGCGCCCGGTCGAGCGGGGAGCTGACAATGTGCGTGATGGGCGCATGGGTTTGAATGCCATCCTGAAACAGCTTCGCCGCAGCATCGGCCTGTGCAATCCCCGTCGCGTTCAGGGGCACGTTGGTGCGCCCCTGAGACAGACCTTCACGGTTCCAGTCGGTCTGGCCGTGACGAAGATACCAGTAAGAGCGGGGGTGAAGCTGTGTCATGGATCTCAATCAAACAGGGAGGAGACGGAACTTTCATCAGCAACGGCCCGCATGGCCTGTGCCAGCAGGTTGGAAATGGTCACCTGCCGGATGTTCTGTGCTGCCGTCACACTTTCAGTGGCCATGATGCTATCCGTCAAGGTCAGCATTTCAATCGGGGAGTTCGCAATGCGCTCCACAGCCTGCCCGGTCAGCACACCATGCGTCACGTAAGCACCCACAGAGGCTGCACCGTTATTGGCAATGGCCCGCGCTGCGTTGCACAGAGAGCCACCGCTATCAACAATATCGTCCACCAGCAGGCAGTGGCGGCCACGCACGTCACCAATCACGTTCATCACTTCAGACACACCAGCGCGTTCACGCCGTTTGTCGATGATAGCCAGATCGGTATTCAGGCGCTGCGCCAGCTGACGCGCACGCACCACGCCGCCCACGTCCGGGGAGACGATCATCAGGTCACGGTCGCCGTAACGGGTGAGGATATCACGGGTAAACAGCGGGGCGGCATACAGGTTATCCACCGGGATGTCGAAGAAGCCCTGAATCTGCATGGCGTGCAGGTCCAGCGTCAGCACACGGCTGGCACCGGCTTCCACCAGCAGGTTGGCAACCAGCTTGGCGCTGATAGGCGTGCGGGGGCCGGATTTACGATCCTGCCGCGCATACCCGAAATACGGAATGACTGCGGTGATTCGCCGGGCAGACCCACGCCGCAGCGCGTCCAGCATAATCAGCAGTTCCATCAGGTTGTCATTTGTCGGGGTGCAGGTGCTCTGGATGACGAACACATCCTCACCACGCACATTTTCATGAATTTCGACAAAGACTTCCATATCCGCAAAGCGGCGGACAGTCACATTACACAGAGGCAGGGACAGTTCCGCGGCAACGGCCTTGGCCAGCGGCAGATTGCTGTTACAGGCGACAATCTTCATGATAAGGAGGGTTCCCGGCTTTTCTACGTTAGGGTGAGACGGCTACAGCGGGGCCGGGTTTAGCAACCACAGGGCCTGTTGTCATCCATGAGAGACGCTCGACAGGGCAGACACACACGCAGCGTGGCAAAAAAGCACAACCTGAACGCGCCACCTTCACCCACGCTCTTGCGCACAGGCACTCTGTTCTCTATCGCCATGGAGTATCATGGACAGCATGCAGACCACCCCCGCAACCGGATATACGCCCTCTCCCACCACGCCGGAGCCGGTGCTTACTCTTCTGCCGGAAAAAGGCACGTCCTACCTTCGCCATGCCTGGCAGGATCTCCTCTCCGGCATGAAACTGGCGCGGCTGGGGGCCACGCTGGGCTGGCTGGATATCAAACTGCGTTACCGTGGCTCCATCCTCGGCCCGTTCTGGCTGACCGCATCAACCGCCGTCATGGTGGCGGCGATGGGCGTGCTGTATGCCTATCTGATGAACATGGATGTGCATAAATATCTGCCCTTCCTGACCCTTTCCCTTGTGCTCTGGGGGTTTGTGGGGAGCACCCTGCAGGATGGATGCACCACCTTCACCTCCGCCGCAGGGCTCATCCATTCTGCCCGCATGCCCTACAGCCTGCATGTGCTGCGCGCCACGGTGCGGAACCTGCTGACGCTGGCACACAACATCCCTGTGGTTGTGGTGGTTTTCCTATGGTTCAGGGTAGCCCCCTCGTGGTCCTGGACCATGGGGGCGGCGTGTGCTCTGTGGATTTTTGACAGCTTTATGGCAACACTGCTGCTCGGCATTCTGGGTGCGCGCTTCCGCGATGTGCCGCCGATTGTGGCTAGCACCCTGCAAATCCTGTTTTTTGTGACCCCCATCCTGTGGGCCCCGGAGCTGATGAAAACCGGGCAGGACTGGTTGTTGCTGGACCCGTTTTTTCCGCTGATGGAAATTGTGCGAACACCGTTTACCGGGGATATTGTCAACACCGCCATCTGGCCCGCAGCTCTTGCCTGGTCTGCGGGGCTGACGGTGTTCACCTTCGCACTGTTTGCCCGCATGCGGGCCCGTCTGGCTTATTGGGTGTAACGCATGGTCGGTATTACGGTCCGCGATCTGGAAATTTCCTTCCCGCTTTATCACGGCAACGCCCGCAGCCTGAAAAAGACCATCCGCAACTCTCTGAGTGGCCGGTTTACGCATGATGAGCGAGACCGTGTGGTGGTGCAGGCCCTGCGGGATGTCAGCTTTACGCTCAACCCCGGTGACAGGCTGGGGTTGGTCGGCGGGAATGGCGCAGGCAAGACCACGCTTTTGCGCGCACTGGCCGGTATTTATGAACCCGTAAATGGCAGTGTGACCGTCAGCGGGCATATCGGCACACTGCTGGACCCCTCACTGGGCATGAACATGGAGCTGACAGGGCGCGAGAACATCCGCCTGCGGGGCATGTTCGCCGGACTTTCCCCCACTGACATCCGCGCGGTGGAAGAGGATGTGGAAGCCTTTGCCGGGCTTGGCTCCTTTCTGGACCTGCCGGTACAGACCTATAGCTCCGGCATGACCGTGCGGCTTTCCTTCGGCCTCGCCACTGCCATCATGCCCGATGTGCTGCTGATGGATGAATGGTTTATGGCGGGGGATGCCTCTTTCCGCCAGCGCGCCCGCAAGCGGCTGGAAACGCTGGTGTCCAAAGCGGATATTCTGGTGCTGTCCAGCCATATGGCAGACGTTATGGCCGACTGGTGCAACAGGCTGATCTGGATGGAGGAAGGGCGTGTCCGTATGGACGGCCCGACCCGCGAGGTTCTGGAAGCCTATCTGGGGCACCCGCTGGAAGATCTGGAGAAAAAGGAAGCGGTTCCTGACCCCATTCTTCCCGCAGAAAATGCCGCCGAGCCCCTCATCACCCCCTGAGCCTCATTCCCTCCTGCCTCCTGCCGTGCGCTCCCGGCAGACAGGGCATTCAGCTTTCCCCATTCGCGCCGGATAACAGGCATGACATACTCTCCCGCATCGCGCCGGATTGACACGATACGGCACCCGCAAGGTACCAGAACGGAGCATATATGACCCGGCAACCTCCGCCCGGCAGACAGAAGGCCTGTTTTACAACCGGCAGCATCATGCGGCACGTGATTGTCATGGCAGGCACCGGGGCCATTGGCCTGATGGCCGTTTTTGCGGTGGACATGCTCAACATGGTCTATATCGGCCATCTGAATGACCCGGCCCTGACCGCGGCCATCGGGTTTGCCGGGGCCGTTCTGGGCCTGCAGATTGCCGTCTCTATTGGTATGACCATTGGCCTGAGTGCCGCTACCGCGCGGGAGATTGGCGCGGGACGGCATGAAGAAGCCCGGCATATTGCCTCTTCCTCCCTGATTGTCACGCTGGTCGTCGCACTGCTGCTCGGGCTGATCACCTCCCTTGCGGCGCATCCTGTGCTGCATCTGTTTGGTGCGCAGGGGGATGCGCTGGAACGTGCCACGGCCTATCTGCACGTTGTCAGTCCTTTTCTGCCGCTGATCTGTGTGGGCATGGCGGCCTCTTCTCTGATGCGCGTAGTCGGCGACGCCAAAGGCTCCATGCACATCACGCTGCTGGGGGCCGTGGTGGCCGCCGTGCTGGACCCGCTGATGATTTTCGGGCTGCATGAAGGGCTGACCGGGGCCGCCATCAGCACCGTACTGTCCCGCTTGGTAGTGGCTGCTGCGGGTCTGCGCGGGGCCTTGCGGCATGACATGATTGCCCGCCCTGACCTTTCCCGCATTCTGCCGGATGCCCGTCATGTCGCCGGGGTAGCAATGCCTGCCATTCTGACCAATCTGGCCACGCCAGTTGCCGGCGCTTATGTGACGGGAGCAATGGCCTCCTTCGGGCTGGAAGCCGTGGGCGGACAGGCCTCCATCGAGCGCATGGTGCCGGTATTATTCTCTCTGGTCTTTGCCCTCACCGGCTCAGTCGGCCCCATCATGGCGCAAAATCTGGGAGCCGGGCAGTATGACCGTGTGCGGGAGACGCTGACGGCCGCCCTCAAGCTCGTCATGCTCAGCGTAGGCTCCACATGGGTCCTGCTGGCTGCCTTGCAGGATTACGTGGTGGCCGGGTTCCATGCGCAGGGCAATGCTGCTCTGCTCATTCATCTGTTCTGCTCATGGACCATTGGTGCCTTCCTGTTTGTCGGCATGTTGTTTGTGGCCAACGCGGCGTTCAATAATCTGGGCTTCCCGCTCTATTCCACCGCCTTCAACTGGGGGCGGGCCACACTGGGCACAATTCCCTTTGTCTGGTTTGGCAGCCGGTTTGGCCCGGCCGGTGTACAGCTGGGGCATGCGGCCGGCGGAATTGTTTTTGGATCTCTTGCCGTGATTACCGCGTTCAGAGTCACGCGTACCCTCAGCAGCCCATGCCCCGCCCATGTTCCGGCGGGACCGGGAGAAGTGCCGGTTTCAGACGTCCCGACCGTGAGTGCAGAAGCCGCCATGGCGGAACTGGACGAGCTGGAAGCCCCGGCCTTTCGTGAGACGGACAGGAGTGAAGACCATGTCAAAACTGACCACTGAAGAACGTAATGCACTGCCGGACGATGCTTTTGCCCTCCCCGGCCGCCGCTACCCCATTCCGGACGCCACCCACGCGCGGGATGCGCTGGCCCGCGCCAGTGAAATGCTGCACCGTGGCAGCCTGACGCAGGATGAATACGACACCATTCACGCCAAGGCGGAAGAGGTTCTGCGCCGCGAGCGCATGTAATCTGCCGCCTGGAGGCCAGAGATAGCCACTGGCCTGAGACTCAAACGCGTGGCATCAAGGCCTGATGACTTTCATTTCATCATCCGGCCCGTTTTTTCATGCTTAACCGCCTGTATGCCCGCGTGTTACGGCACGCAGCCAGCCCCAATGCGCCCTGGTGGCTGGTGGCTCTGGCCTTTGCGGAAGCCAGCTTTTTCCCGCTTCCGCCGGAAACGCTGCTGGTGCCTATGGTCCTCTCCCGCAGGGACAAGGCGTGGGTTTACGCTGCGCTCTGCACGGGGGCGAGTGTCCTCGGCGGGATTCTGGGCTGGGTCATCGGCGCTTTTCTGCTGGAGCATCTGGCCCTGCCGATTGTGCATTTTTACCATGCAGAACATACGCTGACGGCCTTGCAGGACAAATTCCGCCAGTGGGGCGTGTGGATTATCCTGCTCAAGGGGCTGACTCCTATCCCTTACAAATTTGTCACCATTGCCAGCGGCATGGCACACTTCGCCCTGCTGCCTTTTATTGTGGCTAGTCTGGTGACGCGGGGCGTGCGGTTTTTTCTGGTCGCCGGACTTTTGTGGAAATTTGGCGCACCGATTCAGGATTTTCTGGAACGCCGCCTGCCGCTGGTGATGGGCGTTTTTGCCGTCCTGCTGGTAGGCGGACTGCTCGCGCTGCGGTATCTGTGACGCCAGATCTCTGCACGGCTGCCGCGCTGCCTCCTGCCTTGCAGGGCTGGCGGTTCCGGCGCAAGACAGCATAAAGAGCAACCTCTACAGACTGATTGCAGGGAGACGATGAGCATGCCAACGCAGATCGCTGTCATTACCGGTGCCGGAGCAGGCATTGGCCGGGCCGCCGCCCGTGCGCTGGGGCGTGCAGGCTTTGACATCGCCCTGCTGGGCCGGAATGAAGACCGGCTGAAAGACGCAGCGGAAGAACTGGCGGCCCATTCCATCCGCACGCTGGTGATCCCGGTGGATGTAGCGGACGCCGATGCGGTTGAACAGGCCGCTGTCCAGATTGAAGCCGAGCTTGGGCCCATTACTGTCTGGGCTAACTGCGCCGGTGCAACCGTGGTCGGCCAGGTGGCCGTGCTGTCCGCCAGGGACATTCAGCGCGCAACGGAAGTCACCTATCTGGGCAGCGTGAACGGCACGCTGGCGGCTTTAAAGCACATGCGTCGCCGTGGGCATGGGGCCATTATCAATCTGGATCTGGCACCTTCTCTGCGGGGCCTGCCTCTTCAGGCTGCTGAGAATGGGGCGCGCTCTGCCCTGCGTGGTTTTTGTGAAAGCCTGCGCCCGGAACTGCTGCATGACGCGGACCGGATTCGGGTTGTGATGGTGGATCTGCCCGCTATCAACACCCCCCGCTATGGCTGGACCCGCAACCTGACGGGCAAGCGCCTGAAGCCTGTTGGCCCGGTTTATGAACCGGAAGTGGCGGCAGAAGCTATTTGCCGGGCGGCCTTTACCACCAGCCGCTCCATTTCCATTGGCCCCAGCACCACGCTGGCTTCCATCTGGCGCATTCTGGGCCCGGGCTGCCGGGAAGCCCGCATGGCGGAGCATGGCTACAAGGCCCAGCTGGAAAAAACCGGGGCAGACAGCACCGCGGCGGATGATCTGTTCAAATCCGCCCCCGGCGCATTTGCCGCCCATGGCGCGTTTGATGAAAAAGCGCGGCGCGTGGACAGCCCTCTCTCTTTCTTTGTGACGTCCAGCGTACGGGCTGGTCTGTTTGGCGCCGCACTGGCTGCGGGGCTTACGGGCCTGATCACCCATATCCGTAACGGTCGTCGTTAAGGCGGCCTTTCGCGTGACTCGTTTCTGGCCTTAAAACAGGAGGTTCCCTTAGCGTGACCCCGTCTTTTCTGCGTCGCTCCCTGCTGGTCGCGACCCTTTGCGGCGTAAGTGCTGCCGTTCTCTCACCGCTGTCCGCTCAGGCTGCGACCACCACCCTGCGAGGCAATGTGACGTATCGGGAGCGGATGGCCCTTCCCCCGTCAGTTGTGGAAGTTCGCCTGCTGGATATTTCCTTAGCGGATGCTAAAGCGCCTGTTCTGGCCAGAACGTCCCTGCGGGCCACGCGGCAGGTGCCTATTCCCTTCACGCTGAAGTTTAACCGTGCCCTGCTGAAAGCCGGCCACAGCTACGCGCTGGAAGCCACCATTTTTGTGGAAGGCCGCCCGTGGTTTATTACCACCACACAAAATCCGGTGCGGGCAGGAAACACGTCTAACATCACGCTGGTTCTCAGCCGGGCGTCCGCCAGTGCGACAGCCAGCCCGATCGGCACATGGAAAGCCGAACGGCTTGGCGATGCTCCGGTGACGGAAAGCAGCAAAGCGCCCACGGTGAGCATTGAGGAAGACGGCACAGTATCCGGCTTTAGCGGCTGCAACGGGGTGCGCAGCAAAGCGACGCTGGAAGGTGCTACCATCACCTTCGGCCCGATGATGACAACGCGTATGGCGTGTCTGCCTCAGGCCATGGCGACGGAGCAGCTTTTCCTGAAGAATATGGAAGCCACGCGCGGCTGGCATCTGGCCCCGACAGGTGATGTGCTGGCGCTGGTCGATGCGCAGGACAAG
Source organism: Acetobacter malorum (assembly GCF_001580615.1). GTDB lineage: Bacteria > Pseudomonadota > Alphaproteobacteria > Acetobacterales > Acetobacteraceae > Acetobacter > Acetobacter malorum. The sequence goes on from NZ_LHZC01000051.1 coordinate 128,850, forward strand.
CCGACGGTTGTGTTCCGCCGCCAGCCTAATGACGCAAGCGAGGGCGCATCTAACAAAGCCGCACCGACTTCGGGTAATCCCGCGACCGACACCCTGCCTGCGCAGATCGCCCCGACATCGCGCTGAGGGCTTTTATCTGGCGTGGGCCAGAGCGGCTCACCCCTGACAGACAGGTAAAAGTTTCAGATTGCTTTAGTTGAGTTTGCCGCGGCTGGCCTTCTGGTCACGCCGCATCTGCTCGTGCAGTTGCAGGGCTTTCCCCAGACGGTCCGCATCCTGCGGGGCCAGCACCAGCCCAACCGGACCGTAAGCCGGATGCTGGAAAGCCAGCAGAGAACCATCCGTCCGCGCTTCGGGCTGCAAAGCCCAGCGTGTGCGGGTCACAGGTGTAAAGGTTGCGCCTTCAATCGGCGGGATTTCATGATCCGCCATCATGGTCTGGCGCAACCGCCCCAGCACCGTAATCAGGCTGGTCACTTCATCCAGTGAAAGTGGCACTTCAACCGTTGGTTCATCACCCTGCCCCGGCAGTGTCATCTGAACAGTGGTGTTGTCTTCAGAGAGAGTCAGGTCAATTTTAGAAGACATAAGGCCCCCCTTTATTATGGACTTCACTTTATCAGAGTTCTGAGCAAAGCGCTTACGGTTCTTTTTTGGGCCCGGTTCAGACTAGGCCGCCACCCCAAACCCACCAGCCGGGTTCCGCCTGCGCCAGACGGGCTGCTGCGGCCTGTGCACTCTGCACGGAGAGAAACAGGCCAAAGCAGGTCGCGCCAGACCCGCTCATGCGGGACAGCAAGCACTCAGGCAGCGCCTCAATAGCTGACAAAACGGTTTTAACCGGCGGGCACACCACGCAGGCCGGGGCTTCCAGACTGTTATCCAGCCGGGTCAGATCAGCCACCATACTCGCGGCATCCGTCCATCGGGCAGGCAGCGCCGCACGCGGCAGGAACGCGCCATCGCGCTTACGGAACACATCCGGGGTGGAGACAGCCTGACCGCAATTCACCAGCACCATGCCGCACTCCGGCAAAACCGGGGCAGCACTCAGTTCTTCGCCAATGCCTTCCATACGGGCACTCTGGCTGGCCAGACAGACAGGCACATCCGCGCCCAGCTTTTCCGCCAGCCGCAACAGCGTGGCGTGATCCACCTGCGCGTTCCATGCGCGGTTCAGCAACCGCAGTGCCGCAGCCGCATCGGCTGAGCCGCCGCCAATGCCGGACGCCACGGGCAGATCTTTCTCCAGCACCAGACGACCGCCACGCACCTGCGCATCAGGCCCACACACAGCTTCCAGTGCCGCGGCCGCTTTCATCACCAGATTATCCGGTCCTGCCGCATCGCTCAGTGCCGCGCCAAAACGCCCGGCCAGCACAAGATGCAGGGCTTCCGGCCCCGGCTCATACCGCAGGCGGTCGCCCGCCCCGGCAAACACCACCAGACTGTCCAGAAGATGGTAGCCGTCAGCCCGTTTGCCGGTGACATGCAGGTAGAGGTTGATCTTGGCCGGGGCGGCTTCGGTCAGGGTTTGGGTGGTGGGGTCCATCGTGGCTGACGTCACGGCGTGTGCTTTCCTCCGCTTTTGGCAGGGCCGCTCTCAGCCGGAGGGGGGCTCTGCTGCTGTGTGGCTTTATTCACTCCGGCGGCTGCGGCACGCGCCAGTGCGGCCCGGATCAGGGCTTCATCCGTTGGTTCGGGGTGCAGACCGAGTGCAACATTCCACTGGTCCACTGCCTCGCTTTTCCGCCCGGCGCGCCAGTAGGCTTCGCCCAGATGATAATTAACCTCCGGGTCTTCCGGCGTCTGCTCGGCAGCGCGTTCCAGCAGAGCGGTACCACCCGCCAGATCCCCCTGTTCGACCCTGACCCACCCGAGACTATCCCGAATAGCGGCATCCTGCGGGTCCAGATCAGCGGCCTTGCGCAGCAGGGCTTCCGCTTCACTCAGATTCTCTTTGCGCTCCACCATGGAATAACCGAGGAAGTTGAGCAGCAGCGGTTCATCCGGGGCCAGTTTCAGCGCCTGTTGCAGGTCGGCCTTTGCACGCGGCCAGTCACCTGATTCATGATACGCCACGGCCCGCAGGAACAGCAGGGACCAGTCCAGCGTCTTGCTGGCTGTCGCCTGTGTTACGGCCTGATTGTAGGCTGTAATGGCACCCTTCCAGTCCTTCTGAGCAGACAGGGTGTTGCCCAGCGCCCGCACGGCCAGCCCTTGCCCGCCCGTATCCTGCGCAAGGCGCGTCAGAATCGTATGCGCTTCATCCAGATGCCCGGTGGAACCATCCACCAGCGCCAGACGGAAGGCGGCTACGGGATAGAGCGGGTCTGTTTGCGGGATGCGTAGCAAGGTTTCACGCGCGGCAGTCTGGTGGCCTTCATCATCCTGAATTTCCGCCAGCATCAGACGGGCTTCCGCCAGATGCGGGTCCAGCCCCAGCGCAAAGCCCAGCATCAGGCGAGAGGCCTCATCAAACTGATGATCGTTCGGGCCGGGATGCTGGCTCCGCCCCTGCTGGCGGCCTTGCTGACGCAGGAGAAACGCCGTCAGGACATACGCACGGGCAATACCGCTCTGCGCGGACGTAACGGGAAAATGGCTGATGGTGGCCTGCAACTGGGCTCCGGCCAGCGCCAGCACCGGGTCTGCCTGAATCATGCCCCGCATGAGGGACCGCGCCTTGTCCTGCTGCCCCTGAGACCAGAGCCATGCAGCCTGAGACCGCGTGAGCAGAAGGTCATAGCCCGGCATCATTTTGGCAGCCTGCGCAAACAGATCTCCCGCACGGGCCGTCTGGCCGGCCGTCTGCGCAATCATGGCTGCGTGCAGCGTATAAAACGGCACCAGCACAGAACCCTGAATATGCGTCAGAGAGGCAATGGCCTCATCCGTATGACTCTGCGCCTGCTGACACCATGCCTGAAGCAGCGGCATAATAAGGTGCGCCATGGGGTCTGCGCCGGCCTGCTGGTAGAAACGGGCCGCTTCCGTCCAGTCACCCCGTGTTGTGGCATCGTTCCCCAGCACCAGTGAGGAAATGATGCTCTGCCCCTCCGGAAGCTTTGCTGTCACGCGTGCCAGTTGCACGGCCTCCGGGTCTCCGGCCAGCACGCTGCGGATAAAGGCCTGCTTCACAAGGTCCTGATTAGTGGGGTCTGCCGCCGCAGCGGCCCGAAAGGCCCGGGCTGCGTCCAGATCATCCCCCTGATGCGTGGCGACCACGGCGGTGAGGAAGGACCCCGAATCGATGTGCCCAGCCTCTGGCAGGGCTTCACTTTTGGTCGGAACCGGAGTGCCCGGTGCTTTTTCCGGTGGGGCTGTCTGGCTGGTTTCTGCCCCTTTGGGAACGGCGGCAGACGCGCACGGGGTCAGAACCGAAGCGGATAGCAGCAGGAAAACCGTAGGCAGAAGGCGACAAAACAGCATAATGACCCTATCCAGGAGCGGCAGAGGCCCTAACAGGCCATTGGATACGCCCCGTTCCGTCAAAGACTGGGGAGACATGACATGAACGGCGGATACTTCTCTACCCTGCCCGCAGCCAACCGCCAAACCGGCCCCTCCGTTTTGTGGCAGTTTACCTGATGGACGCCGCTCTGTCTCTTCTGCGCCTGTACGGGGAATGGGGCGTGGATACCGTGGTGGGCGACTCCCCGGTGGACCAGCGCCTCGCCCGGCTGGGCAAAATGCGTTTCCCGGATGAGGAGCCCGCTCTGCGGCGCGCCCCGGATGGGCGTCTGACGGGCGCTCAGGGTCGCGCTGCGCCGCCTGCTCCCTCCGTTTCCGGCCAGACGCCCCCACCTTCCAGAGAGATTACCCGCCCGCCGATTGCGGCAGCGCAAAGTGGCCCGGCTCTGCTGGCGCAAACGCTGGCACAGGCGCGGACTCTGGCAGCGGCGGCCACCACGCCGGAGGCTTTACGGACGGCTGTTGATGGTTTTTCCGCATGTGCCTTGCGCACAACTGCCATGCACACCCTCTTCCCAACCGGCCCGCTTCAGGCCCCGCTGATGATTATCGGGGAAGCCCCGGATGCGGATGAAGACCGGAGCGGTGCGGTCTTCTCCGGCCTGTGTGGTGACCTGCTGGCCCGCATGCTCACCCCACTGGGGCTGGACCGGCAGACCTTACTGCTGGCCACAGCCCTGCCCTGGCGGCCGCCGGGCGGACGCGCACCGACTGAGGCCGAACTCAAGCTGTGTCGCCCCTTTCTGGAACGAGCCATTGCCCTGTTTGCCCCCCAGCGTTTGCTGCTGTGCGGGCGCCTTCCGGCCCGGATGCTGCTGGACGCCAAAACGCCCCTGCCCCGCAGAAGCTGGGGGCCTGCGGCTATCCCCGGTCTGGCCGCGCCACTCCCCACCCTTGTCATGCGCCACCCGCTCCAGCTGCGGGCCAGCGCCACCGCCCGTAAGGAAATCTGGCAGGACCTGATGCTTGTTGCACAAACGCTACGGGGCAGTGGTTGAATCCACGGGAGCGCCAGTGGAACATCCTGAAGTCACAACAATAAAGCCGACTCTATTCAGACGATAATTTCCTTATTGAACACAAGTAGTTCTCCCCCTATTCGCCAGCTATTCACAGCAGCGTTTCCCCGTTTTCTCAAGCACTCCTCCTGAGTGCTTACAGAGAGTAAACTTGCTTTTTGGCGCAGAACCACATAGACCCCGCCAGCCATGCGAGCGATAGGACAGATCCCTCATCAAATCGCGGCAAAGGCCTTTATGGCCGGAGCCGCCCTTTTGGCCGGTGCTTCCGTCGTAGCGACGAAAGCCTATGCCAAGCTCCCCGGGACGGGGCAGGACACGCACAGCGAAGAGCTTGCGATGGTCATGCCACGACAGGCGTTTCCGGAGGGGGATGACATTCCCCTGCCAAAGCCGCTCTCCCCGGAAGTCAGCACACAGATCAAGTCCATCTTCCGCCTCCAGAGACAGGGGGCCTTTGCCGAAGCCATCACCAGCACGACCCGGCTCACAGACGCCACGCTGCTGGGCGATATTGAGGCCGACCGCTATCTCAACCCCTCGTACCACCCCGGTGCGACGGAACTGCGGGCCTGGCTGAAGAAATATGTGTCCTATGCCGACGGTGCGGCCATCTGGGCGCGTCTGGCGGCCCTGCCCCAGCGTGGAGGGCCGATGCCACCCGTGCCGGTTTCCACCCATCTGGCACCGGACCATACCAGCATCCCTGCTGACCCGCTGACACTGGACTTTACCCGGAACCCGCTGCTGGACCGCACCCTGCGTGAACGCACTGGCTGGGGCCTGAAGGGCGTGCATAGCGCCCTGCATCTGATTACCGCCACACCGGGCATGACGCCCGCCTACGCCGCCCAGCTTCAGGCAGAGACCGCTCAGGCGATGCTGAATGCCGGGGAAACGGATGTGGCGCTGGAAATCAGCCAGACCGCAGTGGAAGGTTCCCGGAACAAAAATGCTCTGGCCGGGTATGTGGCCGGACTGGCCCTGTGGCAGCAGGGGGATTATGAGCAGGCGGCACCTTTCTTTGAAAAAGCCTCTCATGCCGCAACCGCCACGCCGGAAATGCGCTCTGCCTGTGCCTTCTGGGCCGCCCGCGCGCATGAAAAGCTGGGGCAGGACCATGCCCGCCATACCTGGCTCCAGCATGCTGAGGCCTTTCCCACAACTTTCTACGGGCTTCTGGCCACCCGCATTCTGCATCGTGCAAGTGCCAGCCATGAGCATGAGCACGACCATGTCCGGAAAGTCAGCTTCTCCCCGCTGGAACCCTCAGGCAAAGCGCCCTCGGCACAGGTTCTGACGGAAATTGATATTGAAGCAGTGGGGGCGACCGATATCGGGCGGCGGGTGTTTGCTCTGCTGCAGGTCGGGGAGCAGGAACGGGCGGAAAACACCATCCGCCGGGCCTGGCCGGACCTGCATGACGTAACCCTTGCACGATCCTTCCAGCTGGTGGCGGATGCCGCAGGCCTGCATGACCTCTCTGCGGAGATGTCTGACGCCCTGCAGGCCCACTCCTCAGCACAGGGGCCGGAGCAGCAAAATCTGCCGCTCCCGCTGCTCAAGCCACGCCACGGGTTTATTATGGACCCCGCACTGGTCTATGCGCTGACCCGGCTGGAATCGAACTTTGACCCGCAGGCCGTCTCCGGTGCCGGGGCGCATGGGCTGATGCAGATCCGCCCGCTTACGGCTGATTTTGTGACCAGCCCGCCCAACACGCTGAACCACCGGTTTGAAAACGCGACAAGCGACCTGCATGACCCCAGCCTGAATCTGGAAATCGGGCAGCGTTATGTGCAGTATCTGGCGGACCTGACGCGCCATAACGCCCACACGCCTCTGCGCGGTGGCGATATGATCCGCCTGCTGGCCAGCTACAATGCCGGCCCCACGGCGCTGGCCCGGTGGGAAAAAGCGGCCTCCTCCTCGGATGATCCGCTGCTGTTCATGGAACTGATCCCCAACACGGAAACACGGGCTTACGTCCACCGCGCGCTCTCCTACCTGTGGATCTATGCCGCCAAGCTAAAACTGCCGACGCCTTCCCTCACAGCATTAGCCCGAAATGAGTGGCCGGATTTTGCGGATGAGCAGGCTTTGGCCCACACCATTAATACGCGGGTTCTGCACTAATCAGACCACGCCGGGCTGGATTAGCACGACGCTGAAACCAGCCCCCTCACGGCAGGTTGCCCTTTGCCTGCCGCAGCCTTCCAACGGCATTTAGCAGGACCGTAAAGCCTGCGTCTCCCGAATGAGAGTGTGGATAAAAGAGAGTTTGTCCACCACGCCCTGCGTGAGCACAAACGGGTAGAAATCAGGCAGCCCCATGGAGCGGTTCAGGCTGTTGACCGCATAAGTCAGCGGCAGCCATGCCTGCATGATCTCATCAAAAGAGGCCTCGGTATACGGGTCTCCATGCTGCGGAGACGATGAGGGCTGTGCCCCGGCCAAAGCCGGATTGATCGAGACTCCATAGGCCCATGCTGTCTCAAGAGTTGAGACAATATGCAGATAATGTGCCCACGTTTCCGCAAAATCTTCCCATGGGTGAGACGTGGCGTAAATGCTGACGTGATGCGTCTGCCAGTCCGTGGGGCGCGGCCTGTCATAATAGGTTTGCAAGGCCTGCTGATAATCAGCCCGGTCATCCCCAAACACCGCACGGCAGGCATCCAGCCGCCCGGCATCCCGCACCAGCACATTCCAGTAATAATGCCCGACTTCATGCCGGAAATGCCCCAGAAGCGTGCGGTAATATTCTCCCATTTCCACACGCATCCGCTCACGGCAGGCATCATCCGCCTCACGCAGAGCGATAGTGATCACACCGTTATTATGGCCGGTCATCACCGCAGAAGAGCCGTCTGGCGGGTCATCCAGAAAGTCAAACACCAGACCGCCCAGCGGGTCTTCCAGCCGGGTCTTCATGGGCAGTTTCAGGCGCAAAAGCGTGTAGAACAGGCGATGCTTTGCGACTTCCAGCTTATGCCAGCGTTCCAGATTTTCCGGCTTATCCAGATTGGGGATGATGCGATTAAACCGGCAGGCAAAGCAGAAAGACGGATGCCCGGACTCATTAGGCATCGTCATCCAGTTGCATACATCATGCGCATGGTTGGCACAGTAGGCCAGTTCTGCCTGCCGGATGCGCGGCTCTAAGGGCCGCCACAGGCCACCTTCGACAGGCTCCAGTGCAGACAACACAGAAAGCCCCGGCAGATACCCGAGCTGATGTTTGCAATGCTCACAGACTGTGTTTTCAAAAAACAGAATCTGCTCACAGGACTGACAGGTAAAAAGCCTCATGCTGATCACTCTCTTGCGTCCGGGATCGTAACGCAAGGAAAACCAGCAGGTCAGACGCTGTCTGGCATCACCAGACGATCGGTTTGCATGGACACATCAAACGTGGCTTTGCACTGGTCCAGCAGGCCCGTAACCGGCGCAGCCTGCTCCGGCGCTGGTGTGGCAGCCAGAGGCAGGTGCCCGTGTGCTGTCAGCAAGCCGGAGGTGGTATCAAACCCCACCCATCCGGCACCGGGCAAAAAGGCCTCGGCCCATGCGTGCAGGTCACAGGTCAGCGTCTCTTCCCCCTCCGCCGTCTGGCTGGACTGAATCAGATATCCCGAGACGAAACGGGCCGCAAAACCCAGATGCCGCAACAGAACAATCATCAGCCAGGCACTGTCCCGGCAGGAGCCAACCCCTCGGGCCAGCGTTTCTTCCGGGGCCCAGACGCCGGGTTCAAGACGCAGTTGATACCCAATGCGCGCGGCCAGAGCGCGATTGAGTGCGACCAGCATATCCAGCGTATCGCGCGGAGCTTTTTCCACCCAATCCGTCAGAAACGCGTGCAGGTGCGGTCCGGCAGGAGGTGTTGCCCGATACAGGGCCAGTTCGGCCTGTTCTTCCGCTGTGTAAAACTGGCTCTCGCACGCCGGACGTCCTGTCTGGACTTGTTGAGAACCCTCAACCGCACACGCCTGCTGCTGTTGCTGCAGGACTTGTTGCTGATACTGCGCCGGCGCGCCCTTTTCTCTCAAAGTGGTGGAAAATCCGGCTGGCGGCATCCAGCGGCGCGCCGCAGGAGCAAGCGTGAAATCAAACGGATTTCTGGGCGTCAGATCAGCTTCAAGCCGCACGGTGATATCAAAATGTGTCACGCGTTCTGCAAAGACCACTTCCGCAACATGATTGCCGAAGCCATCCTGATGCCAGCTTTGTTTACACGCTGCCGGATCAACCCGCAGGGCATAGGACCGCACCGGTGTTCTGGCCGTGCCAGAAGGGCGAAGGCGGATGGTCTGGGGGCCCAGAAAAACAGGCCGGTCATACCGATACCGCGTCTGATGGGTCAGCATGACATGTGAACTCATGGTGGTACGGCCCTGAACACCCTGCTCATGCTGAAACGCCCTGCTCCTCTCCTGCCACAGGACGGGAGAAACCGCTTATGGCGTATGACTGCGCATACGGTATCAGCATTAATCCATGGCATACCAGCCCCCAGCGCATGATATTCCGTTAAAAGAACAAATTTCTGTTTTGCGGCTTGGCAAACGCCTGAAATCCTGCTCGTCTTAAGTAATTAACCGTAACGAAACGGCATGCAGAGGCGCAGGTTTCCGGACCCGCCAGAAGTGTCGGACCTCATATCGGGAGTCAGGGTATGAATGACACGCCACTCCATGCACCCGTTCAGGCAGCTGGTATTTTTGCCGCGTATGATGTTCCGGATTTCTTCTGTGAACTCATGAACCGCAAGGATGGCATCCCCCCGGCTTTGCAGGATGTAAAAAACCGTCTGGCGCATTTCTCGCTGGCGGACCTGCGGCACCGCACAACCGCAGCGGAGGCCCAGCTTTACCGGCTGGGTATTACCTTTACCGTCTATTCAGACCGCGAGGCGATAGACCGTGTGCTGCCGTTTGATGTCATTCCCCGCGTTATCACCGCTGCGGAATGGGACCATATTGAGCGTGGCGTGCAACAGCGCGTTCAGGCCATTAATCTGTTCCTGCACGATATCTATCATGACCGTGCCATTCTGCGGGATGGGATTATTCCGGCAGACCTCGTGCTGAACAACCCGAATTACTGTGAGGCCATGGTCGGGCTGAACGTGCCCGGTGGCGTGTATGTGCATATTAACGGCACAGACCTGATCCGTGACCAGAACGGCCGTTTTCTGATTCTGGAAGATAACGCCCGCACCCCCTCCGGCGTCTCTTACGTCATTGAAAACCGGCATATGATGCTGCGGCTTATGCCAGATCTGGTCGCCGGTCTCCCACTCCGTTCCGTGGATGAATATGGGCTGAAACTGCACCAGAGCCTGTGCGAAGTCTCGCCAGAAGGTGTGCTGGACCCACAGGTCGTTCTGCTTTCTCCCGGTATTTATAACTCCGCGTATTTTGAGCATGTTTTTCTGGCGCGCGAGATGGGCGTGCCACTGGTGGAAGGCAAGGATCTGGTGGTGGAAAACCACCGTGTGTTCATGCGCACCGTAGCGGGACTGCGGCCTGTCCATGCTATTTATCGCCGCCTGAATGATGAGTTTCTGGACCCTCTGGCCTTCAATCCGGACAGCATGCTGGGCGTGCCGGGGCTGGTCGAGGCCTATCGTCGCGGGAATGTCACTATTGCCAACGCGCTGGGCACCGGGGTGGCGGATGATAAAGCCGTTTATGCCTATATGCCGCGCATTATCCGCTATTATCTCGATCAGGACCCCATTCTGGACAGTGTCGACACGCATATCTGCGCAGAACCGGAAGGGCTGGCCTATACGCTGGCCAATATAGACAAGCTGGTGATCAAACCCGTTGGTGAGTCCGGTGGCTATGGCCTGCTGATTGGCCCGCATGCCACGCAGGACGAACTGGATGAGTTCCGCCGCAGGCTGAAAGAGAACCCCGGCAATTACATCAGCCAGCCGGTAGTCAATCTTTCCGTCTCCCCCACCCTTTGCCCCAACGGTGTGGAAGCGCGCCATGTGGACCTGCGCCCCTTTGCACTGACGGGCCGCTCCACATGGGTTCTGCCAGGAGGTCTTTCCCGCGTGGCGCTGCGGAAAGGCTCACTCGTCGTCAATTCGTCACAGGGGGGTGGCTCCAAAGATACGTGGGTGCTGGCATCATGACTGAAATTTCCACAGGCCTTTTCCAAATGCAGCCGGGGCTGAACAACCTGCTCTCCCGCTACGGCGAGTGCATGATGTGGCTGGCGCGCTATATGGAGCGTATTGAAAATCTGGCCCGGCTTCTGGAAGTTACGGAAAGCTTTGTGCGCGGGCCGGACGGTCAGCCGGGGTGGGACACCATTCTGCAGATCCATTCTGATGAGGACTGTTTTTACGCCCGCCATCAGACCGTCACGGAACAGGACGTGATCGCCTTTTATGTGACGGAAAAAGAAAACCCGAACTCCATCAAGGCTATGGCTCATTCCGTACGGGAAAATGCGCGTGCTGTCCGTCCGTTGATTTCAACGGAAATGTGGATGCAGCTCAACGTCTTTACCCGCTGGGTTCTGGACCTGCAGCCCTCCGATATCCGGATGAACAGCCTTTCCGGCCTGTGCAACCGACTGAAGCAGGAATGCCAGACTCATTTTGGTGTTACCGAAGGCACCTTGTATCGGGATCAGGCCTGGCTGTTCTACCTGCTGGGCAAACATCTGGAGCGCAGTGACCAGATTACGCGGTTGATTGATATCCGCTACCACACACTTCTGCCGGGCCATGAGCCGGTCGGGTCTGAAATTGATATTACCCAATGGGCATCCATCCTGCGCTCGGCGGCGGCGTATCATGCCTTCCGGCGTTTACAGCCTGTGATGACAACGCCCGCCAACGTTGTAGGATTTCTGCTGAAGAATGATGCCTTCCCTCGCTCTCTGACGACAAGCCTGCGCCTGCTGGACAGCACACTCAGCACTCTTGCCGGGCATGGTAGTCTGCGCCGCCTTTGCTCCCCCATTCAGGAACGGGTAGCGGAACTGCGCGTCACACTGGCGGACCAGACGGTGGACGACATCATCATCCGTGGACTGCACGAATATATGCAGTGGATTCAAACCCAGATTTCAAAAGTGCAGCAGGAAACTGCACAAGCCTTCTGGCCCGTCACGCCCCATTGCGGCGCTCACCCTGAGCAGGTCCAGCAATAGCCCCTCGGGTCTGACCGCCACTTGCTCCACATAAAAACGGCCTGACAGATCCCTCTGTTCAGGCCGTTAAATACTGTGCGTTTTTAGTCCTCAGTTTTCCGCCAGAACCTGTCGGCTGGCCCGCACGCGGGAGACGCGACGGCCTTCCATTTCCAGCACTTCAAACAGCCAGCCGGAATAGACCACCTTATCGCCAATGGCAGGCACGCGACGGAGAAGGGCCAGAATGAGCCCACCCAACGTGTGGTAACTGCCCTCATCCGGCAGGCTCCGCAGGCCGAGGCGGTCCTTCACTTCATCAGCCGAGTCCGTCCCGTCCATCAGAAGCACATCATCCTGTGTGGGGGCGTGATGGGCTGCGGTGGTCTGAGAGGCATCATGACCGCCCTCGCCCACAATGGCGTCAAACAGATCAGACGCAGTCACGACCCCTTCGAATGAGCCGTATTCGTCAAACACAAACGCCATACCCAGAGAAATGCTGCGCATCCGCTCCAGCATATCCAGTGCTGAAATGCTGTCCGGCACCACCACCATCTGGCGCAGGCCGGCTTCTATAGAGACAGGCATGCCGTCCAGCATACGGTCCAGCATGTCCTTGGCCAGCACAACGCCGACCGGGTTATCTACGCCGCCTTCACACACCACCAGACGGGCATAGGTTGTCTGTTTGAGCGCTTTGATCAGCGCATCCCGCCCGGCATGGCGGTCAATCCAGTACAGTTCATTCCGTGGAGTCATGATGGCGCGCACCGGCCTGTCGGCCAGACGCAGCAGGCGCTCGATCATGGTGCGCTCTTCATGCTCCAGCACACCGGAGCGCGCCCCTTCCGCGATGTAGGCCTTCAGTTCTTCTTCCGTCAGAGTCTGGCTCACGGCATCGCCCGCACCCATCAACTTGAGCACGATGTTGGAAGACTGCCGCAGGACCCACACCACCGGGCGCGTTGCGTGCGCCAGAATTTCCAGCGGCATAGCCAGACGGGCCGCCATTTTTTCGGGCTCACGCAATGCCAGCTGTTTGGGCACCAGTTCGCCCAGCACCAGCATGAGCGCCGTAATGGCGATAACCACCAGCACCATGGAAACCTGAGCCGCCACAGGCCGGAGAAAATCGATTTTTTCCAGCATGGGGGTTAGGTGCGCCTCGACCTGCACCCCACCGAACGTCCCTTCCAGAATGGAGACCAGCGTCATGCCGACCTGGACAGTGGGCAGGAAAATCTGCGGGTCTTCGGCCAGACGCATGGCACGGTCTGCGCCCCGCATGCCCTGCTCCCGCAGAATGGCCAGACGCGGCATTCTGACCGAAATCAGAGCCAGTTCTCCCATGGCAAAAACGGCGTTCAGAATAACCAGTAAAAAAATGATAAGAATGGAAGCAGTCATGAAATGCGGTGGCCCTGCGTGACGACGGAGAGTGCACGATAGGGGATGATGGCCCCCGAGGCCAGTATGTGCTGGCCATGCCTGCCAGCGCACAGCCCTATGCGGAAAACGAGCTTACACCCTACCTCTTATGCAGGCAGCGTATGCCAGCCAGAGAGACAAATCAGGGGAAAACCAGCCTCAGCACCCCGGATCACCGTACAAAAAAAGAGCGGCCCCTGTGCAGGAACCGCTCCTTTCATGGAGTCGCAAACTGAGGAAAGGCTCAGTCGGCGGCAGTTGCTTCCACCGGTGCCGCTTTGCCCGGAGCCGCATCAGCATTGGCTGCATCGGTGCGGATCACCTTCACACGCGGAGCCTTGGCAGGCTTGCGGGCGGCGATTTCTTCCATCTGCTCTTCCACCTGCTTGGAGAAGACGTACTGAGCAGGACGCTGGTTGGCGAGGGAGATTTCCGGAGCCATCGGCTTTTCGGTTTCCGGGCCAAACAGAGCGACTTTTGCAATGTGCCAGGGGCGGCGCACGGCATCCATCACAGCGGTAGATTCGTAACCGGAGTGTACCATGCAGTCGGCGCACTTTTCATAGTTGCCGGTGCCGTAATCGTCCCACTTGGTGTCTTCCATCAGCTCGTTGAAAGACTTGGCGTAGCCTTCACCCAGCAGATAGCACGGGCGCTGCCAGCCAAAGACGTTACGCAGCGGCTTGCCCCACGGGGTGCAGTGATACTGCTCATTGCCCGCCAGGAAGTTCAGGAACAGCGGAGACTGCGTAAACCGCCATTTCTTGCCCTTGCCCAGACGGAAGATGTCACGGAAGAGCTGCTTGGTTTTCTGACGGTTGAGGAAGTGTTCCTGATCAGGCGCACGTTCATACGCATAACCCGGAGCCGTCATAATTCCGTCCACGCCCATGGCCATCACTTCATCAAAGAAGGTCGCCACGCGCTTGGGGTCCGCACCGTCAAACAGAGTGCAGTTGATGGACAGACGGAAGCCGCGTGCCTTGGCCTTTTTGATGGCCGCCACAGCACGTTCATACACACCGTCCTGACAGACAGAGGAATCGTGCATGGATTTATCACCATCCAGATGCACGTCCCATGAGAAGAACGGAGAGGGTTCATACTCATCCATCTTCTTTTCAAGCAGAAGGGCGTTCGTGCACAGATAGACGTATTTTTTCCGGGCGATCAGGCCACGGACAATCTCCGGCATCTCCTTGTGCAGCAGGGGTTCGCCCCCGGCCACGGCGATGACGGGTGCGCCTGCTTCCGCATCCGCATCCAGACACTCCTGCACGGTCATGCGCTGGTTGAGAATGGCTGCGGGATAATCAATCTTACCACACCCGGCACATGCCAGATTGCAGCGGAAAAGCGGTTCAAGCATCAGAACCAGCGGATAGCGCTTGCGCCCGGTGATGTGCTGTTTGACGACATAACTGCCGACCCTGACGGCCTGCATTATAGGTACGGCCATAAACCCCCGCTTTGGCGCATCTGAGACGCCTGCATCATAACTGAGTGAGACACTTCATAATCTGTCAAAACGTGACCATGCCGGGCAACCAGCCCCTGCATACCGTGTAACGGCCACCACAGGTGCTGCGCACATAATCACGTATGGAACTGTTCGCCTGCATATAGGTTGGCTCGTTTGTCAAGCTCAAGTCTTTTTCAAAACATGTGGCAAAAAAGACACAATATGCACTTACTTTTAATTGCAGGCTTGCGTTCAGGCCAGAAACATTAAACCAAAACGGCTTATATCGCGATGTGTGAAAATATTTCGCGCGACGTTAAGACACACTGACGGCAACGAAATCCCGCCCAGTTTCCCCGGACGGCATTCCGCTTCCTACAAGAAAAGAAGATGGAAACGATCGCATGGACAGTTCTCACGACACAAATGCAAAGCCTCGGATTCCCACCCTTGGCCGTTTTCCTGCTCTGGACCGGGTAGCCTACCCGTCTGACATGCGGAATCTTTCGGTCGAGCAGCTCA
>NZ_LHZC01000028.1 GCF_001580615.1 Acetobacter malorum
CGTTGCCAGCGTTGCCAGCGTGGGGCGGGGAGGCCTCTGTCGTCTGGTCCGGGAAGAGCATGGCGCGTGCTTTACTGTCAGGAAAAGATGATAGTGCGGTGGCCGTTGAGCATCACGCGCTGTTCCACATGCAGTTTAACCGCACGGGCCAGCACCTGAGATTCAATGGAGCGGCCAGCCGCGACGTAATCCTCGGCAGACAGGCTGTGGGTGACGCGGGCGGTTTCCTGCTCGATAATCGGGCCTTCATCCAGATCTGGTGTCACGTAATGCGCGGTGGCACCAATCAGCTTCACGCCCCGTGCAAAGGCCTGATGGTAAGGCCGCGCGCCCTTGAAAGACGGCAGGAAGGAGTGGTGGATGTTGATGATGCGCCCATTCATTTCTGTTGAGAACGCATCGGAAAGCACCTGCATATAGCGGGCCAGCACAATCAGATCGGCTTTGGTTTCGCTCACAAGGGCGCGCAGGCGGTCTTCCTGCTCGGCTTTGTTGTCCTTGTTTACCGGCCAGTAATAGTAGGGAATGCCAGCCTGTGCGGCAGTGGCGGCGCTGTCCTGATGGTTGGAGACAATGGCCACAATTTCGGCCCGTAGCCAGTTGACGCGTACCTGATACAGCAGGTTGAGCAGCGCGTGGTCAAACTTTGACACCATGATGATCAGGCGCGGCAGGACTGCGGCGTCGTGCAGGCGCATGGTCATATCGAATTCGGTTCTGACCGGCTCCAGACAGGCGCGGATGTCTTCCATGGAGGCAGGGGTGGTAAAGGCCAGCCGCATAAACAGGCGGTGGGCAGTCCGGTCACTAAACTGGTGGGTTTCCAGAATGTCTGCGCCCTTGTCTGCCAGAGCGGTGGAAACAGCAGCAACAATGCCCGGTTTGTCCGGGCAGGAAAACGTCAGGGTAAAGTGCATAGTGCGGTAGCGGTCCTTGTGTCGGCCCGCCCTGCCGGAAGGCAGCAGGGCGTAAGAGGGCGTGGAGTGTGCCAAGGGCCGCGCCATACGGCAACCAGCGGCAGGACTCGCCAGGGAACGCGGGTGGGAAGCCGCTGATGTGGATGACTCGCCTTTTTAGCGAATCGTTAAGACTGTCCACCCGGCAGATGAGTCAATCACAAAAATGTCAGAAAAGCCCTGAGCCGCAGAAAACAGCCATTTATACTGTGTCTGTTCTTGGGGAGGCGAGTCTGTTTATCCACAGAAGACGGGGAAAGACTGTGGGAAAACTCTGTGGATAGTTTTGTGTAAGGCTGACAGGTAGTGCATTCTTTTCACGTTTCCCGGTTTGTTCTGTTCTGCCGGGCTGAACGCTCCCGCAGGTAAGCGGCCAGAACCACCGCCTCGTTCTGCTCCGTATTTCTGGCGCCAAATAGCAGGGTAAGTGGCCGTTCACGGGCCAGTGCTTCAAGCTGCTCCACGCAGGCTGGGTTGGCGTCCAGCTCGGCCCGGTAGCGTTGGCAAAAGCCGTTCCAGCGGGCCGGGTCATGCCCGAACCACTGGCGCAGCTCTGTGGAAGGCGCGATGTCTTTCAGCCACAGGTTCAGCGCTGCCCGTTCCTTACTTACACCGCGCGGCCACAGGCGATCGACCAGAACGCGGGTGCCGTCTGTAGGCAAAGGCGGATCATAAATACGCCGGACCTGTAGGCCCACGCAGCGCGGGGGAAGGGAAGCGTCTGGCTGGGTGGGCATAAGAGGGTCCTTGTAAAATCAGGCAGCGTTCAACGCATCGTCCAGCGTCGTGGCCGGGCCGAAGACTTCACGCCGTAGGCGCTCTTCCGGCACTCCGGCAGCGCGCAGGCCGGTCATCATGTCCTGCATAAAACACTCCGGGCCGCACAGGTAATAGAGGGCATCCGCAGGGGTGTTAGCCCTGACCCAGTCCGGCGTGATGCGCCCGGCATGGGGTGTGGTGCCGGAGGTGGCCTGCGCAGGCAGGGTGTCTGCAGGGCTGTGGGTGTAGAAAACATCCGCCTTAATCGCCCCTTTGGCGGCCAGATCCCGCACCAGTGCGCCAAAGGCTTCCGTCTGCGCGGTGTCCGTGCCGTGGATATACTGCAAGGGCGCGTGGGCGCTGGCCGGGCAGCCGTGCGCGGCGGCAGCGGCGCGGGCTTCCAGCATGGCGATAAACGGGGTCAGCCCGACGCCGGCACTCAGCAAGACAATGGGAGCAGACTGTGGGGAGGGCAGGGTGAAGGACCCGGCCGGGGCAGAAACCTGCACCTCCGTGCCAACCTGTGCGCTGTCATGCAGCCAGCCTGAAACCAGCCCTTTCTCAGCCCGACGCACACTGATGCGATAGCTGCGGCCATTGGGCGCTGAGGAAATGCTGTAATTGCGCCGCTGGTTGCCGTGGCCGGGCACGGTGAGGGAGAAGCTGAGATACTGGCCGGGTTTGTGGGCCATAACGGGGTTGCCGTCGGTGGGTACCAGCTCGAAGGACGTAACCAGCGCACTCTCTGGCGTGCGGCTCTGGATGGTAAAGGGCCGCCAGCCTGCCCAGCCACCGGAGGCGGCCTCATGCGCCTTGTAAATCTCGTTCTCCCGGCTAATCAGCACATCCGCCAGAAAGCCATAGGCTTTGGCCCATGCGTCCATAATTTCCGGCGTGGCGGCATCCCCCAGCACCTGCGCAATGGCCCCCAGCAGGGCCTGACCGACATGCGGGTAATGTTCGGGCAGGATGTTCAGCCCCACATGTTTTTCCGCAATGCGCTCCACCATGCCGCCAAGCTGATCGAGGCTGTTGATGTTGCGGGCATAGGCCAGAACGGCGAGTGCCAGAGCGGTGGGCTGGCTGCCATTTTTCTGATGCGCGCTGTTGAACAGGGCGCTGATGGCGGGGTCTGCCAGCAGGCGTTTGTACATCTCTGTGGTGATGGCCACACCGTGGGCTTCCAGTGCGGGAACGCAGGCGGTGACGGTGGCGCGGGTCTTGTCGTCGAGGGGGGTGACCATGGGGATGGCCTCCTGTTCTTTAAGGTGTATATTTCATACATCTTATAGAGCGCTGGAAAAAATGCTGTCAACTGGACTACAACCAAAGCCATGCGCCTGACTCTGTACACAGATTACGCCCTGCGAACGCTCCTCTATCTGGGGGTGCACGCAGACCGTCGCGTTTCTATCCGCGAGGTGGCGCTGGCCTATGGCATTTCAGAAAATCATCTGGTCAAGGTCATTCACCATCTGGGCAAAGGTGGTTTTGTGGACACTTTGCGTGGGCGCAACGGGGGGCTGATGCTCTCCCGCCCACCTGAGCAGATCAACCTTGGCGATGTGGTGCGCCACACGGAGGATGATATGGCGCTGGTCGGCTGCATGGTGCCGCCCGGCAAGGAAAATGCCCGTGCCGGGGAGGGCTGTGTTCTGGCCTCCGGCTGCACTCTGCGCGGGATGCTGGGGGAGGCGCTGGGGGCCTTTATGGCCGTGCTGGATGGCCGCACGCTGGCGGAGCTGCTGGGGCCTTATGAGGTCAAAACGCTGCGCGAGGCCGCCCCGGGCACGGAAAAAAAGACCGGTGAAACGGCAGAGTAACGCGCTGTATTCCCCACAATTCCGCCATGAAATGCAACTTGGCCTTTTAAAATCAATTTAACGGATTAAAAACCGGAGCGCCTTCCTCTATCAACGGGCGGCACAAAAGAAGGGCTGTCCGTTTTCTCATGCTGCATTTCACGCCAGACTCACCGTCTTCCATTATCGCGCTGCTGGTCTGTGGCCTTCTGGTTTGCGTGTTTGAGTTTGTGAACGGGTTTCATGACACCGCCAACGCTGTGGCGACGGTCATCTACACGCGCTCGCTCCGGGCCGGCACGGCGGTGGTGCTTTCGGGCATCATGAATTTTCTGGGCGTGCTGGCCGGCGGCCTGAGTGTGGCCTACGCCATGGTGGAACTGCTGCCACCGGATGTGCTGTCCCCGCCGGATGGCACGCCTGCGGTGCCCATGCTGCTCTCCCTGTTTGGCACGGCGCTGGTGTGGAACCTGCTCACATGGCGGGCGGGCATCCCCAATTCCAGTTCGCATTGCGTGATTGGCGCGATTGTGGGCGTGGCCATTGGCGATGCGCTGGTGCATGCGCGCAGCCTGAGCGAAGGGGTGGACTGGCATCAGGTCACCAAGGTGCTGGAAGCGCTGGCCGTCTCGCCTCTGCTGGGGCTGGTTGGGGCCGCGCTGTTCTATCTGGCGATGCGTGCTGTGGTGAAGGACCCGGCATTGTACCAGCCCCCCACAGGCGACGCCCCGCCACGCGGCTGGGTGCGCTGGCTGCTGGTGGCCAGTTGCAGCGGGGTCAGTTTTTCTCATGGGAATAATGACGGGCAGAAAAGCATCGGCCTGATTATGCTGGCGGTGGTGGGGCTGATGCCCGCCCTGTACGCGCTCAACCCGCTTGAAGCCCACCGCCTGCCGTTGCCGGTGGAGCAGGCCACGCAGATTGAAACCCTGCTGGAGCAGTATGACCATAACGGCCTGCGCGCCGAGGCTCTTGCGGCTGCGTCGCGGCTGAAAGCGGAGGGCGAGGCCGCCGCACAGCATGACGGCACCGCACCGCAGGTGGGCCCCCGCGCTGCCGTGGCGCAGCGGGCCGATGTGTTTGAAGTGCTGGCCGGGCTGAAGCAGGTCGAGCATGTGTCCAGCGTGCCGGGTGCAGAGCGTAAGCAGGCAAAAACGTTGCGGCAGGGATTGCAGCCGGTGGTGGAATTTGCACCGTGGTGGGTGCGGTTGCTTAGCGCCCTGTGCCTCAGCCTTGGGACTATGATTGGCTATAAGCGCATTGTCCGCACGCTGGGTGAAAAGATTGGCCGCACGCATTTAACCCCCGCACAAGGGGCATCCGCCGAACTGGTAGGGGCAGGACTGATTTTGACGGCCGGCTATACCGGTCTGCCGGTTAGCACCACGCATATCATTACCGCCGGGATTGCAGGCAGCATGCTGGGTGCAGGCAGCGGCGTGCAGAATGGCATGGTGGGGCGCATTGCACTGGCGTGGATTGCCACGCTGCCAGTAACAATCCTGATGGCGGCTGGGTTGTTTTATGTGCTGAGTTTGTGAAGTCAATAACGTGTTTATAGGAAATTAAGCGCGAAAATCTGTGATAATTTCTTGAGTAATGCGTTTGGTATAGAGCGATAGGTATGATTTTGATTTTATGGTGATCATCGATCAATTGCTATCAAATCACCAAGGCGTTCTTTTTATTTTTTCTTTTTAGAACAGAAAAAAACTAAAAAAGGTGGTCGCTCGCCCCAATATTGTAACGAAGAAAATTAATTTTCAAATTAAGGATATCGTATGAAAAAGGTATCAGACAAAAGAGCCGTTATCATGAGAACAAAGAAGTATTACGCAATATATTGTCAGGATGTTTTGGGTGGTAGTATTTTTTCTTCGACGGGATCTTCTGTTGTTTTGCCGAGAAAAGAAATGACCGTTCAGTGGATAGGAGAAAATTTAAGAAAATCTCTTATGGAGAGTCATAATTATTATTTAGATTTTTATAATTGTTCGACTGATGATCCTGAGCGTGAAAAAGTTATAGATTTGTCCCGGTCTGCGGAAAGAGCGTTCTGGTTTGGAATCAGGGACAGGTTTGGCTTCAAGGACCATCTTGTCGCGGTGTCAAAATCGGCTGCTGTCTTTGTCAGCTGGGAGTATGAGCAGACAGATCAGATCTGTTTTCTGGCCACCCGAGGACGAGGTGCGGGGCATTCTGCCTGGTATTTGGGAGAAGATGAGGGCAAGGTCTTCTACGTTTCAAGTCACGCTTCTGATGAAGAGATCGCGAGTGTGGCTCTTCAGGCACTTGATGCGTGTCAGCCTAATTATGCGTGAGATCTGGATGTGCTGCTGTCTGTGTTAGATGAAGAACTGGGGCAGGCGTTGCTGATGGTGATGGAGCAGGATTGCCACCTTGGCAGTGACAATCCTGATGGAGGTGGGATTGTTTTTATTTTACGTTAATGATCGGTCAATTTCTATCAAATCATTCTTTTTAGAACAGGAAAAACTAAAAAAAGTGGTAACTCGCCCCAATATTGCAACGAAGAAAATTAATTTTCAAATTAAGGATATCGTATGAAAAAGGTGTCGAAAAAAAAAGCCGTTATCATGAGAACGAAGAAATATTATGCAATATATTGTGAGGATACTCTGGGCGGCATTATTTTTTCCTCGACGGGATCTTCAGTTGTTCTTCCGAGAAAAGACGTGACCATTCAATGGATAGGAGAAAATTTAAGAAAATCTCTTATGGAGAGTCATGATTATTCTTTGCAATTTAATAATGGGTCGGGGAATGACTCTGAGCGTGAAAAAATTTTAGAGTTGTCCCTGTCTAAGGGGAGAGCGTTCTGGTTTGGTATCAGGGACAGATTTGGCTTCAAGGACCATCTTGTCGCGGTGTCAAAATCGGCTGCTGTCTTTGTCAGTTGGGAGTATGAGCAGACAGATCAGATCTGTTTTCTGGCCACCCGAGGGCGAGGTGCGGGGCATTCTGCCTGGTATTTGGGAGAAAACGAGGGCAAGATCTTCTACGTTTCAAGTCATGCTTCTGATGAAGAGATCGCGAGTGTGGCTCTTCAGGCACTTGATGCGTGTCAGCCTAATTATGCGTGAGATCTGGATGTGCCGCTGTCTGTGTCGGATAAAGAACTGGGGCAGGCGTTTCTGACGGTGATGGAGCAGGATTGCCACGTTGGCAGTGACAATCCTGATGGAGGTGGGATTGTTTTTATTTTACGTTAATGATCGATCAATTTCTATCAAATCATTCTTTTTAATTTTTCTTTTTAGAACAGCAAAAAACTAAAGAAGGTGGTAGCTTGCCCCAATATTGTAACGAAGAAAATTTATTTTCAAATGAAGGATATCGTATGAAAAAGCTATTGAGAAAAGAAGCTGTTATCATGAGAACAAAAAAATATTACACAATATATTGTAAGGATGTTTTGGGTAGTATTATTTTTTCCTCGACGGGATCTTCTGTTGTTCTTCCGAGAAAAGAAGTGACCGTCCAATGGATAGGAGAAAATTTAAGAAAATCTCTTATGGAGAGTCATGATTATTCTTTGCAATTCAATAGTCATTCGGGGAATGATTCTGAGCGTGCAAAAATTATAGATTTGTCCCGGTCTGCGGAAAGAGCGTTCTGGTTTGGAATCAGGGACAGGTTCGGCTTCAAGGACCATCTTGTCGCGGTGTCAAAATCGGCTGCTGTCTTTGTCAGTTGGGAGTATGAGCAGACAGATCAGATCTGTTTTCTGGCCACCCGAGGGCGAGGTGGGGGGCATTCTGCCTGGTATTTGGGAGAAGATGAGGGCAAGGTCTTCTACGTTTCAATTCACGCTTCTGATGAAGAGATCGCGGCAGTGGCTCTTCAGGCGCTTGATACGTGTCAGCCTAATTATGCGTGAGATCTGGATGTGCCGCTGTCTGTGTCAGATGAAGAGCCGGGGCAGCCATTACTAAAGATGATGGAGCAGTGCGAAGGCTATAACGTCAAACGTCCGGCCTCCGAGCGTCCAGCTTCGAAAAAGCCCAAGGGCTGAAATGACATGTTCTGTTTGGTCGCAGTCGCCTGATTCGAGAAACTATGTTTTTTGAATAATTTAAAAAGAGGGATGCATTTTTCACGAATGCATCCCCCTTCTGTTTAATTAAGCAGAAAGGCTTTCTGTGGCCGTGTTGTCTTCTGCCACGGCATAGGGGCCGGCAGCGCAAACGGTCAGAGCCAGCAGGCAAACTTTTCCGCGTGTGCTGTCAGAAACAGGCAACGTGGCACAGCCATTTGTCCAGACGGAGCTGGCGTCTTCATGGCGTGCGTACCAGCCCTGAGGGGGCACGGGCTGAAGGTGGGCCACAATGTCTTGCTTTTGCTGGCCAGCGACAAGCGTCATGCTTCCGACAGCCACACCCAGTTCCCGACGATCATCAACAAAAGGACCAACCACATCGGACGGGCGGCTGGTGCGGGAGATAAGACGCACATGCTCAGTGTTGGGGGGCAGCATGAAGGTGTACTGTCCGCCTTCATGACGCACCGGGCGGAGAACCTGCGCTTTGTTGGTGACGAGGTGGAGATCAGGATCATGCGTGACCTGAACAGGCGGCGTTGAGGAGGCATGCCCGAACAGCACGGTCCCACGGGCTTCAAGATCCCGGAAAATCAGCTCCACAAAACTGCGCTCAACACACAGCGGAGCCGCGGCATCCTGCTCCCAGCTCTGGCGCGTGCCATGCAGGGTCACAACGGGGCCTTCCTGACGGAACGTGCTGCGGTTGCCGGTGTCCAGATAGCTTTCCGTTAGCGCACCATCTGCGCAAATGACTGCGTGCTGTTCGGTCTCCACATGATAGTAATCGTAGCTGCTAATGCTGGTGTCATAAACAATGGAAATTCCATTCACCAGCATACGGGCGGGCACAAAACGGCCCTTCAGGAACAGGCTGTGTTCAGGGGTCACCAGCAGGTCTTTGTAGGGGACGCCGTCAGACAGCGCATCTTTGCGAATACGCACAGGGTAGCCTGCTTCATCCGCATGCAGGCCTGCACGGACAGTCGTGTGGGCTTTCCCCGTCCATCTGACAGAGGCTGGCTGTGCGACGCCCTGAACGTAGGAGAGGACCGTGTCACCCTGACGCAGCTCTTCAACCGCAACGTCACCATCCGGGGTCCGGATCATGCTGCCAGCCAGAAAGCAGACTTCACCAAACGCTCCGCCATGCCCATCGCTGGTAAGCTCAAAGCCGGTATTTTTAACGCCCGGAATGTTGAGGGTAATTGTGGCTTTGTTGGCGAGGGTCACCACAACCTGGTCGTCTGACGGATAAGCGTAGGAGACGCCATCGGCAGAGACGCCGGCCAGATCAATGCTGTCAGAATTACCGGGCGCCGTGCCGGTAAACCCGTTGATGACAGTGCTAACGGTGCCACCATTTTCCAGCCCGGAAATAGTCAGCCCGTGGTTGGCATCAGTCGGCAGAACAACAGACCCACCCGCATTGTTCCAGATGGTTGCGGAGCCGCCAGCCTGAAGGGTAACGACGCCGGAGATCGTCCCGCCACTGGCCACACTGAGAATGCCGGTGCTGGCAATGCTTGTATCCCCAAGTGTTGCGCTGGGTTCCACATAGATTTCACCACCGGGGGTGATTGTGTTGTTATCTGCACGGCCACCCGTAGCAATATCAAGCACACCGCTGGTGTTGATGGTGGTGCCTGTTGCAGAACCTGCCAGAGCCAGACCGCCACGGCTGTTGACTGTGGTGTTGATGGCAGACCCACCGGCACTCACCTGCAATGTTCCCCAGTCTCCGACCGTAACCGCAGACATGGTTGCACCGCCGGAAACGATCACGCTGTAAACAGATGTTCCGTTGCCATTGATGCTGGCACCGCTCACTGTGGCGGAATTCAGTGTGCCACCGCTATCCACAACAACCTGACCGCTGAGAACGGTTGTTTGTGTCGCAACACCGCCTCCTGCAATTTCCAGCATGCCGGTGCGGTTGACTGTTGTGTTTGTGGCTGAACCCGCAACCGCAAGCTGTCCGTTGCTTCCAACAGTTGTGACGTTGGCGGAGCCTCCGGCCTTAACAAGCAGCGCACCAAAGTTATCGAGCGTCGTATTGGAAACAACAGCGCCGGAATCGACGAGTGTGGTGTTATTAACAACACTGACGTTATAGGCCGAAGCCCCGTTTCCGACTTCAAAAGCAGTCTGCCCCGTAAAGTTACCCGACGCCGATACGGTTACGGCGGATGCGACTGTTCCGTTCACCAGGGTCAGCTTGGCTGCGTCATTAATGGTCACGCCGCTAAGGACTGCTTTATCGATCGCAGAGCCGTGTGCCCCATTCTGCAGGGTAAGGTTGTAGCCATTCCCCCCAAGAAAAGTCAGTTCCGAACCGCTTTGCGCAGTGAGGCCCGACGTTGTTTTGTAATCATTTTCAAAATTAGCACCGCTTTGAAGCACGGCGTTGTTAACGGTTGAGTAATTATAGACTTTCCCACCGTTATTGACTGTTAAGCCAGAAACAGTCCCAGCCAGGATTTGAAGCGTGTTTCCGCTTGTGACGGTGACATTATTCGCATTGGAATAAATTTGCGTCCCACTCATTTTTCTTCCTATCCAAAGAAATATTCAAATCATCCTCCTCATCGCGTGCGATTGAGAAAATAATTTGAAT
The DNA here is from genome assembly GCF_001580615.1 of Acetobacter malorum. GTDB lineage: Bacteria > Pseudomonadota > Alphaproteobacteria > Acetobacterales > Acetobacteraceae > Acetobacter > Acetobacter malorum. The sequence goes on from NZ_LHZC01000028.1 coordinate 10,195, forward strand.
ATTAGTTTGATGTTTTGTGAATTTTTTTGTGATTATTATTTGTATTAATAATCATGATATTAACTAACTGTGCTTTTCTTTAGGATTGATTTAATGCCCTACGTGAAATCGATCATTTTCTGGACCTTTTTTAAGGCAGACCATGAATCGTGCAGGAAGACTTTTGGCCTATTGTTTATGGAGAACCAATAACCAGCAGGAAAAACCAAACATAAAGAAAAATTAGAGTCTATAGTGTGTGTTTTTTTTATCCTTACTTTGTTTAGACAATAAAATAATATTTTTTAACTAACCAAAATCAATTGAAAAAAAGTTTTACAGGCTCAACTGTTCGGTTAAACATTCGTTAATGTATTGATAAGATAGATAAATTTAAGCCAGCGTTTATTAAAATATTATTTTTTAGATGGAGTTCTCAAGAGTTAGTTCTTATACTCTTAGAGAATCTCGCAAGAATATCTTTCAATTTTTACGCTTTTCGACACAATTATACCAATTTTTTATTATAAAATGTAAAATCTCTGTTTCTGTTTTCAGAGAGCAGCCGTCTCCCCGTGACAGTTTCTGCTCTTTTGACGCATGATGGGGCAGGAGTTCCCCCTTTATGGAGAAGAGAGCAATGACACAGCCCCTCAAGACAGTTCTGGTCACCGGTGCCACGGCAGGGTTTGGCCACGCCATTGCGTTGCGGCTGGTGAAGGACGGGTACCGCGTAATTGCCACGGGCCGCAGGCAGGAGCGTCTGGATGCGCTGGCAAAAGAGGCCGGCCCCGCGCTGCTGCCGTTCAAGCTGGATGTGACGGACCTTGCGGCCGTGCAGGCTCTGCCGGCCTCGTTGCCGGAAGGCTGGCAGGACGTGGATGTGCTGGTGAACAATGCCGGTCTGGCGCTCGGGCTGGAAAAGGCATGGGAGACCAAATTTTCTGATTGGGAGCGCATGATTGCCACCAACGTGACCGGCCTTGTGGAAATCACCCGTGCGCTGCTGCCCGGTATGGTGGCGCGCAATAGCGGGCACGTTATTTCACTGGGCAGTACGGCGGGCACGTATCCGTATCCGGGGGCCAATGTTTACGGGGCCAGCAAGGCGTTTGTGGAGCAGTTCATGCGTAACCTGCGGAGTGATCTGCTGGGCAAGCAGGTGCGGGCCACAACCATTGCGCCGGGTCTGTGTGGCGGCAGTGAATTTAGTGAAGTGCGTCTGGGTGACAAAGCGCAGGCGGATGCCGTGTATAACGGAACCAAACCGCTACTGCCGGACGATATTGCGGAAACCGTATCCTGGGTTCTCGCACTCCCCGCGCATGTGAACATTAACCATGTGGAAATGATGCCCACCTGTCAGGCCTCTGCCGGTCTGGCGGTGGATCGGACAATGGCGGGGTAAACGCCTCTTTGCGGTCCCAATAAAAATGCCGTGCCCTTATTTGAAAGGGGCACGGCATTTTTTGTGTCAGGAAAGCTGTCTTGCGGTCAGGGCTTATTTGGTCGGGGCAATTTTGTCCGCAATGGCCTGCTGGCGATCCCGCAGGGCTTTTTCCTTTGCCTGTTTAGCGGCGATTTTCTCCGCAGCCTTGGCGGCCTTTCTGGCCTGCATGCGTTCCAGCCGTTCCTTCATGGCCATGCGTTCATACCGGATGCGCTGGCGGATCCAGTTGAGCAGGCCGGAGAAGGTGACAACCACAATGCCCACAAAGGTCCAGCCATCCAGCGGCTGATGGAACACCAGATAGCTCAGCGCTACGCCCCATATCATCTGGCTGTATTGCGGCAGGGCCACACGGTTGGCGGGCGCGCGGGCCGTGGCCATCATCATCAGCAACTGGCCAAAGGCAGCCAGAAAGCCATAGCCAAACAGATAGACCCATGTGCTGACACCGTGCGGCCACGTGGCGTGTGCCCACATCAGGATGCCATTGCCCACCAGCGGGCCAACAAGGCTGGAGCCAAAAAGAGAAAGCCGGGCGCTGTCCTGCCCGGCCAGACGGTAGGCAATCACGCTCACAGCGTTAGCGACGGCGGCAATCAGGGCGCACAGGTGCCCAAAGTGCAGGGCGCGCACGCCGGGGCGCAGCACAATCAGCACACCAATAAAGCCCAGCACCACGGCCAGCCAGGCCCAGGCGGTCACTTTCTCCTTGAGCAGCACCACAGAGAGAATGGTGACAAACAGCGGCATGAGGAACATCAGCGAGAGCGCTTCGGGCATGGGCAGCAGCATGAAGGCTTCCACGCTGGCTGCCGTGGCCACAAACGTACACACCGCCCGCAGCGCCCACATGGCGGGCTCCTGCGTGCGGAACACATCGCTGTAGGATTCTTCGGGCTTGCGGATAAACGGGAGAAGAAGCAGGCCAAAGACCCCGCCGGAGAAGGCGACCTCAAACGGGTCGAGCCGTCCCCCAAGCAGCTTGGAGAAGGCATCACTGATAGCGAAGGAGGCAAACGCCCCCAGAGCCAGCGTAATGCCGGAGAAGAGAATTTTGGGGTCCATATACTGCCTGTACTGTTCTGGTGGTCGAGCCGCGGGTGAGAGAAGAGTGTTCTTGCACACCGGCATGTTCCGGCTTCTTCTCGCGCAATAAGCAAAAAACGGCGTGGGTTGGAAGTACATTTGCACGATCAGGGGGCGGGGGTGATGCTGGGTTGCGTTTCCCTGCCAGCTTGAGCCAGCGGGACAGCCGCCTTATAAAAGCAGCAAGGGGATGGGGTTCCCCCTTTAACCGCCCTTGCAAGGGCTGATGACTCCTGCCGTAACCATCTGGCGGGAGACGTGCGTCTTTTTCCCGCCACAGCACGGCGGGCGTTCTGGAAAGCCCGCCAGAATGAAAGGCCCGAGAATGTCTTTTACGTCCTGTCTTCTGGTCATGCTTGGCGGTGCGCTGGGCACGCTGGCGCGTTATATGATGACGATGCTGACCGCCCCCCTCAGCCGTATGATGCCCTGGGGCACCATTGTGGGCATTAATGTGGTGGGGTCGTTCATCATTGGCTTTTTCAGCACGCTGACGCTGGCGGACGGGCGCTACCCTGTTTCTGACAACACGCGCCTGTTTGTCATGATGGGCCTGTGCGGTGGCTACACCACCTTTTCGTCCTTCAGCCTGCAAACGCTGGACCTGCTGCGGAGTGAGGCCTGGGGGCGGGCGCTGGCTAACGTCACGCTGTCTGTCCTGCTGTGCATCAGCGCAGTCTCACTCGGCCATCTGCTCGCTACGCATCTGAACGGCCAGTATGTGCAGCTGACACAGGCGGAGGAGCAGAGTGACATGGAAGGGGAAATGGAGGGGTAAAGCCGTCCATTCTCTTGCGCGGCAGGGTGGTGCAGTGCAATCTCATTTCTAATTCGGAATGAGAGGGGCGATGAAAAAGATTTTGTCCGGGGCCATGATGCTGGCCGTGATGATGGGGAGGCTGAGTGCGCCCGCTCTGGCAAAGCCCACGGCGGAGCAACAGCACAAGATGGACCAGCAGCTTAAGGCCATGGGCCTGCCGCCGGGGCTGGGACGCTGGGTGGATGATCCGGCGGACATTCATCAGGTCACGCTGGCCCCGCTGTTTGAGAAGCCCTTTGCCTGCTCGGAGCATCCGCTCGGCCAGTTGCATGGTGCGGGGGATGCGCTGGGCACGGATTGCATGGTGGTGGGCGGTTTTGAAACCGACCATGGCTTTGCCAAAATGTATCGGGGTGACGGCACAAAAAATACCGACTGGTATGGCTGGCACACGCCTGTACATGCACCGATTGATGGTGTGGTGAAATATATCCACCTCAATACTGAGACCAACACCCCCGGGAACATGGGCAAGCCGCCTGCGAGCATGATGCTGTTTGAACGTGCTGACGGGGTGACCGTCGTCTACGCGCATCTGACGGAGCCGGTTGTGAAGGTGGGGGACCATGTGACGGCCGGGCAGGTTGTGGCGATTGATGGCAATAACGGCGTGGCGCGGAATCCGCATATTCATGTGGGGGCGTATCGTGAGGGTGAACCCCTGCAAATCCGCTGGGATCTGCGGGCTATGGGCAAAATTCCGGGTATGACCGATAATTGATTTTACTCTGAGTGCGGAATTCCCTTGCATTCTCCTCCGGATAGGCGCACCACAGTGGCCAGCGGGTGCTTTTATCCGGGTTTTCGGCGCGTGTTGCGTTCGGTATATCTCCTTAAAAGTTATGATTTCGTGTGTGTTTTGTGCACGACCGCATTTGTTTGTGAAGGAGCCTTTGTTATGGCAACAGGCACCGTAAAATGGTTTAACCCCACCAAGGGTTTTGGTTTCATTCAGCCGGAAGATGGTGGTCAGGATGCGTTCGTTCACATCTCTGAACTTGAGCGCGCTGGCATGCACACTCTGAACGAAGGCCAGAAAGTCTCTTACGAGCTCGAAGCTGGTCGTAACGGCAAGACATCTGCAGTGAGCATTAAAGCACTCTAAGTGCTTTAGGCCGCAGATTTGCTGTGTGGAAAAGCCGCCCTTTGGGGCGGCTTTTTCTGTTTTAGCCCCTTTTCAAAACACAAATAACCCTGTCGCGCACCGCTGGCATTGTCTTTGTCCAACAAGGGCAGCAAGATCCCTGCCGGGGGAGTAAAGCAGATGAGCCAGACGGGGCGTGGAATTCTGTACGGTGCGGGAGCCGGTGCCTTGTGGGGGCTGGTGTTTCTGGCGCCGGAACTTGTGCGGTCCTTCAGCCCGTTGATGCTGGCCGCCGGGCGGTATCTGGCCTATGGGCTGCTTGCAGGTGTGCTGCTTCTGCCGCGCTGGCGGCGTGTTTCTGCGCAACTGAGTGCGCGAGACTGGAAAGCCCTTTTCTGGCTCTCTCTGGCAGGCAACACACTTTATTATACTCTGCTGTCTCAGGCCGTACAAACCGGAGGCATTGCCCTGACCTCTCTCGTCATCGGTTTTCTGCCAGTCGCCGTCACGGTTATTGGGAGTCGGGATCAGGGGGCGGCCCCGTTGAAGTCCCTGCTGTTTTCTCTGGTTCTCTGTGCTGCCGGGGTGGTGTGCATTGGCTGGCAGGCTTTGGTTGAACCCCATCCATCCGGAAATACAGGCGTCGGATTATTGTGTGCAGTAGGCGCACTTGTGTCCTGGACAGCCTATGCGGTGGGAAACAGCCGGTGCCTGACCCGCCTGCGTTGTGTGTCTGAACATGACTGGAATTTGCTGACCGGCGTTGTGACCGGCGCACAGGCCATTGTGCTTGTGCCGTTTGCCCTGTGGGCGAACGCCGTGCCGCATTCTGCAGGCGCATGGGCACGCTTTGCAGGTGTTTCCGCAGGTGTTGCGCTGCTGGCGTCTATTTTTGGGAATGCGCTCTGGAACCGTATGAGCCGCCTGCTGCCGCTGACCATGACGGGGCAGATGATCTTATTTGAAACACTTTTTGCGCTGCTCTACGGATTTTTATGGGAGCAAAGGCTGCCACGGCCTTTGGAACTGGCGGCTTTTGGACTGGTTGCAGCCAGTGTCATGTCCTGCGTTTCGGTCCATAGAAAGCATGGACCACAGGCAAAAGAACCCTGCCAGACTGTTTGAGTCTGGCAGGGAAGGCAGAAAAAAGTCAGATAAAACCGGCTTATTTAGCAGGCATGACGTACAGAGCGCACAGCTTGTTGCCGTCCGGGTCACGCAGATAAGCCAGATAAAGATCGCCATTGGGGGTGTGGCGCACGCCCGGCGGATCTTCAATGGCTTCCCCGCCATTGGCCACGCCGGCTTTGTGCCAGGCGTCGGCTTCTTCCGGGCTAGCGGCTGCAAAACCGATGGTGCTGCCATTGCCGCCCGTGGCAGGCTCACCATTCAGCGGTTTGGTAATCATCAGACGGCCACCCCGATGCGTGTAGGCCAGACGGCCTTTGGCATTAGGTTCAGCAGGGGCGCAGCCCATGGCACCTAAAGTGGCATCATAAAACCGCTTGGAGCGGGCAATATCGTTACTGCCAAGCATGATATGGCTGAACATGAAGCGTTTTTCTCCTCACCCGGTATGGGAACGCGCAGAGTAGCGCGATACCGGGCATCGTCAAATTCTGTTTCTGGCACAGGGAGAGTGCTTTGGGGGTATGGCTGGCGCGGTGTGCCGCCAGACTTATGGCAGGCCCACGCCGCCATTGGCGCCAATAATCTGGCCTGTCATGTAGCTGGCGTCATTGGAGGCCAGAAGCACATAGGCCGGGGCCAGTTCCGCTGGCTGGCCGGGGCGCTTCATGGGCACGGTTTCCCCAAATTTCTCGACATTTGCCATTGTCTGCCCACCGCTGACCTGCAACGCCGTCCAGAACGGGCCGGGGGCAATGGCGTTGACGCGAATGCCTTTGCTGACAAGCTGCTTGGCCAGTCCCTTTGCAAAATTGGCAATGCCTGCCTTGGTGATTGAGTAGTCCAGAATATTGGTGGACGGCTCATACGCGTTGGTGGAGGAGGTGAAGATCATCGCGGAGCCGGGCTGCATGCGCGGAATAACCGCTTTGGTCAGCCAGAACAGGGCGTAGAGGTTGGTCTTCATCGTCCAGTCGAACGCTTCTGTCGTCACGTCCAGCAGGTCATCATGTGTCTGCTGGCGGCCTGCGCAGTTGACGAAGATATCCAGACCATCCAGCTCCACAAAGGCTTTTTCAACAAGCTGTTTGCAGAAGGCTTCATCCCGCAAATCCCCCGGCAGGGCGACAAACTTGCGGCCTTCCTTGCGGACCAGATCACCCACTTCGGCAGCGTCCGCTTCTTCCTGCGGCAGATAGTTAATGGCGACATCCGCGCCTTCCCGCGCATAGGCAATGGCGGCGGCGCGGCCAAGCCCGGAATCTCCGCCGGTAATCAGCGCCTTGCGCCCCTTGAGTTTGCCGCTGCCAACATAGCTTTTCTCACCGTGGTCGGGCCGGGGGTCCATTTTGGAGGCAAGGCCGGGCCAAGGCTGCGGCTGGGCTTTAAACGGTGCGTGCGGATACAGGGTGCGGGGGTCTTTAAGCGGGGAGGAGGACATAGCGTTCTCTTTCACAGTCTGGGCCGCGGCAAGGTTGACGAAGACGGGCGTGCCAGCCGCTGCCGCCACGCCTGCCATTTTCAGAACGGTGCGGCGGTAGGTGCTGTGTTTGGGGGCCGGTGTTTCGTCAGTCATGCGGAGGTCCTTTCGCATCAGGCCACAAATCCGGCCTGAATGTGTCTGTCTGGCCTGCGGCTTTAAGGGTTCAGGTAAACTGACGTTCCGGCAGCGGAGGGGTTCCCGGGCAGGGGTTGTGCGCGGTGCATGGCAGGAGAGAGCGATGAGAAGGCCTCAAAATAAAAAGGCGTTAATATATTCTCTTCTAAAAACTCCTTATATTTGACATCAAGTGCAAATATCGTAAAAAAATCAGTCATAAAAAATAAGAGGATATGTCTCGTGAAGCGTCTTTTTATACTTGCGGGGTTTCATAAAACAGGCACAAGTTCTGTGCAGCGTATTCTCTCCACTCTTCATGATCAGGAAAAGCTGAAGGAAAATCCATCTCTACATTATTTTGAAGCTGGCCGGATGCAGAACTGGGTCTCTCATTCCGGTGTTGTCTATGATTTGCTTGCAAATAATCGTGAGTCTCTTCGCAAAATGCAGGAAGAGGCAAAATTGTCCAGGTCTGAGACAGGCGTGATTTCATCCGAGGATTTTTCATATTTGTTTTCCTGCGGAGTTTTACAGGAAACGATTGATGCCTTTACGGACCTTGATGTGCATCTTGTCTACTTTGTGCGTGCTCATGATAAGTGGATTGAGTCCATGTATAATGAAGACGTCAAAAGGATGCGGGTTAATTGTGAAATATCAGACTATATCCAATCAAAAATAAACTCTTTTTCATTTTTAAGAGCAATAAATTTTTCGGAACGATTTATTAAAAAAGAAAATATACATGTTTTTATTTTTGATCCAAAAACGTTTTCTTCAAATATTATGGATCTTCTTGGTGTGGGGGATATATGGGATGGCCAGACACCCTGGGATAATCCATCGCTATCGGTCAATTGTGTGGAACTCTTGCGCCATATGAGCATGGAATACCCCGAACTTGTGCATAATGTGGAGATGTTGATTGACAATCTTTACCGTTTGCAGGGACATCTGGGGCTTGAGACGGATCTTTCCTTTATGTCTTCTGATCATAACGCAATGATATTTAATCATTATTTTGAAGAGAGTATAGGTCTGTCTGAATTGAGTGGCGGACCATCAATTCCTTTCTGGACACCAAGAACCGGACTATTTATCACTCAATCTCAGCAGAGTCGTGCCTTGGAATTTATGAAAACCGTAATTTCGGGGGATATTAAAGGAATGGGATAATTCAGAATGAATGAAGTTTCTTTACTTAATAAAAAGAAAGCAAAATTTGGTATTTATTTTGATTGGCCGTTAAATTCTCGGTCTGGTGGTCCTACAGGCTACCTCAGTACATTATTTGAGGGGTTGTCTACTCTGTTTAACGGTGCTGAGGTTGAGTTGATTTCTCAGCCAAAGCCAAGCTAGGAATATCTTCCTGGCGCGTGGGGTCTGCCTGATGGCGTGCCGCTGTTTTCTGAAATAAACAATTTGTATAAATATGCCGCTCTTGTTGAGAATAATAAAACGCTTGAAGAGGCGGCGTATTTTGCTGAGATGGATCAATTCAGGCTTTCAGATGATGCAGTAAAGGAGATTAAAAAGCAGTCTTATGAGGCAATTCACGCTCATACAACTGTTGATCTTCTTAAACTGCACTTCTCGCTCACCCGGGAGGGGCGACGGCATGTCACCAAACTGATTTTGACAAGCCATTGTCCTGAAGCGCCCGCCAAGGAGTGGTCCGAGGTGGCCTTCGCCAACGGCGCGGACTCGCAGGTCGCTCAGAAGCTGTATGAAGTCTATAGTGTGCTGGACCGACTGGCCTTCATGTTTGCTGATGTTCTGATTTTTCCATGCCCGGAAGCCATGGAGCCTTATCGCGGCTCTATTCCTGATTTTGACAGGCTATATCGACACAAGCCTGTGTATTTTGTGCCAACAGGCAGTAAGACCATGCCGGTTAAGGCCTCCCGCAAGGACGTGCGTCAGACGCTTGGTCTGAGCAATGCGTTTGTTCTTGGGTATATTGGCCGCCACAATGTTGTGAAAGGCTATGACCGTTTAGAGCGTCTGGCTGAAAAACTTTTCAAAAAATATGACAATGTCAGCATACTTGTGGGTGGGAAAGCCGGGCCACTGCCAACCGTTGAACACCCGAAGTGGATTGAATATGGCTGGACCACAACACCCGGTGATATTGTTAATGCTGCGGATGTTTTTGTCGTTCCCAATCAGGCAACCTATTTTGATCTGATTGTTTTGGAAGCTCTCTCGCTAGGCGCAATCCTAATTTTGTCCAGAACAGGCGGAAACCGGTATTTTGAAGGACAGTCATCGGGTATTTTCCTGTTTTCGGATGATGATGAGTTCATGGATATTATAGCGCATCTGCGGGCGATGCCGCAGGAAAAATATGAGGCGCTGAAGCAGCAGAATAAGGAACTTTTTGAAAAAAATTATACGGAGCAGGTCTTCGCTCAAAGATATCTGAACGTTCTTAAGGAGATTACTGCCCCGCTTAAACGGGTCAAAAAAGCAGCTACGGGTCGATATGCCTCTCCCAAAGTCAGCATTATTGTCCCGGTTTATAATGTTGCTCCCTATGTCGGCCAGTGTATCCGCTCCATTCTGGCACAGTCCTACACAAACTTTGAACTGTTGATTGTTGATGATGGATCAACAGACGGAAGCTCCGGCATTATTGAGGCGTTTTTAAACGACTCTCGCGTGCAAATTCTCACGCAGACTAATAAGGGTCTTTCCGCTGCGCGAAATTACGCGTTGGAAAAGGCACGGGGAGAATGGGTATCCTTTATTGATGGGGATGACTATCTTGATCCAGATTTCCTGAAAACGCTTCTGGATACCTGTGAAAAGGATAAAACAGAAGTTGCTGTCTGTGCGATCAATGAGTTTGATGCAGAAGGAACGCACTATCAGGATACGATCCATGATGAAATAAAGTTCTACGGGCAGGCAAGTGGTAGTTTGATCAATATGTCACCCTTCATACCGGTGACATTTTATCCTAGTGCCTGGAACAAACTTTATAAGAGAAGCCTGTTCGATACGATCCATTACCCTGTTGGCTTTCTGTATGAAGATCATCCCGTCCACTGGGAAATCATGCTCCGCACCGAGCGTTTCTCGTACATACGGCGGCCGCTCTATTTCCATCGCACAGATGAAAAAAGTCGCATTTCCAGAGGTGGGGATAGAAGAAATTTTGAAATCTTCTACATCATTTCTTATATCTACTCCCTGGTCTGCAAGGATTACGGCTATTACACCGCAAAGCATGTGATAGCGCAGATCTTGCAGAGACTGGTTTGGGAACGCTCCTGGTCAATTGTCGACCCGGCGATTAAGCACGAGATGTCCTGGCTTTTTGAAATCCACAGAAAGCTTCTGGAAGTCTGTGAGTCTGAATTAACCGGGAACAGGGACTGGTTTATTACGAGCGATTTTCTTGATGAGCAGCATAAATACCGTTCCAAACTGGTGCATGAAAAACACCCGAGTGATCGTTACCACTATCCCCTCCGCAACAGGGTCAGTGTCACGAATAGAACGGCAGGGCCGAGTGCTGCTGTTGAGAGTCTGGTCCATGCGGACTGGGATGCGGGATCGCTTCTTGTGCATCCACATATGGGTGGTACGACAATTGCTGAAATTTTCGGGATGGGGGGCTTTGGAGCAGCACGCCTCCTGGCCGTGTTCAGTCTTGAAAATGAGCAGGCTCCGGAAATTGAGGTGTCAGTATGGGCCTCTCCTTTTCGGGTCATGGATACGTCTGTGTTTGACGAGGACCCGGAGGAAAGCAGCCTTTGCATTCTGCCTTGGCGTATGCTCAAAGGCTGGCAACGAGTTTCAATTCAGGCCGAGATTGCGCATCTGACTCCCACGCACTGGCTTTATATCTGCTCCAGAGTGAAAAAAGGCGGCCCCGTCGATGCTTTTGCTTGGCTACATGTGAGAAAAATGGCCATTGCGAAGATAAAGCCGGATTTTCATAACATTGTCTGAGAAAAGAGAGTGATAGACGAGAAGAAATCTAAAGTGCCGTCTCTGGAAACGGATCGTCTGCTGTTTCAGGCCCCGCGACGGGAGGATTTTGAGGACTTCGCCGCCATGCGGGCGGACCCGATTGTGGCGCGCTACACTTCTGGTAAGCCGGAAAGCGGCAACGCCACATGGGGCAGGCTGCTGCATTACAGAGGGCTGTGGGGCATTATGGGCTTTGGCTTCTGGATGGTGCGGGAAAAGCAGACGGGCCGCTTTGTGGGCACGATCGGTTTTAATGAGGCGCATCGCGGGCTGACGCCGTCCATGGATGACATCCCGGAAGCAGGCTGGGTTCTGGCCTCATGGTGCCACGGGCAAGGCTTTGCGACAGAAGGCGTAAAAGCCGCCTGCGCGTGGCTGGATACACAGACGCCGTATAGACGCTCTGTGTGCATTATTGCGCCAGCCAACACGCCATCAATCCGCATTGCAGAGAAAAACGGTTTCTCTTTGTTTGCAACCACGCAGTATCTGAATGAAGAAACGCTGATGTTTGAGAGAAAGGTTGCGGGCTGACAGCCTTATTCCTGAATACGGCATGGGTTTTAGAAGGGTTTTGAAGGGCGTTATGACGATGGCCAGACTATTGTCGGGTGTCGGTTTAACCTGAGAAAACGCCCATACTTTTTGAAAGATGGGCGCATTGTCTTTTAAGAGGCTTTTTGAATCCGGCCCAAACGCTGGCGCAGGGTGCGGTTGAGCGGTTCAGAGAAATGACGGCTGATTAGGCTTGCCAGCAGGCCGGAGCCGATGAGGAAGACGGGCAGGAGGGCCAGCCGCTCAAACCCGGTTTGGGACACGGTTCCGGGCGGCAGCACGGTACGGAGCAGGCCCAGAATAATCAGGTGGAACAGGTAGAGTTCGTAACTCAGGCGGCCCGTTCCTTCTACGCCGCGCAGGAGGCGGGAGCGGGTGGTGAGGGGGCCGTTTGCATGATGCGCGGAGGCAATCAGCAGCACCGCAGTCCCCAGCGCCATGGCGGAAACGCCCCAGATATTGGTGGCCCCGATGGACTTCCAGAGATAGAGCGCGACCATGCCCGCAATAACGGCAGGCTGAAGCAGGCGCGCTGCAAGCCCGTCCAGCCGCCAGTGGGTAGCCACCACAGCGGCCATGCAGCCAATGGCAATCCCGTCGAATGAGGCCAGATAAGCAAACAGGAAACCGGATTCATCATCCTGATGCCCCATGCGGTAAAACGGACCAACCAGCGCGACCGCTGCCCAGAACAGCATGATAAGCGGTTGACGACGCAACACCAGCGCGACCAGCGGGAAGGTGAGGTAAAATACTTCCTCCACGGACAGGGACCACAACACGCCCAGCGCGTAATTGGCCCAGTCATAATGGGCAATAAACACATTCATGCTGAAGGTGAGGGCGGCCAGATTGGCCCGCATCATGGCGGCAAGGGGAGAAAGGCCGGGAATGTGCGTGGCGAAAATGGGGATGCCCGCCAGAGCAAGCCCGTTGACCAGCGCCAGTAAAAGCAGCAGGCACGGCACAATGCGCGCAATGCGAAAAGCGTAGAACGTGCGGGCCTTGATGGCGGCCAGACTGCCATAGCGGGCCAGCGTGTTGCTGGTAATCAGGAAGCCGGAAATGACAAAAAACAGCGTAACGCCGTAATTGCCGTTGCGCGCTACCGCCCGCACGCCTTCTGGCGTGAGCAGCGTGCCCAGTGCGGAATGGCCCAGCGGATAGGCAATGCAAAAATGGTGGAACAGCACCAGAAGAATGGCAATGCCGCGGAGCAGATCAATCCGTCGGTTGCGGTGGCCGGGGGTAACCGGCGGTGGTTCGGGCGGCGGGAGGGGCATGGGGAACCTGTCTGGCAGAAGGACAATCCAGACGGTTGTGGCAGCGGTTCGTGGTTAAAATAGGACGGTTCCGCAATGAAAAACCCGCAGGCGTAGGGTCAGGATACCCCGGCCATGCGGGCAAACTTGCGCTGGCGGCTGAAGAACAGCTTTTCCGTGATGAAAAACGCCAGATCCTGAATTTTGCTGTGCGGCGTCAGGCCGATGGTTTTGAACACCATGCTGGTCACGCGGCGCAGGTGGCGCGGCTGATAGTTCTTCATGGCGCGGGACATGTAGGCCGCAATGCAACGGTTGTGGTCGTAGGGCAGGGAGGGCGGCTCGTTGGTGGTGTAGTAGGCGGAGGCGAGTTCATCATCCTCGCTTTCCGTCACCCGGCCCAGTGCAATGCGGGCCCGCTGGAGCGTGCTGATGCGCTCGCGCTTCAGGTAGCGGTGCATGTGGTCATAAAACAGTTTGAAATGCCGGAATTCATCAGCGGCAATCTGCTTGCACAGGGCTTTCAGCACTGGTTCATCCGTCGCATCAGCCAGTGCTGAGTAGAAGGAGGAGGTGCCGGTTTCCACCATGCAGCGGGCAATCAGTTCCCCGGTGCGGGAGCCACGGACGGATTCCTCAACTTCCAGCGGGATATGGTAAAAATCCCGGTAGCGCTGGAAGGCGGCCTGATAGTTCCATTCCGGGTCGGCCAGCATGGCCCAGCGGCCCAGCGCATCACCGTGCTGAATTTCTTCCACAGCCCAGTGGTCCGCCGCCTGTTTAAAGTCCGGGTCATCATGAAACACGTTGTTCAGGTAGATGGCGTAATCCACGCTGTTGCGTTCCACCACGGCTGCCGCCTTGATGGCGGGCACAAGCTGAGGGTCCACGCGGGAGGGGTCAAATTTATCCCAGGGTAGCTGGTCAATCTGCCAATGTTTCATCTGCGCCGGTCTCCCGTCCTGCTGCTTTACAACCGTTAGCCGTCTGGCCGTTCCCACGGTGCGCGTCTTCGCGAGTTGGCCCAGAGTGTTGCTCTAGACCATTCCCCGCTGAGACGGAATGCCATGACAGAAAAAAGACCGGCAGACGGAGCCCGCCAGCGCTCAGACCGTGGGGGCAATATCGGGGGAATTACCCGGTGTTGCAGGCGGCAGCGGGCGGGGGCGGCGGTTTTCATCCAGCGCGACAAAGGTGAAGTCCCCTTCCGTCACCTTGGAGGTCAGATGCGTGTGGCGGGCGCGCCGCCATGTCTGCACATGGATAGTCAGGGATGTGCGGCCTTCACGGGTGATCTCGGTGTAAATGCTTACCTCATCCCCCACCACCACGGGTTCCAGAAAGACAACGCCGTTAATGGCGACGGTAGCGGCACGGCCGTTAGCCCGGAAGGCTGCGGTGGTGCCGGCGGCAAGATCCATCTGGGAGATAATCCACCCGCCGAACACGTCCCCGGCCGGGTTGGTGTCGGTCGGCATGGCGATAACGCGGATGGTGGGAACGCCTTCAGGCAGTTGTGAGGCAGAAACAGCAGGCATGAGGGGAAAGTCCTTTAGCAGAAAGGATGAAGCAGGAGTGACACCGGCGGTTACCGGAAGGGGGGCTCATCAAACCCACGCAGTTTGCGCGAGTGCAGCCGGGTGACACCCTGCTGCCTGAGTAAATGCATGGTCTCAATGCCCACCATCAGATGCTGGCTTACGCGCTCACGATAGAACGCATTGGCCATGCCGCGCAGCTTCAGTTCTCCGTGAAGAGGTTTGTCCGACACGCAGAGCAGCGTGCCGTAGGGCACCCGGAAGCGGAAGCCATTGGCGGCAATGGTGGCGGATTCCATATCCACGGCAATGGCGCGGCTCATGTTGATCTGGGTGAACAGATGCGCCAGACGCAACTCCCAGTCCCGGTTATCGGTGGTCATCACCGTGCCGGTGCGCAGGCGGGTCTTGATGGCGGACTCGGGCAGGCCGGTCACCAGTGATGTCGCTTCCTGCATGGCCACCTGCACCTCGGCAATGGGGGGCACGGGCACCCATGTGGGCAGGTCTGCGTCCAGAACGTGGTCATCCCGCACATAGCCGTGGGCCAGAACGTAATCCCCCAGCATCTGGGAACGCCGCAGGCCCGCGCAGTGGCCCACCATCAGCCAGCAATGCGGGCGCAGCACGGCCAGATGGTCCGTCATGGTTTTGGCATTGGCGGGGCCGACGCCGATATTGATGAGCGTAATGCCATCTCCATCCGGGCGGCACAGGTGGTAGGCGGGCATTTGCGGCAGGCTGCCTGTGGGCCCGTCCGCCGGGGTGCTGCCGGGGCCGGTGTAGATCTGCTCGCCGGGTTCAATAAACGCGTCGTAATCCCCCCCGGCATCCACCTGCGCGCGGGCGTAATCGCGGAAGGTATCCACATAGCGCTGATAGTTGGTGAGCAGGATAAACCGCTGGAAAGAGCGGGGTGTGGTGCCTGTGTAATGGTGCAGGCGGGCGAGGGAATAATCCGTGCGCTCTGCCGTAAACAGGGCCAGCGGGCGCGGGGTGGTGGCGTCGGGCAGCAGCTCGCAGTTGGCAATGCTGTCATCCGTGGCGTGCAGGTTGGGCAGGGCGAACTGCTCCTGCAAGAGCCGCAGGTCGGCTTCCGTCAGGCCGGTGACGGCATCTTCCATAACATAAGGCAGCGGGATGGGGTGGCGGGAGCGGCCCACCAGCACCGGCTGGCCGTAATGGTGCAGCAGCGGCTCAATCTGTTCCCGCAGATAGTCGCGGAACAGGGCTGGGCGGGTGATGGTGGTGCTGTAAAAGCCGGGGTCGAGAATCACGTCAAACGGCGGTCGGCCCTGTATGGGGGTGCCGGGGGGCAGTTCCAGCGCGAGGCAAGGATACGTCGCATCCTCCGGCGGGCAGCCCTGCCGGGCGCGGAAGGCGGCGTGGAGCCGCCGGGCACTCGCATCATACAGGGCGCACAGGCGGTCAATGGCGGCATCTGCGGTGGTGAAGGCTTCAAAATCCGTTCCGGCGGCGGCGCGGAGGGCGAGCATATCAGGCTGTGTCATGGGTCTCCTGTGGTAACGGGGTGACCAGATTTATACTGCTACCTTAACGCGAGAACGGGCGGGATGTGCAACCGTGCCCGCACGGCACGCGGGGTGTGAGGACGGTTTTCTGCGCCGCGCGGCATATCTGCGCACGAAAAAGTGCGCTATACGCGCGCCACCGCTGACAGATGAGGGCCAGAAAAGCGCGATGATTGCCATCACCCCGGAACAGACCGCCATTCTGGACACGCCCCCCACCGCCAGCTTTCGTGTGATTGCCGGGGCCGGGTGCGGCAAGACCTCCACGCTGGAGTGGTTCAGCAAAACATGGACGCGCCACCGGGGGCTGTATCTGGCCTTTAATACCGCCATTGCCAAAGAGGCCCGCGCCCGCTTTTCCAACCAGATTGAAGCGCGCACCGCCAATAGTTACGCCTATCGCAGCTTGAATATCGGGCAACTGAACCGCAAGGTGCAGGGGCGCTATCTGGTGCGCGATATCTGGCGGCTGGAAAAGGTTCTGGGCATGAAGTCCGGCGGGGCTGCGGATGCGGTGCTGAAAACGCTGAGCAATTTTCTGATCAGCGAAGGTTCCAAAATTACCGCCACCCACTGCCCAGAGCCTGACAGCGGGCGCAACCGGGAGATCCGCCTGTTTGTGGCGCAGGCTTACAAATATCTGGCGGCCCTTGAGAAACATGATTTTCCTATCACGCATGATCTTTATTTAAAGAAGTTTGAGCGTGAGCAGAAAATTACTGGCTACGACTATATTATGGTGGATGAAGCGCAGGACCTGAACCCGGTTCTGATTTCCATCCTGAAAAAATCCGGCCTGCCGATTGTCGCAGTAGGGGACCCGAACCAGTCCATCTACGCCTTTCGCGGAGCGGTGGATGCTATTAGCGACCTGGAAGGCCCGTGCCTGCCGCTGACGCGGAGCTGGCGGTTTGGGGAGCCACTGGCGCGGATGGCCAACGCCATTCTCGGGCACCACTCCCGCAAACCGGCCCACAGCCTGCACGGCAACCCGGCGGTGAAAAGCCGGGTCATGCTGCATAAAAAGGGCCTGAAACCGGAGCACAACACGCTGGTTCTGGCCCGCACTAATGCCCGGCTGTTTGAAGGGCTGGCGGACAGCACGCGCCCCTTCCATGTGCTGGGCGGGGTGAATGACATGGTGCAGGAAATTCTGGCCGCCTACAGCCTGTATCAGCGCCAGTTTCAGCCGTCTTTAAAGCCGGAGGGTGCGGCGCTGGAATACGGCACATGGCGCGAGCTGGAAAATGCCGCAGAAGGCCGCGATGGGGACCCTGTTGCCAAAAGATTGTTTGGCATTGTGGATAAACACAAAGAGACGCTGGATAAAAAGATAAAGACGATCCAGACGCTTTACCGGGACGACCCGGATGAAGTCAGTCTGGTGTGTTCCACCGCGCACAAGGCGAAGGGGCGGGAGTTTGATGCCGTCATTATGCTGGATGACTTTCTCTCCCCCGAGGAATGGAGCCGGCGGCGCACGCAGTTTCAGGACCGCGCCAGAAAAACCGAGCAGGAACACGGCCCGCTCTCCCCGCGCCTGAAAGCCCGGTTGAAGCGCGATCTGGATAACTGTGATCAGGAAATCAATCTGCTCTATGTGGCCTGTACGCGTGCGCGGCTGACGCTTTCTCTGCCAGAGGCGTTGTTTGAATTCTGGAAGAAGGTCTAGCCCGCGCAGCGGGAAGGGCTTGCCTTTGGGGAAACATTGCGTATCTTTAATTAATCGGGGTCTTCAGGCTCCGTTTGGAACGTCATGATTTACTGATTTTTATGTCCGGATTTACAATTTAAGCGTCATAAGAGATGTGCAATGTCGAAATGGAAGATCATTGTCTCTGGTGCTGTTTTAGGCCTGTCCTGCCTGCTCTGGCCGTATGAGGCCAATGCCCGGCAGTCCTGCATTGCGGCCTCCATTAGTGAGAATTTAATAGGCGGCCAGAGCGATACGCCGCTGATGCCGGTTAAAATTAATGACCAGCCAGCTGCTCTGTTCTTAAGTTATGATTATAACGGTATTTATCTAAAAAATTCCTCTTCCATGAATTTTGACAAATTTGTTGATGATGGGGCCTGGGGAACGGAATACGTTCTCAATGTCTTTGGGAAGCGCGAAAAAGCGCACGTTATCAGGCTCGATAAATTCTCTTTTGGTGGTTTTGAGGTTCCCCACGCTAAATTTGTTCTTCTGAAAGAGGCGAGCAAACAGTCCGTTCAGGGGCTTCCTGTTGTTGGTATTTTAGGCAACACCTTTCTCAATAACTTTGCTGTTCTGTTTGATGTGAAGAACAAGAAAATCACCTTTTTTGAGGTTGAGGACGGGTGCGAGAATAAAGAAGAAATAGCAAAAATTATGGGTGGGGATTTTCATGAAGTCGCTCTCCATAACGATGCGAACAGGCAGGAAGTGGCGGTGAGAATATCTGGCCGCAAAGTGCATTTTTTCATCAATCCTGATCTGGATATGACAGAAATGCCTATGGGCTGGATTGCCGATTATCACATCCCGCTTGTGAAGAAAGACGAAAAAACCGAGGTGAGATTTAACCTCGGTGAAGGCTATATTTCCAACGTTGCGACAGTTGAGAGCCTGACCATAGGGGACGACACGGAAAAGAACAGAAAGATAAAGGTGGCCGATAAAATCTATGCCGGGTCTTTAGGGCTGGATTTTTTCGCGGACCATGTTGTGTTGATTGATGCAATCAATTCCAAAATGTATTTCAGGAAAAGCGACGGCACCAGCACCGATGCCGGCCATAACCTGCATTTTGAAACGTCCAAAAATGCCAGTATTGATGTGAAATGACGCAACAGGACTGATGATGGGCCGGAGGCATGGCCTTTCTGATGCCTCCGCACAATTAAGGGGAACCCGTGCCACTTTGTGGGGTTGAGGGAAGTGACAGACTTGTGAGCCCCAAAGGAGAGACCCCATGAAACGTCCTGTTCTGGCTATAACAGCTTTACTGGCAACCTGCGCTCTGGCCGCGTGTGCACCGCCGCCGCCCGGTGATGGGGGAGGCCGAGGGGGACACCATGGCGGCCCCGGCAGCAGCTACCGGAACGGCCTGCAGGGCGGCAATGGTGGAAACTGGCGCAACGGCAACAGCTCCGGCAACATGCAGGGCGGCGGCCCCGGCATGGGCGGCCCGGCCATGCAGAATGGCGGTGTAGGAGGCGGGAACGGTTACTGACCGTTCTGCCCCGATGGTTGCTTTATAACATTTGCTGATCTTGTTGTGGGCTTTGACTGCGACATGATGGCAAAAATCTATTTAATTTTTATGGAATTGGGGTCCTCTTGGCAGCATCGCACAGGGGCTCAATCGTGGCCTTTAGTCCTTCCTTAAACAAGGGGGAGCCGTCAGATTGTGCCACAGCATCGCTGAGAGCTTTGCTTAGCTCGCTAAACCAATCGCATTCAGGGTGTAGCGCACTACTATGGTGTACTGTCTTTTCGTATCGTTCTTTCAAACATGCAATAAGATACATGCGATGATCTGCAGGGAGGCTAATAATCTTGCGAGAAAATATTATCGTATTTAAATGCTGTAGAATTGGTAAATGCTCATATACTGGTTCTGTTTCACTCACTCGGAACAGAAGGGATATAAATTTGTCCCAGTTTTCATCGAAAAGAGATTGAAGTTCTATAGATTTCACAGTGAGTTGTTTCTCTAGCCATAATTTTTGTTCAGAAAAATAAAAACCCTTTATTATTTGAAAATCCTGAGAGCCTTCTTCGCTGAATGATCTACCAAAGGGAGGAAATAAGGAAAGATGATTTGGATCGGCAATAGCCATCCGTATTCTTTCTTCGAACATATTTTTTTTTGCGAAAACGTCTTTGATGTAATTTTTTGCGCAGTCGACAGGATCACTTGCATTGAAGCCCTCCTGGCCGACGCGGTGTAGTGTCAGATAAATACTGCACGCATGCAGCATATCAAGATCGACAAATTTTCTATTCTCAAAGTCAATCATGAATGCAGCAACGGCTTTGTCCAGTTCCTGTTCTGAGGACAGCGAGTAGTTCCATACTCGCAACCATGAAGGCAGTTCTGTTTGTTCTGTAAAGCGGTTGTCTAGAGCTAGGCTTGCATTGATGGCTTCTGCTTGGACCGTGCCTCGCATTACAAGTGCTTCGAGACTATCTGGCGAAATTAGTGGTGAACGTAGAAACATGTAGTCGTATGTTTTTAATCTTGTACAAATAATTGCGTTGTTCCTATCCGTTTCAGATGGGGTGGGTTCGTCAGACTTTAAGAAAGAATTTTTTGGCTGTGAGGGGTTTTTTATTAGTTTATTCAAAAGATTGAGTGGTACACCATAGATACGATTTTCTATCAGTCTGATGTAGACGCATATAAAGAGTTCTGAGAGTGCGGCATAATGACTTTCTGTTCGGTAGGTGGTCTTGATATTCTTAAATAAAGTTTCCCCCAAAGGTACGAAGAATGAAAGTAAGCGCAGGTTGGACATGCCTGCTTTAACAGCCAGCAATTCAAGATGGTTCCGCAAAATTTTAAAAAAATTCTTGAAATCTGGATCTTTAATTTTCATTTCAATTTTGGAAAAAGCTGATTGAAAATCAGGCTTTACTTCAAGAGTCAGGCAGACAGTCTTTTCTTTTGTGCGTAGATATTGTTTAGTTGCATCTTTGTCGCCGACTATGATTTCTTCTTCGTTGGCCAAAAGAAGAACTCGGTTCTCTCCGTTGCTGATAAGGGGGTGAATTGCAGCAAGAATATCTGGTTTAGGCATGTTTGCGCGTTCTAGATCATCAAAAACGATGATACGACGGCGTGGTTTTCCATCTGGGCCAAGAATGCCCAGATCAGCGCCTGCCAATGTTATGCTCTCGCTGGATTTTTCTTTATTTTTCTTGTCAGTCAAATCGTTCAAATCAATGCGTAGTGTAGTCTTAAGCAGGCTTCTTACAACGAAGCTTCCTACCTGTCCGGGCTTTCCCGCCAGAATTGGATGCAGCTCGGCGTAGAGAGCATCGCCAATTTCCGTTGCAGATGCGACTCCGAAGAGCGAGACGCGGAGAGGAAATCCGGCTATATCGTCATTTTTACGATTTTTCTTTTTTTCCTCGAAAAATCGGTCAACCAGCCAAGTCTTGCCACAGCCCCATGTGCCCCGGAGCATTATGGCAAATGGGATTTCCTCTTCTCCGTAGCAATATTCGTCTAGAGTCTTGATTAAATCCAGATTGGGGCCAGCCCATTTAAATGTCGATGGCTTCATGTGTTTCTCTTCTTCGAAGCTTGTGCGTGTGAATCTGTTTCTTTGCCAAAAATGCCCCGCCATCCAGGAAGGTAAAAGCAGGAAACTCACCCACACCAGAAAGAAAAAATCAGCCAGGAAGAACAGGTTTTCCACCTGACCCAGCTCAATGCCTAATCAAAATATAATTAATCGTCAGATCGATATCAAAGTGGTTGCCCTTCATGTCCGGTGGGACGGGCGGGAGCTGGGAGCCGCGGAACATGCCGGAGGTCGCGGCGTCCAGATAGTAGGAGCCGGCTGAGCCTGTCTGGTAGACGGACTTCACGCGGCCCGTGCGGTCCAGAACCACATGCACGGAGGAACTGCCTTCTTCCCCGTTTCGGGCAGCTTCTTCCGGGTAGTACATGTGGCGCTGAATCCACTCGTTAATCTGCTCACCATAATCATCGCTCACACCCCGCACAGAAGTGCGGGAGGTGTAGTGCGCGTTAATCTGGCCGTTCTCCACCACGGGGCCAACGGAAAGGTCAATCGGGCCGCCAGAGCCACCCGGTCTGCCATGGCGGGAGCGGCGCGGGGCCGGGGCCTCGTTGAAGGAGAGGTCCATTGGGTTATCAAACGGGGATGCCGCGTGGCGGTTGGGCGTCTGGGATGGGCGGGCGTGCGTCGTGGGGCGCTGCACCGCATGCGCCTGCGGCTTGTGGCCAGAGGGCGGGTGCGCGGCCTTTACCGGTTTGGGCGGCTGCGGCACGGATTTGGTCAGCCCGTCATCCGCTTCTGGCAGAGGCGGGGTGGCTGGTGTTTCTTCCGACGGCACGGTGGGGGAGGGCGGCCCTTCCGCCGGGGTCGGTTCAGCCTGCCCCGCCTTGCTGGGGGCCTTGCCGGAGTTGCCGCCACCGGCCTCATCAGAATGCGGGCCGACCATGCCGCTGGTGGATTCCGGCTGCGCAAAAACCATTTCCACCGGGGAAGGCTGCTGGCCATCCGGGGTGCCATGCTGCTGGTGGTGCGTGGCCTGCCACAACAGGGCACCCAGCAGCAGGAAATGCGCAAGGGCAGAGGCCGTCAGCACCGGGCCGATGGTGGGCTCGGCGTAGACTTCCTTGCGGATAATGGGTGTGGAGGTGCCTTTTACACGGCGATAGCCGGAAGCCGGGCGGGCGACGGGTGTGGGGGAAGCGGTCAGCCGGTCCCGTTCACCACCCTGCGGGGCAGGTGGCGGGCTGGCGGGGCGTGCGGTGCCGGGTGGGGAAGGGGGAACCAGCCGTGGTTCCTGCCCGTCCCGCCTGCGCGAAGAAGGGCTGAGCTTCGCCGTCATGAAGTGCCGGATCTCTCCTCCGCAAAAACCGCGCCAGTAGCTGGCGGGTTGAAGCGGCTATTTTGCCATTGCTTCTGCATTGTTGCCACCCTGAATCCTAATTTGCCTTCATAGCAGGGTGCGGGGCGCTGTGTAATGCGTCTTCTGAGGGCTGGTGGCCTGTGGGGGCCGGGGTGGTTGCGGGCTTTGACGTGTCTTGCGAGACATCCTGTTCCGGCGGCTGCGGGGCGGAGCCGGGCTG
>NZ_LHZC01000036.1 GCF_001580615.1 Acetobacter malorum
GTCAGGCTCATAACCTGAAGGTCATAGGTTCAAATCCTATCCCCGCAACCATGAATAAACGTCTGAAAAGACAACAGAAAAGCCACCCATAAGGGTGGCTTTTTTTGTGCCCGGAAAACGGCGCAGGATGCGTATAGGATGCAGATGGGAGTGAAAGCCCAGCGTAGTTTGGGCTGAATCGGGGCTCTTCACGACTACGTGTCAGGCGTGTTGGAGCACGGCGATACGGCTGGCAGCACGATCCTGTGTTACGATCGATCATGGTTTCCGACCCTCTCGATTCCGCATCGACAGGAGCCTCCCGTTGAGTGGCGCGGCTGCATCCTCCGAGACGCTGGCCGGCCTCGTAGAGCGGGTGACGTTCCACAACGCCGAGAACGGCTTCTGCGTCCTGCGGGTGAAGGTGCGGGGGCAGCGCGATCTGGTCACTGTTGTCGGACATGCCGCCATGATCTCGGCAGGCGAGTTCGTGCAGATGTCGGGGCGCTGGTTCAACGACCACACCCACGGGTTGCAGTTCAAGGCGGAGTTTCTCAAAGCCAGTCCGCCGACCACGGTTGAGGGGATCGAGCGCTATCTTGGCTCTGGCATGATCCGGGGCATCGGTCCGGTCTACGCGAAGAAGCTGGTGAAAGCGTTCGGCGAGGCGGTGTTCGATCTGATCGAGCAGGAACCTGGACGCCTGCGGGAGGTGACGGGCATCGGCCCCAAGCGTGCCGAACGGATCGTCGCCGGTTGGGCGGACCAGAAGGTGATCCGCGAGATCATGCTGTTTCTGCACAGCAACGGCGTCGGCACCTCGCGGGCGGTGCGTATCTTCAAGACCTACGGGCAGGACGCGGTCAGACTGATCAGTGAGAACCCGTATCGGCTGGCGAAGGATATTCGGGGGATCGGCTTCAAAACCGCTGACCAGATTGCCCGGAAGATGGGGATCGCACCCGACGCAATGATCCGGGTGCGGGCCGGGATCTCCTACGCGCTCGGCGAGGCCATGGATGAAGGGCATTGCGGCCTGCCGGTCGGGGAGTTGCTGACCAGCACCGCCGAACTGCTGGAGGTCGCGGCACCCCTGATCGAGACGGCTCTCGCTTTGGAATTGGAAGCCGGTGACGTGGTTGCCGACAGCGTGGGAGAGACGGGCTGCATCTTCCTTGCTGGTCTCTATCGCGCGGAGCAGAGCATCGCCGAGCGGTTGCGCGCCTGTGCTGTGGGTCGACCGCCCTGGCCGGACATCGACGCTGCAAAAGCTATGACCTGGGTGGAAGGCAAGACCGGGCTTGCCTTGGCGCCCAGCCAGCAG
Organism: Acetobacter malorum; assembly: GCF_001580615.1. GTDB lineage: Bacteria > Pseudomonadota > Alphaproteobacteria > Acetobacterales > Acetobacteraceae > Acetobacter > Acetobacter malorum. Next base: position 1,304 of record NZ_LHZC01000036.1, read on the forward strand.
GAGGCGGTGCGCCTTGCCCTGAACAGCAAGGTGCTGGTGATCACGGGTGGTCCTGGCGTGGGCAAGACCACGCTCGTCAACGCCATCCTCAAGATCGTGACCGCCAAGGGCACGGACGTGCAGCTCTGCGCCCCGACCGGCCGGGCGGCGAAGCGCCTGTCGGAAAGCACCGGACTGGAAGGCAAGACCATCCACCGCCTGCTGGAGACCGATCCGGCGACTGGCAGTTTCAAGCGGGACGACACCAACCCGCTGACCTGCGATCTGCTGGTCGTGGACGAGGCCAGCATGGTGGATGTGCTGCTGATGCGCTCTCTGCTGCGCGCCTTGCCCGACAGTACAGCCCTGTTGATCGTCGGTGACGTGGACCAGTTGCCTTCTGTTGGACCGGGACAGGTGCTGGCCGACATCATCGGCTCCGGTGCTGTCCCTGTGTGGTGCGGCTGACCGAGGTGTTCCGCCAGGCGACGCAGAGCCGGATCATCACCAACGCGCACCGGATCAACGAAGGGAAGATGCCGGAGTTGAGCGCGGAAGAGGGATCGGATTTCTATTTCGTGGAGGCACCTGACCCGAAGATCGGGCTGCGCAAGTTGATTGCCGTCGTGAAGGATCGCATCCCGGCGCGGTTCGGGCTTGACCCGGTTCGGGATGTGCAGGTGCTCTGCCCGATGAACCGGGGTGGGCTGGGCGCACGGTCGCTGAATATCGAGTTGCAGCAGGCGCTGAACCCGGCAGGCGACGTGAAGGTCGAGCGGTTCGGCTGGACCTATGGTCCGGGTGACAAGGTGATGCAGATCGCCAACGATTATGACCGGGATGTCTTCAATGGAGACCTCGGCGTTATCGGCAGGATCGATGTGGAAGAGGGCGAACTGACGGTCTCATTCGATGGACGGGATGTCGTTTATGGCTTCGGCGAGTTGGACGAACTGGTGCTGGCCTACGCCACCACCATCCACAAGAGCCAGGGCTCGGAATACCCGGCGGTGGTGATTCCGCTGGTGACGCAGCATTACGCCATGCTGGCGCGGAACCTGCTCTACACCGGCGTCACACGGGGGCGGAAGCTCGTCGTGCTCGTGGGCCAGAAGAAGGCGCTTGCTATTGCCGTGCGCAATCAGGGTGGCAGGCGACGGTGGTCGAAGCTCAGGGAGTGGCTGGCCGGTAGCGTCGCATGATGGAGTGGTGGGGGTGAAGGGTGTGTCTCCATGTCGGCTTCCGCCTCATCGCAGTCATATAGCTTGCCAAGAGGCATTTCCGCTAAGCGGACGCAACCTGCACGACATTGAATGGTCAAATTGGGCCCGCAGCAGACGGGCAAGTTTCAGGTCGAAGCTGGCATAAGTGGACATTCTCCAGGCTCGATTGCCGTCCTTGTGCTTGTGAATGAGACTCTTGAAGGATCTAATAAAACTATAATACATCCATGATAATCAAAGAATTATATCGACGCAGCAGGATACGAAGTATGTTTGTTACTGAAAAAATTGGTCCACTTGCAATTGTTTCGGATTTGTTGGCCGGCGAATCTGTCGCCGAGGATCAAACATGGCACTTTGAGCGTTATCGCCATAACAAAGATCTCTGTCCTGGGTTTCGAGATCGAATTTTGCGAGTTCTTAATACGTATGAAAAGCACCGCATTGACGTACATGACATCCAAGGCTTTCAGGACAAAGGCGTCGATGTGATTGTTAGGGTGCAAACAGATGAAGGCTTAGTTCGCTTAGGTCTGCAGATCAAAAGTGAAAAAGAGATAGTCGACTGGAAAAATGGGCGTTCTCCTCACTTCATTGCTAATATTCGTAACCAATACACACAGGCTCGGCAGGAGGCGAAAGTCAATCAGCTGTATTTGGTGCTGTGCGCCAACGCTGTTGCTCATCGCGATCATCTGCGAACGCTCATTAACAGCTTCGTAGATTATGAGGGCTTAAAGGTTATTTTACCTGAGTCCGCTTTCGGTTTCTTTTCAATGAGCGATGCCGAAATAGATGTGGCCGTGACTAGGAGATTGTGCTCACGCGATTTTCTACTTCTAGAAGCTCGCCGATCAATTGACGGACTTCCTCCCGGCTGCTCGGGCCTTGCTCTCACATTGATTTTTCGAGCCCTTAATGGCGATTCAGTAATGACACATAGTGAATATGAAAAATATATTTTTGCAACAGCCGACGAGGTTGACTGTGACGATCCGGCGGAATTAATGACCGCCCTAAATAGGACGTTGGTCGAAAATATCTCAATAGAAAGTTATCGTATCGTACCAAACGCATTTCCTGCCATTTGCGCTGTATATTTTGACCAAATTGCTCGGCACAATATTGGGAGTGAGGGGGCCGCAGAGCGTACCTCGCTGCTCGTTCTTGGAGGTGAAGAGTTCTAAAAACCCCCTTTTCCGCCTGTATAAAAATCGTAACTCATTGATATTTCTACTAGTGGAAACATCAAAATAGGGGTTTTTAGAACCCATCCAGATGGCTCTGCGCCGAGCTGGAAAGGGGTTCGTGCTGGGCGTGAACGCCAGTCACTGGTTTCACTCATGGCGACCCGACGTGATGTCGGTCGGCGAGGCGCGCGAGATCATCAAAACGCTGCCCAATGACGCCTGGGTGCAGCGTTCGGCCGGACACGGCACAAAGGGCGAGCTGTTGTATGACTGGCTATATTGCCCGATGGCCGACCTTCAGGCATCGGGGTTCGGCGATACACTCACTGGGACATGGAGCGGGGCCTACTGGTTCGCCGCAATCCTGCCGATGGGGATCTGAGATATTTCACGACCTGGTGCCTGCAGGGGACGCCGCTCGAGACGCTCGTGCGGGTAGAAGGCACACGCTGGCGGGTCGAGGAGAGGTTCGAGACCGCCAAAAACGAATTCGGTCTCGATCACAACGAAACACGATCCAAGCACGGCTGGCACCGCCATGTCTCGCTGGTCATGCTCGCATACGCGATGATGGTGGCCGTGCGCTCCCGGGCCAACGCGCTCAAAAAAGCCCCCTGCCAACACACAGAAGCTCATCCGATGGTCGATCCAGGAAATCCGCCGCCTCGTCGTGAAGATCATCCAGGCCCAGATTCCGATCGCACACATCCTCCGCCGGTCCGTGTTTCGACGAACCCATCAGGCAGCAGCATATCCCTCACGCCTTAAAACGAAAGCGCAACTGTAGTGCTAGATGGCCATTCGATGTTTCCATCTCTGTCCATGCACTGTACTCAAATAGAAACCACTTTTCCAGAAAAAGATTTCAGTGTGACTCAGTCGGTATCTTAAAGGACTGAGGTGTCCTACCTGTAAAAGTATGAATATTTTTAGTTACGGAACCATCTTGGTCAGACGAAAATTCCACAACATAATTCGGAATATGCATGAAATAAACTTTATCAAAACCGCAGAGATTTGGCAACTCTACTTCTCGGAGACTGACATTTTCAGCAGTATTGAATGGGCTGGCGTAGACAAGAAGACGTATGTCGTCAGATTTTTTACGGTAAGCTGGGATTTTCCCTTTCTTATCGTTAATTGCTTTCTGGAGGGGGGCATCAGAAGTTACTACATGAGGGGCGTGATCAGCTCCAATTGTCCAAGGAGCACCCCTGACAAAGTTCGGACATTTCTGAATAAAAATAAATGGCGGCAACACATCGCCCTGTTCTTCTGGGAATATGGGGTAGCCAACCTGTTTACCTTGGTCTACTTGCGCCTGTTCTATTGCATTAACAATATGGGTTTCAACGTCGTCATTCCACTTAAATATATATTGTAGGTTCCAATGTTCGATTTCTGGAAATTTGATCAAACAACGGGCTCTTATCTCATTCAATTTTTTTTGTCTGAATGCGGCGTCTTTTCGGTCAACAGATCCGCCTCTTTTAAAATCTCCTGAAAAACACTGGGTAAGTTCTAGGCCAAATCTTTCGTCAGGGGTGGAAACGATAAAATCAGGCTCTTCATCCGGAGACAGAATCCACGGTTCCTGCACAATAATAGCCGCCAATTCAGCTACGGCTATTTCGCTCTTTTTCTTCTGATCATTTGTCATTTAGAATGCGGCACCTGTTCCTAGATATCACTCTAAAAAGATAATGAACCAAGATTGGTTCACGTCAAGACGAACGAGGGATGTGATAGAAATTTGATAAAACTACCATTTTTACTCTTTATCATATTGTTGAATTAATGATTTTTGACTGTCGATATAAAAAATATTTTATATCCCCACATTCAATTTTGACAATATTCCAAAGTCGTCTTTGTCGTGAACTCATCCAAAACCGGACCTTCCGCATTCCCCCCCATTGTTGTCTTTAATTATTCACCGATCAGCGACCAGAAACCCAGCTTGCGCTTATGCTGCGCCTTCAAGCGGGTCATAAAGGCTTCATGGGTTTCCATGCCGTTTGTCGCTGTCAGCATTAGCGCAAGCAGTCGACAGGAGGCGAGATCCTTCGCTGCATAGGAATAATAACGGGAAAGCGCCTTATCCAGCACGGCCTCGACCAGTAGGCGATAAAGAATCGTGGCCTCGTTGGGATACGATTCAGACAGACGATCCGCAGCCGGACGTAGCGTTCCGTAATCACGTCCGTCCAGTTCTGCCGTATGCTCCCGCACGAGACGGGCAGCAGCGTCGAGCGCTGGCCATTCAAGAAGAGTGGAAAGGGCTACGCCCCTGACCGGGAAATTACGGATGTGATTGAGTGCCTGCTCTTCAGCATCGATCGCATCGTAATCGCTGAGATGGCGTTGGTATGCCTGCCAGTGCGGCAGGCTCAGGCGTTCCTGAAAGACTTTCCATCGCAGGGACTGGGCCTGGTCGCGGTCGCCCACGGCCTCGCATGCTTCGATCCGAAGGTCATCGTTTTCCCAGCGGAACCGGGATGTCTCATCGGTCTCCCGGTCGAGCCACTCGAGCGCCGCCTGAGGGCGGTTCATGTCCAGCAGGCGGCGTGCAACATCCCCGATAGAGGCGGACTGACGTTCACTCAGGTTGACTGCTTCGATATAGGCATCGACGTCGTCCATCGCATCGGCCAGATCTTTCAGGTGACCGAGGGTCTGCATCCGCGCGATGTCGGTACGATAGTCTCCCTTCGCCTTTGAGGCGGGAAGGTCGTGCAATCGTGCAAGAAGCGTGCTTCTGAGCATCGCCGCGCCCGGCTTCCCCAGTGCTTCACCGCATGAGACAAGCAAGTGGTCACAGGTGCCATACCCGTCGTTATCGAGAAGCGTGAGCAGATCCCTGACGGTGACAGCCGGATCCCGGCCAGCCTGTCGTCCCAAGAGGGTGCCAAGGTCGGAGGCCGCTTCGCGAAACACATCTGACAGGTAACCGGAACTGTCATCAGAGCGCTCATAGACGGAAGGAGCAAGTTCCACGAGAATACGCATCGCGGAAATGGCCTGTCCGACATCCGTCGTTGCAACATCATCGAGAATGGATTGGCGCAAGGCATCGAGTTCGGTCGCAAGGGGTTTGATCCGATCCCAAGGCAGGAATCCACGGGAACGCTGGATCGTTCGCAGCCTTTTCTCGATCTCCTTGCCGAGTTTGTCTTTCGCATGGGCGGCGGTCAGCGCCATGCGCAGCTTCCGGGTGAGCACGGTATCCTGTTCCGACAGTTCGACCAGAAGGTCTGCAAGCCGATCCGCACCAAGGGCTTTCAGATTGTCTTTCGTGACGGTCGTGCCGACTTTCGCGGATGCGGCGGATTTGCGGGTGACAGGTTTTGTAGAAGGAGTGCGGGCCATGAATCCAGATTATGACCGTGCCCTCAGGGGCGCAAGCAAATGCCGTTGCCATGAAAAAGGAGAAAAAAGCTAATGGCTCCGCCCTTGCGCCGGCAAGGGTTCGCGTCAGCGCGCTGACGCCGACCGATGGGGTGTCCCCGATCTTCCTGCGCTGCGCTCCGTGCAGATCTGGCGATACCCCTCCCCATCGGTCGCCCTTGCCGTTGCTACCCCGCTGCTCGCCGCGAGGCAGAGGAACAGCGGGGGCTGTTCCTCGCGGAACAAAGGGCAGAGACCATGACCGGCAATACCAACACGGCGACCGATTTCCGCAATATCATCCTCAACGGCGACAGCGTGCAACTGATGCGCGCACTTCCTCGCAACGCGGTGGATTTCATCCTGACAGACCCGCCTTACCTGGTGAACTATCAGGGCAGGGACGGGCGGAAGGTGCGCAACGACGATAATGTGCGCTGGCTCCGGCCGGCCTTCAATCAGATGCACCGTGTCCTGAAATGGGGCGGGTTCGCCGTTTCGTTCTATGGCTGGAACCGTATCGACCTGTTTGCCGATGCCTGGAAGGCGGCCGGGTTCCGCATGGTCGGGCATATCGTCTTTCGCAAGTCCTATTCATCTTCTTCCCGGTTTCTCCGGTATGAACATGAAAGCGCCTACCTGCTGGCCAAGGGGAACGTGACACCCCCGGCAAGCCCCATCCCGGACGTGATCGACATGCCCTATTCGGGCAATAAACTGCACCCGACGCAAAAGCCGGTGGCGGCACTCCTTCCCCTGGTGGAAGCCTTCTGCCCGGTGGGTGGGTTGGTTCTGGACCCGTTCGCGGGTTCCGGTTCGTCGCTGGTGGCGGCGCAGCATCTTGGGCGTGACTGGCTGGGCATGGAACTGGATCCGGATCACGCGGCCACGGCAACCCGTCGGCTGGCCTGGCACGGGACGGGGAGGGCGGCGGCGTAAGCCGCCCCCTTTTTCCCATTACCGGACACGGCTGGAAAATCGCACCGGTCCTGATGGACCGGCGGCGGGCACGCGCTGCAATCCTGCGCGTGCGGCGCTCGCCGGCGGGACCGGCTCGCGGAGAGTGTGGCCGGAAAGAGAACGTTCCTGGCATCGGGGCTACAACGCTGCCAGGACAACGCGCCGCGTCCACGGGGCGAGCGGAAGGCGCCAACAGGTTGCGCCTCGGTCATAGCCCGGCGCGCTCCGCGCGATGTCCTGATCGTGAAAACAGTGTAGGAAAGTCCAATGCTATTTCGTGGATATTCCTGAATCGTTGCGGCATGTGTGTGGTGTTCCTCGTTGTGGAAAGGACGCGATCCATGCTGCTTGGTCTCGGTATTGTCCTTGGCTTCGCCAGTATCGGCTTTCTGTGCTGGCTGCTGTTTCTCTGTGCGGTCTATGCCGCACCGCTGTTCGTGTCGGCGATAGTTTGCACCATGCTCTACGATCATGGTGTGCTGTCTGGCGGCCATGCCATTCTCGCCTCCTCACGCGATCCCGCCTTGCTGGTTGTGATGTTCAGCGCTGCTTGCTTTTCCGGCCGCACTGGCGGGGTTCGGCATGACGCTGGGGTTCAGCAGTATGGGCGACATGGGCACTATTTCGGCCCACCTTTTCGCGACCTTCGGGGCGCTGTGCGTGGGTGGAGCGGCATGGTTCCGGCTTTACGCCATCCAGCCTGCGTAAGTTCCCGGTGGCAGAAGCACAGTTGCGGCCAGGTCCAAAAGGTCAGCGTGGCGTTCAGTCCCCGTTACACGGGCGCTGGCGGCTCCAGACCAGGGCTCAGGGTAGGGCAGTGCCTTTCCTTCTGCGAGAGAAGTCTGGCACAGACACGGCCGGAGTGAAACGTCGGTCAGCTTCAGTGTGGAAAACGCATGTCGTTCTGCCGGCGTGACTGGCGGCTCAGCGTCAACGTCCGGTCTGTCGAGCCGGAAGGGCGGGGAACATGGTACCGGCCAGCGGATTATCCCGGCGAGGGATACGGTTCGACCTGCTATTCTGTCTGGAAACGGATATCTCCTCGACGCGGATTTCTCACGGAAGGGTTGTGCATCGGGTTAGATTATGAAAAGTCTGTTTTTTAAAAAAGAAGTTTCCATAAGAATAAGAAAACCCGATGCAGACACAGTGTAGCGCAGGCGCGTATGATTTTCCAGCCTCCTGTGGACGGCGTGTTGTGGCCCGGTTTGACGGGGGTCGCATGAGTTCGGATGGCGGTGTCATCCTGCTAAAGCAGGTCGATGATCGTCTGGGGTTCAGCCGCCGTTTTGCTGCATGTTTTCGCGATGAACGGCATCCCGGCTTTGTGGAATACCGGGTTGAAGACCTTGTCCGTCAGAGGATCATGGGGCTGGCTCTGGGTTACGAAGACCTGAACGATCATGATGCCCTGCGTCATGATCTGATCTTTGGCCTGGCGTCTGGCCGTCTGTCTGGAGGCCGGGCCAACTGTGCGGCACTGGCCGGAAAATCCACACTGAACCGGCTGGAGCGCAGTGGCCACAAGGCAGACCGTTACTGCCGCATCATTGCTGATCATGAAGCTCTGGCCGCGCTGTTCGTCACGCTCTTCATGGACCAGCATGAGCGGGCTCCTGCCCGGGTCGTTCTGGATGTGGATGCGACTGATGACCGTATCCATGGTCATCAGGAAGGCCGGGCCTTTCATGGGTATTACGGCCATAACTGCTATCTGCCCCTGTATGTCTTCTGCGGGGATTATACTACGGGCTATCACCTTTGACCTATATGAGCCCATTTTCTGAGGCCGATGGATCGGATGGTCTGTGGCAGGGCGGTGAGGTTGTTCCATGCGGTGCATGCGGCTTCGATGATGTGTTCGATGCCGCTGAACACGGTGTTGGACAGCCAGTTGGCGCGTAGGAACTGCCAGATATTCTCGACCGGGTTCAGTTCGGGCGCGCGGGACGGCAGGAAGATCAGGCTGACGTTGCGCGGCAGTCTGAGTTTGGGTGTCGTATGCCAGCCGGCACGATCGAGTAGGACGACGGCATGCGCTCCGCGTGCGACGCAGCGTGAGATTTCCTCGATATGCAGTTGCATGCTGGCCGTGCCGGTAAACGGCAACACCAGGCCTGCCGCCTTGCCGAGTGCGGGGCAGATGGCGCCGAACAGCCAGGCATTCTCATAGCGTTGATCGGCAGGCTGGCGTGGTCGGGTGCCACGCCGCGCCCATTGCCGGACAAGACCGTTTTTCTGCCCGATGCGGGCCTCGTCCTGCCACCAGAGTTCAATCCGCCTGCCTCTGGGCAGATGCCCGGTGTGGGCGCTCAGGATCGTGGGGAAGTTTTTTTAAACGCGTCCATGACGGACGGATCCTGTCCGGGGTGACGCGGACGCGCGCTGACGTGGCTGAACCCAAGCCGCTTCAACAGGGCGGAGACATGGCGTTCGTGATAGGAGACGCCAAAACGCTCTTCGATGACCCGCTGAAGATCGACCCGACGCCAGCGCACCACGCCGTCCCGGGCACGGTCAGGCCCTGTCGTGACCAGCGCCGATAATTCTGCCAGTTGGTCCGCTGTCAGGCGGCAGACCGACCCGTTGCGCCACTGATCGTGCAAGCCATCCGGCCCCGCAGCATTGAACCGGTGCACCCAGTCCCGCAGGGTTTGCCGGTCCATCCCGCCGATCCGCGCTGCTTCGCCCCGGCTGGCACCGTCGCGCACCGCAGCCAGAGACAAAAGGCGCCGTGCAACATTCGCATCCCGCGTACGAGAGGCCAGACGCCGTAATGCAGAAGCCGTATAATCCGTCCGTAAGGCAATCGCACCAGCCATTCCCGATCCTCCCTCTCACGACAGAATCAGAACAGGCCCTTCGCGTCACTTCACAGATGAGTCAGAGACAGTAGCCCTTGGTATTATCTCCTCAGCGCCAGCCTGCGCACGGCAAACCGGGATCCGGGGAAGGAAGCGCTGGCTGACATCAGCCGGATCGTGAAACAGATCAGAAGTCGCTGGCCCCGGGTGCGTATTCTGGTGCGCGGGGACAGCGGCTTCACCCGGGACACTTTGATGACATGGTGCGAAGACAACCATGTTGACTTCCTGTTCGGGCTTGCAGGCAACACCCGCCTGTATGACCGGATTGATACGCTGTCCACCATGGTCCGTGAGGAAGCCACCAGCACAGGCAAGGCAGCGCGCGGTTTTGTCTCCTTTGACTGGATCACAAAGGACAGCTGGACACGCCGCAGACGGGTCGTGGCCAAGGCTGAGTGGCGCCATGGCAACCGCTATCATCGCTTTGTCGTCACCACTCTGCCGCAGGGAACGTCAGCCCCCCGCCATCTCTACGAACAGATTTACTGCGCACGCGGGGATATGGAAAACCGGATCAAGGAATGCCAGATGGATCTGTTCTCCGACAGAACATCGTCCCACACCATCCGGGCCAACCAGCTTCGGCTGTGGTTCTCGGCCGCAGCCTATGTCCTGCTGACCGCTCTGCAAAGACTGGCCCTCGGCCAGACCAGTCTGGAGAAAGCAACCTGTGGCACAATTCGCGCACGACTGCTCAAAATCGCGACAGTCGTAAAGGTCAGCGTGCGTCGAATTGTCCTGTCCATGCCGGACATGTTCCCTTGCCAGCACGAATTCGCCCTCGCTCATGCACGATTGCGAAGGCTCCGGCAGGCGTCCTGACGAAACAGACAGCGCACAGACCATATAGCCCCCCACCAACACTGCCTTCTCACGCGGTGACACCCTTACTGCGTTCAGAACCCGCCGCCAGAAGCAGAATATCGTCGATATTCCAGATCGGACTCCTGTGGGATGACTGAATTCTACAAAATAACCTGAAATTACCCCAAGTGTGAGAAATCCGCGTCGAGAGTTTCAACGGCCGGTTCCGCGACGAATGCCTCAACGAGCACCTGTTCCGCAACCTCGCCCACGCTCGGACGGTCATCGACGCCTGGCGGCCCGACTAAAATGCTGTCAGACCCCACACCAGCCTCAATGGCATGACGCCAGAGGCTTTCGCTCAGCACACCAAAACGGCATATTGCAACCCACAGACCCCAACTTAAATCTGAAGGCATGTTCGGGTAGGTTCAAATCGGGGTCCATGACACCCGCAACCAACTCTCCTGTACCCGGACGTACAAGCGCGGGCTCCGGCGTGCCGGGGCGTACTCGGGCGAAGAAGAAAGGGAAGGGGAGATCGAGGTCTCAGGCGGGGGGTATGCGTGTACCCCGGAGATGAAAGCTCTGTTGAGATGACGATAATAGGGGGCAGCGGAATGTCCGATCTCAAGGAACATAAAAAATAGGATATTCTTGAGAAATGTAATTAGGCTCAATCGACATGCATCCGCTTCGTGCATCAACACAGAAACTTATAAAACCACAATCAAAATAGTTAGGAAACCTGAATGTCGATTGAGCCTAGTTTTCAAGGCCGCCGGTTGACTGTGCGTTTGGCCAATATGGAAATAATTGCGGGCTTCGGTGCGCCCCCCATGGAGAAATTGGAATTAGAAGTTCGGACATACATGAATGAACTGGCCTCAAGGTTCCAATCGAGAACCTGAACATCGGTCACAGAAAACCCAGTATCTTTAAACATATAACTTTCATACTCTTTCTTATTGCCCTCTATGATTTCGGCTTCACTGATCCCGTATGGAATGTGAGCTCTAAAGGCAGTATGAATCCACTCTACCGAAGGTGCGCATAAAGGCATAGCAACCAACTTATCCTCAACATTCTCCCGATATTCTTTTGGTTTTTGATTCGTAGTGAGGTTAGGTGAAGTTCGCATGTCATTATCGTCGGGATGAGAACCGATGAACCATCCCACGACGACTTTAGGCTTAAACGCCTGGATTGCGCTGAGTAGTTGAGGCGACGGTTCGAATAAGTCGGACTGGAAGATCTCAACATTGGCCCCATAATCTTGTAAACGGGCTTGAGCAAGGCGAATTAGATCGGGATTATTGTCGAAGGCCAAGACTGGTCGGTTTCTAGAAAGAGCCAATGTGCCCCACCCTGTTCCGGATCCTATTTCTAGAGTAGGTAAAGGAGGAACTATTTCGCTAAGGCGTTCATAAATTTTATCATTCTGGAATTGGAGTGATTCGCGATCCCAAAATTCTGAATAGTCTTTGGGTGTCATTCGCTTTAGCATTACACTTCTCCATCAGAATGCTATACTCAGAATCGAGCACGGATGGTTCAAATTATATTTTTGTTGTTATTCATCTTGTTGTTTGAAATAATTTTTCAAAGATTCAAAAGTTTTCAACGAAACAACAAAGTGACCGATACCATCTTCGTTTTCACTCCAATCGTCAAAAGTGAATAAGCAGGCGTCATCATCTCCTGTAATTTTTCTTAGGCGACGATGAATACCGGACTGAAAAGACCCGTAGCTAGAAACTCCTGTCTTATCCAATTCTCTAGCATCAACAGCAGGACCTTTACTTGCAATCACCTTCAATGCATTACGTGAAGGTTCTCCAAGTCCGGCTATTAGTCTTTCAATTTGGCTCTCCGTCAGATCATAAACGTTATTCCAATCATAGTTTTTGTAACCTTCAGGCTTCCCTGCACCTTTAGGAAACAGAAGTTCCTGAATTTCCTGTCGCGCCCTGTCAGAAAGTGCGTTGAGATCATTGAGTGTGAGCGTTACTTGCATAATAAGTTCCTCAATTTTCAGTAGGACAGATTCCAGCTAACCTGCTTTGATAGCGCTTTCTGCGCCTCAAGGAATAGACACATGCAGTCAAGCGTGAGTTAGATGAAATGTAAAGAATAATTGATCGGTTTTGTTTGCATCTTGATTTGACCTGCTTGTCACAGCAGTGTGGATTTACCGGAGGATGACGAGATAGTCTGCTATTCGCAGCGTTAGCGTTCATCACGGTTACCGACCAGAGTCGGTCATTCACATTAGCCACCATGGATGCCGCCTTTCCGGCCGAACCTGCCGAGGGACGCCTGTCCACGGACTGTCAGCAGGGCCCAGCCAGATCGTGACGCCCACTTGGGTAAATGCTGTATTGGCGACACTCGTGGTCGCCCACTGGGCGGTTAGGGAAAATCCTAACGGTCTATTTTTGGGTATCCCGACGCAAGCTGGGCGTTCAGCGCACTGCCAGGCCTGCCAGAAACCCGATGTAGTGGCTGTCAGGCGTGGGAATGGTGAAGCGGACGCAGCAATGTCTCGTCTGTCAAAATAACGCGAAATCGATATACAATAGCATCAAGATGGTGAACTAGGATGCGAGATCATGAGCGCCGATAGTGATGATGAAATCGAGCAGGGCACACTCGGATTGTTCGGAGTACCCAAAGGATGGAAGCCTCACGGCAAATCCGGCCCAATGCTCCGCGGGCCTAAGGGGCAATGGATGGGACCAATGCGTGAGGTTGAAAGCGGTCTGGTGCCGCTCCGCCAGTTGGATGCCATCCACAAGGCCGTAAGCGGTGCGTCGTTACATCCGGGTGTATATTTCTTTAACCAGTTCATCGACTGTTTCGGCCATCTCACCGACGAGGTTTCCGAAATAAAGAAGCACGTTGCGGAAACCAACAAGCAACTTGCTAGCGTAATAGATGGCGTTCAAGAACTCCAAGCATGGAAAGATGCCCAACTCACCGCCGGCATCGAGTTTGTCCGACACAACCTTCTCCTCGCATTATCTCTGCCGCAGGCGGAAGCCCATGACCACATCCGTCTAGTCTATTCAAACGCCGACCTGATACTGCAAAGACTCCAGACTCTGGTAAAGACGTCGCTCGACAAACTTGGAAAGTCCGATGTCCGTCGACTCACACTGTTGGACCAATTAGCAACATTCGGCGGGTATCAGTCTATGATACTTCTGTTGATGGGATTTCGTGAAAAAGCAGCTAAAACTCTGCATGAAATACAGACCAACTTCGTGGAAGAAGCCACTGAACTACTTGCCGATTGGACTGAGGGTGTCGACCTGCGCAAGGCGGTACCCGACAAAAACGGGTTGGGCAAACTCTTGGCTGTTCTCGAAACTATCGACTCTAAACCACCTTCTGACCGCCTCTTGGACGGCTACTGGTCCATGCCACATCTCCCTGCGTGCACACAACTCGTTAGGTGCATAAAGATCACTGAGACTGGCAAGTTCAGGTCATCGAACGAGAAGTTGGCTTTGGTGGATAGAACACTACCGGTTCTCAACCGGTGGGTGAGCGAGTTCACTTTTGTCCGACGCGGTCAAATTATCAAGGAATACACCGATTGTAACGGGAACAGAGTGGTTGTTCTTGCAGAAGACGACGGCTATGTCATAAGCGATGACAGAGAGCGTTATGACGATGTCAGTATCTTGGCTGTCAAGACCCTTAAGCTGCCCATCGAGAATCTTGCCCATTATGTAGAGCGTCTCGCCGATATTGCCCTTAACGTAAGGAACATGTGCGATAGGGCGGATTTTGCATGTGAGCATCCGGAGTTGGCCCACGAGCTTGCCCGCCTGTGCATCGAGCGCCCGGACGCGCAGGACGGAATCATCCTACGCATTCCCGGGGCCGCCCGGGAGAATACTGTCGAGTAACAGATTAAGCAGGCTGGGCATCTGCTCAAGTGAGACGTTTTTGGGAAGAAGTTGAATGCCCGCTTTTCATGAAAGCGTGTGTTAAGGTCTGCAAGTAGCTCTTGAGAGTAGAACCTTCGATGCCCCGCCAAGCTAAATATATGGTTCCTAGATATCCGCCACGATATATCTGCAGCATCCAGAGCTTTAGCTGCCGCCTGTCTGAATATACAGGGAGCCAAAAAAAACTAAAGGAAGAGGTTTATCAGGATTGTGGATGAAGCCTTCTTCCGGTCCGACTCACACCATCGGGAGATCGACGAGAAACGTCCGTTCAGCGTGTTGTCCAGTTTCCTCCCAGATCAGCGCAAGGTCGAGTTGTCCTGTCGCGAGATTCTCCATTACCTTCCAACCACGCCACAACGAGCTATGTTACGCTTGCCTGTGATCCGGCTCCGAGTTCGCTGATACGGCCCATCATGTTTGGAGTACTGTGGGCATCAACGGTGGGCTTCAGTTGCGAGGATGAAAATGCGAGGCAAAGCCGCGAAGAGCCAAACAGAGTCGGATCTGGAGAGCGGGATCACTGCGGCGATCTCCACTGCGTTTCCTCGTCTCCGCTCTGCGGATATCAAGCATCAGATTGAATTCACGATCAGGCTCGGCCATGCCGAGATCACCGCGAATGGTCGCGAGAGCTGGATTAGACGCGGTCGCGCAGACATTTTGCTCACCCATCTCGATAAGCCGCTCGCGATACTTGAACTCAAGAGGCCAGCGTTACCGTTACAGGCGGATGATGACGACCAGGGTATTTCCTACGCCCGGCTGTTGCCAACGATGGCTCCGTTCGTGGTCGTGACCAATGGCAAGAGCACTCGTATCATTGAAACCTTCTCGGGCAAGACCTGGACTCCAGAAACACCAGACCAGCGAGCATTCGAGGCCCTTATTACCGCGGCGACGAAGGTCGCTGCGGCCGATCGCCATGCGGCCATCGCCACACTCATGGGATCGGATCCGCAAGTCTGGACCAGCGCCGTAATCACTGCATCACAAGGTGCGATCGCCGAACTGACCGCCACCGCCGACTGTCCACTACGTCCCTTTGGACCGCTCAAGGTTCCACGACTGGCAGCGCGCGAAGCCGTCAGTAAGTTTGCGGCAGAAGGCCGGCTCGTGCTTGTGTCAGGCCCCCCGTTGAGCGGGAAGACAAATGTCCTCGAACAGGTCGTCCGTATGCTCAATCCGCAAGTCGCTGGCGGGCTGTTCCTCGAATGTGCTGCCCACGACGTTTTTCAGATGATCGCCGATCTGTTGGCCGATGCACTTGATTGGCCGGTGAACCCGGAGGCCGCACGAAACTGGGTAAGCTCCATTTCTCAGAGTAATAGTCCTCTCTTGGTTCTCGCTATCGACAAGCTCGATCCAGAGAATGGCGAGGACGTCCGGATGATTGAGGATCTAACGTCTAGCACCTTCGGAGCGGGGCTGCGGGTGATTGTTGGGTTGGACGAAGGCGTGATGGGTCAGGTCTTGCGAAGTCCTGATGGCCGTCGTGAATCGCCGATAGGCCGCCGGGCCGAAGTGGTAGAGGTTTCAGATTTCGCCGAGCTGGAATTTCGTTGGGCAGTCAAAACACTAGCGGTGCTGAGCATGGGCATTATGCACGGCGGCCAACACAGCCCGGATCTACGACGACCATGGCTTCTTCAAGCGATGGCCGCTCGCCTGTCCGGGATTAAACGCGAGGAATTCGGGGTGCTCCCCTCTGTGCCTGGGCTGGAAGTCCTTGCTCAGGCCCGAGCCCACTTCGATGACCCCGAATTGCGCAGACGGTACGGTGCGCTGGCGCGTGCCATGGCAGCCGACGCGCAGGATCAGTCCAAGCCCGATGGAATGGCCCTGCAGCTGACGAACCACTTCTTTGTTCGTAGAGCGACGATGGAAGCGATGCTGCAGTCGACGGACGTGGATTGGCTTCTAAGGCAAGGCTACCTCACACCGTCGATCGGTGAGGAAAATACCCCGATCGTGACGGTCGCATTTCCGGAACTTCTGGCGAGCGAACTGTCGCGCCATCTCGCGGTCGAACTGCGAGCGATAGTTGATAATGATCCGAAGCTAGCCGCTAAATGGCTTGTGGGTGCGGCCAGCAATTTCGTGCTCGGGGATGTGATCGCGGCACAGACGGTTCTCGATTTCGTAGCAGGCAACGAGCATGTGCCCTGGACATTTTTGGACACGTTGCTTGAGATGCGTCCCAAGCGCGAGGTCGTCAAAGTTGGCCAAGTTTTGATGGGATGGGTTGAAGGCCTTGGCTCCTACAAGATCCGTCCACAGAAAGATGGCACGGCTATCTTGACCGTCGACGGAGAGGACCACCTTGTTGAAGAAGCGGGACATGAAAGCGGCATCTATGACAACATCCATGGTTGGCTGATTCTGGCACAGTTGGCGTCTTGTCAACTTGTCGTGGAATGCGACGGGAGCCCGGTGCGGCTCGATCCCCAGATACTCCTAAAGGTCGGGACGGCCGACTTCGTGCTTCGCCAGCCGCGAAATGACCTCCTAATGGATGGCCTACCCACGCACAATACCGAGGATGGCGGGCAATTCGTGTGCCACATGGCCGGCATCACGGAAGGGATCACGCAATCGATGCTTAAATACCTAAGTACAGAATGTTGTGAGGATAAGGAGGCCTTCATCAACGCCGCTATGAAGCTTGACAGCATCCATCTCACAGCCCGGTTAGGCATTGCTCTGCGGATGTTGGCATCCTCCGCCAACGTGGAAACCGCATCGTGGGCCGAGGATACGGTCGCGTTGAGCAGACGGGCAACCTCATCGCGGCTCAGCACGACGGGCAGGTTGCGGGGCTGCGCCACCCGGACCAACTTGCGTGCAAGGTCGGGGCGGTCGAGCGTCTGGGTGAAGAAAAACCGCAGCGCCGACACGATGGCATTCATGGTCGGTGTCGGCATGCCAGCCGCGTTCTGCGCAATCTGGAACTGGCGCACATCCTCGACTGTTGCCGTGTGAGGTGAGCGGCCCAGAAACGTGGCGAAACGGCCGACATCTCGAAGGTAATTGCGCTGCGTCTCCCGGGAGAACCGCCGCACCGCCATGTCATCAAGCAGGCGCTGGCGAAGGGGACTGATTGCAGCAATGCACAGGGACTCTGTCATCATCCGGCTCCTTCTGGTGGGAAGAAGCCAGAGTGCTTGGCCCGATCAGGACAGTTCCAAATAAAACAGATCGCTCACGCCGTGGTGACAGACCTGCACACCGCACCAATCCCGCGCAGCGGGTTCGTTCTATCACGCGCTAAGCGGACTTACCGGTTTCGCCTCATAGCAGACGTGTAAGTCTTCGTCTTCAATTATAAACGCAGTCATATCCTTGGAAAGGGGGAGGGCTTGTAAGGCAAAGCTCCAGCCCGCAACGGTATTGCCTCGAAAACACTATTCGTTTCAAATAGCAAAGAAAGGAGAAGACACATGAAGCTATTCCACGGAACTGACCCTCAAACGGCTACAAAACTTAACAATGGTTGCGTTGATATTACATTAGGTGGAGGTGAATTTGGTCGAGGGTTTTATATGGGAACCAGTAAAAGGTTGGCAAAAAGAAGAGGATATCATGCTTCCCACAGAATATCTGGAACCGCAAATAGTGCAATGAGGATGAGAAATAACACTTTTTTTATTGAAGTTGATGAAACTAAATACAAGAAATTTCTTTCAAATAATGATTTGACTTTAACGGCATCTCAAAGAATGTTTGGTAAAATTAAGAGAAAAAAAATGTGGAATAATTCTATAGGTGCGCATGATTGTATTAGAGGTTTCATAGTTGGAAACCCAAGATATTATTGCGCCAAGCAATGGAAATTTCAAACATTAAATTCGCAATCATACTTAAACTTTCATAAAATACCTGATTGCTTTGATGGTCATGGTATAATTTGATTATGGAAAATATTTATTATCTTGAGAGATCTCCGTTGGATGGATCATTGATAACCGCAATAGAATCTTCAGAAAATGGTTATTATATTGTTGGACAATTATATATATTGAAAAATAAATATAAACGACTAAAGGATGAGTATAAAGTAAAGGTTTTCCATGAAGATAATGTTTACTATGATAAGATAATTAAAGTTAAAAAGCACACATATAAAATTGTGTTTTCCAGGTTAAATATCGGAGAAAAACAACCATTATTCACCGCGTATTATGCTGGAGATTTCAGAAATTTTAAAGCATGGTTTTTAAAAGAAGAAAATCCAGATTTTCTTGATAGAATAGAAGAGGAATTCGGATACAATATTATTGGAGAAACCGAATAAATATAAAATACATCTTTAACATAGAATATTTTATTAATCTGAATCGCCCAGCTAGACTAGTTTTGGGGGAAACATGCTCCATGGTCGCTACAAACTCGGTATGAAAGGAATAATGATCTTAGCTCATCAAGTTTGATACAAACTGTCTGCGCCTCCATAATTCGCCTGTCTACTCAACAGACACATAAACAGAGCAGACAGACGGCAGACGCCTCTACTCTGACGTAGGGAGTAGCAGCTCACACTCCAGAAACTGGACATAAGCAGAGTACCGTTGCGGACAGCGAACTGTCGACTTTCGGTCGGCGACTAGCTCAATCAGCAAAAAGCCCTTAACAATTATTCTTCAATAGGACCCTCAAAGAAAGAGTCACAATGGTGATCAAAGCGTCAGGCATCGTGGATGTATTCTCCCAACCATATGAGCGATGGTCTTGCCGCGAGGCGACAGATGTGGAGTTTTCCTCCTGTATGAGTTCAGGTCTTCATTTTGCGGAGGCTATGTACGTACAGGATACTCTGGAGGCTAACGTTACCAATCCATTTCAAGCCGCATCATCCATGTTGCGAACAGGGGTTGATAATGGCTTGGAAAACCATATTAATTGGGCTCTTGCTCAAAGCGCAGAATACGCTGCGCTGCGCCGACGTATGCCGCAACCGGATCCCGATGCGCTCGTCGCATACCAAAATAAATTCACAAAAGAGGATATGGCTGCGGCTGACATTGCCATCAAGCAGTGTGGAGTCACGTTGGCGGATGGCCAAATGTTGTTTCATGGAGGTTTTTGGGGACATCCTGTTGACACAGTCATCACCACATCACGTCCATTTTCGACATCATTCTGTCCGCAAGTGGCGTTAAGGAATGCGGAATGGAATGCTAAAGCTTACAATGCCGGTGAAATAAATCTGATGGTTGTTCGAGTTTGCCAACCACAATCAAAAGCTTATATATTAAGCTTAGACGGTGAAAAGGGGAACGAGAAAGAAGTTGTTTTTGCAAGCGGTGCTAAAATTAGGCTTGTAAGAAAAACGTTCATCTGCAACAGCAAGGTGTATGGAAACTGGTCTTCGAGTGGAGGGTCTCCATCAAAGGAAGTTCCTGCTTTTGTCCTTGACGTTAATATTTCGTAATTGTGATGTTATTAGAAAATATTACGCTGGCAGTATGCGCCTCATGTCAATCATGGAAAACATGTTTTTCTCTATCAGGGAGTCGACCTTTGTGTCTGTGCTACTGATATAGTGCTGGGGAAAATAGGTTTTCTGGCATGCTGCTTTGAAGCATATTTCCAATGATTTTCTCGTGGAAAAATCAATTGCTAATTTTTCCACGTGGCGAAATCAAAATATCAGCCAACCATCATGATATTTACCCGGCAAACTGGACTTATTCATTTGATCCAATACTATTAATATCGTTGTTTATGATATTTTATCACACAGCAAAACATGATCGTCGACGTTAAGTATAATGGTAGATTACTTGGCTTTTGATTGTGGAGATCAAAAGAAGACATTCCGCTTGCCCCCCATTGCCGTCGTTTCCTGCCGGGAAAAGGCTGCGGATTTTGGGCGCGTCCGGGGCTTTTAGAGTCAGAGGGCTGCGGGGATTTTCGTGACGGGTTAAGAGGGTGGGAGAGAGTCTCCTGTCCGCCCGTCATGGAGTTTTTCGCCATGGCGACCGCTATTCCCAAAATCAGCCTGAGTTCGTCCCGCGATATCCCGTTCAACCGTCTGGTGCTGTCCCAGTCTAACGTGCGGCGCGTAAAGTCCGGTCTGTCGATCGAGGAACTGGCCCGCGACATCGAGCGCCGCGGGCTGCTGCAGAGCCTGAATGTCCGTCCCGTTCTCGACGACACCGGGGCTGAGACCGGCACTTACGAAGTCCCCGCTGGCGGTCGGCGCTTCCGTGCCCTTGAACTGCTGGTGAAGCAGAAGAAACTGGCGAAGACCGCCCCGGTGCCCTGCGTCGTGCGCGAGGCCGGATCGGCCATTCTTGCCGAGGATGATTCCCTGGCCGAGAACGTGCAGCGGGTGGCCCTGCATCCGCTGGACCAGTTTCGGGCCTTTCGCGACATGCTGGAGAAGGGCATGTCCGAGGAAGAAATCGCCGCAGCGTTCTTCGTCGCACCGACCGTGGTCAAACAGCGTCTGCGGCTGATGACCGTGTCGGACAAATTGCTGGATATCTACGAGCAGGATGGCATGAAGCTGGAACAGCTGATGGCCTTTTCCATCAGCGATGATCCTGCCCGTCAGGAACAGGTCTGGGAGATCGTCAACCAGAGCCATAACCGCGAACCCTATGTCATCCGCCGCATGCTGACAGAAAAGACCGTGCGGGCCTCGGATCGTCGCGTGCGCTTTGTCGGGCTGGAGGCCTATATCGCGGCCGGTGGTCCTATCATGCGCGACCTGTTCGAGGTCGATGACGGCGGCTGGCTGCAGGATCCGGCTGTTCTGGACCGGCTGGTCATGGAAAAGCTGCAGGAGGCGGCTGAACAGCTCCGCGCCGAGGGCTGGAAGTGGGTTGAAACTGCCCTGTCTTTTCCATGGGGCCACACACGGCAGTTCGCGGAGATCGATGGCACGGAAGTGCCGCTGACCGATGAAGAGACAGCCCGTCTCGAAGCCCTGCATAGCGAGCAGGAAACCATCGAGGCCGAATATGCCCAGGCCGACGAATATCCGGACGCGGTGGATGCAAGGCTGGGCGAGATCGAACAGGCTGTTCTTGCCCTGGAAGAACGGCCACTGGCGTTCGATCCCGCTGACATGGCGCGGGCAGGCGCCTTCGTCAGCCTCGACAGCGATGGCACGCTGCAGGTGGAGCGGGGTTTCGTACTGCCCGAGGACATGCCGGCTGAGCCGGAAGTGATCGATAATGCGGATGGTTCGGATGAATACGATCACCCCACGTATGATGGGCGAGAGGAACGTATTGCTGATTATGGTGGCGACGAAGGCGGAGAGGGCGATAGCATTGTCCCCGACGTCGAGCCCGAGGAGGAAGACGGGATCAGGCCGCTGCCTGACCGGCTGCTCACCGAACTGACAGCCTGGCGCACGCTGGCCCTGCGGGACGCGTTTGCCAGTAAACCGCACATCGCCCTGACCGAACTGCTGCATACGCTGGTGCGTGACGTGTACTGGCAGACACCGGGTGCGGACTGCCTGGAAGCCTATGTCCGCGAAATCCCGCTGCCGGTCCATTCGCCTGACATGCCGGGGAGCCTGCCAGCGCATGCACTGCGCCAGCGCAATGAGGGCTGGAAGCACGATCTGCCGGAGAACGAGGACGCGCTGTGGCGCTGGATCGACGGTCTGGACGACGCCAGTCGCATGGCATTACTGGCCCATTGCCTGTCCTTCGGGGTCAACGCGCTTTATGAGCGCATGCCCGCCTATGGCGCGGTGTCCCAGCGCAGCGTGACCGAGCGCCTCAAGCGGGCAGACCGTCTGGCCGCAGCCCTCAGCCTCGATCTGGTCGAGGCAGGCTGACGGAGGATCTTGATGCGGCGGCTCAGCGGCGGCGGCTCCTGCTGATGCTCGACGAATTCCCGGCCCTTGGTCGGCTGGATTTCTTTGAATCGGCGCTGGCCTTCATAGCGGGCTACCGGATCAAGAGCTTCCTGATTGCGCAATCCCTCAACCAGATCGAGCGGGCCTATGGGCCGAACAATTCGATCCTCGACAACTGCCATGTCCGGGTGAGCTTCGCCACCAACGATGAGCGGACGGCGAAACGTGTCTCCGACGCGCTCGGGACCGCCACGGAGATGAAGGCGATGAAGAACTACGCGGGGCACCGGCTTTCGCCCTGGCTGGGCCATCTGATGGTTTCGCGCTCGGAGACGGCACGCCCGCTGCTGACGGCGGGAGAAGTCATGCAGCTCCCGCCAGCGGACGAGATCGTCATGGTCTCCGGCCTCTATCCGATCCGCGCGAAGAAGGCCCGCTATTTCGAGGACGCCCGCTTTCAGGAGCGTATTCTGCCGCCGCCGAAGACCACACGTCCCAAAGATGGCTGCCCGGATGACTGGAGCAACCACCCTCTTCCGCCCAGACCGTCTGCGTCAGACGCGGCGACTGAAGCGGCGGTGATGGACGACGATGAAGAAGACCCGAAGCAGTCTGTCCGACGTCGCCAGCCAGAACTGGGTGAGGGAACGGTCGAGAAGAAGGAGCCGATGGAAAATGAATTCGCACCCGACCCGACTGACGAATTCGACGACATCGCGCCCCGTAACAACCGGATGAACGATCTCATGCGCGGTGTCGCCCGACAGGCATCGCTCGACCGTGGCGACGAGTTGGAACTGTGAGGCAAGTATGGCGATGGCAAAAAAGAAAGCCCAGATCTCCGTCTATCTCGATCCCGAGGTGATGAAGACCCTCTCCGCCTATGCCGCGCGACGCGCGCAGCCGATGTCGCTGATCGTCGAGGCCGCTGTCGCCTCCTTCCTGTCGCCCGACGGGGAGGAGCGCCGCGAGGCTGCAACATCGAAGCGCCTCGACCGGCAGGACCGGCGCCTTGCGCGGCTGGAGCGTGATATTGGCATCACGGTGGAGACCCTGGCGCTGTTCATCCGCTTCTGGCTGACCACGACCCCACAGCTGCCCGAACCGGCCGCGAAAGCAGCGCGGGCACAGGCTGCGGCGCGTTACGATAATTTTGTCGCGGCCCTTGGTCGTAGGCTGGCCCAGGGACCGAGACTCCAGCAGGAAATTCCAGACGACGTTTCCGATCCTGCCATACAGGATGAACCGGATTCGTAATTTCCGCACCCTGCAAGTATTTTTGCCCTGCGTTCCCCTACCGTCCTACGACGCATGAATTCCTGTTGAACCGCGTGGTTTCCTGCCTTTCTTAATTGTCCCCGTTGCTGTCCGCGCATCGCGTTCGGCCCGTAGCGGGGAAAAGCATGTCGGTTTCCAGCATCCATGAAAGGGCCACGGTACGCGGCATGTCCATGCTGCGCACGGCGATGGGGCCAGCGATTGCCCGGCATCTCGCTGATCCTACCGTGGTCGAGGTCATGCTCAATCCCGATGGGCGGTTGTGGATCGACCGTCTGTCCGAGGGGCTGGGCGATACCGGCGACAGGGTTACGCCAGCCGATGCCGAGCGCATCGTGCGTCTCGTGGCCCACCATGTCGGGGCTGAGGTGCATGAGGCAGCACCCCGTGTCTCGGCCGAGTTGCCAACCGGCGAACGGTTCGAGGGATTGCTGCCGCCCGTTGTGACCGCCCCAAGTTTCGCGATCCGCAAGCCCGCTGTCGCTGTGTTCACGCTCGACGATTATGTCGAAGCCGGGACCATGACAGCGGGCCAGGCGAATGTCCTGCGCCGGGCTGTATCCGACCGAAAAAACATACTGGTCGCTGGGGGAACCAGCACCGGCAAGACCACTCTGGTCAACGCCCTGCTGGCCGAGGTCGCGAAAACTGACGACCGGGTCGTGCTGATTGAGGATATGCGCGAACTGCAATGCCGCGCAGCCTCGGGCCGATGCGTCTGGCGGGGTTCGGGCTGGACAATCTCTCGCTCATGGCGCTGACGGTGGTCACGGGCCTGGTGGTGGATGACGCCATTGTGGTGATCGAGACCGTCACCGGCGAGTTGCAGAGTGATGAAGGGGATGTTGGCAAAAGCACGCATGACAGCGAGATCCTGATCATCGGCGCTGTGCTTGCCGTCTATCTGACATTGGGCATGCTGTATGAAAGCGTGTGGCATCCGCTGACCATTCTCTCCACCATTCCCTCGGCCGGGATCGGGGCCATCATGGCCCTCGATCTCTTCGGGTTGCCGTTCTCGGGCATGGCGGTGATCGCCATGCTGTTGCTGACTGGTATCTCGCTCAAGAACGCGATCCTGCTGGTGGATTTTGCCATCCATGCCGAACGCGAACGCGGCCTGACGTCACGGGAGGCCATTCGTGAGGCCTGCCTGCTAAGGTTGCGGCCGATCGTCATGACGACTTTTGCTGCCGCCCTTGGGGCACTGCCGCTGGTGCTGATGGGGGGCTACGGCATGGAACTGCGCCAGCCGCTGGGCATCGCGCTGATCGGTGGTCTACTGGTCAGTCAGGCCCAGACCATGTTCACAACGCCAGCACTCTATCTGCTGGTGGCAAGGGGGGCCGCAAAAAATCGTTTTCGCACTTACTAATAGGTTCTTTGTTGCCACGATCACTACATATACGTCTGATAGGCTCCGATAGATCGTCGATATCGTCTGATACGAATGATTTCTTTTTCAGGTTTATTTTTGAGAACAAGTCAGGAACATTCGTCTGGACATACGAATATTTTGGCGCCATCATGGCGCCATGACCCATGCTACAGAAAATTCGGGAGTTCGCGCGATGGACCGGATCAATCTGCGTCTCTCTACGGAGACATTTGGTGCGATTGATGACGCGCGCGCAAAAAGGGCTGGAAGAGTGTCTCGTAACACTTGGATAGCGGAAGCGATTGAAGAAAAGCTCGCGCGTGAGGTGGTGTCGTTACAAGAAGATGCCGTCAGGTCTGCAGCCAATGCCTAGTTTTTACGAATTTTTTGCTGGCGGCGGGATGGCCCGTGCGGGACTGGGGGCCGGCTGGACGTGTCTGTTCGCCAATGATTTTGATCATAAAAAAAGTCTGAGTTATCAGGCCAACTGGGGGACGGGAGGAGAATTGCGGGTTGGGGACGTCAATGATGTCCGTGTTGAAGACTTACCTGGTGTTGCGGATCTCGTATGGGGTTCATTCCCATGCCAGGATTTGTCGTTGGCTGGAGGGGGCGCAGGTCTCAAAGGAGAGCGTTCTGGCACCTTCTATCCTTTCTGGAATGTCGTGAGAGAGCTCGTTTCAGAGGGAAGATCCCCGAAAATTATAGCTCTTGAAAATGTCATTGGCACGCTGACCTCTCATGGGGGACAGGACTTCGACGCTATCTGTCGGGCTCTTGTCGAGACCGGATATCGGTATGGAGCGCTCGTAATCAACGCCTCATTGTTTGTGCCCCAGTCACGTCCTCGCTTGTTCATGATCGGGGTGCATAAGGATGTGGAAATTCATCCTTCATTGTTATCTCCTGAACCGCTTGACCCGTTTCACACCAATGGATTGAAGAGGGCTGTTCAGGGAATATCAAAAAAGGCGCAAACTCAATTTTTGTGGTGGAATATCCCCACTCCATCGCATCGGCATACAACTTTCGCTGATCTGATTGAGGAAGCGCCTACTGGAGTGCTTTGGCATACAGCCAGCGAAACCGAAAGATTGATTTCGATGATGTCCGCCACCAATCTTGCCAAAGTAAATGCTGCAAAACGTGCGGGCAGGCGCATGGTGGGAGCCATCTATAGACGAACACGTCTTGATGAAAACGGGGCGAAGGTTCAGCGTGCTGAAGTGCGGTTTGACGATATCGCTGGTTGTCTTCGGACGCCGGCAGGAGGTTCAAGCCGTCAGACGATTATTGTTGTTGACGGCCAAAAGGTTCGGTCGCGGCTAATCTCCACTCGTGAAACAGCAAGGCTGATGGGGCTCGAAGATCATTACAAGCTGCCTAAGAATTATAATGAAGCTTATCACCTGACAGGGGATGGCGTAGCTGTGCCTGTCGTTCGTCATCTGGCGCAGCATATCCTGGAACCGCTACTTGGCATGGTTTCCGAAGGGAAACAGGAAGCGGCATGACCATTATTCCCTGTAAACAGAACAAGGGATTGCGCGATCAAATCGAGAGATTTGCCGAAACACTTAAAACAGAAGCACATAAACTTGGCGATCATGGTTTAGGTGAGCGAGAGTTCTATCAGTCTGGTTTGTTCCGTGGCGCGATAGAGCGTGTCCGTGGCCAGTTTTCGGCCACTATGCGTGGCAAACGAGAGTTTGTTCAGCATGCGCTGAATCATATGGAAGACGGCGGTTTTATTGCTGGATGGGATCTGACAGATAATGCAAACCGTAATGATTATATTGTTCGTCTAAATAGTGGACGTGTTGCTGTTATTGACCTTAAGGGCTGTCTTGATGGGAATAACACGAATATTTTTGAACGACCGCCACTCGCTGATGAGTTTGTGATCTGGAGTATCTGTTCCAATCCTGGTGCAGATCCTCAACGAAACGCTTGGTCGGGCATTCACACACGTCTTAGCGCTGAAATGATTGCGCGGAACCAGCAGGTGGATGGGGTGCTGTTGTGGGATATGGTTTGTGCGACAATTGGTAGACCTTGCCCAAAATCCGTAGACGGTGATCGGTTGACCAATCTTGGTCCTTTTTGTGTGCCTCCTCCGTGTATCTATCTGTTTCCTGAGAATATCCCTTCAATTTCTATTCCTTTCGTTAAAGGACGGGATATTGGAGAAGTTGAAATTCTCGCGGCTTTTAATGCTGCTTTTGGTGGATATGCCGAGGAAATCCATCATGTCGACTTTCGGATGGAAATGCGAGGAAGTGAGTTGATGCGTCAGACAGTTGTGCGACGTGCTGGCACGATAGAACAGGTCTCAGAAATGACGGCAATTCGACGAGTTGAGAAAGATTTATGATGTTATCACAACGAGCAGTATTGGCGGCGTTTGACGATGATTATATTGGCTTGTCAAAAGGGTCTTTATCTCTTGCTCTGATCCTAACGAGGAATGCGGCATCGAAGCAGTTCCCGTTAGATAAAAATTCGTTCGTAACAACAAAAGGTGGGCAAGTCGCCGGATTGGGTGGTGGGGCGGTAAAGAAAATACTTAAAGACCATGGCATTGAGCGTATTCTCTCTAGTGAAGGGGGTAGAACCAGTCGAGGGAATATGGAGAGAATGAATGCATACATTGATGTTTTAAACGATCTGCATTTTCACAATTTATTGGATTTAGACGCTGCGGAGAAATATTGGGTAGAGCGTGTTCAGGCGTATTTTGATGCTCTTCCGTTTACTTTCAAACTTGATCCATCACGCTCTTTACGGGCTTGTGTAAGAGATCTTTTGGCGCAGGCCGTAGAACGTCAACGTGAGGTTTCCGGCACCATGTATGCGGGCGCTGTTATGCAGCATCTGGTCGGAGCCAAACTAAATGTGATCACAAAAGGTAGTATTCGTCATCACGGTTTTTCGGTTGCGGATGCGCCATCTAATCGCTCAGGAGATTTTTTGATCGGAGATGTGGCTATTCATGTCACAACTGCGCCTGGAGAAGCGCTTATTCGGAAATGCCAGGACAATCTCAGTTCCGGTTTACGTCCTCTTATTGTGACTACAGAAGATGGGGTAGGTGGCGCCAAAGCACTCGCCAAGCAGGTTGGAGTAGACGATCGCCTTGATATTATTGAAATCGAGCAATTTTTAGCGACGAATGTTTATGAGTGGAGTACCTTTGAACGGGACGCCAGACAGACGGCGGTGAGGGATATTATCGATCATTATAATAAAATTATCGCCGAGTGCGAGAGCGACCCAAGCCTCAGAATTGAATTTGATGGATGAAAGTAGATCCTGTTCGTTCACGAACTATGAGGGCAGTTAAGTCGAAGAATACGAGCCCGGAATTGGTGGTAAGAAAGCTTATCCATGCAATGGGATACAGGTTTCGGCTCCATCGTAAAGATCTTCCTGGCTCTCCAGATTTGGTTTTTCCAGGTCGAAAATTGGCTTTATTTGTGAATGGATGCTTTTGGCATGGGCATGATTGTCCACGAGGAGCACGGATTCCGAAAAGCAACACAGAGTATTGGACAAAAAAAATTGAACGCAATCGCGTGCGAGATAAAGAGACGCTGATCGCATTGCAGAAGTTAGGTTGGCGTGTCCATGTTATATGGGAATGTGAGATTAAGGATAGGGAACGCCTTGAAGTAAATATCAAGTGTCTCATGGAATTATAGAATGGATTAGGCCTTTAGAGGTATATTAATGATGTATATTTAAAGTATTATTTGTATAATTCTAGCGGTCTCGTGGATTTGAATATCGTCGTCGTTTCTCTCCTTTATGATTTGGACGCGACGGTGCTGTTCTCTTTTATTCGTACTGGTGCAAAGACGACTTGATTGTTTCGCGAACGTCTGACAGAGGCTTGCACGGTCGGGGTATCATTAATCGTTTTGACACCACTTTGCGTGACGCAGGCTAATCAATCGTAGCCTCCAGTGTTTCTCTGGGTAGGGCAAGGGCAGCAGAAATTTTTAGGTCGATCCCTTTGACCGCGCGCTGGATGGGCTCTTTCTTGAGGTGGGCGTAACGTGCGGTCGATTTGAGATCCCGGTGACCCAGCAGTTTCCCGATCATGATCAGATCCTCGCCGAGTTCCAGCGCATCGGATGCAAAGGAATGGCGGAGATCGTGAATCCGGACATCCTCCAGCCCGGCTTCCTTTCGGATGCGCCGCCACGGCTTCTCCAGATCAGTCAGGTGGCCACCGTCTTTCCGTCCCGTGATAACATAGGGATTGCCCTCGACCCTTGGGATGTCTCCAAGCAAGCCGATCGCACTCTCGCCCAACTGAACCGTGCGGGCACCACTTTTGGTGTCCGGCAGCCTTATTACCCCTTCGTCCAGATGGACGTATTCCCATTTCAGGCGCTGGATTTCCCGCAGGCGACAGCCGGTTAAAAGCAGGAGCTGGAGCGCATTGACGGCTTCAGGCATCGTAGAGCGAGCATCATTGAGCGCCTGGCCAAGGCGCTGATGTTCGTCCGCCGTGAGGTAACGCTCACGTTTTAGCTCCTTGTAGCGTTTCACGCCCCGGCAGGGATTCACGTTATCTTTCCGGACGCCCCACAGGATTGCCAGCGAGAACATTTTTGACAGAACGCCCAGGGTCCGGTTGGCCTGATATGGAATGTGGCGATAGGCATGATGGAAAGCGACCACATCGGAGTGGGTAAGGGCAGCCATCTTCCGGTTGCCAATCTTTTTCTTGATGAAAAGGTCGATCGCGCGCTTGTACTCGGCTTGAGTCGTGGGTTTCAGATGCGTGTTCACATGCCGTTCGACGAAAGTTTTGCTGAACTGGTTGACGGTCGGGCAGGAGCGCTCTTCTCCGCGTTCGACGTTGGGATCGCCGCCATCCTTCACGCGGGCGAGAATCTTGATCGCCTCATCCCGCGCTTTATCCGCCGTCCACGGGCCATGATGGCCGATCGTATAACGGCGGAATCTGCCGTTGGTCCGGTAATGAACCACATAGCTCATCCGGCCGGAAGGCCAGACCCGTAAGGCAAAGCCGGCGACCTGATCGTCCCAGACGATGTAGTCCTTCTCGGCAGGTTGAAGGGTTGCGATGATGCGCTTTGAAATCCGGGGCATGGCTTCCTCCGCAGGATGCGTATAGGATGCAAATGGGACTGAAACGTCAGCGTGAGCGAGCGTAGGAAGTTGAGCGGAATTGCACGATTTATGCAATTAAAATAATAGGATAGTCGTATATTGGCGTAGGGTATACGGATATTTCGCGGTGTGGCGTAGGCCCTGCTGTCAAACTCATAACCTGAAGGCCGCAGGTTCAAATCCTGCCCCCGCAACCATCTGAACTTGCGATGCCAACGCATCACGAACCCTAGTCCGGAAACGGACTGGGGTTTTCGTTTGTCCGACCGACGCAACCGTTAGGATGCCGGCGAGATCGCCCCGGACATTGATCTGTAGTCCCTTGTCGGATGGCGTGAGGATGATGGCCTCGATCAGCGAACGGATCACCTCGGCCGCCTCCTGGCGTTTCTCGTCCAGCTCGGAATGCAGCATGTCGTGCAGGCGCGCGAGCTGTCGGTGGTAGAATTCCGCCATCTGGGGATGGAGCAGGGGCGGGGGCGCCTCGGCGGTCGCAAGAAACTCCGTCAGCTCCGCCTTACGGGCTTCGAGCTTCGATCCGCGTTCCTTGACCGTCTCGATCGAGATGGCTTCCGAAAGATAGAGATCCATCAGGCGCTGGATGTCGCGCTCGACCCGCTTCAGTTCTGACTCAGCCGCGCCGATGTCGGCCGACGCCTCCATGCGCAGCCGGTTCATCTCAGTGGTGAACGCTGTGCAGAATTCGGCGAACAGGTCCGGGTCCATAAGGTGATGACGCAGGGCGTCGAGAACGCGCCGTTCCAGTTCCTCGCGGCGCATATTGGTGCGATTGTCGCAGGTGCCCTTGTTGCGGGCCGTCGAGCAGCCGAGCAAGGTGCCGGAGATCATCGAATAGCCGCCACCACAGCAGCCGCATTTGCTGAGGCCGGAGAACAGGTAGCGGGGACGGCGTTTCTCACGGAAATGATCGGGCGAGGATGTATCGCGTGTGTCCCGGCTGGCGCTGACGCTGGCCTGCCGCGCCTTGACCGCGTCCCATAGTTCCTGGTCGACGATCCGCAGTTCCGGCACCTCCTGGATCACCCATTCGGCTTCCGGATTGGGTCGGGCCTGGCGTTTGCCGGTATCGGGATCCTTGATGAAGCGCTGCCGGTTCCAGACCAGTTTGCCCACATACATCTCATTATTGAGGATGCCGGTGCCGCGTAGCCGGTTGCCGTTGATGGTCGAGAAACCCCAGGCACTGCTACCCGGTGCGGAGATGCCTTCGTCGTTGAGACGGAAGGCGATGGCGCGCGGTCCCAGCCCGGCTGCGAAGTCGCGAAAGATACGACGGACGACCTCGGCTTCCGCTGGATTGATGGTGCGGTCGCCCCGGATGGGCTCGCCATTGGTGTCGAGCCTGCGTACGACATCATAGCCGTAGGCATTGCCGCCACCGGACTTGCCCTGTTCGACCCGGCCGCGCAGGCCGCGATGGGTCTTCTCAGCCAGGTCTTTCAGGAACAGGGCGTTCATCGTGCCCTTGAGGCCGACATGGAGGTGGGAAACCTCGCCCTCGGAGAGAGTGACGATCCGCACGCCGGCATAGTTCATGCGCTTGAAGACGCCGGCGATATCCTCCTGGTCTCGGGACAAACGGTCCATCGCTTCGGCCAGCACGATCTGGAACCGTCCGCGCTGTGCATCCGCGATCAGCGCCTGGATGCCGGGCCGCATCAGGGAGGCACCCGAGATGGCGTGGTCGGTATACTCCTCGACGATGCTCCAGCCCTGCTTCTCCGCGTGGGTGCGGCAGACCCGAAGCTGGTCGGCGATCGAGGCGTCGCGCTGGTTGTCGGAGGAATAGCGGGCGTAGAGCGCGACCTTCATGACGGGGTATCCCTTACGGTCCGGAGCGGCGGCGCTGCTCCTGTTGCTGCGACCGGAACCAGTCCCGTGCCGCACGACGGGCCATGAGGCGGACCAGCGCTATCAGGCGCGGGTCGGGGGTATTGGGCCGTAGGACGAGCCGCAACTCGGGCTCTGGCGGCCGATACGCCGGGGCAATGGACTGGCTGGGTCTGTCCGTCATCGTTGCTCTCTTCCGACCGCAAGGCAAGGAAAACAGACATACGATCCGGACAGATGACTGTTATTTCAATGGCAATACGCAATACGGGAAGTCGTGCCCGCGCGGGCTCCAGCGTGCGGAATCGTAGTTATGGGTGGTCCCGGATACAGGCGCGTCGCACAAATACTGGCGTATGACGGCGGCACGGGAGGGGAGGGCGAGTCATGAATGATATGAGAATACCCTCGGAATAGCGAAACACGATATTAGGATGTGTAGCGCGGAACTCCGCTGTGAAATCCGAGAGTCGTCCAGGCAGGACGCAGGTCTGGATGCCGATGGAAATCTGGCCATTCTCGCCCTTACCTGTCCGTCGTGCTCGGGCGTTCATGCTCGCCACATTATCCAGGATCGTCTGGGTCCAGCGGATGAATTCCTGGCCGAACGCAGTTGGTGCGGCACCGACCGGAGAGCGGGTGAACAGCCTGACATCAAGCCGCTCCTCCAGGTTGTGCAGGGAGCGGCTGACGGCCGACTGGCGGGTGTTCAGGAAACGCGCCGCGCCATGGATACTGCCGTGCTCGGCGATTGCCCGCACGCATAGCAGTTGCCACAGATCGAAGGGCGGGCGGCGCATGACCCGTCACACCGTCTTGCTCTGATGTGGTCGTAACACATATTTTAGATCGGCATTGCAAAGTCCATTTTTTCTCATGTTTTTGTAACCTTTTGCTTTATCCATTCAGAACTGGGCGATAACCCATAGGACTACATATCATTTCAGGCTATAATTCCTCCTATGTCTGGATCATCCTCACTTTCCCAACTTCCCCGTCTTTCCCTCGTCGATTGCGCGATTGATGCCATGCGGGAAAAAATCGAAAGCGGGGCCTGGCCCGTCGGAGAGCGTATCCCAAAAGAAACCGAACTTGCCGAGATGTTGCAGGTTGGGCGGAATACGGTGAGGGAGGCTATTCGTGTCCTGTCCCATGCTGACGTGCTGGAAGTCCGGCAGGGGGACGGAACTTATGTCCGCTTTGAACTTGACCCTGCCGCAGTTATGCGGCGTGTCACGCGATCCAGCCTCCGGGATCATTTTGAACTGCGTGTCATTCTGGAAACGGAAGCGGCCCGACTGGCTGCAGGACATCGGACCGCCAGGGATATTCGGAAGCTGGAGAAAACGCTCAAGGTGCGCGGAGAGTGGGCTGCGGGCGGTGACCTTGATCGGTTTCTCAAAGCGGATACGGCATTTCATCTGGCGGTCGCCGAAGCGACCCATAATGAAGCCCTGGTTGAACTTTATCGATACTTTCTTGTTGCGGCGCGTCAGGCAGGGCGTGCCGTCATGGAAGAGCATGGGCTGCCTGAACCCGGATACGCCGCCCATGAACGGATATTCCGGGCAATCGAGCAGGGAGATGGCACGCGCGCGGCTCGTGCGGCAAGCGCGGTCGTCCGGCCGCTCGTGCAGGCCCTTTCCGATCATACTGGGAACAGGGACTGAGCCGCATGCCACGGTCATCTACCTGCTGGCCAGAACATGGTGGGCAAGGATTTCGGCTTCTGCCTTCGACGCGGTGGCCATCTGAGGAACACCGAACGCGCGTTCCGCGCCCGGAAACATCTCTTCCAGAGCCGAACGTCGTGTCGCATCGGGCTCAATCAGGATCATGACCCTGCATAATCTGGAAAGGGGCTCGCGGTTTGTCTTAAGCCAGAGTCCTCGCTCCTTTCTGTCATCGTGATCCTCTTCTGGAGCAGGTGGGTAAATCAGGGCAAACGGGGTGCCGCGCTCCAGAAGGGCGGTCATCTCGCCTTTCCAGCTTGCCGCGTAACCTGGGACTACTTTGTCCGGATTCAGACAGACCAGTGGAAAACCGGTTGTATCGAATACTTTCGAAGCATCTGAAGTAGTCATGTCTATTCTCCATAAGATGTTAAAGGGCAGATCATCCGACCTTTTTTAATGAACGAAGACGTCTCCTTCCGGGACGGTCTCATGTGAGCGGTTGCGCCATCCACTCGTCACAGTGAGAACTGTGCGGCGCAGCCATCGATGCACCACATCTGAATCGTGGCGGGGATGCCATGCCTGGAAGACGTTGACGGGTGTGAGCTTGAGCGGAAGGGGAAAAGCGTACAACCCAAGACGGTCCAGTGTGTCACGCTCTATCGCGACATCGGGCACCGGGAGGATCAGATCAGTCCGGTGCAGGCCTTGCATCGCGGTGTAATACGAGGGGACGAGAAGGGCCACGTTCCGGCTGAGGCCGAATTCTTCCTGCAGCGCGTCATCAATGGGACCATGTCGCCGGCTGCGCCGTGACACACTGATGTGGTCGTATTGAACCAGGGACTGGGGCGTGATCTCACCAAGCAGGATCGGATGGCCTGCGCGCACGACCGCATGAAACCGGCTTTCGAATAGTGTCTGTCGCATAATTTCTGGACGGAGGTTTTCGGTTGCACCGATATACAGGTCGATCGCCCCACGCCGCAGAGCATCGCTATCGTCTCCGTCGGTTTCACTGGCAAAAACAACGGCAGCATCTGGACAGTCTCCCCGTAAGGTCTGAAGCAGCTTCGTCGCGAATGGTCCCACGACGACATCTGCGGCCCGGATCGTGAAGATAGGTTTTATGCCCGTAAGATCCAGTTCCTCGTCTCTGCGCATCAGGTCATGCATGCCCGCGAGGATACGGCTGATGCGCGGCTGCATCTGGAGTGCGCGCGGGGTCGGCACCATGTTGCGGCCCATCTGTACAAGGATCGGGTCATCGAAGGTTGCCCTGATCTTGGACAGGGTGCGGCTGATTGTCGCCGCGCTGACCTGAAGACGCTGGGCGGCACCCGTAACGCTCGATTCCTCAATCAGCACATTCATGGCGTGTAACAGGTTCAGGTCGTAGCCACGCGTCATCAATAAAGTCCTCCCGCGCACTGAAGGCGGATCATACCCATCTGCTTGGTAGTATCCAAATAGATAGGAACATAGGATGTTTGTGACAAGTGACCCTGCCAGAAGCATGAGGATGCTGCAATAATTTTATGCGTTCTCACCGTTACGGTTGGTGAGAGTCATGTTTTCATATTTGAGTGTTCCCGATCCCGGTCTTTGCGATCACAGTCGCCGCAGACATCCCTATTGCAACTAAAAGAGGCGTCGTTTGACCCGGATCGACCTTCCCCTTGCGGAAGCGGTGGCTGCACCGATACCTGCTGCGCCGTCGCCACCTCCACCGCCTCCGAAAGGTCCGGCGTTCGGCCTGCGTCTCGCCACCGGTCTGATCGGTGTGTTGCTGGCCGTGCTGCTGGCCGGTTTCAACGAGCATACAACCGAAATGGCACTGGCCGATATCAAGGGGCAACTCCATATCGGGCACGACGAGGGAACGTGGATTATTGCCCTGTTCGAGGCCTTCAATATTTCAGCGATGGCCTTTGCGCCATGGTGTTCCGTGACGTTCTCTATACGACGTCTGACTATCGTCATGACAGGAATGGTTGGGGTGCTTGGGCTCGTGGCTCCTTTCATGCCGAACCTTGGCGCTCTTCTGATTCTGCGTACCCTGCAGGGGTTCGCCTGTGGCTGCCTGCCTCCCATGCTCATGACGGTGGCGCTGCGCTTCCTCCCTCCCAACATCAAGATTTATGGTCTTGGCGCCTATGCGCTGACGGCGACGTTCGGTCCCAATCTCGGCGTGCCACTGGCTGGCTTCTGGTTCGAATATGTGGGCTGGCAGTTCCTGTTCTGGCAGATCGTTCCGCTCTGCGTGATTTCGATGATCTGTGTGGCATGGGGGCTACCGCAGGATCCGCTGCGGCTGGAGCGCTTCAGGCAGTTCGACTGGAGGGGACTGTTGACCGGTCTGCCTGCGATCTGCTCGCTGGTCATTGCTCTCGAACAGGGTGACCGGCTCGACTGGTTCCGCTCACCGCTTATTACACATCTGTTCTGTGGTGGTGGCTTTCTGTTTATCCTTTTCATTATCAATGAATGGTTCCATCCACTGCCGTTCTTCCGGATTCAGTTGCTCAAACAGAGAAATGTCTCGGACTCCCTGCTGACCCTGGCGGCCGTACTCGTTCTTTGTGTTGTCACCATAGAGATCCCCTCGGTTTACCTTGAAGAGGTGAGGGGATACCGGCCCATCCAGACTGCGCCCATCGCGCTGATTTTGGCGGTTCCCCAACTGATCGCGCTGCCACTGGTGTCTGCGCTCTGTAATATTCGCAAAGTTGATTGCCGGATTGTCCTCATGGCCGGGCTGGCCATACAGGGGGCATCCTACTGGCTGGGGACATGGATCGATTCAGACTGGGTGCGTGAGAATTTCTATATTGTCCAGCTGATGCAGGTCGTCAGCCAGCCGATGATGGTCATTTCGATCCTGATGCTGGCCACCATGGGGCTGGGACCAGCGGACGGCCCCTTCATCTCAGGCATGTTTAATATGACCAAGGGATTTGCCAATGCGATTGCGGCTGGAGTCATCGCGGCGCTTCTGCGCCGGCGGGAGCAATACCACTCCACCATGTTGCTGGATATCTACGGTTATAACCAGAATGCCCTGGACGGGATGGGCGATCCCACGAGTACGCTGCTGGCCCCCCACATCGCCGATCCTGATCGCCTGACGTGGAATACGCAGGTTCTTCTCCACGGCAAGGTCGCCGAACAATCCCTCGTATTGGCCTGCGCGGACATTTATTACATGATGATCGGGCTCTGCGCCGCTTTCATTGTCCTCAATTTGGTCCTGCCCCAGCGGGTTTATCCGCCACGAGCGCCGTCAGCCAGCACCCCGGCCAAATAAGCCATAGGATCGAAACCATGTCAGACAGGATGCATCCCGTGTCACGCTCTACTCCTGAGTTTAAAAACATCCTATCACCCAATGAAAGTATCGAAGTATTCAGGACTGATCTTGAGCGGATTTATGGGAACATGCCCCAGGCTGGCGATATTGGGCAGGCCGGGAGCAAGGCGCTCGCCGATGCAGATTATCGTAGCCGGCACTGGCAGAGTAGCGAACCGGGCCCCTTGAAGCCGGGCAGTCTTGCTCATAAGCGGGCGGTGTCGCGCATGTTCCGCGATACGTTCAATCCGTACCGGCCTTCCGTCATCGACTGGCCCCGGCTTGATCCTGATACATTGCGACGCATCTCATCTCTGCCGATCTGGGACGTCGCGGTTGAAACCGAAGGTAAGGCGCGTCTCAGGATGGCGGCCTACGCTGCGACGATTGCCGACCCTGACATGAAGAATGCCATCGCCCGGAATGCGTGGGAGGAAAATCGCCATAAGGAAGTCCTCTCCCGGCTGGTGGAGGCCTATGGGATACCGATGGCCAAGGAGCCGCCGTACATCACCCCGCGTGACACGGAATGGGCCTATATGGTCACAGGTTTTTCCGAGTGCGTAGACAGCTTCTTTGCTTTCGGACTGTTCGAACTGGCAAAGCGCTCCGGGTTCTTTCCCGCCGAACTGGTCGAGACGTTCGAGCCGGTCATGCAGGAAGAATGTCGCCATATTCTCCTGTTCGCCAACTGGCTGGCGTGGCATCGCGCCACGGTGCCGCTGTGGAAGCGCCCATGGTTCGAGGCCCGTGTGGTCGGTGTCTGGCTGTTCCTCGCATGGGAGCGGATCGGCATGGTCAGAAGCATGGATGCCGACGGAAATGTGCGCGAGCAGGACGCGAATTTCACCGTATCGGGAGCAAAAGACGTGTCCAGCATCGACGTCAGCCTGCGGGAGCTTCTGGGCATCTGCCTCGTCGAAAACAACCGACGGTTTGCTGGGTATGACGTGAGATTGCGCCGACCCCGGATGATGCCGGGCCTCTCCCGATGCCTTCGCTACGTTCTTCCCCGTTCAAAGCCTCCCACAGTCGCCGCATCACGACCAAACCTGGTCGAGAAGATCGGTGGCCTATGCTTTGCGGGTCTTCTCGTTCTTTACGCGCGGACGATGTGACCCCGCTTTCCAACATCCTGCCTGCCTCGCTGACGCACCGGTTCAAGTACGCTGCCGAGGATTTCTGGAGCTGAAATGCCACGTACACGAAATCTTATGCTGATCGGCGCAGGCGTCGTCGCTCTTGGCGCCGCCGCCTGGTTCGCGGACCACCTCATTCTCGGTGACGGTGTCCATGTCGAAACCAACGATGCTTACGTTACGGCTTACTCCACGCTGGTTGCCCCGAAGGTTTCGGGTCGTATCGATCAGGTGCAAGCGCGGGACAATGAGCGGGTCCATACGGGTGAAGAACTCGCCCATATCGAGGACGATGATTACCGTGCCGCACTAAAAGTTGCGCAGGGGAACGTCGCGGTCGCGCGGGCAGATATCGCCAACTTGCAGGCTGAACTGAACAGACAGAACGCAGTCATCGCGGCAGCCGCCGCAACAGTGCAGGCCGACGAGGCAGCCCTCGAATTCGCCCGTCAGGATGAAGCGCGTTACCGGAATCTGTCCGCAGGAGGTGCTGGCACGGTCGAGCAGCGCCAGCGGACAGCATCCGGGACGCGGCAGACAGTCGCGACGTTGGCGAGGGATGAGGCTGGTGTCCAGGCCGCGAAAGACCAGGTAGCAGTCCTGACCGCACAACTTGACCGGGCAAAAGGAAGTCTCGTCCGGGCAGAGGGAGAATTGCGTCAGGCGGAACTGGATCTGTCCTACTGCACGATTCCTGCGCCTATCGATGGTGTTGTAGGTGTGCGTGGCGTACGCGTCGGCAATTACGTCCATGCCGGGACCGCTCTCATGGCCGTGGTGCCCGTGCAGGATGCCTTTGTTGTGGCGCATTTTCAGGAGACGCAGCTGACTCATGTGTTGCCGGGACAGAAAGCCACGGTATGGGTGGATACGTTCCTTGGTCACTCGCTCCGCGCCCATGTGGACAGCTTACCGCCCGCGACCGGTGTAGCGTTTGCCCCCATCCAGCCAGACAATGCCACCGGGAACTTTACCAAGGTCGTCCAGCGTCTGCCGGTTCGTGTAACCTTTGATCCCGGTCAGCCCCTGGCTGCTCGTGTGCGGGTGGGCATGTCCGTTGAGGTCCGCATCGATACGTCCTCAACGCCGGAAGGCAGCAAGGCCAGGGACGAGCGCTATGTCTGGCAGTAAGACGATGATCGCCACCGTGCGTCTAGTAAGTTCTCGCTTGGCCGCATGGCTGGCTCTCGGCCTACCCATTGCAGGATGCACGGTCGGACCTGATTACCATAAATCATCACCGGCCTCGCCAACATCCTGGCATCAGAGTGTCGTGTCCGCTGAAAGTCATCCGGTACAGGCGCCGCTCGATCCGGAATGGTGGAACATCTATAATGATCCCGTCCTGACCACACTTGAACAGCAGGTGGCGGGAGCCAATCTTGACCTGCGTGCAGCAGCCTATCGCTTCGCCGAGAGCATGGCGGAGCGCAGGATTGCGAGCGCTGCCCAGTTCCCGCACGCTGAAGCCAATGCCTCCTATGCGCGGGAGCGGGCCAGTCCCAATGGTGTGCTGGGTCTGCTTGGCACCATGGAAGAGCAGGGTGCAGGGTCAATCGCGAGTGGAACGCAGGGATTTGGTCCCACACGCCTTCCGGGGGCCGCAGGCGCTTCATCCTTCAACCTGCCGCAATATGGTATGAATGCCTCGTGGGAGGTGGATTTCTGGGGTCATGTCCGCCGACAGGTCGAGGCTGCGACAGCGGCCATGCACGCGACCGAGGATATGCGGCGCGACGTGCTGGTATCGCTCATGGCGGAAACCGCGCAGGACTACCTCGAACTGCGGGGGGTGCAGGCCCAGATCGGGATTGTCGAAAATAACATAGGGATCGCGCGCCATAGCGTGCAACTAACGACTTTACGTTTTACTCAAGGTGCGGCGACCCGCCTGGATGTCGCAGATTCCACGGGCCAACTGTACAGTTTTGAATCCCGTCTTCCCGTTCTGAAAAGCCAAGAAGTGCATCTGATCAACGCGCTGAGTTTTCTGGTTGCACGCGAGCCGGGTGCTCTCACGGCGCAGCTTGGTAAACCTGCGCCGGTTCCGCCCGTGCCAGTGTCTGTGCCGGTTGGTCTGCCGTCCGAGCTGGCCGAACGGCGGCCGGACATCCGTATGGCTGAGGAGCGTTTGCATGCCGCGACGGCCAATATCGGTGTGGCCATCGCCGACTTCTTCCCTCGTGTCACGCTGTCGGGAAGTCTGGATGTGCAGGCGCTCCAGTTCAGCGGGTTAGGGTCATGGGCATCGCGACAGTACGGGTTCGGACCGACAGCGACACTACCGATCTTCGAAGGCGGTCGCCTGACGGGGCAGCTTCGCCTGCGCAAGGCGCAGCAGAGGGAGGCCGCTGTCATGCTTCAGCGCACAGTCCTGAAAGCCTGGCAGGAAATCGACGACGCCATGGCTGATCTCTCGGCGGCGCAGAATCAGAGGGATCGTCTCGCTGAAGCCGTCAAGGAAAACCAGATTGCCGTGCAAACGGCTCAGGCCCAGTATGTGCAGGGATCGTCCGACTTCCTGAACGTCCTGACCTTGCAGAATGCGCTTCTGGCGACCCAGAACCAGCTTGTGCAGGCCACAACCAACGTCTCCACTTCGGTGGCTCGTCTCTACCGTGCGCTCGGTGGGGGATGGGAGCGGCAGTTCCCAGTTCAGGAGCGACGTTACGCTGCTGACTCGACATCAGCGCCAAAGGGAAAATCATGATCACCCTTCGCTCTGCCCGGGATCTGGGGACGGTGACGCAGCCTGGCGTGACCATTAGCTGTCATTTCTCTTTCGCCGAATATCGCGATCCCGCTCACGTCCACTGGGGGCAAATTCGTGCAATCAATACCGCTGTCTTCGAGCCGTTTGCCGAATTCCGGCTGAGGGAGGAGGATGCCAAGGATATTGTCACAATTGTTCTCAAAGGCACTTTTTTTGCCGAGGTTGACGGTCGGGAGCCGCTCCAGTTTCAAGAGGGTGACATCCATCTTCTCAGTGCAGGGCAGGGAATTCAGGGCGTAACGTGGTGGGCTGCCAGCCCGGGATCTTCGTTCGTGCAGGTATGGTTGCTGCCGGACGAGGAGGGCGGGGTGCCGGAGAGTGTGGTTCATCACCGCCCGGTTCGGCATGGGCAAAATGCGCTCGCCATTCTGGCGAGTGGCTTCGCCGAGGATTCACCCGAAGACACCGATAGCGGACAAGCAGACGAACCAGTTCCGCTTCGTGCGTCTGCGCGGATCATGGGCATGATCCTGCAGTCGGGAGTTACGACGCACTACACCACAGGAGCGGGACGGCTGCTTTACCTCGTTGTGCTTTCGGGCGTGATAAAGATCAATGATCAGCCTGTCAGTAGCGGGGCGGGAGCGGCAATTTGCAACGAAACAGAGGTAAGGCTGCACGGAGAAACTGATACCACCGTCCTGCTGATTGATGCGGTCTGAAGTCAAGAGTGTTTCCGGGGGCATGTTAAAGTGAGAGTTCGTTCAGAAACAAATTGATTCATAAAGGTTGAGGAGTTTTTGGAGGCGGGACTCCAGACTTGGGGCGCGTCATAGAGGGATCAACTCGTGAAGTCCCGATAATTTTGGAAAGTGCGCCCCGAACAAATGAACTCCGCTAATCGACCTGTATCTTCAGGAGTCATAATAATGAAGAGAATGCGTATTCCCTCCCGAAGCATGTATTACGGTACTCCGGTTGCCTTGGTCTGTACGCAGAACAGTGACGGCTCGGACAATCTGACGCCAATGTCGTCGTCGTGGTCACTCAGGGATTTTGTGGTGCTTGGCTTGGGATGTGCGTCCCAGGCTGTCGAAAACTTACATCATCGTCCCCGACTGACAGTAAATCTTCCTTCTGCGGATCTGCGGAAATCGATAGAACAAATTGCAACCTTTACAGGAAAAAATCCTGTTCCAGACCATAAAGCAGCACAGTTCTCTTATTGTCGGGACAAGTTTAAAGCTGCGGGACTGACGCGGGTCGCATCGACCGAAGGTGGACCGTCCCGCGTTGCTGAGTGTCCGATCCAGATTGAGGCAATCGTAAATACCATGACTGATGTTTCGGACGACCCGGAGGGGTTCTCTGTTATTATCGCAAAAGCTGTCGCACAGCACGCTGCGGTCGGGATTCTCGATGAAACGTCCGGTCAGATCGATCCGGCAAAATGGGAACCTCTTATATTCAGTTATAGGACTTATCGCGGTGTCGGACCTGAACTGGGCCGTATGGCCCGTGTAGTGCGCTCCTGAAGAAATTGCATAATTTGTGGAATATATATTTAATATAATGCGATATCAAAAAATCTATCGATCAACCCTAGCATTAGAATGTACGCACTTCATACTACCATTGAAACGCAATGCCGGTCTTGAACGTCCGTCGGTTTCCGTAAAAACATCCTCCCGCCGAGAAGCATGATGACACATATTTCCGGTCGAACAGGTTGGTGCCGTTGAACATCAGTGTCCATCCATGAAGGCTGGGTGACAGGTGAGAGAGATCATAACGCAGTGTCGTGTCGAACAGCACTACGCCGGGAACCGCAAAACTGTTGGTTTCATCGCCCGCACTTGAACCCACGTATCGGACGCCCCCACTGACGTTGACGCCCTGTAGATGTCCCCAGGTGACGGCATAGTTCGTCCAAAGTGACGCCATATGTCTGGGCACGGCATAAAGGCGCTTTCCGATCAGACTTGTATCCGGATCATGTGTAACAGTCGGATCCGTGTAGCTGTAGGACGCAATCAGTCCTAGATTGTCCGTGAGCGCCGCATGGGCTTCAAATTCGACGCCCCAGGACCGCACGCCACCGCGCTGGACGGAGTAGTAGGGATGAGCCGGGTCCGTGGTGCTGACGTGTCGTTCATTGATGTCGTAAGCAGCGATCGTCAGGAAACTGCTATAACCGACAGGCTGATATTTGATGCCGCCTTCAACCTGACTGGCCCGGGTTGGCTGGAATGCTTTCCCCTCATAATCGACGCCCACGACCGGCTGGAACGACGTCGAATAACTCACGTAGGGTGATAATCCGTTTTCAAAAAGATAGACAAGCCCGGCACGTCCGGTAAACGCTGAATCATGTTGGGTGCTTGTCGTATTGGAAAGCCGATCGCGCGTCCTTATAGTAAGCCAGTCATGGCGGCCACCCAGAAGCAGGGACCAGTGACCGAGCCTGATCTGGTCCTGTATGTATCCCCCGATACGTTGTGAGTCCTGTCTTGTGCTCTGGGCTAAGGCAGGAGGCACGATGCTGGCATCATAGACAGGCGCGCTATAGTCAAGTGCCGAGACCAGCCCGTAAGCGGACTGGCGCATTGAGGATTCCGAGCGGTCATATGTTACGCCAGCAAGAATGCGGTGCTGGAGTGGTCCTGATGTCACATGCCCTTCCACGCGTGTGTCAGCTACCACACCGTTGAGATCAGCACGTGACCAGGACGAGTAACGATTGAGATTTCCGTCAGTGTCGTAGGGATTGGAGAAATTGACTGCAAGTCCCTTGAAACTCGTATTCAGATATTCGTAGCGAACGGTTTGCTGTAGGTTCCATCCCGGAAGAAAGTGATATTTTACGCGGTATTCCGGCATGATCTGTGTTCGGTTGTAGCCATCGTAGTTTGACTGGCTCGGATTGAATTTCGTGGAGATGCGCCCGTGCGGGCCAGGCAGAACACTCCCCTGTGCGGGGATCCAGCCTGCAAAGTTATTGTCCGGATCACGTTGGACATTCAGTACGAAATCAACGCTCACTCGTGGCGTAGCTTTCCACGTCAGCGTGGGTGTGAGAGCCAGTCGCTGCTCTTTTGCGTCCCGCATCTGGGTATCGACCCGACGCCCTAGGCCGCTGATTCGATAGAGGAGTGTCTGATCGCCTGTGAGGGCACCGCCGACATCGAATGTGCCCTGTATCCTGTTGCGACTGCCGCTTTCGACTGCAATCTGTCGAGGGGCTGAAAGAGACGGAAGTTTGTTGTCAAGGTTGATGATGCCCCCGGGGCTGGCGTCTCCGTACATCACGGAAGCTGGGCCGCGCAGCACTTCCACCCGATCAAGAGTTGAAGGATCTACCGTTGGAATGGCCCATCCTTGACCCTGTTGTAACTGTATGCCGTCCAGAAATCCCACGTAATTGGCCGACGTTGCAAAACCACCGAACCCACGCATAAATGTTGTATCGAATATCGTGTCACTACGTGGCTCGGAATAAACTCCTGCCGTGTAGCGCAATGCCTGCGCGACGTTTTGGGTGACCTGATCATCCATCTGTTGTCGCGTGACGACGGAAATGGACTGCGGAATTTCACGGAGTGGGGTGTCCGTCTTGGTGGCGGCACTGCTGTCGAAAGCAACATATCCTTTCGCCTTGTGCTGATACTGCGCACGCACCTCGATGGTTTCTGTTTTCGGTTTTCTGTCGTGAGTTTTCTCTTCAGTGGCTTGGCCAATACAGGGTAGAGCCACACCGCATCCAAGCAGAATGCAGAAAAATGGATTGCGTCGGTCATAAAAAATATTACCAGAACGGCGCTTATGGCTCGTGTGATCGCATTCGCATATCAACTGGGTCATTGAAAATTTGTCCAACGAATTAGGTTGGATCAAACGTAACTGCGAAGCGGTCGCAGAGTCAATACATAGGATGTTTGGATGTTTAATGCGTCATGAGAAGCGCTGTTCCCTGTCATTGTCGGATTGAGACAGTGGGGAGAGGCGTTTTGCTACAGCCCCGGGGAGCCACATTCGGAACTGGTCGACCGGAAAAAGGGGGAGCCTCTGGCACCGCTGATCGTGCGGGATGTAGATGGCGAGATTATCCAGGCGCAGGATACCATCGTCAGGAAAATCTGATGAGGAGAT
Source organism: Acetobacter malorum (assembly GCF_001580615.1). Lineage (GTDB taxonomy): Bacteria > Pseudomonadota > Alphaproteobacteria > Acetobacterales > Acetobacteraceae > Acetobacter > Acetobacter malorum. The sequence goes on from NZ_LHZC01000036.1 coordinate 46,173, forward strand.
GAAGGAGACTGGCGCTATGACGGACGACGAGTGCAGCGAAAACGGCGGTGTGTTGCGTCTGTTCAGATTCAGATATGGCACCCGATAAATCGAATGGGCTTTGGCATCATGAAATCTTATCTATTTCCGATATTGGCAAATATCGACAATCTGATTCTCCAAGAAAGGCAGATGCCTACACCTGCGTATGGGCAGGTTCTGGTCAGGATGCGTGCGGCCTCGCTGAATTATCGGGACCTGACCGTCGCCAGAGGACGGTTGCCCCGTGCCAAAACAGTCGATCTCGTGCCGCTTTCCGATGGTGCCGGAGAAGTCGTGGCCATTGGCGATGGTGTGACGCGACATGTGGTGAGAGATCGTGTCGCGGGCCTGTTCTTTCAAAACTGGGCCGGCGGTGCGCTATCAGAACGGATGGCGGCCTCGGCGCTTGGTGGTCCGGTTGATGGGGTCCTGACGGAATATCGCCTGTTTGATGAGGATGGCCTGATCGAGATTCCAGATCACCTGACTTTTCAGGAAGCGGCAACGCTGCCCTGTGCGGCCCTCACGGCCTGGCATGCGCTGTTTGGTGGCTCGCGCACGCTTCTCCCCGGCCAGCGCGTCCTTCTGCTTGGCTCGGGAGGCGTCTCACTCTTTGCGCTCCAGTTTGCCGTTCTGGCGGGCGCGCATGTGATCGCAACGTCCTCTGACGACGACAAACTCGTGCGGATGCGTGACATGGGAGCACAGGAGATGCTCAATTATCGCGATCACCCGGACTGGGGGCGGGTCATTGGGGAGCAAGGTGGTGTCGATCATGTCGTCGAGGTCGGGGGTGCCGGCACATTGCCCAATTCGATGCAGGCCTGTCGGTTCGGGGGAGCCATTCACCTGATCGGTGTGCTGACAGGCGGCCAGATTGATCCCGCCAATATCATGCGGCGGAATCTGTTGCTCGAAGGGGTCAATGTTGGATCCCGTGAGATGTTTGCAGCGATGAACGCAGCTCTCGCGACACATCGTCTGCACCCGCTGATTGATCGCGTTTTTCCCTTTGATGAGGCGAGAGATGCGTATCACTATTTTGCGGGGACGCGTGGCATGGGCAAGGTCGTGATCAACATATCATAAGTAAAAATTGGGTTGTTTTTATTCCCGACTGCTGCCTGCCGGGCTAAAACGCCTCCGATAGTCTGCGGGTGTCTGTCCCATAAGCCGCGTGAAGATCTTTCGGAAAGCTCCACTGCCCTGGTAGCCAGCCTCCCATGCAATCTGTTCCAGCGGCAAAGCGGTGGTTTCCAGCAGATCGCGACTTTTCTCCACGCGCAGGCGCTGCAGATAGTCCAGTGGCGTATGGGAGGTCACTTTATGGAACCGCCGCAGGAAGGTCCGCTCTTCCAGTCCTGACACGGATGTCATGTCCGCGACCGTAGCGTTTCGGGCAGCTTCCGTGCGCAGCCAGTGCTGGACCTTCAGAATGGTCCGGTCTCCATGAGTCAGGTCTGGTACGAAATGCCGGTAATGGCGCTGGTCGTGCCGGGGCGGATCAATCAGCAGATAACGGGCCGTTTCCAGCATTGCGGCGGGGCCGAGTAGTCTGTCAATCAGTCGCAGGCCCAGATCCGGCCACGACATGATGCCGCCAACTGTCAGAATGTCACCATCATCCACCAGCAGGCGATCCGGATCGATTCTGATGGCCGGAAAGGCCTGCTGCAGTCTTGCGGCGGCACTCCAGTGCGTGGTGGCCGGTCTTCCGTCCAGAAGGCCCGTGGCAGCAAGGAGGAATGTTCCTGCACAGACGGCTGCCAGAATGCTACCGCCTTCATGACACGTGCGAAGCCAGGTCAAAAGTTCCGGAACGGTTTCCGGGTTGGGTGGTCCGGTCAGGCTGGGTGGAATGATCACGACGGACGGTGCGTCGGGCAGAGAAGTGCTATCTCCCTCTCTGCCGGAACTGGCGCCTGTGAACCGATCCGGATCCATGGATAAAACCCGTAATACGGGAGCAGCCCTTTCCTGACGTTTGCGACTCACTTCGTCCGCGACAGCGAACAGATCAGTCAGCCCGTAAAGGGCGGCCTTCTGGGCGGCAGGATAGGCGACAAGAACAATGTCCAGTGGGGGCTGACGGTTCATTTGTCAGATATGACCCTGTTTTTGTCATTTCTGCCAGTGGGGACGTAATCAGAACGGCGTTAGCGTCGAGTGAGATGCTTCATGCGCACAGGAGAAAGACCATGCCGGATCAGGCGCTGATTATTGTTGACCTGCAGAACGATTATTTTCCCGGCGGACGGTGGCCACTGGTGGGGATTGAAGAGGCAGCCACTAACGCAGGACACGTGCTTGCGCGTTTTCGAGACACCGGAACGCCGGTCGTCCATATCCGGCATGAGTTTGAAACCAGCGATGCGCCGTTCTTTGTTCCGGAATCTGTTGGCGCGCAGATTAATGAGTGCGTCCTGCCGGAGAACGGAGAGCCGGTCGTGCTCAAACACCATCCCAATGCGTTCAGGGATACGGAACTGAAAACGCTTCTGGACGGGCAGGGCATCAGAAAACTGACGGTCCTTGGTGCTATGAGCCATGTCTGCATCGATGCGACCGTCCGTGCCGCAGTCGATTTCGGATACGACGTGACCGTGGTGCATGACGCGATCGCCACGCGTGATCTGGAGTTTAATGGAACAGACGTGCCGGCAAAGCAGGTGCATGCTGCTTATATGGCGGCGTTGGCATTCGCCTATGCAAAAGTTGTGGCGACAGGCGAGGTAATCCACAGCCCGGAATAAGGTGTTATTCCTGTAGCATTCTGTTGCTCTGTTTGGTCATAGAAAGAGGCTGGTGTGATGATGGCTCTCATCAGGGAGTTCCCGGAATTACTGCCCGGATTCCAGTGGCGCGACATTGAGGTGGGTGGAATCCGCATTCGTACCGCAATAGGCGGAAAAGGCCCACCTCTGCTCCTGCTGCACGGTCATCCACAGATGCATCTGACGTGGCACAAGGTCGCACCAGCATTGGCGGAGCGCTTCACGGTCGTGGCTACGGATCTGCGGGGATACGGCGACAGTGAGAAACCTGACGGAGGCCCTGAGCACATCAACTATTCCAAACGGGCTATGGCTGCCGATCAGATAGGCGTCATGAAGGCGCTTGGTTTTGAGCGGTTTCGGGTTATTGGGCACGACCGGGGAGGTCGTGTGGCACATCGTCTGGCGCTCGATGCACCGCAGGCAGTCGAGAAGCTGGTCGTAATCGATATTGCGCCTACCGCCACGATGTATGCCCGGACCAATATGGAGTTTGCGCGGCGTTATTTCTGGTGGTTTTTCCTGATCCAGCCCGATCCATTACCGGAGAAGCTGATCAGTGCTGATCCGGATTTCTTTCTGGAAAATCACATAGCGGGACAGATCAAGATACCGGGATCGGTTGATCCTCGCGTGATGGCCGAATACCGTCGCTGCTATGCTGATCCGGCAATGAGACATGCCGCATGTGAAGATTACCGTGCAGCGGCAGGCATTGATCTTGTCCATGACGCGGAGGATGACGACAGGCGCATTGAAGCGCCCGTGCTCGCGTTGTGGGGCGCACGTGGGACCGTGGGCGCACTCTATGATGTCGTGGAAACATGGAGAGAAAAAGCCAGGCATGTTCAAGGGCATGCGCTTGACTGTGGCCACAGTCCGCAGGAAGAGGCACCAGATGAATTCTTGCTTAATCTTGATGAATTTTTGTGATTTGTTTTTAGATAAAAGAAATTCAGGTATGTAATTTTAGTTTATCGGCCTTATGGGGGCATTGAGAAGGACCGTGAGGCAATTGAGCGCTTTGGTCATGGGCTAAAGTCTATTCCATTTGTTTGCCCGACTATGATGATGACGGCCGGAAGCTGGGAGAAAGCGGTCGGCCTAGCGCACGTGCGTAACGGAGTCCGGTCTCTGGCGGTCTTTCTTATATGATCTGAGGGCTTTTCCCTTTAATATCTCCCGGATTACGTAATGGGCAGTCTGTAAGCGACAGGCAGCCGCAGCCAATGCAGAGATCAAGCTGATCCCGCAGTTTGGTAAGATTTTCAATCCGGTCCTGCAGTGCTTGGCGCCAGGTGCCTGACATCCGGCGCCAGTCACGCATCGTAGGTGGCCGTCCATCCGGCAGGGTTTTCAGGGCTTCCCTTATTTCAGAGAGAGATAACCCTGCCCGCTGGGCAATCCGTATGACAGCAACACGGCGTAGGATCGAACGGGGATATCGGCGCTGGTTCCCCGCATTACGATATCCGCTGACAAGTCCTTTTGTTTCGTAAAAATGGAGCGTTGAGACGGTAACACCAGACCGTCGTGCCACGTCCCCTACGGATAGCTCCTTAGGAAGTCCAGATTTTGTCGTTCGTTTTTCCATTGACCTCAACCTTACATGAGGTTTTATGAAAGATACCGGCATGTCTCGGCAAGCCCCGCAAGCGAATTGGCGCCGCGGCATTCCGGAGTTTCATCATGGACGGTACAATAGTCAGCCCAGTTGCACAGAGCAATGACTGGAAACTTCTGTTTTCGGGGCAGAATGGGATCAAGACGGTGGTCCTTGCCGGGGGTGTCGCCCTTCATGCCATCAATCTCTACATGATCCTGGCGGTCCTTCCGTCCGCTGTCAGGGATATTGGCGGCATGCTCTATTATGCTTGGAACGAGACCCTGTTTATCACAGCCTCCATCGTCGGGTCCTCGCTTTCCATTGCCTTGCTTGCTTCCCTGGGGCCGCGCCGGGCCTATGGCACTGCCGCACTGATTTTTGCAGCAGGTGCCCTTCTCTGTGCGCTGGCACCGTCAATGGTCGTCATGCTCGGCGGCAGGATCTTTCAGGGCATCGGGGCGGGAATGCTGGTCTCGCTTGCCTATGGGGTTATCCGTCTCATTTTCCCGAAACAACTCTGGACCCGTGCCATGGGCATGCTGTCGTCCATGTGGGGTATAGCCACACTGATTGGACCCGCAATCGGCGGACTGTTCGCTCAGGCGGGCGCATGGCGGCTGTCTTTCTGGTTCATGTGTCTCTGTGCAGGCCTCTTCGCCCTGCTGGCGTTACGGGTGCTGCCAGACAGGTTTGCTGATGACAGCAAGGGGCAGTCGTCCGTGGCGTGGCAGCAACTGATGCTTCTGGTCCTGTCGGTGCTGGTTCTGTCCATCGGCAGCGCCATGCCGCATCTCACCGAAAACGTGATGGGGCTCGCATTGGCAACCTGTCTGTTTATCCTGTTCATACGGTGTGAGCACCGCAATACCAGTCGGCTGCTCCCGATGGGTACGCTCCATCTTCGATCTCCGCTTCTGCCTCTCTATGGGCTGCTGGGTGGACTGGCCCTGACTGTGGAGGTAATTGAAATCTTTGCACCATTATTCCTGCAGACCTTGCATCATCAGGGGCCTCTGGTCGCAGGCTATCTGTCCGCACTGATGGCCGCGGGCTGGTCCGTTGGTTCTTTTGCCGGTGCGAGTGCATCCGGGCGAAACGCCCGTCGATTGCTGGCTACGGCTCCTGTTCTGGGGCTGGCTGCAATTGTGTTCCTGACATGGTGGGTGCCGCACGATGTCCGTGGTGGTGTTACCGACATCCTGCCGGTTGCCCTGGCCTTCATCCTCGTCGGAACCGGTGTAGGAATGGCATGGCCCCATCTGCTCAGCAGTATTCTTCGCGCAACACCCCAATCCGAACAGGGCGTGGCTTCAGCGTCCCTGACCACCGTGCAACTTTATACGACTGCCGTCGCAGCAGCCGTGGCCGGAACCATCGCGAATGCTGCCGGTCTGGCCAGTCCGGGTGGGACAACCGGAATACAGAATGCCGCCTTCTGGGTGTTCGCAGTGTTTTCGGTAATCCCGTTTTGTTCTGTTTTTCTTTCCCGTCTGGTCCTCGTAGGCCACTGGAATTACAGGGGAGTATGACATCCGGTATCAGTGAGGAATCTGACGTAGATCTGAAAACTTAAATTCTACATTTTATGAGGGCAGGGGCTATTTATTTCAGTAAGAGTTCATGCATGGGCAGAAAAAAGCGCATCAAAACAGTATATTAACATCGCTTTGTTCTCAACCTGCGATTTCTGCAATTTGAGAAGTAAGCCTGCCCCCGCAACCACTTGCAGTTTCTGAAACCCCGCTAAGTCAACGGCTTAGCAGGGTTTTGCTATGCGTAAACCGAGGGCATATTATGAAAAGCTGTTTAATTTCAGGTATTTAGGTGGGGGAGGTTCAAATCGGGGGTATCCTACCTCGCAACCACTTGCGATTATCCGCATTGACGTGAGACGCTGTTACAATCAGGCTCAGAAGCGAATGTAATTTTAGCTTCTGGATTGATGACCGACCTTATTCGAGACCTTATCCTTCGCTGGCGAGACGATCCGGCAGGCACCTATCAGAGCTGGTTTCTGTGGGATGAGCGCCTCAAGAACTTTCGCTCTATCCGCCGCGGTCTGCAGCAGGTCGTCGCCGAGATTGCCGAAGGCACATTCGGGGTCGCCTATCGTGGCTCCTCGCTGGAAACGGTTGTTCATTCGATTGCGGAGCAGCGTCAGATTTTCAAGGGTGCGGATCATGCGTTCCTGTGGAAGCCGAAGCTCCGCATTCCCGATATCTATGAAAATCCTGCCAACCAGAAAGCATTCGGGAGGCTTCTCGATACCTGTCTGTGCTGCAATACCGAAGAGCATGTGGTCTCGGCCATTCATGCAATCGATGCCCGGAAGATAAAAGGGCTGGGACCAGCCGTCGCCAATCTGCTGTATTTCCTGCATCCGACGATCATGCCGCCTTTCAATACGGCGATCGTGAACGGCTACAACGCCTTGACCGGATCAAAGGTGAAGCTGGGGCGATGGGAGGAATATCTTGCCATGCGGCAGAGTATCCTGAAGCTGAATGCGACCTACCGTTCGCTGCTGTCCAATGATCTGGGCGCCATTGGAGGACTGCTGTTTGACCTCGGAAGCGGACGCTATACAGCGCCGCCTCTTGAGGATGACGAAACAGCGCGAAAACTCTGGGAAGCCGATCTTCATCAGGTGAGGGAGCAAAGCGCAAAAGAGGCCCGGATCCTCGCCACGGAGCGGGAAACGGATCATACCCATACCGAGATTCAGGGCTGGCTTCGCGATCTGGGGCTTTCTCTGGGTTACGATGTCTGGATTGCGGCCAATGATCGCAGTCGTCCATGGCAGGAGGGTAAGCTGGGGGATGGCTGCCTGTCGGTATTGCCGGGGTTCACGACGGAAACGCAGGGAGCGGAGTCAGTGCGTCTGATCGATGTCCTATGGCTTGACCGGGACAGCCACCGGATTGTTGCAGCCTTCGAGGTCGAGCATTCAACGACCATCTATTCCGGCATCGTGCGAATGCTGGATCTTGCTCTCGGGTCAGAGGCGCAGGCTCTGGAGGGACTGTTTCTTGTCGCGCCGGACAAGCGGGAAGCCGATGTGCGGGAACAATTACGGCGGCCGGCCTTCAGTAGGATAGCCGATCTGAAAGTCCGGTATCTGCCTTATGGGGCGCTTGAGAAGGATCGCGAGGCAATCAAGCGTTTTGGTTACGGACTGAAGCCTATCCAGGCAATATCCCATCTGCTTACGCCAGTATGATGTTAATGATAGGAACGGTTGGGGAGAGAGTGTGTCCGGACTGGGTGTGGAAAGCAGGAATGTTATATTTATCTTAAGTAGTATTTACCATGGATATATCCGCTTTTGACCATCTCATTGTGTGGATATGCGCACCGCTACGCTGTCTTTTGTTCATAGAGTTCGAATGGGTCTAAGGGTTTACTAAATGACATCGATCAAAAACATTGAGTTAAAACCAGACGAGTTCGCGCTTTATTTCGCGGGAAATCAGGGCGTTGATTTGGACGCTCTCGCGAATTTCCTGAAGCTGGTCTCCAGTGTCGCTAGACGTCACGGAGGTGAGTTGGTGATCGTTGGGCTTCACGAAGGAAGCCTGGTGGTGAAGCTCAGGGCAATCGCTCGGTCGAAGATCGCGCAGAATGCTATCAAGGAATTCAGCGATAAGCCGATCGACGGTAGCGTGAAGGTCACTGGACTGATTGCTGCTATAGCGGGCGCAATAATTTGGCTCATGTCGCCTACGAAAGACGTTACGCCCATAGCAAAAGCTGGTGCCGAAATTATAGACAAGCACCAGATAACCGAGATTAGCGTGGTTACGAACGAAAAAATTACAGTTGTCATGAACGAGGCCATCGCAAAGAAAATTAAAAAAAAGCATGAGATTAGAGCCGTAGGGCGAGCTTCTGAGAAGAGGCAGATTACTAAGATTGTAAAAAGTCAATATAATTTACCTGAAATAGAAATAATGGTGAAAGATGCGCATCAAAGTAATCTTACTGGTGAGGTTGCTCTTGTCGGAGATGCGTTTCACTTCCAGCCAGATGGATATCATTATTGGGTGCCTATATACATGCGGCCTAGCTCATCAGTACAACTCCATCCTGGAGAGCGCTATCGAATAGGTGGTCAGATTAAAGCCTTGAATGGCCAGCCTGATCAAATAATTGCCGCATCGGCTGAACTTATTACTGGTGGATCAACTAAATAATCTGCGGAGATCAACATAAATATATAATCAGAGTATGTTTCGAAAGTATGAATTAAGCGCTTTGAAACAGTTTGGCGATGCTTCTCTCCGGCTTAGAGATTCAAACGGTTATACCGATCCTGGGTCTGCTGCTTCGAGGGGCAAACGGAATTTGCAATGCAGAGTAATATCAGGTGAGTAGAAGATTGGGTTCAGGGGCTCGACCGCAAAATAGCGGGTGTTCAATTGGATCACCTGTCGGTGATCTATGGCTGTGCTTACAACTTACCGAACCTGTGTTAAATTTTTTCACTTGGCATTAGAGAAAGGCAACATGGCTATGCCCACTATAGGCATTTAAGATATTTAATTGGAATTCTGGCATGGATAAAGAACCCTAATCGTGAATAATATTATAAACGCCGCAGTGCACGATCTTCAGCGGGGACCTCAAGGTTTCAAGATCGTTCAGGGGCAGGATAAGCTGATTGTAACACATACCGTCCAGCGGGTTATCAACGAACTTCATGACCTCTATGCTCGTAGAGCATCTAAGTCTTATGGAAAATTCTCGGATCAGCTAACATACTCGGAAACGAAGACCTACCTTGGGGATTATCTTGCAGTAGGACCGGACGGTTTCGCAGATCTTACTGCAAAGATGATGGTAACACTTCAGAACAGTGCAAGAACCCGAAATGCGGCTGCCGGTGGTCACGTCTTTTTTGCTCACTTTGAACGTGACAATCATCAATATCTTTTGGTTGCTATTATTACTGACAAACTCGGTGCTAATTTAACCGGGAATCTTGACGTCCAAGATGTAGTTCATTTGGACGTCGATGGATTTAGGTTCGCCGGACGTATTAACATGACCGCTTGGTTGGACCAACAAGAACGCTATATCGGTTTCTTGAAAGGTAAAGGAAGCGTATCAGAATACTTTAAGGAGTTTCTGGGCTGCGATACCGTCATCCAAGCTCGACAGGATACCAGCCAACTTGTTGAAACGTTGAAGGAATTTACACTCCAAAAGCAAATGTCGGCCGCCGATAGGGAAGAGTTTCTTACCAAGGCAAAGGGTATATGTGAGCGTTTGGCTAGCAGCCAGCGCGAGATAGATTTCGAAGAATTCGCCAACGAACTATTCCCGAGTGCACCTGCCGAATTAAGTGAAGTCTTAGGTAGTCCGGAGCGAAAATTAAACGACGGGTTCATTCCTGACCGTCGTGCCCTTGTGCCCCTCAAAAAATTCAAAGGTAAAACATCATCTTGGTCAGTCGAATTTGATCGCCAAGCGTTGACAGATGGCTCCATCATATTCGACGCCGATGCTAATACTCTCACATTCAAGGGTCTTCCCGTTGAACTGGCTATGGAGCTGAAGCGCGAAACAATCGATGAGTAATATCGCGTTTTCCCAACTTTTGGAGATATATAGGAACGTCCGGTTTAATAAGACTGGTGATGAAGGTGTGCTAACTATTGCCTCATCTGAAATTTTGAACACTCTTCGCCGCATCAATGACGATTCCCGAGTGGCTGACGACTCTGGAATTGGATTACCGTTTGACCCTGCTGCGTCCAAGGTCAACGATGTGGTCACGATCAATATAGGAGCCCCCAGGGTTGCGCTTGGTTATCTGAAAAGATCAGTCAGCGAATTGCTACTTGTCAAGCAGGCCTTAATCGAAGAGCCGAAGGCCTACTACATCATTGAAAATCGCTTCGACAAAAACGCTGCTGTGGTTCCGCCTGCAATTCAGGCTTACCGGAAGATTCTGGAGATATATAAATTATTCGCCGAGGCTGCGGCATACTCTGACCCACAAAAGCAAGAGCTAGTCTTTATTAACGAAGATAAATTTCTCCTGCCTATTCGTTACAATGAAGGCATCTTTGTTCGTTTTAAAATGGCCGAAGCCGATAGGCTCCTTGCCTTGTTTCACGATGAACTTCATAGAGACGAAAAATTAGGTCTTCTCGATAGTGCCGTCGTGAATTTGACGAAATCATTAGGCCCAAAAGCACGTTTTTCCTATCTGGTAGAAAATATTGACGATGTTACTGACGAAGTCGCAAAAGGCTATCGCCTGTACGTCTCTCAATTCTCCTACACGAAAATTAAAAGTGATGTAGAGGCGGCCAGAGTCGATTTTGTCACAAAAATACACAAGACAATAATCGATATACAAACTCAGCTTCTAGGCATACCTATTGCTACGTTTGTTGTAGCCTCTCAACTCAAGAGCACTGCATCCTGCGATCTAAGTTTTTGGAGCAACGTGGCCGTGCTTGCGGGGGCATGGATATTTGTTTTGCTTTTGCTAATCGCAATCATCAACCAATGGATGACGTTATCCTCGATCAAATGGGAAATTGAACGGCAACGTAAAAAGCTTGAAACCGATTTCGAATCAATCAGCAAAGACTTCCTAAGTATCTTTAATGAGTTGCGTCGCCGGATATGCTGGCATAGATGTGTTCTTTCTGTTATCGGCATTGTCGCCTTCGGAGGAGCTGTCCTTGCGTCAGTCGCCTACGCCAACCTAACTTCTGTTAGGACACGCGACTGTGTTCTGGGTAAACCCATAACAAAAATTCAGTCGGTTTCTTATCTCCAGTCAGTAGAACCAAAAACAAATTCTACAATTCCTCCATCTCCTATATCGACAATCAAGAAACCCTCTCAGACTCCGAAGTAATAGGTAGCGTTCTGGGGTATTTTCCGTAAAGTCTAGATTGCAGAGGGTTCCTATTGGTGGTCTAGCATCAAGATGACAGTCGGGATGGGGGGACGTTTCGCACCGAGCATGATCTGGCGCTGCCTTGATCATCAAAAAACAACGTATGCCAGCGAGCAAATACGGCCCGACGCCGCGGAACTGCGCGAGGCGTGGTTCGACAGTCAGCCTCATCTCAATCCGGCCAAGCTGGTCTTCATCGACGAACTGCCGTCTCGACAAAGAAGGCCCGTTTGCGGTGCAGTCACGTCGTGGCATGCGATGTCAGATATCTGTGCCCCAAGGACATCAGAAAACTGTCTCAAGTTCGGATCGGGGAGGGCGGCGTTGATGGCATACGTGAAGGAGTTATGCACATGCAGAAAAAAGAGCTGAAAAACAGCCACTTAAACCCGCTTTGTTCTCAACTTTCGATTGTCGCAAATTGAGAACCAATCCTGCCCCCGCAACCACTGATACCGACACTCCTGTGAGCATCGCTCCGGGAGTGTTTCTTTTTTCAGCCTTTCCAATGGCTTGCCGCTCGATCCAGGTCAGGATCGTGCCCAGTTCCCCATACAGCATCGCGTCGATCTCGCCCCGGTTCGGGCCGGGAGTGAGCACGACCTTCTCGATCAGCGCCCGCAGCGCCTCGGCGGCTTCAAGGCGTTCCTCGGGGCGGTGGAGGGCATCGGTCAGGCGACCGACCTTACGGGCATAGATCGCCGAAGCGCTCGGCAGCAGGTCCGGCACATCGTCGGGGATGTCGGACAGCAGGACTGCCAGTTCGGCCTTGCGGGCCTCGAGCGTGTCCATTTCTGCTTTCATGCTGGGATGGAACATCCCTTCCTTGATGGCCTCGATGATGCCTCTGATCTGTTTCTCGACCTTCACCTGTTCCACCTGCCAGACATCGGCGTTCGACCGGCGCTCGCGGTTAAGCCGGTTGGTCTCCTCGGCATAGGCGCGCATCGCCTCGGCCGTGGACGTGTCCCGGTTTAGT
>NZ_LHZC01000056.1 GCF_001580615.1 Acetobacter malorum
CGCTTTTTGCAAAGGGTGCGCGCGGGGCGCGAGAGGCTCTGGCCTACGTCTCCAAAGGTGGCCGGCTGGGTATGTTGGTAGACCAGAAAATGAATGACGGTGTTGAAGCCACATTTTTTGGCCGCCCCGCCATGACGGCACCGGCGTTGGCCGCTATGGCGTTACGCTATCGCTGCACGGTTATCCCCGGCTACGTCGAGCGGCTTGGTCCCGCCCGCTTGCGGATTGTGGTTGAACCCCCGATGGAACTGCCGGCTACGGGCGATAAGAAGCAGGACCTGAGCCTGTTGGTGCAGGCGGTGAATGACCGACTGGAAAGCTGGATCAGGCGAAAGCCGGAAAGCTGGCTCTGGCTGCATCGTCGCTGGCCGAAAGACCTTTATAAAAAGAAAAATTAAAGCAAGGCAGACCGGAATCTGCTTCATTTTCTGAGGCAGACTTCCCACGCATGACGGAGGGAGAAAGGCAGTCGCTTCCGCACAGACTTCGGACTATGGTATTGTTTTATAATATTTCTTAATCTGGAGCCTGCTGCCCATGTCTTCACCCAGCCCCGCCCTCGCTTATCGTCTGGAAGCCGCACGGGCTGTGGTGCAGGATGCAGCGCGTCTTGCCATGTCCATGCGCCCCGCTCCCGGTGGCCCGGAAGGGAAACAGAAGTCGGCGCAGGACTGGCTGACAGAAGCAGATGGCGCCGTGGAAAGCTTTATTGCCCAACGGATGCAGGCCTTATTCCCGGATGATGGCTTTCAAGGGGAAGAAGGTGGCGTTGCCCGTGCCGGCAGCCTGCGCTGGGTGGTGGACCCGATTGACGGCACGTCCAACTATGCTCGTGGTCGGAACCGCTGGTGTGTGTCTCTTGGCCTGCTGGATGGAGATGAGCCCGTGGCCGGGGTGATCGAAGCGCCGGCCCTTGGCGAGGTTTACACGGCTCTGCGTGGTCAGGGTGCGTTCCTCAACGGCAAACGCATTCAGGCTTCTCCGGTCAAAGATCCGGCCAGCGCCATGATCGAGATGGGCTGGAGCAACCGGGTGCCCAAACCGGTGTTCATGGAAAAAATCGATGCCATCATGGATCTGGGGGCTATGCCGCGCTCCGGTGGGTCGGGCGCGCTGGCGCTGGCGGACGTCGCGTGTGGGCGGCTGGATGGTTATATCGAAATTGTCATCAATCTGTGGGACGTGGCGGCCGCTCTTCCCCTTCTGGCGGAAGCCGGGGCCTGTGTATCACCTTTCCTGAAGGAAGGTGGCCTGACGGGGCCAGCGACAATTTTGGCGGCAAACCCGCATATTGCGCAGGCTCTCTCCTCTGCCGTAGGAATTTCTCTGGATTAAAAGCAGTGGAGGCTGGCCTTCGGGCCATTCTGCCGCCACAAACGAGACGTAAGGCTAGGCCAGTAATTTAGGCCCATAATGGAGACCACCAGAATGCGGTCAGTTTACCGTTTTTCCTCCTTTTCTCTTGCTCTGGGGATGGCAACCGCTCTGACCTGTGCGCCGCTGCAGGCGCGCGCGGCTGATAGCGGGCAGACGCTTGTCGATAAAGCTGCGTTGACGGTGCAGGACATTTTTGTGGGGGCTACACCGCAAAGCACCGTGGCTATGAATTTGGGGAAGGCCCGCGCCGTCATGGTGTGTCCTTCCATTTTCCGCATGTCCATTGCCTTTGGTGGGGCTGGTGGGGGCTGCCTGCTGCTGGCCCGAGACGCCCGCGGATCATGGTCAGACCCGGCGTTCTATACGCTCAGCACGGCATCCTTCGGGATTCAGCTGGGGGTCCAGAATTCTCAGGCCATGTTCTTTGTTATGACGGACCGTGGACTACAAGCGCTGCTGGATAGCCAGTTCCAATTTGGGGCCAACGCCGGTGTGTCCTTCGCAACCCTCAGCAGCAATGCCGAGCGCGGCAATGCCGGGGCCAGAAATACGGACATTCTTGTTGCGCAGAAGTCTCAGGGTCTCTTTGCCGGTGCGGCTCTTGGTGGGACCAAACTCACAGTCAACAGCGACGCCAACCGGTCCTACTACAGCCAGAGCGTTGGGCCGGAAGATATTGTTGTGTCTATGCGTGTGAACAATCCGGGCGCTGATCCGCTGCGGAGCGTGCTGACCCGCTATGGAAAAATGGCTTCGGCCACAACCACAACAAGTAAGACAGGCACTGCCACCCAGCGTACTGCGACGACGGGTGCCGATACGATCGGGAGTGATGCTGTCAGCACGACGGGATCTGGCAGCATGGGTAGCGTCCAGCATGAAAATCTGGCCCCGGTAAAGTAATTACCGGGCGCGGATAAGGCTGCGCTTTTACGGCTTCATGCCTTTACTGCTGCGGCGTAGAGGCATGATCCGCTTGTTTTTTCTGCCGAAAAACCTGCACATTTTTATTGTGCTCCGTCAGGCTGGCCGCAAAGCTGTGGCCCCCCTGCCCGTTTGCCACAAAATACAGCATATCTCCGGTTGCCGGATGCGCTACGGCTTCCAGAGAAGATAAGCCCGGTGAGCAGATTGGCCCCGGAGGCAGGCCTGTAACCATATAGGTATTGTAAGGGCTGCTGACCTGAAGATCCGTATGCGTCAACGCTCTGCCCAGAGGCGGTGTGCCGTTGGTCAGGGCGTAAATCACGGTTGGGTCTGTTTGCAGCTTCATGCCCTGTTGCAACCGGTTGAGGAAGACACGCGCCACAAGAGGTCGCTCGGCAGGAAGGGCTGTTTCCTTTTCCACCAGAGAGGCCAAAGTCACCAGCGTCTGCTCATCAGGAATTTCCGGCACCGGCGTGCGTTTGTTCCAGATGGCCTGGACTGCTTTGGTCATGGCTGCCTGCGTGCGTTCCACCAGCGCCTTACGGCTGGTATTACGCAAATACCCGTAAGTTTCAGGCATGACGCTGCCTTCTGCCGGCAATGGTGCGTCGTCTTCCAAAAATGGAGCCGCCTGAAGCAGCGCCTGAATCTGATACGCAGTCAGGCCTTCTGGAATGGTCAGCTTGTGCAGAACAGGATGGGCGTGCCGTATGATATGCAGGGCGTCCTGCATGGAGACAAAAGCCGGAAAATGCAGTTCAGCCGCGTGGAGCTGCCCGTCTTTGCGCGTGAGCAGGACAGCGGCGAGACAGAGCCGTTCTGTCCAGTATCCAGACTGAAGAACACCAGCCTGCTGCAATGTATGAATTGTGCTGAGATAGTCGCCATGCGGAATGACAACATCAGTCTCGTGAGCTAATGGCCCCGGATTTTTATAATCGAGCCATGCTTTAAAGGCTGTTCCCCCTGCCCCCATAAGGAGCAGAAGGAACAGAACCGATAATAACCTGCGCATATCGTCCTTTATCAGACGCGGCGGACAACCAGACTGGCGTTTGTCCCGCCAAAGCCGAAGCTGTTGGACAGAGCAACATTAATCTGCCGCTGCTGCGCCGTATGCGCGACCCGGTCAATCACGCTCTCGCGTGACGGGTTATCAAGGTTAAGCGTGGGAGGAGCCACGTTATCGCGCATCGCCAGGATGCAGAAGATGGCTTCAATCGCACCCGCCGCACCAAGCAGATGCCCGGTGGAGGATTTGGTAGAAGACATGGCCAGCGTGCGGGCGTCATCCCCAAACAGACGCTCAACTGCTTCAAGCTCAAGGTCATCCGCCATTGTGGAGGTGCCGTGTGCGTTGACGTAGCCGATGTCTGCAGGTGTCACACCTGCACTTTTCAGAGCCGAGCGCATGGCGCGATAAGCCCCATAATGCCCTTCTGACGGTGCCGTAATGTGATAGGCATCCCCGGACATGCCATAGCCTACGATTTCCGCGTAGATCTTGGCACCACGGGCCTTGGCGTGTTCGTACTCTTCCAGCACAACCACACCAGAGCCTTCACCCATCACAAAGCCGTCGCGGTCTTTATCCCACGGGCGGGAGGCTTTCTGCGGTGTTTCATTAAACCCGGTAGAAAGCGCTCTTGCTGAGCAGAACCCGGCAATGCCCAGCGGGCAGACCGTTGCTTCTGCACCACCTGCGACCATCACATCAGCATCACCAAACATGATGAGTCGTGCGGCGTCACCAATGGCATGCACACCGGTTGCACAGGCGGTCACCACAGAGTGGTTCGGCCCCTGAAACCCGTATTTGATGGACACATGTCCGGAGACAAGGTTGATGAGGGCTGATGGAATGAAGAAGGGCGAAAGACGCTTGGCGCGGCCTTCATGCACCGTGATGGAGGCGTCATAGATGGTCTGAAGACCACCAATGCCTGAACCAATCATCACGCCTGTGGCGCATTTGTCTTCTTCAGTCTGAGGTTTCCAGCCGGAATCCTCCACAGCTTCAGTCGCTGCGACCAGTCCCATGTGAATGAAACGGTCCATCTTGCGCTGGTCTTTGACCGATATCCAGTCGGAAAGCGTCAGCTTCCCTTCAGAAGTCGGTCCTTCCGGCACCTGGCCGGCAACCTGCGCAGGCAGATCGCTGGGGTCAAAATGCGTGATTCGTTCAATCCCGCTTTCCCCTGCGATCAGACGTGACCATACGTTTTCGACACCGAGGCCCAGAGGACCCACCATGCCCATACCGGTGACGACGACGCGTCTCCGGCCCGAATTTGCTCCGGCCGACTGCAACAAACCAGCCCGCTCCCCGCTTGAATCTGTCTGGCCCCTCAAGGAGTGAGGGACCTTATATTAGTCTGCAAAAAAAGACGGCCTGAATCAGGCAGCTTTCTGCTTCTCGATGTAGTCAATCGCGTCTTTAACCGTGGCGATCTTCTCAGCAGCGTCTTCCGGAATCTCGACGTTGAAAGCTTCTTCGAAAGCCATCACGAGTTCAACGGTATCAAGGCTGTCTGCGCCCAGGTCGTCGATGAACGACGCTTCCGGCGTGACCTTGCTTTCCTCGACGCCGAGATGCTCGACCACAATTTTCTTAACCTTGTCAGCGATTTCGCTCATCTGTCTCTGCTTCCTATGTGCCCTGGAAAATCGGGCAAGTTATCTAGGCGCTTAAGTCTGCCAGTTTGCCTGTTGCAGGTAAGGCTGAGCATGTCGCTCTTTTCCTCTCCCACGCAACAGGGTTGCGGGCGCTTAGCACGTTTTTCCGGTTCACGCCAACATGAACCGGTTAACTGTGTTCCGGATACGTGCATCCAGACCATTTACGGAGCCTGTCTGCCACATCCGGAAACAATTTGCACGACCTGTTGAAGCAATAGCTTCCCGGGCGTGTTTATACCATAGCCATACCGCCATTAACATGCAGTGTGGAGCCTGTAACCCACCCGGCTTCTTCAGTGCACAGATACAGCACGGCAGAGGCCACGTCTTCTGGTTTGCCAAGGCGGCCCAGCGGGATGGCGCTGGTCAGTTTTTCTTTCTGCGCATCCGGCAGCACATCCGTCATGGGCGTGACAATAAAGCCCGGTGCCACGACGTTGACGGTGACGCCGCGAGAACCGGCTTCCTGTGCCAGGGATTTGCTCATGCCCACCATCCCGGCTTTGGCTGCGGAATAGTTAGCCTGCCCGGCATTACCGGTTGTGCCGACGACGGAAGCAATATTGACAATGCGGCCGGCACGGCGGCGCAGCATGCCTTTCAGAGCAGCGCGGCACAGACGGAACGGGGAAGACAGATCCACATTCAGAACCTGATCCCAGTCCTGATCCTTCATGCGCAGGGCGAGTGTGTCACGCGTCAGGCCGGCATTGTTGACCAGAATATCCAGCGGAGCCCCGGCGGCCTCTTCGGCCTTGCCGACCAGCGCGTCAGCTTCAGCCGCTTCGGACAGATTGGCCGTGACATAAAATGCCCGTTCCCCGCCCAGCTCCTTGACCTGCTCCTGCAGCACGGCTTCCCGCGTGCCAGACAGGATGACCGTAGCCCCCTGAGCATGCAGGGTGGCGGCAATCGCCCGGCCAATGCCACCGGAAGCACCCGTAACCAGGGCGGTTTTTCCATCAAGCCTGAACATAGTCTTTTATTCCGTTGTTTTTAAAAAGATTTCAGGAGAGTTTCGATGTCTGCTGGTGTGCCAACAGAGCTGGTGGAAACTTCGGGGTCAATACGGCGGACAAGGCCTGAAAGCACTTTGCCAGCACCGATTTCCACGAAGGTATCGACGCCCATGCTCGTCATCGCTTCCACGCTTTCGCGCCAGCGGACACGGCCTGTCACCTGTTTTGTCAGGGCCTGACGAATCGCATCCGGATCGCTCACTTTGTCAGCAGTTACGTTAGCGATAACCGGGACGATGGGAGCTGCGATGTCTGCCTTGGCCAGAGCTTCGGCCATCACATCTTCCGCAGGACGCATCAGTGAGGAATGGAACGGAGCAGACACCGGCAGTTTGACGGCGCGCTTGATCTTCATTTCCTTGGCGAGCGCAATGGCATTGTCGATTGCGGCCATGGTGCCGGAAATGACAATCTGGCCGCCGCCGTTATCGTTGGCGATTTCCAGAACACCACCCTGAGCGGCTTTTTCACAGATTTCCTGCGTCTGGGCGAGTGTCGCGCCAATCAGAGCGGCCATACCGCCCTCACCTGCCGGCACAGCTTTCTGCATGGCCAGACCACGAGTACGCAGCAAGCGGGCAGCTTCTGTCACACCAAAAGCGCGGCCCGCGGCCAGAGCGGCATATTCTCCAAGGGAATGGCCGGCCAGCAGTGTCACTTTTCCGGCCAGATCCAGACCGCCCTGCTCTTCCAGAACGCGCAGCACAGCCATGGAAACAGCCATCAGGGCCGGTTGCGCATTTTCCGTGCTGGTCAGAGCCTCCATAGGCCCTTCAAAAATGGTTTTGGAGAGCTTTTCGCCCAGTGCTTCGTCGACTTCTTCAAACACGGCGCGTGCTGAAGGAAAGGCAGCGGCGAGGTCAGCCCCCATGCCGACGGACTGGCTACCCTGCCCCGGAAAAATAAAAGCGTAAACAGCCATAATACCTACTGTTTCAAGAGGTTCTTCAAGCCTGTCAGGCTGAAATCAGATCAAACGCAGTTCATGGAGTGCTGTTTGAAAGGAGAGAAGCGAAAGATACGCCGCCCGTGCTCAGCGCACAATACGCCAGCACAAGACCAGAAAAGCATCCCACAAGCTGGCCAGAACTTCATGCCCGATGCGCAGGCCCGTTCGGAATATATTTTTCCGCCCGGTTACAGGGAATGGAAACGGCACGGCCTGCACGGACCATCCAGCCAGACGCATCAGCAAAAGGCAGCGCGGCATGTGGTATGTGCTTGTTGCTAAAGCGAGAGTTTGACCTTCAAGACACTGTTTTTTCAGGATTTTTGTGCAGTTTACAACGGAGTCAAATGTATCCGTCGCGGCATGGTCTTCAAGGATAGCCTCAGCGGGAGCTCCAGCTTCCAGAAGCAATCTGCGCATGACAGAGGCTTCCGTCAGACCATTACGCGGAACCCCGCCAGTGACGAGGTAGAGCGGCGCGTTCTGCTTCGCTCCAAACTGCACAGCGGCCAGCACCCTATGCTGTAAGGCTGGCGATGGCGTGCCGTCAGCCCGGAGTGCCGCTCCGAAAATGAGAATTGGCGTCACCGCCTGCCCATGGGTCTTGCTTGCCGATGTTTCAGGCGTAAGCGTCATGCGGGCGGCAGCAGAAGCACGCGGTTCAGGCGTTCCAGCGTCTGAAAGGTTTCCTGCCAGACGGTGCGGAATTTGTTTTCCGGCACACCGCGTGTTGCGAGAATAGCTGCCAGATCACCCACGGTGCGCTCCCCATCAATAAGCGGAAGAAGTCCCCGCGCCTGCGGTGGCAACGGAATGGGCACAACCAGTGTGCCGAATGCGAACGGCAATGTGTGGTCCGAACGCATCTGTTTGGCCAGCTCAATGCCGGGGATTTCCCGCATAACGGGCACCGCATCAAATGAGGACGCATCAGCCCGTGTGATGCTTGCGCCTTTGCGGGCAACATAGGCTACGTGGGTTGCCATGTTGCCTGTCAGAGATTCCGCAACCATCGCCTGCTCCCGCGCGGGGAGTTGCGCGATGCGTGCCCGCACTTTCGGGTCCGGCAGAAACAGGGCCGGATCATAGCGCGCAGGTTCCATCAGGCAGGAGGCTTCCAGCCCTGCCCTGTCCAGCAGATCCAGAAAGGCACCAACCGTATAGGCCCGGTCTCTGGGGTTAAGGAGCAGGTCATATAGGCCTGCATCTCCGCCACTCAGATGGTCCCCAAAATTTCCATTCTGCCGCAGCCATGCCGTGGCAGGCAGGTGCCGCATCACGCGCTTGGCCATATCCAGCCGTGTGGCTGGTTTTTCATCAAAAGGAGCAAGCTCTTCCAGAGCATCCTGCAGCATATAGACGCCGGTGCGGCCATACGGAGCATAGACCATCAGCCCCATGCCGCCGCCGGGTGCAAGGGAGGCCTCGAGCCCAGCAAGAGCTGCATCCGGCTCCGGTAAATGATGCAGGACGCCGCAGCAATCAATGTAATCGAACAGCCCGAGATCAAGCGTGTTCAATGCGGTCAGAGAGCCTTCCACAAAGCGGATATTGTTCAGGTCACGCACCTTGGCACGAGCCTGAGCAATGGACAGAGCGTGGCGGGAGCGATCAACGCAGATGACTTCCCCCGGCCTGCCCGCACGCGCCATCTGGGTGGCCAGCATAATGGCGCCGTCCCCCGTGCCGCATCCGGCAATCAGGGCACGGAGCGGCTGGCTGCGGGGGCGTTGCGCCCCGAACACCCAGTAATCAATTTCCCGCAAATGGCTGGGGCTGCCGATCAGCAGCCGTTTGGCTTCATCCTGCGGGTTTCGCTCGGGGTAAGGATACGCTTCGTACTGCGCTGCCAGTTCAGTATCCCGCGTGTCGGTGCTGGTGTGGTCTGTCATGCGCAGTCCCTCCTTTAGCGTGGCAGCAGTTTGCCTCGCTGCCAGGATTCGGCAGCTTCATCTGCTGTCAGGCCTTCCGTGCGCATGGCAAAATCCATAGCGCTGATCACTTTGACGCTCAGCATCAGCTCGTCCAGCTCATCCTGCAAATCCTGATCCATGTCGTCAGCCAGACCGGGACGCATCAGTATGCGGGCTTCCTGCTCTTTGCCCATGCTGCCTTTGGGGTCGGACAGGATACGAAAGCCGCCCTGATGGAACAGGAAACAGGGCTGAACGAGCGGCATGAGAATGCATTCTTTGCTGTTCAGTGCCGTGGTGATGGAGGCCAGAGCTTCTTCATCCGGCAGGACTTTGAGGGTGAACCCTGCGTCTGCCAGTGCGTAATCAGCAAGCATCTGCTCAACATGCTTTTTGAGCGATGCCGGGGTGATGATGGTGCGGGAGAGTTCAGGGCCGGCCTGCGCCACGTCGCTCAGGGAGACAACAGGCCCGTCTTCGCGCGAGATGCAGCAGCATGCGCTCGGCTGGAACAGCTTGCCGAGCGGGGTGACGCCCGGTGCCAGCAGGCTGGAATCATCCGGCAGCCATGCGGAAACGTAAAGATCGACCTCACCATTTTTCAGCATCTCAGCCAGAGCAGATTTAGGGCCGATGACAATTTCCGGCTCTACATCATTTGCTTCCAGAACCCGGATGATAGCCGCCGCTGTCGCCTCATGAACTGTTGAGTCTGGGTGGGCGAGAGTTATCGTCGTCATATCATCTTCCTTAAGGTCAGGCTTGCAGGTCTTGCTGAGACCTTGCAGCAGGAGAAGAGCCGATGTGCAATCCCTGAAATCGCTTTACTGCCCTTCTTGTGGCACGCAGCGCCACCCTGATGCCGTGTTGCGACAAGGAGAGACGCCAATAAAAAACACCCTGATGCGGGACATCAGAGTGTTACAGAAAAAGACCGTGTTTGAGGAGAAAGCGCTGTGGTGGGTGGCCACATTTTATATCATGCGGCCACAATTTTCTCCGGGCGGGGCAGTACCGGGCGCACCATGTGCAGGGCATCCGCAAAAGAGCGGAACTGGCCCAGAACGTTTTCCCGAATGGCATCCATCACCACCCAGCTGTTCCCGCGGGAATAGATTTTGTAGGCAGGGTCTGAGGTTTCCCGCACCCAGATCAGAACATAGCCAGAAGATACGCCAGCCTGCCGCTGTTCGACGGAAAAGATGTCGGCATCACAGACGCCCATCGGGTGTCCGGCATGAACCCAGCGAGACAGGTATTCCCGGTGGCCCGACAAGATTTCCATCTGGAACGGGATAACATTGCTGACAGATGAGGCATCATTCTTACGCGGCATCAGAATTTCCATTTCCATCGAACACCAGAGGGTCTTTCTGTGTTCAAATGTAAAAGGACGGTTTCCTTAACGCCAAGCTAAAACGTGGATCTGCGCCTCAGAATGAGGCAGAAACTTCATAAAGTTGCGCAAAAACCACAAAAAAAGAACAATTACAGAAAATTAATGCCTATTTTTTAAGCAAAAGTTCTTTTTATAATCACGGGCCTCAGAATTTCGCTGAAACCATGAGCGAGCCGTAGTTGAAGAGGCCTGATTTTGCGCCATCAAACTGCTGAGTCTGCCAGACCTGGCTGTAGGACACGCGGAGGCCATAGAACATGACCGCCAGACCTGCGTGAATTTCGCCCACGTCCCACTTCTTGTTCACATGCAGAGAGTTGCTGCGCATGGTGTTGCCTTCCAGAGACGCATCATACGCCACGGCCTCACCGGTCACCCCGCCAAAGAAGTACCAGGCCACAGGGCGTGTTGCCTTATAGGCATCTGTGCCATCCGTTCCGGCTGCCTGAATGGTCGGTACACCAAAGTCACTATCAAGCCCCTGCCCGAAGCGGATCATGTCGCTAATTTTGCCGTAGATCTGGTAATCACCAATCGCGGCAGACGCTGAGGGAAGTGTATCAAACTGGACTGGCCCAAGGTTGACCAGCGGCAGACGCCATGTGCGGCCGCCCTGCACCTGAAAAATCGGCTGGTTTTGCAGCTGGTGCTTCCAGCCCTGATTCTTGGTGTCGCCAATGGCGCCATGGAAGCCATTCTGAAGCTGGCGCCCCAGACCCGCCGGCCCCATCACGCCCCCCTGAATACCAAACACGCTGCGTGTGGTGTCTGTATCATTAATCAGGTTGATGGTGCCCAGCAGAAGGCTGGAATACGGACGATCCCGCAGCAGGCTTGATTGCTGCTGCCCGGGTGCCCACGGGCTGCCGGACTGCGTATCACGCGGGGTGAAGATCATCTGCTGCAGGCCCATGCTGATGCGCTGCACCCCATTCCCCCAGATTGCCTTGTTAATAGCGGCAATGGGTGTGGGGAGCGTATCGGTGCCAGATGTCCAGTTCAGCCGCAGGCCACTGGTATAGTACTGGTCAGATGTGCCTTTGAGGGTGGAAACGGCATCGTTTTCCCCCTGCAGAGTCCATGTGCCCTGCTTATCCTGCAAGGGCGTTGCATGTGCGGAGCGAGAAGCAAGAGCGCTACCAGCCAGCATAAGGGTTGCGGCTGCAATATACCTCACGTGGGGTAATTTCATGACGGTGGACATAGCTTTCCTCTCGTTCTGCCAATGCAGAGTCAGTTTTATTTTCTTTAGTTGATTACGCTGCAACAAGAAACCCTGATTCCCAGCTATCCGCTCTGCAGCCTGTTCAGTCAGTCTCTATTTCCACTCTAACTGTCACAAAAATGTTATAGCTTGGAAAAGAGATGAAACCCGGCCCGATTTCATGCTTTTCTATAGCGACACCACACCCGGTATGGTAAGCCATGATTGGGTGTGGTTGCAGACCACTCTGCCCATTTTTCAATATCTGGAGAAGCAAATGCCTTCTCCATGCTCCAGGATCAAGACCGTTGAGAAGTAACAGGACCGACCGCAGCTCTCGTTCTCCGCGCCGCGGCGGATTTGACGATGATTTTATGTCAACGCCTTCCTATGGCGAACGCCCCGCTTTTGGCGGTGGTGACCGTGGCGGATACGCTCCGCGCAGACCCGCAGGAGGTGGCGGCCCGCAGGTTATCGCTTCCGGTCCGGAAATCGGAGCGACTGTCAAATGGTTCAACAGCGAAAAAGGCTTCGGCTTTGTTGAACTGTCTGATGGTTCAGGCGATGTCTTCCTGCATGCCAATGCCCTTTCCCAGGCTGGTCACGACGGCGTAAGCCCCGGTGCCACTCTGTCCGTGCGCATCGGTCAGGGTCCGAAGGGCCGTCAGGTTGCAGAAGTCATTTCCGTTGACGAAAGCACAGCTCAGCCGGAACGCCCGCGTGCTCCCGGTGGCTTTGGTGGTGCACCGCGCGCTGGTGGTTTTGGTGGCCGCGCTCCGCGTCCGGCCCCGGATCTTTCCTCTGCTGAAGAAGTGCGCGGTACCGTAAAATGGTACAATGCGACCAAAGGCTTCGGCTTCATCACGCCTGATGGCGGCGGCAAGGACATCTTCGTTCACGCCTCTGCTCTGGAGCGCTCTGGTCTGGCTAGCCTCAACGAAGGTCAGGTCACGAATGTAAAGGTTGTTCAGGGTCAGAAAGGCCCGGAAGCCGCTGCAATCGACGCAGACTAAGTTTTATACAAACCGTATAAAACGAGAAAACCCCGCCTTGTGCGGGGTTTTTTTATGCCTGCTTCTTAGCGGGAAGAACTTAAAAGCCCTTAAAAAGAGGCGGGACTTAGTAGTCCCCGCGCCCTTTGTTGCGTAGCAGTCTGGCCTTGTCTCTCTGCCAGTCACGGTCCGCAATGGCATGGCGCTTGTCCACGCTCTTTTTCCCCTCGCCCAGACCCAGCGTTACTTTCGCGCAGCCACGGGCATTGAAGTGAATATCGAGCGGAACCAGCGTTGCCCCTTCCCGCGCAATAGCGCCAAGAAATTTTTCAATCTGCTTGCGGTGCAGAAGCAGCTTGCGCGGTGCGCGGGTATCAAAGCGGGACAGAACACCGCCCTGATATTCAGGAATATAGCTGTTGAGCAGCCACAACTCGCCATCGCGTTCCGCTGCAAAAGCTTCAGCAATCGTCGCCCGGCCCATACGCAGGCTTTTGACCTCGGCCCCTTTCAGGACCAGACCGGCCTCAATGGTTTCCGTAATGGTGTAGTTGAAGCGCGCCTTGCGGTTTTGTGCGGCAATACCATGAGAAATCATGGTCGCCTTTGCTGGTTTCTTTGCCATGGCTTAGTTCAGCAGTCCGACATCAACCAGCGCAGCTTTGACCAGTCGGCGAGAAGGTTCAGTCAGAGGTGCCAGCGGCAGGCGGCAGGTTTCTCCGGCCAGCCCCAGAAGGCTGGCAGCATACTTAACGGGTGCCGGGTTGCTTTCACAGAACAGAGCGTCATGCAGTGGCAGGAGCTTGTCTTGGGTGGCAATGGCATCTGCCACGCGGCCAGCCTGCCAGTCAGCCTGAACGCGGGCACACAGAGCAGGAGCCACGTTGGAGGTTACGCTAATGCAGCCATCGCCGCCTGCTGCGAGGAAGGATACGGCTGTACCATCTTCACCAGAAAGCTGATTGAAAGGCTTGCTGACGGCACGGCGCACTTGGAGTGGGCGCAGCAGATTGGCCGTGGCGTCTTTCACGCCGATAATATTGGCATGGCGTGCCAGGCGGGCCATCGTTTCGACGCTAATATCAATCACTGAACGACCGGGAATATTATACAGCACGACCGGAATGGAAATTGCGTCCGCAACCGCCATGAAGTGCCGGTAAAGGCCTTCCTGCGTCGGCTTGTTGTAGTAGGGCGTGACGACCAGTACCGCAGACGCCCCGGCTTTTTCAGCATGCCGCGCCAGATCAACCGCCTCACTCGTGCTGTTGGAGCCTGCGCCTGCAATCACGGGGGCGCGGCCAGCAGAAACCTTGATGGCGCGTTCGATAACCTCGTGATGCTCCTGATGCGACAGGGTCGGGCTTTCCCCCGTTGTTCCCATGGCGCAGAGCGCAGACGTTCCTTCTTCAATCTGCCAGTTCACCAGATGTTCAAAGGACGTGAAATCCAGACTGCCATCCCGGTTCATGGGGGTGATGAGGGCGGTAATGGAGCCTGTAAAGCGTGTGTCTGACATGAGCTGTCGTCTATCCCGAAATGGCGTCTGCAGGTCCTGAAGTCTGGTCTTCAGAGGGAGCGCCGGTCATGTGCCGCCGGAAAGGCGACTGCGTGTATACGCCCAGAATTTCGGCGTTCTCGGCAAAAAATTCAAGTTCTGACAAAGCTTTGCCCAGCCTGTCCTCTTCTGGATGGCCTTCTACATCCATCAGGAAGCGCGTTGCAGCAAAGCTTCCGCCCGTCATGTAGCTTTCCAGCCGCGTCATGTTCAGGCCGTTGGTGGCAAAGCCACCCAGTACCTTATAGAGAGCGCCGGGAATGTTTTTGACGTTGAAAATCAGAGTCGTCATGACATGGGGAGTGCCGCAGGCGGGCCGCTCTGCCGTGCGGGAGGCAATGTAGAAGCGCGTGGTGTTGTGCTTTGCATCTTCCACGTTTTTGAGCAGAATTTCCAGCCCGTTCAGCTCCGCAGCCAGTTCGGAGGCAACGGCAGCTTCTTCCTTCTTGCCCCAGAGTGCCACCAGTTCCGCAGCGCCCGCCGTATCAAACTCCGTAACAGGCGTCAGGCCGCGCTCACGCAACAGATTGCAGATCTGCCCCATGGCTACGGGGTGCGTGTGGACGCGCTTGATATCTTCCAGTCTGGCACCGGGGACGCCCAGCAGACAGTGTTCAATACGCTGAAAATGCTCCCCGACAATATGCAGACCAGACGCGGGCAGCAGTGTGTGAATATCCGGCACACGCCCTGCCAGACTGTTCTCGCAGGCCAGCATGGCCAGATCGGCCCGGCCTGTTTGAACAGCCTCTATGGCCCCGGCAAAGGTCTTGCAGGGTAAAGTGCGCCAGCCGGGTTTAACGGTGCGACATGCAAGGTCGGAATAGGCGCCCAGGGTGCCCTGAAAGGCGATGATTTTGTCAGTCATTGCGTGTGTCATGCCTTGAAATGCTGCCGGGCCCGGTCCAGGTCCGCCGGGGTATCGACGCCGAACGGCGCTGCGTCAATGCGTGCGCAGCCAATGCGCATCCCGGCTTCCAGAGCGCGAAGCTGCTCCAGTTTCTCGCGGCGTTCAAGGCCCGATTCCGCCAGGGATACAAAACGTTTCAACGCTTCCCGCCGCCAGCCGTAAACGCCCACATGGTGCCACAGCACCCCCTCACCCCATGGAATCGGGTTACGTGAGAAATACAGGGCCGGAGCGCAGGGTGTGTCTGCGTCAAAATGGCAGGCAACCTTAACCACGGACGCCGCCAGTTTTTCCTCTTCTGACAGCACCGGAGCTACCAGCGTGCCAATATCAAAGGCCGGGTTAGGCATTACGCGCATCACGGCACGCAGATCATCCGGAGAAAATGTCGGCAGATCCCCCTGCAGATTGATGATCACATCATGCTCGCCGTCAGGGTCAAGCGCTTGTGCGGCCTGCCAGACTCTGTCTGAACCAGATGGAAGATCCGGGTCTGTCAGCACGGCACGGCCACCGGCCTGTGTCACCACATCACAAATTTCCTGATCCGCTGCCGCAACGGCAACAGGGCCGACATCCGCCGCAATGGCGGCATCCAGCACCCGCAGAATCATGGCGCGTCCGGCAATATCGGCCAGCGGTTTGCCGGGCAGGCGTGTGGAGGCAAGCCGGGCTGGGATGATGACAAGCGGGGAGATCATCAGCTTGCTCTGGAATACGGCACGGAATATAGCCTTGGAAACAGTGTGAAAACGCTGCCGAAACTGGCACAGCGCCCTGCATGACAGGAAGCGGCGCGCAGTCTAGAAAAGGCGTGAGCCAAACGCAACCGGAGGACCCGGCTTCTCGTATGGACAGCATGTTTCTCAACCGGCTGGGAGCGGCCTTTTTGCTTTCCGGCGTGTCCGTATGGATGTGTAGCGCTGTCGGCTCAGCCGTTGTGCCGCAGACAGCCCCGGCAAAGCCTGCGTTTTCTCTCCCCGGTCTGGACAATAAACCCATTGCTCCCTTCATGGCCCATGCGGATGCTGCAAGAGGGGATGCGCTGGTGCATCAGGTCTGCACGAGTTGTCACGCCATGGATGAGGGCGCGTCCGATGGCGTTGGACCTAATCTTTCTGGTGTAGCAGGCCGTCGCATTGCCGGACTTTCCAGCTATTCCTATTCCGCCGCACTTAAGGGACAGCAGAAGCAGTTCTGGTCGGATCAGGCTTTATCGGACTGGCTGACCTCCCCGGCTCGCTTTGCTCCCGGCACGCGTATGTCTCTGGTCGGCCTGCCAGACCCGACCCAACGCGCGGATATTATCGCGTATCTGCATACATTGGGGGATGCTGAAGCCCCCGCTCCTTCTCCCGATCCAAGGTGACCCCATGAGCGATGACGATCTTAACCCCTTTCTGGACGTAGCCATCATGATGGCCGAGGCCGCCCGCTGCGTGGTGCGGCCATGGTTCCGTCGGGGCATCAGCGTCATCGATAAAGCCGATGAAAGCCCCGTGACCATTGCAGACCGCACAGCCGAGCGCGTGATGCGGGCTATTCTTGCGGAACGCCTGCCCGAGCATGGGGTGTTTGGAGAGGAATTCGGTCTTGTGAATGATGCCGCCCGGTATCGGTGGCTCCTGGACCCGGTGGATGGCACGCGGGCTTTTGTGACGGGGCGCCCCCTGTTTGGCACGCTCATTGCACTGCTACGAGACGGCCTGCCTGTGCTGGGCGTGATTGATCAGCCTGTTCTGCAAGAGCGCTGGATTGGCATGGCCGGGCAGCCGACCCGCTTCACTTCTCCTTTGGGTGGCGCTCCGGTCACGCGCCCCTGCCCGCGTCTGGCGGATGCAGAACTCTCCTGCACATCGCCCGAAATGCTGGAAAGTGCACCGCATGAGGGATGGAAAATGCTGAAAGCCCGCGCCAAGCGCATGACATGGGGCGGTGATTGCTACGCCTACGGCCTGCTGGCGCTCGGACAGGTTGATCTGATTGCAGAATGCGACATGAACCCGTGGGACTGGGCCGCGCTTGTCCCGGTTATTGAAGGGGCTGGCGGCAAAATCACGGCATGGGACGGCAGCCCGCTCAGAGCAAATGGAGACCGGACCGTGCTGGCTGCGGGAGACCCTGCTCTGCATGCTGAGGCCGTGCGCACTCTTGCCGGGCATGGCTGACAGGCCCCCTCATTTTAACGATTCACAGCGCCAGACCTATGAATTTACCGCATTTTGCGATAGGCCTGCGCTTCGGCACAACAGGTATGGTCATTCCTCATGAGCACGCAACTGTCCCTCCCCAAGGATAAGATCCGCATTCTGCTGCTTGAAGGCGTTCACGATAGTGCTGTCGCACTGCTGAAAGCCAGCGGTTACGAGAACGTGGTCCGCCACAAGGGAGCGCTGGAAGGCGATGCCCTGAAAAAAGCTCTGGAAGGCGTCCATGTTGTGGGTATTCGTTCCCGCACGCAGCTGACCAAAGAGGTGATTGAAGGCGCTGACCGCCTGATTGCCATTGGCTGTTTCTGCATTGGCACCAATCAGGTGGATCTGGAAACTGCCCGGCTGAATGGTATTCCGGTGTTCAACGCGCCGTATAGCAATACGCGTTCTGTGGCAGAGCTGGTCATGGGCGAGATTGTCATGCTCATGCGCCGTATTTTCCCCGGTTCCATTGGCTGCCATCAGGGCCTGTGGAACAAATCTGCTGCCAACAGCTGGGAAGTGCGCGGCAAGACGCTCGGGATTGTGGGCTACGGCTCCATTGGTTCACAGTTGTCCGTTCTGGCAGAAGCTTTTGGCATGCGCGTCATTTATCATGATGTGGTGGACAAGCTCGGTCATGGGAACGCCATGCCGGTTGATACGCTGGAAGACCTGCTGAGCCAAAGTGATGTGGTGAGCCTGCATGTGCCGCAGCTCCCAACCACCAAGAATATGATGGGTGCTGAGCAGATCCGCGCCATGAAAAAAGGCTCGTTCCTGATCAATAACGCCCGCGGGAACGTGGTTGATCTCGATGCGCTGGCCGAGGCTCTGAAAGACAAGCATCTGCTGGGTGCGGCTATCGATGTGTTCCCCAAGGAACCCAAAGGCCCGAATGACCGTCTGGAAACGCCGCTCAAGGAGCTGGATAACGTCATCCTGACGCCGCATATCGGCGGTTCCACCGCAGAAGCGCAGGAACGCATTGGGGTGGAAGTTGCCCGCAAGCTGGTTGAATATTCCGATGTGGGGTCAACCTTCGGGGCCGTTAATTTTCCCGGTGTGCAGCTCCCGCAGAGCCCGCGTGGCACGCGCTTCATGCACGTACACCACAACGTGCCGGGCATGATGATGCGTCTGAACGAAATCTTCCTGAAGCAGACCTGCAACGTCACGGCGCAGTTCCTGCAGACGGATGGTGAGATTGGCTACGTGGTGGTGGAAGCCGATACGGGTAAAAACAAGGATACGGATGACACCATCCTGCACGCTCTGCGTGACCTTGAGGGCACCATTCGTGCCCGTCTGATCTATCAGGGTCATTGATCTAATGGCGGTCCGGGGGCGGGAATGATCAATTCCCGCATCCGTAGCTTTGCCTTCGCCGGGATAGAGGCGCGGCCGGTCTGGGTGGAAGTCCAGATTTCGTCCGGCCTCCCGGCATTTCTGATTGTTGGCCTGCCCGACAAGGCTGTGGGTGAGGCCCGGGAACGCGTCCGCGCCTCTCTAACCTCCATGGGCATGGCACTGCCTGCCAAGCGCATTGTTATCAATCTTGTCCCTGCGGATATCCCTAAAGAGGGGTCGCATTTCGACCTCCCCATAGCGCTTGCACTGCTCTGCGCTATGGAAGTTCTGCCCTACGAAGAAGTGGCGCGTTTTGCGGCTTTGGGTGAACTCTCACTAGATGGTCGGCTCAATCCGGTTGCTGGCGTGCTGTCTGCTTCTATTGAAGCATCCGCCATGTCTCTGGGGTTGATCTGCCCGGCCATGCAGGCGGAAGAAGCTCTGTGTGGTGGCGATATTGCCATTCTGGGTGCGCCCACTCTTCTGGCTCTTATCAATCATTTCACCGGCCTTCAGATTCTGACACCCCCGGCTTTTTCAGAGCGCGCGCCAGACTCTTCCTCTGAGCGTCTGCCGGATCTTTCTGAGATTAAGGGCATGGAAACCGGGCGTCGGGCGCTGGAAATTGCTGCGGCTGGCGGCCATTCCATTCTGCTTTCCGGCCCGCCGGGGGCTGGGAAATCCATGCTGGCAGCCCGCCTGCCCAGTCTGCTGCCAGACCTGACGCAGCGGGAAAGTCTGGACGTCTCACGCATTTATAGTGCCGCGGGATTACTGAAAGACGGTCGGCCAATTCGACGCCCCCCTTTCAGAGACCCGCATCATTCAGCAACCCTGCCAGCGCTGGTGGGTGGTGGAAACAAAGCGCGTCCGGGTGAAATCAGTCTGGCAGACCACGGAGTTCTGTTTCTTGATGAATTGCCGGAGTTTTCCCGCTCAGCGCTTGAAGCCCTGAGGCAGCCTCTGGAAACGGGGCGTGTGAGTATCGCCCGTGCCGCGCTACACGTAACCTACCCTGCCCGCTTCCAGCTTATTGCCGCCATGAACCCCTGCCGATGTGGGTATCTGGGGGATGCCAGCAAGGAATGCCGCAAGGCCCCGCGCTGCGGCGAGGATTACATGGCACGGCTTTCCGGGCCGCTGCTGGACCGTATTGATATTCATGTCGCGATGCAGCCTTTTGTGCCGCTTGACTATCTTTCCGGCCCCTCTGGCGAGGCAAGCGCTCCTGTGGCGGAACGGGTGCAAGGTGCTCGCCAGCGGCAATATGCCCGGCACGACGGCATGAAAAATGCACAGGCTACTCTGGAGCAGATGCCGATAACGGAAGCAGCGCAGGCTCTGGCGCAGAAAATAGCGACACGGTTCCGTTTTTCAGCGCGCGGCTATACCCGCATGATCCGCGTTGCCCGCACCATTGCCGATCTGGCTGGGGAGACCGACATTCAGTCTCCCCATGTGGCCGAAGCGGCGACCTTCCGTCTCCGCTCCGGGCAGGATTAAACCGGCAGCGGGCTGTTAGCTGTGCACTTTTAAAACGTCCAGCCCCTGTTCCAGGTCAGCAATCAGATCATCCGGGCTTTCCAAGCCAATTTGCAGCCGCATGGACGGGCCTTCAGCCTCATCGGCCAGGAAATTTCGGGTAATGCTTTTGCTGGTTGGTAGCACGAGGCTTTCATATCCGCCCCATGATGCGCCGATGCCAAAAAGCTTCAGCGAATCAATCATGGTTTCCATGGCGCTCTGGCTAAATGTGTCCTTCAGCACAAAGCCGAACAGGCTCCCTGCCCCGGTAAAATCACGCTTCCAGATATCGTGGCCCGGACAGTCGGGGAATGCCGGGTGCAGGATCCGGGCAACTTCCGGCCGGTTTTTCAGCCATTCTGCGATTTGCATGGCGGACCGTGCCTGATGAGACAGACGCACACCCATGGTGTGCAGGCCGCGCAGGGTCAGCCAGCAATCATCCGGCCCGGCAAGCTGGCCGAGCTGAATGGCCGTATCCCGCAGCAGGTGCCAGTCTTCCGGCTTTGCAACCGTAACAGCTCCGGCGATTACATCAGAATGGCCGGAGGGGTATTTGGTCAGCGCCTGAATGGAGACATCCACGCCATGCGTGAACGGAGCAAAAATGCCAAAGCCCCATGTATTATCCATCATCAGTCTGGCCCCATGCGCGTGGGCCACGCGGGCCAGCATGGGGACGTCCTGCACTTCAAACGTGTGGCTGCCCGGACTTTCTGAAAACAGCACCCGTGTGTTGGGCTGCATCAGGCTGGCCAGTGTCTCGGCAGACGCACAGGGCGGGTAATAGGTTGTTTCCACGCCAAAGCGTTTGAGCACGTTTTCTGCAAACCGGCGGGTCGGACTATAGACAGAATCTGGCAGCAGGCAGTGCTCCCCGGCATTCAGGAACGCGAGCAGCGGCGTGGTACAGGCCGCAAGCCCGGATGAGACGACCTGACAATCCGTCCCGCCTTCAATGACCGCAATCGCCTTTTCCAGCTCATGCTGAACAGGTGTGCCCATGGCTCCGTAAATATAGGCATGGTCAAAGCGTTTCTGGCCCTGCCGGCGCATGTCGTTCAGCGTGGGGAACAGCACCGTGGAACCGCGCGTCATCGCCATGTTGACGGGCGTGCCTTCGGGGCAGGCTTCGGGTCTGGCCAGACGGGTGAGCGTGGAGGAAAGTTTGTCCCAACCCCGCGTCACGTTGGTGTCAGACGTCATTGTTCAAGATCCTTTCGTCACGGGTGCGCCCGGCGTTGCACCCCATTCTGCCCATGATCCGTCATAGAGCGCGCCTTCGTCAAAGCCAGCCAAAGCGAGGCTCACACTCAGGACGGCAGCCGTCATCCCTGAGCCACAGGTTGTTACAGCGGGTTTATCTGCAGGCACGCCAGCTTCAAGCAAAATGTCCCGTACGCGGCCTGCAGGAAGAAACTGCCCGTTTTCCGCAAGGAGCGTTTTGTAGGGGAGATTGATCGCTCCGGGCATATGCCCGGAGGCCAGACCGGGGCGCGGTTCTGGCACTTCTCCATAAAACCGGGCGGCGGAACGGGCGTCCAGAATGGGCTGCCGAGCGCTGGAAACAATATCCAGCATATCCCCCAACCCTTTCACGCGGGCAAAACGGGTATGGCACACGTAGTGCTGGGCCGTTGGCGTAGTCGCAGAGCCTTGCTCAACCGGCTGATTGTCGCGTTGCCAGGCAGGAAGGCCGCCATCCAGCACAAAAACCTGATCATGCCCAAACAGTCTGGCCAGCCACCAGCCCCGGCAGGCCGAGGCGGTGTTGCCCTGATCATAAAAGACCACACGTGTTGAGCGGTTGACGCCCAGAGCGCCAAACAGTCGCCCAAAGCGGGCAGCGGATGGAACGGTATGAGGTTGCGTGCTTTCCGGGTCGGAGAAAAGATCGATATCAAACCGCAGACTGCCGGGAATATGAGCTTTTTGGAAAGCCTCATCCGGGTTGCTGGTTTCTCCGGGTAAAAGCGCTGTGGCATCCAGAATACACAGCGCATTCTCTCCCTGCCAGGAGGCAAGAGTCTTGACGGTAATGAGGGGCGACATGGCTTTAATCCCGGACCAGCAACAAAGTGTTGCAGAGGGTAAAGCAAGTCTGCCCGGAAAGGTATTGTCAGAGTTTTAAAAAGCCGCCTTTTCAGACAGCTCCATGCTGCTCCACCAGCGTTTTGAGGCGGTCAATGGCATCCTGCCCTTTGAGGGATGTCTGCCAAAGTGTCTCAAGCATCTGCTTGTGTGTCGCCACGGCTTCCGGAGAGGATGTGATCATGGCAATTCCGGAGGTGCGTGCAGCAGAGCAGTCACTCCGGAAAGGATTAATGGCCACGGCCATCAGCTCATTGCGGCGCATGAAAATGCAGGATGTTGTGCTGATGTTTTTTGGAACCACACTGAACTGAAGCCCCATCGGGACAGAGTCAATTAAGGTGATAATGTTGCGGATTTCCTGCACCGCAACCTGCCGCGCTTTATGCCGCAATGGGGCAGACATGGGAAAGCTGGCCCCCACACCATGAGTCAGAAAATCGATAATATGATTTTCAGGCAGCATGGAAATAATGGACGGTTTGCGCTGGCTATATAATGCGCGCCGCTTTGACTGTGCCAGAATGGGGGGCGCATCAATCACAGCGCTCCCTTCCTTTTCCTGCTGGCAGGCATGCGCTTCCAGCAGGATGGCATCGTATGCGGGCGATGTGACCTGATAGCAGACGGGATCCGAGACTTGCAGGATCTGTTCAATATCGCCTTCAATCTGTGTGATTTTCTGAAAAAAATGGTTCGGGCAGCTATAATATTCAATACCGACCCCCAGCAGGGTCAAAGGCGAAATATTCAGCAATTCAGCAAGTCGCTGAACGGTATCCAGTTTAATCACTTCGCCTTTTTCATAGCGGTATAACGCTGCACGGGAGACGCCAAGCCGTGCTGCAATTTCATCCGCCCGCATCCCGGATTCAAGGCGAAAAGCTCTGAGCTGCTGACCAATTTCGCCAAGATGCATTGTGACGGCAGTCATGTTTTTCACCTTATGAATCAACGCGTTATCAACAAAATGTTTTATCGAATAATATTGTTAATAATAGGTTAGTTAACATATTGTAAAATCCCGTCAATGCTGCCTCCAGACAATTTCAGATACCGGGTGCCGGTATGTTCCCGTTGCGATGCTGAAAAGGCTTTAAGGGACCAGACAAAGTACAAAATCCGTGGTTTACTACGCTCATGATGGATGGGCTGACTCTGACGACCGAACGGATCATGCTGGCTCTGCTGCTTGGCGGTATCGCCTATGGGTGCGTCATTGTTCTTGCCCCTTTCTCCTCAGCCATTTTGTGGGCGGGCGTGCTGACATACGCAACATGGCCCGTTTTTCAGCACCTCAGGCGCCGTATGAGTGCATTGGCAGCGAGTCTGGTCATGACGTGCCTCTGCGCGGTGGGGTTTGTCATCCCGCTCGCCTTTCTGGCGTCCACGACCATCGCTGCCAGCCCGCGTTGGGCGTCTCGGTTGAACGCCCTTTTCAGTTTTTCTCATCACCTTCCCCCTCCTCCCGGCTGGCTGACAAATATTCCCATGGTCGGGCAGGATCTTGCCGGCCAGTGGCAACACTGGAGCCACGATGTTGACCATCTGGGGGCCGGCCTGAGGCCCTATGCGGGGGATATCATCCAGTCCCTGCTGGTGCTTTTCATGCAGGTGGCCAATGGCGCGCTGCATCTGGTGATGGCGCTGTTCATAGCCTTCTTTTTCTGGCTCAGCGGCTCTTCTCTGGGTGACACATTAAAAGCGGTGATAACCCGCATTGCCGGCCCACATGCTGGCCGGCACCTGCATATTATCGGCGGGACCGTGCGGGGCACTGTGTATGGTATTCTGGGGACGGCAATCATTCAGGGGATTTTGACCGGCATTGGCTTCTGGCTGACCGGGTTGTCCGAACCCGTCATGTTTGGTGTGCTGGCCGCTTTTCTGGCAGTTCTGCCGATTGGGGCGCCACTTGTCTGGGTGCCCGCGTCCCTCTGGTTGCTGGCCGACCATCACGTTGCCAAAGGTGTCCTACTCCTTCTCTATGGGCTTTTACTGATTTCCGGGGCTGACCACATCATTCGCCCGCTGTTTATTGCGCGGGGCAGCAAACTGCCATACCTCCTGACCGTACTAGGAGTGATTGGCGGCGTGATGGCTTTTGGGGGGCTGGGAATTTTTCTGGGGCCGATCCTGCTGGCTGTTGGCTTCACCTTGACTGTGGAATTTGCCGCTCAGGAAGCGCCCTCTCATTCTTCTTCTGATGATCAAAGGAGGCAGCCCTCATGAGGCGTCATTTTCTCCGTCTCATGGATGCGCACCGTCGCAAGAAACAGCTTCGGCCACCGGTCTCCGCAGAGCATGACTGCACCAAAATTATCAGCTGGAACCTGCTGAGACGAACCGGCGCGACTGTGCATGACGTTGTCGCCCTGATTGAAGCGGAAAAGCCCGATATTCTCCTGATGCAGGAAGCGACGGCTGAAATTGACGTGCTGTCAGATATTCTGGGTGGCTATTATGCCCGTGCGCCCCTGCCCGGCCGTATTCATGGCCCGGCCTGCTGGAGCCGGACGCCGTTTGCCCGTACGCCGCGTGCCTGCACCATTCCGTCAGGTGCGGTCGTTAAACGGCATGCTCAGATTATTGATTACGGCCCGTTTTCTCTGGCCAATGTGCACCTGTCTCATGGGCAGGTGCTGAACCGCCGGCAGTTGCGGCGTATTGCCGCTCTGCTACCAGCCCCCTGTGCCATTCTGGGGGACTTCAATCTTGTTGGCCCCACGCTGGTGCCGGGCTTTAGAGACGTCGGGCCAAAAGCACCGACGCATCGGATGGTGGATTTGGTTCCCATCCGTATTGATAGGTGTCTGGTAGAAGGCATGAGTTGCCTGAGTGCGAGGGTTCTGCCGGTTTTTGCGTCAGACCATCGGCCGATTGCTGTTCATCTGCGGCCGGATATTAAAGTGCTGGCCTCTGTTGCGTCATAGATAAGGCATAAACAGGCGCGCTGCGGCATCACGGATCTGGATCAGCTTGTTCCGTTTATCCAGATCATGATGGGTCAGACGCCGGTTTCTGTGATGGCAGATGAAGTCGTCCAGCATTTCGGCCATCACGACATCATAGGTTTCCATATTGATCTCGAAATTCAGGCGCAGGCTGCGAATATCGAGATTGGAACTTCCGACAAAAGACCATGCCCGGTCCACCACCATCAGCTTGGAATGGTTGAACGGTGGATTGACCAGCCACACGCGCACACCGGCATCCAGGAGAGGCGCGATATTGGCGGAGCAGGCCCAGTCCAGCGGCGGATGATTACTGCGGCGCGGAATGATCACATCCACCTGCACACCCCGCAGAGCGGCAAGAGCCAGTTCTGACATGACGCGTGACCCCGGCAGAAAATAGGGCGTCATCAGTCTGACCTGCCGCCGGGCCAGTGTGATGGCCTGCAGCATGGTGTATTCAATTTTTTCCAGATCGGTATCAGGTCCAGCCGTCACAATGCGGGCGACGGACTCTCCGGTGCTGGTATGTTCCTTGAAATAGATATCGCCCTCAAGCGTTTCCTGCGTGACAAAATACCAGTCCCACGCCATGGCTTCCGCCAGCTGTTTGACGACAGGACCTTCCAGCTGGAAATGCGTATCTGACACAGGGTTAGGTGGTTTTCTGGAAACCAGATTTTCATCGGCAATATTCAGGCCGCCCATGAAGCCGATCCTGCCATCAACCACCAGAATTTTCCGGTGGTTACGGAGGTTGATGAATGGCATGCGCCAAGGGAGCATGGAGTGCATGAAGCGCCCGCACGGTACCCCTGCCCGCCTTAACCGGCGGTAAACGGAAGACAGGAAATATCCGCTCCCGATGCCGTCTACCAGAACACGCACCTGCACGCCGCGCTTCTGGGCAGCAATTAGTTTTTCGATAAACAGACCGCCAATCTGATCATTCCGAAAAATGTAGGAACACAGCAGGATGCTCTGCTCGGCCTCATCAATGGTTTTCAACATGCAGGGGTATCCGCCGTCTCCATCATGCAGAGCGACGATTTTGTTTCCGCCCACCAGAGGGCGGCTGGTCAGTTTGCCAACCATCATGGCCAGAGGTGCAAACTGCCCGTCCAGCTCTCTGTTCCAGGATGAACTATGGGAATCTTCAAACCGGTGGGAAGAACGGCCACTGACCAGCTTTTTAGCCAGCCGTCGCACACGGTTGATTCCAAACATGAGGTAGAGAACTGTCCCCAAGGCAGGCATAAGAACACAAATGCCGATCCAGCCGATGGCGGATGAGGTATTTCTTTTTGTCAGAAGGATATGCAACGCAACGCTTGTCACCAGCACAAAACGAATGATCGTGACTGTCACCAAAGAAAAATGCGGCAGAATGTCAAACGTCATGGGGCAAGATGCATCCTGAAAGGAATCAAACGGTGGCAGTCAGACCTGATATTATTGAGCCAGAACAGAATCGACAGAGGCTGGTCCGGCAGGCGCGTGGCTCAAGAGCCTATCAGGACGGCCTGAGTGCGGAAGAGGCCGTATGCTCTGTTTGTATGAAAGAAGGCTGGCTTATTCTATTAAAAAGAGCTCGCACGCGCCGTGGTGAAATTGATATTGTTATGCGTAAGGGCAGCTTGATTTGTTTTGTGGAAGTAAAAAAACGCAAAACACTCCGGGGTGCTACGGAATGTCTGGGTGTTTCTCAGCAAAGGCGGCTTTATCGGGCTGCGGAATGTTTGCTAGCTGCACACCCCCACTGGTCTTACGAAGAATTGCGGTTTGACCTGATAGCCGTTGATGATCAGAACGCGCTGCACTGGGTGAAGGATGTTATCCGCCAGATGTAGAAAAAGCGCGGTGCCAGAGGCAAGCCGCGCTTTTTTAAGACGTTTAGAGGCGCAAGCGCATCAGGTGCGATGGCGACGCGTTGATACGTGTCCAACCGCATGTCTGGCAGGGTGATAGGAGACCAGATGCACCATGTTGCGGGACGCTGCACCATGCTGAGAGGCAAGCTGAGTATGGCTGGCCCGAACAACGTGGCTAACATGACGCACATGAACAACCGGCGGAGGAGCCGCAGTCAAAGACGCGAACGTCAGCTTGCTGGCTTCCAGATCCGAGATGACGCGTTCCGCGTGCGCTGAAGAATTGACGGTAAAAACACCTGCGCTCAAACCAACAAAAGCGAAGGCACAGCGCAAAAACGGAAGACGCATCATCAAAAAATATCCCACCTCTGTTTGTCTGTTTCCAGACTACACAGCCCTCTGATTGCCTGACAACTTAAAAAATCAGGAAGCAGCCTTAAGAGGGATATTTTTTTCCTTCAGCAGGGTCTGCAGTTCACCGGACTGGTACATTTCAGTCACGATGTCACACCCGCCGATGAATTCCCCTTTGATGTAAAGCTGGGGAATGGTCGGCCAGTTTGAGAAATCCTTGATGCCCTGACGGATGTTTGCGTCAGCCAGAACATTCACGGATTTGAACGGTGCGCCCAGATGCTCAAGAATCTGCACCACACGTGCGGAAAAGCCGCACTGCGGGAAGTCGGCATCGCCCTTCATGAACAGCGTGACAGGGTTGGTATCAATTACGTTCTGAATCTGCTGTTTGACAGTTTCCGACATTAACCTGGATCCTTGCTAAAAAAGCGGAAAAATACGCCGTTCAGGGCGCAGACGTCTGCAACGCGAGTGCATGCAGCTTGCCGCCCATATGGCCCTGCAAGGCCTGATAGACAAGCTGATGCTGCTTCACGCGGTTGAGGCCTTTGAAGGCCTCGCTCACGATAGAGCAGGAATAATGGTCACCGTCCCCGGCCAGATCATCAATTCTGATCTGCGCATCGGGGAAAGCCTGACGAAGATACGTCTCAAGTTCAGTGGCGGACATCGCCATGGCTTACAGATCCCTTTCAGTTACTCAGCGGGTCATCAGGGCCGGAAAAAAGGCCTCATGCGCGGCAACAAGTCGTGCAGCAGATATTGTGACGCCACTTGGTAAAATCAAATCATTTCCGCCAGACTGGCCAATCAGACGGGCCGGAACGCCGGCCTGCTCTGCACGGGCACAGAACTCTGCGGCATTATCGACGCAGACCAGATAGCGGGCCTGATCTTCCCCAAACCAGAAGGCTTCCGGGCGGATGCCGCTGTCCGGGCTTTCCAGTTCACAGCCCACGCCGCTGGCCATCACCATTTCCGCAACAGCAACCATTAGGCCGCCATCGGAAAGGTCATGGCAGGCGGAAACCACGCCACTGAGGATTTCCTGACGGACAAAGTCACCGTTCCGCTTTTCCGCAGCCAGATCAACCGGCGGCGGCGGCCCGTCTTCACGGCCCAGCACTTCACGCAGCCAGATGGACTGGCCCAGTTCTCCGCGGGTTTCACCCACCAGAACAACGGCCTTACCGTCCTGCATGCCCAAACCAACGGCTTTTTCCACGTCATCCAGCACACCCAGAGCGCCAATGGCGGGGGTTGGCAGAATGGCCAGAGCAGAGCCGTCCGGCTGGCGCGTCTCATTATACAGAGAGACGTTGCCACTCACGACCGGGAAATCGAG
Source organism: Acetobacter malorum (assembly GCF_001580615.1). Lineage (GTDB taxonomy): Bacteria > Pseudomonadota > Alphaproteobacteria > Acetobacterales > Acetobacteraceae > Acetobacter > Acetobacter malorum. Next base: position 28,615 of record NZ_LHZC01000056.1, read on the forward strand.
CGCGCGGCAGGCATCGCCCATGCCTTCAATCGCTGCGACAAACTGCCCCATGATTTCCGGCTTTTCCGGATTACCAAAATTGAGGTTGTCCGTCACAGCCAGCGGGCGGGCGCCGGTCGCGGTCAGGTTACGCCATGCTTCGGCCACAGCCTGTGCGCCCCCGGTTTTGGGGTCAGCATGGCAATAGCGCGGCGTACAGTCTGTCGTGATAGCCAGAGCCAGTGACGTCTCTTCGATTTTGACAATCGCGGCATCAGCAGCACCCGGGCGGCGCACCGTCTGGCCACCCACCGTGCTGTCATACTGGTTCCACACCCACGCGCGGGATGCGAGGTCAGGTGACCCCACCATCTTAAGCAGTGCGGCATCCAGAGAAAGCGGGGCATGCACGGGGCCAAGTGGCGCCGGCACAACCGGCGTGGTGGCCGGGCGATCATAGATCGGAGCCTCATCCGCCAGCGGGTCCAGCGGAATGTCCGCTTCCACCAGCCCTTTGTGTTTCACCACAATATGGCCGGTTTCCGTCAGATGCCCGATAATGGCGAAATCAAGTTCCCATTTCTCGAAGATCTTGCGGGCGACTTCCGTGCGGTCCGGCTTGAGGACCATGAGCATGCGCTCCTGGCTCTCGGACAACATCATCTCATAAGCCGTCATATTCGGCTCACGCTGGGGCACAGCGTCCAGATCCAGCTCGATCCCGACGCCACCTTTGCCAGCCATTTCCACGGCGGATGAGGTCAGACCAGCGGCACCCATGTCCTGAATGGCGACAATGGCATCCGTCGCCATCAGTTCCAGACAGGCTTCAATCAGCAGCTTTTCAATGAACGGGTCGCCAACTTGCACGGTCGGACGCTTCGCCATCGCGTTTTCGTCAAACTCGGCGGAGGACATAGTGGCACCATGGATGCCATCACGTCCGGTGCGGGAGCCAACATACACAACCGGGTTCCCCACCCCTGCCGCAGCGGAGAGGAAAATCCGGTCTTTCCGCGCAAGGCCAACCGTCATGGCATTGACCAGCGGGTTGCCGTCATAAGCCGGGTGGAAGTTGATTTCCCCGCCTACTGTCGGCACGCCCACGCAGTTGCCGTAACCGCCAATGCCACGCACAACGCCATCAATAATCTGGCGGGTACGGGGCGTTTCCGGGTTGCCAAAACGCAGGGCGTTCAGGTTGGCAATCGGGCGGGCCCCCATGGTGAACACGTCACGCAGGATACCGCCAACACCCGTGGCTGCGCCCTGATACGGTTCGATAAAGGACGGATGGTTATGGCTTTCCATCTTGAAGATGGCAGCATAACCCAGCCCGATATCCACAACACCGGCATTTTCACCCGGACCATGGATAACCCACGGTGCTTTGGTGGGCAGTGTGCGCAGCCATTTGCGAGAGGATTTGTAAGAACAGTGCTCGGACCACATGACCGAGAACACACCCAGCTCAGTCAGGCTGGGCGTGCGGCCCATGATGGTGACAACGCGCGCATATTCTTCAGCCGTCAGCCCGAATTCCTGGGCCAGAGATGCATCAACGGTCTTTTTCACCGGACAAGAGCCTCCACAAGACCTTCAAACAGCGGCAGACCGTCTACGCCGCCTATCAGCGGGTCAACAAGATCTTCCGGGTGAGGCATCATGCCGCAAATACGAGTGTTTTCGCTCAGAATGCCCGCAATGCTGTTCACACTGCCATTGGGGTTGCTGGCGACATCGTCAGCCTGCACGTGGCCATTCGGCGCGGCATAGCGGAAGGCAACCAGCCCCTCGCCTTCCAGCCGGTCCAGCGTGCTCTGGTCTGCCGTGTAGTTACCGTCCCCATGCGCCAGAGGTGTGCGGAACACATCCCCTTTCTGCCATTTATGGGTGAAAGGCGTATCCGTTCGTTCCACACGCAGATGGCAGTCCTGAGACAGGAAGCGCAGATTTGCGTTCCGCAGCAGGGCACCCGGCAGCAGGCCGGATTCCGTCAAAATCTGAAAGCCATTGCAGACCCCCAGAATATGACCACCCTTTTGCGCAAAGCTGCGGATTTCCGTCATGATGGGAGAATGGGCCGCCATGGCGCCACAGCGCAGGTAATCCCCGTAGCTGAAGCCACCCGGCAGAACAACAAGATCAATCCCGGTCAGGTCGGTATCACGATGCCAGACCATGCGGGGTTCATGTCCGGTTACACGCCGGAGCGCGATAGCCATATCGCGCTCACGGTTGGTGCCCGGAAAGACAACAATCGCTGCTTTCATTTTGCGCCGCTACACGGGTAAGAGTCATGCAGAGCCTTGAAGACGCTTTCGCCCACAGGCTTGGACATCGCTTCTGAATGCGCTTTCAGCCATGCCAGCACTTTGACGCGCATGGCAGCCCCATTTTCTGACGTCGGGACGCAGAAGCCAGCCGGTGCGGATGCATCGCCTTCATTGCGATCATTGATCTTGGAGAGCGCAACAGCGTCCGCAACCCCGGTGATGTAGGCATCACACACGGTGGCACCTGCTGTGCGGGAACAGACGCGGACAAAATTGCCAGCCTGCATAGGGGAAATGCGCTGAGCATGGGCCAGTGTCGGCGCAAGCAAAGCTCCCCCAAGGGCGATCAGGGTGAGGCGCTTCATCCCAGCACCTCAACCGTGAAGTCTTCAATCACCAGATTGGCCAGAAGATCCCGCGCCATGTCTTCGGCCTGTTTCTGGACAGCGGCACGGTCCGTACCTTCAACATCCAGATCAATAATCTTGCCAACCCGGACGTCATTCACGCCCGGGAAACCCAATGTGTGCAATGCGTGGCCGATGGCTTTCCCCTGCGGGTCAAGCACACCCTCCTTAAGCATGACGGTTACACGTACTTTCATGATAAAGCCCCCGTTGCTGTCGGCATGGTCACTGCATGGTCTCCGGACCCTTCATGTCTCCCCCATTGCCTGCTTCGGGCAGGATGCCCAGTCGGCGGGCAACTTCCTGATACGCTTCCCGGACATTGCCCAGGTCACGGCGGAAACGGTCCTTATCAAGCTTCTCGTTGGTCTGGTTGTCCCACAGGCGGCAGTTGTCGGGTGAAATCTCATCCGCCAGCACAATCCGCATGTCGTCCCCTTCCCAGGAGCGGCCAAATTCAAGTTTGAAGTCTACAAGCTGAATACCAATGCCGCTGAACAGGCCGCACAGGAAATCATTCACCCGCATGGCCATGGAGGTCATGTCTTCCAGGTCGTGCGGACACGCCCAGCCGAAGGCGATGATATGATCTTCAGAGACAAGCGGGTCATTCAGCTCGTCGTTCTTGTAGTAAAATTCCACAATGGTGCGCGGCAGGCGTGTGCCTTCCTCAATACCAAAGCGCTTGGCAATGCTCCCCGCAGCAATATTGCGGATCACAACTTCAAGCGGAATAATCTCAACTTCCTTCACCAGCTGCTCACGCATATTGATGCGGCGGATGAAGTGCGTGGGAATGCCGATTTCCTGCAGGCGGAGCATCAGATGCTCGCTGATGCGGTTATTCAGCACGCCCTTGCCGGTAATGATGCCGCTTTTGGCACCGTTGCCAGCCGTGGCATCATCCTTGAAATACTGCACAAGGGTGCCGGGTTCCGGACCTTCAAAAAGGATTTTGGCTTTACCTTCGTAAAGCTGGCGGCGACGGGCCATGGTCATCCTTACCTGTCTTGAACGTTTAAAACCGATCCCTGCAACCGGTCCGGGGGAAGGCTGAAACCAGCCTTCCCTTCTTCAGACGCGTCATAGCAGGCTTCGGGCATGGAAGATATAGGGACACCCCTGCTCACAGAGCCGGGCCGGGTTCCCCAAATACTTTCTGATACAGGCCATCCAGCGCCTTCAGATGCTGGCGGCTGTCCATGGCGGCATCCAGCGTTTCTGCCGGGATACGCCCGGAGATTTCCGGGTCCGCTGCCAGATTTTCACGGAACGTCCGGCCTTCCGGCGTGCCGAGTTTGGTCCATGTTTCCATCGCATTGCGCTGGACAATCCGATAGGCATCTTCACGCGAAAGACCGGCGCGGGCCAGAGCCAGCAGGACTTCACCGGAATGCACAACACCACCAAGGCTTTCGATGTTGGCAGCCATGCGGTCCGGATAGACCAGCAGCTTGCTCATCATGCCGGCGAGGCGAGCCAGCGCGAAGTCCAGACCAATGGTGGCATCTGGGCAGATGTTCCGTTCAACGGAAGAATGGCTGATATCGCGTTCATGCCACAGGGCCACGTTTTCCAGAGCCGGGATAACGGCAGAACGGACAAGGCGAGCCAGCCCCGTCAGGTTTTCCGTCAGCACCGGGTTCCGCTTGTGCGGCATGGCGGAGGAGCCCTTCTGACCCTTGTGGAAGAATTCTTCCGCTTCCCGCACTTCAGAACGCTGCAGATGGCGCACTTCAATGGCCAGACGTTCAATGCCGCTGGCAATCACGCCCAGCGCACAGAAATAGGCCGCGTGACGGTCACGCGGGATCACCTGCGTGGAGACGGGTTCCGGCTTCAGGCCCAGACGTTCAGCAACGTAGGTTTCAACGCGCGGGTCCAGATGAGCGAAAGTGCCCACGGCACCGGAAATGGCACAGGTGGCAATTTCCGCACGAGCAGCTTCAAGCCGCGCCTTGTTGCGGACGAACTCTGCATAGTGCCCGGCCAGCTTCAGACCGAAAGAGGTCGGCTCAGCATGAATGCCGTGGCTGCGGCCAATGGTCAGGGTGTGTTTGTGTTCAAACGCACGGGTGCGCAGGGCATCCAGAACGTCGTCCAGATCTTTCAGCAGCAGGTCGGTCGCCTGCGTCAGCTGCACGGCCAGACAGGTGTCCAGAATATCGGAAGACGTCATGCCCAGATGCACAAAGCGGCTTTCCGGCCCAACTTTCTCAGCAAGCCAGGTCAGGAAGGCAATCACATCGTGGCGTGTTTCGGCCTCAATTTCGTCAATGCGGGCCAGATCGGCATCGGAGAAAGCGGCCAGTGCGGCATCGCCCTTCTCGCGCACAACTTTTGCGGCTTCCTTTGGCACAGCGCCATATTCGGCCATGGCTTCGCAGGCCAGTGCTTCAATCTCAAACCAGATGCGGTAGCGATTTTCAGGCGACCAGATAGCGGCCATGACGGGGCGAGTATAGCGCGGCACCATAACGCGGTGTTCCTCCTGAGAACGGAATGATGCGCGCCTCTCTACCCGATTCCGGCCCCCGCGTCTGCCCGTGAAACAAAAAACTTTGACACTTGCGGCTGTTTCAGGATGTTCAGACCCTGACCTTCCCGGTTTCTGCCTCTCGAATCGGAGTTTTCGTGCACAGTTTTCTTGATGCTTTCAGCCTGAAAGCGCTTTTTGCTTTCCTTCAGGTCGTGATGATTGATGTCACGCTGGCGGGTGATAACGCCGTTGTGATCGGGCTGGTTGTGCGGTCTCTGCCGGTGAGCGAGCGGCGGAAGGCTATTTTTGTCGGGATCGCGCTTGCCGCTATCATCCGCATTCTCATGGCGCTCGTCGCAGTGCAGCTGCTGCAGATTATAGGTCTGACACTGGCGGGCGGCCTGTTGCTGCTGTGGGTGTGCTGGAAGATGTATTCCGAGATGCGGGCCGGCCAGCATGACGACGCAGAGGGCGGCCCCCCGCCCGCAAGCTTCGGTAAGGCTGTGCTGCGCATTCTTCTCGCCGACCTTTCCATGAGTCTGGATAACGTGCTGGCAGTTGCCGGTGCAGCGGCGGAGCATCCGTGGGTTCTGATTACAGGTCTGGTTCTGTCCGTCTTGCTGATGGGCGTTGCCGCATCCGTTATTGCGCGCCTGCTGGAGCGCTACAAATGGATCTCGTGGGTTGGGTTGGTGATTGTTCTGGCCGTTGCGATTGAGCTTATTGTCAAAGGCGGCGGTGAGGTCTGGACGCATTTGCCTCTTTCTCATTGAGGCACTGAGCTTTCCTCTTCCTCGCCGATCATGACTTGCCAGCGCATGCGGGATCGCTGATCTTCCGGGAATGGCATTTTCACATTCTTCCGCATGGCGCCGGCAGGCAGTTCTGCCGCTGGCTTTTCTACTTTTAAGCGCGTGTTCGGCCCCGCCGGAAACGGCGACGCCTACCGTCCAGTCTGCGCCTGTAGAGCCCCAGTCTCAGCCTGTGGCGTTATCCTCATCACAGGCGGGCGTTTCTCGCTCAGTCTCTGATCGTCTGACCGTCTGGCTCAGTCTTGTCGGCTCTCCGCATGCCAGCGCGCAAGAGTATGCAGATTTTCTGAAAACCCGCCCCGTCTGGCCGCGCTGGCAACTCCTGCAGTCCCGCATGCAGCAGGCTCTGGCTAAGGAGACCGACCCTGCGGTTCTCGGGCGGCTCTGTGAGCAAACACTGACCTACGGCCCTGCACTCGCGCAATGTGCAGTTCAGGTTGGCGCGTCAAATTCAGGGCTTTCAAGCCATCTTGCCGCAGAGGCAAAGCAAGCCTGGATGAATGGTAACGATGCATCTGCCGCGGCGTCGACCTTGTCGGGCGCGTTTCCTCAGGTTCTGACGCAGGAAGCCTCCTGGCTGCGGTTTAACCGGGAAGAAAAAGCTGGTCTGCTGGCGGCAGCGCGCCAGACAGTGCCCTATCTGAGTACATCCCGGCAAAAACAGGCTCAGGCCCGACTGGCTTTTCGCGCGAATGATGCCAGTGCGGAAGCATTAGCAGCCGCCCTGCCCGCCTCTGAGGCCACAGATCCTTATCTGATTCTCGACCATCTCCGCTGGTTGCGCACCCAGAAGCGTGACACGGATGCCGCGGCACTCTGGAAATCTGCCGGTGTGCAGGCGGAAGCCAAAGCGCGCTATCCGGCCTTCTGGCGGGAGCGCGATGCGCTGGCGCGTGAACTGGTGCAGACCGGGCAAAATGAGGACGCGCTGTTTCTGGCGAATGATACTACCGTCTCGGGAGCCACCCGTCTGGATGCGCAATTTCTAAGCGGATGGATCGCGCTGCAAAAATTGCACAACCCGACGCAGGCTGATGTCTTTTTCAAGCCACTGGCCGACTCTTCAGCACTTATTACCAAAAGTCGTGGGTTTTACTGGCTTGGGCGCGCCCGTCTGGCCGCGCAGGATAACGCCTCAGCGCAGGCGGACTGGCAGAAAGCCGCAAGTTATCCCGGAACGTTTTACGGCCAGATGGCCGCAGCTAAGCTGGCTGGGAATGAAACCACGCTGCTGGCTCCCGACCATATCCCGCCTGCCATTGTAAAAGCTCTGGCGGCGGAACGAGAGCCTACGGCATCAGCCAGCCGCCTTGCCGGGAGTGATCTGGTTCAGGCGGCCCAACTGCTTGTGTCCTGGGGTGATAAGTCGCACGCACGGGACTTCCTGATGCTGCTCAGCCAGCAGTTAGTATCTCTGTCCGATCGACTGGCCCTGTGTGATCTGGCTATGCGTCTGAACCTGCCTGATGTGGCCGTCTCGGTATCTCGTCAGGTTGGTCGTGACGGACTGTTCCTGCTCCACTCTGGCTGGCCTGCTCCCTATACGCCGCCAGCCACAGGGCTTCCGTCTGGCTTGGTGCTGGGGCTGTCTCGTCAGGAAAGTAATTTCAATCCCGATGCAATCAGTTCGTCCAACGCTATTGGCCTGATGCAGCTCAAGCCGTCTACGGCGGGGGATATGGTACGCAGAGCGGGCGTTCCGGCCTCTGCCGCGACAGCATCCGGCCTGCATGATCCGGAAAATAATATGGCGCTGGGTGCGGCTTATCTGTCTTATCTGCAGGATAAATTCGGCAATGTGGTGCCTTATATGGCCGCCGCTTATAACGGTGGTCCGGGCCGTCTCTCACGCTGGCTGGCAGCTGCCGGAGACCCGGCCCGCAGCGGGGCCTCGCAGGACGAGATGATCGACTGGATTGAAAGCATTCCCTTCTCGGAAACCCGGAATTACGTCCAGCGTGTCTGGGAAAACATGACGATCTATACGGCTATGGGGAAATGAGCATGACACCATCCCGTTTTCTGGCAACGTTCGGCGGATGCGGTCTGGCACCGCGTGCGCCCGGCACTGTGGGGTCTCTGGCGGCTTTGTTGCTTGGGCTCCCCCTCCTCAAGCGTCCAAAGGTCTTGCTGGGGGCCATCGGTGTGGTCTCCGTCGCAGGCTGGTGGGCAGCGGACCGTGCCGGAGAAGGAGAAGATCACAGCTGGATTGTGATTGATGAAGTCGCCGGCATGTGGGTCAGTCTACTGGCTTGTCTGCCCGAAGACGCGGAAGATCCTGCCGCTGTCCGGAAAAGCCTCGGGCTTTCCGTTCTGGCTTTTGCCCTTTTCCGCTTGTTCGATATCAAAAAGCCCGGTCCGGTTGGCTATCTGGACCGCAAGCATGGTGCGACAGGCATCATGGGGGATGATCTGGTAGCAGGTATCATGGCTGCGGCCTGCATCAAGGCTGGGCGTCTGCTGGCGCGTCACCTGCCCTCCTCTAAAGGCTGACTGCTATGCTCTCCTCCCTTCTGACGTCAGAGCTTTCTGGCGAACTGATACAGCAGTCTGCAAGGCTGCTGGAAGCACTCCGGCGGGCTCAGGCCAAAGTGGTGACGGCAGAGAGTTGCACGGGAGGGCTGGTTGCTGCACTGCTGACCCATCACGCAGGCTCTTCAGATGTGACCGAAGGCGGTCTTGTGACCTACTCTAACAGCATGAAGCAGTCTGTTCTGGGTGTTCGGGCAGATACGTTACGGCAATTTGGCGCTGTGAGTGCGGAAACAGTCCGGGAGATGGCGGACGGCGCGCTGAGTATTGCTAAGGAGGCAACGCATTCCGTTTCCGTTTCCGGTATAGCCGGTCCAGGTGGCGGTTCAGCAGACAAGCCTGTGGGGCTGGTCTGGTTTGGCACGGCCGTGCGTGGTGGCGATGTACGAGCGGAAGCCCGGATTTTTAAAGGCGATCGCACAGAGGTTCGCTCTCAGGCTGCTCTGTATGCCCTTGCCCTTGTAGCGCAGCGGCTTGATTAAGCGTGGACCACATAAAAAGAGCGCCAGAAGGATATCCCTCTGACGCTCTTTGCTACACGCTGTCATTGCAGATTAAACTGCATTTTCAGAGTGTTGACGCTTTTTACTGACCAGCAGCCGGAGCGTTAGCCGGCACAGTTGCGGTCGGAACAGCCGGAGCGGCCGGGACTGCAGGAGCCGTCACGTTCGGCATGGTGGGGGCAGCCGGAGCAGCCGGAACCGTAACGCCCGTACCAGCGGCCGGAACAGCAACCGTGGCACCCGGAACAGGTGCAGCAACCGGAGCAGTCGGGGCAGCAGCAAAAGCCGGAGCATTGGCGCGCTGTGCAGCGTTCAGGCTCTGGTTGTTCAGGTCGTCCGTTGCGGAATCACTGTTGGCAGCTTTCGCTTCGGCAACACATTTTGTGCCAGAGCAGTGTGCTGCGTGTTTGTGTGCGTGGTCATGATGCGTAGCAGCAAAAACCGGGCTTGCAGCCAGTGTGGCAGTAACAAGCGCTGTAGCAGCAAAGAATTTTTTCATAAACATCAGTCCTTATCCAAAACGCTGAAGTGCTTTTACAAAAAAGCAACTTTCCAACAGATTAGTAATCTACAGAAAGTTGCGGCCTGTAACAATCACCCAGCGTATTTTAGAGCGTTTAACCTAAACCGTTCTTTTTGAGAACTATTGTGCGACAGGATGCTCTTCCGGCAAGGTGGCTGCTGTCTCTGGTGGCCCGTAAACCTCGCGCGCGCGCCGCAGAAAAGCTGAGACCATAAGGCGGACTGCTTCCCCGAATACAACGCCGATAGCGGCCTGAAGGATGCGGGAGCGGAATTCAAAATCAACAAAAAATTCGACCAGGCAGCCTCGTGGATCCGGGGTGAATTTCCAGACATTCCTGAGGTAGCGGAACGGCCCCTTTTCATACTGCACCATAATGGTGCCAGGCCGGTTAAGCGTAACACGGGAGGTAAAACTCTCCCGGAACGGCCCAAACCCGACAGTCAGGTCCGCCACCAGCTCGGTTGCTGTGCGGGTCCTAACGCGGGCCGCAACGCACCACGGCAAAAACTCGGGATAGCGGCCAACATCTGCAACAAGATCAAAAATCTGGTCGGCCCGATACGCGAGAACACGCTTTTCTGCGTGTTTAGGCATCAGTGCGCTCCCGCCAGACGGGCATTGCGCGTTTGCTGCAGTTCAGCAAAATCGGCATCAGCATGGTAGGATGAACGGGTCAGTGGGCTGGAACTGACCTGAAGAAAACCTTTGACGCGGGCCATGGCGCCATACTCCTCAAACTCAGTGGGGGTGACAAAACGGGCAACCGCCGCGTGTTTCACCGTAGGCTGCAAATACTGGCCCATCGTAATAAAATCCACATCTGCAATACGCAGATCATCCATGACCTGAGCGATTTCCATCCTCTCTTCCCCCAGCCCCAGCATCAGGCCGGACTTGGTGAAGATGGAGCCATCCAGCTGTTTGACACGGTCCAGCAGGCGCATGGACTGGTAGTAACGGGCCCCCGGACGAATGCTTGGATACAGACGCGGCACTGTTTCAAGATTGTGGTTGAAAACATCAGGTCGCGCTTCAACAACAATCTCTAAAGCATTGTTCTTGCGTAAAAAATCAGGTGTCAGAATTTCAATGGTTGTGTCGGGTGCAGCTTCGCGGATGGACGTGATGACCTGTGCAAAATGCCGTGCGCCGCCATCTTCCAGATCGTCCCGGTCCACGGATGTAATCACCACATGGCGCAGCCCCAGTTTGGCAACAGCCTCGGCCACGCGGGCCGGTTCATCCGCATCCAGAGCATGCGGCAGGCCTGTGGTCACATTGCAGAAGGAACAGGCGCGTGTGCAGATTTCCCCCATAATCATCATGGTGGCGTGGCGCTGGGACCAGCATTCCCCAATATTGGGGCAAGCCGCTTCCTCACACACCGTCACCAGACGGTTGTCCCGCATCAGCTTGCGCGTCTCGTGATAGACAGGATGCGTTGGAGCCTTAACGCGGATCCATTCAGGTTTACGGGCAATCGGATTGTCTGGCCGGTGTGCCTTTTCCGGATGGCGGACTTTACTTGCCCCGCCCTTCCGATGATCAATCAAGACGCGTGTAGACATGATATCGCCCGCTCCCACACTCCGGGTTAAAAACAACTGGAACGCTCTTACTCCTGCGTCAAGGTAGAACGCTCCTGGTGGCGTATCAGACGGCATCACACCCACGAGAGCGGCGGCCGCCTGCTTTTCGACTAGAAGTGTAGTGCGCCGTCGTAAGCAGCCAGCACGGCTTCGTGCATGGATTCAGAAATGGTCGGATGCGGGAAGATGGTTTCAGCCAGTTCAGCTTCCGTCAGCTCTCCCGTGCGGGCAATGACGTAACCCTGAATCATTTCCGTCACTTCAGCCCCAATCATGTGGGCTCCCAGAAGCTCACCGGTCTGGGCATCAAAGACGGTCTTCACCAGTCCATCCGGTTCACCCATGGCCAGAGCCTTGCCATTGGCGAGCAGCGGGAATTTGCCGACGCGCACTTTATAGCCAGCCTCTTTGGCGCGGGCTTCCGTATACCCTACAGAAGCAATCTGAGGGCGGCAGTAGGTGCATCCGGGAATTTTTGTAATATCAATAGGATGAACCTGCTTTCCTGCGATGGCATCTACGCACATCACAGCCTCATGGCTGGCTTTGTGAGCAAGCCATGGGGCACCCGCCAGATCACCAATGGCGTACACACCCGGCTCACCCGTGCGGCACAGAGCATCCGTGACCACATGTGTGCGGTCGGTTTTGATCTTGGTGCCTTCCAGACCAATCTTCTCGACATTCCCGACAATCCCGACCGCTGAGATCACGCGATCGACCGTGAACTCTTCGGTCTTGCCGTTGACTTCGACCGGCACGGTGACATCCGTATCGGATTTACGCAGAGGACCGACCTTGGCGCTGGTCAGTACACGCATGCCCTGTTTTTCAAAGGCTTTGCGCGCCAGTGCGCTGATCTCTTCATCTTCCACTGGCAGGATACGCGGTGCGACCTCTACCAGTGTAACCTCAGAGCCCATGTTCCGATAAAAAGAGGCGAACTCGCTGCCGATGGCTCCTGAGCCGATCACCAGCAGGCGGCGCGGCAGAGCATCCGGCACCAGAGCTTCCCTGTAAGACCAGATCAATTTTCCATCGGGTTCCAGCCCCGGTAGGACGCGGGCGCGCGCGCCGGTGGCAAGGATGACGTGCTTCGCCGTCAGCGTAACAGGAGCGCCTTTTTCCGGTGTGACCAGAACTTTACGCTTGCTGCCCGTAACGCCGTCCAGCTTACCGAAGCCTTCAAAAACCGGAACTTTGGCTTTCTTCAGCAGATGCGCGACACCGCCTGAAAGCTGTTGGGATACAGCTCTGGAGCGGGCGACAATTTTCGAGAAATCAAAACCCACCTTTTCTGCACTGAACCCATAGGTGCCGAGGTCATGCAGAAGATGGTTGATTTCAGAGGCGCGCAGAAGAGCCTTTGTGGGGATACAGCCCCAGTTCAGGCAGATTCCGCCCAGATGCTTTGCTTCCACCACCGCGGCAGACAGGCCGAGCTGTGCGGCCCGCAATGCCGCAACATAGCCACCCGGTCCACCACCCACGATGATAATGTCAAAATCCGTTCCGCTCATGGTCGTTTCCTGCAAACGCGATGTTAAAGAACAAGTGTCAGAGGAGATTCGACCACTGACCGGAAGGCCGAGAGCCATTCTGCCGCAACCGCGCCATCTACCACGCGATGGTCAACGGAGAGCGTGACCGTCATGACCGTGGCAATCGCCAGCTCATTTCCCTTCACAACAGGCTGCTTCTTGCCTGCGGCAATGGCCAGAATGGCGGCCTGTGGCGGGTTGATAATGGCGGAGAAGTCACGCACGCCAAACATGCCCATGTTGGAAATGGAGAACGTGCCGCCCTGAAACTCTTCCGGTTTCAGTTTGCCAGCCCGCGCCCGCTTGACCAGATCCTTGGTCTCCTGACTGATCTGCTTCAGGCTCTTCTGGTCAACATGCTTGACGATGGGGGTAATCAGCCCGTCCGGAATGGAGACAGCGATGGAAATATCCACGTTGTCATGCAGGATCATCGCCTGATCTGTGAACGAGGCATTCACGTTCGGCACCCGCTTGAGGGCGATGGCAGACGCTTTGACCAGCATGTCATTAACAGACAGCTTGAAGGCGTCAGGCCCTTCGTCTGGTGATGCTGCATTCAGCTGAGAACGCAGAGCCAGCAGAGCATCCAGTTCAACATCCGCAGAGACGTAGAAGTGCGGAATGGTGCTTTTCGCTTCGCTCAGGCGGCGCGCAATGACCTTGCGCATGCTGGAATGCGGCACGGTGCGGCTTGTGGAAGCCGGAGCCTCAGCCGCTGCTGTGGCCGGAGCTGCCGTGCTTTGTGCTGCAGCGTTGTCCACATCCCGGCGCACGATGCGACCATTCGGACCCGTCCCTTTAATGCGGGAGAGATCCAGCCCTTTCTGGCTGGCAACACGCTTTGCCAGCGGCGAAGCAACAATCCGCTTGCCTGTGGCTGGTTGACCCACGGGTGCAACAGGCGTTGCGGCTGGCGCAGAGGCGGGAGCCGAGCCTTGCGGTGCCGTTGCGGGCTGAGCAACTGGTGCAGGCGGCGCAGAGTTTTTGGGTTTGACCGCTCCGGCTTCCGGCACGGCCTCGCCTTCTGAAACCATAATGGCAATCGGCGTGTTCACCGCGATTTCGTGCGTACCTTCCGGCACCAGAATGCGGCCGAGGACGCCATCTTCAATGGCTTCCACTTCCATGGTCGCCTTGTCGGTTTCGATCTCGGCTAGCACGTCGCCAATCGCAACCTTTTCGCCTTCCGCCTTAACCCAGCGGGCCAGTGTGCCTTCTGTCATGGTGGGTGACAGGGCCGGCATAAGAAGTTCTATAGCCATCTCTTTTTCCTCAGATCAGGCGACGCACGGCTTCAACCACGTGCTCGGGCTGCGGCAGGGCCAGTTTTTCAAGATTGGCGGCGAATGGCATCGGAACATCCACGCCAGTGACGCGTGCCGGCGGGGCATCCAGCCAGTCAAACGCATGCTCAATCACCTGCATGGCGACTTCTGCGCCAATACCGGCAAACGGCCAACCTTCTTCCAGCGTGACCAGACGACTTGTCTTCTTGACACTTTCCACAATCGTGGCCGTGTCCAGCGGACGCAGGCTCCGCAGATTGATGACTTCGGCCTCAATCCCCTGCTGAGCCAGTTCTTCAGCGGCTTCCAGTGCCGTGGTGACCATGATGGAGAAAGTCACGATGGTCACATCCCGCCCTTCCCGCTCAATCTTGGCCTTGCCGATGGGCAGGATGAAATCTTCATCCACCGGACATGGGAATTTGCGTCCGTAGAGAATTTCATTCTCAAGCACAATAACAGGGTTCGGATCGCGAATAGCGGCGCGAAGAAGCCCTTTGGCGTCGGCAGAGGACCAGGGGGCAACCACTTTCAGACCCGGAACGTGGGCATACCAGCTGCCATAGCACTGGGAATGCTGGGCTCCGACGCGTGCCGCTGCGCCATTGGGACCGCGGAACACGATGGGGCAACCCATCTGACCGCCAGACATATACAGAGTTTTAGCGGCGGAATTAATAATATGATCAATAGCTTGCATTGAGAAGTTCATAGTCATGAACTCTACAATCGGCTTAAGCCCCGTCAGGGCTGCACCAACGGCCATGCCGGTAAAGCCATGTTCGGTAATCGGCATGTCAATCACGCGCTTATCACCAAACTCGGCCAGCAAACCCTGAGAAATTTTATAAGCGCCCTGATATTCCGCGACTTCTTCCCCGATCAGGAAAACGTCCGGGTCACGACGCAGTTCGGCCTGCATGGCATCATGCAAGGCTTCACGCACGGTGATTTCCGCTGTCGGTCCCCAGTCTTTTTCCGGCTGGGGAGCGCTCAAAGGAGCCGCAGCCGGTGTTGCGGGCGCAGCAGATGGCTGTGCAGCCGGTTCTTCGGTTGCTGTTGCAGGCTCTGCTACTGCCGGAGTAGCCGCAGCTGCATCAGGAACGGCCTCGCCTTCTGCAACCAGAATGGCAATAGGCGTATTGACGGCAATATCCTGCGTCCCTTCCGGCACCAGAATACGGCCCAGAATACCGTTTTCGACGGCTTCCACTTCCATGGTTGCCTTATCGGTTTCGATTTCAGCCAGCACATCGCCAATGGAAACTGTATCGCCTTCGGCCTTAACCCAACGCGCTAGCGCTCCTTCCGTCATGGTCGGAGAAAGAGCGGGCATTAAAATGTCTGTCGCCATAATCCGTTACGCCTCTAGCAGCACATCTGTATAAAGCTCGGCAGGATCAGGCTCGGGGCTGGTCTGCGCGAATTCAGCTGAATCGTTCACTGTTGCTTTTACGTCATCTTCAATCTTGCGCAGGCTGTCTTCACCGACACCAGCGTCCAGCAGAATCTGGCGCACATGTTCAATGGGATCACGGGTTTTGCGGATCTGATCCACTTCCTCGCGTTTGCGGTATTTTGCCGGGTCGGACATGGAGTGACCGCGATAGCGATAGGTCATCATTTCCAGCAGATAGGGTCCCTTACCTGCCCGGCAATGTGCCACGGCTTCGGCTGCGGCTTCATGCACGGCGGCAATATCCATGCCATCTACGCGCCGGCCGGGAATGCCCCACGGCTCACCATTCCGCCAGAGTTCATGCGACGCGGAAGCGCGTTCCACGCTGGTCCCCATGCCGTAAAGATTGTTCTCAATAATAAACAGGCAGGGCAGTTTATGTAGGGCGGCGAGGTTAAAGCTTTCGTACACCTGCCCCTGATTGGCAGCGCCATCCCCAAAGTAGGCCACGGAGACTTCATCCGTTCCGCGATACTTGTTGGCAAAAGCCAGACCAATGCCCAGCGCAACCTGCGCGCCGACAATGCCGTGTCCGCCGTAGAAATTCTTCTCACGCGAGAACATGTGCATGGAGCCGCCTTTACCGCGGGAATACCCGGTGGCACGCCCCGTCAGTTCCGCCATCACGCCACGCGGCGTCATACCGGCAGCCAACATCTGGCCGTGGTCACGATAAGACGTGATGAGCTTATCACCATCCTTAAGCGTCATCTGGATGCCAACCACTACGGCTTCCTGCCCGATATACAGGTGGCAAAAGCCGCCAATCAGCCCCATGCCGTAAAGCTGTCCGGCTTTTTCTTCAAACCGACGTATCAGCAGCATCTCATGAAATGCGTCCATGAATTGCTCACGGGTTAAGGAGGGGCCGTTTCCTCCCACACGCGCTGTTTTTTCTTGCGCCGCCGCCATCGGTTTTTCCTTTTGTGTTTAAGAACTATGACTGTGAACAATTCGTCTTGCGGATTCAGGATCTATAAAAACGAAACCACCCGCATTTTGCGTCGTTTATCTCTTCAATCCTGCATGATCCTATCAATTATTCCGCATTATAGTCGCCGGACCGTCCCCCGCTTTTATGCAGGAGCCTGATCCCGTCAATCTTCATGCCGCGATCGACCGCTTTGCACATGTCGTACAAAGTGAGGGCCGCTGCACTTACTGCGGTTAACGCTTCCATTTCAACGCCGGTTGCGCCTTTTGTTGTAACAGAAACCGTGATCTCGATTTTGTCATCAGCCGGCAGCAGATCGACCGAGACGCGGCTGAGGGCTAACGGGTGGCAAAGCGGGATAATATCCGCAGTTTTCTTGGCGGCCATGATGCCGGCAATACGGGCAGTCGCCAGCACATCGCCTTTTGGCATCGTCCTTGAAACAATCATGTTCAGGGTCTCTGGCCGCATCAGGATACTCCCCGTTGCAACCGCCTTCCGGTGGGTGTCGGACTTCTCCGAGATATCCACCATGTGAGCATGGCCTGAGGCATCGAGATGCGTCAGCGTCTTTTCAGACACGTCAGGCAAACCCCAGCAGAGCCCGCGCGGCCTGACCGGGGTCGGGCTGACGGAGCAGAGATTCCCCAACCAGAAAACCTGTAACCCCAATCTCGGCCAGAGACATCACATCGCCATGCGTTTTGATACCGCTCTCGGAGACAATAATCCGGTCCGGCGGCACCAGCGGTGCGAGACGTTTTGTGGTCTCAATGTCGGTCTGCAACGTCTTGAGATTACGGTTATTAATGCCGATCAGGAACGTATCGAGGGCCAGGGCGCGGTTCAGTTCGTCCTCATCATGCACTTCCACCAGCACGTCCATGTCCAGCCCTTTGGCGTGGTCCACCAGTGCAAGAGCTTCTTCATCCGTGAGGATGCACATAATGATCAGAATGCAGTCAGCCCCAAGCGCCCGGCTTTCATAAACCTGCCAGGGGTCAAGAATGAAGTCCTTGCGCAGCACCGGCAGAGAACACGCTGCACGGGCGGTCTGGAGGTCTTCATTCTGGCCGTGAAAGCAGGAGCTTTCCGTCAGCACGGACAGGCAGGCAGCGCCAGCCTGCTCATACCCGACAGCAATCTGGGCGGGGTCAAACTCTTCACGCAGGATGCCGGCTGAGGGAGACGCCTTCTTGATTTCGGCAATCAGCCCGACAGTTCTGTCGGCAGCCTTTTCCTTCAGGGCACGCCCAAACCCGCGCGGTGCATCTTTCACATCCTGCGCTTTGGCGATCATCTCTTTCAGAGAGACAAGGGTTGAACGGTGCTCAACCTCAACTCTTGTCCGCGCGCAGATCCGTGAGAGCACATCCGGCAGATGGTCTGCCTGAATACCGGCCTCTACGTCAGAATTTCCGGCAGCGGACGAATTGGGTATTTCGTTCATAATCATCCTGTCATGTCTTGAGCATGCGTACCAGAAGATGATGTACGCAAACCATTGAGCACCGCCAGTGCGGCGCCGTTATCTAGCACGCGGCTGACATCGGCCACGCACTCTCTGAAGGCCTGAGGGTCTATCTGCAAACCCTTCAGGATGGAACGTCGCCCGGCCACGTGCAGGGCGCAGGCCGCGTTCAGCAAAACAGTATCACGATAGGCCCCATGGGCACCACGGAGCAAGGCTTCCAGAACCTGAGCATTGTGCTGCGCATCACCACCCCGAATGGCGGAAACCGGGGCATACGGCAGACCGGCCATTTCTGCCTGTACAACAAGGGAGTGCTTGCTGCCGTTTTCAAGAGCGACGACACGGGTGGGGCCCGCCAGTGTCAGTTCATCAATACCCTGCGTTTCCCCGTCTGGCTGGCCACAAACGGCCCAGACCCGTTCCGAGCCGAGACGATGCAGGACATCAACCACCAGATTCAGCCACTCTGCGGAAAAAACTCCGATGAGCTGATGCTTCACACCGGCGGGATTGACCATTGGTCCCAGCAGATTGAACAGGGTGCGAATACCCAGCGCTTTTCTAACGGGTGCAGCATGCCGCATGGCCGGGTGATGATGGGGGGCAGCCAGAAAAACCAGTTTGTGCAGGTTGAGTTGGCGGGACAGTTCTGCGGGGTCAGCCAGCAAGGGAACGCCCAGAGCCTGGAGCACGTCGGAGGCTCCGGCGCGGGAAGAAACTGCGCGGTTGCCATGTTTTGCTACCGGCACACCAAGAGCGGCCAGCACAAACGCTACGGCTGTGGAGACATTCAGCGTCCCGTAATTGTCACCGCCTGTGCCGCAGACATCAATTGTGTCTGCCGGAATCTGTGGGACCGGGATCATGCGGCGCCTTAACGCCGTGACTGCGCCCAGAACCTCGCCTGCATCTTCCCCCCGCACACGCAGCCCCATCAGGAAGGCCGCGACCCGCTCCGCAGGCAGAGTGCCATCCATGATGATGCCAAAGGCGGCCTCAGCCTCGGCACTGGATAGTGTTTTGCCCTGAGCGAGAGCGTTCAGGATCGTGGTGAAAAAAGCGTCCGGATTTTCCGAAGGGGAAGGTTTGATTTCCGGCATGTCAGGCCGCTGTTTTCTTCTCGTTCCACGCACGCGCTTCCTGAAGGAAGTTCCGCAGAAGATCGTGTCCGTATTCGGACGCAATGCTTTCCGGATGAAACTGTACGCCAGAAATGGGGAACTGCTTATGGCAGACCCCCATAATGATGCCGTCTTCCGTCCAGGCTGTAACATCCAGACTGTCCGGAATGCTTGACGGCTCAAGCGTCAGACTATGATAGCGCGTGGCGTTGAATGGGTTGGGAAGGCCAGCAAAAACGTCCTTCCCGTCATGAAAGACCGGGCTGATTTTGCCATGCATGGGCGTGGGAGCCCGCACCACCTGCGCGCCAAACACCTGCCCGATGGCCTGATGCCCAAGACACACACCAAAAACAGGGATCTTTCCGGCTGCGGCGGCAATCAGGTCACAACAAATCCCGGCCTCATTAGGAGAACACGGGCCCGGTGAGAGCACGATTGCTTCCGGCTTGAGCGCCATGGCGTCTTCTGCCGTCAGAGAATCGTTCCGGCGCACATCGCAGCGCTCCCCCAACTCGCCCAGATAATGGACGAGATTGAAGGTAAAGCTGTCATAATTGTCGATCAGAAGGATCATGGTTTTATGATGACCTTATGGGGCCCACGGGTCAAATGACGGAAGGGCAAGAACTCAGCCTTTGTCCTGTGTAGCATAATGAATGGCTTCTTCTGCTGCGCGGAAAACGGCGCGGGCTTTGTGACGCGTTTCCTCATATTCCAGATCAGGCACGCTATCGGCCACCACGCCACACCCGGCCTGCACATGCATCATGCCGTCTTTAACAACGGCCATGCGCAGACCGATGCAGGTGTCCATATCGCCCCCTGCCCCGAAATACCCGATGCAGCCTGCGTAGGTCGCCCGGCGGCTACGCTCAATTTCGTCAATAATTTCCATGGCGCGGATTTTAGGTGCGCCCGTAAGCGTACCGGCGGGGAATGCGGCAACCAGAGCATCCAGCGCATCCAGATCCGGCCGGATGGTGCCTTCGACATTGGAGGAAATGTGCATGACGTGGCTGAAGCGCTCAATCACAAATCGTTCCGTGACCTTTACTGATCCTGGCTGACAAACACGACCGACGTCATTGCGCCCGAGGTCGATTAGCATCAGATGCTCGGCGCGTTCTTTTTCATCCGCCAGCAGATCCTGTTCCAGCCACAGGTCTTCGGCTTCATCTTTCCCGCGCGGGCGCGTGCCAGCCAGCGGTCGGACCGTCATGGTCCCTTCCCGCAGCCGGACCAGAATTTCAGGCGAGGAGCCGACCAGCGAGAACGTGCCCAGATCCAGATGGAACAGGAACGGAGCCGGGTTGATACGGCGGAGTGAGCGGTAAAGGGCCAGAGACGGCAGCGTAAAGGGTGCTGAAAAACGCTGGCTGGGTACAACCTGAAAGGCATCCCCTGCGGCAATATAATCCTGAATTTTTTCAACAGCCGCGCAGAACTCTTCACGAGAGAACGTTGAGTGCGGTGCTTCAAATGCTGCGGGAAGAGCTGCGTCCGGCATAACCGGCAGTGCGCCAGCCAGGCAGGCGCGTGCGCGGGTCAGAAGTGCTTGCGCTTTATTCCATGCTTCTCCCGCATCTTCTCCTGCTGCGGGCCGGACTGGTGCGGCAAGGATGAGTTCGTCACTGACCGTATCAAAAACGGCGAACAGGCCGGGCCGCATCATGATGGCTTCCGGCAGGTTCAGATCATCCGGTGGCGCATCGGGCAGATGCTCCATCTGCCGCACCATGTCATAGCCCAGATAGCCAAACAGTCCGGCAATCATGGGCGGGAGACCGGCTGGCAGATCAAGCTGTGTCTCACGGATCAACTGCCGCAGAGAGTCCAGCGCCTTTCCGTCCACCGTGCGCACTGTGGTGTCCGGCTGTGCCGGGTTTTCATCCACCGTGACCTGCCCGTTATGGCAGGTCCAGACCAGATCGGGCTTGAGCGCAATAACGGAATAGCGCCCACGGGACACACCGCCTTCAACGCTTTCCAGCAGGAGGGTGTGGCGGCCTGTGCTGCCGTCAAACCCTGCGAGACGGATATACGCGGAAACCGGCGTGAGCAGATCTGCTGGTTCTACGGAAAAAACGATGGACGGCTTTCCGGCCTTCCATGCCGTCTGGCAGGCCTCGCGTGAGGGCGAGGCTGCAATCCGTGCCGTAACGCTCATGGGGTCGTGCTTCCGTCAAACCCAAGGGAGGACAACGTGGCCGTCACCGCCCGCTGATTGATAACAGGCGGAGTGCGTTTGCTCAGGGCTTCGACATAGGAGGCTACGAGGTCATCTCCCGTGGACTGGGCCAGAGCACTTTTCAGGCGCTGGTAAGCCCCCAGATCCGCAGTCGGGTTGGGTGTGGAAACATTCGTGACCGTTGCCACAATGAACTCTCCTGCATCCTCGCCCATAACGGACTGACCGGCCTTCATGCGGGGCAGATAATCCATCAGTTCAGAGGGGATGGCCTTGTTCGGAGCAGCGCGTGAGAAAGTCAGTCCCTTCACAACCGGTGCGCCAGCACCAGCAACGTTGGCGAGGCCGCCTTTTGTCTGCGCTGCCGTGTAAAGCGCTGTCGCCTGTTCATCGGCGGTATGCTTGCGGGCCTCGGCCTGCCATGCGGCCAGAACGTTGGCTTTAGCCTGTTCAAAAGTCAGCTGCGCAGCCGGTGTGATGCTGTCGACTTCAACGGCATACCAGCTATTGTCAGGTCCTTCTGTCAGGTTGGGCTTGCCCCCTTTGGTCTGTGCAAACACCTGCTGCACAATGGCGTCACGCAGCTTGCCGGAAGCCGGAAGCGGTGCCGGGGTGCCATCCTGCGTGTTGCCGTGGGTGTCCAGCGTGCCAGCGGCTGCGGCCGCCCCGATATCTGTCGGGATAGCGTCCAGACCGTTGCCGGCCATGGCGTCCTGCAACTGGCGGCTGCGTTCGCCAACAACAGAGGGGCCTTTGGCGTCACGATACTGCTGAAGGATCTCTTTTTTAGCTACCTCAAAAGGCGTGTCTTTCGGCGGGGTGACTTTTGTGACCTGCAGGACAACCCAGCCACCTTCAGATTTGAAAGGCCCCTGAATTTGATTGAGAGGTGCTGCGAAGACCGCTTTGCTCAGGCTTTCAGAGGGAATGGTGGACGGGCGCGCACCCGGCATTTCAACAGATGCACCGCCTTTTGCGGCGGCCTGAACTGCGGCCCAGTCAGCACCTTTTGTCCAGACATCGGCGACAGCGCGTGCCTGTGCTTCATCCGGCATGGTCACAACCTGCACATCGCGCGTTTCCGGCACGTGATAGCGGTCGCTCTCTTCGTCATAGACGCGCTTCAGATCTTTTTCATCAATAGTGATGGTGTCTGCGACCGTCGCCGGAGAGAGCACGACAACGCGGGCATGACGCAGTTCCGCCGTCCGAAAGTCGTTCAGATGGTTCGCATAATAGCGGTGCAGGGTGGCGTCATCCGGAGCTGCCGGGGTCGGCTGCTCGACGAAGGGAATACGGATAAGGTCAACGGTGCGCGTCTGCAGTCCGAAGTCAGACAGGCGTTTTGCGATCGTGTCAGACACAGTGGCCGCCTGCCCGATGGGCTGCAGCATGGTGCGGCTGGCGAGATCATCACGGATCATCGTCAGAAAACGCTGTTCCGGAATATCGCGTTCCCGCAGGCGGGCGTTCAGAATGTTCCGGTCAAACTGACCATTCGCGCCCTTGAAGTAAGGCAGTGAGAACACTTCATTCCGCACAGCCGAATCAGGGACGGACACCTTGAGTTTGCGTGCGGCTTCCAGCAGTTCAGCCTGCCCTATCAGCCGCTGCAGAACCTGATAGGCAATCTGCTGACGCATGGCAGGAGGCACCTGCGAGGGGTCTGAAACACCCATCTGCTTGGCGATGGTCGGCATTTCTCCCTGCAGAGATTGCCCCAGATCAGCCGAGCTGATGCGCTGCTGGCCAACTTTGGCCACCACATCGGTTTCTGTGCCCATATAGCCGAGCACATCCCCCACACCCCAGCCGATAAAAGCAAGGAAGATGACGATGGCGCAGACACGCCCAAGCCAGGATTCAACAAAAACGCGACGCAGATAGGAAATCATGAACCCAAGGATCCGTTGAGACAGAACACCATGCCACGGGCAAACCCGGGCGCGGCACCATAAGCGGACCAGCCGCTCTTGACCAGCGGTAACGAACCGTTAAGGACCGAAACACGCACACAGCATCTTGCCCCACAGCCCGAGTGTATGGTTTAGCCTGTTCCGACGGCCTCAGTGACGCAACGATGATGCGGGCACAGGCAGCACGGAAGGACGAGGCGTATGACCAGACAGATTATCGTCGGCAACTGGAAGATGAACGGCACCAGCCGTGATTCGCAGGCGCTTGTTGAAGCTCTGCTGGCAGGGCTCCCGGCGACTGTGCCGGATATTGTAACCTGCCCGCCCTTCACGCAGCTTGCGCTGCTGGCAGACAAGCTGAAAGGCTCGCCCATCGCTCTGGGTGCGCAGGATTGTCATAAGGATGTATCCGGCGCGCATACAGGGGATATTTCTCCCGCCATGCTGACGGACCTTGGCGTCTCTTACGTTATTCTGGGCCATTCCGAACGGCGGCAGGAACACGGTGAGCTGGACGAAACCGTGCGAGAAAAAGCGGTTGCGGCCACAAAAGCCGGCCTGACCCCCATAGTCTGTATTGGTGAGACGGAAGACCAGCGTGAAAGCGGTGAGCATTTCGACACGCTTGGCTGGCAGATCAAAGGCTCCCTGCCCGACAATTTCTCTGGTATTCTGGCGTATGAGCCGATCTGGGCCATTGGCACAGGCCGTGCCGCCACAGAGGACGAAATTGCCGAAACCATGAAATTCCTGCGTGAAGAGTTGGTTCGTCAGTTTGGCGAGGCTGGCAAAACTGTCAGGATTCTGTATGGTGGCTCCGTTAATGCCAAGAATGCGGCTTCCATTCTGTCGATTGCAGATGTAGCAGGTGCCCTTGTAGGGGGTGCCAGCCTGAATGCAGAGGCATTCCTATCCATTATCGGCGCGGCTTCTGCTGCCTGATTTCCGCACTTTATCGGGAACTCGACATGACCACAGCCCTGCTGATTCTGCATATTTGCGTGACCATAGCCCTGATTGGCACTGTGCTGATCCAGCGCAGTGAAGGGGGCGGCCTCGGCATTGGCAGCAGTCAGGGCATGGGGGCATTCATGTCCGGCCGTGGCACGGCCAACCTGCTGACGCGCACCACAGCAGTGCTCGCCGGGCTGTTCATGCTGCTGTCTCTGGTGCTGGCGATTCTGAACCGTGGGTCTTCCACCGGTGCCGGGCATGACATTCTGGCGCAGCCTCCTGCGCCGGCTGCTGTCACGGCCCCTGTTCAGCCTGCCGCACCGCCGGCTGCTCCTGCACCGTCCAAACAGTAACATGTTTCCCGCTCTCTCCCTCCTTCCCGGAGCCGGAGAGAGAAAGAGTCTTTATTCCTCTGCGCTTGCATAAAGCTGCGGAGGAATTTTTGTGTCCATCTTTACCCACCCGGCTTTGTCCGTGTAGGAAGTCTGTTCATGACCCGTTTCGTATTTATCACCGGCGGTGTGGTGTCCTCTCTTGGGAAAGGCATTGCGTCAGCGGCTCTCGCTGCACTCCTGCAATCGCGCGGCTATAAAGTCCGCCTGCGTAAGCTTGACCCCTATCTGAACGTCGATCCCGGCACGATGAGCCCGTATCAGCACGGGGAAGTGTTTGTCACCGATGACGGGGCCGAAACAGACCTTGATCTGGGCCACTATGAACGCTTCACCGGCGTCAATGCCACCAAGGAAGACAACACCACCACCGGTAAAATCTATTCCGATGTCATCGCGCGCGAACGCCGCGGGGACTATCTGGGTGCCACGGTGCAGGTTATCCCGCACATTACCGATGCCATTAAAGACATCGTGGTTGCCAATACGGATGATGTGGATTTCGTGCTGGTCGAAATTGGCGGCACGGTTGGGGATATTGAAAGCCTTCCGTTCCTTGAGGCCATTCGTCAGCTGCGCAACGACCTTGGTCCGGATCAGACCATGGTGGTCCACCTCACGCTGCTGCCGTGGATCCCGTCTGCTGGTGAACTGAAGACCAAGCCGACCCAGCATTCCGTCAAGGAACTGCAGAATGTGGGTATTCAGCCGCAGATCCTGCTCTGCCGTTGTGACCGCGCTATTCCGGACACCGAGCGCCGCAAGATTGCCAACTTCTGTAACGTCCGCCCCGAAGCTGTGATTGCCGCGCGGGACGTGGATACCATCTATTCCTGCCCCCTCGCCTATCATGCTGAAGGCATGGATACCGAGGTTCTGCGCTATTTCGGCCTGCCCCACGCAGAAGAACCCGACTTGTCCGGTTGGGAGAAAATTGTGGATGCCATCCGTCGTCCGGATGGTGACGTCCGTATTGCCGTGGTTGGAAAATATACAGCCCTGCTCGACAGCTATAAGTCTCTGAACGAGGCCCTGCTGCATGGTGGCATTGCACACCGTGCGAAAGTGAAGCTGGACTGGGTAGAAGCTGAAACGCTGGAAGAGTCTCCGGAAGCTCTGGAGCGCCTGTCCACCGCACATGGTATTCTGGTGCCCGGCGGATTTGGCGAACGCGGTTCCAAAGGCAAGATTGCCGCAGTACGGTTTGCTCGTGAGCGCGGCATTCCCTTCCTTGGTATCTGCTTCGGGATGCAGATGGCGGTGATCGAATGCGCTCGTAATCTCGCCGATCTGCCGAATGCGTCTTCCACCGAATTTGGTGAAGCTGATGAACCGCTGGTTGGCCTGATGACGGAATGGGCGCGTGGTAGCGAGCGTCTGCGCCGGAGTGAAGGCGGAGAACTGGGCGGCACCATGCGGCTTGGCGCTTATCCGGCCACGTTGGTGGAAGGGTCTCGTGCTGCAGAAATTTACGGCACAACGAACATCCGTGAACGTCACCGTCACCGTTATGAAGTGAATATTCACTATAAGGACCAGCTCGAGAAAGCCGGTCTGAAGTTCTCTGGCCTGTCTCCCGATGGGATTCTGCCGGAAGTGGTCGAGTATCCCGATCATCCGTGGTTTGTGGCGGTGCAGTATCATCCGGAACTTAAGTCCCGCCCTTTTGCTCCGCACCCCCTGTTTTCCGGATTTGTGGGCGCAGCACTTGAAAAGGCACGCCGCGCATGACGCACGCTGCAGCACATAACTTTCAGCTTCAGTCTCTGATGGTCGGGAACGATCAGCCTTTTGTGCTGATTGCCGGACCTTGTCAGATTGAATCCGCGGCTCATGCCATGGAAACGGCAGTCGCACTGAAAGAACTGTGTGCTGCGGCAAATGTTGGGCTGATTTACAAAAGCTCGTTTGACAAGGCCAACCGCACCAGCCTGTCCAGCGCCCGAGGCATTGGCATGAAGGATGGTCTGGCCATTCTGGCGGATATCCGGAACAGCCTGAATATTCCGGTGCTGACAGATGTTCATGCTCCGGAGCAATGTGCTCCGGTTGCGGAAGCTGTTGATGTTCTGCAAATCCCGGCATTTCTGTGCCGTCAGACAGATCTGCTTCTGGCTGCGGGCAAAACCGGCGCTGTGGTGAACGTCAAAAAAGGCCAGTTTCTTGCCCCGTGGGACATGCAGCACGTGGCGGCCAAAATTGCCTCTACGGGCAACCAGCGCATCATGCTCTGTGAGCGTGGAACCAGCTTTGGTTACAATACGCTGATTAACGACATGCGGGGTCTGCCCATTATGGCGCAGACAGGGTATCCCGTTGTCTATGATGCCACACACTCCGTGCAGCAGCCAGGTGGCCTGGGTGGCTCTTCAGGCGGGCAGCGGGAATTTGCCCCTATTCTCTCCCGCGCTGCGTTGGCGATTGGTGTGGCGGCCCTGTTTATCGAGACCCATGAAGACCCGGACCGTGCTCCCAGTGATGGCCCCAACATGCTGCCCATCAAAACTCTCCCGGCCCTGCTGAAACAGTTCCGCGAGATTGATCAGCTAATCAAAGCCGGCAGCTAACACTTACTCACGATCTGCCTACCCGGCAGCAGTCGCGTTTGAAGAGCGGAAAGAAGGTCATCCGGCCAGCTTTCCGCTCTTTTTTGTTGTGGCGGCTTCATTCTGGCAGTGTGATTGATTTGGCGCACGATCAGGTTCTGGTGGCCGGACCAATCAGATATTTCCATAGTCCGCGTGGATAGCCAGAGCCATATTTCTTCCTTTTCTACACCTTTCTTACTGATCGGCTCTTGCTGGTGTCGGATTTCCAAAGACGTGCCGAACTATAATTTTATGGTGGGTCTCAAGGGTGTCGCTGGTTGGTCTCCACTGTACCGATACGGCTTTTATTTCAGGCGTAATTTATCATAAGGGGCATAGCGTCATGCAGGCGCTATCGCCGCAAGCTGCCAATGTTTTTACAAGAAGAACGCAAAAAAATGGGGAGCCGTAGGGGCTCCCCATAAAAGAAGACAAGCGTGAAAGCCCGCTGCCTTACACGTCCAGATTGGCGACTTTCAGCGCATTACCAACAATAAAGTCACGACGGGGTTCCACCACATCACCCATCAGGGTGGTGAACACCTGTCCGGCTTCTTCAACGTCCCCAACTTTAACCTGAAGCAGAGTGCGCATGGCCGGGTCCAGTGTAGTTTCCCACAGCTGTTCATCGTTCATTTCGCCCAGACCTTTAAAGCGGTTGATGGCAAGGCCACGCCGCCCTTGTGCCAGCAGACGCGTATAGAGTTCAGACGGCCCTTTCAGCGGCAGGTCTGTGCTTTCCAGACGCAGGCTGACACCAGTGCCGAACTCACGCACCAAACGCTCCAGCTGGTTGGTGAGCCAGCGCGCATCGCCACCGGCTAGCATGATGGGGTCAATCCGGTAGACTTCACCCACGCCACGCACGCTGCGAGCCAGTTCCAAACCATCCGTGCTGGCAACAGCTTTCCAGCCACGTTCATTTTCAGCGGAAGCGGCATCCAGACGCTTCTGAAGGTCAGGAATACGCTGCTGGAGTGTTTCCAGATCAGATGTCAGAGCGCCAGCCAGCGCTGCCTGCTCAATAATCCAGCTCGGCACGCGGTTGGACAGACGAGAAATAGCCTGCGTCGCCTGCCGGATAAACGGCAGATCGGCTTCCAGATCAGCTCCGGAGACGACTTTGCCGTCCGCATAAACAAAGGATGCGTTATTCAGAGCTTTATCCAGAAGATACTGCTCCAGAGCCGCATCGTCTTTCAGGTAGCGTTCTTCATTACCGCGTTTGGCACGGTAGAGCGGCGGCTGAGCGATATAGAGATAGCCGCGTTCAATCAGTTCCGGCATCTGACGGAAGAAGAAGGTCAACAGAAGCGTGCGGATATGGGAGCCGTCCACGTCAGCGTCAGTCATAATGACGATGCGGTGGTAACGGAGCTTGTCGATAGAGAAACCGCCCTGATCGGCCTCGCCGCGACCAATGCCGGTGCCCAGTGCGGTAATCAGTGTGCCGATTTCCGCAGAGCCGAGCATCCGGTCAAACCGGGCGCGCTCCACGTTGAGGATTTTACCTTTGAGCGGAAGAATAGCCTGAAAGCGGCGGTCGCGTCCCTGCTTTGCGGTCCCACCTGCGGAGTCACCCTCAACGATAAAGATTTCAGCTTTAGAAGGATCACGCTCCTGACAGTCAGCCAGCTTGCCGGGCAACGAGGAGATATCCAGCACGCCTTTCCGGCGCGTCAGTTCACGGGCTTTGCGGGCGGCTTCACGCGCAGAGGCAGCATCCAGCACCTTGCCAACAACAATTTTGGCTTCCTTGGGGTGAGTTTCAAACCAGTGGCCGATCATATCGGCTGCGGCCGCGTGCACCACTGGCTGCACTTCGGAAGAGACCAGCTTGTCTTTGGTCTGGGAAGAGAACTTCGGGTCCGGCACTTTGACGGACAGAACAGCCGTCAGGCCTTCACGCATATCTTCACCCACCAGAGAATGGGCGTCTTTCTTGGCAATGCTTTCAGCATATTTGCCGACAATACGCGTCAGCGCCTGCCGGAACCCGGCCAGATGGGCTCCACCGTCACGCTGGGGGATGTTGTTGGTGAAGCACAGCATCGTTTCGTGGAAGCTGTCATTCCAGCTTAGTGCGAACTCAACCTTGATGCCGTTATCCGGGTTTTCCATGCTGCCCGTAATAGGCGGCGTGACAATCGGGGTGCGGGAGCGGTCAAGCCACTCCACAAAGGCTTCCAGACCGCCTTCATAATAGAAAATTTCTTCCCGCACATCTTCTGTGCGGGCATCGCGCAGAACAATTTCGAGGCCAGAGTTCAGGAAGGCCAGCTCACGCAGGCGGCGTTCCAGAATGGCAAAGTCAAAAACTGTTCTGGGAAAAGTTTCGCCGCTTGGCTTGAAGGTGACCTGTGTGCCACGCTCTTCGTCAGACGGGCCGACGACTTCCAGAGGCCCTTCCCGCTCACCATGGCGGAAGCGGATGACATGCTCCTGCCCGTTACGCCAGATACGCACTTCCATGGATTCAGAAAGGGCGTTCACCACAGCAGCACCCACGCCGTGCAGACCGCCGGAAACCTTGTAGGAATTCTGGTTGAACTTGCCGCCAGCATGGAGGCGCGTCAGCACGACTTCTGCAGCGCTGATCCCTTCTTCAGTGTGCATGTCGGTCGGGATACCGCGGCCGTTATCCCGTACTGTTACGCTGCCATCGGCATTCAGGGTCAGGATACAACGGGTTGCGTAGCCGGCCTGGGCTTCATCAACCGCGTTATCAATAATTTCAAACGCCATGTGGTGCAGGCCGGAGCCGTCATCGGTATCACCGATATACATCCCTGGCCGCTTACGGACGGCGTCTAGCCCTTTCAGCACAGAGATCGACGCGGCGTCATACTCTTCCATTCCGGTGGATGGTGTGGGCTGAGAAAGGTCTGTCATATGGTAACGGTACTCCGGAAAAGAAGAATAGGACCTGATGTTGTCTTATACTCCGGCCAGCGCAGTCCGACCAGATTGGAAGCTCTCTTTTATGGGATTGTTTCTCGATTTATCCGAGAAATTCTCCATGTTTTAGTGCGACAAATCGGGCCTGCGCTCGTAAATCCTCAAAAGGTGCTTCATCAGTTCCGGTCAGGATCACGGTGGTGCGGAAGTCTTTGACAATTTCCAGCAAAGAGCCGCGTCGATTGCGGTCCAGATGCACCAGCGGTTCATCCAGCAACAGGACTGGTGGTGTGCCACGATAATCTTCCACCAGTCGGGCATGGGCCAGCACTGTGCCCATCAGAAGGGTCTTTTGCTGACCTGTGCTGGCGGTGGCCGCAGCCAGGCCTGTTTGCAGATCAGAGAGCCGGAAATCTGTGCGATGCACGCCAAACGTCGCCCGACCGCGCTCCCTGTCCTGCTGCCGGTTGGCCGCAAACTGCTCGCGGAGCCAGTCTTCCACAGCCAGTGCAGGATTATGTTCAAGCTGCTCAGCGACACCACAAAGCAAAGTGACATTCACGCCGGGGAACGCACCCAGACTGGACTGCGCAAAGAGGCAGAGCTGTTGCACCATCTCGCGTCGACCAGCCGCAACGGCCACGCCGTGCCGGGCCATGGAGGCTTCCAGCCCGCTTAGCCATGAAGCTTCGGAAAAACGGGTTTGGAGCAGCCGGTTCCGCTGCGTCATGGCGCGGTCATAGGCCAACAGTTCACGCGCATGGTGTGGGGTGACCGCCATGACCAGCCGGTCCAGAAAGCGCCGCCGGCCAGAAGTGCCCTCGCTGAACAGACGGTCCATTTGAGGCGTGATCCACACAGCGGAGAGCGTATCGTCCAGCGCATCACGATTACGGACCTGCTGGCCATTCAGCAGATAGACGCGGCGTGCAGCCTCTCCCACGCCGGCCATGCCAGTGCCGAGTTCCAGAACGTCCTGACCAAAGGAAAAGCGGCCAGAAATGCCCCAGCTTGCTGCGCTGTCGCGGCCCAACTGCGCTAACGGCGCGCCACGTAATCCACGCCCCGGCGTCAGGAGAGACAACGATTCAAGCAGGTTGGTCTTGCCGCTCCCGTTCTCGCCGGTGAGCACAACAAGAGAAGCGTCTGGTGACCACACCAGACGCTCATAGTTACGAAATTCGGAAAGGGTCAGTTTAAGAAGCTGAGCCACTTTTTACCCGATAAGGCTCAGAATAACGCCTATCGTCTTAAACGCGCATTGGCATCAGCACATATAGTGCTGAGGGGCTATCGACATCACGGACAATGGTAGGTGCTGAGCTGTCAGAAAATGCGAACTCAACGTCTTTTTCCACCTGATCGGTAATGTCGTTCAGGTAACGGGCCTGAAAGCCGATTTCCAGAGATTCCGCATCATAGGAAATTCTGGTCTTGTCCAGCTCTTCCGTCGCCACGCCCTGTTCGGGGCTGCTGGCAGAAAGAGTCAGCAAGCCGGGTTCCAGCGCCAGTTTAACCGGACGAGACCGCTCCTGACTAATAGCTGCCACACGAGCCACTGCATCCGAGAAGTCTTTTTTGCCAACGCGTAGAATACGCTTGTTGTTCAGCGGAATCACCCGGTCATATTCCGGGAAGGTCCCGTCAA
Organism: Acetobacter malorum; assembly: GCF_001580615.1. GTDB lineage: Bacteria > Pseudomonadota > Alphaproteobacteria > Acetobacterales > Acetobacteraceae > Acetobacter > Acetobacter malorum. The sequence continues at coordinate 60,123 of NZ_LHZC01000056.1, forward strand.
TCAGCTTGGAGGTCAGCATGACCGGGCCAGCCGTGAACTGCACGCGGGTTTCCGAGAGGGCAACCTCGATTTCTTCCGGCGCTTCATCAATCAGCTTGCGCAGTTCCGCCACCGTTTTGCGCGGAATAATCACGCCCGGCATGGTTTCTGCACCGGCAGGGAGTTCCGTTTCCACGCGCGCCAGACGGTGTCCGTCCGTTGCAACGGCGCGGAGCAGCTTTCCGGCGTCCGTATCGGCAGCATGGAAGAAAATACCGTTCAGGTAATAACGCGTTTCTTCGGTGGAGATTGCGAACCGGGTCCGGTCGATCAGGGAGCGCAGCACCCCTGCCCCGACTTTGAAGTGACACGGCAGATCACCCGTGCCCATGGACGGAAAATCATCAACACTCAGCACGTTCAGCCGGGTGGAGTAGCGGTCTGCACGGAGCAGCAGCGGCCCTTCACTGTCGGCCTGATCCAGCTCGACTTCCACGCTGTCCGGCAGTTTGCGGACAATTTCATACAGAACCGACGCCGGAACAGTGGTTGCGCCATCCCGTTTGATGGTCGCCGGAATTTCTTCCACCACCTCGATTTCCATATCGGTGGCTTTAAGGCTCAGTCGCCCGTCCGCCGCCTGAATCAGAACGTTGGCAAGAATGGGGATGGTGTTACGCTTTTCAGCAACACTCTGGATGTGTGCCAAAGCTTTGAGCAGTATTGCGCGCTCAGCTGAAAACTTCATCTATGCCTCTTTCCTGCATGACCGGCCCCACGCAGGAATTCAGGCGGGCCGGGATCTATCCTGTTGAAAACTAACAGCAGTAACGGTGCAGTCAATCTTTGAGTGCCTGCCTCCTGTGTGAGAGTGCAGGCACTGGTTGGTCTAGCTTTCCAGCATCCGACGCATCAGTTCGACATCCTCTGCAAAAGCCGGATCCCGCTCCATCAGTTCCGCAACGCGCGAGACGGCGTGCATGACGGTTGTATGGTCGCGGTTGCCGAATTTGCGGCCAATCTCGGGCAAAGAGCGGCTGGTGAGCTGTTTGGCCAGATACATCGCCACCTGCCGTGGCCGGGCAACGGCTCGGGCGCGGCGTGCGGATGACATATCCGTCAGGCGGATATTCCAGTGCTCGGCCACCCGCTTCTGAATTTCCTCAATCGTCACACGGCGATCATGCGCCTTGAGGATGTCGTGCAGAACGTCCTGCGTGGCTTCCAGCGTAACCGGGCGGCCAAACAGATTGGCATGAGCAATCAGGCGGTTGAGAGCGCCTTCAAGCTCACGCACGTTCGACGTGATCTTATGGGCGAGGAATTCCAGAACTTTACCGGGCACAACCACGCCGGACGCCGCAGCTTTGGATTCCAGGATGGAAATGCGCAGCTCAAACGTGGTGGCATGAATATCGGCCACCATCCCGCAGCCCAGCCGGGTCCGCAGACGATCTTCCAGACCGGACAGATCAGACGGCGATTTATCCGCAGACACCACAATCTGCCGTCCGGCATCCACCAGCGCGTTGAAGGTGTGGAAGAATTCTTCCTGCGTGTTATCTTTGCCGATCAGGAACTGAAGATCATCAATCATCAGCACATCCACGGAGCGAAGCTGTTCCTTGAACTCCATGGTCGATTGAGACCGGATGGCCGCAATGAAGCGATACATGAACTTTTCAGCAGACATATAGGCAACGGAGACATTGCCGCTCTGCACCAGTTCCGCGCCGATGGCATGCATCAGATGCGTTTTACCCAGGCCCACGCCGCCATATAGAAAGAGCGGGTTGAAGCCGACGCTGGAGGGTTTTTCTGCGACCCGTCGTGCGCAGGCATAGGCAAATTCATTCGGTTTCCCCACCACAAACGTATCAAATGTAAAGCGGGTATCCAGTGTGGTGACGAGGTCACTCCGCACTTCCGGCGCGCTGCGAGGGGCATCTTCCACTTCAATGCTGGGGGCAGCAACGGGGGCGTCCTCGGTGGCGAGCACAAGCGGCGGTGCCGCCGGGTCACCCGGGCGTGCGACCTGAAGTTCGACCCGGCGAATGGCGGGCAGAACCTGATTCCATAATTCGCTCAGGCGGTCGCCATACTGGCTCCGCACCCAGTCACGCAGAAAGCGGGTGGGAAGGAGGAGTGTAATCTCATCACCATCCACAGGCCCCAGCGCGATCTTGGTCAGCCAGGTACGGTATTCAACCTCCCCGACTTCCCCTTTCAGCCTTGAACAGATCTGTAACCACGATTCCTCAAGCGCCTTGCCATCCTCAGCTTGGGGGAAAGCCCTTTCGTCATCGTCCACTCCGATTGTCATCTACGCTCCCGAGCGGTCATAAACGCGGCCAGCCGCGCGTGATTTTCGATAAGGGGCCGCTTGCACGGCCACCAGGCAGCCGGGCTTCCGGCAAGCCTACACTGCCGCTATGAAATGCGGCGCGGGAGCGCGAAAAAGACGCTCTCCCAAGGGTGGAGACTAGCGGCCAGAATTAAAGCACGACCGAGGGAGGAGCAATGAAAATCTCTGTGCTCTTGCCCTCATCTCTGCCATGCCATGCCGAGGGCTACACAAAAGTAAAGCCGAACCACCCCAGGATGATTCGGCTTTACAAAACGCATGTGTCTAAAGGCTGCTGGTGCAGCCTGAAGGTCTCAGGCAGTTGCCAGAGACTTCACGCGAGCAGACAGGCGGGAAATTTTGCGTGCAATGGTGTTTGCATGCACAACGCCCTTGATCACGCCGCGCTGCAGTTCCGGCTGAGCAACGCGCAGAGCTTCACGAGCTTCGTCATGGTTGCCAGCGGCAATTGCAGTTTCGACCTTCTTGATGAAGGTGCGCATGCGAGACTTGCGGGCTGTGTTACGAGCAGTCCGCTTTGCGGTCTGCCGGATGCGCTTACGCGCTGAAGCGATATTCGCCATGAGTTTCTATTTTATCCAGCACAAAAGAAATGGTAGCAGCCCGGCAATGCCAGGATGGCTGCAAAGATGTAGCGGTGCTGTAATCCACAGCGGTATCCACAGTCAAGTCGCTTCCCTCATTATAGAGGGAATTTCACCTCATTTTCTGCCGTGAGGGGCAGAAAAAGGTGGAGCGACCCGCCTGAGTGATCTGCTCGACCCCCGTACAGGCCGGCGCGCCGGGGCAGTCCGGGCACGGTTGCCCTTTGCGTCCATAAACGCGCCAGGCATGCTGAAAATAGCCCAGCCCGCCTTCCGGGCGCACATAATCTTTCAGGCTTGAGCCGCCAGCGGCAATCGCTTCATTCAGAACATCCTTAATGGCCTGAACCAGCCGCTTTGTTTCCTGAGGTTTCAGGCTGCCTGCGGCGGTCTGCGGATGGATGCCCGTGCGATACAGGGCTTCACAGACATAAATATTGCCCAGACCTGAGACAATTTTCTGGTCCAGAAGCGCTGTTTTGATCGGAGATTTCCGCCCCTTGAGGGCTGCGCGAAGCACAGGGCCCGTAAAAGCGGGCTCCAGTGGTTCCGGCCCCATAGCGGCGAGAAACTTATACTGCTCTTCCTGCCCGGTGGGCACGAGGTCCAGCATCCCGAAGCGGCGCGGGTCAATAAACCCGCAGCGCCGTCCATCCGCCGTGATGAAGGTGACGTGTTCATGCAGTGCAGGGGGCGTCGGAGAATCGAGAATAATGCGTCCCGACATGCCCAGATGCAGCACGACGGACAGATTATTCGACAGCCGCATGAGAATATATTTCCCACGGCGGCGGAAGCCTGTGACAGTCTGCCCAGCAACAGAATCACGAAAATCGGCAGGAATCTGCCATCGCAGATCCGGGCGGCGGAGAATGACATCGCTGATTTGATGGCCTTGCAGAGCGATCTGCATACCACGCATCACGGTTTCGACTTCAGGGAGTTCCGGCATGAGTGCAAAGCAGGGTATAGGGTAAGACCATGACCGACAATAGCTTTGCGCCCTCCCCCTCATCTTCCGCTGCGCCGCAGCCGGAAGAAACCGATTTCGGCTTCCGTTCCGTCCGGAAGGAAGAAAAGAAACCCCTCGTCCGCGCTGTGTTTGACAGCGTTGCGGGCAAGTATGACGTCATGAATGATCTGATGTCTCTGGGGATTCACCGGGTCTGGAAACGTATTTTTGTCACGGAACTCGGGCCTCAGCCCGGGCTGTCCCTGCTGGATCTGGCAGGCGGCACGGGCGACATCAGCTTTGGCTGGCTGCAGGGCGGCGGCGGCCCCACCATCATGACTGACATCAATGCCAGCATGCTCTCTGTCGGGCGTGACCGGGCGCTGAGCCGGGGTTTTGTATCCGACCTCTCCTTTGCAGTGGTGGATGCTGAAGCCATTCCGCTGAAAGATATGTCGGTTGACCGCGTTTCCATCGCGTTTGGCCTGAGAAACTGCACCGACAAAATGGCAGTGATTCGGGAAGCGCGTCGCGTGCTACGTCCCGGTGGGCGTTTTATGTGCCTTGAATTCTCCCGCGTGCAGGTTGCCGCTCTGGCGCCGATTTATGATGCCTGGTCCTTCAAGGTTCTGCCGACCATGGGCAGCATGGTGGCGGGTGACCGGGAAAGCTACCAGTATCTGGCAGAAAGCATCCGCACCTTCCCGGATCAGGAAACACTGGCGGAAATGTTCCGTGAGGCAGGCTTGTCTCACGTGCGGTATCAGTCTCTGTCTGGCGGGATTGCAGCCATTCACTCTGGCTGGCGTCTCTGATCTTTCATGACGGCTCCCCTCGCCTCACGCTCTGTTTTGCTGATTATCAGCGGAAGCATTGCCGCTTTCAAAGCGCCGGAACTTATCCGGTCGCTGCGGGCTGATGGCATACGGGTGCGATGCGTGCTCACACAGGGGGGCAGTCAGTTTGTTGCGCCGCTGACGTTGCAGGCACTCAGCGGTCAGCCTATTCATACGGACCTGTTTTCTCTCACGGCTGAGCAGGAAATGGGGCATATCGCCCTTTCCCGCTCTGCGGATCTGATTGTTGTGTGCCCTGCATCCGCCAATCTACTCGCCCGCATGGCAGGCGGCTCGGCGGACGATCTGGCCAGCACAGTGCTGCTGGCCACGGACACCCCTGTCATGGTCGCTCCGGGCATGAATGTGCGGATGTGGGAGCATCCCGCCACGCAAGCCAACATTCAGACACTCAGGCAACGTGGCGTGACTTTTCTTGGGCCCGTTGCCGGTGAGATGGCCTGTGGTGAATATGGCCTTGGCCGGATGGTGGAACCTGCCGATGTCCGGGATGCTGTTCTGGCATTTTTCCGCCAACAGAGCCGCAAGATCGGCCCTTTGGCAGGCAAAACATGCCTTGTAACGGCAGGCCCGACTCATGAACCGCTGGACCCTGTGCGGTATCTCGCCAATCGCTCTTCCGGTAAGCAGGGCTATGCGCTTGCCGAAGCTCTGGCGGATCTGGGTGCTAAGGTGACGCTTATCAGCGGCCCGACAGCTTTGCGTCCCCCGGCGGGCGTGGCTGTGTCTTTTTGTGAGACAGCCCGACAGATGCGTGATCTGGCTCTCAAGGCGACACAAAATGCGTCGTTTGATGCGGCTATCTGCACAGCTGCTGTCGCGGACTGGCGGCCTGCGCATGTGCAGGATCAGAAAATCAAAAAAACAGGCAAGGATGATCTGCCCTCGCCACTGGCCCTGTTGCCCAACCCGGATATTCTGGCCGAACTTTCAGAGCCGTCCCCTTCCCGCCCGCGCCTCGTCATTGGTTTTGCAGCCGAGACGGAAACGGTGGAAGCTCATGCCCGCGCCAAGCTGGCGCGAAAGGGATGTGACTGGATTGTTGCCAACAATGTTGGGGCGGGTTCAGATGTTATGGGTGGGTCCGAAAATCAGGTCATCCTCATCACGCAGGATAAAGCGGAGCATTGGCCTCGCCTGAGTAAGGAAGAAGTGGCCCGCAGGTTTGCCACAACTCTTGCAGACTGGTTTTTAAAGCCTCACAAGTCGTTATAAGAACTATGAGATATGGAGTGCCTGATGCCTGCAACTGAATCCCGGAACACCGGCCTGACAGTGCGGGTGCAGCGCCTGCCACACGGGCAGGATCTGCCATTGCCGTCTTACGCTACAGCAGGTGCAGCCGGGATGGATCTTCTGGCGGCCGTGCCGGAACCTCTCACGCTCCAGCCTGGTGGCCGCGCGGTTATCCCGACTGGTCTGTGCATTGCGCTACCCCCCGGATACGAGTTGCAGGTGCGTCCCCGCTCCGGCCTTGCGTTGAAGCACGGGATTATTCTGCCCAACTCCCCCGGCACTATTGATGAAGATTATCGCGGCGAAGTCGGCGTGATTGTTCTCAATGCAGGTGATCAGCCCTTTACCGTTGAGCATGGCATGCGCATCGCTCAGGCTGTTATTGCGCCGGTTGAGCGCGTCTCCTGGGCCGAATGTGACACTCTGGACGCAACAGCCCGCGGCACAGGGGGCTTTGGCAGTACGGGAACCGGCCTGCCATGACGGCAGCGCGACCAGATTTTTCTCTTTCTTCTCAAAACCCCTCTACGCGTCTGCCGTTACGTCACCTGAATACGGCAGATGCCTTCCTGCTGATTTGCGTGGTAGGGCTGGCTGTTCTGGCCGGCAACAGTGTGCGCCACATGCTGGCGCCCCTCGCCGCCCCGGCGCAGGCTCCGATCCATCTCGATATCCTGTATCTTCCCGGCTACGCCCTGCGGACCACTCTGCGGATGTTCGCGGCTCTCGGGCTTTCGCTAGTTTTCACCTTTCTTTACGCAACACTGGCCGCCAAAAGCCGCCGGGCCGCGCAAATTCTGGTGCCCTTGCTGGATATCCTTCAGTCCATTCCCATCCTGGGCTTTCTGAGCTTTACAGTGACCTTCTTTCTGGGCCTCTTTCCCGGACAGGTGCTGGGGGCTGAGCTGGCCGCCATTTTCACCATTTTCACCTCTCAGGCCTGGAATATGGCCTTTGGGATGTATCAGTCTTTGCGGAGCGTCCCGACAGAGCTTGAAGAAGCCGCACGAGGCTTCGGGCTAACCGCCTGGCAAAAATTCTGGCGGCTGGAAGTGCCCTGCGCCGTTCCCTCGCTCGTGTGGAATTCCATGATGTCCATGGCGGGCGGCTGGTTCATGGTGGTCTATTCAGAAACCCTTACTGTCGGCAACACCCAGATCATCCTGCCGGGGATCGGGTCCTATGTGGGCGTTGCCATCAGTCAGCAAAATATCGGTGCTGTGCTGGCAGCCATCCTCGCCATGATGGCGATTATTCTGGCGTATGATCAGGTCCTGTTTCGCCCCCTCACCGTCTGGGCTTCACGGTTCCGACTGGAAACAACGGTGCAGGATGAAGCTCTGGCAGAGCCGTGGGTGCTTCGTCTGCTGCGCCGCACCCGTGTCCTGCGGGCCAGTATCAATCTGTTCCTGTCTTTTATGCGCAAGATCGGCTCCCTCCCTCTGGGGCGTAGACAGGGACGGTTTCAGCCGTCTCAGACGACCGTTTCAAAACGGCTCTCAGATGGCTTGTGGTGGGGGGCGCTGGGGCTGATCTTTCTGTGTGCGCTGGAACAGGCGTGGGTTTACGGCAGCTCGGCCTATACGCTCGGGCAAATTGGGCATGTTGTCGTGCTGGGGTTTTATACGCTTCTGCGTGTTGTCAGCATGCTGTGCGTGGCCTCATTGATCTGGGTGCCAGTGGGCGTCTGGCTGGGGCTCAAGCCCGTGCGCGCGCATCGGGCGCAACTGATTGTGCAATATTGCGCGGCGTTCCCGGCCAATCTGTTCTTCCCCGTTTTTGTGGGGGGCATCATTTATTTTCATCTTGCTCCGGATATCTGGCTGACTCCTTTGATGATGCTGGGGGCGCAATGGTACATTCTGTTCAACGTCATTGGAGGCACCTCATCTTTCCCGCCCAATCTGCTGGAAGTCGGGGAAAATTTTGAGGTCAAAGGCCTGCTCTGGTGGCGGAAAATCATTTTGCCCGGCATCACGCCTTATTATCTGACGGGGGCACTGGCGGCCTCAGGCGGCGCATGGAATGCCGCCATCGCATCAGAAGTAGCGCAATGGGGCAATGTGACGCTGAAAGCCCACGGCCTTGGGGCCTATATTGCGCAGGCCACGACCGAAGGCGACATCAGTGAGGTTGCCCTGGGTGTTGTCGTGATGGCGCTGTTTGTGCTCATCCTCAACTGGCTGGTCTGGCGTCCTCTTTCTGATTACGCTCACCGTCGCCTGAAACTGACCTGACACAGGACCGAACCATGACGTCCCCTTCCCTCGCCGACAACCAGACAGCCGGACAAGCCACAGCGCTGGTTGAGGCACGGCATGTCAGTCAGTCCTACCATAAAGACAGTGCGGTTGATCTGCTGGTTCTGGATGATGTCAATCTGACGCTTAATGCGGGAGAGATTGTTGGCCTTCTGGGCCGGTCAGGTTCTGGAAAATCGACATTCCTGAGGATTTTGGCCGGGTTGCTTTCCCCTTCATCCGGTGAGGTGCTCTGGAAAGGGAACTCCCTGAAAGGACCAGCGGATGGCGTTGCCATGGTCTTTCAGTCCTTCGCGCTCTTCCCGTGGATGACGGTCGAAGAAAATGTCGCACTCGGGCTGGAAGCCAAGGGCATTACGGGTGAAGAGCGCGACAGACGGGTGGAAAACGCCATCGATCTGATTGGGCTTGGCGGCTACGAGAACGCATGGCCAAAAGAGCTTTCTGGCGGCATGCAGCAGCGTGTGGGGCTGGCCCGCGCACTGGTCGTGCAGCCAGACCTGCTGCTGATGGACGAGCCCTTCTCCGCTCTGGATGTGCTGACCGCTGAAAATCTGCGGACAGATCTGGTTGAGCTCTGGTCAGAAAAAAAGCTGCCGGTTCAGGCCATGCTGGTGGTGACGCACAATATTGAAGAAGCTGTTCTGATCTGTGACCGGATCATGATTTTCTCTTCCAATCCCGGCCGTATTGCCCATGCCCTGACGGTGCCGTTTGCGCACCCGCGTGACCGGGAAGATCCAGCCTTCCGTCAGTTTGTGGATCACATTTATGCGTTGATGACGCAACGCGCGCCGATTATTTCCGAGGCCGACTTAGCCGTAGGCGTGAAGCAGGCGGCGCAGGCTGCGCCGTCTTTCATGGCTTTGCCGATGGTGTCCATCACAATGATGATCGGGATGATGGAAGCACTGGCGGCCCCGCCACTCAACGGCCGGGCAGATCTGCCCATGCTGGCGGAAAAGCTGCAGCTGGAACTGGATGACCTGTTCCCGTTAGGCGAATCCCTTGAACTGCTTGGGCTTGCGGAGCTGGAGGATGGAGACATCCTGCTCACCAATGAAGGCGTGCATTTTGTGCTGAGTGACCTTGATGAGCGCAAAGCCATTATGAGTCATGCGCTGCTGCATCATGTGCCACTGGTTAAAATGATCTGCACCGTGCTGGATGAGCGCCCGTCCCACAGCGCTAATGCCGATCGCTTCCGGGATGCGCTGGAAGAGGCGATGTCACCCGATTATGCCCGCCAGACGCTCCAGACCGTTATCGGCTGGGCCCGCTTTGCGGAATTGTTCGATTTTGATGAAGAAGGAGATCGCTTCTATCTGGAAGAAGCGATCTCTGAATAAGCCAGCAGCTCAGACACCTGCACGTTTGAAGCGGGACGCGTAGAGTTTGCGCGCCTTGGCGACCTTGGGGGCAATAACTGCCTGACAATAGCCCGTGTTCGGATTGCGCTCATAGTAATCGAAATGCATGGCTTCAGCCGGCCAGAAGGTCTCTAGCGGGACAATCTCAGTGACAATTGGCGCGTCCCAGAGATTGGCTTTTTCAATTTCTGCCTTAACGGTCAGTGCGGCATTTTTCTGCACGTCATCCGCATAGAAAATGGCGGAGCGATATTGGGTGCCAATATCGTCCCCCTGCCGGTTCAGAGTGGTGGGATTATGGAGTGTGAAGAAAATTCTCAGCACATCCTCATACCCGATTACGCTCGGGTCGAACTCCAGCCGAATGACTTCCGCATGGCCAGTCTGGCCAGTGCAAACCTGTTTATAGGTTGGTTCTGCCGTATGGCCGCCAGCATAGCCGGGGGCGATGGAAAGAATCCCCGCCATGTCTCGAAAAACAGCTTCCATGCACCAGAAGCATCCGCCGCCAAGAACGATAGACTGGGACATGTTCATTCCTTCACTGTGTTTGCGTCGTGAGACCTGCACCACTCCTTTAAAGAGAGGCGCAGGTCTGAAAGCTGTAGGGAATCAGGCGATGCGGGCGAGTGCCGCTTTCAGGCGAACACTTTCACCCTGCTGGGCTTCCAGGCGTTCCCGCATTTCCTGAACGATTTCAGGTTTAGCGCGTGAGACGAAATTTTCGTTCCCGAGTTTTTTCTCGGTCTTGGCAATTTCGTCATCTGCCTTGGCAAGCTCCTTCTTCAGGCGCTCCTGCTCAGCGGTGATATCAATCAGCCCTTCCAGCGGAATAATCAGCGTCGCTTCATCGACCACAGCCTGAGCTGAGCCACGTGGCACATCGCCCTGCTGCGGAGCAACGTGCGAAACGCGCGCCATGCGGCCAATGGCTTCCTGCCAGCGTTCAGCCCGCTCCACGGTTTCCGGGGATGCATCCTGCAGGAAGACCGGGGCTTTCTGTGAGGGCGGCACATTCATTTCCGCACGGACTGTACGGATTTCAGAAATCAGCCGAATGATGTGATCACATTCCGCCTGCGCTGCTTCTGCTCCTGTCAGAACGACCGGCTCCGGCCATGCCTCAGAAATCAGGCTCCCCTGCTTGCCAAAGCCGAATTCGGTCCAGAGTTCATCTGTGACAAACGGCATGACGGGCTGCAACAGCCGCAGAATGATTCCCAGAACATATGCGGCAACAGCGCGGATTTCAGCGGCTTCTGCTGCATCATCGGACGCAAAAACAGGCTTGGCGAATTCAAGGAACCAGTCACAGAAGCGGTTCCAGATAAAGCGATAGCAGCTCAGTGCGTATTCATCGAAGCGATAGGCTTCCAGAGCTTTGGTGGCGTCCTGAATAGCGATGGAGGCTTCTGCGATAATCCATTTGCCAAGCGGGGATGTCACGCTGTGTGGGTCAAACCCATCCTGTGCCTTCACGCCGTTCATTTCACAGAAGCGGGCAGCATTCCAGATTTTGGTGACAAAGGCGCGGTAATCTTCAACCTTTTTCCGGCCCAGCTTCACGTCACGACCAATGCCGGTCAGAGCGCAGATGGTAAAGCGCAGGGCATCGGCACCGTAAGCATCAATCAGTTCAAGCGGATCAATCCCGTTGCCCTTGCTCTTAGACATTTTCTGGCCGCGTTCATCGCGCACCAGACCATGAATGAAAATGTCGCGGAACGGCACATCATGCATGAAGTGCTGGCCCATCATGATCATCCGGGCGACCCAGAAGAAAATGATGTCAAAGCCGGTTACCAGAACGTCGGTCGGATAATAGCGCGCCAGTTCCGGTGTCTTGTCCGGCCAGCCTAGAGTGGAAAACGGCCACAGGCCTGATGAGAACCACGTATCCAGAACGTCTTCGTCCTGAGACAGTGTTTCGGTTTTGCCATAATGGGCATCGGCCTGCTTCTGAGCGTCGGCCTCGTCATGCGCTACAAATACGTGGCCATCCGGGCCATACCATGCCGGGATGCGATGCCCCCACCAGAGCTGACGGGAAATACACCAGGGCTGGATGTCCCGCATCCAAGCAAAGAACGTATTTTCCCACTGTTTAGGCACAAAAGAAATCTTACCGCTGGTGACGGCCTCAATAGCAGGTCCAGCCAGCTTGCCGGCATCGCAATACCACTGCGTGGTCAGGCGCGGCTCAATAACCGCCCCGCCGCGCTCAGCGTGCGGAACCTGATGGCGATGCGGTTCAATTTTCTCCAGCCATTCCAGTCTTTCCAGCTCCGCGACGATGCTCTTACGGGCGTCCTCACGGGAAACACCTGCCAGACTTCTCACAAAAGCAGGATCAGCAAGACCGTCAACGCTGGTCAGTTCGTCTTCAATTTCGTCCAGAACCACACGGGCCTGCTCATCCAGAACGGAGAGCATGGGCAGGTTATGCCGCCGACCGACTTCGAAATCGTTAAAGTCATGCGCCGGGGTGATCTTCACCGCACCGGTGCCCTTTTCCGGGTCGGAATGCAGATCGGCCACGATGGGGATCAGGCGTCCCGTCAGCGGGAGGCGAACGGACTGACCGACCAGCGCGGCATAGCGCTCATCTTCCGGATGCACAGCAACAGCCACGTCGCCCAGCATGGTTTCAGGCCGGGTGGTGGCAACCGTAATGGTTTCGCCCGGTTTGCCTTCAACGGGGTAGCGGATGTACCAGAGCTTACCAGCGACGTCCTTGCTTTCCACTTCCAGGTCGGAAATAGCGGACCGGAACATCGGGTCCCAGTTGACCAGACGGCGATCCCGGTAAATCAGCCCTTCCTTGTAGAGGGTGACAAACACCTCTTTGACCGCGCGGGACAGGCCTTCATCCATGGTGAAGCGCTCACGCGGCCAGTCCAGAGATGCCCCGAGCCGGCGGAGCTGGCGCGTAATGCCACCACCGGACTCTTCTTTCCATTTCCAGACGCGCTGCACGAAGGCTTCACGCCCCATCTCCTGACGGGTGGTGTTTTCTGTGGCCAAGGCCCGCTCGACAACCATCTGCGTGGCAATGCCCGCATGGTCGGTACCCGGCTGCCACAGGGTGTCGAACCCCTGCATGCGTTTCCAGCGCACCAACGTGTCCTGCAAGGTCATGGTCAGGGCATGGCCCATATGCAGCGTGCCGGTGACATTCGGTGGCGGAATCATGATGGTGAACGACTTTTTGCCGCTCTGCGGGTTAGCGGAAAATGCTTTTTCGCTCTCCCACAGTTCGTAAAGTTTCTTCTCTGTCTCAGCAGGCTCAAAAGTCTTGTTCAGCATGATATCCAACCAGAAAACATAAAAAGGCGGAAGGCATCTAATGCCCCCGCCTTTGAAGAGTTATAGTCTCAGCTTTCCGAGCAGGAAACATCTGACATTCCTACTTTTCATCGGAAGAGAGAAAAATAGGTGGTGTCAGAGCAGAGACCGATCCATTTTTGTTGAGAATCGACGTGGGTTTTTAGCGACCGGGCTGGTTCACAGCATAGTCATTCAGCCCCCACAGGCGATCTTTTACAGCTTTATAATAAGCTTTGTCGTCATAGAGCGGAACGCTCAATTGCAGATCAGCTGCCGTCAGCCGACCTATGGCGGAAGCGACATTGTAGGACGCGAGGACCATATTGCTCAGGCTCTGCACCAGAGCGACCTGCGCCTGAAGCAGTGTTTCCTGCTGCTGCAAAACTTCCAGCGTTGTGCTGGTGCCCACAATAGCCTGCCGCTCGACGCCATCAAGGGCGACGGTGCCTGCTTTAATAGCCATTCGGTTGCTGGAAATAGCCGCCTGATAGGAAACCAGCTTCTGCCAGTTTGAAACAGCATCCTGTGCAGCTGTTCTGCGCTGAATATCTACTTCCCGGTGCGCTGCCTGCGCTTGCTGTTTGGCCTGCCGGACAGCAGCGTATTCCGAACCGCCCTGATAAACAGGAATATTGAAATTCAGCATCGCATATTTATTTTCATCGATCTGATGATTCAGACTCTGATTGATCTGCCGAGTATAAGCCGCTGTCGCTGAAATTTTGGGCATGATGGCAGCCATTGCGACGGCTACGGCGTCTTTCTGCGATGATTCGGTGAAAAGAGCATTAATGACGTCAGGGTTGTTTTTGACAGCCATAGCAGCCGCAGTCTGCTCATTTTTAACAGGCAGCACCAAAGGCTGGGGAGGCACAAGGTTAGGTGGAGGTGCCATCCCTATAATCTGCATGTAAGTCGCCTGTGCCGTCTGCAGGGTGCCTTCGGATTGCTGCCTTGTGGCCTTTGCTGATGCATAAGCGGATTCCGCCTGAGCCACGTCGGTACGGGTAATTTCCCCGACCTTGAATCGCTCATTAGTGGCACGTAGCTGCTGCTGCAGGACGCGTTCGTTATTGATGTTGAGCTGCAAAAGTTGCTCGTCTTCAATCACGCTTACATAAGCGTTTACAACATTTTTGAAGACCTGCTGCTCAACCGAAATCAGGTTGGCGCGTGCGGCCATGACTTTATTAACAGCCTGATGCGTGGACGCTGTCGTTTTACCACCACTATAAATTGGCTGCTGGATAGTGAGGCCTGCTGTATAACCTGGCGTATCATAAACGCGCATATAGCCAGGCTGATCAGCTGTGCCCTGATAGTCGTTTGTTCCCTTATAGTAGCTCAGCCCGACGGTGCCGGTTACTGTGGGACGCCACCCAGCAAGCGCTGTGGGAACCTGCTCATCTGTCGCGCGTAGAGTTGCTCGTGCCTGTTGCAGCGTAGGGTTGGTCAGATAGGCGGAAGCAAGAGCTTCCTGCAGCGTATGGGGGATAAAGGTGGGTGAACCACTCCCGTCATACTTCTGGGCCCACGCAGTGGAACTGCAAAGCATGGCTGCCATGCCCATCCCGACCCCGTAAATACGCCGCATTTGTTTCTCCTGCCTGAATTAGAGCACAAATAAATAGTTGCCACTTCATGCCATGATGGAAGGCATATTTCTATCTTTTATCATCTAAAAAACTGAAGAATGGCAAAGTGCTGGTTTTTATTGAGTGGATAACCGCAATTGCAAAGGTAAAAATTAACCTGCCATGACAAATTGACGGGTAGCTTTCCAGGTAGTGCGTGCGGGTGTCGTGGTTATCACGAAACTGCTTATAAAATTCAGAAAACCACTTTGAGTTTTAGCCTGACTAAAACTGGAGGTCCGGGCGGGAATCGAACCCACGTACGCGGATTTGCAGTCCGCTGCATCACCATTCTGCCACCGGACCGGTGTGGTGTGTGGGCCTTATCTCTCTTAACGCAGTTTTGGTCAAGCCATTGCGTGAATGATTTTCAGAATGCTTCCGTGCCGAAGGAGGAAGTATTTCGCCCTCCCCCGCCTCTGTGCCTGCGGGCAGTCCGTAAGCTTGATGCTCACTGGTGTAGAAAAGTATGAAGTCTGCCTGATATCGAGCGCGTAAACCCGCTGTAAATACGGCACTTAATCCTATCCTCCTGCATGCTCTTTCTGCCCCACATCCAGACTTTGCAGAATATGCTTGCGTAAAAAGGCCGGCAGCAGGCGCTCGGCAATCCGCATGACCCGAAACTGCCAGGGGAAGATAAGCTCTGCCTGCCCGCTCTTAACCGCTTTCATAATCTTGCAGGCCGCGCTGCCTGCAGAAACCAGAAACGGACGCGGTCCTTCCAGTCGTTGGCTCATTGGGGTGTCAACAAAACCCGGCACAACGAGGGTTAGCTGAATATTTTTGGGACGCCAGGCCAGATTGGCGGCGTGAGCAAAGCAGGCAAGACCAGCCTTGGAGCTACTGTAGGACGCCGCAAACGGGAGTTCATAGAAGCCGGCGACCGAACCAATGAGAACAATTTTTCCGTAACCCTGAGAGAGCATGCTTTGTGCCGCTGCTGTTGCGAGCGTTACCGGCGTTGCATAATTGACCAGCGCGAGCCTCAGAACGCCAGCAGGATCTTCTGTCTGCTGATCGGGGGATTTAATATCCGACAACCCTGCGCCGAGGATCACCAGATCCAGACCTGAGCGGGCCTGATCTTCCCGCAGTGCGGCGAGAGCGGCTTCACCATTGGAGAGATCAATTTGACGAGGAAAAACCTCAGCTCCTCGGGCGCAGCACAGCTTGGCAATCGCGTCCAGTCGTTCCTTGTTGCGACCCCAGAGCATGAGCACACGACCCGGTTTCGCATAGCGTTTTGCCAGCTCCATACCGATGCCACCAGTGGCTCCTGTAATCAGCACTGACCGGAGTTCGTGCCTGCTGGTTGAGACCTTGTTCACACTTCCCCCTTTTCCATTCCGTCGGAATGATGCATCACCTTGCGGTTTCCAGGCCCAGTTTGATGGAGTACCGATGACTACCCCGAACCAGATCGTCGTTTCCGCCGTCTCGGGCGCTCGTCAGCTTTCGCTCTTCATCAAGCTTCCGCGCCTTCTTTACAACGACCAACCCAGCTATGTCCCGCCTCTGGATATGGAGCAGCGTGATATGCTCCATCCGCGCCGGTCGCCGTTCTTCAGTCATGGCACAGCATGTTACTTTCTGGCCTGGCGTGATGGGAAGCCCATCGGGCGAATATCCGCTCAGATTGATACACTTGCTCTTGAGCAGCCCGGCCCGAGAACGGGGTTTTTCGGCGCGCTGGATGCGCTGGACACGGAGTGCGTCAAACCTCTTTTGGATGCTGCGACAAGCTGGCTCAAGGCACAGGGTATTGAGCGGATCAGAGGCCCCTGGACCCTGAATTATCATGGTGAATCGGGCACCATGATTGAAGGGCAGATGGAGCCCCCTATGATTGGCACCGGCTGGCACCCGGCCACGCTGGGCCCGGCTATTGAGCAGGCTGGCTTCTCCAAGGCTATGGATCTGCTGTCCTACAGGATGGAAACCAGCCCTGCCGCTGAGCAGGCTAACCGGATTCCCGCTAATCTGCGGGAGCGGCTGGGCGGCATCACGGTGCGCGGGCTGCGCAAGGACCATATTGATGAAGACGCCGACATCCTGCGGTCGATTTATAACGACGCGTGGGAAGGCACGTGGGGCAATGTCCCCATTACGGAAATTGAAATTCGCTCCCTGCTCAAAGCGTTAAAGCCCGTCTTGCGGCCGGAGCAGTATGTTCTGGTTGAATTCAAAGGGGAGCCGGTCGCAATCGCGCTGGTCATCCCGAATATTTATGATCTGAATGGGGATGTCGGTGGGGCCCCCTCCCCGCTTGGCTGGGTCAAGCTGGCATCGCGCCTGCTTGCGCATGATTTCTATTCTGCGCGCGTGATTCTGCTGGGCGTGAAGAAAAAGCTGGCAGGCACGGCTCTCAGCGCCATTATTCCCGGCCTGCTGATTGATGAGCTGATGAAGCGTGGACGGGATCTGCCTTATCGTACGATTGAGCTTGGCTGGGTGCTGGAAACCAACATGCCTATCCGCAACCTGATCGAACGGATTGTGCCTGTTCCTTACAAGCGGCACCGTATGTACGAAAAGCTGCTTTCCTGAAGCGATTTAGTCAGGCTGAAGAATTTATCTTCAGCCTGATTTAACCCTCAAAGATGGCTCCAGCCCCCTTTGGTGAACGGCATGGTCTGACCTTCGGCGTCAAGAACCTGCACGCCCACGTTTCCTTCATGAAACTGACCAATGCGAGTCACCGGAACTGGTCCGTGAGGGGTTTCTAACACTCCTGCCTGCTTGAGTGCCGACTCATGCGCGGGTGGGACCGCAAACAGAATCTCGTAATCATCGCCACCCGTGAGGCACACGTCCAGCCAGTTCGGGCCGCAGGCGCGGGCCGCATCGGACAGCGGGACGGCATTGGCGTTCAGGGTCACGGCCAGACCGCTCTCACGCGCAAGGTGCCCTGCGTCCTGCAGAAGGCCGTCAGAGACATCCATGGCGGCAGAGGCCAGACCATAGAGCGGCAGGCCTATACGGGGCTGTGGAAGCCTGTAGCGGCTGCTCAGGTGGCCTGATGGATCCATCAGAAGCCCTTGCAGGACGCGCAGGCCCAGAGCGCCGTCACCAATCGTTCCGGTCACCCAGAGGCCATCTCCAGCCCGTGCGCCGACGCGCCGGATGGCCTGGCCACAAAGAACTGAACCCAGAATTGTCAGAGAAAGGACGAGAGGCCCCTGTGTGGAGGTGGTGTCCCCTCCCATCAGACTGAGGCCAAACTGCTTCTGATCAGCCTTCAGGCCGCTGCAGAAAGCTGTAAACCATGAATCATCCAGCCCCGGAGGGCGGGCCAGCGTGAGCAACCAGCCTTCCGGGGTCGCGCCCATGGCCGCAAGATCGGACAAATTACAGCGGAGGAGCTTACGCCCGATGGTCTCAGGTGGATCGTCTGGCAGGAAATGAACGTTTTCCACCATAGCATCGGCGGCAATAACCAGCTCTTTGCCTGCCGGGGGTGCAAAAACAGCAGCATCATCCTTCAGGCCCAGCGCTGCCGGGCCTGCAAGCTCGGAAAAGTGCCTATGGATGAAGCTAAATTCCTGCGGCAGATCAGTCAGCGGGACCACCTTCTTTTTCTTCAGCTTCTTCCGTTGGAACGCTTGCCAGTCTTTTCATGATGGTGTCGAGCACTCCATTGACCAGCTTGGGTTCATCACCTGAGAAGAAACCGTGTGCGATGTCGATATATTCGTTGATCAGCACGCGTGCCGGCACACTGGATTCAAGCGCCTCGCCCAGAGCGGCCTGAAACAGAGCGCGCAAAACCGGGTCCAGACGTGCCACAGGCCATGTGGCCGGGAGTGTCTGCGTCAGCTGTTCCAGAATGACGCCGCGTTCCGCGACACCCTGCCGGACAATGGTGCTGAAAAGATGCGTATCTGCCTCAGGGATAAACCCTTCTTCATAAGACGCATTATCCAGTGTGGTGCCAAAACGATGCACCAGAAATTGCTGAATGACGCTCTCCGGGCGATCTTCATTCTGCTCAATCTGAAAAAGAGCCTGAATGGCGGCAACGCGGGCAGCGGTGCGGGGCCGTTGCGCGCCTTTAAGTTCTGAATGGTCCTGCAGCTCTGTCATTCCCTATCTCCTGCTACCCGTGTGAGGGAGCGGGGTTTCATGGCTTCTTTATGCCACGAGGTCCAGTCTTTTCCTGCGAATCAGGTTCTAACGAGTCCATGGACGTCAAAATTTCCGAAAAATCCCGGCCTTCCGTGAAGTCCCTGTATACACTGGCAAAGCGGACATATCCGACGGTATCCACCTCTCTCAGCCCATCCATCGCCAGTTCTCCGATACGCGCGGAAGGCACTTCGGTTTCACCCGTTGCTTCAAGCTGACGCACCAGACCTGTGACAATCTGTTCGATTCTGCTTTCCGGCACCGGGCGCTTGCGCAGAGCGATCCGGATTGAGCGGGTAATTTTCTCCCGCTCAAACGGCGCGCGGCGGCCATCAGCCTTCACGACAATCAGATCGCGCAGCTGCACGCGTTCGACAGTTGTAAAACGCTGGCCGCAGGACAGGCAGGCTCTGCGCCGACGAATGGCCGAGCCTTCCTCATTGGGACGACTGTCCTTGACCTGACTATCCGGGTTCCCACAAAAAGGGCAACGCATCGTGACGTGAGCCTTTCTCACTCTGGCACCGAAAAGGCCGGTGCTTTTTCAAGCTTGGCCTTCTGGCGCGACATTGCGGTATAGTGACCGCAATAAAATTCTTTTGCCCCACCAGTTTATACCGGTCACGGGCTATTAAAAACTGGAGTTACGATGAAAATGCGTTTTCGTGCCGGCTGTGTCGCTGCAATGCTGGGTGGTCTGGCCCTCTCCGGCCCTGTTCTGGCGGAAGATCGGGATCCTGACAAATCTCTACCCGGCCAGAAAGACGCCCAGAGCGATATCACCATTACCGACACCAGCATGCAATTCATCAAGGGTGAAAACCGCATGGCAGGCGTTTATTTTACAATCGCAAATAATGGCGGCAATGCGCATCTGATGACCGATGTCCGGTCTTCCGCATGTCGGACGCTGGTTGGCCACCATTCTGATCAGGAAAGCACGCCGGGCACATTGTCCCTGTTCACGCACCTATCCTTACCCGCGCATACAACTCTGGTGTTTCCGCGTGGGGGGTATCATCTGCTGTGCCTGGACCCGGACGCTTCTGTCCAGCCGGGGCAGGACGTTACCTTTACCTTCAGCTTTCTGGGCGGTTCATCCAAAAGCGTCGCAATCAAGCTGGATCAGGCTCAGCCTGCCCCTTGAGGGTGGGATTTCTTTTCCTCCCGGCTTATTGCCTCGTTATGAGGCATAGGCCGGGAGAGAAAAGAGAATTTTAGACGTTAAACTGAGCTCGGGTTTGTCAGGGTCCGTTTTACGGCCTGATGCCAGCCAGCAATCATGGTCTTGCGCTGTTCATTAGCCATGGAAGGCTTGAAGAGCGAGCCACGGGCCCATTCAGAGGCCAGCGTCTTTTCGTTTTCCCAGACACCAGTTGCCAGTCCCGCAAGGAACCCTGCGCCCAGAGCCGTGGTCTCAATGTTGCTCGGACGTTCAACATTGACCTGCAGCATGTCGGCCAGGAACTGACAGAACCAGTCATTGGCTGCCATGCCGCCATCAACGCGCAGGGCCTCAGTCGTCCCTGCCCCGTCCTGTGTCATCGCTGTGACCAGATCGAGTGTCTGATAGGCAACAGATTCCAGCGCGGCACGCGCAATATGGGCAGCGGTTGCATCAAGCGTCAGACCGCAGATCAGGCCACGGGCATCCGGGTCCCAGTGCGGCGCACCCAGCCCCACAAAGCCCGGGACCATGTAAACGCCATGGCTGTGCGGTACGCGTGTGGCCATATCGTCTGTCTGCGAGGCATGCGTAATCAGATGCAGGCCATCACGCAGCCATTTGATGGCGGCCCCGGCCACAAAAATGGAGCCTTCCAGCGCGTAAGATGTCTTGCCGTTGATACGGTAGGCAATGGTCGTCAGCATCCGGTTTTTGGAGGTGACGGGCTTTTCACCCGTATTCAGCAGCACAAAGCAGCCAGTGCCATAGGTGGCTTTCGCCATGCCTTGTGAGAAGCAGGCCTGACCGACAACAGCGGCCTGCTGGTCCCCTGCCATGCCTGCAATGGGGATGGCGCGGCCAAACAGGGCGGGATCGGTCTCACCAAAAATGGTGCTGTTGTCCTTCACTTCTGGCAGCAGAGCAGCCGGAATACGGAACAGGCGCAGCAGATCATCATCCCACTTCTGGGTATGGATATCGAACAGCAGGGTCCGGGCCGCATTGGTAATATCCGTTGCATGCACTTTGCCGCCGGTCAGACGCCAGAGCAGGAAGGAATCAATGGTGCCGAACGCCAGTTCGCCTTTTTCCGCTCTGGCTCGTGCGCCGGACACATTATCAAGCAGCCAGGCCAGTTTGGTGGCAGAAAAATACGGGTCCAGCAGCAGGCCTGTGCGCTCCCGCACAAGCGCCTCAGCCCCTTCTTCCCGCAGCTTCTGGCACACCGCTGCCGTGCGGCGATCCTGCCAGACAATAGCGCGATGGATCGGCTTACCGGTTGCGCGTTCCCACACAACAATGGTTTCACGCTGGTTGGTGATGCCAATCCCGGCAATGCGGCTTGTGCCACCGGCTTTTTCCAGCGCTGCGGTGGCCGTCGCTTTCGCGTCGTTCCAGATATCTTCGGGGCAATGCTCTACCCAGCCAGGTTCAGGATAGTGCTGAGCAAACTCCTGACGAGCGCTTGAAATTTCCTGGGCATTCCGATCGAACACAATACTGCGCGTAGAGGTCGTGCCCTGATCAATCGCCAATACGTAATCTTGCTTGCTCATCGCACGTTATCCTTATGGCTGGAGCAATTAATCTTGAGCAACGTCAGGCTGCCGTGCCCGAACGATCGCTGGCATGAAGGGTTTGACAACCCCCTGATAGAACCCGGCCCCCACTACACCGCCCAGAAGCGGTCCGGCAACCGGCACCCACCAGTAATTTCCAGGAGACGGGAACGCTGCTTCCCCCCACCCGGCAAAATAACAGAACAGCCGTGGCCCGAAATCACGTGCCGGATTGATGGCCCATGCTTCCAGATAGCCAGCGGAAGCGCCAATTGTGGCCACAAGCAGGCCGATAATCAGCGCGCCCGAGTTCGCTTGCGGCGCCTGCGTGTTGTATTCACACGTCACTGCAAAAATCCCCAGCAGCAGCATGGCGGTCAGGATGGTTTCATCCACAAAGGCATGCATCGGCGTGATGAAATCGCCCGGATGGGTGAAGAAGACGCCAGCCGCGGCCCCGTCATGCCGCCAGTCCAGATGGTTGACGGCAGCATAATGCGCGATAACGGGCGAGAAGAGCGTGTAAACAATCACCGCGCCCAGAAAGCCGCCCACAACCTGCGCTGCCCAATAGGGCACAACTTTTTTCCATGAAAAACCACGATAACAGGCCAGTGCCAGTGTTACCGCAGGGTTGGCGTGCGTGCCTGAGACTGCGCCCGTGACGTAAATAGCAACCGTCACGCCCAGTCCCCAGACAATGCAGACGCCCCAATACGCCATTTTATAGGGGCTGGGGTCGTAGAGCGAATACATCGCTGCTACGGAATCCCCAAAAACAATAATGATAAAGACCGCAATGCATTCAGCGATCAGTTCGCCAATCAAGGCGCGTTGGGTGGTTGTCATACTTTCCTCTTTTTTGTTTTTTTATTTGGAAAGAGATGGCTGGAGATTAAAAAATCAGGCTACCTTCTTCTTTACATAATCGGCAACAGCGTTCTTTTCAGCATCGTTCAGATGCAGGCCCATTTTGCTGCGACGCCACAGAACATCTTCCGGTGCGCGCGCCCATTCCTTACCGATGAGGTAATCGACTTCACGCGTGGTCAAATCGCCACCCAGAAGCTCACCCATGTCCTGCATGGAGGCTGCCTCACCGATAATCTCATAAGCCCGGCTTCCATAATTGCGCATCAGGCGCCATGCAAGCTGTTCCGGCAGCCAGGGCGCTGCGCGACGCAGGCGTGCCAGTGCGCCAGCAAAGCCTCCCTCCCCAATATCACCACCCGGAAGCACTTCGCTGGCGGTCCAGCTTGCCCCGGCAACGACCGGCAGAACTGGAGCCAGTTTTTCCAGAGCATGCTCAGCCAGCTTGCGGTAGGTGGTGATTTTGCCACCAAAGATGGAGAGCAGCGGCGCGCCGTCTGTGGTGTCCAGATCCAGCACATAATCCCGTGTAACGGCAGACGCATTGGCGGAGGCATCGTCATACAGCGGACGCAGGCCAGCATAGCTCCAGACGACGTCGCTTTCTTTAACCTCTGTCTGGAAATAGCGGTTCACGCTTTCACACAGATAGGTCACCTCATCCGGTGCGATGCCGACGGTGCCGGGGGCTTCCTTCCACGGAATATCTGTGGTGCCGATCAGCGTATAATTCTGCTCATATGGGATAGCGAACACGATACGCTTGTCCGGGTTCTGGAAGATGTAAGCCTGCGGGCCTTCAAACACGCGCGGGACAATAATGTGACTACCCTTGACCAGACGCACAGATTTGGAATTGGGAATTTGCAGGGTCTCAGAAAGCAGCTTGGCAACCCATGGCCCGGCCGCATTAACCAGCGCACGGGCGCGCACCGTGCTGGTTGTGCCGGTTACGCGATCTTCCAGAACAGCTTCCCAGACGCCATTGACCCGGTCCGCTTTGATCAGACGGGTCCGGGTGCGAATTTCAGCACCACGTTCAGCAGCATCCAGCGCATTCAGCACAACCAGACGGCTATCCTGCACCCAGCCATCTGAATACACGAAGCCTTTGGTGTATTCAGGCTTGAGCGGACGACCGGAGGAATGCGTCCGGAAATCAACGGCGCGGGACTTGGGCAGCGTCATGTTGGACGCCAGATGGTCATACAGGAACAAGCCTGCTTTGAGCATCCATGCCGGGCGCACCAGCTTGGAGTGCGGCAGTACGAAACGCATCGGCCACATAATGTGCGGCGCCATAGCCAGCAGGCGTTCACGTTCTGTCAGTGCTTCACGCACCAGACGGAATTCATAATATTCCAGATACCGCAGGCCGCCGTGAATCAGCTTGGTGCTGGCGGAAGAGGTATAGCTTGCCAGATCATCCTGTTCGACGAGCAGAACCGAGGCCCCGCGTCCAACAGCATCGCGCGCAATACCCGCGCCGTTAACGCCGCCACCAACAATCAGAAGATCATAGGGCTGTGCAGGAGAAGGAGCGGAATCTGACATTTTTTCTTCCAATTACACCAAAACGGGACACTGGCCTTATTCGTATCCGAAAATGTAAGCCAAAAACAATGGCTTTAATGTGACGAAAATCGGCTCAGAAATCCTTTTTCATTTTCTTTTCCGAAAATTGGCTTTCGTTTGCGATATGCAGACAAACACCAGCCTCTTTTAGAATAGCGCGGATACCCTCAGGGGGTGCCTGGTCGGTATAGAACGCGCTAACCTCGGAAATGTGCCCGACGCGGGCCATTGGGCGGCGTCTGAACTTTGTGTGATCAGCCAGCAGAAAGACAGTGCGTGAGTTTCGGATGATGGCCTGCGCGGCAGTAATTTCATCCACATCGAAGTCCAGCAGTGTGCCGTCCTCATCAATGCCACTGATGCCAATCACACCAAAATCAGCCCGATACTGCTCGATCATGGCTGCGGCAGCTGGCCCGACAATGCCTCCATCACGGAGTCTTACCGTGCCACCTGCAATCACAACATTGCACTCAGGGGCCGGGGTCAGCAGGGTGGCGACATGAATATTGTTGGTGATGACGCGCAGGGCTCTGTGCATCCGCAGGGAGCGGGCAAAGGCCTCGGTCGTGGTGCCGATATTGATAAACAGGGAGGCGCCATCCGGGATGGCCGCCGCAGCACGCTCTCCAATGGCTTCTTTCTGTGAGAGATTGAGAATCTGACGGTCAGAATACGCAATATTTTCTGCAAAAGAGAGCGCACTGGCTCCCCCATGATGCCGGGCTAAAGCACCTTCTGCCGCCATGCTGTTCACATCGCGCCGGACAGTCTGCACCGTGACATGCAGGACTTTCGCCAGATCTTCATTCGCCACGTAGCCCTGCTGCTGCACAAACTGCAGGATCCGGGCGCGCCTTTCGTCAACGGAGGCCATGTTATACTCCCTGTGCGGTCTTCAGAACCGCCAGAACGGCTTCCCCATAGCGCTCCAGCTTGGAACGACCAACGCCCTTCACTTCCCCGAGTTCAGCAAGGCTGGTCGGCATACCCAGCGCAATGTCCCGCAAGGCGGAATCATGGAAGATCACATAAGGCGGAATTTCCTGCTCCCGCGCCTCATCCAGCCGCCAGCTCCGGAGGGCGGCAAACACAGCCTGCTTTTCTTCCGGCAGCTCAGCCAGCGTTTCCGGTGTGCGGCTGCGGCTGGCTGCTTTTTCCAGTTCCTGCGTGGCGTCGGCCCGCAGACTGACAGGCTCTTCGCCGCGTAGAATGGGCCGCGCGACCTCCTGATTAAGGGCGAGGCCGCTATATTGCCCTTCGCTCCGCAAGGCGCCGCGGGCAATGAGCTGCCGCCCAACGCCGCGCCAGAACGGCTCACTCTTGTCTTTCCCAATGCCCCAGACAGACAGCGTGTCATGATGGTTGCGCTCAACAGCATCCGTCAGCTTGCCGCGTAGCACGGCGATGATATGCAGCGCGCCAAATCTCTGACCCGTGCGATAGACGGTGGACAGAAATTTTCTGGCAGCATCCGTGCCGTCAAAGGTCACAACGGGATAACGGCAGTTATCGCAGTGCCCGCATGGGCCTTCCAGCGTTTCGCCAAAACAGTGCAGCAACGCTCGTGTCCGGCAGCCGGTTGTTTCCGTCAGGGCAATCATGGCTTCCAGACGGCTGC
The DNA here is from genome assembly GCF_001580615.1 of Acetobacter malorum. Lineage (GTDB taxonomy): Bacteria > Pseudomonadota > Alphaproteobacteria > Acetobacterales > Acetobacteraceae > Acetobacter > Acetobacter malorum. The sequence continues at coordinate 85,609 of NZ_LHZC01000056.1, forward strand.
GCATAATGCGTTTTTCACTGTCCGGCGCAATGGACTGGTCCAGCCAGTAGCGGGCGCGGGCCATATCCTCGCCCCCATAAAGCAGCACGGTTTCAGACGGCAGGCCATCACGCCCTGCCCGTCCGATCTGCTGATAATAGGCTTCCGGAGAGCCGGGCATATCGAGGTGGATCACAGCCCGCACATCGGGGCGGTCAATCCCCATCCCGAACGCGACCGTCGCCACAATCACAATCGGCTCACCTGAGCGGAACCGCAACAAGGCTGCTCGCTTCTCAATCGGGGAAAGCCCGGCGTGGAAAGCCAGCGCTGTCCAGCCCTTATCCCGCAGGGCTGAGGCAATGCGCTCAGTCCGGGCGCGGCTGCCACAATAGACGATACAGGCTTCGTCCCTATGCCGCTCAAGAACAGCCGTGAGCTGCCGCATTTCCGAGGCTTTGGGGAGAGCCGCTATATTGAGGTTTGACCGATGGAAGCTGGAAACCAGCACTTCGGCATGCGGCATATCCAGCGCGGTAAGAATATCTTCCCGCGTGCGCTCGTCCGCTGTCGCAGTAAGCGCAATGCGTGGCACGTTTGGAAAATGTTTGGGGAGCGAGGCCAGCGCGCGATATTCCGGCCGGAATTCATGGCCCCACGCGGAAATACAATGGGCTTCGTCAATCGCAATGACGGAAATGGGTTGCCGTGTCAGCCGCTCCAGCGTGCCGGGGGAAAGCAAACGTTCCGGCGAGACATACAGCAGGTCAACACGTCCGGCGGCCAGATCTGAACGGATTTTTGCGGCTTCATCCCCTTCCAGCTCGGAATGGAGTGCTGCGGCATTAATGCCGAGCTGCCGTAGCCCGGCCACCTGATCATCCATCAGGGCAATCAGGGGAGAAATGACCAGCCCCATGCCGGGGCGGCAGAGGGAGGGAACCTGATAACAGACGCTTTTCCCGCCGCCTGTCGGCATCAGGACAAGGGCGTCCCGGCCTTCCATAACGCACTCGACCGCCTGCCCCTGCAGGCTCCGAAAATCGGGAAAGCCGAAAACGGCGTGCAGAACGTCTTTCGGGCTGGTGCCCACAAACCGGTCACGCCCCCCCGTATCCCGCGGCAGAGCAGGAGCCGGAGGTGTCATGTCGGTTTGTATCTCAGTCATAGAAAATCAGGGACTGACCAGTTCAATTTCCACACGACGCGCACCGACAGTCATGCCTTCGCCATTGCTGGGAGCGCGGGGTGTCTGGCGAATACGGTCTCCGGAGACACCATCTTCATGCAAGGTTTCCGCCACCAGTTTGGCGCGCTGAATGGCAATCAGAGCGTCGGCGGAAAGATCACCCCCAGCGGCGGCATAACCTTCAACCTGCACAATGCTGCCGGGGTGGCTTTCTGCCTTCCGCGCGGCTTCCGCAATCACGTTTCTGGCCGTGTCATTCAGTTCCACAGACTGGTTGGAAAAGAAGACAACATATTTACGCGCAGGCTGAGAGGCGCACGCAGCAAGAATGGACAGGCCCAGAAGAGGCAGCAGACGACGCATGATGATTATCCCCAATACGATAAAAAGACGCTCAAAGTAATTTTACAAATCTGCCTGCAAAACTTTCGGGAAGCCAACAGTTTTCGCGCTCTGCGAATACAAAGGTCTCTCCGTCTGCTGCTCAGGCGGCTGCGGCCGTTGCAACCCCGCCGGACAGACGCCAGATCCGGTCCAGTGTTTCCACGCCAGTCAGACGGTGTGCAATCAGGATCACGGTCCGGCCTTCTGTCACGGTATTAAGCGTGCGCAGGAAGTCCTGCTCAGTTTGCGCATCAAGGCCGGTGGCCGGTTCATCCAGAATCAGGATAGGAGCCTGCGTCAGCAGGGTTCTGGCCAGTGCGATGCGCCGCCCCTGCCCGCCCGACAGCTTGATGCCCCCTTCACCCAGCCAGGTATCCAGTCCGTCCGGCAGGGTTTTTACGACGTCGGCAACAGCGGCGTCTTCCAGTGCTTTCCACAGATCATCTTCCGTAGCGTCCGGCCGGCCAAGCAGCAGGTTGGCGCGAATACTGTCATCAAACAGATGGGTGGCCTGAGACAGCCAGGCCATGCGACGACGCAGGGAGTCCGCCTTAATGTGAGAAATCTCTTCCCCACCCAGCGTGATGCTACCAGCTTCCGGCACTGCGGCTTTAAGAAGTAGTGCGGCAAGGCTCGATTTCCCAACGCCTGAAGGGCCAAGAATGGCAACCCGTGCTCCTGCGGGGATATCCAGCGTCAGCCCATCAAACACCAGCGGGCGATCAGGAGCCCAGCGGAATTTCACGCCTTCCAGATGAATATGCGTATCTTCCGGTGCATCGGTCTGCGCCGCAATCTGTGTGGCGTTAGGAGTGCTGACGGCAACCTCCACAACACGCCGCGCCGCAGCACCCATCACACCGGCTTGCAGGCCAGCCCGTGTCAGCGCTCCAGCACTTTCAAAAGCAGCAACAGTCAGAAATAAAATGCCCACAGCAGCCAGTGCGGAAATATGAAGAGAAAGCGCTCCGGCCGCAGCGAGCAGCACCAGAAAAATTGCTGCCTGCCCGCAGAGAAAGGCAGAGGCATTGGCATAAGCCGCCCGACGCGCCAGCCGCATTTGGCCCGCAAGGAGTGCGGCATCATCTGCCTGTACATGAGAGAGAATGCGTCCCTCTGCCCCAAAAGCGCGGATTTCCCGCAGGCCGCCAACCAGATCAAGCACCCCAATGCGCAAGGCTGCGAGGTTTTTCCCCAGACGCTCCCCTTCCGCCCGGCCAGATTTAGCAATCAGGTAAGGCACAAGGAACGCGGAACACGCAAAGAGCACACCCACCAGCACGCCCAACACAACACTCTGCCGCCCAAGCTGAATCACCAGAATGGGCAGCGTCAGGCATGCACAGGCAAACGGCACCAGAATGCGCAGATACAGTCCATCCAGTGTGCCGATGTCTGACACAAGGCGGGAGAGCATGTCGCCCGCACGCCGGAACCCGAGCCCGGCAGCAGCACCCTGCGCCAGAGAATGGAAAAACCAGACACGCAGATCAGCCAGTGCACGGAACATGGCATCATGCGCAAAAAGCCGTTCGGCATAGCGCAGAATCACACGCCCGCCGCCAATCCAGCGCAACAGCGCGGTTGTGATAACAACTTCCCCCAGCACGCTGCTGGCCAGACGCAGCCCGGAGGCCTGCATGAGCACCAGCCCAAGGCAAAGGGCGATCAGCGCCAGCATGGCACCAATAATCAACCGGGGCGCCTGCCGATGCCACAGCCTCAGAATGCGCAAAATGGCCTGACGGTCCGTCAAAGCGGGTGTGCTGCCGTCTGTCTGGTCTGAAGTTTTCATCTCACGCGGCTCCCTGCCGTGCCACAACGCGGCCCATCTGGAGGTCCACACGCCGTCCGTTAAACATGTGTACAGCTGCGGAATGGGTGGCGAGAACAACCGTCCGGCGCAGCGCCAGACGTTGCAGGCTTTCAAAAACGCTTTTCTCTGTAGCGGGGTCCAGATGTGCTGTTGGTTCATCCAGCAGCAGGATGGGGGCATTTTTCAGATAAGCGCGCGCAATGGCAATACGCTGAGCCTGACCACCAGAAAGACCAAAGCCGCCTTCCCCGATCCGCGTTTCCAGACCATCCGGCAGAGATGGTAAAAACTGATCGACAGCAGCTGCTTTTACAGCAGCCATCAGGTCCGCCTCATCCGCGTCCGGGCGGGCAAACAGAATATTGTCTTTCAGCGTGCCAGCGAACAGAACCGGTTTCTGGCCAATCCATGAGATCATACGAGACAGGGAATCAGGGACAATACTATCCAGCGGCGCCCCGTTGAACCGCACACTCCCGCTATCCGGCTGAATGAAGCCAAGCAGCAGTTCCATGATGGTTGATTTGCCAGAACCGGAAGGGCCGGCCAGAATCAGGGTTTCCCCGGCAGGAACGGTAAAGCTGACATGGTCCAGCGCAGGTCCACGCGCGGGGTCCCACGTAAAGCAAACATCTTCCAGTGACACCATGACGCCGGAGGCATTCACGGTGCGTGCGCCGTCTGGTGACGGACGCGGCAAAGCTTCGGGCAGATCCAGAATGGCCGTGGCGGCGCCCTGCGCATGAGCGCGATCCTGATAGGCCAGAGCCAGACCACGCAGGGGTGCGAAAAATTCAGGGATCACCAGCAGGACAAACAGGCCACTGGTGAGCGTATAAGCCAGAGCCGGAGAAGCAGTCCCGCCCGAAAGCAGGGCCATGGCCTGCTTGCCGTCCATAATGGCGACCAGCACCAGTGCGATGACCATGGCGCAATCAATGGAGGCGGAAGACAGAAACGCAACGCGCAGAATTTTCATGGTGCGCAGCCGCAGTTCTTCGGCAGCCTGCCCCAGCCGTTCCGTTTCATCATCCGCGCGGCCTGCCAGCACAATGGTGGCAATCCCTTTCACGCGGTCCAGAAAACGGGCCTGAAGGCGGGTCATCGCTAAAAATTGTTTGCGGGATGCGACGGCCGCGCCAATCCCAAACAGAGCCTGACCAAACGGCACGGAAGCACCGCACAAGCCGAGCACTAAAGCCGCGCGGGGCTGAATGAAGCCTACGGGCAGTAAAATCAGGAGCGGTGCGGCAATCCACAGAACAGAAGCCGGCACCCAGCGGCCAAAAAAGCCGTCCAGAGCTTCGACGCGATCGACGGCAATTGTCGCAAGCTCGCCACTGTGGGTTTTACGGAGCAACGCCGGCCCGCCGGTCAGGATGGAGGCCAGCACCTCCCCCCGCAGCCTGCGTCGGGCATCAATCCCGGCCTTGGCTGCGGCTGTATCGCTGAGTGCCATAATAAGGGCACGAAGGAGCGCTAACCCCGCAAAAGCCAGAATGGGCCACAAGACAAGAGTTGGCGCGCCGCCACCCGAGACAAGGCCAACAAGGGCATGCCCGAGAACAGTTGCCACACACCATGCCTGCCCAACACCCAGTAGACTGGACAGCAGTCCGAAAACTACAACCGGTCGCGCTGCCTGACGCCCCAGACGCGACTGTGTCCGCGTCCAGCCACGTATCGCTGCTTTGTCACCACTCATAAACTAGGCATTTATACCGGACAGCGAAGGACGCAAACACCTAAGGACGCCGCTCCCTACTGCGAGCAGAGCATAACGCCCATGTCGAGGCGTATGAGTGCTGCCTCTTTTATGCATCCGGAGAGACTTTTTTCACTCACTGATCAGCGGAAATACAAATTTATAGACAGTGCCATTTTCCCCGTTGCGGAAAAGTTGGGCATTGAGCTGCCGGGCAAAGCCGCGAATCAGTTTTCGGCCAATGCCGTGTCGTTCGCCCGGTGTGTCCTCATCAAAACTGCATCCGATTCCATCATCTGCAATCGTCAGGGTGACAATCTGATCCACCAGCCGCAGCGCGACGGAAATGGTGCCGTGTCGTCCGTCAGGAAAGGCATATTTGATGGAGTTGGTGACAATTTCGGTCATAATCAGCGCCAGAGGCACGGCCTGATCCGGGTTCATCCGGAAGTCATCGGATTCAACCTTGAGCGTAATCCGCCCGGTCTCGCCCTCTCCCGCAACATGCAAAGTCTGTTCGCACAACTCCCGCAGGAAGCTGGCCATATCCAGACTATCCAGCCGGTCTTCCGCATAAAGCGTTTTGTGCAGGGTGGCTAAAGCCCGCACCCTGTCACGTGCAAGGGCGAACTCTGCCCGGACTTCGGGGTGAGAGATTCGGCTGGCCTGCAAGTTCAGCAACGAGGCCACAATCTGGAGATTATTTTTCACCCGGTGGTGAATTTCACGCATCAGTAATTCCTGATGCGCCATCGCCTTGTTCAGACGTGCTTCATGCCGGCTCAGTCTGCGTGTGGCACGGGTGAAGGCTTGCCCCAAGCGTTGCAGTTCCAGCGGCATGGCGCGGGTAATACGGGCGTCAAAGACCCCTTCCATCTGCCATTTTTGCACGGAATACGTCAGGCGGCGCAGCGGCCAGACCAGAACAATGTTGGCAGCCAGTGTCACGCCAATCAGGCCCGCCACAAGAAGGATCATCAGCGCCGAGATTTCCAGAATCATTGTGCGCAGAGCATCGGCCTCTCGCGGTGTTCTTTGGGTGGCCACCAGAATATCGGTTCCACCGGCAATAGCCCCCAGCGCATAGCCTCCTTCAGAAGTCGGCATGGAGACAACCGAGCCCTCGCTGGCCTCAAGCTTCTGCTGCAATTGGTGCACGACCGCAGGGGCTGGTGGCACCCAGCGACAGTCCGTGCAGACGGAAGACAGCGTTCCATCCTGATTGATCAGCCAGGCCTGTAGCGGATTACTCTCATCAGAAAACGCCTGCCAGCCGGCACTATTGGCCAGATAGGCCGCTTTTCTGGAAAGTTTCAGGATGCCGACGAGGTAGCCGCGTGTTTCCGGAATGGAGAGGAAAAGGGCCGGAACTGTAATCCGCAGGAAAGTGCCTTTAGAATCCGGGTTTCCATCTTCCTGCACGGCTTCCAGCAAGGTGCCCTGAAAAGAGGGCGCTGGCTCTGTAACGCCGATATTCTGGCACCCGCTCCCCGGTGGTGACACCGTCTGGATAACCTGCCCATCACTATCCAGAATGCCCAGAAAACAGTAGCGCTGCCCACTCATGGTTTCAGCCAGACGCAGGGCATGGCCAATCTGTTCCGGGGTCAGCCCCATCCCGCCAATGGTTTCCAGCGCACTCCGCAGGCGGTCGGTATCGTGCCGGAACTGCAAGTCCAGCCGCGCAATGGCCGTGGCTGCACGCTGAGCGCTACCAACCATCAGTTCATTATAGTTATGAAGGGCCAGAACGGTGCTGATTGCCAGAACAGGAATACCCGAAAGGCAGATCAGCAACCGCATCCGCGCGCTGGTGGTCGCGAAAATATGGCCCAATCCGGATAGCAGGGAGAGAAGGACATAGCGCACTGAGCGCCATTGTCGCTTCCCCTTCCTCTGCAGATCAGGATTATTCTCCGCGATCTTCTTCAATGAGCTTCAGCAATTCTTCAGGAATAGGCTCGTTCGCCACGTCGTCAAAAAGCTGATGCAGTCCGCGCTTTAACCAGAGATCAAAGGCCTGATCAGATGTTGTCTCTGGTTTTTTCCGTGGCTTTTTATCCATCGTCTTGCCCATCTGGCGGCATTGCTGCACCCGGCCGGATGGAAAGGTCACATCGTCCGCGTAAATCGTCATCTGACATGCCCAAGCCTGCTCAGTCTCTTCCCGCTTCTTCGGTGGGCTCTCAGGCCCACACATTCCTTTTATCAAACAGCCTTAGAAGCGTTCCGGCTGTCCTGCTGGCTGAGCTTGCGGCGGAGTGCTGCTGCCTGTGCTTTAAGCCGTTCATTCCCCACATGCTCTTCACCCGTCATCCAGGCTTCAAGCTGGCGTCTTGCACGGAATACACGACTTTTGGCCGTACCAACAGCGCACCCAGCAATATCAGCAAGTTCCTGATAGCTCATTCCTTCCAGCACACCCAGCACCAAAGCTTCCCGCTGGTCGTCTGGCAGACGTGCAAGGGCTGCATCCAGATCTTTCAGAACAATCCGGTCTTCATGCGGGGCATTGGTCGCCAGGAAGGAGGCGGGCATATCATCAATGTCGGTCGTATCGCGCTTTTTGCGCAGGTCAGAGATAAAGCGGTTACGCAGAATGCGGTGCATCCAGGCGGCAAAATTTGTGCCCGGCGCAAAGCTGTTCTGGGCAGCGAGCGCATTGCAAACGGCGTCCTGCACCAGATCTTCCGCTGCCGCGCGATTGCGGGTGAGAGCGAGAGCCTGAACGCGCAGTTTAGGGAGAATACCGATAACCTGATCGTGGAATGAAACTGTCATGATCTTTTTCTCCGCCTTTTTGCATTATCTTGCAGGGTGAATGAATGGCGGCGGGAAAAGGTTGCATCGTTTTTCAAAAAAAATTCTCGAGGGCTCACTATCATGCGGACGGCGGGTTCTCATCATCCGAATCTTCCACCAGAGTTTGAAGCTGTGTCCGGGCGCGTGAGACGCGGGTTTTCATGGTGCCAACCGTGACGCCGCAGACCATGGCGGCATCCTCATACGTCATTTCCTGCGCGCCAATCAGCACCAGTGCTTCCCGCAGGAGTGGCGAAAGCTGCCACAGAAAATTATCCAGTTCCCGGATGGTTTCCCGCTCCTGCAGGGGCGAGCGGCTTTGCGTGACCCTGTCAGGGCTTGCGGCGTAATCGCTCAGGACTTCTCTTTCCCTGTTGCGATGCCGGGTCTGTTCCAGGAAAAAATTTCGCAGGATGGAAAAAAGCCACGCCTTAAGGTTGGTGCCGGGCACAAACTGTTCGGACTTGCTGAGAGCCCGCAAAACAGTTTCCTGCACCAGATCATCCGCCAAAGCGGCATCTCGTGCCAGAAAACGGGAAAATGCGCGCAGCGACGGAACTAACGTTAACAGCTCTGTGCGAGAGAACGATGTCGTGGCAACATTGTCAGAATGTTGTCGATCCCGAATCAGAACACTTCCCCTTTTCTGCAAACGATGACACATGTCGTCGTCACGGTCGTGCTTAATCTACGCCCTACTCCACGCGAAGGAGCCTTGTCATGCCAGAGTCGCTGCGCAGCGCTTTAATTCAGGCGTTACCCTACGGCAGGCGCTATGCCCGCGCACTGACAGGGAGCCAGCCCCGAGGAGATCTTCTTGTGGCGGAAAGTCTGCGGACACTCACTACGAGCCGCCCGACAGATGATCTGCCCTCTCTTTGCAGGCTTTATCAGGCCATTTCCAGACATTTTGCGACGCAGCCAGAGAATGATGGCCCGGAGCATGGTCTCTCCATTATACAGCGCCAACTCCTTCTGCTGACAACGCTGGAAGAAGTCTCGCTGGACATGGCAGCCAAAATTCTTGGCCTCTCAACTCAAGAAGCCGCTGAAGACCTTGAAACCGCTCACAGCTTTCTCAAGACCGGCATTCAGACATCCGTCCTGATTATTGAGGACGAACCGATTATCGCCATGGATATTGAAGATCTCGTGCTGCAATGCGGCCACAAAATTGCAGGTGTTGCCCATACACAGACCGATGCCATTCGTCTGGCGCGGGAAACCCGTCCCGGCCTGATTCTGGCAGACATTAATCTCGGCGCTGGTGGTGACGGCATGCGCGCCGTGGCGGAAATTACTAAAAGCCATTCCGCTCCGGTCATTTACGTTACTGCCTATCCTGAGCGATTGCTGACCGGCGAAACGTCTGAACCCAGCTTTGTCATCACCAAGCCGTTTGAACCTTTGACGCTGGCCGTTGCCACCTATCAGGCCGTTAGTAATTGGGCTGTGGCGCATTCAACAGGGGCCGTTCCATAAGATAGCCTCTTGCGTCCGCAGGCGCTCTGCCACAGAAACAGGGAATGGCTCCCCCTCTCCTTCTCCTTCAGGACATTACTCTCACGCTTGGCGGAAATCCGCTGCTTGATAAGGCAGGTTTTTCTGTTTCGGCGGGTGAGAGACTCTGTCTGGTCGGCCGCAATGGTTCCGGCAAATCCACACTCCTGAAAATTGCTGCAGGCGTCATTCAACCTGACTCCGGCACGCTGTTCCTGCAGCCCGGCGCAACCCTGCGCTATCTGCCGCAGGAACCTGACCTGTCCGGTTACGCCACAACAGCCGACTATGTGCTGGCGCAAATTACCGACCCGGCATCGGAATGGCGGGCTGCGGCCATGCTGGACGCACTGGGCCTGACCGGAAAGGAAAACCCAGCCAACGTATCCGGCGGTGAAGCCCGGCGCTGTGCAATTGCCGGGGCGCTGGCCTCTGCCCCCGATATCCTGCTGCTGGATGAGCCCACCAACCATCTGGACATGCCCACCATTGAATGGCTGGAGCGTGAATTGCTCAGCCTGAACTGCGCCATGGTCATCATCAGTCATGACAGGCGGCTGCTTTCCACGCTCTCCCGCTCGGTGGTCTGGCTGGATCGCGGCATGACCCGGCGTCTTGATCAGGGCTTCAGCCGATTTGAATCCTGGCGTGAAGAAGTGCTGGAGCAGGAAGAGCGCGATGCGCACAAGCTGGACCGGCAGATTGCGCGGGAAGAAGACTGGATGCGGTATGGTGTCACAGCCCGCCGCAAACGGAATGTGCGCCGCGTGGGTGAACTGGCTGCGTTGCGGGCGGCCCGGCGTGATGCTGTTCGCGCACAGGGCACAGTGACGCTGAACGTTCAAAGTGCCTCCACATCCAGCCGTCTGGTTGCTGTGGCGGAAAATATCAGCAAATCGTGGGGAGAGCGCTGCATTGTCCGTAATCTGGACTTACGCGTGCTCCGTGGAGACAGGCTGGCGATTGTCGGTGCCAATGGGGCTGGCAAAACAACCCTGCTCCGGCTTCTTGTCGGACAGGACCAGCCCGATAGCGGCACGATTACTCTGGGACCATCACTTTCCATGGTCACGCTGGACCAGCAGCGCCGTACATTGGATCCTAATAAAACACTTGCCGACACGCTGACGGGTGGTGGCGGTGACATGGTGCAGGTTGGCACGGAAAAGCGCCACGTTATTGGCTACATGAAGGATTTTCTCTTCAAACCCGAGCAGGCGCGAACACCTGTGGGTGTTCTTTCTGGGGGGGAACGAGGCCGCCTGATGCTGGCCTGCGCACTGGCCCAGCCCTCCAACCTGCTGGTGCTTGACGAACCGACAAACGATCTGGATCTGGAAACCCTCGACCTGCTGCAAGAGATGTTAGACGCTTATGAGGGGACCGTCCTGCTGGTAAGTCATGATCGTGATTTTCTGGACCGGGTCGCAACCTCTGTTCTGACCACAGAGAGCGATGGCATCTGGACGGATTACGCCGGTGGATACAGCGATATGCTGATCCAGAAAAAAGGCGGCATAGAAGAAGAGATTGCGTCCGAAAAACCTGTTGTTCGCTCTGCCTCGTCTTCCAAAGAGACAGCCGGCGCTTCTCGCGCACCAGCTAAAAAACTGAGCTACAAAGACCAGTTCGCGCTGGATAATCTGCCCAAGGAAATGGAAAAGCTGGAACGGGATGCTCAAGCCCTGCGCACTAAGCTGGCAGATGCTGGCCTGTATAGCCGGGACCCGAAACTCTTCCAGAAATACAGTGCGGACCTTGAGAAGATTGAGGCGAAACTCGCTGAATCTGAAGAAAAATGGCTAGAACTGGAGATGAAGCGGGAAAGTCTGGCTTCCGGGGAAAATTAATTGCGTTTCCCCGCTTGCCAACCCCCCGCTGCTCGGCTAATAGGATCCCCACAAACCGGGTGCGTAGCTCAGCGGTAGAGCATCGCCTTCACACGGCGGGGGTCACAGGTTCAATCCCTGTCGCACCCACCACGATAAATCGCAGTTTTCTGCTGCTCTTGCGTGGTTTCCGGTTTCTTCCAAAAAATACATTGGTCCGATTTGGTGCGGAGTATTGGCCGTTGGCACTAGTAAATCCGTGCCAGATCCGTGCCACTTTTTCCGATTCGGATTGGATGGGAACACCCCCTCCCCTGCGTCAGGATTACGAGGCTGTTCCCACCCTCTCCCGCTCTCACACCCCGGAAAATTGCTTCTGCTGTTCCGGGTGTGTGGCGTAGGTGATGACGGTGGCGTTCTGCCCGTCTGGTGCCGGGATGACCTCACTATCCACCATATGCAGCTTGCGGCGGCGAGCTTCTGCTGGCGTTTCTCCATTACGAGGCCTCCCGCCTAACGCGCCGTTATGGCGGGAGGCTATGATTTTGGCTGTTGAGGGTGGCCGGTCTGGCGCCGGGGCCAGAGCCGGCATGTCCAGTGCTGCTTCCATCAGCATCCGCACGGCCTGCTTGCGTGGCATGGGGAACGGCAAGCCGCAGTTTTGCCATTCCTGATACGCTGCGGCCTCCCCTATCGCACCCCACAGGCACAGCACGCGAGCGCAGCGGAGAGTTCGAAGAACCATGGATTGCTTTCTTTTGCGCCTGATTTCTGGTTCCAGGTCCTGATTTCGCTCTGCGTTTTGAGCAGGGAGAAGGTTTCATGCTCTGGATATTGCTACGCGCTGGCGTTAATCCGGTCCAGGAAGAGGAGGCGGCGCATATTATAGACGATATTGCTAGCAGATCCTCATACTGGCTCGAGCAATGCCTACGGTCCTGACGAACAGTCCCGTCTGAGACTTTTGGTCTGCAAAAACATGCTCGACACGCGAGCAGAGAACTGATTTTCCAGCATTCGATTTCTGGATAGGCCGGGGCATCGGCTTGAAATGCTGCTTTTTCCTGTGACCCTTCGAGACAAAGCCCTGCTTCTCCATGAAATCTTCATTAATAGGCCGTGTCTGTCCAGACCGTTGAGGCCGTATTGGTTTTATCCAGCAGACCCTCTTTCACTCTTGCACCATTACTGGCGGCGGCATCCGTCGTCTTCCATTTCCGGATCAGCCGAAACTTCCGGTCGATAGAGACATGGGATTTGTAGCCAAAGAACAGGATGGCGAGATCCGTTGCAGGGATCGTCCCGTCAGCCTGACGCTCCGCTTTCGTAAACTTCAGTGTCCAGCGCGCATGCCTGTCCTTGTGGGACAGCTTTGAGGGCTTATCCTGCCAGTCCTGTGGGATCCGTCCTGCCCTCAAATCCGCTTTCTCCGCATTTGTATTGCGTTGTTTGGGAGCAGTCACCAGTGTGGCATCCAAAATCTGGCCCGACATCAGCAGATAGCCAGCGTTCCGCAGCGTCACATCAAAGCGATCAAGCAGTGTTTCAATGGCACCCGCCCGGGTCAGGCGTTTGCGAAACAGCCAGACCGTTTTGGCATCGGGCACGCGGTCTCACAGACCTAATCCCAAAAAACGCATAAAAGAGAAAGGGGCGTTGATCAAATACTCCGTCCGCTCGTCGGAAAGATTGTTCAGGGTCTGGATCACCAGAATTTTGAACATCACCACCGGATCAAACGCCGGACGCCCGCCTTTACTGCCGTCTGCATACGCCAGAGCTTTATCCAGGTCAGGACGAAATGCTTAGAAATCCATAGTCCGGGGAAAATGCTTCGAGTTGATCACTAAGCCCGCTCAGCCGAGCAAGCCGCTCTTCAACATCAAAGAAGCCAGTCTTCTTCATCTTCCATTCGCTCCAATTAACCCCGGAGAAATGGAATCAGAGGAAGTGTACCAAAACCAGAGGGTTTTTCGAACCCTCCACCTTTATCTTTCTCTCAATTACTTAAATTTTCTCGGTTGCATAGGGATTAACTGACTGGAGTCTTAATTAACAGCTGACCCCAGGGTGGCCGGATACCATTTGCCCCCAGTAGCAAATACAGGAGCATTAAGGTCATTGCACCATGCCATTGCGCCTTCTGCTGCCATTGGAAGGTCGGATTTTGCAAACCGTCCCAGCCAGATAGAATTTCCACAAATTAAAATTTCGCCAATAGCCACAGAGCCATCGTTATTAACTGAAATCGGGATTGATTTCCAGCTTCCATCGTCGTTCCGGAAAACAATCCTAAATCCTTGTGTGGTCTCTCCACCCTTTACGTGGATTTCCCCAAAATTTGAGTTATATCCGATAGCCGTCCCCGAAAATGCAGAGTCCATCGTAACAGGAGTTGGATTTTTAGCTGTGTAATAACCAGCATTAACGTCAAACAAGCTATTAAGAATAGCTTGGGCAACAGGTGCTCCCCACTGCTGACCGTCAACCACTGGCCACAACATGTCACGCACACCAAAATTATTCAAATGGTAATCGCCCGACCCACCCGCATTAGGATTACCATCAATCTGCGTTGTATCATAATACTGTGCTAAAGCGTTACTAATGGGTCGATAACGTGTTCCTCCACCATCTGCCCGAGTTGCATCGGCAACACCAAAAGCGGAAATTCTGAAACTTTCAGAATTAGAAGAAATCCCTGCAATTAAAGGAGTATATGACGCACCGCAGCGAGGAATATACTGATCAAAAATATGCGTGTAACCTAAACCAGAAGATTGTTCTTCGGGGTTTTGAGATACCCATCCATTATTGAATGGGAGGCGCATTGCAAATACGACCCTCCCCCCACGAACCATCATCCAAAATTGCCATTTATTGCGGGGTACAGGTATATTTGTTTGATGGACAGTTTTATTTCCTGCAGCATCTGTCACATGGAATGCAATATTGTCTTTATTGAAAAATAACCACAAATCATTTTCATACCCATCACCAGTTTTATCAGATGAAGACAAAGACATTCGCCAGGCAGTTGTTAATGGGTTGACGCCATCATGCTCAATCGCAATACACCAGTCCGTGCACTTTGCTGCGGATACGCCCAGCATGTTTTTAATATCCGGGAACTGATAGTCTTTGCTATTGGCTAGCATATCAACCGGAATAGTAGTATAACGTGCTGGGTAAGCGGTGCCCGCCTGAGCTATAACTTCAGGAAGTGCCAAACTCTCCGGATCAAATCCATCTCGCGCCATATCAACCCAGCGACCAAATGGTAAATAACCAAGACCATGCGCTTGTGCATACGAGGTTATATAACGGCGTACATAATGAATACCATCCTGAACAGATTCAAGATAGTAATTTCCAATCTTTGACCCTGTATTGGGCTGAAAAGTTTCACACAAAATAACATCAGAACCTATAGCCTGAAATGACTTCACAACTTTATCAATATTGGCTGGATTAACTGTATTTCCATCATTTCCTCCAAACCATAAAAATACAAGGTGGGGTTTTTTGAGCAGACACAGGTCAAGCCAGCATGTTGTGCCGTCTTGCCCAGGTACCCACGGTGGCACCGATGCTGCATTGTCAGAGGATGCTATATCTCCCCATGTCTGACCTCCCCATGTCATGTTATAATCTGTCAACCTGACACCAGGATTTTCCACTTTAATTTTATCTAGAATATGCTCCCATGGACATTGTTGTGGATTAGCAAGATTTGCTCCCGCGTTAAAAATGCTATCCCCTACAATCATGACTGTAGCTACGCCTCTTGAGCAGGCTGCATGAAATTTTTGCAGATGACGCGCCATAACTGTTGGGCCGAACATATATGGGCTGCCCCAAGATGGATTTACGGCCTGCCGGCGTTTGTTTGTGCCAGTATTTTGAGGTGCATCGGAAAAAATAATTGCATGTCCTGCGTGCTGCTGTTCTTCTTGGCCATACCCCAGATGAAATGCTGCACCGACCGGCAAGGTTACAGCACTTTTGCCAAGCGCACTAAGTCGTGGAGATAACGCTGCAAGTGTCTCTGCTGTGCATACTCCATCAGATATCGCGTCATTACCATTTACGGCTTCTTCAAACGTACTGCCACTAGAATTCTGAAATAAGTCGTTTAATTTGGATATTACGTCTTTAAGTGAAATATGGTTTCTCTTTTTATTATTTAGGTCCTCCTGAGAAATACTCGAGGATGGCACACGGACAAAAGTAAATTTAGGTGTTTCCGGCGTCCCTATATTAACCAAAGCCAGCAATGTATCTCCGCCACGCAAAACTTCTGCTAGATCAAGATTTTTCGAAGTGCAGACTTGGTTGGGATTAGGCATTTTTGTTCCTTTAGTTATCTGCACTAAAAAACAGCCACCCGTCTAAGTCTTTGCGATCAAACCGTTTGCTGTTTACATATGGAAAAATAAAACACTTTAATGTAGTTTACAAAACATAGTGTTGCAAGCCCCCTGAATATCACTCAGATGCATCATAGTCCATTGATGCTGGCCATTTAGAATGACTAAATAATTTCGCATAATTTGTGAATAGATCTGAAGCCATATTGTACCATTCACACTCATCCAGATTCATGAGACTCTTTTTAATAAGGAGCAACTTATAGTTCTCCATCATTCAAAAACGTAGAAGCAAAAGGTGTCACAATGAAGCTGTATTACGCACCAGGCGCATGTTCGCTCGCAGCACATATCATGCTGAACGAAACAGGCTTGCCGCATGAACTTGAGCAGGTGAACCTGAAAGAGAAGAAAACGGCTGATGGTCGAGACTATACAGCCATTAATCCTCGTGGTGCAGTCCCTGCTCTCGAAGTTTCTCCGGGTGTCGTCCTGACGCAAAATGTTGCCGTTCTGACCTATATTGGTCAGCAATCTGACAATAAGACTTTCCACCCTAAGCCAGATACCATTGAATTTTACCGTCTGCTTGAGGCATTAGGTTTTTGTGAAGATGTGCACAGTGCGATTGGCGCGCTCTTCGCGCCGAACATACCTGATGTCACGAAGGAAAAATTACTCGCTCTCATCACGCGTCGCCTTACTCAGGTCGAGGCTCAGTTGGCCAGCGGTACTAATGGCTCCCTTTTACCTACCGGGTTTACGCAGGCTGATTCTCTTATGGCCGTTATTCTGAACTGGACGGGCCCGCTTAAAATAGACATTTCTGCCTACCCCAAAGCGGTTGCGTTGCGGGATAATGTCTTTAGCCGCCCTGCTGCCCAGAAAGCCCTGAAAGAAGAAGGGCTGATCTAAAAAAGTTTCAGATCATGCAGGCAAAAAAATACGGATCAGACCATTACAGTCTGATCCGTATTTATGAGGGTATAAGCAACCCGTAGTCAGTGCGCCGGAACTGCTGCCACTTCCGGGTTCAGGCGGTAGCCGCCCCCTTCTGTAATCAGCAGCGAAGCATTGGCCGGATCGGGCTCAATTTTCTGGCGCAGGCGATAGATGTGCGTTTCCAGCGTATGCGTGGTGACTGCGGCATTATAGCCCCAGACCTCATTCAGCAGCACCTGACGCGGTACCGGACGCGTGCCTGCGCGATAGAGGAACTTCAGGATGGCCGTTTCTTTTTCTGTCAGGCGGATACGGCGATTCTTCAGCGGTTCCTGCAGCAGCTTGGCAGACGGGCGGAACGTGTATGGCCCAATGCTGAACACTGCGTCTTCACTGTTTTCAAACAGACGCATCTGGGCGCGCAGACGGGCCAGCAGTTCTGCAATCCGGAAGGGCTTGGCCACATAATCATTGGCGCCGGCATCCAGTCCGCGCACAATGTCCGCTTCATCGTCTGACCCGGTCAGCATGATGATGGGCATGCGCAGACCGTCTTTCCGCAATTCGGCACAGAAGTCACGTCCATCGCCATCGGGCAGGCTGACATCCAGCAGAAGTGCATCAAACCGGCTATCCGGCGCCTTCAGTTTTTCACGCGCCTCAGCCAGAGACGCAGCTTCCTGAACCGTAAATTCCCCTTCAAGCTGCAGTTGCTCAACAAGGGTCTGGCGAAGTATCCGGTCGTCATCAACAACCAATATTGGACGTGCACCCGTCATTGGGTTTTCATCTCCTCAGTGTCAGCCTGATGGTCGGGCTGTCTCGTCTGTTCGTCTTCTCATAAACTTGTCACGATTCCGCTCAGACCTCTAGTGTGAGCGTGATATGCGACCTTCATGAAAAATCTGCGAACGGGCAATCTTTGACTATGATGATACACCTCTTGTCCGCTTCATACAGCGGTTCTGACGCACAACTGCATTGCGGACACAAAGTCATGAGCGCGGTAATTGGAAAGAATGGCCTGACAGAGCAAAAGCAGGAGGGCGATCATGCAACCCCCATCGGTATTTTTCCTCTCAGAAAAGTGTATTACCGGGCAGATCGGCTGATAAAACCCAAAACAATACTTCCGGTTGAACCACTTAGCCCACGGGATGGGTGGTGTGATGACCCACAGAGCCATGATTACAATCGCTTTGTAAAGCTCCCTCACCCCGCCCGACATGAGCAGTTATGGCGTGAGGATCACGTTTATGATCTCATAGTCGTGATGGGTTACAATGATAATCCCGCCATCTCAGGGCGTGGCTCGGCCATTTTTATGCATTTGCAACGCCCTGATCGCACTCCGACGGAAGGATGCCTCGCCCTCAGCGAATCAGATTTGCGCACTGTTCTGGCGGCCGGAGCGGATGCCGCGCAGGTCCACGCTCCGGGCTAAAAAGCTAGGCAGAAGGCTAACCGGCCTTCTCTTCCGCCTCTGCGTGTACGGGCGGGACCAGAGCGATAACGCATTGACCAACTTCAGGCTGAGACAGAGCCTCATCTTCTGCCGAGACAATCGTCATGGAGACCCCCTTCTGCAGCACGAGGACCACCAGAAGGTTGCTGCTTTCCTGCAGGAGGCTTTCCTGATTGTCCGGTGTGACCTCAACGCTCCTGAACTTCCAGCCTTCCCGAATGAGTGTGTCCAGAAGGGTGAAATTCCATGAGGGTTCTCCCAGCACCTTTCCGCGGGCATCCCGGCTCAGGCCACGATACAAGTCGAGCCGGGCAATACCGGGGCTGACCTGATAGACGCGCTGACGGCCAAAATGAGGGGCAAGATGGGCGCAGACCAGTCCATTATAAATGGCGTCTGGTGTTGCTGCGATCAGATAATCACCGGGCCGTTCTTCCAGACTTTCCGCCCCTTCTTCTGAAAGGACTTCTGCTCTGAGCACAGGAACGCCAGCTTTCTCTGCTCTCTGGAGATCCTGACGGGAATTATCGACCAGCAGGACAGGCGCTCCGGCCTGATGAACGGCGATAGCCAGCCCCGTTGACCAGTCATTCGCCCCGACAATCGACAGAGCCTGCTCATCCGACAAGGTCAGCTTCAGTTTGCGGCCCAGCGGACGGAGAGAGAAACCATGCAGGATCATGGTTGAGGCAATCACCGCGAACACAGCAGGCATAACCAGCCCTGCGCCCGGATAACCGGCATCCTGCAACCGCAGCCCGGCAATACCGGCCACAGCAGCAGCAACAATCCCGCGCGGAGCAATCCAGCCTACAAAAATGCGTTCCGCCCAACTCAGGCTTGAACCCATGGTGGCCAGAAAAATCCCCAGCGGCCGCACCAGAAACAGCACTGCCAGTGTCAGCGCACCAATGGACCATGAAAGGTTGGAAAGCTGTGTCCGCTGGAGGTCTGCCGTCAGTAGCACAAACAGCACCGAAACAATCAGAACAACCAGAGACTCTTTCATCCGCTGGATTTCGGCCATGCCTGGAATACGCAGATTAACCAGCGCCATGCCGAAGACCGTGGAGGCAATCAGCCCTGCCCCATCCATTGTGAGGGTACCGAGCGCGAAAAGGACCAGTGCAATGGTGATCAGGATAGAGCTTTTCAGCACTTCTGGCATCAGGTCCCGCACAAGAAGCCAGCGCACACCCAGTGCTGCGCCAATCCCCAGTGCAATGGTCAGCCCGGCGCTGGCCAGCATATGCGGCAGAATAAAGCCGAAGAAGGTGCCGGACCCCTCACCGGGGCGCATTAGCAGTACTTCCAGCACCAGTGTTGCCAGAATGGCCCCGACCGGGTCATTCACAATGGCTTCCCACCGCAGAAAGGCGGCTATTTTAGGCTGGAGCTTGGCACTGCGCAGCAAGGGCAAAACGACTGTCGGCCCGGTCACGACAATAATGGAGCCAAACAGAAACGCCGGTCCCCAACCCATACCGCCAATATAATGCGCGGCCATACTGCCTAGAATGAGATTGATGGGGAGAGCTACGAGGGTGAGGCGCAAAACCCCTTCCCCAGCCTCTTTTAGCTGCCTGAAATCTAGTATCAGGCCGCCCTCAAACACAATCAGGGCAACAGCAAGGGACACCAGCGGGTGAAAGGCAGCCCCCATCATCTGGGATGGGTGCATGATTTCCAGCACAGGACCATAAAGCAGTCCGAGGCTAAACAGCAGGACAATGGCGGGAAGACGGAAGCGCCACGCCGTCCACTGTGCAAGCATGCTCCCGCCGAGAACACAAAAGAGGAAGATCAGTACACTTTCACTCATGAGTATCCATCTTAATAAATCCTGTTACCCGCCTGTACGTGACACAACGGCAATGAATTATGCACAGGCCTAATAAGTTAGATACTCAATTTTTTGTCGAGCAGATCTATTCTTAAAGCTCTGTAGCCTCAGCGTCCTGTTCCGGCTTGCGCTCCAACACGGCAGCAAAAAAACCATCGGTTTCATTCTGATGCGGGGTCAGGGAAAACATGGACGTGCCACGCAAGGACTCAGGCAGAGCCGTGCTATCTGACGGCACAAGCTGGAAATCCGGATGGCGGGTCAGGAAGGCCTCAACCTGACTGGCGTTTTCCGCCCGCAACACGGAACAGGTGGCATAGACCATCCGTCCACCCGGTTTGACGAGAGACGATGCCCGGTCCAGAATTTCGGCCTGCTTGACCAGTAATTCTTCCAGATCCTGTTCCGTCATCCGCAAGCGGGCATCAGGATTACGCCGCCATGTGCCTGTGCCGCTGCACGGCGCATCGACCAGAACGCGGTCAAATGACTTGGCGCGTCGCTTGGCCCATTTGTCCCCGGATTTCAGCAGGTGACGTTCCACATTATGCACACCGGCGCGACGCAGGCGGCGCACCGCACCATCCAGACGGACTTCAGACACATCGCACGCAGCAATATGCCCCTTGTTTTCCATCATCATAGCCATAGCCAGCGTCTTGCCCCCGGCCCCGGCGCAGTAATCCAGAACGCGCATCTCCGGGGTTACCCCCATGATGGCGGCAACCAGCTGACTGCCTTCGTCCTGAATTTCGATCCGACCGTCCTTGAAGGGCGTGGTGGAGGTAACAGGCAGACGCCCGTTCAGCCGCAGACCCCACGGGGAAAGCGGTGTTAAGATGGCATGCAGCCCTTCACGCCCAAGCGCATTCTGCGCATCCCGCCGGTTTGTCCGCAGGATGTTCACGCGCAGATCCAGCGTTGCGGGTTCAGACAGAGCTGCGAGTTCAGCTTCCAGCTTATCCCCAAATGTTTCTTCCAGACGCGGCAAAAGCCAGTCTGGCAATTCCAGCCGGACAGCACGAGGCATATCCGCGTTATCCAGCGTGCCACCGGCCAGAGCGGCAACAACATCCTGCTCGGCAAAAGTCAGAGCACCGGGAGCAAAGCGGCCTTCAGCAAAGAGGTCCGCAATTTCCCGCGCAGGCCAGCCCTTGAGCACAAGGTGAGCGGCGGCAAGAGTGCGTGGGGTAATATCAGCCTTGCACTTGGTCAGCCACCAGCCAAGCCGACGCCAGGCCCGCATAATCTCCCAGACCATGCCGGAAACTGCCCGACGGTCTCCCCCACCGATATAACGCCGTTCACGAAAAAAGCTGTTGGCAACGGCGTCAGCCGGTTTTCTGGGAGCAGCCTCCATAGCTGTCAGAAGATCAATGGAGGCACCCAGCCGAGCAGAAGGAGTCATAGGTAAGGTTCAGTCCCGACGATAGTTAGGGGCTTCACGCGTGATGGACACGTCATGAACATGGCTTTCACGCAGACCAGCACCAGTAATGCGGCGGAAGCGCGCATTCTGCTGAAGGTCTTTGAGTTCCGGAGACCCGGTATAACCCATACCGGCTTTCAGGCCACCCACCAGCTGGTGGATAACGGCGGCCATCCCGCCTTTATAGGCAACGCGCCCTTCAATCCCCTCCGGCACCAGCTTCAGAGAGTCCCGCACTTCCTGCTGGAAGTAGCGGTCTGCCGAGCCACGTGCCATGGCGCCAAGGCTACCCATGCCACGATAGGATTTGTAGGAGCGGCCCTGATACAGGAACACTTCGCCCGGAGCTTCTTCCGTGCCGGCCAGCAGAGAGCCAACCATTACGACGTTAGCGCCAGCACCAATGGCCTTTACGATATCACCCGATGTGCGGATACCACCATCAGCAATGCAGGGCACGTTCAGTTCACGACAGGCAACCGAGGTTTCCAGCACGGCGGAGAACTGCGGTACACCGACACCGGCCACAATACGCGTGGTGCAGATAGAGCCCGGACCAATACCGATTTTCACACAGTCAGCACCAGAGGCGATCAGTGCCTGAGCCGCTTCCGGCGTGGCCACGTTACCCGCGACGATCTGAATAGTGCTATCAAGCGCTTTCAGGCGTTCAACTGCCCGCAGCACGCCGGAGGAATGACCGTGGGCGGTATCCACCACCAGCACGTCCACGCCGGCTTCCACCAGCAGTTTTGCGCGATTGAAGCCATCATCACCCACACCGGTAGCGGCTGCGCAACGCAGGCGGCCAAGGCTGTCCTTGATGGCCAGCGGGTAAGCAACGGCTTTGTCCATGTCCTTGACGGTGATGATCCCGACGCAACGGTCGGCCTCATCCACCACCAGCAGCTTTTCAATGCGGTGTTTATGCAGGAGTTGGCGGGCCGTATCCGGGTCCGCGCCGTCACGCACCGTTACCAGCCCGTCATGCGTCATCAGTTCGGAAACGCGCTGGTTGGGGTCAACAGCAAAGCGCACATCACGGTTGGTGATGATGCCGATCAGCTTCTGCGTGCCCGGTTCGACGACCGGCAGACCGCTGATGCCGTTGCGCTGCATGATCTCGCGCACTTCAGCCAGCGTCTGGTCCGGCCCGACCGTAACAGGGTTGACCACCATGCCCGATTCGAAGCGTTTGACGCGGCGAACATGTTCAGCCTGTTCTGCCGGCGTCAGGTTTTTATGGATCACGCCAAGGCCGCCCTGCTGGGCCATGGCGATGGCCATCTGATCTTCCGTCACCGTGTCCATGGCGGCGGAAACCAGCGGAATATTGAGCTCAATGGAGCGTGTCAGACGTGTGCGAACGGACGTCTGGTTGGGGACAACCTCAGAAGCAGCGGGAACGACGAGAACGTCATCAAACGCCAAGGCTTCGGTAACACGGCTGTAGGGGGAAGAAGTCATACAACGGGAACCCTTGACCAGATTGCGATTGGGGGCACCCGACAGCAGAGTATCGCCGCAGGTCACCGACCATTGGCGCTTCCTCTTATGGTCTTGCCCGCCGAAAGGCAAGAGAAAGAGACATAAAATTGACAGGTTTTTAAAATTACCGGGGCGTCAGGGTCCCGTTTTTTAACGCCCGCCGAAACGCTTCCAGCGTCGCGTCACTCACAAAATGCTCCATCCCCTCGGCATCCAGGCGCGCTGTGACAGCGTCCACCCCAAGGGCCAGCAGAAATTCTTCCACCAGCTGATGTCGCGCCCGGACCGTTTCTGCCAGCGCAACGCCAGCGTCGGTCAGAAATACGCCGCGATACGGTTTGCGGGTTACAAACCCCTCCGCTTCCAGGCGCACCAGCATTTTGGCGACTGTCGGCTGAGAGACGCCGAGCCGATCGGCAATATCAACCTGGCGGGCCTCTTTCCCCTCGGTCAGCAGATCATCAATCAGTTCGACGTAGTCCTCAATCAGAACATTGCGTCTTGCCTCCCGTGCATGCCGGAAGCCCTCACTCTGGCTTTCAACATCAGGCATGACCGGCTGGCGTTCTTTCAACTGAGGATCTCCGCGTAACAGCATAGTGAGGGAGCTATAGCGAATTCAGAACAGCAGCAAAAGCATCTTTGCTCAGGGCATTTTAGAGACAGCGCTGAGAAAAATGCCAAGCCTCTACCTTATAGCCTATTGCATATTTTACGGGTCCGTTTGTAATATTTGAAATCTCTTTTCGGTAAAGTTCCTCAATTCATGTCTGCACCTCCGGCTTCACAACGCCGCACCGCCCTGAATGCTGTTTTTTCTCCACAGCAGAGCAGGCTCAGCCTGCCCGAAGCCCATGCATCCATTGCTGTGCCAGAAGGTGCGTCCAGATTACGGCGCTTTCTGGCGTTTGTGGGGCCGGGTTATATGGTGTCCGTCGGGTATATGGACCCGGGAAACTGGGCGACGGATCTTGCTGGCGGTGCGCAGTTTGGCTTCACGCTGCTCTCCGTTATCATGCTGTCCAACCTGATGGCCATTCTGCTGCAATCCCTCGCTGCCCGACTGGGTATTGCGACGGGACATGATCTTGCGCAGGCCTGCCGGGCTTACTTTCCTCGCAGTGTGAACATTCTGCTCTGGCTGGCCTGTGAGCTCGCTATTATCGCGTGTGACCTTGCCGAAGTGATTGGCACCGCCATCGCGCTCCAGTTGCTCTTTGGTATGCCGCTCCTGCTGGGAGCCTGCCTCTCTGCGCTGGACGCCATTGTCTTGTTGCTGTTGATGCGTTTGGGGTTTCGGTGGCTTGAAGCCTTTGTCATGGCGCTGCTCAGTCTGATTGCTGTGTGCTTCGTCTTTCAGATCGCCGCAGCAGCCCCTCCGATTGCGGCCGTCATGAAAGGGTTTATCCCCTCCCCGGTTATTCTGACCAATCCTCAAATGCTCTATGTGGCCATCGGCATAGTTGGGGCGACGGTCATGCCCCATAACCTCTACCTGCATTCGGCCCTTGTGCAGACACGCAGCTACGCCCGAACCTCCGCAGGGAAGAGAGAAGCTATTCGCTGGTCTACGCTGGACAGCACGATTGCCCTGATGCTGGCGCTGTTTGTGAATGCAGGCATTCTGATTGTCGCAGCCGCAGCGTTCCATACGACGGGGCATCAGGATGTTGCGGAAATTCAGGAAGCCTACAAGCTGATTTCTCCCATTCTGGGGCTGAGCATTGCATCGACGCTGTTTGCCGTCGCGTTGCTGGCGGCGGGCACAAATTCAACCGTGACGGGCACTCTGGCCGGGCAGATCATCATGGAAGGGTTTTTGCACCTCCGCATGGCCCCCTGGGCGCGCCGGTTGCTGACGCGCGGGCTGGCTATTCTCCCGGTTATTCTGGTCACGCTCCTATGGGGCGAGAAAGGCACCGGAGACCTGCTGGTGTTCAGTCAGATCATCCTTTCCATGCAGCTTCCTTTTGCTGTCATTCCTCTTGTCTGGTTTGTTTCAGACCGTCAGAAAATGGGGGAATTTGTGCTCTCCCGCCCTGTTTCACTTCTTTCATGGGGTGTTGCCGGGATCATTCTGATCCTGAATTTCAAACTGCTTTACGATACCGTGTTCGGTTAACCACGCCCTCTCCTTTTTGTTCCTCTCCTTCATGAAAGACGCCCGAGAGTGTTTTTGTTCGGCCTCAAATATAGCACTTGCTATGAAAAAATGCAGTTTGTCTATTCCCGGAACGGTGCGGGACTCTTGCCTGTTATGGCGAGGCCTGCGTCATGGACATCCTGCACGGCTCTGGCCTTATGGTGTGCTCTTTCAGGCGCACCGCTGCACGCACAGGCAGCGACGTCTCCCCTTCCTGATCCCGACAAAAAAAATGTTCATTTAAAAGGGAAATCAGCCGAGCAGCGCGCCAAGGCACAGGCGCCCAAAGAGGCGGAAGCGTCTCCCAAAGTGGAGGCCGTTACGGTTCATGCAGCCTTCAACAGCGCCCGCGCCCGTATTGCGCCCAATCTGGGGGCTGTGGCCTATCGCATGGGGCAAGCGCAGATTTCGACCACACCCGGGGGCGAGAACGCGGCCTTTAATCAGGTGCTCCTCCGCATGCCCGGTGTCGTCATGGATTCATTTGGTGAAGAACATGTGCGCGGAGAGCACGGCGGCCTGACTTACCGTATTAACGGCGTTCTGTTGCCAGAAGGCCTGAACGGGTTTGGGCAGGAGTTGGACACCCGAATTATTGATTCTGTAACGCTGATGACAGGCACCCTGCCCGCTCAGTTCGGCTTCCGTACGGCTGGGATTGTGGATGTCACGGCAAAATCCGGCAATTCTCTCAATAATCGGGAAATCTCTTTGTATGGAGGAAGCTATAACAGCTTCAACCCATCCTTTCAGGTTGGAGGCACAAAGGGGAAATGGGAATATTTCGTCACAGGGTCATTCAATAGAAACAATATCGGGATTGAAAACCCGACCCCAGCCTTTCGCGCGACCCACGACGTAACAGAACAGGGAAAAGCTTTCGGTTACGCGTCATACCATTTTGATGACACAAGCCGCCTCAGCCTGCTGACTAGTATTTCGAACGCAAATTTTGAAATACCCAATGCGGCCGGGTTGCCAAAGCTTTACGATATTCACGGCGCGGGCGACGTTAAATCTCAGGATGTTGACGATAAGCAGAATGAACAGAATTACTATGTGGTTCTGTCTTACCAGAAAACCGGGAACAAACTGAACTATCAGATTTCGCCTTATTTCCGCTATGGCGCAATCAATTACACGCCCGACCCTGTGCGGGATATGGTGTTCCAGGGTGTTGCAGAAAAGGAAAATAACAACTTCACCACAGGCGGCCTCCAGTTTGATGCCTCGTATGATGCCTTTAAGGCGCACACCATCCGCTTCGGTGTGCTGGGGCAATATACCTCGGAGAAATTGTGGACACGCACGGATGTTCTGCCGGTGGATGAGGACGGCATGCAGACGTCCACACATCCGGTATCCATTCAGGATAATACGGGAAACTGGGCCGCAGAAGCGGGAGCTTACCTGCAGGATGAATGGAAGCTGCTCAAAGGCGTAACGCTGAATTACGGCGTACGCTATGACCGATTTGAGTCGTCTTTTGATCGGGAAGGACAGGCCAGCCCGCGCGCCAATCTGGTCTGGGAGGTTGACCCTTCGACGACTGTGCATTTTGGCTATTCACGATATTTCGCACCGCCGACAGCGCAGTATATCGGCCAGTCAACGCTGATGAAGTTTGCAGGCACCACCAATTCCCCGGAAAACTTTAACGGGACAGCCACTAAGGTCGAGCGGTCAAACTACTTCGATATTGGCCTGTCGCATCGCTTCCCGCAGGGGCTCTCCATCACGGTGGATGGCTTTTACAAGCAGGCTAAAAACCTTGGAGATCTCGGGCAGTTTGGGCGTGCGGTTATTCTCACCCCCTTCAGCTACAGAACCGGCAAGGTTTACGGTGCAGAATTTGGTGGAAACTACCATTACAAAGGCCTGGCTGTTTTCGGGAATTTCTCCTTTGTGAATACCGCAGCCAAAGACGTGAACTCGGCACAGTATCAGTTCCCGGCGGATGAACTGGCTTATATCAAAAATCATGCGATCAAACTGGATCATGAAGGTGAATTTACGTCCAGTGCAGGTGTCTCGTATGGCTGGACAGGTAATAAAGCCTATGTGGATTTCCAGTATGGCTATGGTCTGCGCTCCGGCTTTGCCAATACGGAAAAGCAGCCCAGCTATCACATCATCAATATTGGGTATGAGCACACCTTCAAACGCCTGCGCCCCCTCAAAGGACTGAAACTGCGCGTGGATGTGATGAACCTGTTTGATGAACGCTACCAGATCCGGAACGGCAGCGGTCTGGGGGTTTTCATGGCGCAATATGGACAGCGCCGGGCGGGATATCTGACAACCGTGATCCAGTTCTGATCCACCGGAACAGGAGCAAAGCTTAAGGGGCAAGCGCTTGATAATGATGTCGTTTTATGGCTGCGACAAAATTTGTTCTGCAAATGTCCCTTACATTTTCTATCGTCAGGCTCCATAACAGCACCAGAGATTTTTGCACGAACCTAGCCGTGCAAACTGAGTTCTGGAGAGACGACGCATGGATTTAGAGCATACGGAAGAGGTTTCCATCGCAACGGAAACACCGCAGCCAGACCCTGCGCCGGCTCCTCCTGCGTCGCCTGTTCTCAAAGTCTCCCTTCAGGATGCCCTGAACGCCTCACTCTGGGAAAACAGTGTGCCTGTTCTGCTGGAACTGGCCCTGCAGAACGAAACGGACCGCAGCTTTTCCCAGATTGACGTGACAGTCAGTAGTGAACCGACAGTTATTCGCCCCCGCTCATGGCACCTCCAGCAGGTCGAGCCCGGGCAGTTTCGCTCCCTGAAAGACCTCGATCTGAAACTGGATGGGGCGTTTCTGAGCAGCCAGACTGAAGCCTCTCGCGCCTCTGTCACCTTTCTGGCGACGGATAAGGAAACCGGAGAGGAACTGACGCGTCACACAACCGACGTGCGTGTTCTGGCCCGCAATGAATGGGGTGGCTTGTCCGGTATTCCAGACATTCTGGCCGCATTCGTGCTGCCGAATGACCCGGCTATTGCCCGTATTCTGCGCAGTGCGACGGAGATCCTGAAAAAGGAAGGGCTATCCCCCTCTCTGGAAGGATATCAGGGCAACAAGGAACGTGTCTGGCAGCAGGCACAGGCGATCTGGTGTGCTGTCTGCCAGCTTGATCTGGCCTACATCAACCCGCCTGCGTCCTTTATCGACCACGGGCAGCGCGTCCGCCTGCCCAGCCAGAGCGTGGAAGAACGTCTGGCGACCTGTCTGGACACTACAGTGCTGTTTGCAGCCTGTCTGGAAGCTGTGGGTATCCGTCCGATTATTGTTCTGACGCAAGGCCACGCTTTTACCGGCTTCTGGCTGGCAAAACTGGATGCCGGGGTTTCCGTCATGCAGGATCTGCCTGCCTTGCGGAACCGTCTGAAATTGCAGGATCTGGCGGTGTTTGAAACAACGCTGGTTACAGCCGGTCGTAAGCCCAGCTTCTCTGTGGCGTGTGAAAAAGGGGAAGCCAACCTGCGTCACGCGGGCGAGGACGAAGACAACACCTTCCGCGAGATTGTCGACATCCACCGCGCCAGACTGCGGCGCATTCATCCGCTCTCCTGCACCGTGCCCACCGCTCCGGCAGAGGATCAGCCCGACACGGAAGAGCCGGAAGCCGCCCTGCCCGCGTTTGAAGCGGCACCAGCCCTACGGGAAGACCCACAGGACGCGGAAGAAGACAAACCTGCAACGCCCGCCGACCGGCTCCAGCGCTGGTGTAATCGTCTGCTGGATATGTCGGGCCGTAACCGCCTGCTCAATCTGCCCCGCTCCGACAAGCAGCTGATTGTTATTGATTGCCCGAACGCGTCCGAGCTTGAAAATCATCTGGCCGCGATGCGGGCTGGACGGCTGACAAAGCCTCTGCGGTTCTGCCCCCGGCCGGACATGATGGACGAGGATGACCCCCGTCAGGCCAGCCTGCATCATGAACGACATCATGAAGATGCGGCCCGCGCCTACGCTGAGGAAGCGCTCGGGCGGAATGAACTTCTGGTCTCCCGCAAGGAAAACCAGCTACAGGCAGCCCTGACAGAGCTTTATCGGCGCGCCCGTGCCGCTGAGCATGAGGGCGGGTCTAATGTTCTGTTCCTGACCATCGGCGCTCTGGCGTGGACGGCGGAGGGACGGGACAAGCCTTACCTTGCCCCCTTGATCCTGATCCCCGTTATTCTGGAACGGCCCAGCATCAAATCCGGCTTTGTTCTGCGCGCGCACCCCGATGAAAGCCGGATTAACGCGACATTGCTTGAAATGCTTCAAGGCGATTACGATTTGCGTTTCCCGGCTTTGGCAGGCGAAGCACTTCCGGAAGATGAGTCCGGGCTGGATGTTGAGCGTATTCTGGAACTCTTCCGGGTGGGCCTGCGCTCCGTGCCCGGCTGGGAAGTGCGGGATTACGTCGCGTTGACGACACTCTCCTTCGCGAAGTTCCTGATGTGGAAAGACCTGCAGGAACGCAGTGACAAGCTCCGCACGAGCGAAGTCGCCACACGCCTGCTCGATGGTATCACCGCAGAAGATACCGAGGCAGCGCCCCTGCCCCGTTTTTTTGAAGTTGATGGCTCTTTGGACGAAGCACTCGTCAAGGCGGACCTTATCTGCCCGATGGAAGCAGATTCCTCGCAGCTCAAAGCCGTTGCCCGTGCGGCATCTGGTGAGAGCTTTGTGCTGATTGGCCCGCCGGGCACCGGGAAAAGCCAGACCATTGCCAACATCATTGCCAACACACTGGCGCAAAACCGCACCATTCTTTTTGTTGCGGAAAAGCGGACGGCGCTGGAAGTGGTGCGCAACCGTCTGAAGCAGATCGGGCTGGCGGAATTCTGTCTGGACCTGTTCTCACCCAAAGCCAGCAAGCTGGCTGTGCTTGGCCAGCTTGAGGCCGCTCAGACAGTGCTGGAAACCTTCAGCCCGGATGAATGGGCCCATAGCCGCCAGCAACTTGACCAGATCCGTGCCGAACTGAACAACTACGTTGTTGTGCTGCACCAGAAATGGCGCAATGGCTGGACGGCCTATCGCGCTATTGGCGTGACGCTCCGCGCGGACGATGCGCAAACACTCGTCATCCCCCTGTCATGGCCTGATTGTAATGCTCATACCGCGCAGGACTATCAGACGCTGGCCGACACGGCGGAAAATATTGCCAGCCTGTATGAGCGTATTGGCGATGTTGTGCAGTCGCCCAAACTGGCGGGGCTTGAGCATGTGGAGTGGTCGCCCATCTGGGAAGGGCGCCTGCTGGATGCCGTCACCGCAGCCCTTGCCAGCCTGAGCCGCCTGCGCACTACCGCAGAGGAGGCCGCGCGCACCCTAGGGTTGGAGGCATCAGATTTATCTCTGCGCCGCCTGCGACAGATGAGCATTCTGTGCAACCAACTCCTGAAACAGGAAGCCTGCGCATGGGCTTTTCCAGACACCTCTCAGCAAACACTAAAGACTCTTCTGGCCGAAAAAACGCCGATTGCGCGGCACGCCCAGCTCAAAGGCGAACTCCGCACGGACTGGAAGCCGGACGTGCTGAGTCTGCCGCTGGAAAGCATGGTGCAGGAATGGCAGGATTCCAAAGAAAAATGGATTTTTGCCCGGTCTAAAATTCAGAAGGCCCTGCGCAAAAAACTGGAAAGCCACACAAACGCCCTGCCGGATGAGTGTGAAGAGGATCTGGTTCGTCTGGCGGAAATACAGGCTCTGGAAAAGCAGCTGAAGGACGCGCCGCACCACGCTGTTGTTGGCTCGGTCTGGAAGGGTCTGGATACCAATTTCAGCACCATTGAGGCCATGCATGCATGGGGCGCCGAAACACGCGCGGCACTGGCTGCCTGCGCGGGCGATACAGCCGGCTTGCTCGCCGCCCGTACGCATCTGAATGCGCTTCTGCGCGACGGGATGGATCTGCTGCGCACTGGTGGGCCAGTTAATCATACGCTCAAAGCATTTCAGGCTGCTCTGGTTGAGTGCCTGACCAGCCTTGAAGCGCTCGGCGCTCTCAGCGGATCAGACGCGCTGGCGCTGGTTGAAGGCAGCCAGAAAACATGGCCGGACGCCATGACAGAAACTCTGCTGGCCTGGAAACAGTCTGCGCGAGATTTGCGGGACTGGTGTTCCTGGAAACATGCCTGTCAGGATGCTGTCCGGCTTGGTCTGACCCCGCTGATTGCCGCGATTGAGCATGGTCTGGTGGCATCACATGATGTCACACGCGTGTTTGAAGCCAATTATGCGCGCTGGTGGGTCCGGTTTGCGATTGATCAGTCCCCCCTGCTGCGGAGCTTTGTGGCGGCGACGCATGAAAAGCAGATCGAGCGCTTCCGCACGCTGGACCGCAAATTGATGGAAATGTCCGTCAAGCTCATCCGCTCACAACTGGCCGGGCAAATCCCGGATGCCAGAACCCGTCAGACAGACCCGGAATATAAGGTGCTGACGCGGGAACTGGCCAAGAAAATGCAGCACCTCCCCATCCGGCAACTGGCAGAAAAAATGCCCACGGCTCTGCGCCGCCTGACACCCTGCCTGATGATGAGCCCGCTCTCCGTCGCGCAGTATCTTCCTGCAGACGCCACCGCTTTTGACCTCGTGATTTTCGATGAAGCCTCGCAAATCCCGACATGGGACGCAATCGGGGCGATTGGCCGCGGCAAGCAGGTCATTGTGGTGGGTGACCCTAAACAGCTGCCGCCGACAGACTTCTTCAACCGGACTGCCTCCGATACAGATGAGGTGATGGAAACCCAGACCTGTGATCTGGAATCCATTCTGGATGAGTGCCTCGGAGCGGGTGTGCCGCCCGTTAACCTCTCGTGGCATTATCGCAGCCGGCATGAGAGCCTGATCGCCTTTTCCAATCAGGCCTATTATGGCGGCCAGCTCATTACCTTCCCCTCACCCGTCACCAAAGATCAGGCGGTTTCCTTCCGCTTTGTGCCGGGGGGCGTCTATATGCGCGGCGCAGGTCGCACCAACCCGGTCGAGGCCCGCGCTGTTGTGGCGGAGGCGCTTCGTCTGTTGCAGGATGGTTCCGAGCGCTCTCTGGGCATTGTCACCTTCAATAGTGACCAGCAAACCCTGATTACCGATCTGATGGACAAGGCCCGGAGTGAAGACCCGGCTCTTGAGCGGTTCTTTAGTGATGAAGCCGCGGAACCCGTGCTGATCCGCAATCTGGAAAACGTACAGGGTGAGGAGCGTGATATCATGCTGTTCTCCCTGACCTACGGGCCGGATCAGGCTGGCAAAATTACTCTGAATTTTGGCCCGCTGAACCGTGATGGCGGGGAGCGCCGCCTGAACGTCGCCATCACCCGCGCCCGTGAGCGTTTGATTGTATTCGGCTCCTTGCATGGGGATCAGATTGATATTGCCCGCACGCAGGCCGTCGGGGTGCATGATCTGCGCAAGTTCCTCACCTTTGCCGAACACGGTGCGACCGCACTGGCTGGGCTGCACGAAGGCTCTGTGGGCGACTTTGATAGTGATTTTGAGAAAGAAGTTGCCGCCCTGCTCCGCCTGAAAGGCTGGCAGGTTGTGCCGCAGATTGGCGTTTCCGGCTTCCGGGTTGATCTGGGTGTTGTGGACCCAGACCGCCCGACCACCTTCCTCGCCGGGGTGGAGTGCGATGGCGCGACCTATCATCGCAGCGCCACGGCGCGAGACCGCGACCGGCTGCGTCAGGCAGTTCTGGAAAATCTGGGCTGGACCATCCTCAGAATCTGGTCGACCGACTGGTGGACCAACGCCCAGCGCGAGTGTGACCGGCTGGACAAAGCTCTGCATGCCCTGCTGACCAAAATGCGGGAAGAGCGTGGGGCGCAGGAAGAAGAGGAACGCGCCCGGGCTGCCCTTCTCACAGCGGAGACTGATCATGCTGAGGCACAAGAGGCTGCCTTGGCACAGGATGAGGCAGGGAACGCAGAAGGAACCTCAGATCTCCCCGATAACTCTACACCCGGCGGAGCCGCATCAGACGAGCCGGGGTTTTACGCACGGGCACCAGAGTATGTGTTGCCGCAGGTCGATGCAGCGTTACCGATCACAGAACTGGAAGCCTCTGAAACTCAGCCAGATGCAGTGCCCGATCAGGCCCTGTTCTTCAAGGAAACCTACACGCCTACGCTGATCCGTCTCATTCAGCAGGAAGTAAACAAACATGGTCCGGTGCGGGAGGATCTGCTCGTGCAGTCTCTCTCCCGCCAGCATGGCTTTGCACGGGCCGGGCGGGAAATCCGCGAGCGTGTTCAGGGGCTGATCCCTGCTACGCTCCCGCGCACGGAAGAAGAGGTGGGCACCTTTATCTGGCCAGAAAACCGTTCGCCAGATGCGCCGCTGGCTTTCAAAGCCCCCGCCCCGCAGGAAACGTTGGACCCGGCAACCGTGCCGCTTTCCATGCTGGTCAGTCTGGCAAAAACACTGTTGGTCACCGGGCTGCCGGATGAGGAGCTTATTGCCACCATGCGCAAAGCCTGTGGCATGGGCCGTATGGGCGCAGCGACCCGAGCTCGGTTTGAAGCCGCGTTGGCGCGCAGTCGTGTTGCCGCAGACGGCACTACCTGATTGTCCCCCCCCCTCCATCCGAATGGCCGCACCAGCATTATGGCCTTTCGGGTGCAGCAG
Organism: Acetobacter malorum; assembly: GCF_001580615.1. Lineage (GTDB taxonomy): Bacteria > Pseudomonadota > Alphaproteobacteria > Acetobacterales > Acetobacteraceae > Acetobacter > Acetobacter malorum. The sequence goes on from NZ_LHZC01000056.1 coordinate 119,116, forward strand.
AGACTGCTCTCCTCACCCGTTCAATGCTAGCAAACGGGCGCATCACCCGCAGCTAACCCAGATGCGGAACGCTTACCCCCTGCATACCGTTCAGACTACAGAGTTCCTTCTTCTGCAAAGGATGCCGGTATGTCCTCTCACGATCCGTTTCCGCGCCGCATTCTTCCTCTTCCTATTGAAGACTATGCCCTGCTGGGGGATTGCCACACTGCGGCACTGACCGGCCGGGATGGCACTATCGACTGGCTCTGCCTGCCACGGTTTGACAGCCCGGCCTGCATGACGGCGTTGCTGGGAACAGCGGAACACGGATACTGGGCTTTACACCCAGTAGAACCCGTTCTCAGCGTGCAGCGTCGCTATCGCGAGGACACTCTGATTTTAGAAACCACATTTACCACCCAGACCGGTGAAGTGATGTTGACGGAGTGTATGCCGGTTGAGCAGGAACACCGCACGCTGATCCGCCGCGTGACGGCTGTTCGCGGACAGGTGCAGATGCGTTGCAGCCTGCGTTTGCGGTTTGACTACGGGCAAACCATCCCGTGGGTCACCAGACTGCCTGATGGAAGCGGTCTTTGCGCCATCGCGGGACCGGATCAGGTGGTATTACGCTCCACAGTGCCGCTCCAAGGGCAGCACCTGACAACAGAAGCTATTTTTGAGGTGAAAGACGGTCAGACAGAAACCTTCGTTCTGCAACATGCCCTCTCTCACGAGCCCCTTCCTTCCGCGCTCGATGCGGAGGCCGCACTGGCCTACACCGAGCAATGGTGGCGGAACTGGTGCGCACACTGCACCTATCACGGACCATGGCGCGAGGCCGTTCTCCGCTCTCTGATCGTCCTCAAGGCACTCACCTACGCGCCAACCGGCGGGATTATTGCCGCCCCCACAACGTCTTTGCCGGAAGATCCGGGCGGTATTCGAAACTGGGATTATCGCTATTGCTGGTTGCGGGATGCCGCCCTGACCCTCTCAGCCTTTATTTCCTGCGGGTATCATACCGAGGCTCAGGCCTGGCGCGACTGGCTCCATCGCAGCATTGCGGGAGACGCCAGCCAGATTCAGATCATGTATGGCCTGTGTGGGGAGCGAAATTTACAGGAATGGACTGTTGAAAGCCTGCCCGGCTACCACAATGCCGCTCCTGTTCGTATTGGTAATGCGGCGGCGGATCAGGTGCAGCTCGATATTTACGGCATCATGGCGCACGTCGCACAGCTTGGGCGAGCCGCAAGGCTGCATAACCGCCATTCAGCCTGGGCGTTGCAAACAGAGGTCGTCAACTGGCTACAGCATATCTGGAAGCAACCTGATCAGGGCATCTGGGAAGTGCGCGGAGGCCCGAGGCAGTTTGTGCATTCCAAAGTGATGGCATGGTTCACGTTTGAGGCCTCTTTGGAGGATATGGAGCGCTACAGGCTCCCCGGCCCCAAGGAAAGCTGGACCCGGACCCGCGATGCTCTGCATGCCGATATTTGTAAAAATGGTTTTAATAAAGAGCTTGGCAGCTTTGTACAGTTTTATGGCGGCGATACGCTGGACGCGGCTTTACTGCTCCTCCCCCGGGTAGGCTTTTTGCCATATGATGACCCCCGCATTCAGCAAACCATTGCCATGATTGAAAAACACCTGCTCAAAGAGGGCTTTCTGCAAAGATACAAAACCTGCGACAATGTGGATGGCCTGAATTCCACGGAAGGAGCCTTTCTGGCCTGCACCTTCTGGCTGGCCGATGCTTATGCGCTGTCAGGCCGACGAGAGGACGCGATAGCGTTATTTGAAAAACTGCTGAGCCTGCGGAATGATGTCGGCCTGCTGGCGGAGGAGTATGACCCACGGAACAACACGCAACTGGGCAATTTTCCGCAGGGCTTTTCCCATCTGGCGCTTATTCATACAGCCTTAACACTTTCCGCTTAGTAATCATCAACAGAGCGAATCATTGCGTCGTCAAATGTTGCCTATCCGGCACATGAATGCGATGATAGGTTCACGTTAACTGATACGCAGATCCTGTTGTCCACTTTGTTTACAACCATGCGGGACCTTCTGGCGTAGTCTTATCCAGATGGTGCGAGGTTCGGCATGACTCAGAGTTCACGTCGTTTTTTTCTACGTGACAAAACACAGTCCGATCATACAGAGCTGGATCAGCTCATTGGCCCTTTGACCTCCGAGCCAGCCTATCGCCGTTACCTGAAAAGCCTGACCGCATTCCGGAGAGGGGCCGAGCAGGCCATCAGTATGGTCAAATGGCCAGAGAGCCTGTCCGAGTGGGCTCCTGTGTCCCTCACCGTGATAATGCAGGCCGACCTGAAGGATCTGCAGGAAACTCACACTCCCCTGCCCGCTTTCAGCCCTCCGGCATCCATTCCGGCCCTGCTGGGTGTGCTGTATGTTCTGGAAGGCTCCTCCCTCGGCGCCCGCTTTCTGGCCAGGCAGGTTGCAGCTCTGGGATACACGCAGGATTTTGGGGCACGGCATCTGGCAATCCAGACCGCCTCTCCCGACAACTGGCAGCACTTTCTTCGCCTTCTGGATACCGCTCCTGAATGGAATGCAGAGGCCGCAGCGGACGCTGCCCACAGTCTTTTTCGCTATGCCATTGCTGCCGTAAGGCACACAGACAGCCTTACGGAAACACCACATGGTTGAATTTGGTCAGGCAGACCTTACCAGCTGCGATAAAGAGCCCATCCATATCCCCGGCAGTATTCAGCCGCATGGCTGTTTGCTGGCCTGTGAGGGCGATACGTTCCGGGTGCGGCGTGTTTCTGCCAATGCCGCCAGCATGCTGGGGCTGGCAGGGCTGGCTCCCGGTGTCCTGCTTTCGGATTATCTGAGCGCCAGCACTTTGCACGCCCTGCGCAATGCTCTGGCTCACAGCCTCTCCCTTGGGCGGCCAGCCTATATGTTTGGCGTGCATCTTGCCGGGGCGGCTGCGTTCGATCTCTCCATCCATGTCTCTGGGGACGATATTGTTATTGAGTGCGAGCCGGAAGGCGCGCCGGAAGACAACAGTCAGTCCGTCGCCAGCCTGCGGATGATGCTCGACCGCCTGCGCAACATGTCGGACATGGAGACCCTGTTCAGGGCCGTCGTGCGGCTGATGCGAGGCATGCTGCATTATGACCGGGTGATGATCTATCGCTTTGACCCGGACTGGTCTGGCAAGATCGTGGCGGAAGCACGGTCCTCTGTTCTTGAGAGTTTTCTGGGGCAGCATTTTCCCAGCGCCGATATTCCAGCACAGGCGCGAGATCTGTATCAGCGTGCCCTGATCCGCATGATCGGGGATGTTGGCTATACCCCAGTGCCGGTGCAGGAACTGCCGGGGCTTGGGCCGCTGGATATGTCTCTCTCCCAGTTGCGGAGCGTCTCCCCCATTCATTGTGAGTATCTGAGCAATATGGGCGTGGGGGCCTCCATGTCTATTTCCCTGATGGTGGACGGGAAATTGTGGGGCATGATTGCCTGCCACAACTATTCCCCCAAAATCCTGACATTGGGTGAGCGCACAATCGTCAAGATTTTTGGTGAGTTTGTTGCGTTGCGAATTGTGGTGCTGCTCAGAACCAGCCGCCTGCAGGTCACCCAGCAGACTCACATCCTGATCGAAAATTTTTTGAGAGAAGCTGTCCCGATGTCGGACATGCCTTCTTACCTGCGCCAGCATATTGCCGATCTCGCTCCCCTCATCCCCTGCGATGGGATTGGTTTATGGATCAATGGCCAGTGGACCACGCACGGTAGCGCTCCCTCCGCGCCCGATGTCGTGCTGGGGCTGGTCTCCATCGCGCATGAACGCGCCGGCCACCATATCTGGCATACGGATCATCTGACCGGGCTCACCCCGGATGCAGCAGGTTTGTTGCCAGACGTTGCTGGTGTGATGATTATCCCTATCTCTGCCCAGCCGAAGGATTATGTCTTCCTCTTCCGGCGGGAAATCCTCCAGACGCTGAATTGGGGCGGTGACCCTAACAAAACCTATACCAACGGCCCGCTCGGCCCACGTCTGACCCCGCGCACCAGCTTTGCCATCTGGAAGGAAGAGGTGCAGAAAAAGTGCCTCCCCTGGACCGATAATAATCTGGAAGCCGCAGGACTGGTCCGCTCCGGGTTGATTGAGGTGATGGGCGCCTATCATCAGCAGCAATTAAAAGAACGCTCTCAGGCTGACACGCGCCAGCGCATGCTGAATGAAGAACTCAGCCACCGGGTGAAGAATATTCTGGCCGTCGTGCAATCTCTTATGGCGCGACCAGTGCCAGAAGGCCGCACGATGCAGGAACATTTCGTTATCCTGCAAGGACGAGTGAAGGCTCTGGCGACCGCGCATGATCAGGTCGTCCGCACTGATGGCGGCGGTCTGCTTTATCCTCTTCTGGAAGCTGAGCTGGCCCCGTACCGGCTCCTGCCCGATACCATTACGCTTTCTGGCCCACAGATCTGGCTGACAGGCCGCGCCTTGTCCGTCATCGCGCTGATTGTGCATGAACTGGCAACCAATGCGGCAAAATATGGTGCGTTTTCCAATCGGGAGGGCCGTTTGCATGTTTCCTGGTGGCAGGATGAAGCGACGCAGGACTGGGTAATAACCTGGCAGGAAGTCGGTGGCCCACCCATCAGCAAGCCTGAGAGCAAAGGCTTTGGTTCCATTTTGCTGGACCGGGCTGTTCCGCATGAGTTGCATGGCAAAACAATAAAAGAATTTCGAACGGAAGGGCTTTTCATCCGTTTTAATCTTCCCAGCCACCATGCTGAGTTGATCACACAGGAGAACAGCACCATGCAGGAACCCCTGAAAGCAGAAGTCATGCAGGCAGACCGCGTGCGACTGCAGGACAAGAGTATCCTGATTGTGGAAGATCAGCTTTTGATTGCGATGGATGTTGAGCAGGCCCTGTCAGACCACGGTCTTTCTGATGTGCGCACAGTCTCCTCTGTTTACGAAGCCCTGCAGGCCATACGCACGCACCATCCTGACCTTGCTCTGCTTGATTTCAATCTGGGTGATGAAACGTCGACCGACGTGGCGCGCACGCTGCGGGAGCGAGGCATCCCGTTTCTGTTTGCCACGGGTTATGCTGATCGCTCCATGATCCCCACAGAATTTCACGATGTGCCCGTAGTGCGTAAGCCCTACGCTCCCATCACTCTGATCCGGGAAATGGAAAAACTCATCGGCTGAGAAGTCTTTTCAGGGACAGAGATCCCACGGCACGGGGATTGTCCCAATCCGCCGTGTCGTGACCTGATACACATCCCGCACCAAAGGCTCAGCCAGCACGTCTTCTGGCACGCCGTGTGCCCGCACCGCCCCATTCTGCATCAGCACCAACTGGTCGCAAAAGCGGGCAGCCAGTGCCAGATCATGCAGCACGACCACCACGGCCTTGCCGTCCTGGTGCGCGGCCTGCTGAAAAAGTGACATCACCATCAGCGCATGCGCCGGGTCCAGAGCCGCAACAGGCTCATCGGCCAGCAGAATGGGTGCGTCCACACAGAGCATCCGGCACAGCGCCAGTCGGGCCAGTTCCCCGCCAGAAAGACGATTGGCCGGACGGTCCGCACTTTGTAACAGCCCCGTTTTCTCAAGAGCTTGCGTTACTTTGGGATGATGGAACGCAACAGAACCGCTTTCCCCATGCGCCAGCCTGCCAAGGGCTGCCACATGGCGTACGCTCATGGGCGGTGGGCGCACAACCTCTTGCGGCATGAACGCAATCTGGCGCGCCCTCCAATGTGCCGGGGCTGAAGCGAGGTTCTGCTCATCAAGCTGGAGACGCCCTGTATCAGGTGCCTTCAACCCGGCGAGAACGCGCAACAGGCTACTCTTCCCTGCCCCATTGGGTCCAATCAGTCCCACTACTGTCCCACGCTCCACAGGCATCGTGACAGACCGCAGGATCTGCCGTCCGCCGAGGGAAAGAGAAACATCTGATACGTGCAGGCAGGTCATACGCCATCTTTCCGCAGCTTCAGCACCCGATGGAAGAAGACGGGCGAGCCGACAAGAGCCGTCAGAACACCAAGCTGAAGTTCTGGTCCGGATGCCGTCAATCGGACAACGTTATCTGCCACCAGCAACAAAGCCGCCCCACCCCAGAATGACGGCCAGAGCAGGCGGGAGGGCTGGTAGCCCGTCAAACCGCGCAAGACGTGCGGCACCACCAGTCCCACAAACCCGATCGCGCCGGATACAGCCACACAGGACCCAACAGCCAGCGCTGTTCCCAGCACAACCCGCATCTGCACGCCTCGCCAGCCTGTCAGCACAAAACCCATGCTGGTGGCGACATCTTCCCCCAGTGTCAGGGCATCCAGTGCCCGGCCTGTTGTCAGCATCAGGGCAACCCCCAGCACAGCGCCGGGCAGACAGATGGCGACATCCGTAAAGGTCCGGTCTGTCAGGGAGCCCATCAGCCAGTGCATGATTTCAAAAGAAGCATACGGGCTTGGGACCAGATTCAGTGTTAGCGCTGTCAGGGCTGCCGTAAACCCGCTTAACGCCGCGCCAGCCAGCAGGAGCACCAGCACCCCTCCGTCCCCCACCAGCAGCATCAGCAACGCGACCGCTGCAAAAGCACCGATCAACCCACCAAGCGGAAGGGCCACAAGCGAGACCTGCATCAGCCCGGTATAAAAGACGCACACAGCCCCCAGCGCTGCACCGCCCGATACCCCCAGAATACCCGGGTCTGCCAGCGGGTTGCGCATGTAGCCCTGCAAGGTTGCGCCGGAAAGACCAAGCACACCGCCCACCAGAATGCCCAGAAGCGCGCGCGGCAGACGCAACTGCTCCAGAATAATGGTGCCGGCCGTAGAACGCCCTGCTAGAACATCCTGCAAAGCCTGCATGCCAGCAATGGAGCTCTCCCCGTGCCACAGAGACACAACAAAAAGCACACCCACGCAGGCCGCCAGATAAAAAGAGAGGCCCCGCCCCTGTTGACCTGTGATCATCGAAGAGCATCCAGTGCGGCACGATTAACTTGAAGACGGCTGATGACATCCAGCGTTTGCGGCAGGCCACACAGCCATAATCTGGCGGGAATATCAGCCTTATGCGCTTGGGGAAAAGCGTTCTGTAAAACCGGATTGTCCAGCATGGCCTGAGCTATGGAATAGCCCTGCCCGGAACGATCCAGAATAAGCAGATCCGGCGGATGGGCGATCAGGGTTTCCAGAGGCAGCTTGAGCATATGGCTCATCCCCTTCCGGCCCGTATAGTTCTGAAACCCGGCATGGCGCAGGACATCGTCCGGTAGGCTTCCCGGCTGCGTGACAAAGCCATTGGCGGCATAGATGGCCGCGACGGGACCATTCGGGGCTGTTACACTCAGCTCAGCCAGACGCGCCCGAAATGCCGCCACAAGCTGCCTGCCCCGCTCAGGCTCGCCAATAGCGTCCGCAACCGTCATGATCTGTGTGGGAATATCATCCAGTTTATCCGCAGGCCGGAGCGCTACCACGGGCAGCCCCAACGATCTGGCCACCTGCATGGCGACACGCGCCGTATAGGTGCCACCCAGAACAATATCCGGTTGATGCGCTACAACGGCTTCGGCTGACACACGTAATGAGGGCACAGCCCGCGCCTGCTCGCACAGCACAGCGTTCTGGCAATCCCGCACCATCGGGCTAAGCCCCACAATGTTTTCAGGATTTGCCAGCATCAGGACAAGCTGATCAGTACATAGATTAAGCGAGGCTATCCGGTGTTTTGGCTCGGCCAGAGCTGCACGCGGCCCGAAGCACAGCACCAGAACCAGCAGGAACTTCCGCCACATCAGCAGGTCAGGCGAGCGAAGGAAAATTGGAAACAGAGGGGCATAGCGGTCTTCATCCCGTGACACATTACTCTTGTCACCAGACCGTATCCCTGCAGAGCAGCACAAAGCACACCCGGGGAGCCCCTGCCCTACAAACATACCCGCCAGATCACCCCGTCTGACAGTATCCAGTCACGCCTTGCGGATGGCAGGTTTCCTGGCTCACGGATCATCACGCCTGCATCTGTCTTCCCGGCCTTTCAGCCAGTGACCAGCTCCATTTGGAGCAAACAATGCAGAAGCATACCGTTTACAGTTGCGGGGGCAGCCCGTGCTTTGAACAAGCGTGTTCGCACACGGTTCCCTTTTCAGTCTCCCATTCGGGAGACCCCATCACACCTGCCTCAGAAACCCGCAAAACCCAGACGTGTCAAGAACGCGGGGCAAACGGCTCATGCAAGGCTCGCCGTCGCACACAGCGGGGCAGCAGCGTTTGCAGCATGCTCAGTGTCGCTGTGTCAGAAAGCCCGGTTTCATTGGAAAACTGGGTCAGCTCTTCTGGTGTGAAGAATTGCTGGATTTCAGCTTCTGTGGCCGGAGGAGCATCATCCTGCACCTGCCAGTTCCGGATGACGTCGATCATCCCTGCCGCACTGGCGCGTTGTTCCAGCTTACTCGGCGCATCGGGCTGCGGGACCGGGCCGAGCAGATCATTCAGGACAGAAAGCATGCCGGAGACATCCTTGCTGGCCAGAGTCATGAAATCCCCAACCTGTGAGACGGCAGATGTGAGCTGTTCTGTAATTTTCATAGGAACCACCTTGCCTAAGGCCCAGAGGACGTCTGCTTAGGCAAGTATCTCGCCCTACCGCATGGTCCTGCTTAACCAGATAAACTCTCTTCATGGAAAAGACAGCGTATGGAGTGTGAAGGGAGCTACCTCTTCAACGGCCATAAGGCAGGTCTCGTTGCGGCCCCGTCTCCATCTTCACCAAAATGTGTTGGCAACCCGTTTACAGAGAACCAGCCAGAAGGCTTACAGCCCCAGCATTTTGCGCCACAGGGCAATGACATGATCCCGGCTGAAAAGCGCAATCCTGTCTTTTCCGTTGCTGGAAAAAGCCAGACGTTTTTCCGGGTTCGCCATCAGGTTTAAAAGTCCCTCGGCCAGTCCGGCCACATCATTTTGCGGCACCAGAAGGCCTGTCTGGTCAGGGACAATAATCTCGGCAGGTCCCGTTTCACAATCAAACGCCACAATCGGCACACCAAAAGCCGCTGCCTCCAGCAGCACCATGGGTAATCCCTCAAACCGTGAGGACGAAGCCATAATCCCTGCCTGAGCAAACAGCGTGGCAACATCCTTCTGGGCCGGACCAACACTGGCACGCTCAAGGGTAGCGGCCTGTTCTGTCAGCAAGGTCTTTTGAGGCCCCTCGCCCACAATTGTCAGCTTCCAGCCCGCAGAGCGAGGATCACCTTCAACCAGTTTCCAGGCCTGCAGGAGCCGGTCGAACCCTTTTTGCGGGCTTAACCGCCCCAATGCCAGCACCGTGCGGGCCGCGATATCATACGGCTTCTCAGAAACCGGGGGAGCCATATTGGGAATACAATGCACCTGCGCTTTGGGCCGCGCTTTTTGTTGCCAGAGGCTCTGGTCCCGATGGGTCAGTGTGACGATATCATTCGCCCATTTCGCGGCGATACGTCGGCCCCAGCGCCTCTTCTTTTTCCCCAGATCGACGTTGTAATTGAAATGTTCCCACACAATGCACCGGACGCCAGCCAGTCTGGCCGCTGCAACCGCGTAGAGCGCATGCGTTGATTCCACGACAACCAGCGTTTCAAGCTTTCTGCTTTTGATGAGCCCATAGAGACGCATGATCAGCTTAGGTGCGGACCATAAAAGCGAGACGTGCTGTGCTGATAAAACAGCCCGCTTGATGCGCTCATCCACAGAATAGGCTGGCGGCCCTTCTGACAGAACTTCTATCAGCGTGATGTCCGCATCATCAACCAGACCATTTATCACGGCGCAACAGGTGCGCTCCGTGCCGCCCATCAGGCCAATTGTGTGGATAACAAACCCGATGCGCATCTATGCGTCCTCTTTAGTCAATGCACCACAGCACATCGCAAACAATGACCTAATGTCTCTTTGTCTTCGCAAGCAAATCAGACATCAGGAGAAGGTAGGCCTGCCCACCACAATCAATGGAAAAAGGCCTTACAGCCTCAGCCAGCCTCTGACTATCCGGAGCAGGTTTTTCCAGAACTGCAATCATGGCACGCGCAAGCGCACCGCTGTCTCCTACCGGCACAACATGCACAGCCTCAGAACACCCGACAAAATCACGAGCCGCTGGCGTGCAATCCGTTGTGATAACCTGACGACCCGCCGCAAGCGCTTCCAGAATAACCGCGCCATACCCTTCCCGCCGGGATGAGAGGACGAACAGACGCGCATCATCCAGATAGGGCCGGATATCTGTGACATAGCCTGTCAGCCGGACCTTGTCCTCTAGGCCCTCGCGGGTGGCGAGATCCAGCAGAGCCTGATGGTCCTGCCCTGCTCCGCAAATCGTCAGGGTTGCGGCTGGGTAGTGTTTGATAACGGATGCAAAGGCTTCAATCAGCAGGTCAAACCCTTTTGCGTGCGTCAGCCGGCCTGCGGCCAGAATATTGAAATTGCCGACATCTGGCATTCGGGCTGCAGGAAGGCTCCCGCAGAGCGCGGGCAACGGAATGACATCCGCGACAGGCCGCCTGAATAAGCAGTTGGCTTCCTCTGCCGTGGTATGATCAAGCGCCACCAGCTTGTCAGATTTCCGAAGCAGAAAACGCATCCGCATATTGAAGATTTTCTGCGCCCAGGCCGACCGCCCCGGTTTATAAATTGGAGAGCTGATTTGCGTGAGAATAACAGGGCGCACACCGGACGGTAGTTTCCCCAGTGCATAAGCAACGGGCCAATGATAATTCCCCGGCACAAAACAGGCTTTTACGGGGTTTTTCTGAAAATACTTTGCGGCCTTTTTGGCGAGTTCCGTCATGGAGGACCGCGAGCGGCAAATCGCTTTGGGGGCTATAACCAGTTTGACTGCCGGAGCCAGAAGATCCCGCATCTCGCCTGCTTCTGCCCCGGCAAACACAACAACAGGATAGCCTTGCAGAGACCAGTAATTGGCAAGCCGAATGGCAATTCGCTCGGACCCGCCAAACACAAAATCATGGATAACAATACCGATTGAAAAAACGTCTTTGTTTTTCAGCATTTTTTTTGCAGGAATTTCTTTGATTCTCGAATGAGTTCGATAGATAATCCATGGGCAGACAGTTCTGTCCGCTTGACGTCAAACACCGTGACAGACCCTGCGGCTGAAAGCGTATGCATCCCTTCTGTATACGGCGCAAACTGCTCCGGAAGCCTGACCTTGGGGCTGGCGTGCGTCACAACCCGATCCGGGGTCAGCGCTTCAAACCACAAAGGCCGAATAGCCCCACCATAGGTCCATGAACAATCCTGCACCGGCAGCATGACCCGCCCATTCAGAACACGCGGCGTTCCACCCGGCCGTGTACTGGCTGAATCGAACCGCACAGGGTTGTTCGGGTGCCGTGTCCACGGGCCGGTTAACTGCTCGGCAAAGGCCAGATGCAGTTCCCCCACCGGCTTGGGCGGCTTACTGGCGGGTGTGTAAAAAAGCCACCACAGACCATCATGGAAAAAGGGGGTGGCATCCACCGCAACATCGGGCCCCAGATCAATCACGCAGGCAGGCTCCCAAGCGTCGGGAAAGGAGGCTGCACGATACAGGGTCAGTTTTCCAGAATGATACGCTTCCGGCAGCATCCAGATCTCGCCGTCCGCTTCAAACACGTAAGGATAAGACAGATGCCACGGCTCAGAAAGCGCAACACGCCGCCCTAACAGATTGAAGCGTTCGTCATAAACAAAAACTTCTATGATCCCGTGTCGGGTTCGGTAGTCATAGGTTTCAACAAAGATATAAAGCCGGTTGTCTTTCCAGAACCCGAAGGGGTCAGCCATAAACTGGAAAGATTTCAGCTCAGGAAGCCAGGTGACAGTTTCGGCGTTTACACCGCCTTCTTCAATAATGGCATCCAGAGGCGCGTCAGAAATACCAACACGCCATATATCTTTACGGAGACCCAATTAAAAACCTTTTACATTCATAAAAATTAACACAAGAACATTTTTGTTCTTGAGAATTCATAATCAACACTTAACCTTTTATCAAGGTCAACGGCCCCAAAAGTAGGGCAGATCAGCGTCTTATGAGAGCCTGTTGACCGTTAATCTCCGGCATCTTTCGTCCAGCCATCTGTTAGTGTTTGCAGGAATGCAATAATGGCCTTTCGTTCGGCTTGAGTCAGAGCCGGAGCCTGCCCCGGCTTGCGGTCAAACGGAGCATCGGTCGTATCGATATTGCCCTGATAAGCCGCCGGAATATCATTATAGGCCTGAACCTTCCCATCCGGCCCTTTGGGGTAAAAGCGCTCAGGCTCAATATCCCGCAACACGTAAAAATCCAGAACGTCTTCCAGAGAATGAAAGACACCATTGTGGAAAAAACTATGCCGCGTTGCCGTGTTCCGCAAAGTGGGTGTCGCAAACATTCCGCAATAAGGCGCAAGCTCTTTCCGGCCCTCTGGCTTCTGATTACACACTCCAAGGTCATAATATGCCGGGTCATGCGTATGCTGGAGAGCAAAATTGCGAGGCGCTGCAAGTGCTTCGTATTGATGGTCTGTGAAAAGAGGCGGCAAGCCATCGCTCCCCACCGTGTCCACATGACACGCCGCACAGTTCCCCTTTTTAGGGTCATTAAACAGCAGGTAGCCTTCCCGCTCAGCAGGAGAGAAGCGCGCCCTTCCTTGCAACCAGGCATCAAACTTGCTGGAGTAAGGGTGAAAATTCTGCTCTTCAATCTGATAGCGCGCCAACGCAAACAGACCTTCAGAAAGCAGGAAATCAGACGAAACCTTACCCCGAATACCGGCCAGATCCCGCAAAGGCTTAGCATAAGCGACCGTTTGCAGGCGCGCGGTCACTTTCTCCGGTGTGGCTGCCATTTCATCCGGGTCAAACATGGGGCCACTGGCCTGCTGGTGCAGTGTATCGGCCCGGCCATCAAGAAACAGACCTCCCTGAGGCACCAGATTGGCTGCTGAGCTTGCTGTATTGACCGCACTTTTTGCCGCATGGGCGCCTCCCGTTACCGGCACCGCGATTGTAGGGGCAATATCATCAGCAACAGCATCATCCGGCCCAATACTGAACGGCGGCTGCCGCTCCAGATAGGTCAGGCTGGGGATTGCGCGCCGCCCCTCACGGTCGCCCTTGGCGCCTCCTTTAAAAACCGGGTCCTTCCCGGCTGGACCATAATGCAGGCTGGTTACATGGCAGGAGGCGCAGGATAACGTGCCGGAACCAGACAATGCCGGGTCAAAAAACATAGCCTTGCCCACTGAGGCCATCATGGACAGCGGCTGCTGCTTTTCCAGACGCAGGCTACGCGGGCATGGGTTGCTCCCAGCAGCAGCAGGGCTACAAGATGCCACAGCCACAGGCTGCGCTTTGGCCACCTGCCCGCTCAGCGCCAGCAGGACAGCGCATCCTGTCACCAGAAATGTTGATCGCAGCAACCTGAAAGAGCGCAAGAATGAGAGCCTTCTCTTAAACCGTCCAAACGCGGCACCTCAGAACCCAATATCCTGCCACTCGTCTCCCTGCAATTCTGGCGTGTTGAATTGCTCCAGATTGCGATAATGTATAGCACGGTCTTCAACAAACAGACTACTGACAATGCCTTTGGCTAACCTGTCTGCACCGTCGCTGATAGCCGGAATATCCCCACTGACCTTTCCATGAGAAAGTGTTGCCGGGAAGCAGAAACAGTGAATTTTTTCCAGTGCCGGGCAAACAACGCCTTCTTTCGGCTGGAACTCAAAAGCTGGCCCTAGATCCGGTGAAAATTCCAGTTCAGGGTTCAGGGAGCCTGAAGGATTATCTTCCGGTGCCGGCGTAAAGCGATCTTTCCAGAAGCGAATGCTTGGTGCGATTGATTTCAGTTCCGGCCTTTGCCCAATATCAACAGCAAAGCCTGTCGCAGCAATAATGAAATCTGTTTCAAACACACCGCGCGGCGTTGTTACGCGCAGATGATCACCTTCCACCGCAACCGCATCTACCGGGCAGCCGAGATGGAAAAAGGCATTAGGATGCTTCGAAACACGGAGCGTGCTGGGTCGTGGCGGCGGTGTTTGTGCCGCAAGGGTATAATCCAGAAAACGCCATTTCCACGCATCAGGCAACGCCTGAAAACCGTGAACAACCCCCTGACTTCCAATGCCCGTAAACTTGTTGATCCGCGGGATATCCTTCCGGCGTATTAGCATATCCACACGGCTGGCTCCGGCCTCAAGGGCGGCGGCTGCATTATCCATTGCAGAGGCCCCGGCCCCGATAACAGTCACCCTGCGCCCTCGCAGTGCTTCAAAATTAATCGTATCTTCCGAGTGCGCACGCAACTCCGGCGGCAAGGCTTTAAAAATTTCCGGCATATAGCCGCCACCCAGACCATCGCGCCCTGTTGCCAGTACGAGGTGCCGCGCCAGAACGCTCTCCTCCCGCCCCTGCTGGCGCACGAGAAGGTCCAGAAGACCATCGCCCCGATAACGAATATCGAGAAGCTCTGTCTCATTTTCTACAGGAAGATCAAGAACTTTCCTAAACCAGCGCAGATACTCCATCCAGGTTTCTCGCGGGATAAATCCCAGTTCCACCCACGCATCCACACCAAAGCGGGATTCATACCATGCGCGGAAGGTCAGCGAGGGCAGACCAAGGCAAGGTCCGGTCAGCGTTTTGGGGGAACGCAGGGTTTCCATGCGGGCGTATGTCACCCATGGCCCTTCACGGCCGGCCGGAGCGCGGTCATACACAACATGGTTTTGCACCCCATAGCGCGTCAGCATGCCGGAGGCTGTCAGCCCTGCCATGCCGCCACCAATAATCACCACATCGCGCACAGTGCGATTGTCGACACACCGTTCCGGCACCCAGGTTTTTGCGGGCAATTCCAGCCAGGAAAGGTCCTGCTTCAGTCGCTCTTCAAGCTTTTCAAGGCCGCCGGGTAATTCATCGGGGGGGGAGGAAAGCGTCATACCTGCCAGTCTCCGGGCAAAGGGGATGAGGAAGGGCCACCCAGACCATGCAGGGCCTCTTCCGTAATTTCAGCACTGACACGCTCATGCAGCACAAAGTCTGGCAACTGTGCGGCGGACGCCTTACGCAAAGCCTCCACCACGGCCTCCAGCCCCGGCGTCAGAGGGCGACCGGAGGCCTTCACAATGCCAAAAAAGAAAGGAATAGCGGTATCCAGCGGCCTGACCACGGTATCCTGCAACAACAGGCCACAGGCTGTAGCAGGCTCCACAATGGCAACTCCCAACTGGGCCCGCACCATCGCCAGAGCCGTCACACTGGTGTTCGTGTCAATAATAGACTTCGGGAAAGTGCCGATTTTTAAAAATGCTTTTTCCACGCGGTTACGTAGGCGATACGGATTGGCAATTGTTATCAATCTGCGGGAAACCAGGTCTGCCAGCCTGACTACCGGGCAAGATACCAGCGGATCAGCCCGATCCAGCACAGCCACACAACGGGACTGCCCTACCCACAGCACATCCAGTTCCGGATGACTAACCGGAAAGCTCGCTGCCCCTAGGTCTGCCCGACGTTCCATAACGGACTGCACAACCTGTTCTGCGCTGACTGATCGCACATGAATTGCATCCGGCAGAAGAGCGGAAGGCAGTTGCGCCAGAGCGTAAGGGATTAACCCAGTCGCCAGCGCGGGAATGGCCGCAATTTCAAAAGACGCTGCCTGATTTTGAGCAATGGCTTCCACACGTTCATGCAGACGTCGGACATTCGCCAGAAGCCTTTCGGCATCCACATGAAACTGCATCCCCTGCTCTGTTGGCACAATGCGGGGGCCATTACGATGAAACAGCGCAAAACCGAGTGACGCTTCCAGATCCTGAATAAGGCGCGTCATGGCGGGCTGCGAGCGATCCAGAAGACGCGCCGCCCCTGTCAGACTGCCTACGGCGACCACCGCGCAGAAGGCTTCAAGCTGCTTGAGATCCGGAAGATCAGTTTTCATGAGTCAGGAGTGTATGCGCGGAGTAAACGAGCAGCAAGAAAGAATTTAGAAAACGAATGATAATCTTCTTGCCATGCGTAATCCGGATCAATATCGTGCGGAATAGAAACGACTATGGACCCCCTTCTGCATGGATATCTCGTCATTCCTGTCTGCCATCGCGGCATCTGCGCGCACCGAGGCTCAAAGAAATGAGCTGACCGAAGTCGTGACGATGCGCTCTGATATTCTGAGCATGAGCGCACAGGCGAATGCTGCGGTCGTTTCTCCACAAAGGCCGGGTCGGCTTACACACTGCATCCGCACGGCGCTTGCAGCCCGCATGGCACGCCAGTCCTGCGCGCCGACGTTGGCCTCTGTCTATCTGGAAGCATTGGAAACGCTTGCGCCACCCCCTTCCCTGACGGCTATGGCCCTCGAAGAACCAGCCCCGGAACAGGACACTTTTCTGGCCGCCCTTACGCAGTATGCAGATCTGGTCACGCTGCACCCAAAAGACGCAAGCCGCGCCGATATTCTGAATCTCCGGAATGCCGGACTCACGGATGCGGAAATTGTACATCTGGCGGAGCTAATTGCCTGCGTGTGCTATCTGGCCCGCATCACCTTGGGCATGCAGGCTATGGCTAGCACTTTGTCCCCTACCGGGACTGCCGAGGCGGAACCTCCCAATGGTTCCGAGAGTGCTGTTTTCACCGCCGAACCACTGGAATGGATTCCCTACCTCCAGCCAGTGCGACTGGAAGACGCGACTGAAGAGCAGCGGGACGCGATGAAAATCACGCCCTCTAATACAAAAATTTCGGACTATGTACTAACTTTGGCGCACGACCCGGAAAGCCTCGCTGTGCGCTCTCCCTTATTCAACGCCATTATGTACGGGCGGGACGGCCTTTCTCGCGCTGGACGAGAAATGGGTGCTCTGGGCTGCTCCATTATCAATCACTGCCTGTATTGCGCCTCAGTCCATGCACGGCGCTTTATCCAGCTGACAAAGAGACCAGAGCTGGTGGAGACCATTTTTACAGAAGGCCCGGAAGCCTGCCTGAATGACGAATACTGGCAGCCGATTTTTGATTTTTCTGTCAAACTGACCCAATCGCCCGGAGCATTTGCGTCATCTGATGTCGCCTTTCTCAGAGACCATGGTCTGTCTGATCTGGAAATTTTCGATTTGATTTACGCCACTGGCATTTTTGGCTGGGCCAACCGCCTTATGCATACGCTGGGTCATTCCATTTTACCCCCCTGAGAATGGCATTTGCCTCAACGGCGTTTTTGAAAGACACCGACATGACGGACAGACCGCACACAGCCCGAACACGCTGGGCCGCCATTATCGGATCAATCGGCGGCAATGCGCTGGAATGGTACGATTTTACCATTTTCTCGTACATGATTCCCATTATCAGCACATTGTTTTTCCCAAAGTCTGCCGGAAGTGTCTCTGCCATTCTCATGTCTACCGCCCTGTTCGGCGTAGGCTTTTTTACCCGCCCTCTAGGTGGCATCTGCCTGGGGTTGTATGCAGACCGCCGGAGCAGGCAGGAAGCAATGACACTCGGTATGGGGCTGATGGCTGTTGCCGTGGCCCTTATTACTTGCGCCCCTACCTATGAACAAGCCGGGGTAACTGGCGCGATCATGATTGCCATCGCGAGACTGTTGCAGGGATTTTCAGTGGGAGGAGAGTTTGCAACATCCACGACATTTCTGGTGGAGATTGCACCTCCTAATCGTAGAGGCTTTTTTGGATCCTGGCAGATTACAGGCCAGATCATTGCGCAGGTTCTTGGCGGTAGCGTTGGTTACCTGATGACAACATGGTGCACACCAGAGCAGGTGCATGCCTGGGCCTGGCGGCTGCCATTTGCTTTCGGCCTTTTCATTATCCCCCTCATCCTGACCATTCGCCTTAAAATGTCTGGCTCGGCAACAGGGAAACGTAAGGTTACGCAAACACCAGGCATGATGAACAGCCTGACAACTCAATGGCGTGAAATTCTGACGGGGATGGGGCTGGTCACTGCCAGCACGGTTTCTTTCTATATTATTTACGGATATGTCGTGACATACGCGACAAAAATTCTGCATCTCTCGCTTACAGGTTCTTACCTTGTCCAGATGTCTGCCGCAGCATCCATGCTCATTGTGGTTCCTTTCAGCGGCTATCTTTCTGATTTTCTGAACAAAAAACTAATTATTTTTGCAAGTCTTGCGACCTATCTGGCTATCCTCTGGCCCCTTTATGCATGGCTTGTGGCCTCCCCTTCCATTACCCGCCTGATTATCATGCAGGTCAGTCTTTCTTTTGTCAGCGGGATGTTTCTCGGATCTTACTGCACGCTCATCACGCAGATTCTCTCTCCTGCATCCCGCACGACCATGCTGGCTATCGTGAATAACATGGTGGTTTTAGTCGTCGGTGGTTTTTCGCAGCTGATTGTCACATGGCTTATCAGCATCAGCGGAAAAGCCATGGCGCCCGCTATTTTTGTCATGAGCGGTGTTGCAATCGGCCTGATAGCCGCAACCTACCTGCTTTTCAGCTCAATCTCCGAGAAATTTCCTGAAAAGATCAGCTGATACAAAGAGGTTTCTTTCCTCTCTTTATCCACTATATTTTTTAGTTGTATAATTATTTTACTAAATTTAATGAGTTTTTGTTTGTCGTTTTGAAATCATTCCATATAATCGGAAATTATTCGATTCACCCCTTTTTCTGGTATGGCACATGATAAAGAAAAACTTTGCGCTTGGTGTTATTGCCAGTCTGGATCTGGCGGGATCAGCTTACGCTGCGACTGGCAACACAACACAAACACAGACCGCAGAACCAGAATCTGTTCTGGTCTCAGGCGCTGTAACCACTGGTATTGGCGCACTCTCGAACAACACGCGGCGACACAGTACCACGCATGTTGAAGTTGTGACCGCGAAGGAGCTTATGGCCACCGGACAAACCAATGTCATTGCGGCATTGGCACAGATGACCCCCGCCATTAACTCTCCCCCTGCTGGCGGCATTGGTTCAAACAACGTAGCCCGCCTGATGATCCTCCGAAATCTGGGGCCAGATGAAACTCTTGTTCTGGTGAATGGGAAGCGGCGGCATCTGGGCGCAAACTTTAACTTTAACACCGGGCCTGCCACAGGGTCTCAGCCCACAGATATCAGCCTGATTCCCATCAGCGCGATCGACCATGTTGAAGTCATCATGGATGGGGCAACAGCGCTTTATGGGCAGGAAGCCATTGGCGGCGCGGTTAATATCGTTTTGAAATCCACGCCGGGCAAAGGGTCCATCAACCTGCAGGATAGTGGGTATTATGCCGGAGATGGCGTCGGTATTGATGGCTATGGTAATTATAATTTTGCGCTTGGTCACCACGGAGGCTTTCTGGACCTTGCGACGCAGATAACCCATCAGCAGCCAACAAATCGTTCCGGATTAAATACAAGCCAGAAATATTTCAGCTTGCCGGATGGCTCTCTGGACCCTCGCGAGCAGAAAATAGGGAATGACGTCAACCGTATTCAAGGCATTAGTCGTTCTTTGTCTGAACTCTTCAGCGCGAACGGCTCTCTGCCGCTGACCGACAAAATTTCTCTCTACACCACCACGACTTATAGCCACCGGGATGTGGATGCCCCCGGCTTTTTCCGCACAGCCAATAACGATGCAAACGTCCGTGCAATTTTCCCCGACGGGTTTTCTCCCCACCTGACAACGGAAGAAAACGATTTTCAGGTCAATGGCGGTATCCGTGGCCGGGATTTTCATGGCTGGAACTGGGATGCCTATGTGCTGTATGGGCGCGACCAGCTCCGCTACGGCGCCTATGATACCATCAGCCCAACCTATGGCCTGAACAGTCAGACAAAATTTTATAACGGTACCAATATTGCGTCTGACCTGACAGCGGGCTTCAAAATGTCCCGCGATATTCCCTCCGCCATTTTGGCAAAGCCGTTGGGTGTGGAACTCGGCGGCGAATACCGGCACGATACCTTCCAGATGGCTCAGGGTGATACGCAATCCTGGGGGAATGGCGGGGTTGCTATTCTGGACGGCCCTAACGCAGGCAAGGCTGCGGCTCCCGGTGCCTCTGCCTATTCCGGCACCCCTCCTTCCGCAGCAGGAAACCATTACCGTGATATTTTTGATGGTCACGTCAACCTGGATCTGTGGGCCACAAAAAAATGGGAATGGACTCTAGGCGGGCATGCCACCAACTATTCTGATACGATTACAACGTTCACAGGCTCTATCGGAACGCGCTACAATTTCAACAAACGCTGGGCCATTCGCGCCAATATCAATACCGGATATCGGCCGCCCACTCTGGCTGGGCTGTATTACAGCACCGTTTTCTCCACCCCAGGGTATCAGTCTGCCTATGCGTCTTCGACCAGCCAGATTGCCCGTCTTTTGGGGGCAGAGGGCCGTAAGGGTGAATATTCGCGGAGTTACAGCGTAGGAATAGATGCAACCCCGGTTGATAATTTCCATATTACGGCCAATCTCTACCGCATTGGTATTAATGACCGTCTGGAAAGCACGTCCAACTTTGGGGGAGCGTCTATTGAAGGACTGCTGCAAAGTGCCGGCATCTCCGGCGTTCGTTATGTGCAATATTACACTAATCCCGTTGATACTGTGACCAATGGTGGAGATGTTAACGCAACCTATCTGTTGAACTTGCCCCAGGGCCATAGCTTGCAGTTTGGTGTTAACGTTAATATCGCTGATACGCAGATTTCCCGTTACCGTAAGACACCAGAAATTCTGGCCGCATACGGGCAGGACTATTACAATAAATTTTCTCAGAACGATCTTCTGCATACGTCTCCCAAAAACCGGGAAACACTTTCTCTGGTCTGGCACAAGGGGCGTTATACGCTAAGCATCCAGGAGCAGCGTTATGGCAGTGTGACGTTTATCGTCAGCCCGTCACAACCATCTTCCACCTGGACCAAGGTCCGTCCGCAATGGAATACCGATGTTAACCTAGATGTTGGCATTACAGAACGTGCGCATGTTTCTGTGGGCGCCAATAACCTGTTTAACAAATATCCTACACAGGTAAGCCGCGCTGCGGCAGCACCAACTGGTTCTTACCGATACGCCACATATTCTCCTTCCGGATTTATGGGGGGCTACTATTACGTGCGTGGGTCCTTTAATTTCTAATGTGTGTCATCAGCTCCTATCAGTAATTAAAGCTGCGCAGACCTTTGATGCGGTCTGTTAGTTGTTGGAGAAAACACCATCAAGATAACAAATGCCGGGCGATCACCACAAAAAGGCGGTCGTCCGGTATCTCCCCCTTCCCGCTATGGTAAATTACCCCAGCAGACCTAAAAAAATGATGAAACCTGGCTTAATTGCATTCTGTCTTTAGGCAGCAAATGATCCAATCGTAGAACTGCCATTAGCTCCTTTGCCTGCATGCCCTAATCCCCTACGGCTGTTTTGAGGTCGACAACATTGGTCAGCAGCTCTGCATGTGTCCGGGCCAGATTTGCTGCGCTCTCATTTTCAGAGAGAGAGGCAGTCAGCAGCTCTTTTTGTGAAATATCACCATGCTGGTAACGTTTCTGAAGAATAGCCATGCGTGTTTTTTCACGATCAAAAAGAGAAAACTGTCTCTGATACTGTGATCTAAATACGTTTCCCCGAGATAAAAGATTTTCAATTTCAACCCACGCATTCAAAACAACGCTTTGATACGACAGGCCTGCACTCCGTTGCTCAGAATGGCGGAGTTCAAGCTGGCGAGACAGTCGCCCCCCATTAAAAATCGGGAGTGAAAGCGTGGGGCCAAAAGAGGTATTGCGTGCATTCCACCCCAGTTCAGCAACAGTCAGGGCATCAAGGCTAATCTGCCCGGTTAAAGTAATCTGTGGGTAGAAATCAGCCTGTGCCATGCCAATCGTCGCTGTAGCAGCATGCAGACGGGCTTCTGCTGCCCGAATATCCGGGCGCTTTCTGGCCATATCCGATGGAATGCCAGTAGAAACCTCTGGAATTTTTACATCAAGAAGGCTTGCGGGCTTCGCCAGTTCGGGCATTTCTGCATCAGGCCGCCCTGCGGCAAGCACCGCCAGAGCCCGATGCAGGGCGGCCTGCTGCGCGGCAAGCTCCTCTTTTTCACCGAGACCCGTCTGGTAGAGACTTTGCTGCTTTTCCAGATCAACACTCGCAAGAAGACCGCGTGCCTGAACCGCCTCCGCTATGGCGAGAAGTTGCTTCGCACGGTCCAGCGCTTTGTCTGCTCTGTTCAGGCGATCTGAAACCCACAGCCATTGGAAATAGGTTCTTGCCAGTTCAGCCTGTGTCGAAAGATGCATGGCCTCCATATCGGCCCGCACAGCAGAGAGTTCTGCCTTTGCCGCTTCCTGCAGACGGCGCTGCCGGCCCCAAAGATCAAGCTCCCATGACGCAACTGCACCGATACTGTAATTTGTATAAGAGACCCCCTCAGGTTCATGTAACCCCGCTTCTGGAGAAAGACCCAGAAGAGGCTGCAAAACCTGCCCTACCCCCGCTGTTCCAAGACGCTCATGCGTGTAGGACGCCTGTCCATTCAGGGATGGCAGGCTTTCAGCCGATGCAGCGCGCCGTTGTATTCTGGCAGATCTGATCCGTTCGCGGGCCAGCGCCATATCAAGATTTCCGTTTTCCGCGCGCCGCATGAGGCTATTCAGCACGGGATGGTTGAAAGCAGCCCACCATGGCGCAGAGGATGGCTGCGGCGCAGCTGTCGTCACAGCATTTTGCCAATGATCCGGCAGAGGTGGTTTGGGGCGCACAAAATCTGGCCCCATGGTGCATCCCGCCACCGCGAACAACGCAGGAAACAGGAGGATGCAAATTCTGCAAGAAGGAAAGCGCTTTTCAGACATGAGCAGATACGCCCTGCACCGGCACATTACGGTCAAACAAAACAGCGTAAAACGCGGGGACAGCGATCAGTGTCAGCACTGTTCCACCAACAAGACCGCCAATCATGACAATAGCCATTGGTCCCCAGAACACATTGAAGCTCAGGGGAATAAACGCCAGAACAGCAGCCACAGCCGTCAGGCAGACAGGACGTGTGCGTGTTAAGGTCGCATCAATAATAGCGTCATGCAGGGACATATTATTGCTATGATTGAACTGGATCTGGTCAACCAGCAGGATTGTATTGCGCATAATCATGCCAGCGAGCGCAATGAGCCCCAGCAACGCCACAAAGCCAAATGGAGCGCCTGTCATCAGCAGGCCACATACCATCCCAATCAGACCAAGGGGAGCTGAAAACAGCACAAGCAGAGAACGGCTGAAGCTTTGCAACTGGATCATCAGAACCAGAAGCATCAGGCCGCCTGTTAGGGGAAGAAACGCGAAAATCGCGCTATCGGCCGTTGAGGAAAGCTCTACGTCTCCCCCCGTTTCAAGTCTGTAGCCTGCCGGGAGTCTCTTACGCAGAGTTTCTATTGCTGGCGTTGCACGCTGCACCACTGTCGCTGGCTGGAGGCCCGTAGCAACGCCTGACTGAACGGTCATGCAAAGTTCACCATTTCTCTGCCAGAGGATCGGAAAGTCCGTCGCTACCCGTACGGTTCCAATCTGACTGAGCGGCACAACTGCGGCTCCCGTTACAATAGGCAGATTTTCCCACAAACCGGGATCAGAACGCACAGCACGGGAGGCGCGTACCAGGACCGGAATGTGATGGTGCCCATCGGGAATATCACCAGCAACCTCTCCGGAAATGGCAGCCTGAAACTGTGCAGCAACGCTGGCGCGGTCTGTCTGAAAATACGCCAGTTTTTCCGGCTCGGCTTCAAAAGTCAGGGTCGGTGTCCGGTTTCCCCAATCTGCCTGCACAGAGACAGTGCCTTCGGTATCCCGCAAAATCGCGTTAACCTCCTGAGCAACTGAGCGCAGCGTTTCGGGGGCCGGGCCTATAATGCGATACTGCACCGGAAAATCCGCAGTTGGCCCCAGAGACAAGCGCTGGACATGCAGGTGAACGCCTACGGGAAGAGACATCGCTTCAATCTGGTGGATGAGATCTTCTCGCGCCGTCAGGTCCTGTGCGACCAGAAGGAGTATGGCGTGCGCAGCACTCGGCGTGGCCGGGGCATAAGGAAGATAAAAGCGCGGGGCGCCATCCCCAATATGCGCTTCCATGTGCCGTAGCGCAGTGCTCCCAGCAAGCCGCTTTTCCAAAATACGAACCGTCCCATCGGTTTCCCCCGGAGCCGTCCCGGGTGGCATCGCCACGTCCACAATGACTTCCGGACGATCCGACTGCGGGAAAAACTGCTGGTCAACAAACACAAATCCAACACACGCCAATATCAGCAGCAGGACAGTGCCCCCTGCTACAGCTTTCTTGTACCGCAGGCTGGTCCCAAGGATGAGGCGCAGCATGGTCGTGACACCATGCTCATAAGAGACCGACCTATGTTTTTTCGGCTCAGGCAGAAGATGAACACCCAGAAAAGGGATGAAGACCACCGCGACAATCCAGCTGAAGAGTAGTGCTGCACCACTGACCCAGAAAATCTCGCCGGCATATTCACCAGTTGTCGACTGAGCCAGACCAACCGGCAGAAAGCTGAGAACCGTCAGAACTGTGCCTGTCAGCATCGGGAAAGCCGTGTGGCTCCACGCGAAGGATGCAGCTTCTTCCCGGCTACGCCCCTGTTCCAGCTGCACTACCATCGCTTCAATACTGATGATGGCATCATCCACCAAAAGCCCGAGCGAGAGGATGAGCGCTCCAAGAGAAATACGGTCCAGCCCGATATGCTCCATACCCATATAGAGACTGACGCCAGCCAGCGTCAGCGGGACGGAACAGGCCACAATAATCCCGGCTTTCCAGCCCAGACTGACAAAAGCCACCAGAAGAACAACACTCAGAGCCACCACAAACTTGATCAGAAACGTATTCACCGCTTCCCGGATCACGCTGCTCTGGTCCTCAACTTGCGTCAGCTTCATACCTGCGGGAAGTTCTGCCGACGCGGCTGCCTTTTGAAGCGCCTTGCCCAACGTAAGCCCATCTGCGCCGTCAGCCATTGCGACCGCAATGACAACCGCGGGCTTCCCGCCATAGCGGATTAGCGAAGGCGCAGGATCTGCGTAGTCACGACTGACCTGCGCAATATCTCTGACGCGCACAGTGCCGGAATGGCCTGCTATCGGCGTATTTTCCACCGATCGGACGCCATCAAGGGCTCCGGAAACATTCAGGGGAACAACGGTCGTAAAATCCACCGCACCACCAGAAGCGAGCCCTGATCGGCTCTGCAACGATCTGGCGATCTGATCGAGACTTATGCCTCTCGCGGCACTCTGTTGCGGATCAATATCGACAGTAATCTGCTGAGGAATTTCACCGCTAATCTGGACTTTACCCACGCCATGAACGGTCTGAAAAATCTTCTTCAAATATTCAGATGTCTTTATAAGTTCAGCGTTTTCTCCACCAGTTAGCGCAAACACGTACCCATAGACATCCGCATAATCATCATTAGCCGCAAGAGCTACTCCGGACGGTAAGCTGGGACCAAGATCAGATAACTTGTTACGGATCTTCTGCCAGATACCCGGAACACGTTCCTTTCTCTCATCGTCCTTGAGAAAAACCTGCGTTACACAAGCTGCCGGAATACAATAGGTGCTGAGAATATCTATGGCTTCAACATCACGCAGGCCCTGTTCAAGCGGCTCGGCAACTTGCCTTTGCATTTGCTGAGCACTTGCCCCCGGCCACTGTACTGAAACGATCATATTTTTGAGGGTAAAAGCCGGGTCTTCTGCGCGGCCAAGATGGAAAAACCCGTATCCCCCGGCAAGAAACAAACAGGCCATCATGAAGCTGACAAGTGCTGGGTACCCGACAGCCCACCGTGAGACGTTGAAACGCTCCATCATCAGCGTTCACTCACCTGACTGACACACTGAACGGCCTGATCCTGATGGAACGACGCATCCCCATTGGTGACAATCCGTTCGCTGGTGGTCAGCCCTTCAACTAATGCATCTGCCCCTCTTAACCCGGCAATCCGTACGCGCCGCAGAACAAGATGGGGCTCCTGCCCTTCTGTCACACCCCAAAGATGTGCATGCGTCTGGTCTTCAGAAACCAAAGCTGTAAGCGGCACCCGCGCCACATGGGACACCTCATGCGGCGCAAGACTAACCGTGACGAGACTGTTGACGGACACGGAAAGCGGATGCTCCAGCCGAAGTTTCACATCCTGCGTCTGACTTGCCTCATCAACAGCGCCAATTTCTCTAATAACGGCGTGAACGGATGGGTCATTCAGGCTAGCAGGTACACTCACCTCAGTCGCGTCCCCAACAGCCCACGATGAGGAGGCAGGAACCTTAAAGTGAGCTTCAGGCACCCCTGCGGCTATCCGAATGATTTCACTCCCGGCCCCCACAAGGCTACCCGGAATGCCCGTGACGCTGATAACCCGACCATCTTCGGGAGCCCGAATTCTGGTTTCAGCAACCTGAATCTGAGTCTGTGCCAAAGCAGCAAGGGCTGATTTGTATTTTCCTTGAGCCAGCCGCCAGGAAGACGCACGCTCCTCGACCGTTCCAGAGGACAGTCCCCCTATCGCGTCCAGTCCTCGACTTCTTTTATAGGTTGCTGCGGCCTGATTAAGTTCGGCGCGGGCAGCATCAATCTCGCCCTGAGCCTGAGCTGCCACCTCCAGCAGAAGTCTGTCTTCAAATACAGCCAGAACATCACCCTGATGAACATATTGGCCGCTGATAACAGAGACTGCTGTAAGGCGCCCGGCCTGCGTTGGAGCAAGAGGAATACTTCTGCTTGCTTCATAATGCCCAACAAAGACTGCCTTCTCTGGAGATGCGTCCTGCACTTTAAGAACCTGCACAGCAGGAAGAGACACATGCTTTACCGGCGACGATGTCGGCTTACAGCCCAAAAGGCATGATGCCGCAAACAAAGGCAGCACCCTTTTCAGGATGTCTGAACAGGTTCGACAAGACATGATGATTTCCGAAAGTAAAGGCAGAATTTATTTTCACTGCGGAGCCGCAATAACCGAAATACCTACCAAAACAAGAAGTATTCCGGCGGCCTGATGCCCATTAAGCTGGTCCCGGAAGTAAATCCACCCTGCAAGATTAGCTAACACAATAGAAAGACCAGCCGAACCTGCATAGACAATGCCCATAGGAACAAGGCGAAGAGACAAAGTAAGAAATATAAAGGATGAGATATAGCCTACTACCATGACGAGTGTGGGAAGAACTCTGGTGAAATCCAGAGCTTCTTTTTGCGCTGCAGTAGCCACAACCTCTGAAAGCACCGTCATGAAGATAAAGAAATATCCTCGCATTTTAGCGCGCTTTCTCCGGAGGCTGCGTTAACTGCGCCATCAGGTTCTGGAGATTGTCCCGGGTGTTCTGGTCCAGAATATCAGCTTCCAGAATATCCCAGAGAGAAAGACCATCAGCAGCCATACAGGCGAGCAACAGCGCTGGCGTCATACCATCAAACAGGCCAACAGACCGGATAACGCTCCAGTAATGCTGTATCCATTCCTGACTGAGCTGTGGGTCAATCAACATAGCCGCCAGCAGATGGCGAATGATGACGGGCGTCTCATGAGTACCAACCTGATTGAGCCCAATATAAGCCCGCGCAGCACGGCCAAACTCGATAGGATCCTTCTGCATCGACGCCAGAATTTCCTGCTTAAACAGATCCATCTCACGCATAAACAGACCGTCAAGCAGGGCTTTTTTGTTTGGAAAATGGTGCAGCAAGCCGCCTTTACTGACGTTTGCCTCTTTTGCCACCAGTTCGAGTGTAAAAGCCTGAATACCATTCGTGACGAGTATCCGCCCTGCTGCATTAAGCAGATCGTTTTTCACTACATCGGGTTTGTTGACGCGCTTTGGTTTCCTGTTCATGAAAACTCACATACCGTCTGGACGGTATGTTTTCAAGGGAAAGAATAAGGACGTGCCGAAATATCTCGCGTCAGACAAAACTGGCACCCTCACCCGTTGCAGAAATCGGGGGAAAGCGCATTCAGGCAGATTTGAATGCGACCTTGGCAGAGATGGGAGCAGTGGCTCATAATGACTGGATATGCCTACACAGAACACGCCCATGAGGCTAGAAATCCTAACTCTGCAATAAATCCTTATACTTGCAACGACACTAAGCGGAAGCTCTCATAGCGCCTGACATTTGAAGTTCTACTTCTCACCTGCTGCATGATTGCCTTCCTCTATCTTGTAATAGAGGAGCTTTTGACGGAAGCCCATGAAAAACCTGACACGCCAGCTTTTGCCACAATGTTTTTCACAGGTTTCCTAGTTCTTTTGCGTCTCGAGGTTATATAAAAATCCTGAGAGCTATTCCTTTAATTATCCTGCTTTGTAACAATGCCTCTTACCTTTCGACCAGCAGGCTCTCTATCAGTCGCACGAAAATACCGGCCAAGCCCCAACGCTTCTACACAGAAACAGATTTCCGCCGGGTTAATACCTGAATAAGCAACCATGCGAGCATATAAGCACTGCCGCAAACAATAAACAAAACATAATACCCTGTATTAATGTTATTTATAGACCTGTAGTGATCGAGAATAATTCCAATAAATACAGGGAAAAGCATTCCTCCTATAGAACCAGCCATTCCTCCAATCCCCTGCACTGATGCGATCATGCTCTTGGAAAAATAGTCAGCAGGCATAGAATAGATATTAGCTGACCAACCCTGATGCGCAGCGGCAGCAACGCTCAGCAGGCCAACCATCCCCCACATGGTCCCAACCTGCGCTGAAAAACACAGAGGGATAACCAGCAGCGCCATCATCAACATGGTAAAGCGCCGTGCATTTGCAACTTTCCAGCCACGGCCAATCAGAAAAGAAGAAATCCAGCCCCCGCCCACGCTCCCGACAGATGTCGAGCAATAAACAGCCATCAGCGGAAATCCAAGATGCTGGAGGTCAAGATGGTATCTGTCAGAAAAATAAGAAGGCAACCAGAAAAGAATAAAAAACCAGATTGGATCTGTCATGAATTTGCCAAGAGCAAAGGCCCATGTCTCTTTCAATTTCAGAAGATCAATCCAACGTCCTTTAAATTCCGGCATTTCGGCAACACCTGAATCGTGAGCAATATAGTCTCGCTCCTTAGGTGACAGGCGTGCTGTTTCCTCCGGCAGGCGGTAAATACGTAGCCAGATGAGCAACCAGACAAAGCCCGAAAGGCCCGTAATAATAAAAGCCGCCTGCCATCCATATTTAACCGCAAGCCATGGCACTGTGGCTGGCGCCATGATGGCACCAATACTTGTTCCTGCTGTGACAATTCCAACAGCCAAAGAACGTTCCACAGAAGGGAACCACTCCGAGACAGCCTTCAGAGCCGATGGAAAATTCCCGGACTCTCCAAACCCAAGCAGACCACGCACTGCCGCGAAAGTTGCCGTTCCCCCTACAAAAGCGTGGCTGATTGATGCAATGCTCCATATAAACATACAGAAGGCATAGCCCAGTCGTGTGCCAATTTTGTCAATCAATTTTCCAAAGGATACAAAACCCACTGCGTAGCAAGCCTGAAAAACAATAACCAGATAACTGTAATCTTTTTCGCTCCAGTTGAATTTCTGTTCCAGAAGCGGTTTGAGCAAACTGAGAACCTGACGGTCCACATAGTTAATCGTTGTTGCCGCAAAAAGAAGTCCGCATATTATCCAGCGATATTTACCAACCATCACGACCTCCGGTTTTTCTTCTTGTAGGAGATGCAAAATGTCTGAGTGCTTGCACAGACTTCTCGCGCGTAAGTATTAAGGCAGGCGCATTCTAGAACTGTGCGACAAACCGAAATCCAGAAAGTAACGCATTAGGATAAACTTTGTTCGCATCAGGATTAATAATATATTGCAGGTCTGGCAAAAGCTTGATCCCTCGTGCAATAAACGCTGTGTAAGTCAGTTCAAGAACCTGAAAATCAGACTGCGGTGCCGCAACCCCATTGAGGAGAGGCATGCCCATATCTGCCTGCATTTCCTGCTGGCGCGTAATTTTTCTGTTCACTGTCTGCCGGGTCCAGAAAAATGATATGGCATCCGTTATTCTGCCGGGGAACATACCCTGTGAGATAATCCCAAGCGTATACTGGCTCTGGTTAGGGAGGGATGCTCCCATATTCCATCCTGCCAGACCGTAAAGCAGAATGCCCTGATTTGCAGCCGGACCGTAGCGATACACCATCTGGTCTGCACCAATGTACCAGGCACCCCTTTGTCGTTCGGTTTTCCCCGGCAAATGGGACACCAGCCTGGGTCTGCCATCTGTGGATGTAAAGGGATCCGGATGGTCTGAGGTATCGATATATCCTCCAGCTTTATAATGCCCGGTCAATTTTTCACGTCCAAAAGAAGGCTCCCATCCAATTTCTACAGGAATAACAAAGCCATTTTGTGCAAAAGAGAAATTGAACCCGGCCCGGCCACCTTCCGTGGGAGAGACTTCATAAAAGCCTGCTTGCGCATATAAACGCTTCCCCGGATTGACGCGGGCCATAATGCCCCATTGTGAAAAAGGCCATGAACGCCATTTTGTCACATTAGAGAGCCCGGATGGGTGGGCACAGGTAATCATATTCAGGGCATAACAACCGAGGTAGGACGTTCCGAACTTCATGTTGGCTGGCATCCGCCCAAAATCAATGAGCAGTTTTTTGTCAAAGAGTGACTGCTCCATATACATATAGACAAGCTTATACAGAACATTGCCCCCTGCCCCGTAATCTTCCTGCGGCTGCGTCAGAGGCGTTACGCCCATATAATCTGTCGCGACATTGCGGCCAGCGCGTTGTATGCCAAGCATGTGGAAAGAGGCTCCTTTCCACCCTAACATTTTCTCAAAATCTAGGTCTGTTCCCATGACAACCTGATGGGTATATGTCACGCCCCGTTTTCTGCCCCCAGCAACGTCTCCCAGAGTTTCGGTCAGGTAGGTCAAGGTAAAAGCAAGACCATGTTGTTCCATTTTCGTACGCAGGCCGCCCAAGGTGCCCAGAATACGGTCGTCTTTTGGAACAACCCGGACTTCAGGCCAGGCAGATCCCAATGGACTGGCAGCCATACCTGTCTGCTCTTTCTGTCGGGTTGAAGCTGATACGTCATCCTGCAAAAAAGCAGGAAGGCGGCTGTTATCCCAAAAGCTTTTAGAAGCAGGCTTGACCGTTACTGTCTCGGATTTTTTGCTGGGACTACCATGATCCACAGATGGCGCCTGCGCAAAAGCCCAGGATGCAATAGTTATTTGTAGCAGTGTTAAAAGCAGCATACACGCCGCTTTAGGTGCAAAGATGGTCTTCATAACGAACACCAATCAAGAGCGCAGCGACACATGCAGGCCAGACAGTCTTCCTCAGGCCTGCATGTATATCTTTGCGTTATTTCTGAAAAAAGGCCGTTTCAGCCTTTTTGGGTTATCCAACCAAACGGTCTGTGCGTTTCAGGCGGTCCCCACCACTTGGATGTTTTGTCTGCTTACAGTCATCTGGCTATCTTTCTTTTTTTTGTTTACCAGCTTTGGATCTGCATAGGCTGAGTGTAGTTTACAGTCCCAGCCATTAAGTAACTGGATAGAGCGTTATAGAAAGCTCGTCAATCACCTTCACTTTCATTTGCAAATTTTTTAGAAAGAAAACATTTTATTAAAACCCGTTTATCAGACGATAAACTCTCTATCCTACCTTACCCGTCAACTCAGGTAGCAATGTGAACAAATCTCCCACAAGTCCATAATCGGCCACCTGAAAAATAGGCGCTTCTTCATCCTTATTGATTGCAACAATCACTCTGGAGTCTTTTATCCCGGCCAGATGCTGAATGGCTCCGGAAATTCCAACAGCAATATAAAGCTCTGGTGCTACAATTTTACCTGTCTGCCCCACCTGCCAGTCATTAGGCGCATAACCTGCATCCACAGCGGCACGACTGGCGCCTACTGCGCCCCCCAACTTATCGGCCAAAAGCGTAATCTGATGGAAATTATCCTCAGACCCAAGCCCCCGCCCTCCTGAGATAATAATTTTTGCTGATGTCAGATCAGGTCTTTCAGAAACAATCGTTTTATCCTCTACCCATACAGACAACGCTGGATCTGCAGGAACAGGAACGCTTTCGACGGGGGCCGTTCCTTCTTCCCTCATACCGGATGGAGAAAACGCTGCCGTGCGCACAGTAAAAACTTTCACACGGTCCCGCGACTGCACTGTTTGTATCGCATTGCCCGCGTATACCGGCCTCTCGAATGTCTCTGCATCCAGCACATGCGTTACATCTGCCAGAACCATTACATCCAGCACCATGGCGACACGTGGCAAGATGTTGCGTGAAAATGTCGTCGCCCCTGCCGCAATATGATCGTAAGATGCACCAAGGCTCTGGATGAGCGCAGCCAGCGGTTCTGCCTGACCGTGTGCCAGTGTGGCATCATCACCAATCAGAACCTTTGCTACACCTTTTAGACAACTGGCCTCTTCGGCGGCTGCTTTACAGTTCTGGCCGGTTACAAGCACATCGGCCTGCCCCAGTGGTGCAATGGCTGTCAAAGTCCGGGCCAGCATGTCTTTCAAAAGCTGGCCGTTGTGCACTTCAGCTAAAAGCAGAACAGACATCACAGAACTCCTGCTTCATTTTTCAGTTTAGAGATCAGTTCATCAACAGAGTGCACCTTGACACCTGCCTGCCTTTTAGCCGGCTCCACCGTGCTCAGCACTGTCAGACGTGGCGCGCTATCCACGCCAAGTGCTGCAAGGTCTATTTCTTCAATCGTCTTTTTCCTGGCTTTCATAATGGCAGGCAACGCAACATAGCGTGGCTGGTTAAGGCGCAGGTCCGTTGTCACAACTGCCGGAAGTTTGAGGCGCAGTGTTTGCAGACCGCCATCAACCTCGCGGGTGACCAGCACCGCACCCTCATCGATCTCAACTGCTGAGGCATAAGTGCCCTGCCCCCACCCCAAGGCCGCCGCCAGCATCTGGCCGGTTGCATTCATATCATTGTCGATCGCCTGTTTTCCGGCAATCACCAGCTGAGGTTTTTCGGCATCAACAATTTTTGCCAGTATTTTAGCAATAGCCAGAGGCTCTATATCCTGATTAACATCATCAGTGGCATGCACTAGTATGGTCCTGTCCGCCCCCATAGCCAAAGCCGTGCGTAATGTATCCTTTACCTGAGGCACACCAATGGAAACGACCACAACCTCTGTTGCCACACCCTTTTCCTTAAGACGAACGGCTTCTTCCAGCGCAATTTCATCAAAAGGATTCATGGACATTTTGACGTTACTGAGTTCCACGCCTGAGCCATCTGGCCGGACTCTTACCCTCACATTGTAATCAACAACACGTTTTACTGGAACGAGAATTTTCATAACAGTCTCCAGCCATCAGCACACTGTACGGAAGCGTTCCACCATGATGTCCAGCACATCATTCGGGTCACGCTTCCACCAGTTTTGTGCAGAAAAAATTTCAACTTCACAGAACCCGGAATAGCCAGCCTTTTCAACTGTGCCGCGCAGGCCTTTAAGGTCCGCCACCCCATCGCCCATCATCCCGCGGTCAAGCAGAAAATCTGTCGTGTGTGCCAGCCAGTCACATAAATGGAAGCCAAAAATTCGCCCTTGGGCACGATCGAGTTGCCGTGGCAGATCCGTATCCCACCAGACATGATAAACATCTATGGCCACCCCGAGGTTAGGAGCGGCAATCTGGTCGCACAGGTCGAGTGCATCCCGCGTGGTTGTCAGGCAGGAGCGATCCCCACCATACATCGGATGCAAGGGTTCCAGCGCAAGCCGGACACCACATTGTGCGGCATAGTCACTGACAGAAGCCACATGTTCCGCGACATATTTCAAGCTTTCCCGAATACCTTTTGTCCCTGCCTCCACGCCCCCCACTACAATTGTCAGCACATCCCCATCCAGCGCGGCGGTTTCATCAATCGCCTTGTAAAAATCATCCTGAATGGCTTTGGGGTTCTGAAGGGACAAAGGCCCGGTTAAAAACGGTGAGCGACACAGGCCCACAACTTTCACGCCAGCCTCTCTGGCATACTGCCCGATAGCTGCCGCCCTGCCTGCTACTTCCGGCCGCCAGAACACAATGCCGCCAATCCCTCGCTGTGCGCAGGCATCCAGCGTCTGCTCAGGAGACCAGCCAGCCCCGGCACCGGGCATATTATGGCCCAGTGTTGCTGTGTTCAGAGCCAGAGCTGCCGTATTCTGGCTAAAATCCCGCATGCTCAGTCCACTCCATACAGAGTTAACAAATTACGCATGCGCGCTACGGCGAGGTCAGGGTCTCGCAGAAGCCCACACGCATCAGCATGACGGAAAATACCTGTAAAATACGGTAGAGCACGCATGGATTGTGCCCCGTTCAGCATAATGAAATGCTTCTGGAAGCCATTCAGCCAGGCCAGAAAGACAACGCCTGTTTTGTAGTATTGGGTCGGGGCCTGAAACATAAGCCGGGCCAGAGGCACCGTCGGGTCCAGCAGCGCATGGAAACCCGCTTTATCTCCCTCCCCCAATCGGCTTACAGCAGATGCCGCTAAAGGCGCAATCGGGTCAAAGATACCCAGTAAGGCGTGGCTATAGCCCTGATCATCGCCGGCAATAAGTTCTGGATAGTTAAAGTCATCGCCAGTGTACATTTTCACGCCTGCAGGCAGACGCCGTCGCATGAGGATTTCCTTCTCTTTATCGAGAAGAGAAATTTTTATGCCATCCACTTTGCTTTTATTCTGTTCAATAATATCAAGAGCAATTTCCAGAGCATCCTTGAAATCTGAAGCACCCCAATAGCCTTTTAAAGCCGGATCGAAAGCGCTCCCAAGCCAGTGCAGAACCACAGGTTCATCACAGGCATCCAGAACCTTGGCATAAACCTTTTTATAATCCTCAGGGCTTTTTGCCACGCGAACAAGCGCCCGGCTCGCCATGAGAATAATGCGCGCCCCCACGCGCTGAATAGCTTCCACCTGCTCCAGATACGCATGGATCACGTCATCCAGTGTACGGGCATCGTCCGGGTCTAGATGGTCCGTCCCGCATCCATTGACCACCCGTGCGTGGGGCAAGTCCTCCTTGGTGCGCTTGATCAGCTCAAGGGCATTGGGCCAGTCCAGCCCCATACCACGCTGCGCGGTATCCATGGCTTCCGCAATGCCAAGCCCAAGTCCGTCCAGATACCGTCTGAAAGCCAATGTGGCCTCCCAGTCGATCGCGGCGCGACCAGACGGAGCCGATGCGCTGAACGGGTCTGCTGTGACATGCGCGGCAGAATAAACAATACGGGCTGGATCAGCTGGCAGGACACTCTGCGGAGCCGTCTTGCCACTCAGTTGATACGCTGTTTTCAGCCCTTCGCTATCAGGAAGAAATATTTTCATGGCTGATCTCAAAATCGCGGCACAAGCATTCCGGCATCAGCCGAAATAACCTGGCCAGTTGTGTAAGGGAGGTTGCCCGCCGCCAGGGCGGCAACAATGCGGCCTATCTCTGCGGGCTGGCCCACACGAGGGAAGAGCGTCAGGCCATCCGCTGCCCGTTTCCGATAGTGCTCAATGACTGGGGCCGTCATCTCGGTCGCAATCAGTCCGGGCTGGACATCGTAAACCGCGATATTTTCTGCTCCTAGCCGCACAGCCAGAGTTTTGGACACCATCGCCGCTGCGGCTTTGGAGGCGCAATATTCTGAGCGTGCGGTTGCCACAGCAACGGCATTGGACGAGGTGATGTTGACAATAGAATGAAACACCTCAGCCGAACGCGGCCGTGCAAGAAGGTAACGCGCAAACGCTTGCGATAAAAAGAAAACGGCCTTTGCATTCACAGCCAAACAGCGGTCCCAGCTTTCAGGGGAAACATCCAGCAGATCTCCGCGCTGCATCACCCCCACACCAGCATTATTGACCAATGTGGTAACGGGTCCGAGCTGCACTTCGATTTTTGAAAAAATATCTTTATAGGACTCCTGTTTCGTCACATCAAAGGGAAGTGGCATAACAGCGACCCCAAAGGCTGAAAGATGCCTAACGGCTGCTGCCAGCTCGTCATCATCAGCCAGCCCATTTACGGCAAGAGAAAATCCCTCTTTTGCCAAAGCTTCAGCCACCGCCAGCCCGATGCCTCTGGAAGCTCCGGTGACAAGCGCAACCTGTGTCATGCAGAAGCACCCTTCCGCAGTAATTCACGGGCAATAATCATGCGCTGAATCTGGTTTGTGCCTTCATAAATCTGGGTGATTTTTGCATCCCGATACAGGCGTTCAACCTCAAAGCCCCGAATATAGCCCGAGCCGCCAAACACCTGCACAGCATCGGCCGTGCGGGCAACAGCAATATCCCCGGCAAAGCACTTCGCCATAGAGCAGGCGCGTGTGGCATCCAGCCCGCGATCAATTTTCATAGCGGCAGAGTAAACCAGAAGACGGGCTGCCTCGATGTCCTTGGCCATGTCCGCCAGCAGCCACTGCACACCCTGAAATTCGGAGATATGTTTGCAGAACTGCTTGCGCGTACCAGCATAATCCACAGCGGCTTCAAGCCCCGCTTGCGCTATTCCTACTGCCAGAGCGGCAATGCCGACGCGCCCTTTGTCCAGCACGCTCAGCATCATATGAAAGCCGCGGTTCATCTCGCCCAGCAAGGCATCCGGGCCAAGGCGCACATCCTGAAAATCCAGTGCCCCCACCTGGCTGGCACGCTGGCCCATTTTGTGTTCCTTAGGCCCCCGTTCCACCCCTTTAGCGTGCAGATCCACGATAAAAATGGACATTCCCCGATTACCGGCTTCTTTATCCGTGCGGGCCAGCACAAACCCTGTATCTGCCACGGGCGCGTTATGGATCCAGATTTTGCCGCCATTCAGCACCCAGCCGTCCCCATCTCTGACGGCGGTTGTGCGAATGCCAGACACATCCGTTCCGGCTTCCGGTTCGGTAATGCAGTAGGCGACCTTTCGCTTCATAGCCATGACATCAGGCAGCATTTTCCGCTGCTCCGGCGTACCATGCCTGACAAGCAAAGTGGAAATAAGTTCCACCAGCCCACACTGGTCCGCCACACAGGCATAACCGCGGGAGAGTTCTTCCATCACCACGGCATAGGTCAGCGTATCAAAGCCGGGTCCGCCTAGTTCTTCCGGCACAGCAATGCCAAACAGGCCAAGCTTGCCCATCTCATCGTAAATTTCAGCTGGAAAGCGTTCTTCGCGGTCGAGAGCTTCTGCTGCGGGGCGAACAACGTCATTTACAAAAGAACGCGTTGTGGAGCGAACTTCCTCTTGTGTTTCGTTAAGGAACATGAGCGTCTCCTCGTTTTATAACCAATTAGTTACTTATGAGATAAATAAAACCAGCATTTTCTAACGCGACAGGGTTTTCCTGAATATTTATAGAATCAGAGTGCCAGGCCCATTGGAGAGTCTCTGAAAAGAGCGGCATCCATTTCCTTCAGGTCGGACGCCACATGCAGCGTGCCGGAAGCCTGGGAAAGAATATCTCTCTCGACATCAATGCCCGGAGCAACCTCTGTAACCGTCAGCTTGCCATCCAGAAGTCTGAGGACGCAGCGTTCGGTGACATAGGTAATGTCCTGCCCGTTCTCTGTCGCTTTACGGCCTGAAAAACTGACCTGGGCAACTTCGGGAACAATTTTGGCAATCTTCCCTTCTTTGTCGATGACCAACCGACCATTCTCTATGTGCATTTTTGCGCCAGCATTGAAATTTCCCGAGAAGATAATCCGTTTTGCCCGACTGGTAATATCCACAAACCCTCCGGCTCCTGCCGTCCGATGGGGTGTTGCTGCAAGACGGCTGACATTCACAGAACCATCTTCGCCTATTTCCAGAAATGACAGTAAGGAACAGTCAAACCCACCGGCCTGAAAATAAGAAAACTGATGCGGCGATGCGACAAAAGCTTCTGCGTTGCTTGCACATCCAAATTTGAAGTCGAGCAGAGGCACGCCCCCCACAGCCCCCTGCTCAATCACCCAGGTGACGGCTCCATGCTGCCCTTCTTCAAGCAAAATACGCGGAACATTCGCAGAAATGCCAAAACCGATATTAACGGCCCAGCCTTTTTTCAGCTCCTGCGCAACACGCCGCGCCATAACCTTAGAGGGGCCAAAAGCGGGACTTTCAAAACTGGAAAGAGGACGGAAAATTTCGCCGGAAATTGCCGGATCATACAGAGTTGCCGTTGTCTGCAACTGGTCCGGGGCCTCTACCACAACATCCACCAAAATGCCGGGGACCTTCACATCATGCGGCTTTAAGGTTCCTTGCGCGGCAACACGCCTTACCTGCGCAATAACCAGACCACCATTGTTGTGCGCTGCAAGTGCCATTTCCATGGCCCCCAGGGTTGCCCCCTCCTGCTCGAACGTCAGATTTCCTTTCTCATCGGCGGTGCTGGCGCGAATAATGGCCACATCCGGCTTTAACGCAGGGAAATAAAGCCACTCTTCGCCTTCAAACTGCATGACCCGGACCACCGGCTGCTGCCGTGCCGTTTCGTTCATGGCGCAGCCTTCCCGGCGTGGGTCGGCAAAAGTATCCATGCCCACCTTTGTCAGCACGCCCGGCCTTAAGGCGGCTCCTTCACGCAGCATGTCAAAGATGACGCCCGATGGCACATTATAGGCTGCCAGATCTTCACTCAGGATACGCTGCCAGATCAGCGGAGGCTCTGCATTGCTGGGGCCTGAGGGATAAGACCCACCAATAATACGGCTGATCATCCCCGGTTGCGCAAGGTGATCCACGCCCTTCGTGCCAAACATATCCCCTGCGCAAATGGGATGAATGGTGGTCAGGCTGGCGGGAGCACCCTCTGCAGCGTAACGCTGGCCCAGTGCCTCCAGCACTGCATCTGGACACAGCAACCCCGAGGATGAATTGACCGCAATAGTAGCCCCATTTTGTATGAGGCTGACAGCTTCCGCGGCGGTTCTGATTTTCGACATGGAATCCGGTCCGTTTTTCTTATTATCTAACCAGTTGGTTACTTAGTAAAGTGAATACGAGAATCTGTCGCCATGCAAGAGCCTGTTTCAGGGACCCGGTAAATTTCCAGGTATCAGCCGGTATCAGGCACCTGCGCGGATAAAGTCGGCAGTTCTTTCAGCAATCATGACAGTCGCTGCATTGGTATTTGACCCGAGCAGAGACGGCATGGCGGAACTGTCACAAATCCGCAGTCCTTCTACCCCGTAGACCTTCAGGAACGGGTCAACCACAGCGCCCTCCCCAGTCCCCATGCGGCATGTGCAGGCGGGGTGATAGGATGTGCGCCCATACTGCCGCGCATAGGCCTCACACTCATCGAGAGAGGGCGCTTTATTTTTGAAAAAGCAAATCTCGCGGATGTGCTTTTGCAGCGAGGGTTGAGAGAACATCTCATAACTCAGCATGACCCCTTTTGCAGCCAGCCTCAGGTCTTCGGGATGAGACAGAAAGTTAGGATCAACTTGCGGGTCTACACGCGCATCCGCAGACGTAAGCCGCACAGTGCCGCGCGATTTTGGCCGCAAGAGATAGCTGTTGAGCGTAATCCCTGCCCGCCCTTTTGGAACGGTCATCACCCCGGCCTCTGCTCCAGCACCCGCCAGAAAATGGAACTGGATATCAGGAACATCGACAGCGGGGCTCGTGCGCCAGAATGCCCCGGCTTCCACAATATTGGATGCAGCCGCCCCTGTGCCAAACACCGCATATTGCAAGCCCGACCATGCCATATTGTGCAGCTTATTGTATTTATCCAGACTAATATTTTTTTCTATTTCCGCAACAATATCAACGCCATAATGGTCTTGTAAGTTCTCACCCACGCCAGGCAGATCCTGAACAACAGGAATACCGTGCTGCCGCAGATGCTCCGCCGGACCAATGCCGGACAGAAGCATAAGCTTGGGCGTTCCGATTGCACCGGATGTGACAAGAATTTCGCGCTCAGCAGCAGCGATCATAACTTTGCTACCCACAGCATACTGCACGCCAGCCGCGCGCCGTCCTTCAAACAGAATGCGCAGGACAAGGGCATTTGTCACAACTGTGAGATTTTTACGGGCCAGCGCCGGACGCAAATAGCCAACCGCTGTCGAACAACGCCTCTGGTTCCGCACGGTTAACTGATACAACCCAGCCCCTTCCTGCGTAGGACCATTGAAATCGCGATTATAAGGCAGCCCCATTTCCTGGCAGCTTTGCACAAATGCCTGCGTGGTCACATTTGGTGCCGTCATATCCGAAACGCCCAGAGGCCCCAGTGTGCCGTGCCAGGCTCCCGACAAAATAGTATTCCCCTCAGACCGCAGGAAATATTTTTGGACGTCCTTAAACGCCCAGCCCGTTGCTCCCTCGCGCTCCCATCTGTCAAAATCTGATGGATGGCCGCGCGTAAAAACCTCTGCGTTTATTGACGACCCGCCTCCCAGAACACGCCCCTGAACATAGGAGATTTTCCGGTTGTTCGCGTGCTTTTGCGGAACGGTCTGTAATCCCCATGTCCATGGCCCTCCGGTCATTTTCGCAAAGCCCGCAGGGATATGGATAAAAGGATGGACATCCCGCTTCCCGGCTTCAATCAGGCAGACTTTTACCGTCGGATCCTCGGAAAGACGGCTTGCCAGAACGCATCCGGCAGAGCCACCGCCTACAACAATGTAGTCGAAGCGCGCGGTCATGATGCAATCCAGTGCGAACGTCTGTCGGCATCAATATGCACAGTTTTGAGCTGCGTATATTCTTCCACCCCGGCAAGCCCCGCCTCACGCCCCCAGCCGGACTGACGGAAGCCCCCGATAGGCGTTTCCGGACCACCACTCATGATAGTATTGACCCAGAACCGCCCCGCTTTGACCCGCCGGGTTACAGTCAGAGCCTTGCTGATATCCTGCGTCCAGACGGAAGCGGCAAGGCCATACACGGTGTCATTCGCCAGGCGAATAGCCTCTTCTACCTTTTCAAAACGGAAAGAGGAGAGAACCGGACCAAAGATTTCATCACGCGCAATCGCCATATCTGGCGTTACATGTGTAAACAGGGTTGGCGCGATATAACGCCCCTTTTCATTTGCAAGCTCGGTTCCGCCACACAGCAAAACAGCGCCTTCTGATTTTCCTTTTGCAATGTAGTCAAGAATTGTCTTGTTTTGAGCATCCGTTGTAATGGCACCAATCTGCGTTGCCGGATCAAACGGATTACCTACCCGAATTTTTACCATTTTTTCAGCAACACAGCGCTCAAACTCATCTGCTACAGACTGCTCAACAATCAGTCGGCTGGTCGAAACGCAGCACTGCCCGGTGTTAAAACTAACACCAAAAGCGACCGCATCTGCGGCATCATCCAGATTACTATCTGCAAAAACAATAATCGGGTTTTTACCGCCCAACTCCAGTCCCAGCTTTTTGAGGTTGCTGTCAGCAGAAGCCTTAATGCAGGACCGCCCGATTTTTGTTGAACCGGTAAAAGACAGCATATCAATGTCGGCATGCTCTGCCATAGCCTGCCCAATAACGCTGCCGGAGCCTGTCACAACATTATAGACACCTTTGGGGAGCCCCGCCTCTGCCAGAATATCGGCCATAATCAGGGTTGTGGCACTGGTTACCTCGGCGGGCTTAACCACGACAGTACACCCGGATGCGAGAATAAATGGAAGCCTCTCGCACAAGATCATAAACGGGAAATTCCAGGGGGTAATAAGGCCTACCACCCCAATGGGCTCCCTCAGAACCATTCCAAAAAGCGAACGTCCCAGATTGTTAAATGTATGACCATGCAACAAGCGTGCGGCACCGGCTGCCGTTTCAAAACAGGCAATCGCGTGAGCAATTTCTCCCTTAGCCTGTGTGAAAGGCTTTCCGTTCTCCAGCACTTCCCAATACGCAATCTCTTCCGCCTGCTCACGCATCAATGTGGCGGCCCTTAGCAGAACATCTGCCCGATCAGCCCC
The DNA here is from genome assembly GCF_001580615.1 of Acetobacter malorum. Taxonomy (GTDB): domain Bacteria; phylum Pseudomonadota; class Alphaproteobacteria; order Acetobacterales; family Acetobacteraceae; genus Acetobacter; species Acetobacter malorum. The sequence continues at coordinate 161,160 of NZ_LHZC01000056.1, forward strand.
TGATTGCCGGGCCCAGGGCCCTTCCTCAAACGCTTGGCGGGCTGCGGCCACGGCATCATCCAGATCCTGTTGTGTGCAGCAGGCTGTACGCGTCACACTTTGTTCGTGAGAGGGAGAAAACCGTTCATAAAATTCTCGTCCATGCCGCCATTCGCCATCTATGAAAAATCCAAAATCGCGCGGTTTGGCAGGTGTAGAAAAACGGTCTTTTATCACAGTCATCAAATTCAGCCTTCCGTTCGTATCGCACTGGGCCCTTTCAAAAGAAGGCTATTCTTCAAGAAAGCTGACTTCGTGCGAGGGGGCGTTCCGCCTCTCCGTTGTTGGTGCTTTGCTCAGACGAGCAATCAGCGTCCTCGACGTTAAACGAGAAAAGAACCAATTAGTTACTTAAATCTGTTGCAAAAAAATTGGGAAGCCTTCACCTTCTGTTGAGGCTTATGTCCCTTCCTTGTGACCTAGAAGGCAAATTCATTGACGCGCGTGACCAAAACCTCACGACCTCCCTCCCCGCCCCGTATTCGCGATGCTGAGGCAACAAAGCTCCGAATTCTGAAGGCCGCAAAGAAGGAGTTTGCTCAGAACGGGCTGGAAGGCGGACGTGTGGATGCCATAGCGCTTGAAGCACAGGCCAATAAGCGCATGATTTACCATTACTTTGAAAGCAAAGAAAATCTCTTTAAAATCATCATAGAGCAGGCCTATATTGATATCCGCTCAGAAGAAGCTCTCCTAAATCTGGAAAGCCTTCCACCAAAGGACGCTATTACAGAATTTGTGCGCTTTACATGGAATTATTATCTTAAAAATCCAGAATTCATTACGCTGATCAACAACGAAAACCTCAATAAAGCACGACACATCAAAGGCTCTTTGACACTCCGCGAGGTCAGTAAGAAATTTGTTGCGCGTATTCAGGCTATTCTTGACCAGGGCGCACAAGACGGAACATTCCGTGCGGGACTGGATGCGGTTCAAGTCAATATTACCATTGCGTCAATTGGCTATTATTACTTAACAAACAGCTATACTGGATCAGTCATTTTCAATCGGGATTTTCTATCCAAAAAAGCCCTGCAGGAGCGACTGGCTTTCAACATAGACACAATCCTGAGGCTTCTCTGCGCTTAGGGTGTGTTGCCCTCCTAAGCTCGTCGGCTGGACCCCGGTGATATTCCTGTGATCCGCTTGTAAGCACGACTGAAGGCAGCCTGTGACGTATAACCTAGGCGCTCAGCGACCCTTTCAATGGGCATTCTGTCATAGGCCAGCCAGGTCCGGGCAATGCGCATCCGTAATTCTCCTGCATAACGTAACGGTGCTACGCCTATCGTTTCCTGAAATCGTTTTGCAAAGACCGAGCGCGAAAGACCGCTTTCTGCGGCCAGTTCCGCTATGGTCCAGTCTCGCCCGGGCTGACGATGCAAAGCTAGAATGGCCCGTGACAGTCTCGGCTCTCGAAGCGCTGTCACGAATGCGGAACTGTTGCCACAGCCGCATTCGACCCAACCCCGGACAATGACTGCCATCACAACATCAGCCAGCCTCGCAAGAATCCCTGCATCTCCAACGCGCCCTGCACGGGCTTCCTGTTCCATAGCGGTCAGGATCGGCATGAGCTCAAGATAACGCTGGCTCGTGGCATCAATCATCATGAGCTCTGGCATTAGGGGAACAAGCCCCTGAAGGCCACCGAGATCGAACTCCATGCAGCCACTGAAGAAAATGACATGAGGTGCGCTGCAGGAAGAAGCTGTCACGGCACAAACGGTCTCGCTGAGCGAAACGACATCGTAGTGATCGATATCCTGAACCGAGGCTTTGGGATCAGAAACGATTTGATGGGCACTCCCCTGCGGAAGAAACACCGCGTTTCCCGCCGATAGCGTCTGAAGTTCCCCCTCTTCAGTCACCAGCTTTGCTGTGCCCGTCGCCATGAAATGGAAATAGGCACAACCGGGTTGTGCCTTGAACGCAAAGCCAAAAGAGGGGCCAGCATAGACGCGGCGGTATTGAATGCCGCGCAAACGCATCCCAAGGAGCAGTTCGCTCATGAGGTCAGAGGACGGAGCGATTTGGTCCAATGAAAGTCCTCCTAAGCGTTTCGATCAAAAATTACGGATTTACAGTCATAGATCGTCCCGATTGCACCGTCTAGCCTACGCTCGAACAGCAATTTCGAGGACGTTTTCATGAGTGATGTATTTCTGGAGCCAGCCACTGCTGACATCGGCAGTATGGACGACGCAGAACCCACTTCCCCTGCATGGATGGCAGTTTTCTCGCTAACCATGGGGGTTTTCGGACTTCTGACAGCAGAATATCTGCCTGCAAGCCTGCTGACCCCGATGGCGGCCGGACTGGGTGTCTCAGAAGCTCTGGCAGGACAGGCGGTCACAGTGACGGCTGTGGTTGCAATGTTTTCCGGGTTACTGACGGCAAGTCTGACACGACGGATTGATCGTCGCATTGTGCTGCTCGCATTCAGTCTGCTGATGATCGCCTCCAACCTGTTAGCCGCTCTGTCATCCAGTCTGGTCATACTCCTCGCCATGCGTGTTTTGCTTGGCATTGCTCTGGGCGGCTTCTGGAGTATGGCAGCCGCAGTGGCGATGCGCCTTGTTCCTGCGTCGCTGCTCCCTTGGGCTCTTTCGATCATTTTCAGCGGCATTGCCGTAGCCACCGTCGTGGCCGTGCCACTAGGCAGTTATCTGGGGGCCTTGTATGGGTGGCGCGCAGCTTTTCTTGCTGCGGCGGCACTTGGCGTTTTGACGCTAGCCTTCCAGTTTTTCACGCTGCCACCTCTGGCACCGCGTAGTCCGGCCCGACTAGGCGCTATTCTGGATGTTTTGCGCAGGCCCGGTATTGGCGTGGGCATGCTTTGCTGCACCCTTGTCCATACGGGTCAATACGCCCTATTCACCTACATCCGTCCGGTGCTGGAAAGTGTAATGACGATCAATGCCAGCGGTCTGGCACTGGTGCTGCTGGCTTTTGGCGTCGCAAACTTTGTCGGAACACTGGTTGCCGGATGGATGCTTGCACGTAGCCTACGCGCCACGCTCGTCGTCATGCCGGTCCTGATTGGGGCCGCAAGTTTGGGGCTGATCCTGCTGCCCACGGGAATAGCCGGACAAGTGCTTCTGGTAATCCTATGGGGGATGGCCTTTGGTGGCGTTCCTGTCGCATGGTCGAACTGGGTCGCGCATACAGTCCCTGATCAGGCTGAAAGCGCGGGCGGGATGGTCGTCGTCTCCGTGCAGTCAGCCATCGCAGCCGGAGCAGCTGTGGGTGGTCTGATGTTCAGCTTCAGCGGCGTGACGGGAGTGTTTGTTGCCGCAAGTGCCATCCTCCTATTTTCGGCTTTACTGATCACACTTCGGGTTCACACCCGCGTATCCTCTCCGGCATATGCTTGCCAATAACGGCGAAACGTTCAGACGTCTTGCCCTGCGAACATTGTCAGGGCCGCTCTCAATGCAGTCGAACCTGGTGATTGGGAAGGGTGAGCTGACGAAAAGACACGCGAGGTTAAGGCCTGCGTGTCATTTGATCCCAGCATTCTTTATACGGCCCTGATAAAGTGACTATTCCGCTTTTGCACCAAAGGAGGAACGTTCACCGGCATTGCCCTGAAATCTCGGGCTAATAACGTCCGCCAACCAGTCAACGAACACCCGCACACGTGGAGAAAGCTGGCGGTTGCTTGGGTAAAGCACTGAAAGCGGCGTTGGCGTGGGTGGAAAATCGGGAAGGACTTCGATCAGGCTCCCATTCGCAAGGTCATCAGCAAAGCCATAGCGTGGAACCTGCACAAGACCAAAGCCACGCCTCGCTGCTTCGACATAAGTATCAACACCCCCAACAAGCAAGCGTGCCGGAAGCGACACCTCAATCACCTCCCCTCCGCGCGTAAACTCCAGCGGCAGGGGCAGGCCCGTGCGGGAGGATACGAAGCCGATCATCTGATGGCCCCCAAGGTCCTCAAGAGAAGCAGGTGTTCCATGCCGCGCCAGATACTCCGGGCTGGCAACGGTTACCTCCTCCATAACGCCAAGAGGCCGGGCAATCATATCACTGTCCGGCAGGGTTCCGGCCCGCACAACGCAATCCACCCCTTCGCGCACCAGATCGACAAACCGCTCGCCTTCCCCGAGGTGAACGGTCAGCGCCGGATGCCGGGCCAGAAAGTCAGGCAGTGCTGGCAGCAGGATCATACGTGCCAGACGCCCGATCACATCTGCACGCAACAAACCCGCTACAGCGCCACTCGCACCACGATCGGCATCTTCGAGGTCCGCCAGGATTGCCACACACCGGCGATAATAGGCAGCGCCTTCCTCGGTTGGACGAACGTGGCGCGTCGAGCGGTGCAAAAGCCGCGCCCCTAGCCTTTGTTCCAACGCCTTGATGGCAGCGGTCGCAACGGGGCGCGAGACACCGCAATCAGCTGCCGCGGCGCTGAAACTGCCACGGTCAACAATGCGGATAAAGAGGGCGAGTATTGCAAGTCTGTCCATAAGATTATTCCATTGCGCAAAACAATGCTGACGGAAAGAGCGCTCTTATCGAACGGACGGTAGTGTGAGCAGAATTATGCCTTCACCAGATGGAGAGTCCCATGCCTGTAACGACCACGACCCCCATTGCCATCGTCACCGGCGGCAGCCGTGGACTGGGCCGCGCAACCGTTGAATCCCTCGCCCGCCGCGGCATTCCCTCAATCTTCACCTATCACACTAACAAATCCGCGGCGGATGAGGTGATCGAAAGTGTCCAGCGCAGCGGAGCCCATGCCGTCGCTCTGCAACTCGACACTGGCGACACGCAGGCCTTCCCGGCCTTTGCAGACGAAGTCCGGCGCGTGCTGCGCGAATGGGGTGCTGAGCATTTCAATTATCTGGTCAACATGGCTGGCACCTCTCATGAAGGACTGTTCGGCAAGGTAACCGAAGAAGATTTTGATGCCGCTTATCGCGTTCATGCCAAAGGTCCATTTTTCCTGACGCAGACCTTGGTGCCGCTGATCGCGGATGGTGGCCGGATCGTAAACATCTCATCCGGCCTGACGCGCTTTGCCTACCCCGGCCGGATTACCTACGCAGCCATGAAGGGCGCAGTAGAGGTGATGACACACTATATGGCCAAGGAGCTTGGGGCGCGCCGCATCGCCGTCAACACGGTCGCACCCGGCGCGATCCAGACGGATTTCTCGGGGGGCATAGTGCGGGATAACCCGGACGTCGCCCACCACATTGCAGAAACAACCGCGCTGGGACGCCCCGGACTACCGGACGATATCGGCCCGATGATCGCCTCGCTACTGTCCGAAGATAATCGGTGGGTAAACGCCCAGCGCATTGAAGTCTCCGGCGGTCAGGCCATCTGAACGAGGACGATTACGGTATTCTTGCAGACTGAATACGCACACTCCGCAGTATTTGAGCAGAGGCACAAGAATGACCGGATGCAGGACTGATACCGTCAGGAGACCAGCAGGCGTTTCCGCGTGATCTTGCCGGACACAGTGGTCGGTAACTGCTGGACGAAACGGACTTCTTTAAGACCAATCCACCGGCCAAGCACGTTATTAACCTGCCGAATAATCTCCTCGGACGAAGGTGCACATTCCCTCCCGGGGTTAACCACCACATAGGCAACAGGCCGTTGCCCCCGCAATGCGTCGGGGGCCGCGACCACTGCACAGGCATAAACCGCAGGATGGGAGGCAATGATTTTTTCAATCTGAACGCCCGAAATCCGCCGCCCTGCAACCTTGATGACATCATCAGAACGCCCGAGCATATGCACAGCGCGCATCGGGTCGATCATGCCTTCATCGAAGGTGCGGTAATACCTGCCCGTTTCATCAAGATAGGCCGTGGGAACATGTACCTCCCTCTCCTTCCATACCCCTGCCAGACAGCCGGGTGGTAGCGGCAGGGAAAGGACAATCTCGCCGCACTGTTCACCCGGCACCGATGGCACGATAACCGGGTGAAATCCCGGCGCAGGCCGCCCGATGTCATTCATGAGCGAGACTGGTTCACACTCAGGCAGACCAAAGAAATGGGCAGTAATGCTCCACCCGGTTTCCGTCTGCCACCAGTGGTTGACCACAGGCTTGCGAAAATAGGATCGTGCCCAGCCCAGCAAGGTTGGGTCCACATATTCGCCGGCTACGAAAATGCGTGCCAACGCGGGCAAAACGGGTTCAGGCTGGTTACGGCTTTCCTGCCGCATAAGGCGCATCTGGGTTGGGGTGGTAAACAGGCACGTCACCTCGTGCTCATGGCAGAGCTTACGAATAGCGGAAGCGGATGCACCTCCTTCCACAAGCACGCTGGTGCAGCCGCTTATCAACGGCGCATAGACCCCATAGGAATGGCCAACAACCCAGCCCAGATCCGATGTGGTGAAAAAGGTCTCACCGGGTTTACAGCCGTAAATTAGCTCCATGGACAGGGCGAGTGCGACGGCATGACCGCCATTGTCCCGCACAATGCCTTTCGCACTCCCCGTGGTCCCGGATGTATGCAGAATATATAAGGGATCTTCGGAACGCAGCATGACCGGATCAACGGGCACAGACTGTTCCAGCACATGGAAATCGTGGTCCCTTTCAGGAAGAAGCGAGGCCGGACAGGCATCGCGCTGCACAATCACGCAGGCCTGCGGTCTGTGCTTTGCTTCAGTAAGCGCCTCATTCAGGACAGGCTCTGACGCAATGACTGTCTGTCCCTGAAAACTGCAACTGGCGATGATAACGACTTTCGGGGCCACGTCATCAATCCGTCTCGCCAGCTCAGGCCCGGCATACCCAGCAAAAACCACGACATGCACAGCACCAATCCGGGCACAGGCCAGCATGGCGATGGCGGTCTCCAGCATGGTTGGCATGGCGATCAGAACGCGATCACCCTGCTCTACCCCCAGCGACCGTAAGCCACCGGCAAACCCGGCCACCCTGCCCTGTAGTTCCCTGTAGGTTACACTCTGACATTCCCTGGTCGCGCAGGAATGCCAGATTAATGCCGCCTGCGCGCCACGCCCGTTTTCAACATGCCTGTCCACAGCATTATAGCAGGTGTTAAGCGTGGCATCAGGAAACCAGTCATGCCAACCATCCGCCCGTGTTCTGCATGCGGCCACTGGCGGCTTCTTCCATGTCACACGCTGTGCCGCATCCAGCCAGAAGGCCTCGGGCTGGTTTGTCGCAGCCTCATACAACGCGTCATAAGTCGTCCACGGAAGCATGGCGCTTACCTCCATTCAGGCTACTGGCACGTCTTTGCCGGTGATCTGGCTTGCCAGCCACGCAGCATCACGCGAGACACCGGAAAAGCGCCCGGACCCCCATGTGTGCAACCAGGGCAGGCCAAGGAAATAGAAGCCCGGCGCATCCGTCACACCCCGATGCCAGACTGGCTTATTGGCCCCATTGAAAACCGGCACATCGATCCAGCGATAATTCGGGCGGAAGCCGATGCACCAGACGATTGATGTAATTCCGGCAGCCTTCAGGTCCAGCGGAGTATTGCTCCCATCGGGCTCCCACACGGGCACATAGGGGGATTCCGTCGGAGCCGTGATCCCTTCACGGGCGATGTAGGCGTCAATGGATTTCTTAATGTCAGCATTTGTCTTGTCTGCATCATCAAGGTTCTCTTTGAGGTCCGGCCTGAATTCCGCCACCTCATCCCGGATTGTCTCCAGCGTGCCGTGCAGGCTTACCCCATCCTTTGCAAAAAGGCGCAAATCAAGATCATGGCCGCCGTTGCGGCCCGTGACGTAATGATTGGTCTTGTCTCGGGCACCATCACGCAGCGGGTGATTATCTACCGTAAGATCGTAAAAACGCATGTCTGCAAGCCAGTCCACTACATCACGGCCGCGATAAAAGCGCGAAACACGCGGGGCTGAACCAACGCAGAGATGGACTTTACGTTTTTCAAGAAACAGATCCTCGACAATCTGCGCGCCTGACTGACCGCTCCCTACGACCAGAACAGCTCCCTCCGGTAACTGGTCTGCATTACGGTAATCCTGCGAGTGCACCTGTAGGATTGAGGCATCAATGGCACTCGCATAGCCGGGGATTACGGCATCCTGATACGCGCCTGATGCGATAACCACATGCTGGGCATGCCAAACGTCACCGTTCGCCACCACACGGTAGCCCCCAGCTTCATGGCGCGTAATGGACGTGACAGCCGTGTACTCACGCAGAGGCGGTTTAAAGGAGTTAACAAAGCCTTTGACGTAGTCGATAATTTCCTGCTTCACCATGAAGCCATGCGGGTCAGTCCCTGTGTAAGGATGACCGGGAAGCGCGCACTGCCAGTTTGGTGTCACGAGACAGAAATTGTCCCAGCGTTCATCATCCCATGAATGGCATGCGGTCTTTGCCTCAAAGACGAAGTGCTCCACCTTCTCGCGGCAGAGATACCAGCTCATCGACAGGCCGGCCTGTCCGCCCCCTACGATAATGACGGGGATGCTTTTTTCGTTCTGTGTCATGGTCGTTCTTTTCGTCTCAGGATCTGAAAGACAGGACGCGCACCTGCGCATCGGGATGTGTGAGGAACGGAACACTGGCCTGCCGGATGGCTCGAAGCTGGCCAAGGGCACGGCTGCACGGAAAGCCGTAACGTGCACGCACCCGCTCACTGGCTTGCGTCAGGGCCGTGTCGGCCTTTTCAAGAAACTCCCGGACCGGATAATCCTGGCCGGGCGAGAAGTAGTCTTGAATGACCAGAGAGGGAGAGTAACAATCCGCCTCCGTCCCATCGGGCCAGCGCACACGAAAAGTCATTTCGGGCATGGTGAGAACGCTCCGGAATTATGGATATTGGCACGTGGCAGGGCAGCCAGACGCCGGTATGCTGGGAGATGCCGACTGGCCACGCTGCGCCAGTCGAAACGGCGCGCCGTTGCGGGGCCGCTGACCTGAAAGCGGTCGCGGCTTTGGACGCTGAGGGCGTCACGCAACGTCTGAAGCAGAGTGTTGGGATCATCCGGACGGCACCACAGCGCATCCGCTTCCGAAAGATGCTCGGTGAAGGGCGCAATCTCCGGCACCACAACAGGCGTGCCGCAGGCCAGAGCCTCCAACGGGCACAGACCGAACCCTTCCGTTGCGGACGGATAGGCCAGCACGGCCGCCTGCCGGTAGAAGGACGGCATGTCTTCATCCGCAACAGGCCCGGTCACGGTGACATGGTCGCCTTCCCCGCTTTTGCGCAGACGTGCCGTAAACTGAGTGCGGTAGGACGAATGATCCAGCAGTGAAGCACCGCCCACCACAACCAGATGCACGTCAGGCTGCTCCTGGCGCAGGGCCAGAAAGGCTTCCAGCAGATGCAGCGTATTCTTGCGGCGCTCAATCCCGCCTACAGCCAGAACCAAGCGGCGTTCGGCAGGCAGATGATACCGCGCCCGCAGTGACGCATCCTGCATGGCTGGCACGGGCGAAAAGCGCACAGGATCGACCCCATTGCCCACAACAGGAGCTTCGCGCCGATAGTCGTCGCGCAGGGTGCGTTCCCACAGCGCACTGACCGTGAACAGTTCAGTCGCGCCTATAAATCCCCGCTCCTGCCGTGCTGCCAAAACAGGATGGGGAAAATGATCGAGATGGTGGATGGTGCGGGCAAAACCCGCTATCCGCCCCTCTTCCCTCAGATCAGCCAGCGCATTGGCGCTAAGCGGATCCTGCGCATGCAGCACATCAAAGTGCTCTCCACGCAGGGCCTCCCGGATCTCACCAATGCGGCGTTCCACCAGCGTCGGCAGGTCCTGTTCGGGTACAGCGGGGATGCAACGGGTGCCGCAACGCGGCGTGCGGAAAAAGCCGTTCCCTGTTGTGTCTGGCGCAATCAGGGTGGCAGCGTGCCCAGCGTCGCACAGGGCTTCCGCCAGCGCCATACCATGCACCACGCCGCCGCGCGGGTTGGTGGAATGCGTCAGGATGCCGATGGAGAGCGTCATGGCGCTAACCCCATGAGCGGCGTCCTTGCGAGATCCCAGAAGGTTTCCTTCTCGTCCTCCCATGTAACATCAAGCTGCCGCGTGTCCGTCACCTGACCGATCACAGCCGCAGCAATCCCCCGTCCTTTGAACCGGTCCATAACGGCCGCAGCATTTTCCGGGTACGCCGTCAGCAAATAGCCATAGCTGGGGAATGCAGACAGCCAGCGCTCCATCGGTGCAGTCTCAGGGCGGGGGATGTCTTCAAGCCGGATAGTCATGCCCACGCCTGAGCATTCGGCCAGCATAAGAGCAGTCCCCAACAGCCCGGCCATACTAATATCCTTGGCTGCACGGCTCAGACCGTCTTCGGCAATAGCTGGCAGAAGTTCGATATCTCCGCGCAGGCGCACTGCTTCATCGGTGCCACACAGGGCGGAACTGGCGTCCCAGAACGGATGCGGGTCATGCCAGCGACCGCGCAGATCGATGGCAGCAATCAGAACCTCACCCGCTCGGGCATCAAAACTGGTCAGCAGATGACGGGCACGACCAAGGATCGCCACAGAGAGCGAATTATGGGTGCTGCGCATGTTGGTATGTCCGCCAACAACCGGCACCCCATAGGTGTTGGCACCATCATGAAGGCCTGTCAGGATTGATGCCGCAGCTGCGGACGTGTCACTCCACAGCGCATCAACCACCGCAAGCGGACGACCGCCCATGGCCGCAATATCACTGACATTGACCATCACGCCGCAATACCCGGCAAACCACGGCATGGACCGAACAAAGCTGTCCTGAAATCCCTCACTGGCCAGCAGGAGATACCCGTCTCCATCCGGGATCGCAGCGCAGTCATCGCCAAGCCGGATACCCTCACAGGCATCCTGTCCGAAAATCGCAACGGCTTCAGAAATATCCTGCTTGGCGGCAAGAGCCCGACCGTTGCGGAGCGTATGCAGCAATGTGGTGAGTTTTCCAGCCATCACGCCACCTGCCGTGTGCGTGGCTGCGGACGCAGCAACCATGTCTGATCCTGCCCATGTGCCGGATAACGCGAGAGGTCAGCCTGCATGTCATGATGTGGCAGGCCGTGCAGGGTTATTGTGCCAAAGCTTTTCCAGTGTAAGCGGCGGAAAAACAACACATTCTGTTCCTGCACCTGCGCCAGAAACCGCGTCGCCCCAAGACCGTGCGCCGTGCTAACCGCCATGCGGATGAGTTCCGCGCCGATCCGCCCCAGCTTGCGATGCTCGGCATGGACAGCCAGACGAGAGCCTCGCCAGACACCGGGTTCAGCTTCATGGATGCGCACCGCGCCCACAACCCTGTCCGGCATCCCCGCCATGCAGCAGGCCGCGATGATGGGAATGGCAACGTCGTCAATCGCATCACGGTCATCTTCTGCAAAAAGATGCTGTTCAGTACAGAACACTTCGCGGCGCAACGCATGGTAGCCAGCCCGTTCCCACGGTGTGCGCGCAAGGCGCACGACATATTCCGTAGGGATGAACGGCCGGTCTTCCACGCCTTCTAGTATCGTGCTCATTGTTCGTAAGCCGAAAGGGAGGAACAGGCTCCACACCGGCCACATCCGGCCCGGATATCGGTGGATTTCATGTTAGCCTCCCGCAGCATCCGCCCTAGCGGTGCCAGCACAGATTTCATGAAATCGGCTGAAGGTGGGACATGATTTTCCAGCGGTGTGCCGGAGATGGGCACAAACGGCACCACAAAGGGATACACCCCAAGCGCAATCAGCCGCTCGGCCAGCGCCAGAATGTCCTCGGCGCTGTCTCCAAGGCCCGCCAGAATGTAGGTATTCACCTGCCCCCGCCCGAAAATGGGCACGGCGCTGGCAAACGCGTCCATATAACGCTCAACGCTGACCGTGGCCTTGCCGGGCATGATCTTCTCACGCACAGCCTGCGTGGCGGCCTCAAGATGCATGCCCAGACTGTCTGCCCCGGCGTCTCGCAGGCGTTGAAACCAACCATGATCCCGTGGCGGCTCGCACTGAACCTGAAGCGGCAGATCAACCGCCGCCCGAATGGCACGGGCTGATTCCGCCAGAACGGCAGCCCCCCGATCAATCACATTCGGCGTGCCTGTTGTCAGCACCATGTCGCGCACGCCGTCCAGTTCCACGGCGGCTTTGGCAACTTCGGCAAGCTGCGCCGGTGTCTTGTAAGCGATTGTCCGATCGGCCTCCAGCGACTGGCCGATGGCACAGAACTGACAGGACGTCCGCCGGTCCGCATAGCGGATGCAGGTCTGGTGCACCGTGGTGGCCAGCGTATCCCGGCCATGCAACAAGGCAATTTTCCAGTAGGGAATACCGTCCGCAGTGCTCAGCCCATAAAAGCGCGGGGCAGCCGGAAAATGGATCGTGCCCAGTGTTTGCCCGTCCCGCTCCAGCGTGCTGGCTCCATTCCGATCCGGCGGACTTGCCTGAAACGGAGACCGACGCGCCCCGGATGTATAGACAGGAACCATGACGGTCTGGCCCGCGATGGTGATTGTCTTGTGATCAGAAGGGCCAGCCCCGCCTTTACGGGAAATCCCGCCACTTTCCGTGCCAATCTGCAACCCGAACGACTGGAGATCGGTAACAAGCTTGCGGCCGGAAAGCGTGCCGAGTGTGGGAACAGTCATGGCGTAGCCTCATTTCCAGACAGTGCTACCGGAGTATCCACCCCCTGCTCGCCGACATAGTGAACAGTCGGAGCCGGTCGCCGGTCCTGCAACAGGCTGAGCAATTCAGGCCGTGCGTAATGCCCTACGGAATCCATCATCCGCTTGCGCTTGGTGATGAGCGCAAAGTCGAGATCGGCAATCACCATTCCCTCACCTTCCGTCAGGGGCGTGCCAAGCAGCTTGCCTTCTGGTGAAACAATGGCCGTAAAACAGCCACCTCGCAGCGGCCCTTCCAGTGCGGGATCCCGCGCAATGTCCCTGATCTGATCTTCCGTCAGCCAGCCCGTTGCATTCACAACAAAACAACCGGATTCCAGTGCGTGATGCCGGATGGTCACTTCCATCTGATCAGCAAAAATCTGGCCGACCAGTGAGCCGGGAAACTGAGCGCAGTGAATTTCTTCATGCTGGGTCATCAGCGCGTAGCGGGCGAGCGGGTTGTAGTGCTCCCAGCAGGCGAGCGCCCCAATGCGGCCCGCAGCACTCTCCACCACTTTTAGTCCTGACCCGTCGCCCTGCCCCCAGACCATGCGCTCATGGTAGGTTGGCGTGATTTTGCGGCGTTTGAACAGGATTTCTCCCGTGGCATCAAAAATAATCTGCGTGTTGTAGAGTGTGCCGAAATCCCGTTCATTCACGCCCAGCACCACGACCATGCCGGTCTGGCGCGCGGCCTCCGCCACCATGTCCGTCACCGGACCGGGGATAATCACAGCGCGTTCGTAGAGTTCCAGATGCTCTGCGCCAAAGCGGAAAGCAGGCTGGATAAACGAGAAATAAGGATAATAAGGCACAAAGGTTTCGGGAAAGACCGCAAGCGCGACACCTTTTTCGGCGGCATCGCGGATGGCCTGACAGACTTTCCGGGCAGTCCCCAGACCGTCGTCACCAAGGACTGGGCTGATCTGGATAGCTGCGGCGCGAACGATACGGGGCATGGCTTGCGGTCCTCCCTTCGGGCTTCAGAGAGTCCAGGTATTGAGGATGAAGGCGTTATCGCGCCGCGCCAGCAGAATGATGTCGAGCACGTCCTGCGGATTGATCGGCGTAATACCGGGGATCAGGTTCTGCTCGCCGTAGCCATAAAGAGCCTGAAGCGCGAAGCGGCAGGCATAGACTTTTCCGCCTTCTTCAAGGATTTTTGCAATCTGCTTATTGCAGTTCATGTGCCCCGGAAAAGCCTCGTCACCCAGACGGGGGAAGCCACGCTGCACGCCGAGGGTCACACCCGGACCATACAAAAGAACGGACGTTTCAAAGCCTTTACGAATAAGGCGCGTGGCTTGAAGCAGGTTTACAAACCCAACAGACCCTTCATTGGCAACGGTATGAAAGGTAATAAGAGCTTTTTCGCCGGGGTTGGCTTTGACGTCCTCGAAAACCTTGTTTTCATAATTGACGAAGCAATCACCATCTTTATGCGGAGCGTGTTCGATTTTCGGCATGGTATCTCTCCCGTGTGCTGCGGTTCCGGCGAGAAGCCGGGCCTAACCGCGTTACTGAGGCGAACGTGGCACGGGATGAGAGGGGGGCAAAATATTGTATGCTCATCAATAGCAATACAATCAGATCAAATTACGCCGTAAGGCACCTCTCAATGAGAGCAGTGCCATACAAAAATATGGCCATCACCATACAATGGTGAGTTGTTTCCATAACTCCCTGTTTTAAAGGGCTTTATTTATCACGCATTCGTGAACTGATGGCCTTTTTGTTTTTCAGAGTGTCCACCAGCCACTCCAGAGAATCAGGGTGCTCCACCGATTTCAGGCCCCCCAATCCGGTCATACAATATCGGCAAAACCGGGAGAGCGTTTGTGCTGCAGGACCGACAGGACCCCCTGCAGAGATTCCTCAAGGCTTGCAGCATCCGGTGCGCTACCCAGCGCAATCCGTGCCCGCTGGGGCGGCTCGCCACTGATGGTAAAAACAGTGCTGGGAACCAGGGCCAGACCACGCCTGCGGGCATAGGCGACAAAATCTGCGCTCCCCCACCAGTCGGGCAATTTCAGCCAGACATGCGGGCCATCGGGGTTCATGCAATGGCCCTCCCCCAGAACCTTGCGGGCAATAGATTGGCGCAGGCGTAGTTCCTTGCGGATGGCATGCAGGATTGTATGCGCCTGCTCCGTCTGCATCCACCGCGCCGTGAGCGCACTAAGCAGACCGGCATTGGTCAATGCAATCGCCCGGATGGCGGCCGTCACCCTTCGGGCCATGTCCGCATGAGGTAAGGCAACGTAAGCCGTGCGCAGGCCCGGGCTGAGCGTTTTGGCAAGAGTGGCCACGTAACTGACACGGCTATGGTCGAGAGCCGCCAAGGCAGGCAGCGGATCGTCCATCAACAAGCTGTAAGGGTCATCCTCGACAATATGCAAATGGTGGCGTTGGGCAACTGCCAGAATATCCTTTCGTCTTTCCAGGGACATCGTGGCGGTAGTAGGATTGTGGATGGTCGGAATACAGTAGAGCAACCGGGGATGGTGTTCCGCGCAGGCCCGATCAAGCTGGTCCGGCATCATGCCCTCCACGTCACTGTCCACCCCCACCAGAATAAGATCGAACTGTGCCGCTATGGTCCGGATGCCGGGATAGGCAATACGATCGGTGACAATGACATCACCGGGCTGCGTATGCGTGCTCACAATGGCCGCCAGAGCGCTCTGAGCCCCGGGTGCGACAAGGATTTCGTCAGTTCGCCGCTGACCGAGAACGGGTGCAATCCACTTTGCACCAAGCTGACGCTCCTCCAATGTGCCACCCGTCACCCGGTAGGACATCAGGCTGTTCAGATCCTGCTGCTTTAAAATGGCGGTAATGTCATTCTGGATGATCCGCTGCAGCGGCGGATCCTGTGGAATGGGCGGGAGGTTCATGGTCAGATCGACCACAGCGGGACCCGTATGCCGCCAATGACTTTCCCCCGCGCCGACCCGGATAAAAGTGCCCCGCCCGACGGTCGCATCAATCAGGCCGCGCCGCCGCGCCTCAGTGAAGGCTCGGGTGACAGTCGTCAGATTGGTGCCAAGATACTCTGCTATCGTTCGCTGTGGGGGCAGTTTGTCCCCTTCCCGCAGGTCACCCTTACGTATGGAAAGCGCCAGAGCATCGGCCAGCGTCATGTAAAGCGCGTTCGGGCTCCGGCTGATCTCTTCTTTCCAGTGAGTCAGATAGGGATATGCGGACATGGGACGGAATTTCCATACATTCAACGAAATTCCATTTGACCATAAGTCATACAATCAGGGCAATGATGGTAATTACTCAGATAGAAAGCAGTCGCCCTCCCGGCCCTCTCAGACGCCCAGCTTCATCCATTTTTCAGCCTTGGTCGAAATATCAGTAGGAGCGGGCCACAGAGCAGAAGTTGGCGGCCATAGGCCTCAATCGCGATATGACACGTCCTACCAACACTTTTCGTGCTTGCGTTATAAGCATGCATTTTTACGGAAAACGCCAGATACCCAGACAGCCAATAATACGCTGATCAGGTCATCATGCCATTTCAGAATCAGCCTGCAACACAGCATGTAACAAGACATTCGCGCCTGCCGTAACATCGTGAGGCTCAGCACTTTCCGCTTCATTATGGCTAATACCTTTCCAGCACGGCACAAAAATCATCGCAGTCGGAACCACCCGCGCCACATAGACGGCATCGTGACCAGCACCGGACACAATTTTGCGGGCGCTATAGCCGAGGTTTTGAGCACTTTTTTCTACAAAAGAGACACAGAGAGGATCAAAATGCACAGCGTCCGATGTCCATGTTGGAGAGATGCTGAATTCCACCCCACAGGAAGCCGCAATTGCCTCGAGTGTCTGGTAAAATTCTTTCTCCATTATTTCCAGAGTGCCGTCCGACGGATGGCGCAGATCTACTGTAAAATGAACACTGCCCGGAATAACATTGCTACTGGCGGGCAAACATTCGATGATACCTACTGTACTCAAGCCATCAGGCGCATGATTCATTGCCACCTGATGCACGCCATCAATCATACGGGCAGCGGACCACAATGCATCAGATCGCATGGTCATGGGGGTCGTTCCAGCATGAGCATCCTGCCCTGTTACTGTCACGTCATACCAACGCATGGCCTGCACGCCCTGCACCACGCCTATGGTCTTTTCCTCAGCTTCCAGAACAGGGCCTTGTTCAATATGGAGCTCAAAATAGGCGGACGCAGGATGCTTCCCGCACTCTTCCTCCCCCACAAACCCCGTTTGCTCCAATGCTTCCCCTAGCGTGATGCCATTTTTATCGGGCCGACTGCGCGCAAATTCTTGTGTAAAGGCGCCACCAAACACACCGGATGCCAGCATAGGCGGAGTGAAACGGGCACCTTCCTCATTAGTCCAGTTCACCACTTCTATAGGGTGACGCGTCGAGACATCAGCACGATGCAGCGCCCGCAGCACAGCCACACCGCCTAAAACCCCGAGAATACCATCGAATTTCCCGCCAGTAGGCTGGGTATCAAGGTGGCTGCCAATCATGATAGGCTGCAACGTCTCGCAAGTGCCGGCTCGTCGGGCAAACTGGTTGCCCATTGAATCATACGTTACAGTACAGCCCAAAGCCTCACATGTCTGCGCAAACCATGTTCGCACGCTTTTATCTTCATCAGACAAAGCAAGACGACAGATGCCCCCTTTTGGCGTCCCACCAAAACGGGCCGTTTCCATGAGATCGCTCCAAAGAGCAGGACCGTCGATGAGCATATTGCTTTGGGCAGGCATTTTTCCGTCCTTGTTCTTAGACATTCAGGAGAATTCAGTACCCTCTTTGAGGATCACACAATAATGCTGGCTTTTCGCCTCGTTCTATTTGCCCAATCGCCTCTGCAACATACTGAGCCTGCATCAAAGGAGACGCTTCTGAGGCAACATGCGGCGTGATGATAATAGAAGGATGCGTCCATAAGGGTGACGTGGCAGGCAAAGGTTCCGGCGTCACCACATCCAAAACGGCACCACACAAAATACCTGCATTCAGTGCATTGATAAGATCCGTTTGAACAACATGACGGCCCCGGCCAACATTGATAAAACCTGCACCTCGCGGGAGTTTTTTCAGAAACTCCTCCGAGATGATCCCATCTGTCTGAGGCGTGCTGGGCAGAAGATTAACCAGAATGTCCGCAGTTTCTAAAAACTCTGGCAAGGCCTCCTGCCCTGCATAGACTTTCACACCAGTCAGAGTGGCCGGGGAACGCTTCCAGCCCGAAACCCTGAAACCAACACGTGCCAGATGTGTCGCAACATAGGCACCTAAATGGCCCAGCCCCATAACACCAATACGCGTTGCATCTGTTGTGCGTGCAATGGTATTGCAAGCCCATCGCTGCTCAGCTTGCTGGATCGCCCATGTTCTGGCCTGCCTTAAAAGAGCAATGGCTGCCCATGTGACATAATCAGCCATTAATTGGCCGGTCTGTTCTCCCCCCATGCGAACCAGAGGGATATGGCGAGGAAAGCCGGGGGCATTCAAGAGGTGATCGACCCCCGCCCCCGTGCATAAAATAGCTTTTGCGGTCGCTAATGCAGGATAATGGTCTGCCTCCGGTGACCAGACCAACACGTAGTCACTGGGTTGGAGCCGGGTTTGAGACGCATACCACGACAAAACTGACAGGTCCGGCGCAACTTCGGCAAAGGCTTTTTTCCAGATATCAAATTTTTCCGGGCCATCTGCACTGATAATAAGCCGCGCCATACTCTACCTTTCTTTCCTTACGCTGACAGTAAAGATTTCCGGCGCAGCGGCATAGTCATGCAATGAACGCTCCCACCGCCGCGAGAAAACTGGTCCAGTTTCGGATCAAAAACTGTCAGACCTTCTGCACGCAACACGCTGTTGATGCGCGTAGAATGGTGGGGGCTGATGACACGATCCTTACCCAACGCCAGAACGTTACACCCCATATCGCGCATGGCTTCCTTGTACGTAACGGGAAGCAGGCGAATGCCATTCGCCTTGAACCAGTCCAGGTCTTCATCAGCCAGACAATCCACTGCTGCAATGGCCAGATTTTCCGCCACCATTGTGAAAATCACGTCAAGATGCAGAAAATGCTCTGGGAAACGTATCATGCGGCACGTCCACCCCGCCTCTTCAAACCAGCTGATAAACTCCGCAGCTCCCGCTTCATCCGTGCGGCCACCACTCACACCTACGGCTAACAAACCGGGGCGAATGATATGGATATCCCCCCCCTCTATGTGCCCTTTGGTGCAGCTTTTCCAGATTTCATCTGGCGCATAAAAAGAGCGGATTTCACCTTCTTCCGCAACACGCTCCTTACGCATAAGTCGCGTTACAACGGTACCAAATGGCGTGGTTTGTGAACTATCGCGCGTATAAACCTGATACGGCATATCTGGATGCGGCTTCAGGAAATGACATGAAACATCTGCACCTTTCAAAGAAGAAACCAGCTCGCCAAATTGTTCGGTCAACGCCGTGCGATCAATGGTGCCACCGTTTGCCATCGTCTGAATGGCAATATCGTTACTCGGGATCCACTGATAGTACTCTGGAGGACAGAGGAGCACATCAGCCAATTCACCGGTCTCGCTATCAATAAACCAGCGGTTTGCTACCATTACCCGAAATCCTTGAGATTGCTACGTTCCTCAGGACTGTAACGAATAAGGAATGAGAGCAAAATTAGAATAAACCGGAGTTCACTTTATAAAAACGTTAATTATCTAAATTTGCCACCACACAGGTGAGCCGGACAGAATGCACAAATCGATTTTCTCCGCAGAAAACCAAGGCCGGAAACACTTCGATCCCCTATCAAGGCTACTCCCTTCAGAGGAATAAGGCACTGTTTGCACCGGCATCGCCCACTTCCCGACCTCCCCTTCTTACGATAGGGTAACAGACCCAAGCGGATTACAAATGAGGTGAACACTTGCGCACAGCCTGCCCTGAGCACCTCACGTTTCACGCAACCTGGCCGACTGAGAGAGAGGTTAGACAGATCAGATGCCCCGATCAGCCAACCCCCAACCAGCCCCCCTGCCCCCCACAGCTCACAAAGCAAATGTGCGGCGTTCAAAAGGTTTTCGTGGCCAGGTTTCAGAGGTCGACCTACGCTTGTTGCGCGTTTTCCATACCGTTGCAGCCCAGTCGGGTTTTGCTGCCGCAGAGATTGCATTAGGCAAAAGCAAGTCTTCTATCAGCCTTGATATCTCGGCCCTTGAAACACGGCTGGGGCTCAAACTCTGCAAACGGGGGCGCAGCGGCTTTTCCCTTACCAGTGAGGGTCAGGCTGTTCTGGATGCTACGCTTACTCTCATGCAGGACCTCCAGCATTTTCAGCAACGGATCAACCAGATAAGTGGCATTTTATCGGGCACATTTCGGCTGTATGTGCCCGATAATCTGCAAACCCATGGCGAGACCCCCCTTATCCGTGCAATAGGAACGTTCACAAGCCTCCATCCTAACGTATTCATGACAGTCCATTCCGCGTCTACGCGAGATGTCGAGGTTGCTGTGACCAATGGACAAGCCACGGCGGGTATTGCGCTCTACCCTCAGCATATGCCCGGCATACAAAGCGTCCCGCTCGTAGCAGAGGCGCTTAACCTGTATTGTGGTGCCAGACATCCCCTTTTTGAAATGCCGGAAGAGGACATTACTCTGGACCTTCTGGCCGCCCAGCGCATCATTGCGGTTTCTGACGCTGCAACCTCACCACGATGGAAAGAAATACGCACCCACCTTTCTTTCCATGCGTCCGCAGAAAATGTTGATGCACGTGCTTTGCTTATTCTTTCCGGAAACTTCATTGGTTTTCTACCAGAAGCTTTTGCAAAGCCGCTCGTTGATCGTCAGCTACTCAGACGTATCAGCTTCGATGACCTGCAACTGATAACCTGCTTTCACTTTTTGGCCAGACTCTCCCCAGAAACAGAAGTGATGGTTGAGACGTTTCGTGCCCTGCTGGAAGAATCCTACTAATGAGCGCTTTTTTCTCATTCATGAAGACTATGGTTTTTCCAGAAAGATATAAGCCTGCGCGCCTTACCACTCTCTGTTTGCTCGGTATCGGTCTGGGGTTGTCTTCCTACCACGTAGCGTCCGCCCAGACCTCTGGAGAAGAAACGCCCTCCTTTGTGCAAAACGGTACGCTGACGGTTTGCACAAACCCGACCCTGCCGCCCATGACATTCGTTCAGGGTTCAGACGCAAGTAAGCCGGAAGGCATGGATATTGATCTGGCACGCGCCCTTGCAAAACATTGGCATGCGTCACTCAATCTGGTCACCATGGATTTCACAGGCCTTTTCCCCAGCCTTGCGGCACAGAGATGCGGAATTGTATTAAGTGGCATCATACAATTACCAGACCGTGAGAAGAATTTTGATGCTGTTCCTTATCAAGATACGGCCTTAACCGTCGTAGCTCGTGCCAATACGCTTCCTATAAAAAGCATGGCGGAGCTATCTGGCAAAACCATTGCTGTTCAGTCCGGCACGAGCTACGCCGCACGCATAGAGCGTGAAAATATTGCTCTGAGTGCAGCGGGCAAGCCTCCTATCACCATTCAACAATATCCGACTGAAGATCAGGTCGTACAGCAAGTGCTCATCGGGCGCGTGTTTGCGTTTGTCAGTCAGGATGTCGAGCTTTATTTCAGACAAAAGCAGCTTCATGGCAAAGTCCGGATTATTCTTAAGCCTGATTATTCCGATTATCGCCATTTTGCTGCCTACACACGCAAAAACCCACACGACCATGCGCTGATCACACAAGCGATTTCTGAACTGGAAAGCGACGGCACCCTTTCTGGTTACAGACAAAAGTGGTCGCTTTCAGCTCAAAGTGAACAAGCCCTTTCGACTGATGAGCGTGGGGGTGCCTTTAACTGGCAGGCTTTTTTTGCCGCGCTGACATCGGTCGCTTTTCTAAAAGGTGCAGCTATTACGCTTTCTGTCGCTCTGCTGTCTCATTTCATTGCAATTGTTATCTCCATTCCGATGGCGATAACGCTTAACAGTCACGGAAAGTCCGCGCTCAAAGTCGTGCTGAAGGCTTATGTATCTGTCTTCCGAGGCGCACCGACACTGCTGCAGCTTCTGTTTATCTGGAATGCGCTTCCGCAGTTCTTCCCTATTTTCAGAGAGCAATGGTTTACGCCGTTTTTAGCCACGCTTGTTGCGCTTTCCATTAATGAATCAGCGTATCAGGTGGAAATCAACCGCGCAGCCCTAAGCGCCGTTGATGACGGTCAGGAGCTTGCTGCTGACGCTCTGGGTATGACGCGCAAACAAGTCTATCGCTATGTCATTTTCCCGCAGGCTCTTCGTGTCGCGCTCCCGCCAACCATCAATGAATTCATCACTCTTCTAAAAACAACGTCTCTGGCGTCTGTTATTTCTCTGCAGGAGCTCCTTGCAATCACACAAGTTCAGGTGGCACGCACATTCGAATTCACAGAATACTATGCGGCTGCGCTCATATATTATCTTGCGATGGTTTTTTTCTTTCTCTTCTTACAAAAACGTGTGGAACGCCGCTTCTCCTGGGCCGACCGTAAGAAAGCTTCAGCCAATGCAGCCTGATACATTCCCCGTTCAAAACACCCCGCCCCACGACGAAACCTCTATGATTTCCGTGCGCAATATGAGCAAATTGTACGGAGAATTCGTCGCTCTGGACCGCCTTAATTTTGAAGTGCAGAAGGGTGAAAAAATTGTCGTTCTTGGCCCTTCAGGTTCAGGAAAATCAACCCTCATCCGAACATTCAATCGCATTGAGCCGCATGACAGCGGAAGTATTCTTATCGATGGCAAGGTTATTAATGAAAAAACCAGCCTGACAGAACTGCGCTGCATGGTTGGAATGGTCTTCCAGAATTATAATCTTTTTCCACATCTCAGTGCGCTTGATAACTGTACCCTCGCCCCTCAACTTGTACGCAATGTCTCTCGTAAAGACGCACAGGACATGGCGCATCATTTTTTGTCGCAGGTGGGTATTCCTGAACAGGCACACAAATACCCTATCCAGCTATCAGGCGGCCAGCAGCAGCGGGTCGCTATAGCACGAGCCCTCTGCATGAAGCCGGAAGTCATGCTGTTTGATGAGCCAACAGCGGCGCTTGACCCGGAGGCGATAACCGGAATTGTCAGCATTATGGACACTCTGGCCGAACAAGGCATTACCACTTTGTGCGTGACGCATGAAATGGCGTTTAGCCGCCGCATTGCTGATAAAATTATCTTTATGGATCAAGGGCGTATTCTTGAAATAACACCACCTGAGGTCTTTTTCACTACCCCCCAGACACAGCGCGCCCAAAGCTTTCTCGACCAGATGATACGGTACTGAGGGCACACACCAGTCCTTGTAAAAGTAAGATTTACAACATTCCAAACGAAGAGCGCCTCGTTTCATTATTAAATTGAAATGAAGTCGTTACCCGGGTGGATCTGTCCACCCCAGTAGATAAGGGGATCTTATGACCGCCCGCTCTTTCCGTTTGCCGCTAACAGCGACTTTAGCCCGCAGAGTATCCCAACAGACTGCACCCCTTCCCTCACGCCCCTTAACGCCAGGAGTGCAGGCATGACACGCCGTTCCCCAACCACCATCCCAAGCGCTCTTATCAGGGGCAGCCATCAAACAGTTCGGCGCAAACTGGCTCTGACAGCACTCCTTTTGGGTACGACGTCAGCTCTTCCTGCTTTTGCAGCCAAAGTTGATAGCCAACCTCACACTTACAAAAGCAGTGCCACGCAAAACAGATCTGTTTCAAAGGCATCCGCAGCGTCTCGGTCTAAAGTGCGCGCGCCTCGCAGAAGCACCTCTTCTGAAGATATTCAGGTCACACAAGCGCGGACGGCGCACTTTCATTCCCAGCCTGGCACAGTGAATGTCATGAGCGGAAAAGAGCTTCGTGAGCTGCATGTGGAAAGCCCCAAAGAAATTGCGGCTTATACCCCGGGTGTAACAGCCGTGAATGCGACCTCTGGCAGTTCGCCTATTTTCTCGATCCGAGGCGTCGGGCTGGATGACTACGTAGGCACCAATATGGGCGGTATTGGTATCTATCTGGATGGCGTGTTTGCACCGTATGCCGCGCTTTATAATGGGCAGATGCTTGATATTGAAAATGTTGTCGTGGCAAAGGGGCCACAAGGCTTCGATATGGGCCGCAGCACAACAGGTGGCAGCGTCAACATTTCATCCGTCAAACCTTCTGACAAATTTGGCGGTTATCTGGACTGGGGATATAGCAGCTATAACACCAGCACAGGCAAATTTGCCGTCAATGTTCCCATTACAGATAAAATTTCAAACCGAACGGCCTTTAGCTATACCAAAGGCGATGGCTGGCAGCATGATCTGAACACCAACAAACGCTATGGTGCGCAGGATATTCTGGCCATCAGGAATCTCACAAAATTCCAGATTGATGATAAAACGTCAGCACTTTTAAATATCCATTATACACGGGACCGGGGCACCCCTATGTCCCCTCAGAACACCCAGGCTGATGCCGTTAACGGCTTTCCTGTTGGCACCATTGGGGTCAGCTCAGATGCCTATTACAACAGGGTGAATGTTGGGCAGAACCGGGTTGGCCGTAATGAAAACGGTGGCGGTGCCTCCCTGTCTTTCGAACGTATTTTTGATTTCGGTGTTTTCACGTCACAGACTGCCATAGATCTGTATCGCAGAAATATTTATGACAACTACGATGGTGAATCTGTCCAGGTTTCTGATTATCACTGGAATGATACCTATCTGGCACAGTCGCATGATATGCATCTGCGCACCAATATTGCCAAAATATTCCATTTAACCGTTGGCATTTACGAATCTTACGACAAAATTGATGGTGATTATACCAGTAGTCGTGGCTTCCTGTTTGATATGCCCGAAGAAAATATGACCAACCATTTCAGTCAGCAAAACCTGTCTACCGGGGTGTATGTCAACACCGTAACCAATATTACCCATAATCTGGACTTCATCGCTTCCGGGCGCTTCTCTTATGATGAGCGTGGGTTCCATGGGGGCACACGGGACATGAACGGCGCTGTAACGGGCACGCCGGGCGGCACCCTGTCTTACCTCAACACAAGCCATAATTATGAGCGTTTCACGGGCCGCGTCGGGTTGCGTTATACGGTTGTACCCGGCACCTACCTTTATGGTACGATTTCTAACGGGTTTAAGGCAGGAACATACTTTGCTGCCCCTGTCTCAGCATCGCAGGCCCTTGATTACGTCCGTCCGGAAAACCTGATTGCTTACGAAGTCGGTGTCAAATCAAGCCTTTTCAAAAACAAGCTGATGCTTGAAGGTTCTTTGTTTGATTACGAATATCATAACAGACAGACCCTGTTTGTTGCGGAAATGCCGGGAAATATCACGTCCCTGAGCCTGGGCACAATTTCACGGGCCCGCACCAGAGGTGGTGAGGTTTCTTCCACCATACATGATGTGATACCCAATCTTGATCTCAGAGGATCCTTTGCCTACCTCGACGCGCAGGCAACGTCCGCAGTGAACAATATTGGCGGCCTGCCCCTTCTTTCCAATGTAAATGCCCACTCTGCCCTGCCGTTTGCTCCCCGTTTTTCATGGAGCGCCGTTGCACGGTACGGGGTTGATATCAGTCGCTACCGTGTGACATTGCAGGCCAGTTACACATGGAAAGACAATATGCTTGTGGCATTGGGAGACCCCAACGGTCAGACCAACAAAATTGGCTCCATGGGTCTGCGTATGGAGTTCGCTCCTAAAACCAGTAAATGGTCGGCAGCAGTGTATGTGGACAATATGCTCGACAAACACGGCAATGTTTATTCCTTCACAGGGAGTGACAACAGCCGGGCGCAGTATTTGCAAACACCTCGGTGGGTTGGTGTCGATCTGCACTATAATTTCTGACCATCTGCGCTGGGTTCAGCATCCCCTATCTGAACCCAGCTTTTTCCCAGGAAATTTCTATGCGCCTTGAGGTGTTTAAAACGTTATGGGGTGACAGTCGCCCGTGGCAATGCGCCGCAGAGGAAGCGAAAGCCGCTGGCTTTACCGGTCTTGAAGGCCGAATTCCCTCCACCCACACAGACGCACGCCGGAACGCTCAAATCCTGACGGATGAAAATATGCCTTACATTGGCATCATCATGACGGGAGGTGGCGTGATACCCAAACAGTCGTGTAGCATAGAAGAGCATCTGGAAGATCTAAAGCAGGCGCTTGATCGTGCGGCCCTTATGGCCCCTCGCTTTGTTAATGTTCTGGGAGGGAATGACCGTTGGGGCGCCAGTAAGCAGGCAGACTTCATAAACAAAGCCTACGCCATCGCACAGGAGGCTGGAATTCTTTGTGTGTTTGAAACACACCGTTCCAGAATTCTGGCAAACCCATGGGTTACGCTGGATGTTTTACCGCATCTGGAAAGCAATATTCTTTTCACACTGGATATAAGCCACTGGGTTGTCTGCTGTGAACGGCTGCTTAATGACCCGGAAGATGACTTCAGTGCCTTTTTCAAAAGGGTGCATCATATACAGGCCCGCATCGGGTATGATCAGGGGCCACAAGTCCCGCACCCAGCAGCACCTGAGTACACGGCCGCCCGAAAGTTCCATCAAAACGTGTGGGAACAAATCTGGCGATCTCAACAGGAACGGGGTTACAGCACCTCCACCCTCACGCCAGAATGCGGACCGGATGGATACGTCCATACCCTTCCCTTTACCAACGCCCCCATAGCCGATCTATGGGACCTGAATAAATGGATTGGCCAGACAGAGCAGGCCCACTTCAAACAAATCTTCTCTTCGCAAGCTGAACTGGACAGATGATTATGACAGAAACCGCTACCTTCACATCCATTCCTGTCGTCAATATCGCTGGACTGTACAGCGAGACGTTAGAGGACCGTATGGCTGTCGCTCAACACCTTGGGGACGCGGCCCGCAACGTGGGTTTTCTGTATATTGCAGGCCACCACGTTCCGGCAGATGTCATTCAAGGCGTGCGTGATGCAGCCAAGGCCTTTTTCGCGCAGCCTTTTGAGCGGAAGATGGACTATTATATTGGTGCTTCGGAAACGCATAAGGGCTTTGTACCCGAAGGCGAGGAAGTCTACGGCAGTGGTCGGCCTGACCATAAAGAAGCTTTTGATATTGGTTTTGAGGTCCCCGCTGACAATCCGCTGGTTCAGGCAGGCACACCTCTGCTGGGCCCCAACAAATGGCCCACTGTTCCGGGTTTCAAAGAGGCTGCGCAAGCATACTATAAGGCTGTTTTTGCTCTGGGCCGCACGCTATTCCGTGGCTTTGCCCTTACTCTTGGTTTACCCGAAAACTACTTTGACGATCACGCCAATTTCCCACCGTCGAAGCTGCGCATGATCCATTATCCTTATGACGCCGAAGCACAGGATGCCCCCGGCATCGGGGCGCATACTGACTATGAGTGCTTTACCATCCTGCTTGCTGACCAGCCGGGACTGGAAGTTATGAACGGCAACGGAGAATGGATTGACGCTCCCCCTGTTCCGGGAGCCTTTGTGGTCAATATTGGTGACATGCTGGAGGTTATGACAGCCGGCACATTCGTCGCCACTGCGCACCGGGTCAGGAGTGTGAAAGAAGAACGCTATTCTTTCCCGCTCTTTTACGCCTGTGACTACCATACGCAAATCCGGCCGTTACCAGCCTTTGCCAGCGGCAGCCAGGAATATGAAGCCATTGCTATTGGTGAACATATGTGGGCACAGGCACTCCAAACCTATCAATACCTTGCACGTCGCGTAGAAGCTGGCACATTGGCTCTTCCTGCCGGTGCACGCAGAACAGCAACTTTTGGTCATTTCAAAAAGACAAAAGAAGTGTCCTGAAGAAAGAAGATGACAATGCCGAATATCTCCTCAACAGAACAAGCCCTGCGTGAAGATTTAGCCGCAGCCTACCGGCTGATGGCGCACTTCAACATGACCGACCTTGTTTATACCCACCTTTCCGTCCGTCTGCCGGGTGATGACCATCGGTTTCTGGTCAATCCATATGGACTGTTGTTTGAAGAAATTACAGCCAGCTCTCTCGTCGTTGTGGATGCGGATGGCCAGCCAAAGCAGGAAACATCCTGGCCGGTTAATCCCGCAGGTTTTGTCATTCATTCCGCTGTGCATCGTAGCCGCCCGGATGCCGCCTGCGTGATGCACACTCATACTGTGCCAGGTATGGTTGTGGCTGCACAGGATACCAACATTCTGCCCTTGAATCAGATCAATATTGAGTTTTACGGCTCAGTCGGGTTTCACCCCTATGAGGGCATTGCCGCTGACGATAATCTAAGCGAACGTGAACGTCTGGTGCGTGATCTTGGCACGAATAGTGCCCTGATTCTGCAAAACCACGGTTTGCTGACTGTGGGGGAAACCGTTGCACGGGCATTTTACCGCATGTATTATCTGGAACAGGCGTGCCGCATTCAAATTGCAGCACAAGCAACGGGAGTGCCTTTATACACGCCTTCCGAAGATAAAATTCTCAGAACTAAAAAACAATTTGATGAAGATCCGGACCAGGGCCGCATGATCTGGTCTGCGTTAAAACGCAAACTTGACCGAGAACAGCCCGATTATAAGATGTAAATTAATAGTCTCTGCTTAAAAAAGCAGAAAGTCTGCGGCATGTTACCGCCAGATGTGCCCGATGAGAGAACAGTCCGGAAGCAGGTCGTATCCTCCGCTTCCGGATTTTTTTCAAACATAGGTGCCTTTTTACAAATTCTATGGTTTCATACCGTTATCAAAACAGAAATGGCGTGAAACATGTCTTTTACAATGCCGGAAAAATTTTCGAAAACATGCCTTCTGCTGGCTCAAAGCCTACAGTGGCCTCTTGCGCGCAAATCGAACACTCAAAGATACAGCGGGAAGAAAGCTGCACGTATGGCATTGCTCTCAGGTGCCACAATCATGGCGCTCAGCGCAGGACAGCATGCCTTTGGGCAGACAGCGCTGCCAAAAAACATTCCTGAAGGGCTTAAGCTTGAAGCCGATCAGGCTCTGCCGATTACCCCTTTCTATACAGATAACACCCTCGCCAATACGCCATCATGGCCCGGTGCCCTAATCCGCGCTGAAAAAGTAACAGATTACGCTATCCCGGCAGGCATGACGGCATGGCGCATCCTGTATCATTCCCTTGATGCTGAACGTCATGACGTCACCACATCTGCTTTCGTGCTACTTCCTGCTGGACCTGCCCCAGCCGGCGGCTGGCCGATGGTTGCGTGGGCTCATGGCACCAGTGGTGTCGCCCAGCCCTGCGCTCCTTCATTAATGAAAGATCTCTACTATGGGGATGAAGGGCTGTTTGAATTCCCCAAAGCAGGTCTGGCAGTCGTTGCGACCGACTATCATGGTGAAGGCACGCCCGGTGCTCATCAATATATGAACAAGCTCGCTCAGGGCTACGATGTCATTTACTCCGTTGCTGCGGCGCATGAGGCGCTTCCGGGCCTACTGAGCCAGAAGTGGGTGGCTGATGGTCATTCGCAGGGCGGCATGGCCTCCTGGAGCGTGGGGGAAATGGAGCAACAGATGAACAACCCGGATTATCTGGGAACAGTCTCCGTTTCCGGCACAGTCGACATGCTCGACTTTATTGCCCCCAAACCCGAAGAGATTGGAGCCCCCTTCTACTTCCCCATGGTGGCCTATGGCCTGAAGGCCCGTTATCCGGACTTTGACGTCAAAACTGTTCTCTCCAAAGAGGGGTATGAGCATTACCCTCTGATTGCGACAAAAGCCTGCTGGTTTACTGGCTATGCAGCGTATCTGGGCAAAACAAGCTCGCAGATTATGAAGCCCAACTGGACCAAATTGCCTGCGGTGCAAGCCATGCTGAAAGAAGACCGTATGGGGGATGAACCCGTCAAAGGACCATTGATGGTCCTTACCGGCGGCGGAGATGTTTCTGTTCCTCCGGGCGGCGTCAGGAAAACAGCGCATAAAGCCTGTAGAAACGGTATTAAACTCTTTTTCCATCTTTATCCCGGCCTTGATCATGACCCGACCATGATCAATTCTACGCAGGATCAAATTGCGTGGATCAAAGATCGCTTTGCAGGCAAACCCTTCAATGAAAATTGCGGCACATTCTAATTTTTAATGATCAGCAGCCTCCCTCGGTGGGGCAGGTAAAATCTTCATACAGAGCTTAAGAAACTCGAGCGTATCGAAAGAACAGGATGGCGAGATCCGTAAAAAAGACCACTCTGTCATCCTGCGTCTTTGCTTTTATGAATTTCAATATCCAGCACGCCTGACGCTCCGGATGCGACATGCCAAATCATTGACCATAAATAAAGCGCCCACTCTCATTCTGTTAAAAGGCCTTTCATTTCGGAATTCAAAATCGATTTACAAATATCCTTTGCCTCAAGGGCAACATTGGGATTCCGACTGACCAGCGCTTTAACAATACACCCATCAATAATAGTGGTCAGCATGGAAGTAAGGCGTATGGGGGCTTCAAACCCCGCCTCTTCACACAAATGGATCAGATAGTCGTCCATTTTCTGTTTGTGAGTTTTAAAAATACGTCTGATTTCAGCAGACTGGTCATCAAATTCTATAGCGGCTTTCATGACCAGACAGCCAAAATAGTCTTTCCGTTCAAACCAGACGAACAGCGCATCAAAAATGAACAGAAGCCGCCCATAACGTGGATCTGGCGTAGGCGCGTTGACCGAGGCAAAAAACCATTCCCGCCACTGCTCGGCCTCCTTTTCGAGTGCAGCAGAAACCAGTCCGTCCTTGGTGGCAAAGCGGTTGTATAACGTCATTTTTGAAACCCCGGCCCGCGAGATGATCTTCTCTATCCCGGTATTTCGGATGCCATTACGGCAGAACAGCCAGATGGCCGCTGTAATCAGCGCCTCCCCCGCATCACTTACCTGTTCGTCTGGTTCCGCGTCGGGTGCGTAGGTCGGGTGGAGCATAGGGGCGGGTTCA
This sequence comes from Acetobacter malorum, assembly GCF_001580615.1. Lineage (GTDB taxonomy): Bacteria > Pseudomonadota > Alphaproteobacteria > Acetobacterales > Acetobacteraceae > Acetobacter > Acetobacter malorum. The sequence goes on from NZ_LHZC01000056.1 coordinate 191,840, forward strand.
GTCATGGCGGTTTTTTACCATAGAGTTATTTTATTGACGAGGTAGACAGACCGGTATACCCATAAATAACGATTCGGAATGATATTACCACAATAAATAGTTGTTTAGGGAGTTTCTTCATGTCTGAAGCCACCAAAGTCACCACCTACCTCCGCCCGATCGACCGGGATGGCCTTCTTAAATTTGCAGAAAAAGGCAAAGCAAACCCCAACGGTCAGGGCACCAACAAAGTACGCACCATTACCGATGGCCAGTACCGGACCCTGAGTTATGTGGAAGGGCATGAGCCCGTGGTTGTGGATGAGCCGCTCCACCTGTTCGGGCAGAACACTGCGCCTGCGCCGGGCGAAATTGTTCTGTCTGCTCTTGGGGGCTGCCTTGCCGTGGGCATTACCGCCGTGGCCACCTACCGGCAGGTCAGGCTGAGCAAACTGGAACTCTGGCTGGAGGGGGATATCGGCAATACGGCTGCCTGGGGGGCCGGCGGAGCCGAACGCCGCCCGGAGGAGATGGGGTTCCGGCAGGTGCGGGTCCGCGTCAACGTAGAAGGTGACGCCCCGCGCGAGGTTCTGAACGAGATTGTTGAACACGCCAATTATTTCTCGCCCGTTGCCAACACCCTGCGCAATCCGGTGCCCCTGACTGTCACTCTCGCGGACTGATTGCATGATGCTGCCACACATCTCACACCCGATGTCCGACCTCCCCCCAGAAGCCGCGTCCACGACCGGGAACAACGGCTGTGATGATGTGTCCAGCAGGATCGAACAGATTGCCCAAACCCGTCTGAGCAGCCTTGCCAGCACTATAGATCAGGAAGGCTACTACCCGCTCGACGTGCTGGAGGAACTGGCGCAGGCGGGGCTGTTTTCCCCCCTAGCCAGCAAGGACAACCCCGATCTGGTGCAGGCTGTGCGCGGGGTGTCCGCAGTGTCGCGCTGGTGCGGCTCTACCGGCTTTCTGGTTTGGTGCCACATGGCGTGCGCCCTTTATCTGGCAGCCGCCCCTGATGCCAGCCTGAATACGGACCTGCTGGCCCTGCACCTCAAGGGTGCGCGTTTTGGGGGGACAGCGCTTTCCAACCCCATAAAGGCGCAGGCCGGAATAGAAAAAATGGCCCTGCATGCAACCCGTGTTGCAGGGGGCTATCTGGTCGACGGCACCTTGCCATGGGTCAGCCATATTGCGCAGGGGCAGTATTGCGGCGCTGTTGCCAGTCTGGGAGAGGACCGAACTGAGCAGGTCCTGTTCCTGCTCCGGCTGGATAAGCCGGAACTCCTTTTCAAATGCCCGCATTTTTCGGGCATGGAAGGCACCAGCACCTGGGGCATACGCTTACAGGCTCACTTTGTGCCCGAGCAGGATGTTATTGCCTCCCCCGCAGCACCGCTGCTGAAACAGATCAAAGTCCCATTCCTGCTTTTGCAATGCGGTATGGCTGCTGGCATCATTCAGGGCGCGATCGACAGCATGGAGGAGGTCGAAGGACCGCTGGGCCACGTTAACCAGTATCTGCATGATCGCCCCGATACGCTGGCTTCTGAATTAAAAACTCTTGAAGAGCGCCTTATATTTCTGGCGCGTAACCCGGCACCCCAAGACAAAGGCTACATGCTGGATGTGCTGGATATACGCGCCCACGGGGCCGAACTGGCCCTGCGCGCAACGCAGTCCGCACTGCTGCACCAAGGGGCGCGTGGCTATCTGAGCAGCGCGGCACCACAACGGCGCGTGCGCGAGGCCCAGTTTATGGCCATTGTCACACCCGCCATCAAACACCTGCGTTATGAGATGGATCGCCTTTCCCAAGAGGAAATGCCCGTATGAACGCACCAGCCTACCCTACCTCTGTCACATTATATATCTGCAAGGTTTGCGGCTGGATCTATGATGAAAGCAAGGGGGACCCGGATAGCGGTCTGCCACCCGGTACACGCTTTGAAGATATTCCCGATGACTGGTACTGCCCCTTATGCGGGGTAGGAAAAGCTGACTTTGAGCCCCTTCCCCAACAGCCCCCTACCCTAGCCTCACCAGACCAGAACGTCCGCCCCGCCAGCGTAAGGAATACAGGGGCGACAAGCACTGCCATTGTGATTGTAGGAGGTGGCGCGGCAGGCTGGAGTGTCGCCCGCAGGCTGCGGGCGCTGGACCCACTTGTCCCTATTACGCTGGTTTCAGCCTGCACAGCAGATGTGTACGCCAAACCCGAACTGTCCGTTGCTCTCTCTCGTGGGCTGGATGCCACAGGCCTGCGGCAGGAGACCGGGCAGGACGCCGCGCAACGCCTGCATGTAACCCTACTGCCGCAAACCGTTGCCGTGGGCATAGACCCGCACGCACAGCGTTTGCGCACCACACGCGGCACCCTACCCTACAGCAAGCTTATTCTGGCTCAGGGGGCGTGCCCTGTTGAGCACCCCGCCTTTCCCGCCAGCCTGGTCTGGCGGATAAACACGCTGGCCGCATGGGCCGCGCTACGCACACAGCTCGGCCAGAACGCACGCAGGATTGTTATTGTGGGTGCCGGGCTTGTCGGGTGCGAACTGGCGGAAGATGCGGCACGGGCAGGCCACTCCGTTACACTGGTATACCGAGGCAAATACCCGCTTGCCTCGCTGCTACCCGCACAGGCAGGTGCGCGGCTGCAACAGCAGTTAAGGAGCTGCGGTGTAGCGCTTATTCCGGAAGCCATAGTATCCTCCGTCAAGCGAACGGAACACGGCACTATGGTCCAGCTTGAGACGGGAGAGGCACTAACCGCCGATTACGTTATTGCCGCCATTGGCCTCCAAACCGACCTGAGGCTGGCGCACATGGCCGGGTTACAGACGGACCAAGGCATTGCGGTGAACGCGCAGACGCTGCAAACCAGCAACCCCGCCATCTATGCCCTTGGCGACTGCATCAGTCTGGATGGGCAACCCTGCCGCTATATTGGCCCTATTGCCCCCCAGGCCGACGCCATTGCTCATGCCGTTCTGGGCCTGCCCTATGAAGGCTACCACCACAGCCCGCCCGCCATACGCCTGAAAAACCGTAGCCTGCCGCTGGAACTGCGCGGCCAGCCCGACCCTGCATTAGTCTGGCACACCATACACAACACACCGGAGCGGCTGGTCATGCAGCAACGCCACGATGGTACCGTTACCGCAACTCTGGAGGTCTGATGATATGATAAGACATTTTATTTCGGGCTTATACACATCGCGCCCCTCCACTCTGGCATGCGATGATGCCTCCTCGGCCTCCATTTGCTCATGCGGCGGCATGCATGGTCTGTCCCTGTCGCGTAGAGGGCTGCTGGGCACCTCCCTTGCCGCAGCCCTGACTGGTGCCGTGGGTCCGGCTTTTGCCGCCACACCCTCGGCTACACCTGAAAAAACGACTCTCAAAATCGGCTTTGTTCCAATCAGTTGCGCAGCGCCACTGATCATGGCGCACGCCAAAGGGTTTTTTCATGACGAAGGGCTTACGGTAGAGTTACAAAAAACCGCCGGATGGGCTCTTATCCGGGACAATCTGCTGAACGGCAATTTTGACGCCTCGCACCTGCTTTCTCCCATGCCGCTGGCCCTCTCACTGGGCGCAGGGCATGCGCCTACACCTGTGCGGGCGGTGACGATGCAAAATACCAACGGGCAGGCCATTACCCTTGCCCTCAAGCACCAAAACCGGCGGGACCCGCGTAGCTGGAAAGGCATGACATTTGCCATTCCCTTTGAATTTTCCATGCACAATTTTCTGCTGCGGGCCTATCTGGCACATTACGGCCTCAACCCGGATCAGGACGTAACCCTGCGCGTCACCGCGCCGCCAGAGATGGTAGCGAACCTGAAGGCTGGCAATATTGACGGCTTTCTAGGCCCAGACCCGTTCAACCAGCGCGCAGTGACGGAACAGGCAGGATTTTTGCAGATCCTTACCTCCCAAATCTGGGACGGCCACCCCTGCTGCGCACTGGGCATGACGGAAACCTTTATCCGTGTACATCCTAACACCTATGGTGCGGTGCAACGCGCCATGATCCGGGCCGCCGCCTATATGCAGCAGGCTGAAAACCGGCAGGAAGCCGCTGCCATTCTTTCCAGAGCTGAATACCTCAACCAACCCGAGATTGTCATCCGTCAGGGCCTGACGGGCCACTACGCCGATGGGCTGGGCGCAGTCCGCAACGAGCCGTCACGCTCCGCCTTCAGCCCCTTTCCTTATTATTCGCCCGCCATATGGATGATCGAGCAGATGAAACGCTGGGGCTACCTCAATACACCCGTTGATGAGCGCAGGGTTGCAGAAGAGGTGTTCATGCTCAGAGATGTGCGCAAGCAGGCTGCTGCACTGGCCCTGCCCGACCTGACCCCACCTTATGCCAGTGATTACCCACCCATCCAGGTTCTGGGCACGCCGTTTGACCCGGCCGCCACGTTTGCAGAAAACGGGAAGAGGTGATGGGCGGCAGACAGGAAAAACTCAAAGGCACTCTGCTCAGTTTCGTTCTGGCCGGAGCCCTGCTGCTGGCATGGCAGGTGCTGACCCTGCCCTCTGCTCCCCCGGCAGAGGTCATAAAAGGGGAGAATGCGGAATACGCGCAGCTTATGGGAATGTCCTCAGCCACCCCGGCCAGCCACGGTTTCCCCTCCCCTAGCCAGTTTGGCCATGATGCATGGCAGCAGCTTCAGGCGCCTTTCCATAACAGCGGCCCCAATGACCGGGGTATTGGCTGGCAACTGGGCGCCTCCCTGCTGCGGGTCTTTATCGGTTACGGGCTCGCTGTGGCTGTTGCCGTGCCGCTGGGCCTGCTTATGGGGCAAATACCTCTACTCGCACGCGCGCTTAACCCTTTTATTCAGGTCCTGCGCCCAATCTCGCCCCTCGCATGGATGCCCATCGCCCTCTACACCATACAAAATGCAGAAGAATGCGGTATTTTTGTCATCTTTATCTGCTCGCTCTGGCCAGTTCTGCTTAACACGTCCTTCGGGGTTGCCAGAGTCCGTCGGGAATGGCTGGACGTTGCCAGCACGCTGGAACTGGGCTGGGCGCGGCGCATGTGGCTTGTCATCCTTCCGGCAGCTGCCCCCACAATTATAACGGGCATGCGGGTTGGAATGGGCATTGCCTGGCTGGCCATTGTTGCCGCAGAAATGCTGGTGGGGAGTTCCGGCATTGGCTATTTTGTCTGGAACCAGTGGAACAATCTGTCCATCTCAAATGTTATTCTGGCAGTGTTGCTGATCGGGATAACAGGCATGATTTTAGATACCGCGTTCAGCGCCCTCCAACGGAGTGTTGGCTATGCAGAATGATACAGGAGGCATAACGCCGCTTATGCATGTGCAGCATCTGGAAAAGCGATATGGCGCCAACGCTCCGGCCATTTTCTCCGATATCTCCTTCACTATCAACCGTGGTGAATTCGTCTGCATGATCGGCCATTCAGGATGCGGTAAAAGCACCATCCTGAATATTCTGGCAGGGCTTGAACACCCGACCACAGGCCATGTCAGCATGAACGGCCACCATGTTACCCAGCCCGGACTGGAACGAGGCGTTGTTTTTCAGGGCCATGCGCTTATGCCCTGGCTCACAGTTGCCCAGAATGTCGCCCTGGCGGTGCGGGCACGTTACCCGGGTATGAACAAAGCCGACGTGACCCAGAAGGTCCTGCACTACCTCACCATGGTCAACCTGCAGGACGCGCAACACAAACGCCCGTCCGAACTGTCTGGCGGCATGCGGCAACGGGTAGGCATAGCCCGCGCCTTTTCCACCACACCAGACATGCTGCTCATGGACGAACCCTTCGGCGCGCTGGACGCCCTGACCCGCGGGGTGATTCAGGAAGAGCTGCTACGGATCTGCGCAAAAACGGGCCAGACCGTGTTCATGATCACTCATGACGTGGACGAGGCCATTCTGCTTGCTGACCGGTTGATACTCATGAGCAACGGCCCGCAAGCCCATATTGCGGAAATCGTGGAGAATCCCCTTCCCCGCAACCGGGTCCGGACATCCATCCACCATCAGCCGGGTTTTTATGACCTTCGAAACCATCTGGTGGATTTTCTGGTGCGCCGCTCCGCACTTGCCTCGCAGACCAGCCATTAAGACAAAGGAACAGACCCATGTATGAATCACGCGCAGACGTTACACGAGCACTTGTGACAGCCCGGGTGGAAAAAGGTGTGAGCTGGGCAGAAATTGCCGCTGTTGTCGGCCGTAGTAAGGAATGGACCACCGCTGCCTGTCTGGGGCAGATGGCTTTTCAGCCGCAGGAAGCACAGGCCCTTATTGCCCTGCTCGGGCTGCATGCTGGTGCGCAGCCGTGGCTGTGTACCATTCCCACCAAAGGAACTCTAGAGGGCGGCGCACCATCCGACCCCCTCATCTATCGGTGGTACGAAATCGTCAGTGTTTATGGTCCGGCCATAAAAGAACTCATCCATGAAGAGTTCGGCGATGGCATTATGAGCGCCATTGATTTCCGTATGCATATCGAACGTGAGCCCGACCCCGCGGGTGACAGGGTCAATGTCCGGATTTCAGGCAAGTTCCTGCCGTATAAACCGTTTTGAATAATAGTTCCAAGAGGCAACAACACGTCCTGTAGCCGGGCACCTAACAGACAGGTGTCTATCCCCTAGATTACGTCAGATAGAAAGGTCGAAAAGCCTCTTGGTTTTGAGCGTTACGCTGCGTTTCCCTTCCAGCAACTCAAAACGTTTTCCCGGACTGTGGATTTTGAGGCGTTTCGACCTGATCTGGATAAAGCTCCCGGGAGATGGAAAGTCTGCTGTTGATTAGGGATACAGCACAACAGTCATTGAGGTGAGCATGGAACACGCCTTACGCCGCGTCGCCACGATCATGCTTCTGTTCACAATCAGCACAAGGCTGCGTCATGGTATTCCGGAACACTTTGCGAAAGCCAGATTTTTTCAGTCAAGGCGCTTCTGCGTCCCACTTTCCGGTACAGTCTGAGCTCCAGCGGTAGCTCCTCGCCTACAGCTATAACCAAACCTTGTTGCAATTCCTGCGAGACAAGACTCTTGGGTAACCACGCCACCCCATGACCTGCAAAAACCATATGTTTAAGGGCCTCCGCCATTGCACTTTCATTAAGGTGCCGTTCTTCAGTGAGAACATGAAGCGTTTTTGATCTGGCAGAATGGCTCAACTGCCCTAACAGAGAATTCTCGCTATATGATAGAAGTGGGTAAACCGTATCATTATCTTTATAGATTTCTTTGAGAATCACAGGAACAAAAGAGTCGGATCCAACAATTTTATAAATATAGGAATTATCATCCAGAGGTATTTCCATGCCTTCATTATAGAAGCAAAGCAGGAAATCATACTCACCTTCAGAAAGAGCGGAAATACAATTGTAAAAATCGTCCGACAATAAGCGCGAGTACAAGGGGCCTACAGCGTCTTCGGTTTTCTGAAGCCAGAGCGGGAAAAATGTGATCGCAATTGTATGGAGAGCCGCCACTGATACAGGCGGAATTCTATCATCCGGCTGTCGTTGCAGATTGTTTTTTCCCGCATTCAGAAGCCTGATCGTTTCTTTAGCGGTTTCACGAAACAGCATGCCTTCTGCTGTAAGCGAGGCCGGATAACGGGTGCGATCAATCAACGCCACCCCAACCCATAATTCGAGCGCCTGTATCCGGCGACTAAATGCGGATTGCGTTACGTTCCTTTCTTCAGCCGCTTTCGAAAAGCTTTGCAGGCGCGCCAGAGCAAGAAAATCTTCAAGCCATTTGATGTCCATCATCACGCATCCATACGCAGCGTCTGCACAGGCAGCGCAATCAGAACTCACACTCCCTCATCATACCATATCATTTCGAAAACGGAACATGATAACGCTGTTATGGTCGTGTCTATTGCAAGACAGGGAGCGTGATATGAGAGGGCGCTTGTGACGTGGTGTATATCCGCTGTTGCGCAGCCCTGAAGTCGGCCGTTTTGGCATCGGGAATACTCGTAACCCACGTCTGGGGATTGCGATCAATCAGCGGAAACCATGTTGATTGGATCTGCACCATCACTCTATGCCCTTTGAGAAAGACATGATCATGGTCCCTTAGAGAAATCGGCCACTCCGTCACTTTACCAGGCACAAGCGGCGTGGGATAGCTAAAGCTGCGGAGATAACGCCCCCGCCTGACCTCCATTGCAATGGGAAATTGATAGCCGTCCAGCGACTGCGCCCAAGATGCGCCCTCATCGTTCGAATATATGCTTTTCTGCCCCTTTTCCGGGAACACATCGATGAGCTTAATGATGAAATCCGAATCCTGTCCCGATGTCGACGCGAAAAGATGAGCCTGAACCGGTCCCGCAATTCGCAAATCCTGATCCAACGGCGTACTTGTGAAGGTCAGCACGTCTGGCCGATGATCGACAAACCGCTGATCCATGGTCTCCCATGTCCGCCATTCTCTAACAGGAAAGGTCGGCGAAATCGGGCGGGGGCGGTAAGGAACCGGATTGGCCGGGTCCGAGATGTACTGTCGGTAAGGCGCATCATTCTTCTTAGGTGCGGTAAATGACAACGTCCCATCCGAATGCAAATAGATGCTCTGCGGCGTGACATGCTTATCCGGCCATGTCGGGTAAGTCTGCCATGTATTTGATCCTGTTTCAAAAATTCTGGCTTTCCAGTGTGGCTTTTCGCCTTTATCATGCAGATAGTAAGCAAAAAACGGAGCTTCTGTCTCGTCCTGAAACTCCTTGCTGGTCTTGTGTCCACCCAACAGCATCGGCCCTATCGATGCCCCGTCAGTCCTCTGCCAGCCGCCATGGAACCACGGTCCTGCCACGATGAAGTTGGTGTCATTCGGATCGTGAGCCTGAGATTTGTAAAAAATGTCCCATGGTCCCATCGGATCTTCCTGATCCCAGAAGCCCGCAACGTTGAGGTTGGGAACCGTTGAGCCTGTTATCTTCTTATACCACGCCTCTTCCTGCCAAAACGCATCATAATCCGGATGATCCAGATTTGCGTTCCAGTAGCTGAGCTTTCCATGTGTATAGAGTTTGTCCGTATTGCGAACAGAACCAACCCGAAGATACCAGTCGTAAACATCATGCGTGTCGAAATTATAATTCGTATTTTTATTCTTGTCCGCCTGCTCAAGGACGCAATATTCGAACGTATAGCTTTCCCGAAGTGCCCCGTAATGATGATTGTCATCATTCATCCACTGATCCGCAGGCGCCGCCTGCTCGCTGATCGCCTTAAGCGCAGGATGCGGATGCAGCAATGTGATGCCTGACGTCATTCCCGCATAGGATACGCCATACATTCCTACGCGACCATTATTGTTCGGAACGTTTTTGACCAGCCAGTCGATCGTATCCCATGCATCATTGACTTCGTTCGCCTGCATCGGATCGTTTGCGTCGAAGCGGGCTGTTTTCAGAAACTGACCTTCGGATTTAAACCGGCCGCGTAAATTCTGATAAACCATGATGTAGCCATCTTTCTGAAAGGCTTTCCAGCTGGGCAATGCGCTGGAAATATCTTTCGAGGCTTCGGTGTCGATCACGGTCTGGTCGGGGATGCCGTAGGGTGTGCGGGTCAGCAAAATTGGAAGCGGCCCGGTCTGACCTTTGGGAGTGACAATAACCGTTTGCAGATGCGCCCCATCACGCATCGGAATCATCACTTCCCGCGCGGTATAAGCCGATGTCGCATGGGCATCCTCCGTATGAGAAGCCTGAGCCTCTGCCTGGCGCGGCTGACTGGCACCTGCCGCCAGACTCACAAGAGCTACCACCAGACAGACCCGGAACGGTCTATTTGCCATATCACACGCGCGCATTGCTTCCCCCAGAATTAAAGATGCTCCCGGGTTGGCACACTAGCCGCCACCCAGAAACACCGCAGTCGATATCAGGCGTCTTCCGTTCCGTCAGGCTTACAGATCGACATTCACCCGACCATAATAATATCCACCCGTAATAGGAATTCCCGAGTTCCGGAAATCGTAGATATTGGCCCCAACATAGTTGAACTGGTCTTGCAGCCTGCGTGGGCGCTGATTGAAAATATTGTTCGCACCAACAGCAACATGAAGGCGCGAATTAATGTGATAGCCCACTTCAAGATCTGTCAGCCAGACAGGGGTGTTGTTGTATTGGCCAAAGCAGTGCACCGAATAACGCAGTGAGCCTCCGTCCAGAGGGCACACGGAACTGGCTGGCGTCTGATCCTCATAAGTCATCAGGGTACTTGTCAGACCATATCGCGTCTCGCGCAGATTGATATCCCAGTTCCGAAAGGTCCAGCGTGCATTCAGAATAATCTTACTGCGCGGGGAAGCCGTCGTCAGATAACTAACATTCTGCGCATTCAGAACGGGACTGCCGTGCTGGTCGGTATTAATATGGCTCATACGCGTCCGGTTGAGGTTGAGCGACGCGCTTAGATCCAGATTGCCGTAATTCTCAAAACGGAACAGGTAATCACCGGAAATATCAATACCCTGCGTCCGTGTCGAACCGACATTCGCGAAGTAATAGGCGGTTGTATTGTCCAGAAGCACACCCGGCGGGATCGAAGCACCCGTCTGGAGAATGGCGTCATGCGCCGCCTGCCCCCGCACAGTGCCACCACCGGCAATACGATCACGAATATTGATCTGATACACATCCACGCTGATATGGAACCGATCCACCGGCTCCAGCAAAATCCCCGCCTCGGCGCTGGTGGAGCGTTCCGGCTTCAGATGGTTCGCTCCAAGCGCCTTCGCTGCGTCACTGGATGATGCCAGCAGACCGCCTGCATTGGTCGGACCGATATTAACCTCACTGTAATGCTCTTCGGCCAGAGTGGGTGCCCGGAAACCGTTACTGATGGTGCCACGGATGGCAATCCGTTTGGTAAAGTCATAGCGGGTTGAGATCTTACCATTCTCGGTATTACCCGTATCGGTGTAATGCTCGAAACGCCCCGCAAAATCGAGATCCCAGTGTTTGAGCGGGTGGAAATCTCCATCCAGATATCCAGCCCAGATATCACGATCCCACTTACCGGCATTTTCCGGAATGATGCCCCCGAATGCCTGCGTACCGCCATACAGATAGGACGCAGGCTCACCCGCATAAAGATTATACATTTCCAGACGATGCTGACCACCGAATGCCAGCGTCATGGGCACGACATGACCGATATTGAAACGGCGGCGAAAGCCAAGGTCGTTGGTCCACTGGGCCATGGAATAAGACTGCGCCGTTACCGTCGTCGGCGTATAGCCTGTATATTTATACAGATTGATATTGACCGTATTGCGGTTGTTGACGCGATCATCATCTTCCCCATACGTCGTGCTCAGATCCCAGGAAAATCCCAGAAAATTATCCCCCGTCAGACCAAGCATGCCCGAGAAATCATTCTCGTTCATGGTCTCGATCGGCGTAAAGCCGTTGGGCTTCACTGCGGGAAGCACGCTTGGCAGCCGGAAATTCTCGTACGTTTCAGCGTGCCTATGCGCATAGGTAATCAGACCGTACCCCTTAACGCCACTAAACAGGGTTTTACCGAACTTGATACTCAGGTTCTCACGCGTCTCTTCCGGGGTGCTGATGACCTTGTTGGAATTGGACGGAAAACTATATCCGGCATAACCGAGCCGGTTCGGCTGCGAGCGAAAATCCACCGTGCGCGGATACATATGATCGGTATGGTACATTGAGCCGCTAATATGGACATAGCCATCATCACCGAATTTCAACCCACCATCCGCATTGACCTGATAATTCCAGCCATTACCCACATAGGCATTTGCACCCGTCTGAGCGCTGATATGTAGTCCATGATCAGTCTTCTTGAGGATGATGTTAACCACCCCCGCAATCGCGTCAGATCCGTACATGGCGGCCGCACCATCACGCAAAATTTCGATATGATCGATAGCGTTGGCCGGGATCATATTCAGATCGACCGGCGTCCCACCTTGCTGCGGACCATTATCAGCATAAATATTAGCGGTGGTATGCCGCCTTTTTCCGTCAACCAGAACAAGAACTTCGTTCGGATTCAATCCCCGCATCCGAATGGAGGACGTGAGTGCCCCGGCATCACCGCCGACCGCCTGCATAGTGATCGACGGATCGAGACGTGTGATGGCGTCAGCGACATTCATCTGGCCGGTCTGCCGCAGTTGCGCACCGGTAAGGATAGAAATCGGAGCAGTGGAATCACGCGCACGCCGATTGAAAGCATGTGTCCCCGTGATGATCATCGTTTCCGAAGAACTGGCGAGAACCTCCTTAGAGGAAAGGCTCGCCGCCCGTCTGCGGGCCTGATGCACAGTACCTGAGGGGGCAGTTTTCGCCCCTGTTCTCACCAGAGACGATCCGCGGTCTTTTGTTTTGTCCGCATTCTCGTCATCCTGCACCGCAGCATAAGCATTCACTCCCCCCAGTCCGATCTGGAATGAAACAATGGCGGTGCAGATAACCGTTCTATTCTTTCTCATACCCTCACTCCGTCGCTCAGTATTAGGCATTGATGACAAAACGGCGTTAATTTTTTGAAATTGAAAAAATCAATGAAGATATTTGATATAAATACCCTGAAGTTTTTTTGTTTCATTGCAGGAATAAGTGATTGCTTTCTCCCCAAACTCCAATTCCACAACAGGAACGACGAGGTAGGTCGAACTCGTGAGAAATATTTCTTTCGCGTTTGACAGATCGTCATGGGAGATCGGGCGCTCTATCACCGTCATGCCGTTCAGTATGGCAAGTTCGATCAATGTATTACGCGTGCATCCAGACAGTATCTGATGCGACACAGGTCGCGTAACGAGTGCGCCGTCAGCTGTCACCATGAAAACATTCGAGGAACTACCTTCTGTAATTCCCAGGTCATCGTAAAATATTACATCGTCAAAACCAGCATTTAGCGCGGCACGCTTGGCCATAACCTGCGGCATGAGCATCGTCGTCTTGATATCGCGTCGTTTCCAGCGAATATCCGGCAACACCTGAACGCGCATACCGTTTTTGAAGGCTTTGCTGCCCTCAAGCTGCGCTGGCCCAGTGCTTATGAGAAGCGTGGACCGCTCTGCTGGCAAAGCAACAAAATTGCGGGGAGTTTTCCCCGGCGTTACCTGAATATAGACGAACCCATTTTCGATGCTGTTTCTGGCGAGAATATCATGCATCAGACCAGACAGCATGCTCCTCTCAGGAGGTGGGTTAATACCGGCGGCTTCCAGAGAGTGGTCCAGCCGCGCAAGATGATCTTCCAGATCGACAATTTTTCCATCGACTGAAATGCAAACTTCATAAATGCCTTCTCCGAAGGTAAACCCCCGGTCGAAAGGCGAGATCATTGCTTCATCCTCATTGATGAAACGACCATTGAGGAAGACGACCTTCACTTTTTATCCCTTTCCAGAGATTACATAATTTTCGAAATACAAAAGACAAATGAAGTGGATTTCTAAACTGCCTTTTGGAACGGGCGTCGCCCTCTATCTCGTTTCGATATGGATACAGTGTCGTGCATAAGGCAGCCAATGCTAATTCGGTATATTCCATTCATCATATGCATAACTTGAGGTAGCGGGGTCTCGTTCTTCAATCGGCAGCAGGGCGTTAGGATGACCTGGACCGCGAGAATAAACGCCTTCGTCTGGGAAAGGGGATTATCAGGGATGAGAGGAAAATTCTAAAAAAGCCCACCGTTGTCCGTGCGCTAAAAACACGAAGTTTGCCTTCATCTATGGGTATCGGCATGCATGACCAATTGGGAAACTGTATCAGATCCCGCAGACTGCGGTACGCTGCTACCAAGCCCGGACATCCCGAGCGGCTTGGTAGCACCCGCCGGCACAAGTCCAACGCACGACACGCCCAATCTGGACCGATTAGCTTTCAGTCTTGTATACCAAATAATAAACTCATCTTTCGCAGACAGAATAAAATCACAGCAATATAAATTCCCATTTTCTTGTCATAACACGAACAAACATTAAGTATTTTTTACACTGCTCCCATTTCTTTATCGCATCGTTTTCCTTGACGATTTCATATCCATATCGCATCAATCGGATATAGCGATTCCGTTTTGGTGTTTATCTATATGCTCGATAAATCTAATCTAGATCTGCAACACCTTCGGTCTTTCCTGGCTGTCGCAGAGACGCTCCACTTTACATCTGCGGCTCATCGCCGGGGCGTTAGTCAATCGACCATAAGCCTGCACATCAGCCGCCTGGAAGAAGCGCTCGGCATTTCCCTTCTTTCGCGCTCAACGAAAGTGGTCGAACTCACCAGTTCGGGGCATACTCTTATCCGTCTGGCACAAGACGCCCTTCAATCTCATGACAGAATTTTTCAACTCTCAGAAAAACTCGAAACACAGACTCAAATAAGACTGGGGTTAACAGAAGATCTTATTCTTTCAGACCTTCCTTTATTACTTAGAAATTTTAGAAAACAGAACAACAAAACTCAGGTCAGTCTTATCACAGGATTAAGCCACCAATTACGCGACCGACTTGGAACCGGGGATATTGACCTCATGTTTGGCATGCAGGCTCCTCACGAAACGCATGGCACCTTACTCTGGCAAGAAACTCTGAAATGGTACATGCACCCTGAAGAAATTCTCGATAAGGAAAAGTCCATACCTCTTGTGGTTTTTCCAGAAGGAAGTGTTACCCGCCGCATAGCACTCGAAACCCTTAATCGACACAAAATCCGTTGGCATATTGCATTTTGTAGCGACAGCCTCAGCGCTCTGCTTGGAGCAGTAAAAGCAGGCTACGGCTGCACGCTGCAACCCGGCTTTCTCCAGCGGAGCGCCCTTGCCTCTCCTATCGTTATCCCAGACTTACCCGAAGCATTGCCTGTTGGTTTTGTCGCACTGAACAACAAACAAGAGTTCAGTTCCCTTGAAAATATGCTGATCCAGGCAACAAAAGATGCCTTTCCAGGCTGAAGTCAGCACATAAAAACAGGCCCGCCATGATCTTGTTCAAGAAAATTCCCAGCCCACTTTGTTTTGGCTTGCTCCTCGTTGGTGCTGTTCTTCAGATGCCCCGCCCCGCTTCTGCGTCCCTCGCTGAGGGTGACACCACAACAGCCCCTAACGTCGTGGTGCACGGGAAAAATTCGGATAATGGACAGGCACGCAGCATGACGGATCCTTCCGTGCCCGCGTATGTTCCGTCCATCAACACCCCGGGAGGTGTTCCATCCACTCCCTCCGCCAATAGTGCACATTCGACTGCTCCCCAGCCCTATCTTTTTTCCATGCATACACAACCTGTTATGTCTGCTGGGAAATACCTCTCTAAAAATGGTATCTACATTACCGGCTGGAATGTTTCCGAATATTCTGGTGTTCCTGCCGGCGGCATAAAACATGGTTCCTTCTTCAATAATTTTGCAGGGATTGGGCTGGATCTGGATATGCAGCGCATTGCGCATATCCCGGGTGCAAAAATCCATTTTCTGGCAGATGATGTTGCCGGTCAGGGACGCGCAGGCGGAGCGACCGGTTCCAGTTGGGGGTTTGTTTCCTATTATGGAAACCACAATGGTTTTCAGGTCAGAGAATTTACGTGGGATCAGGCTCTTTTTAACAACCGCCTTTTTATTCTGGCAGGCCGTTCCATGCCCAAAGGCGGCGAGTTTGACGGGTCTGAACTCTACTGCATGTTCCCGTCTTTCCTTTGTTCTGTGCCAACTACCCTCACAGTCAACGGCTCCATGCCGTCCTTTGTCACGTCCTCATGGGGCACACGTTTCCTCTATAAACCCACAGAAAAAACTTACATTAAGACAGGGATCTGGGAAGCCGAGCCTTGGTTAAAAGCCAGCAACCATAATAGCTGGCCCGGCCCGGACTGGGGTTTTGATAAAGCCGAAGGCGAATACATCCCGACTGAGGCAGGCTACCGCACAAACTTCACCAATGACCTCTATCCCCGCGCTTATGATCTCGGGTTTGTTTACGATACCGCCAGCTATTCTGACCCGCTCTACAACAACCATGGCCAGTCTCGCCCTCTGTATGGAGGAACGGCCATGAACCGCCGTGGCCGTACACAGCTCTACCTTCAGGCGCAGCAGATGATCTGGAAGCCAGATGAACATGGAACCAGAGGTCTGATCCTTTTTGGCGCGGCTAACCTCATGACATCAGGGAACGCCGCCATCAAAGATGGTTTCGTCGCTGGTCTGTTTGACTGGGGTCCCTTTGCCAGCCGTCCTCGTGATTATTTTGGTCTGGTTGGTCAAAGCTTTATCTGGGACCATAGATTTGTTGAAGGCATGAACGATACACTCACCGCGCATGGTCACCATGCCAAATGGGCAAAACAGGAAACCATGGTGGAAGTAAACTATGGCCTGAACATTGCCCCTGGCGTTATGTGCACACCCTATTTTGAATATATCTGGAACCCGGACCAGTTGGGACGCAAGACCATTCTTCCCAACCTGAACACCGCAGTACAGGCCGGCATCATGATCAACGTCCAGTTCAGTCCAGCTTTTGGCCTCCCCACCCTGCATCGCACACGTAACTAGCCCGTAATGACCGAGCTACGCAGCAATTTCCAAAAAGGATACAGAAGATGATCGCAGCAAAATGGCGGCAGATGATAGCCGGTCTGGTCTGCATGGGGGCCATTTCCTCCCCGCAATATGTATGGACCCTGTTTACGCCCGTTCTGAAAACAGATTTTAGCGCCAGTGCCGCAGCCTTGCAGGTTACCTTCTCCCTGCTGATTGTGCTGCAAACCCTGTTCTCGCCCATCCAGGGCTGGATTGCGCGTCATGTCCTGCCGCGTAACCTGATTATTGCGGGCATTGTTCTGACTGGCTTCAGCTGGGTTGCCTCAGCGCAGGTCCATTCTCTCACCATGCTTTACCTGACCTATGGTGGACTAGGCGGCATTGGCACCGGTATTGTTTATGTAGGTGTCGTTTCGCTCCTCATGCAGTGGTTTCCTAAAAACCGGGGCATGGCAGCCGGGGCTGCTGCCGCAGGTTATGGCATGGGGGCCATGCTTACCACATTCCCCATCTCTCATCTTCTGGCTGCGTCTGACTGGCGGAACACCATGACGGTGTTTGGCATCATCATGGCCGTTGTAGGCGTTGTCGCAGCCTGCTTCCTGAAAACACCGGAAAGCGCCGCCTCCACCGACACTTCTTCTGCAAGCACGGGATATCTGACCGCTTACGTCGTAAAGACCCCACTCTTCTGGCTGATGTTTTTTATGATGGCGACCATGGCCACATCAGGCCTGATGGTTACCTCTCAGCTCGCCCAGATTGCGACAGATTTTGGCGTAGCACACCTTACTATTCTGGGAATGGCCGCTCTCCCGCTGGCTATGACGCTCGACCGCATTGCCAATGGCGTCACACGCCCGTTGTTTGGCTGGGTTTCCGACCATCTGGGGCGGGAGCAGACTATGGCTTTCGCTTTCTCTCTTGAGGCAATTGCCCTGACATGCTGGCTCGCTCTGGCCAATCACCCTGTCGCTTTTGTGCTGCTTTCCGGCATCGTCTTCCTCGGCTGGGGTGAAATTTTCTCGCTTTTCCCTGCCACACTCACCGATACGTTCGGCACACGTGATGCCTCCCGCAATTACGGACTGCTCTACATGGCACAGGGCGTGGGGGCAGTCTTTGGAGGCCCACTGGCAGCGTGGCTGCATCAGGCCAGTGGCAACTGGCATCCGGTCTTCGCACTGGCCATTGGAGGCGATCTGCTGACAGCCGTTCTGGCTCTTGCCGTTCTGCGCCCCATGCGCCGCCGTTTTATGCAGCGTGCGTCCTGATGCGTAAAATCGACCCTTTTCTGACAGCTCTTATTTGTGCCGTCCTTCTGGCGACAGTTCTTCCGTGCAAAGGAAACGCTACTCTCATTCTGGAATATGTGACCGATGCCTGCATCATGGTCATGTTCTTTATGCAGGGTATCAAACTTGAGCGGCGCGCCATTCTGGAAAATATGCGGAACTGGAAATTGCAGGGGCTAGTACTGGCATGCACTTTCCTGCTTTTTCCCCTCCTCGGGGTTTCGCTCCATGCTCTGGCGCCGGGCCTGCTGGACAGCAATACATGGCTGGGCGTGCTGTTTTTGTGCTGCCTGCCCTCTACGGTTCAGTCCTCTATTGCCCTGACGTCCCTCGCCAACGGGAATGTGGCGGCCTCCATCTGCGCAGCAACGCTCTCCAATATTGCAGGCATCTTCATCACACCGGTTCTCGTTTCAGTGGTTCTACACACGCAGGGTGTATGGTCTGCCCAGGCCATCACAGATATTGCAGTGCAGCTTCTGCTTCCCTTTGTGGCTGGCCAGCTCTTTCAGTCCGTTTTGCACAAATGGGTACACCGCAACAAAAAGATCATTTCCATAACAGACCGCTCTTCTATCCTGCTTGTCGTATATACAGCGTTCAGTCATGCCGTTGTGGAGGGCATCTGGTCCAAGCTGGACTTGCAGAGCATTCTCTCTCTGGTGGCCATAGATGTCGGGCTGCTGCTGCTTGTGTTGCTGATCACACTGCTGCTCGGAAAAGCCTGCGGTTTTCCTTCTCGCGATGAAGTCTCCCTCATTCTGTGCGGATCCAAAAAATCACTTGCTTCGGGCGTGCCTATGGCAAACGTCCTCTTTCCGGCCTCTATCGCAGGTTTCATTATCCTGCCGCTGATCCTGTATCATCAGATCCAGCTTTTTCTCTGCACACTCATTGCGCGCCATTATCACACCAAACATTCTTCGGACGTCTAATGCTGCATACATTTCATGCTACGCGGGGAATGGTGACCTCGCCGCATCATCTCGCAAGTCAGGCCGGGCTTGATATTCTGAAAAAAGGCGGCACAGCGCTGGAAGCCATAGTTGCCACAGCGGCGACTCTTTCTGCCGTTTATCCGCATATGACAGGACTTGGCGGGGATGCTTTCTGGCTCGTTTCTTATCCAGATGGCCGCACCTGCGTTATTGATGCCTGTGGCGCTGCTGCTGCCAAGGCCAACCTCGCTCTCTATCAGGACGCTGGTCATACTGAAATTCCATGGCGTGGAGGCCTTGCCGCCAACAGTATGGCAGGCGCGGTTTCAGGCTGGCAGGAAGCCCTACGCCAGAGCGCGGCAATAAAGCCCGGTCTTTCTCTATCAGAGTTGCTAAAGGACGCCATTTACTACGCTGAGGCAGGTTATGCTGTTTCAGATAGTGAAGCCGCACTTCTCCACACAAAGAAAGCCGAACTGGCTCACAATCAGGCTTTCATATCCGCTTATGCTGGGGGAGACGCACTGGTGCGCCAGGGAGAAATCCGCCGAAACCCGGCATTAGCACGGACTTTACAGCATCTGGCGGCGGATGGGCTGGACAGTTTTTATACCGGCCGCATCGCGCAAGCCTTGGCTCATGACCTCCAGCAGGCAGGAAGTCCCCTGAGCATTGAAGATTTTACAAGCCACAGAGCGATACTTACCGCGCCGTTGCAAGCCCACATTCACGGAGCAAAACTCTACAATACGCCGCCCCCCACACAAGGCGTTGCTTCACTCGCCATTCTCAAACTGTTCGACCAGCTTCATGCACCCGACGCAGAAAGTTTTGCCCATATCCATGGACTGCTGGAAGCCACCAAAAAGGCTTTCCTCTTCCGCAATGCGCATGTCGGGGATCCTGCCTTCATGACGGCGTGTGCACAGAGCTTCCTGAATGATGCAGCGCAGATGAAAAACCTTGCAAGCAGTATCGATATGAAACGCGCCATGCCCTGGCCTGCGCCCTCCCAGCAAGGAGACACCACATGGATGGGGGCCATTGATTCAAATGGCGTTGCTGTCAGTATGATACAGAGCCTGTATTTTGAATTTGGCTCTGGCGTGTTCCTGCCAGAAACAGGACTTATCTGGCAAAATCGCGGCTCGTCCTTCCGTCTGGCAGAAGAAGGCTGGAATACGCTTAAACCCGGACGGAAACCATTCCATACCCTCAACCCCGCCATGGCCCGCTTTGATGATGGCCGGGCCATGGTTTACGGCACGATGGGAGGAGAAGGACAACCACAAACACAGGCCGCCATTTTTACACGGTATGCTCGCTATGGTATTCCACTCCAGCAGGCTGTCACGGCACCGCGGTGGCTGCTGGGCCGAACATGGGGAGCAGAAAGTGTCTCTCTCAAAATGGAGTGTAATTTTTCCGAGCTCCTCATCCAGCAATTGAAGCAGGCAGGGCATGATGTAGAACTTGTCTCGCCCTTTTCCTCCATGATGGGTCATGCGGGTGCCCTCGTCCGCCACAGTAACGGTATGATAGAAGGAGCCGCAGACCCCAGAAGCGATGGTTGTGTTGCTGCATTTTGATTATGATTTCTGAAAAACTGCCTCTGTTTTTTAAAGCGTCACCTCGCAGAATGAGTGCTTTGCGGCGCTACGCTCTGCGCTTCTCCGTCGCCTGTGTGGGTGTATCACTGATCCACACACCAGCGGCGTTTGCGGGCACGATCCCAACTTTCAAGTTCGACGGCATCACTATCAAACCCTATGCGACTGATCAGTTGGATATAGGAGGCTTCCCCAAAACCAGCCAGCCCGCACCGGGCGTTGGAGCACGAGGCGGGCGCATTCGGAATGGCGCGCGCATTACCATTCACGATCAGGTTGAACTCGGCGGCATCTGGGATTTCGGCCCGGCCCCCGGTGGACAGATGCGTCTTTTTGAAGGTCAGATCAGCTATATTGGACTGAAACCCTTTGTGTTCACAGCAGGTATTTTCAAACCGAGTTTTGGGCTTGAATCCATGCAGGCTCAAGGGGACACGGCTTTTATCGAACGTTCCAGCATTTCCACCATTACCCGCAATATTGCGGCTGGCATTGAGCGGCAGGCTGTTCAAATAGAAGTACATGGCAAACGATACCATTTGGCGATCTCCGGCACCGCCGGAACCGCCGGTCCGGGAGAAAACGGTAACCAGCGGGCCCTTGTTTTCCGGCTGGTAGGTGTACCCATCCGCACGCAGGATCTGTTTTTCCATGTCGGGTTTTCAGGAGAGTGGGTCTTCAAAGTCGCTCATGGTCGCGGAGAGGGACCTGCGGCCACATTTTCCGATTACCCAGAAATGAATATTGGCCTGACATCCAAATATCTGAATACAGGAAAAATAGACCTCAGGAGCGTTGGGGCTTTTGGGCTGGAAGCGGCAGCGGCCTGGAAAGGGCTACTGTTCCAGGGGGAGGCTTATGAAATTATTGCGAATAAAGCTGTAGAAAACACAACGCAAAAGCTGCATTTTTCAGGCTGGTATGCTCAGGCCAGTTACACACTGGTCGGAAAGCCGCGGAGCTGGAAATCCAGAACGGCCGCTTTTTCTTCCCCGACATGCGCAAAAAATCAAAATTACCTTTGTAATGGGGTAGGACTTATTGAGGGCTCAGCACGATATTCAGAAGCCAATCTGAGGTCCGCTTCCGTTGATGGAGGGCAGCAGAAAGCATGGTCTGCCAATTTGAACTGGTGGCCCATGGATATTTTAAAAATTGCTTTGCAATATGAATATGGCACGATCAAAGGGGGCCGCATTCCAGAAAATTTCCATGCCGTTCTCTCCATGGTTCAAATCAAATTTTAACGGCTAGTTTGGAACCTTAATTTTCATGGATTATTTCTAAAAACTTCTTAGGTTATTAGAGACGAATTAGGCAGGCTGTCTCTTGTATTACCCCTCCCCCTGATACCGACAAAACGGATCAACAACTGCTGAAGAGCCAATCATTTACCTCTGAAAAGAAATGAGGGGGATTATGTCGATCCGATACCCCCCACGCAACAACATTTTTCCCCGTGACGTTACTTGCTTACCTCAACAGCAAAGACATACGTCGGGCCAAACATATTTGAACGGAAAATCACGTACTTTCCATCCGGCGTAAAATTAACGTTCGGCTCCAAATGATAATTATGTTTGGACATATTGACCAATCGCTCAGCCCTGAACTTGCCTGGCTGAATGAGATGTTCACCTAAACTGCGATCATCCTTTACCAGTTCCGGATGAAACAAATAGAGCCACCTGGCTCCCGGTGCATCGCTGCCGTCGCCCGCAAACAGGCTCCCGTCAACTGACCTGTTAAAATGGATAGAGGATTCTTCCGGAGCGTAATGGAACCACGTTCTATCTCCATTTTCGACGTTATAGCTTGCAACGAATGAGATCATCCCTAAAGGTATATGAAGATCATACCATATGTTTTTTCCGTCATGGTCCCACCACTGGTGGCCACTGCCTTCCATCTTCATGATGCGTGGATCGATATGTTTATTTTCTGAACCATCGGTGCGAATGGTCCACAGTTTTTCTACCTGTTGCCACTCCCCTTGATGAGCATACATGAGCAATGTCGGATCGGTGGGTGAAAACTGTAAATGGTCAATCCAGTCCGTGCTGGCAAATACTGGTTTGATCTGACCTGTATGTAAATCTACGGTAAAGATAACCATCGGTAGCCTTGCAGCCAGACGTCTGCTCATCTTGGTCTTTTTGTCTAAAGGCTCTTCTGCTGTTGGGTGCGGTGCCACCTGCCCTGCCTGGCGTCCATTATAATCTTCGCCGTCTCCAACAATGTAGCTCCCTGCGCCCAGCGTTTCATCTGCATTAATGGAAAAAATGCCTGCACGCCGTGGTAGATCAGCTATTTTTCTCTGCTCACCCGTCTCGATGTTGGCAGCCCAGAGAGAGCCATAGTGTGAGTCACCTTTTAGCCCTTTGAAATAATAAACTGTTGCCGTTTTGTGTCCTACTACAACGGCTCCAGGCCCACCTCCAACTGGGCCTTTGACCAAAGGTTTGGCCGTAAACGTAGACAGGTTAATTACACCGATACCACGGTCTGCCGTCGTGTAAATCATCTGCTTACCGTCGGGTGTATAAGCATGAATGTTAAAATACAGACTTGCAGATCCCGGCTCATCCGTGACCCGAATGACGCGATGACCTGTATCGGGATCAATCCACGATTTTGGGGGCGATTTTGCATCGGCAAAAGACAAATCTGGCAACAGGCACAACGCCATAGCGCCGCAAAAAGCGCGAATCGAATATCGTTTGAGCATGGATAGGCCTTTTATTAACACTAACCTCGTTAGTACATTATTATCAATAAAACACCATATTACGTTTTATTAAATATACCAACGAATAATATCGTGTGAATAAGGCCTTTCCTAATTCCACATTTTTAATCGGTGGTTGAGTTGAGTATCTCGAGACACGCTTTCGTAAGTAGCTTTTTGCTGACGACCACCTTGCTGAGCACCAATGCCTGGTCGGAGCAAACCTCAGACTCTCCTGAGATCAGCCATAAAAAACTCCAGAAACTTACCAAACAAAGCAGTAAGCGTGGAGCTGGAGAGTCTGTAGACGTTGTTGGAAACAGAGCGACAACGGACAGACAAAAACCGACATCATCATCCTATCATTTCACGGGAAAAGAGCTGGAAAGTGAACGAATCAATACGATCGAAGACCTCCAGCAACTCTCCCCCAGCCTGAATGTTGATGCTGCCGACCCCTTCAATAGCAGTATCTCCATTCGCGGCATGGGGGATGGAGGCGGCCAGACAGGGGGGGAAGCCAATGTTGGCATGCCGAGCAGTGTCGGGCTATTTCTTGATGGTGTGTATTTGAGCCGTCCTTCCATGATGGCTCATGGGTTTAACGATCTTGATTCGATTGACGTCTATAATGGCGCAACCCAAGGCACCTTGTATCCAGCTAACGTGACGGCTGGTGTTATTGACATCAAGACAAGAGTGCCAACCGCTACCCCCCGCCGCGAAGCATTCTTTTCTTACGGCAGTTATGGATACATGCGAGCATCTGCGCTGGTCTCTGGGAAAATACTGAATAATCTTTACAGCAGCATTAGCTATAACCACACAGCGCAAGGCGGTTACATAAAAAATGTCCGTTATGGAAACAACGTTAATGGCTACCATGGGGACAGCGTTCGCACTCAGCTTTACTACACACCCACTGAAAATCTTAATTTCCGTCTGATTGCAGATTATAGCGCTGAACGCGAGACACCAACACCAGTTCTATACAAAAGCATTACTGTGGAAGGCGTCAATCAGTTTGAAAATAGGTCTGCTGCTTTGGGAAACCATATTATAACGGGCCGTGCGACTGACATTGATTACCAGAATTATGATACAACTCAGCAACTGGGTGTCTCTCCTCAAATAAGCTGGAGATTTGGTGGAGGCTGGAAACTCTCGTCTATCAGTTCGTTCCGCTACTTCTATACGAACCCTGTTATGTCTGACCCATACAGTATTAATGCCTATTACAATTCTGGCACGAATGTCAGAGATAGAACATGGTACGAAAATATTCGCTTTGATTCCCCTCACTGGAAAACCATTAATTTTGCAACAGGTTTTGCCTATTCTGGTGAGAGCCTTAATACCAATGCAATTACTCAATATAGTGATGGCGTTTCCGGAGCCTGGTATAAAAGCGCCAGTTACAATGATTTGACCGTCTATCGTTATGGCTCTTTAAGAGATGATTACTATTCTCTCTATGCACAGGCAACAGCACATCCCTTGAAGAAGCTCACAATTAAATTTGGTTTCAGAGAAGGAATTGATGATAAAAGTGGAACATTCAGACGATTGAACAGAAATCCATTTTACTCAGGCATATTAAGCAAAACGACCGCTTTACCTTCAGCAATGGTAAATATTGATTACGATCTGGATATCCTGACAAAATTTTATGTTGCACTGTCTTATGGCAAAAAAGCAGGCGCCATAAATATATCTTCGGGTTCTGCTAGCAAAGCCGGATTCGATAGCCTTTATATCAAACCAGAAACGACAGAGAGCATCGAGGTTGGCTTGCATAAAGATATCCCTATAGCAAATCTCGATTTCAAGATTGATTACTTTAATGCACTGGTCAAAAATTTTCAGACGCAAGGCTATGATACGGACTCTCAACAGACTTACTTAACCAATGCAGGCAACTATAGGTCTCGTGGGGTTGAATACACCATGAACTGGCACCCCATAAAAAATCTGAATATCACCCCGAATGTTTTGTATAATGATACAAAATACCTCAGTTACGACAGCGCCCGGTGCGCACCGGAAATCTCTTTACAAAGTCACCCCCCGTCTTCCTGTAACCTGAACGGGCGCCCGGTCTTCCGCGCACCAAAGGTCTCCTTGAGCGTTATGGGGCGTTATGAGCATAGTCTGGACGACAAATCTTCCCTTTATGCGACTGTCCGCTATTCCTATCGCACAGCTACTTTTGCAACAGTTGATAATTCCCTATCAGCTAAAATCCCGGCCTATGGCCTCCTGAATTTTTCATTAGGCTACAAGTTGAAAATCCACGGAACATCTCTGGATACATCTATCTGGGTCAATAATGTTTTGGATAAAACTTACTATATGAGTCTCCGTGAAGGCGATTATGGCTCTGTTTTCGGATGGATGGGAACTCCGCGTATTATTGGCGGCTCTGTGGGCGTTCATTTTTAGCATTAAACGCTCGCATAGGAATGGTGTTAATTACCCCTCTCACAGGCATCAATAACAGCATGATAAATCCCCAAGGTTTCGGCGCACCTCGTCACATAGCCTGCTCCAACCGAGGTCTTCTTAGAATTACCATGAGCCGTCTGGCACTCCTCTCCAATGATCGTGAGGGCATGCTATGAAGAGCCGACGCCTACTTTGGGGATTACTGGCTTCTGGCGCTCTGAGCCAGAATGCCCTAGCCGGAGAACTGCCACTACTGCACTGGGCAGAGGAGAACTGGCGAGTGGAAAGCGAACCTTCCTCCCCCCCTTCCATCACCCGGCAGGAGCCTGATGGCAGCCTGTATTTACAGGCACGGAAGGGCATGACGATCTGGCTGCTCCGCCCGCTTTCTGGCAGTTATACCCTGTCGTTTGAGAGGACCATCCTTACCTCGTCTCCATCATGCCGCCTATCGGACATGAATTTTTTCTGGGCAGCGCATGAGCAGAACAACGCTTTACCTCATATACGCGACGGCGCACTTGCCTCCTACAATAACCTGATACTGCTTTACGCCGGTATTGGGGGTAACACGAACACGACAACCCGCTTTCGTTGGTATGACGGTTCAGGCAAGCGCCAGCTTTTACAGGAAAGCACCCAGGAAAAAGATCTGCTGCAGGCGGGTCATACCTACCACATTACACTCACAGTCAGCAAAGAGACCACGACCTTCCTGATTGATGGCAAAACCGTTTTCTCTCAAACATCAACGCCCGCTCCAGCTGGATATTTTGGCATAAGAACAGTTGGCTCTTGCCAAAAGCTAAATAACTTTACACTCCTCCTAGACTGAAGAAACCTCCAGATTATACTTACATCACAAAATATTTTTCCTATCTTTGTCGCTAGTAGTTTGCTCCACGTTGATTAGGGAGCTCTGGAACGTATCGTCAGTTAATTCCGATGATGGGGGAGACGAGTGACACTGCTATGAGGAAAGTTGATTTTGGCTTGTCGTAATCGGCAACCGAATGGCGGAAAACCCGCTCGATCACACCGCTTTCGCATCAGCGACGTAATCACCAGTAAACGCTCTTCCGGTCCCCAAAACCGGGTGGAAATATCATGCCAGGGAATCCCAGTGGGATAACGATCCCACTCGGCTTTCATAAACAGACGGTTATCGGCGGCCATGCCATCGACATCACCTTCGCGACCCAGGAGCCCCCCTAGATCCGTTCCCATTGATCGTCGGCTTATACCATACCGCCGCATCTAATATATTTCCAAAAAATAGGGAAAAAACATTACAAAACACGTCAATGTACAAAATCAGTCTCGTCCATCCGATAACTGACGACACACTCTAGAAAACTAGAGGCTATTCAAATATCAAAAGCTAAGATTGAGGTGAAATATGCGTCTGCTCTTCCCGTAAAGGATAGAAATCCTCGGTATTGACTGAAACACCCTTATCAGCATTTGCAGGCGTTTTGCACAGTGTCCCGAACAGATCCTCTGCCAGAAGTTCAGCTTATTCCCGCAGAATTAATTCTGCTTCGGGCGAACAATTGCTCCTGGGCCGATTTCTCTCCACCCTTCTCCTGCCCGATAGGCTCCCAGACCGGAACTCGTAGCCCCCTTTGCGCCATTTCGCGCATACGGGTTTGGATCAATGATTGTCACTCATTAAAAGGATTAAAAAACGGCATTTGCCCTTTTCGGTTCTCCTTCGTATCAACACCTCCTCTCGAAAACATCATTTTTGACCGGAAAAACGATGCGGGCGTTTCGTAACTCTCTTTATATCACCGCAGCCTTTTTTGCATCACAACAGGTCGCCGCAGGTGCCACGATCCAGCCTGTGGAAAGGGTGCACCATCGCAAGGAGCTCGAGAAATCTCCTTCTCTACACAATAAACGACCAGTTCATGAAGCAGCGCGAACCCGTCAGCAAACCAGAGTTGCAAGTGAGCAGTATATCGTGACTGGCACGCGTGATGCCCATCGCACTGCTCGCAGCAGCTCCAGCCCGATCGACATCATCACCGGCGCCGAACTGGCGCGAACTGGTGCCATGAATGTCAGCGACGCACTGGTTCGCACGGATCCCTCAATCAACAGCAGCATCACCGGCGGCTCTGGCGTGGTCGCGGGCCTTCGGATGCGCGGGCTGAGCCCGAATGAAGTGCTAGTGCTTGTCGATGGTAAGAGACGACACACCACCGGTGTCGTCGCTACCTATTCCGGTCCGGAACATGGCGCGACGCCGGTCGATCTCAATACGATCCCGGTTTCAGCAATTGACCATATCGAAGTGCTAAGGGATGGTGCTGCCGCCATGTATGGCTCAGATGCCATTGCCGGTGTCGTCAATATCATCCTTAAGAAAAAGCCAAGCAGACTGAACACGACGTTCCAGACGGGTGCTCATCCGTTTAGTTATCTTTATGGGTCTCCTGGCTGGGATTACCAACTCAGTGCCGATGGCGGTGTCGGCTTTTCCGGCAACGGCTATCTGCACGTAAGCGGCCAAGTTTATCACGCCGACCACTACGTTACCGGCACGCATTACCGCCCCGAAGACTATAATTTTGGCCTTCCCGAGGAAACGAGAGAATCCATGGCGATTGAGGCGGGGCGCGATATAACGGAAAACGTAAAAGGCTACATGAACATCACGTATATGCATCGGCATATACAAAACTACATGACCAACCGGCTTCCTTCGGTCCTACCTCAAGTTTATCCCTACGGCTTCAATCCGTCAGTCGTGAACGAGGAAAACGATTATGCAGCAACCCTGGGCCTAACTGGCGATACCCTATTCGGCAGCTTTCACTGGGATCTGAGCACGACCTACGGCGCTGACGAAAGTAAGCTTTCGACAATCAATTCGGCCAATCTTCTTTACTACGCCACGTATGGCTCTACGCCAACGAAGGGCTTCACCTCAGGCTACAGAAATGCGCAATGGACGAATAATCTGGATATTTCCAGATCTTTCAAAGTATTGTCCCGCCCACTAAAACTGGCCTTCGGCGCCGAACACCGACTTGAAACTTATGACATCGTCTCGGGAAATGAACCGACTTACATCATGGGTGGTTTCCAGGGCGCGCCGGGCCTGACGCCCCAGTCGGCGGGAAACTGGAGCCGCGATGTCTGGGCGGGTTATATCGATGTGGCGATCTCGCCCATTGACAAGCTCGATCTCGATTTCGCTGGCCGCTTCGAGCATTATACCGATTTCGGCAATTCGGAGAGCGGAAAGATCTCTGCGCGCTACGAGCTTTCGAAACGCATCGCCTTCCGCTCGACGATCAGCAATGGTTTTCGCGCTCCCACTCTAGCCGAGCAGCATTTCAGCAGTCTGAGCGTTACGCCGACAGGGGCCGCCGGCAGCCTAGCCGTCGCATCTGATGCAGCTCGCCTGCTCGGGGCCAGTCCGCTTAAGCCTGAACGCTCCACCAATGTCAGCGGCGGCATCGTCTTTGAGCCGCTGCCCGGCCTGCATGTGACGGCGGATGCCTACCAGATTAACATTCGTGATCGCATCGTGGGGGGCGGCAACTACAGCGGAACCGTCGCCGAACAGGCAATCGCCCTCACCGGCATCGACCTTCCACCGGGTCTCGATCCTCGCAATGTCAGCGCGAATTATTTTTCGAATGGTGCCAGCACCCGCACACAGGGCGTCGACATTAATATCGACTACGTGACGCGCTTCGGGCGTTTCGGCAAGGTCGACTGGTCCGCCGGTATCGATCTCAACCGCACCCGCCTGCATCATTTGTCGAACGACACGAACAACCAGCCTCTGCTCAATGCCCAAGCCATCGGCTGGCTGACCACCTCGGTTCCACGCAGCAAGATCATCCTGAACGCTCGCTGGACGGTCGGCGAATGGGATGTGAATGTGCGGCAGACCCGTTATGGCCAGACCACGGGAAATATGACCTACCAGATCGCGGCTCCCGCCGATATTCGGTATTCGATCGAGCACTTTGCCGAGTTCGAGAACAAGCCACGCTGGATGACCGATCTGGAGGTGACACGGCATTTCCTGTCCCACCGCCTGCATGTCACCCTTGGTATCAACAATCTGTTTAACGTGCGCCCACGAAAGCTGCCCCTTATCCTGCGGTACAACGGGAATTCGATCTATGACACCTCGTCTTCGGGCATCCCGATTTCAGGTTCCTATTATTATGGCCGGATCGGATTTTCCTTATGATCTCTGGGCACGCTTCAGGAGCCAGACGCATGTCAAAGAAAACTGCCCTACTCTGCCCTAGCCGGCGCCGTATCCTTGCCGGAAGTATTGCGGCCCTTATTAGCGGCGCAACGCAGCCGGCTCAGGCGGAACCATCGCATCGACTACGCATCAGCTCCCAGGAATCCTCGATCCTCTTTGAAATCGCCAGGGAGCGAAAGCTATTCGAGCAACCGCTGGCGGAGGCCGGATACGCAGCCGAATGGAGCACTCTGGGGCATTCCCCGGCCCAGATGGGCCAGGTCGATTTTCTCAGCGATATCGCCGAAGCCGTGCCGGTGTCCATCCATCCGTTCTTTCCGGACCTGGCACTCTACGCCGCGGAAGGGCCAAGCCCCCATGCTTTGGGGTTGCTGACGCGCAAGGACAGGAACATTGATTCCATCGCCGCGCTGCGTGGTCGGTCCGTCGCCGTGGCAAAATCGGGAAGCTCCTTCAACCTTCTTCTTGTTTCGCTACAACAGGCTGGGATGATGCTATCGGATATCCGTCCGGTTTACCTCCCCGAAGCCGGTAGCCTTCAAGCCTTCCGTACCGGATCGATTGATGTTTGGGCGACATTCGATCCCTTCTTTACATTCGGACGCGCCCTTCCCGAAGCCTCTGTGTTGGAAGACGGCGCGGCGGTCGGCATGCATTACAACCGCTATTACATGGCCGATCGCACCTTTGTTCGCGATAACCCTCGGACAGTCGCTATCATCCGCTCGGTCCTGACCGAAACAGCCTCCTGGCTCAACGCCAATCAGGAGGAAGGTGCACGCATCCTCTCAGCACGTTGGCAGAACATGCCGCTCGACATCGTCGCCGAAGTTCTCAAGCACCGGAACTTCACCATTAGACCGGCCGACGACACCGATATCTCGGTGCTGGAATCCATTGCCGCGACTTACGCCGCCGCAGGTCTCATCGCTCCGGACAATGACATGAAGACCCTCACGCTTATCAGATAACGACCACCCGCCCAAATGGAGAAAACTATGACGAAAAAGCAACTCAAACTCGGCATCGTACCCACCGGCGTCGGCGGCCCCGGAACCTATAATCGCTGGCTGGACCCGGATATCCCCACGGATGCCAGCGTCAATATCGACTGGTATATCGACATAGCAAGACAAGCTGAGGCGGCTAAGTTCGACTGGATCTTCATCGTCGACAGCCAGTTCATCACACCCAACTCACCACCTCATTACCTAAGCCGTCTGGAGCCCCTGACTTTGCTCTCGGCACTCGCCGTCGTGACGAAGAATATCGGCCTGGGAGGCACACTCAGTACCTCCTACAACGATCCGTTCAATATCGCCCGCCGCCTTGCATCGCTGGATCTGATCAGCCGCGGCAGGGCCGGCTGGAATGTGGTCACGACTGGTGATGCCGGCACCGCAGGAAATTTCAGCCTCGAAGAACATTATGATTACGAAACCCGCCATGCGCGGGCGGCAGAGAGCATCGATGTCGTGCGGGGATTGTGGCGTTCCTACGAAGAAGGCGCCCTGCCGCGAGACCGCGAACGGAAGCAGTTCCTCGACCCCTCCAAGCTGCACACACTGAATCACAAGGGAGAATATTTTAGCGTTGTCGGCCCGCTCAATATCGAGCGTTCGCCGCAGGGCGAGCCAATCATCTTCCAGGCCGGTGATTCAGAACCGGGGCGCGAACTCGGAGCACGCTACGCCGACGTCATCTTCACGCATGCCACCACGCTGGAAAAGACGAGGGAATTCAGAAATGATCTGAGAACTCGCGCCGAAAAAGCGGGCCGCGAGGCCGACAGCCTGCTCGTTGCACCGGGGATCAAGTTCATCATCGGCGATACCGACGAGCACGCTGCGGAAATTGCACACTACTATGATGAGCATGATCACAGTTTCGCGCAGGCACTCGGCGAATTTGGCCGCCTGTTCGGCTGGCATGATTTTACCCGTTATGACCCCGATCTGCCTTTTCCTCCCGATGTCCTGAAATATGCCGAACGGAGCTGGTACACCAGCGCGCGAAAAATTGTCGAACACGCCGAGGACAATGCTCTTACGCTGCGTCAGGTCATTGAATCCATGCGGGAGAAAAACCAGGCGGCTGGGGTAGGCAGAGGCATGTCGCCCTTTGTTGGATCTGCTCTCACCGTGGCGAACGCGATTACGGAGTGGTTTGAAAATGGCGCGTTCGACGCGGTCAATATCTATCTGGAACATCCTTCCCAGTTCCAGCGCCTTGTGCACACGGTCTTTCCTATCCTGCGTGAACGTGGCGTGATCCGAAGCGACTATGCCGGTACGACCTTGCGAGAGAATCTCGGGCTATAACGGCCGAGGCAGGCGGAGCGGCCTCTCCGGTTGCTGCCGAGTCACACCTTCCGTATCCGCAATAACCCACGGCAACGACAAGGGAAAACTGATTTACCCCCATAACGCGCGGCTGAGGGTCATACCGGGCTGGCAATCGCGCATGTTGCCTCCAGCGTTTCTCTCCCCGTCGCACACACAGCTGTATGCTTCCCTGGAACGTCAAGAACCTCAAGAGACGTTCCAAGGAAGAAAACTGACAGGCCTTGGGGATGAATGGAACTCTGCGCGTGACGGCTATAGTAGAAACGGCCATCATAGCGGGAAGACACCGCAAAGCGCCTTTCCTGGTAAAGGAAAAGCACTACTAGTTATCACAAAACAGAATGCTATAGCGGAAGCCTTACAGATCGTCCGGCCTGAAACGTCCTTCAAATGCGATTTTTTCAATTGGCAGCCGACTGGATGGCTGTTCGCGTTCACGCAATTCCTCCGATAAGGTTGCAGCATCCGCCTGGCGGCCAATTACAAGAGCCGCATGTAGCTGATAATCTTCCGGGAGCTCCAGTCCCGCATGGGCCAAATCATGGTCAAAACCACTGATCGGATGAACCGCCCATCCGGCTTGTGAAGCCTGAAGCTGTATAAGAACAGCCGCTGCACCTGCATCAAAAGCATGGGTGGGCAATAAAGAAGGTTCTCCCGTCCTGCTTGAAATCGTAATCGTTCTGGAAACGATATACACGACTGCTGAAGCATTTTCCGCCCAGCTCCGATTGAATGGGATCAGCCATGAAAGAAACCGGTCCCAATCCGGAGTATTCCGGCGGCCATGAATAAAACGCCACGGCTGGATATTATAGGCCGAGGGTGCCCAGCGCCCCGCATCCAGAAATCCGAGCAGATCTTTCAGATCAATATCCGTCGGCTGATAAGCTCGCGGAGACCATCTATCGAGAATAACTGGCAGGACAGCAGAATCCGGCGCGCGGTCGGGAGCAGTTGTCATGAAATTAGCCTTATCCGAAATACAAACTCACGCGGTATGTACGCCCAGTGCATCAAGTAACAGACTACGTAGCCCTTCGAACCCTGGATCGGCATGCCGCCGAGGGCGCGGTATGGTAATGGGAACATCCACACGAATACGCCCCCGTTCAAGTACCACCGCACGGTCAGCAAGAAGAAGCGCCTCGTCCACATCATGTGTCACAAGCAGAACCGCACACCCATGCTTCTTCCACAAATCAGCCACCAGTTTCTGCATCTTTAACCGCGTCAGTGCGTCCAGAGCAGCGAACGGTTCATCCAGCATCAGAAAGGCCGGCTCCCTCACAAGGGCTCGGGCAAGCGCCGCGCGCTGCGCTTCTCCACCCGAGAGCGTAAGCGGCCATGCATTGCTACGATGAGATAGTCCGACCTCCTCCAGAACGGTTTCCGCCCGCTGCCGGATACCTTTGTCTTCCTGCCCCAGCACAATATTCTTCCACACACGTTTCCACGGGAGAAGCCGGTGTTCCTGAAACACAACCGAGACTTTACGCGGTCTGGTTACGGCCCCGTCGGTCACGGGATCAAGCCCGGCCAGGGTTCTCAACAGGGTTGATTTGCCCGATCCGCTATGCCCCAGCAGAGCAACAAACTCACCGGGAGCAATCGCCAGATCCAGTCTATTCAGAACAGGAGGACCATTGTTGAACCGTCGCGTGAGCTGTTCCACGATCACGGCCGTACCGGGATCAGCTTCAGAATAAGAATGTGTGGAGGTCATGCCTTACGCCCTTTTCGTCCATCTGGGCGCCAGGCCAGCAGAGTGCTTTCGAGAAAACGGACAATCTGATCGGATATCAGGCCCAGCACACCGTAAACGAGAAGACCTACAAGAATGATATCCGTACGCAGGAAATCCTGAGCGTCCATCATCATGTGCCCGATACCGCTTTCCGCATTCACCTGCTCGGCGACGACCAGCATCAGCCAGGACACGCCAACGGCGTAACGCAGTCCTGTCAGGAAATCTGGCAATGCTCCGGGAAGAAACACGTCCCGGATCGTCTGCCACCGTGAAAGACCCAGCGTAGACGCCATTTCCACAAGCTTAGGATCAATGGATCGGATCCCTTTATGCAGATTCAAATAGATCGGAAACGTCGCACCTAGCGCAACAAGCAGGATCTTGGGTGTCTCACCAATTCCGAACCACAGGATAAATAGCGGCACAAGCGCCAGAGCAGGCAAAGTCCGCAAGACTTGCAGAGGCGCATCAACAACGTCCTCCCCAATACGGGACAAACCTGAAATCAACGCCAGCACCACGCCTAAGGTAATCGCCACCCCCAGACCACTTCCTGCCCGCAGAAGCGATACTCCAAGATTGAAAGGAAGCGTTCCGTCATGCACTAGTGTCCAGCCCGTCACGACAATCTGGATCGGCGACGCCACGAGCCGCGTCGAAAGAACCCCTAAAGAGCACGCAACCTGCCAGAGACAAACCAGCGCAACGGGAGACATGTAACGCCTTATGGAGGAGACAAGCGCTCTCAAACTCTGGGTTTTCCCTCTGGATTCAGCAGTCTTGTACAGTCCAGTCAGCGTGATGGCGTCTGACATCGCGGGTCCTCTCACAGGCAACATTAGGTGCCTACCTTCTCTATTCTACGCGCAGATGTCAGGTGAATATTTTAAATATCAATGTTTAACGTGATTTAATTGTTCCTCAGCAGATATGCCATCAGGCTGAGGGCTTTCCTGTTTATGCAGGGTCGGTTCCCAGATTTGAACGAGTTAATTTTTATGGCCTCTGTAAGAAAACTCCTGTCCTTTGTGGCGGCACTTTTTTGGACAATCTCTTTTGCCCACGCAGAAGATACCCTGATCGTCGCTGATCAGAAAGGACAGCAGAAGGCCCTTCTTGAGGCCGCCGGACAGGATAAAAATCTTTCCTACACTCTTCAATGGACCGAATTTGAAGCCGCTGCTCCCCTTTTGCAGGCGCTTGCGGCAAACGCAGTGGATACAGGAATTGCAGGAGACGGCCCCTTCCTTTTTGCATGGGGAGCTAATCTGCCCATCAAAGCCGCCTTTCTTGTTCCCCCCAGAGGAGGCGGAGAGTCGACCGCTGTAATCACGACGACCTCATCGCCCATTCACAACGCGGCGGACCTGTCAGGCAAAAGGATTGGAACGGGCAAAGGCTCGATTGGCCATTTGCTGCTTCTACGCCTGATTGCGACAGGCGCCATTCCTGCCCCCACTCCTCATATCGTTTTTCTGGCACCTGCTCAGGCCAAGGCTGCCCTTGATACGAAACAGATTGATGCCTGGTCCACATGGGAGCCGTATGTCTCGCTGGCGGTCGTCCAAAGCCACGCACACAACATTGTGGATGGTCGGAACGTCATGCCCAACAACAGTTTCTTTGTTGCCACTAACAAGGCTCTGGCAACAAAACACGTGCGACTTGCAGATTTCTATAAACGAATGACGGCGGCCTACGCGTGGGGAACAGAGCATCAAGCTGAATACGCAGCCATTCTGGGCCGCCAGACCGGCCTGCCCCTTCCGGTCGCAACGGTCGTAGCTAAACACCTCATCGCCGCTCCGGCGCCTTTGACGCCAAAGGTCATTCAGCAGGAACAGACGACGCTGGACGCCTATCGTTCCGGCGGTTTTCTGAGAGATGCAGGGAAGCTGGAAGATGCTTTCGATCTGACAGTTTCCCCCTCACAATAAATACGTTCTGTTATCTGCAGGATTGAGGAAAAACGGAGAACCGTTATGGATGACAATCAATTTCCCCCCACAACCAGCACCACGGCTACGGACAAAGCCCTCGACGAACTGGTTCAGGTCTTTGCCGAGCGTGCACCACGCTATGACCGCAGCGGCAGTATCGCGGTCGAGAACCTGCATGATCTTCATGAAGCAGGTTTCCTCACTCTGGCATTGCCAAAAACGGCGGGGGGAGAGGATATTTCCCTTCGTACTGTGACGGAGATCATCAGCCGTCTTGCACAGGGCGATCCATCAACCGCTCTTATTCTGGCCATGCAGTATCTGCAATCCGCTACCTTTGCACAGTCATCTCAATGGTCAGACGAGGTAAAGCAGGAACTGTTCGAGAGCATTCGTCAGGAAGGCGCTCTCATCAACACGCTGCGCGTGGAGCCGGAACTCGGCACACCGGCTCGTGGTGGCCTACCCGACACGACTGTCAGCCGAAACGGTTCGACATGGCGCATTTCCGGTCGCAAGATCTTCTCGACAGGCTCGACAGCCCTTCAATGGGGCATTGTCTGGGCTAAAACAAATGATACCGAACCCAAAGTCGGACCGGTCCTCGTTCCGCTCGACCTGAAAGGTGTGCGTATCGAGAAAAGCTGGCATCAGCTTGGAATGCGCGCCACCGGAAGTCACACCATCATTTTTGATAATGTGGAGATTCCGAAACGCTATATTGGCCTTTTGGCGTCCCCTCTCGCAAAAGAGAATGTTCCAATCGCGATTGCAAGTTGACATGCGGTTGTCATAGCTGGCCTCTATAACGGCATAGCCATTACTGCACGGAACTGGCTGGTGGCGTTTCTTCACAGCCGTAAACCCTCCAACCTAGGAACGTCTCTGGCAAGGCTGCCTCGTTTTCAGATCCTGCTAGGAGAAATCGATGCCCTGCTTTTGTCCAATGAAGCTTTGATTAACCATACGATCACGCTTACGGAACAAGGCGCAGACACCGATACCACCGCTGGACTGGCCAAACAGGTCATCACGGAAAATGCCATTGCAGCCGTCAGTAAAGCGGTTGCCGCCATAGGCAATCCCGGTCTGAGTCAGGATAACCCACTTGAACGACATTACCGCAATGTCCTGTGCGGCCGCATTCACACGCCACAGGCTGACAGTGCCCTGCTGGCCGCAGGGTGCGAAGCACTGAAGGTTTAGAGAGGAAAAGGGCCGTCAGATGTTTTCCAGAACTCTGAAACCATGGGTTCCATCTTTCTCAAGCTGAGCAACCAGTCCGTACTCCCAGTCCAGATAGGCCTGCATAGCCTCTACTGCATTATCCGTACCCTCGTAAGGCCGTTTGTAAACATCATCCGGTGTCGAAAAGGCCTGCACCTCGTCCAGCCCTGTTTCAAGCGCATACCCAGTCGCCTGCCAGGCTTCCGTACCGCCCTTCAAAGCACGAACCCGACAACTTCCGCCGACAAGGTCCGCCGCAGCCAGATAAGCTGCTATACCATTCGGGGACACCAGAACGATCTCTCTGGCTTCGCGAATTGTCGGATGAGACACCGGAACCGGCCGGATCACGAACCGCGCCCCCGGAATATGTCCTTTCCGGAAGGCCGGACTGCCAGCAAGATCCAACACCAGAATATCGCCGCCCTCAAGACGATCATGCAGTTCTACAGCAGAAATCATTTCCACATCAGGCAAGGGCTTTGAAAGCAGAGGTGCTTCCTGCCCTGTTTCAAACGGCAGGCCATCCCATTCTTCCAGAACGTAAACTTCATTCCACCCCAACTGCCTGAGCCAGTGAGCCGTCATTCTGGCTCGAACCCCATCATTGTCTGTCAAAACAAGGGTTCCATGCCGCACGCCCACCCATTCATCCGTCGCCTGAACAAGCTGGCCGCCCGGTGCGGACCGGAAACCCTTCAGGTGCCCTTCCACATATTCTTCAGGCGAACGAACATCCAGCCGATAAACAGTCCGCTGCGGATCCGTCAGAAGTCTCTCCAGACCCTCCACTGTAACAGGCCGAACGCCTGTCCGCTCTGCCAGCAACTCCGCGCGAGCTTGGACCGCCTGAT
This sequence comes from Acetobacter malorum, assembly GCF_001580615.1. Lineage (GTDB taxonomy): Bacteria > Pseudomonadota > Alphaproteobacteria > Acetobacterales > Acetobacteraceae > Acetobacter > Acetobacter malorum. The sequence continues at coordinate 229,763 of NZ_LHZC01000056.1, forward strand.
GATTTTGCTCTGAAACGTCTGCTCCTTTGCGAGCAGCGCCCTGTTCGAGCGAAAGTCCTTCCAGCGTCCAGCCAATCGTGCCGTTTCGAAGCGCAAAAACCGGATTGGGAATTCCGGCATTGACGAGAGACTGCGTACCGATAATGGATCTTGTCCGTCCCGCGCAATTCACAATGACGGTTGTTTCTGGCGAAGGCGCAATATCCCGAACCCGTAACACCAACTCTCCCCCCGGAACCGAACGGCCTCCCGGGATAGCCATAACATTGTATTCAATGAACCGGCGCGCATCGAGAATGACAAGATCATCGCCACGCTTAATCCTGTCATGAACCTCGCGCGCCGGCAAAGAGGGTGTATGGCGCACATGCTCAACAAGTTCGCCAAATGCCTTCGATGGGACGTTCACATCAATGAATATCTCGCCCCCCGAACGCTTCCAGCCCTCCAGACCGCCCTCAAGTGCCGATACAGCCGAATATCCAAGAGACTGAAGCAGGTGAACTGCTTTTGTTACCCGGCCTTCTCCATTATCATACACAATAATGGGTACGTCTTTGCGCGGTACCAGGCCAGCAATGCGCTCTTCAATACGCCCAACGGGCAAATTGACCGCGAAGAGCGGATGCGCCGAGGCAAAAGGTCCTTCTTCACGCACATCCAGCAGCGCAATTTCAGCACCGTTTTTGAGACTCTGCCTTACGCTTTCCGAAGAGATCACTGGCAGAAGGTGTGTAATGCGGTTCATGCAGCCCTGCTCCTGGAACGATCCCAAAGATTGGGAACATCCTCGCTGGAATATCCGGATATAAAAGTCTTCTCGATGCCACTGGTCTCGTCGTAAACGGCGCGCGAAACGCCACCGATATTGGCACCGTAGACATGGATGGAAATAGACGTCTGGTCCGGCAGAGCATTGGCCACGAGATGATAGTCATTCACCCCTGGTGCCAGAAACGCGACTTCACCCGGCTCCAGAAAATCCGTTTCTCCTTTTTCAAAACGTCCATCGTCCCTGCGCGTAAACTGCGTTTCGCTTTCCTTACCACGGAGCATCCCGATCAACCCCCAGACTCGATGATCGTGCAAAGGTGTTTTCTGTCCCGGTCCCCAGACGAAACTGACAACAGAGAACCGCTCCAATGGATCACAGTGAAGGAGATACTGGCTGTAACGTTCCGGATGTGGTCGGGTATAAGTTTCAGGCAACCAGTCATCGCGCGAGACCAGGGTTTTCAGAAGCTCCGCACCCACTTTCTGGAGTGACGCAGCGTCAGAGTGTGTCTCGAAAAGCCGCGTAAATCCGAAAACAAACTCCCGTAGTGGCTCAATATTCGTCATTGATCTCGCAGTCCTTTAATCAAGCAGATCTGGCTCAAGTGCGACGATCCAGTCCCATAAAGGCTGGAACGAATAATAGGCGCCCTGCGCCGTCCCGACCTGGCTGGCAGTCAGCCGTGCAATATCCGGTGCAATAGGCTTCAGTGGCCCGGCGGCCTGCGCCAGAAGCTGAGTATGGGCAGCATTGTCCATGGCCAGAAACCACCACGCCACAGCCTCAACAGTTGGTCCGGCGGTCAGGAGGCCGTGATTCTGAAGGATCAGGCCTTTTCGATGGCCCAGTGTTTCCGCCAGACGGTCACCTTCACTGTCATCCAGTACCACGCCGCTAAAAGGGTCGAAAACCGCATGATCCTCGTAAAAAGCACAGGAATCCTGCGTGATGGGCAGCAGCTCGGTTCCTAATGCAGAAAACGCCTTGCCGTATGTAGAGTGGGTATGCGCCGCAGCGACCACATCCGGACGGGCCCGGTGCAGCGCCGAATGAATGGTAAAACCCGCTGTATTGATCGGACGATCCCCGATCAGGATATTTCCTTCATGATCCACGAGCTGAAGATCAGAAACCTTGATTTGGGAGAAATGCACAGCCAGCGGATTGATCCAGTACCGGTCCGGGAACTCAGGATCACGAGCGGTTACATGGCCTGCAAGCCCCTGATCGAAGCCATATCGCCCAAATAGCCGAAACGTAGCGGCAAGCCGCTGCTTGCGGTGAAGCCGCTCCGCCTCAAACGTCGCTGCGGGTGTGCGTGGCTGAAGATGGTGCGTCCTCGCACGAACGTCCTGCAGGGACGAAATGTTATACTGTGTCGCACTCATAGGTTCTTCCTTGAGAAATCAGTATCCACGCCTCAGATCCAACCGTGCTTCCAGCGGTCGCCCCTGAAGGAAATTTTCAAAATTTCGGGCGATGCTGCGCCCACACAGGCCATCACGTCTGACTGGAACGAGGAAATATCTGGCGCCAGCCGAATTTTGAGAGGCGTATAAAAAGGGAGCTGAGCGCCCGGAAGCTAAGGGGCCCCCAATTAGACGCGTTTACCATGCTTCAGGCGGCCTTCTTGCCAGAACGCTGGTCTTCTTTTGCAACCAGTTCATGAACACGTGGCAACAGATCCCGTCCATAGTCATAGGCATCTCCCAGCGGATCAAACCCACGAATCAGAAAGGTTGAAATTCCCAGACGATAGTAATCCAGAAGGGCTTCAGCCACCTGATCCGGGGTTCCCACCAATGAGGTGGAGTTACCTTTAGCGCCTGTCAGAGCAGCAATGCCCGTCCAGAGGCATTTGTCCAGCCTTGAGCCTTGCTCGGCCGCAGCCAGCAGACGGCGGGACCCTTCATTCGGAATAATGGAAGAGCGGACGTAGCCCGTTTTTTCCTGAAGAACCCTGGCCTTTTCGAGAATGGCATCAGCCTTGGCCCAAGCGGCTTCTTCAGTGTCAGCCAATATTGGCCTAAGGGAGAGCGAAAATCGTAGGTTACTGCGCCCTGCCTTTTCCGCAGCAGCCCGAACACGGGAAACGGTTTCCCGAACCTGCTGGTAGGTTTCCCCCCACAGAGCGTAAACGTCTGCCTGTTCTCCGGCGACGGCAATCGCTTCTTCCGAAGACCCACCGAAGTAAACCGGAATAGCGTGCCCCTGATAGGGAAGGACGCGGGACTGGGCACCACGCACAGTGTAGAACTTGCCTTGGTAATCAAACGGCTCCAGGCTCCTCCATTCCCGACGCACAATCTCAAGATATTCGCGGGTTCGAGCATAACGCTCTGCTTTGACAGTGTGATCACCATCAGCCTGAAGTTCCGTATCACTCCCGCCCGTGATGATATGAACGGCGGCCCGCCCACGGCTGATCTGATCCAGCGTCGCAAACTGGCGAGCCGCCAGAGTTGGCGCTGTAAATCCGGGGCGATGCGCCACCATCAGGCCCAGCGTCCGTGTGGCTGCAGCGACATACTGGGCCAGCAGGATGCTCTCGGGTGAATTGGAATGAAAGGCGATCAGCACCCGATCAAAACCGCCATTTTCATGGATTTTGGCGGTCGTTTCGATATGGGCAAGATCAATGACCGGCCCGGTGGGGGGAATAATCTCGGAATGGTTCTGGCTGTTCACGAACCCGATAAATTCCACAGGCATGACTGAAGCCCCTAAAAAACTATAATGGATTGTGGTATTGACAATATACTCATTTTCTTACGTCATAATTCAAGCAAGAAACATTAATTCCACACTTTTGCATGGTTAATTATAGACCATGCCTCCAGCATGGAGCGCTGCTATGTCTCAAACGTCCCTTCCCCAGCGCATGGCTCGCAATGTTCCAACTGAACTTCTGCGGTCTTTCGTCGCCATTGTGGAAGCTGGCTCCATGGCGCAGGCGACCGAGACAATCTTCCTCACTCAATCCGCCCTGAGCCTGCAGATGAAACGGCTGGAAGATGTACTCCAACAGAAGCTCTTCCGCCGGGATGGACGAAAGCTGGTTCTCACACCAGCGGGAGAGGAACTCGTGGCCTATGCGCGGCAGCTCCTCGCCCTCAATGACCGGATCATGCACAAGCTTGGCCACGTTGCAGAGCCGGAACCGATCACAATTGGTATGGTGCAGGATTTTGCCGACACCATTCTTCCTGATGTTCTGGCGCGTTTCCGGCTCGAACATCCGCGTTGCAGACTGACGGTCCGTGTTGGCGGATCAACGGAACTGCTGGAGATGTTTGATCGCTCCCGACTGGATATCGTGCTGTGCCTGGGTCAGCACGGAGATCGCCCCAACTCCTCCTGGCGCATTGTTGGGCAGGACAGAATGGTCTGGATTGGAGATCCCGGCGTTCTGGATCAATCTGAGATTCCACTCGTCCTTCTCGAGCCACCTTGCCGGTTCCGTGAAGCGGCACTCAGAACCCTTGCAAAAGCACGCCGAGACTACCGCATCGTGCTTGAAACCCCTCACCTTCCAGCCATGCGTGCTGGTGTCCGGAGCGGACTTGGCGCAAGCTGCCGAACACGTCGTTTCGCGACGTCAGAAGGACTCTCCATTTTACCAATGGGTATCCTGCCAGAAGTCCCGGAAATCGAAACCATTCTGGTGCAAAGAAACGGTCTGTCCGAAGCTGCGCAGGATCTTGCGGAACTTCTGACAGAGGCGACTGCGGATCAATGACCACTCACAAATTGTCACATAAGAAAAACTCTTTGGAAACCATGCCCGGTTCTCCCGCATGGTAGGGACGTCAGGTCACCCTTAGGGTCTATTGAGCATGAACACTCTCTCTTCTTCCCTCCAAAGCCGCTATGAAGCCCTTGAGGCCGAACGTCGCAGAACGTGGTCTTCTGAGGCGCTGGCTGGAAATATCGCGCAACGGGAGGCTCTTGTCCGGGCCCAGCCCGAGACAACGCATGTTAAAGTAGGTGACGTCCTCTCGCCCCATGTACTTTTGGACGCAGACGGCACTACGATTTCACTCGATGACCTGACGTCTGCAGGGCCAGCTGTAGTGGTCTTTTTCAGGTTCGCAGGCTGTCCCGCGTGTAATATTGCGCTGCCTTACTATGCAGAAACACTAGCTCCTGTTCTGAAAGCCGCAGGTATCCCACTAGTCGCAGTCTCTTCACAGCCTTTTCCAGAACTCGACAGCATCAGAACGCGAAATGACTTACCTTTCCCGATCCTGAACGATCCGGAACTAGCCCTGTCTCACGCTCTGGGCATTACGTATCTCTTTGATGAGAGCGCACGAGACGCCGCGATTGCTAAAGGAGACCGAAGCGAAGCCCTGAACGGAACGTCACGCTGGGAACTTCCAAAACCCACCATTCTTGTTCTCGGCCCCGGCCGCACCGTGAGCTTTATCGACATCTCACCTGACTGGATGCGCAGAACCGAAACTTCAGTCGTGCTGACAGCACTTGGGCTTAAAAACAAAGGTGTTTATCATGCTGCATGACACCACAATCCTGTTTCCGCAAAACACCTTTGAAGCGCCAGGTGTCAGTAAGGAGCAGTTTCGAGAGGCCATGAGTCTGCTTGGGGCTCCTGTGGTTCTCGTCACAACTCACGGCCCTGGAGGACGTCAGGGACTAACAGTTTCTGCCATCAGCAGTGTCAGTGATGCGCCACCCACCGTGTTGGTGTGTCTTAACCGTAATAATCGCTCCCATCAGGCGTTTCTGCAAAACGGTGTCATCGGAATCAGTGTGCTGTCGCCCGTTCATCATGATCTGGCGCGAATTTTTTCCAGCCGCTCTGTAGCGCCTGATGAAAAATTCGCACAAGGCAACTGGGTCATTGGTGATACGGGATCAGCGCTGCTCGCAGACGCCCTTGTCACACTCGATTGCGAAATTGACGCCATTCATAGCGCCGGCACGCACGATGTCCTGTTCTGTGCCGTCAAATCCATTTCTACCAGCGCAGACGCCGAACAGGGACTTGCCTGGTTCTCTCATAATTTTCACCCTCTGCCCGTCAAACGGGCCTGACTGATTTTTCAGGGTCATTATTAATGTCCAATGCGTTTCATCCCTCACGCCGTATTATCCTGACTGGATCTCTGGCAAGTCTATCCGCTTTAAGCGTGTATGGACGCGCCTTCGCACAAGCCATGGATCATATGGATATGGGAGGACCGCAAACTGCATGTCAGGCTACCGCACCTGTAACTGTCGAACCCATTCCGCGCCCACCTCGCAACCTAACGATCGCATGGAATGAAGCCTCGATCTGCACTGCGGCCGTTCCCGTTGCGAAGGAGAAAGGATTTTTCAAAAAATACAATCTGGACGTCGATTACGTCAATTTTGCGGGGGCGACTGACCAGCTTCTTGAGGCGCTTTCAACCGGCAAGGCTGATGGAGCACCGGGCATGGCCCTTCGTTGGCTAAAGCCACTCCAGCAGGGTTTTGACGTCAAGCTCGTGGCTGGATTGCACGCTGGTTGCATGTATCTCATGACGGCTCCGTCTACTGGAATCAAAACGCTTGTGGACCTGAAAGGCAAGACCGTTGGAGTAACGGATATTGGTGGGCCAGACCGGAATTTCTTCAGCATTCGCCTGAAAGAAGCCGGGATCGATCCCGAAACGGATGTTCAATGGAAGCAGTTTCCAGCCGATCTGTTGCCTCTAGCCCTACAACGTGGAGACATTCAGGCCATTTCAGATGCCGATCCGTTCTCTTATCCGCAGCGGCGCCAGTTCGGCCTTTTGGATATTGATAACAACATGAAGGGCGAATGGGCTCATCTGACATGCTGCGTCATCGGGTTACGCGGTAGTCTCATCCGGAATGAGCCAAAAGTCGCGGCGGCTGTCACGCGAGCGATCATGGAAGCTGGCGCCTGGCTGGCCTGCAACACTGAGGAAGCAGCCACCATTTTCCAGCCTTATGCCCCTAAAGCAAATATCAAGGATCTGACGGCCATGCTTCAGATGCAGGGCCATCACCACCAGACACTAACCGGTAATTTCAGGCAGGAAATTATCCGTTATGCAGAAGCGCTCAAGCAGATTGGTGTTTTTCGCCCCTCTCTGGACACTGAACGCTATGCACAGCGTGTCACGCAGGACCTGTTCAGCTTATGAGCAACGCGCAGACTATGCTGGGCAACTCCAACGCTTTGGAGGGAGGCGCCGAAACAACGAACACTCGCTTCAAACCCAAGCAGTTCTGGCGTCAGGCCGCAGGACCCGCATGGCTGCTGTCAGCACTCATAACATGGAAATGGCCGGATGCGGATGACTTCCCTGCCACCAACCAGCTTGCCGCCTTTCTCCTCGCGACAGGCCTTGTGCTGATCGCTCTCGCAGCAGCGGGCCGACTGAAAGACCGCGCGCCGTGGGCTTTCGTTCTCGGGTTAGGCCTGGGCGTATGGGAACTCATGCAGGCAAAGCTCCTGCTTCTTCCACGACCATTTTTTGGAACACCACAGGACCTGCTTGATGTCTTTCTGACTGACTGGAAACGCCTTGGAAACAGTCTATTCCACTCCCTGCTTCTGCTGGCAGGAGGATATCTCCCCGGTTCCATTCTCGGGATTATTATTGGTGTTGCATTGGGGCGCTCTCAGCATGTCCGTTACTGGGTTCGACCTGTCATGCGGGTTATCGGGCCGTTACCGCCTGTAGCACTTCTGCCACTGGCATTTGTCGTCATTCCCTCGGCCCGCTGGGCTGGTGAGGCTCTCATGGCCCTTGCAGCGGGTTTTCCGGTCGCTATCCTGACATGGTCCGGCGTGTCCGCGGTCGATCCCGCCTATTACGATGTTGCCAGAACAATGGGGGCAAAAAATCGCTTTCTGGTTCTTCGCGTGGCACTTCCCGCCGCAACACCACAGATTTTTGTTGGGCTGTTCATGGGGCTAGGCGCGTCTTTCGCCATGCTCGTCGTGGCAGAAATGCTGGGCGTTAAATCAGGACTGGGGTTCTACATGCAATGGGCTCAGGGATGGGCCGCCTACCCAAACATGTATGCCGCCCTGTTCGTCATGTCCCTGATGTGCACCACTCTCATGACAGTGTTGTTCAAGCTCAGAGACCATCTTCTCAAATGGCAGAAGGACGGCCTCAAATGGTAAACTCCACTCAGCGAGAGGCACCTCTTGCTTTGACATTATCTCATCTCCATCACAGCTATGACACGCCATCAGGCTCCCGGCCTGTTCTGGACGATGTAAGCCTTGATGTAGAACCGGGCGAGTTTGTGGCTTTGATCGGCCCATCCGGATGCGGAAAGTCCACCCTTTTGCGGTTGGTCGCGGGGCTCGAAACTCCGGATGCGGGAACGCTTCTTGCCGATGGTACGCCCATTACGGAACCTCATCCCAGCCGCATCATTATGTTTCAGGATCCTACTCTTTATCCTTGGCGGACCGTCCGCGGCAACATATCTCTTGGGCCAGATATTCACGGAGAAAAAAATCCGGAGGCTGTCACGGCAGCTATCCGCCTTGTCGGGCTCGAAGAATTCTCCAGGGCGTGGCCTCATCAACTGTCTGGCGGCATGGCCCAGCGTGTGGCGCTGGCACGCGCCCTGATCAACAGCCCCCGTCTGCTTATTCTTGACGAACCCCTCGGAAAGCTCGACAGCCTAACCCGGTTCGCCATGCAGACGGAGCTTTTCCGCATCTGGAAGAGTCAGGGTTTCACAGCTCTGATGGTCACCCATGACGTGGAAGAAGCCTTGCTTCTCGCCTCGCGCGTCCTTGTCTTCAGTCCGAGACCTGCCCGCATTCTGGCCGACATCCATGTAGACTGGCCGGAACCACGGCACCGTGAGAATCCACGCCTTCAGGAACTGCGCGCTCATATCCTCGAACAGCTTGAGACCGGTATTTCTCCTCTTTCCCTCGCCTGACCTAACACGCACAGAAGAACCGACAGACGGCCGCCCATCCCTCTTTCTGACAGGCAGGGAAAATCAAATAATTCAAAATACATTGATAAAACTATCTCATTTTGCGCTGTTTTCTTTTCCTGATGAGATCGGATGCTCTGTTTTTGACAAGGATCACCAATGCTTCTCAGCCGTCGTGTCTTTTTCTCCGGCCTCTCTTCGGCAACCAGCGCATATCTGCTGTCCCGCTCCCAGGCCCTTGCTGCAACTCCGCTGCATGTCGGTGATCAAAAAGGTGGGGCGCAGGCACTCATTACTGCTGCAGGACTGACATCCCAGTCGCCCGTCTCGTTGCAGTGGAGCCTGTTTGCCGGAGCTCCGATGCTGATTCAGGCCCTGACGGCAGGCGCCGTAAATGTAGGCGTAATCGGCGACGCGCCTCTCGTTTTCGCTCAGGCTGGCGGCAGCCCGATTAAGGCCGTAGCGGCCATTCAGACTGATGGCACCATGACTGCAATCGTGGTTCGCAAGGATAGTCCCATCCGCAGCATACAGGATCTCAAAGGACTCTCCATCGCCACACTGAAAAGCCAGACAGGACATTATCTTACGCTCGCAGCGCTGCGTGACGCTGGAATGCAGGATGGCGATGTCCGCTTCGTCTTTGTTCCCCCCACAGCTGCAAAAATGGCTTTGCAAAATGGCAACGTCGATGCCTGGGCAACATGGGGACCTTATATCGCAGACGCCAAGATCCATGACGGGGCACGGGAAATTGTGAATGGTGGGCGCCTGATGAGCGGTCTGAGCTATGTTGTTGCTACAGACGAAGCACTTCAGAGCCAGCGAAACGATATCATCGCCTATAGCAAACTTCTGAGGGACGGCCATCGGTGGGCACTGACCCACGCAGAAGATTACGCCGTGGCCTGGAGCAGGGAAACGGGGCTCTCTCTCCCAGTCGCACGCGAAGTCGTCCGAACATCGATGGCATCCATTACACCCATCACTCCAGACATCATTGGGAAACAGCAGGGTGTTTCCGACTTCATGACTGCAACAAAAATGATTCCAGGTTCATGGAACGCGAAAGCTGTGACCGATTCAACCATAGCATTCTAGGGTATTTCTATCATGACCGCTTCACGCAGCACACGCGCGCCCTTCGCTCTCGGAGCCTATTTTACCGGCTCAGCCACAAACGGAGACGCCTGGCGAGCACCGGAAGAAGACATCGACGCTGACCTTTCGTTTGAACGATATCGTGACTATGTCGCCACTCTGGAAAAAGGACGCTTCGACGCCATTTTTCTTTATGACAATGTCCTCCCCATCCCTGACCCTTCGCACATCGCACGCACACCGGCCCTTGCACGCTGGGACACTTTCACCCTGCTTAGTGCACTGGCCGTTACGTCTTCTCACATCGGCCTAATCGGAACGGCCTCAACGACCTTTAATGAACCTTATAATATCGCACGGCGCATCGCCTCGCTTGATGTTCTGAGCGGCGGACGCGCAGGGTGGAATGTCGTCACGGCCACAGGAGGTGGCGAGAACTTCAACCTGGCCTCCCATGTCGATCATGCACTACGCTATGAACGTGCCCATGAGTTTGTCGATGTCGTTAAAGGATTGTGGAGAAGCCTCGAACCAGAGGCTTTTATACGTGATAAGGAAAGTGGCGTGTGGCTCGACCCTTCCCGCGTTCACCCCTTGAATCATAAAGGGCGTTGCTTTCAGGTGGCAGGCCCGCTCAATTCTCCGCCCCCTGTTCAGCGTCCCCCCATTCTTGCACAGGCCGGCGCGTCAGGCGCCGGAAAGGAACTGGCCGCCCGCATAGGCGAAATCATCTATACAGCCGAATATGATGTGGACGCCGGTCGCGCCTACCGCTCCGATGTTCTTGATAGAGCAGCCCGCTATAGGCGTGATGACCGACATGTCCGCATTCTACCGGGTCTTGCACCTATTGTCGGAAGAACAGAAAGCGAAGCACGCGAAAAATTCGAGCGCTATCAGACCTATCTCGACAAGGCCGACGTTCTCCGATCCATCTCGTCCTATTCCAGTCTTGGAACCGATCTTTCGCAGTGGCCTGAAGACAGACCGGTCGAGCTGGACTCCATCGTGGAAACCAACAGCCACAAAAGTCGACAATCACTAATTGTAGACTGGATCCGGAAAACCCGCCCGACAGTCAAAGACATTCTCCATCATTTTACGCGCGGCGGGCATCGTCTTCTGGTAGGCACCCCAACATCTATCGTCGATGAAATTGAGGAATGGTATCATTCTGGTGCCTGTGACGGTTTTAATATCATGTTCACATCTGCACCCGATGGTATCAATGATTTTGTGGAACTGGTCATTCCGGAGCTGCAGCGAAGAGGACTGACCCGCCAATCCTATGAAAGTCGTAACCTAAGAGAAAGTCTGCAAATTCCTGCCACATGAAACAAGCGTTGGAAAACTGTATTCTTTGAAAATCTCATTTGTTATTTCAGAACGAAACAAACATCTTTTCATAATATCTTTATAAAACTCTGGTAAAATGCAATGAGAATTTCATCTTCCATCATCCAATGGAACAGACGCGTAGCCGTACCGTTAAGTCTCGCATCCGGCATGCTACCACCTCTGGCTGGCTGGGCGCAGACAGCACGAAGCACCACCTTACAGTCTCCTGAAGCGGTAATCGTTACAGGCACACGCTCTTCCGTCAAGGCATCGAAAAGCATGTCGCCTATTGCCATTTTCACGGCGGCTGATCTGAAGAGAACAGGCCAGACCAGCCTGAAAAACGCCATCGTTGCACTCGACCCTTCAGCGAGCAACACACCGGGGTATCCCGGTCAGCTTGGCTTCACCACCAAGACGATGTCACTGCGCGGCCTCGGCGCGAATGAGACACTTGTACTGGTCAACGGAAAACGTCGCCACACCATGTCTTCCGTTTTCTATGGGGGTGCTATGCAGGGGCAATCTCCTGTCGACCTCGACATGATTCCGATGAGCGCCGTCGATCACATAGAAATCCTAAAAGATGGCGCGGCTGCACAGTATGGCTCCGACGCCATCGCCGGGGTTGTCAACATCATTCTAAAATCCGCAGACCACGGCGGCTCCGTGGATGTCGGATACAACCAGTATGGTTCAAGCGTTGGTCCACTCGGAGATTATGGCAAGGGTGGAAACCTGAATTATAATCAGGGATTCCGGATAGGCCAGAACGGCTTCCTGAATCTGACAGCTGAATTTGTCGGTAACCAATCCACAAATTATGGCGGTTACGTCCCAAAGACTCAGGGCGGCAGCCCGGTATTACTGTACCCACTACTGACTGATGGTTCCCAGGACCCACGTGAAAATGGCAACCGTTACCGTCAGATTTCAGGTGCGCCGGAATCCGAACGACAAAGCATCGCGTACAACCTTGAAATTCCACTCAATCAGAAAATCCGATTTTACTCTAACGCTACTTATACACATAGGACATCTTTTGTCGCGGCCTGGTACAGACCGTCGAACTCCCAGCAGAACATCATGAGCGTTTATCCGGAGGGATATTTGCCAACAGATACGACCGAAGACAATGATTTCCAATTCATAAGCGGCCTGAAAGGAGACAACTTCTTCGGCTGGCATTGGGATGGCAGCGTCAATTACGGGCGCAACGACAGCAGCATCGGCATCGAGAACACCATAAACAATTCACTCGGTCCTGACAGTCCCCACAACTTCCACTTACAATCTCTGGCTAATTCTGAATTGACAGCTGATTTCGATATTCGTCGTCCATTCCAGACAGGTCTTTTCAAACCCCCCCTTCAGGTCGCAGCTGGCATTGAATATCGATACCAACAGTATGAAGTAGACGCAGGCGAACGATCCGCCTGGGGGGATGGTGGTTACGTCAACCCCGCCAGTTACGTCTTTCCCAATGCTACCCCGGCACTTCCCTTCGCCTCTGGTCTGGGTGCAACCTCGCTCTCGCAGGCAGGCACTCATTCGCGCATGAATGGCGCCTTCTATCTCGACCTGACACAGAAAGTGACTAACAAAATAACGGTTGCCTTGTCCGGACGTGATGAACAATACAGCGATTTCGGCAACGCTTTAAGCGGGAAAGTTTCCGTGCGTTATCAGGTCAAGCCTTGGATCGCCCTGCGCGGGTCAGCCAGCAATGGCTTCCATGCACCAACACTCCAGCAGGAATATTTCCAGAGTACAGCCCTTTTCTATTCCATTCTACCCAGCACGAACCAGCTCGTACAGTCCTATACCAACTATGCGTCCGTCACAAACGCTGGTGCCCGCGCTCTCGGTGCCACGCCTCTGAAGCCCGAAACCTCTCATAACTTCAGCGTAGGCTTTGTTCTCACGCCTCTGAAACGGCTCGATATCTCCCTCGACGCCTATCGTATCGACATTTTTAACCAGATTGTTCCCATCTCCGTCTCCGGTGCAGGCGTTTCGGGCGCGACCGTGCTGAATATCCTTCATCAGAATGGCATCGTCCCAAATGACGGCCGTTATTATGGCTATACTTACGAGCGGAATGCAGCCCACACCCGTGCTATGGGGCTCGACCTTCAGGTGCATTACCTCAGCACATTCGGACGCGCAGGAAACGTCCTGTGGACCGTCATGATGAACCAACAGCAGCAGCAGATCATGAGAGTCAATCCACTAAACGTAAATCTCGGCCCTAGCGTCACGGCGCTCTATCGCAGCCAGATTGGCAATATCACGGCAATTTATCCTCGGAATACGCTCCGTCTTAGCGGGACATGGAACATAGATAACTGGAGTACAACCATCAGGATATCGCGTTATTCAAAAACCCAGCTCTGGAGCGATCGGGGCGCCGCTTATGACCAGACAGTAGCCCCCGCCTGGCTAATGGATTTCGATGTTTCCTATACCTTCCCGAACCGTATCCGGGTTTCAGCGGGCGGTAATAATGTTTTCAACCACCGCCCACAAACTCTCAGCAAACTGGCACAAGGCGCCCAGTCCCTCCTTCAGGTCAATCCGAACTACAGCTACGCCTCGGCCTACGGATTGGACGGAAGCTATTTCTATGGTCGTGTCAGCTATTCATGGTGAAATTCACATAGGAGGAAGGCGGCTCAATCAGATGCAGTTGGACCGGTCGTTCCTTACAATCACAAACGGCATGGAGCTTTGAGTTCAGACCGCCCTCTACCCGTCTGATATGGTGACAAAAAGCCCTTTTTAAGCAGGGAGGCCGATATTCGGGGCGCCTTGAGACGTATCGCGTTGATGGGCCACTCTGTTCTGTCAGCACGACGAAAATCTGGTCAAAGACACTCAGGCGGTTCCAGCGAATAAAGCGGTTGTATAACGTCTTCTATGGACCATACGCTTTCGGAGCCTCTTTCCTCTGAAGATCGTTGCGGATCACATAAACGATCCCGCCCAAAACCCGCCTGTCGTCCGCACGCGAACCCCATGCGCCAGTGGGAAAAATAGCTTAATCCGTTTCATACTTGATATGCGTGCTTATATTCCGGCCAAGTTGCAAAGCTTGCTACCTGGCATGGAAAGAAAAAGGCACTCGGGTTATACCCCTCCAGACAAGCATCGGTTTTCGCCGGAAAATAAAATCTTATCTACAGAGCGTGCCACCAAGACATGAGCGACCTTTTTGATACCGGAACACCGATAGGCCAACTGCCACTCGCCGCCCAGCTCCGGCCCGCGACATTGGATGATGTCATTGGTCAGTCTGCCGTGGTGGCACCCGGTTCAATCCTGCGACGACGTATTGCAGCAGGCACTTTGGGAAGCGTCATTCTCTATGGGCCTCCGGGCATTGGCAAAACCTCAATAGCGCGCGCTGTCGGCACTATGCTTGGCAAAAATTTCCGGCCTCTTAATGCGACACGCGCAGGGGTATCGGACATCCGCAAGCTGGCTGATGAAGCACGCATGGTGCCTCTGTTGATCTTTGTTGATGAAGTCCAGAGATTTTCAGCAACCCAGACTGATGACCTTCTCGCTATCTGCGAGGAAGGCACAGCTGACTTTATTGGTGCGACAACCGGCAACCCCTACCACGTTCTTACCCCGGCCCTCGTCTCGCGCTCTACAATTCTAAAGCTGGAACCTCTGAGCATTGAGGAGATGGAACAGGTTGTCCGCCGTGGCGTGACACATCTGCAAAACAGCGGCGTCCATATTACACTCACTGCCCCTCAGATCAGGGTGATCGCGGGTCGCTCTGGTGGCGATGCCCGACGCGCCCTTACCGCGCTTGAAAGCCTTGCGGTGGGGCATGAGCGAGGAACAGTGACTGTCACGGATGCCATGCTGGAGGAACTCTATGCCGCAGCCCCCGTCAACCATGATCGCTCGGGAGATGCGCATTATGATGTGGTCTCAGCGTTCGTTAAGTCCATGCGGGGCTCGGATCCGGATGCCACGCTTTACTGGCTGGCACGCCTGATCCACGGCGGCGAAGACCCACGCTATATTGCACGACGGATCATGATTCACGCCTCCGAAGATGTGGGGCTTGCCGATAACACCGCCCTCCAGACAGCAGTCGCTGCGGCACAGGCCGTGGAAAAAATCGGCTACCCGGAGGCGCAGCTCGTTCTGGCCCATGCGGCGTTACATATCGCACGGGCCCCAAAATCGATGTCAGCATGCCGCGGGATTTCAGCCGCGCTACAGTATGTCGCAACGCAGCCCGCGGCATCCGTACCCCAGCATTTACGCGATGCCCACTACAAGGGAGCCCAAGCCTTAGGTCACGTTGGGTACCGCCTGCCCCATGATGACCCGAGAGGCTGGGTAGAGCAGGTGTATTCTCCAATCCCTAAAGGAACATTCTATCAAAGCGACGCACGCGATGCCGCGACTTTTGAGAAGCGGGCCGATGAATACTGGCAACGCGTGACAGGCCACGCCCACCCTCCGGCAAAGAAATACTGAAAACATCGCAATTATAGAGGTTTGAATTCATAGAATAATGAATTCAGCCTATAACGTCATACGAAATCAACGATTAATCGACATAGAACTCCACCTTGCTGACGGCGTTACTACCAGAGCCTCAGGGTCCCCTACGCGCGTCGTCCCCGCCCGTGCCATGAGCTGAAGTCGCACTCATTAGCAAGGACGTTCACCATGCCTCCCAGTATGACACTGATTTTCTCCCGTCGTGCGGTGCTGGCTGGCAGCGCGGCGATTGGCGTCTTTCCTGATCCCTCACCGGCAAATGCCCGCACGGAGGAAAGCCCCACACAGAGCCTGGACGTCACATTCGAAGTCAATGGACGCACTCACACCCTCCATCTGGATCCAAGAACCACGCTACTGGATGCCCTACGCGAGCACCTGCTTCTGGCCGGTACCAAAAAGGGGTGCGACCATGGGCAATGCGGGGCCTGCACGGTCATTGTGGACGGTCGACGCATCAATTCCTGCCTTAGCCTTGCGGTCATGCATGAAGGAGACCGAATTACGACGATCGAGGGTTTGGGAGATCCGGACCATCTGCATCCGATGCAGGCCGCGTTCATTCAGCATGATGGGTATCAGTGCGGATACTGCACACCCGGCCAGATATGCTCCGCCGTTGCGGTTCTTGATGAAATCAGAAGTGGCATTCCCAGCCATGTAACGAAGGATCTGCTCGCACCAATGGAGCATAGCGGTCTGGAAATGCGGGAGCGGATGAGTGGCAATATCTGCCGCTGTGGTGCGTATTCTAACATCGCTGAAGCCATGGCTGAAGTCGCGGGAGCGCAACCATGAAAGCGTTTACTTATGAGCGTGCCCGGACACCCCATGAAGCAGTCACCGCCCTTGCCCGGACACCGGGAGCGCGGATCATTGCCGGAGGAACGAACCTCCTTGATCTGATGAAACTTCAGATCGAAACGCCGGACCATCTGATTGATATCGGCCGGATTGGTCTGGATACCATTGATGACACCCCAGACGGCGGGCTCCGCATCGGTGCGCTTGTCCGCAATACGGATCTTGCCGCAGATATGCGCGTTCGCCGCCATTACGGGGTCTTAAGTCGTGCCCTTCTCGCAGGTGCCTCAGGGCAGCTCCGGAACAAGGCAACAACATCAGGCAATCTGCTACAACGCACGCGGTGCCCGTATTTTTATGACCCGAACCAGCCCTGTAACAAACGCCAGCCCGGAGCGGGATGTGCGGCCATCGGGGGCGTCAGCCGGCAGCTAGGCATCATCGGGACGAGCGAAGCCTGTATTGCGACGCACCCCAGTGACATGGCTGTGGCCATGCGTCTTCTTGATGCCACTGTTGAAACTATAAATGTCCGCGGGCAATCCCGTCATATTTCCATTGCCGATTTTCATCGACTTCCGGGAAAAACGCCGCATATCGAAACATCTCTGCACAGTGACGAACTGATTACGTCCCTCACCCTCCCGCCCCCAGTGGGCGGCCATCATTTCTATCGTAAGGTTCGAGACCGGGCTTCCTATGCCTTTGCCCTCGTCTCGGTGGCAGCCATCCTTCAAAAAGATGGTACAGGCCGGGTTGCGGTCGGCGGCATCGCGCCGAAACCATGGCGTATCGAGGCTGCGGAGTCAGAAATGCCGAAGGGGTCCGAGGCTGTTGCCGCAAGGCTTCTGGCTGATGCCTCCCCCACGCCGGCAAATGCGTTCAAGGTGCCGCTGGTGGAGCGCACTCTGGCGGCCGTTATTCAGGAGGCCAAGGCATCATGAAGTTCGATAGGGCCGCAGGCCAAAACCCCATTGATCAATTACATGTCGTTGGCCACCCTCTGGACCGCATCGACGGACGTTTCAAAACAACAGGCACCGCACCGTATGCCTATGAACGGCATGACGTCGTCCCTCATCAGGCTTACGGCTATATTATCGGAAGCGCTGTCGCCAAAGGCAGGGTCACCCGCATGGATGTGGCCCGTGCGAAGGCCGCTCCCGGCGTTCTGGCAATCGTCACAACGCTTGATATGCCAGCCCTGAAAAACGGTCCCAGAAATACGGCAAAGCTCTTCGGTGGCCCCGAAATATCCCATTACCATCAGGCCACTGCGATTGTGGTGGCGGAAACTTTCGAACAGGCACGGGCGGCGGCGGTTCAGATCGAAACGGATTACGGCCATGATGAGAGTCAGTTCGATCTGAAACAGGCCCAGCATGGCGCCCGGTCTGTTCCGGCAGCCGACGGATCTCGCGCGGATCGTGTTGGAGACTTTGAAAAGGCATTTTCTGCCTCTGCAACGCGCCTTGATGAGACGTACACTACACCGGATCAGACGCATGCCATGATGGAGCCCCATGCAACACTTGCCGCATGGGAAGGCGAAAAACTGACGCTCTGGACGTCAAACCAGATGATCGCCTGGAACCGGCGTGATATCGCAACTACGCTTGGCCTGTCCGAGGACAACGTCCGGGTTGATTCCCCCTATATTGGCGGTGGTTTTGGCGGGAAGCTGTTCTTGCGATCTGACGCCGTGCTGGCAGCTCTCGGCGCAAAAGCAGCAGGTCGGCCTGTCAAAGTTGCCCTCACCCGCCCTTTCATCATGAACAATACAACGCACCGGTCTGCTACAATCCAACGCATTCGGATCGGTACGGACCGTGACGGCAGGATCATGGCCATTGCCCATGAGAGCACGTCGGGCAATCTCCCTCATGGGCGTCCGGAAGCCGCTATAGATCAGACAAAGCTACTGTATGCGGGTCCTAATCGACTGACCGCGATGCGGCTGGCTGTTCTTGATCTGCCGGAAGGCAATGCGATGCGCGCGCCTGGCGAAGCATCAGGCCTGATGGCGCTGGAAATCGCCATGGACGAGATGGCTGAACGCCTGCGTATGGACCCCGTGCGCTTCCGAATTCTGAATGACACGCAGGTCGACCCCGAAAAGCCGGGACGCCCGTTTTCACAGCGTCATCTCGTTGAGTGTCTGGAGCATGGAGCCGAAAAATTTGGCTGGAGCCATCGAAAAGCCCGCCCCGCATCCGTGCGGGAGGGAGAATGGCTGATCGGCATGGGCGTCGCGGCAGGTTTCCGGAACAATCTCCTGACGAAATCGGCAGCACGCGTGCGTCTTGATTCACAGGGGATCGTGACGGTCGAAACCGACATGACCGATATTGGCACCGGCACCTATACCATCCTTGCCCAGACGGCCGCCGAAATGATGGGAGTTTCCATCGATCAGGTCCGGGTCATTCTGGGTGATTCAGATTTTCCGGTGTCCGCAGGGTCCGGAGGCCAGTGGGGAGCCAACAATTCGGCTGCAGGTGTGTATGCCGCATGCGTCAAATTGCGAGAAAGCGTTGCGGAGAAGATGGGACTACCGCCAGCCGAAGCGCAGTTCTCCGGCGGAAATATCCATGCCGGCAACAGTATTTTCCCCCTTGGGCAGGCTGCGCATGAAGGTGAACTGGTTGCCGAAGATGCCATTGAATATGCGGACGTGGACAAACGATATCAGCAGTCCACCTTTGCGAGCCACTTCGTCGAGGTCGGCGTCAATGGATTTACCGGGGAAGTTCGTATCCGCCGGATGCTGGCCGTCTGCTCCGCAGGCCGCATCCTGAACCCCAAAACCGCCCGAAATCAGGTTATCGGTGCCATGACCATGGGAGCCGGTGCAGCCCTCATGGAGGAACTGGCGGTCGATACCGGGCGCGGTTTCTTCGTCAATCACGATCTGGCGGGTTACGAGGTCCCTGTTCATGCCGACATTCCTCATCAGGAGGCGATTTTTCTTGATGAAGTCGATCCCCTCTCTTCGCCCATGAAAGCAAAAGGTGTGGGGGAACTAGGGCTATGTGGCGTAGCCGCAGCGATTGCAAATGCCGTTTACAACGCAACAGCTGTGCGCATCCGTGATTATCCTGTCACGCTCGACAAACATCTGGCTCATCTGCCCCGGATGTCCTGATTGCGGTCAGGCATTCGGCCATTGATCTCGGGGGGAAGCGGTTCCAGTTGGTGATATATTTATGAACAGCCGATATAACTTCATGCTCTTTATACACCCTAATCAATAGCTATTTCATCACTTACCGTCCTCTGCTGATAGAGTGAGAAGCAGAAGGCCGTTCTGATGAGCAGAAAATTTGAAGGCAAGGTTGCGTTGGTAACGGGTGCCGGTGCCGGAATGGGCCTCGCCGCCGCTCAGGCATTTGCCCGAGCCGGCGCCAGCGTTGTTCTCGCGGATATCAATGAGGAAAGCGTTGTTACGGCAGCCAAAGCTTTAAGCTGGGAAGGAGCCAGAGCTCTTGCCGTCAGGTGTAATGTAGCCGCGGAAGCAGATGTTGAAACCATGATGGCGCGGACTGTCGAGACTTTTGGACGTCTGGACTGTGCCTTCAACAATGCCGGAGTTATCAGCCAGCACCACGACACAGCAGATCTGCCAGACGCAGAATGGGACCGCGTCATGTCGGTCAACCTGCGTGGCACCTGGTACTGCATGAAGCATGAACTGAAACAGATGCTCTCTCAGGGGAGCGGCGCAATCGTCAACGCGTCCTCCATTGGTGGCCTGAACGGCGTGGCAGGACTGCCTGCTTATATCGCCTCCAAGCACGGCATTATCGGTCTGACGAAATCTGCCGCTCTCGAATGCGCGACTAAGGGGATACGCATCAACGCGGTATGCCCCGGTGTGATTGAGACCCCCATGCTGGACTGGCTCACGGGAGGGGATGCGACCGTCAAGGCCGAACTCGTCAAAGCTCAGCCCATTGGCCGTCTTGGTAAGCCCGAAGAAATTGCTGCGGCTGTACTTTGGCTCTGCAGTTCTGACGCCAGTCTGGTGCTTGGGCACGCTCTTTCGGTCGATGGCGGATATTCGGCCCAGTAACCTACGCTGTTTTGAACAGGAAATTTTCCATGTCTGATACTCCTTCCGCCGCACGCAAGGCATTTGGCGATATTGCTCCGGCCCTGGCCGAATATTCCGACAAGGTTCTTTTCGGGGATGTGTGGGAGCGCCCCAAACTCTCACCGCGCGATCGAAGCCTGGTAACGGTTTCCAGCCTGATCTCGCTCTACAGAACCAACGAACTCGGCTTCCATATCCGCAAAGCTCTTGAAAACGGCGTAACCCGTGAAGAAATCATCGAGGTCATCACGCATCTGGCCTTTTATTCAGGCTGGCCAACAGCCTCGACAGCTTTAACGATCGCACGCGGCGTGTTCGATGAAGCCAAATCCTGAGCACTCTTAAAAAACTTTCTTCAACACGATGCAGAGCAAGGATATCCCCATGGACTACCGTTATCTCGGACAGAGCGCGCTCAAAGTTTCTCCTCTTTGCCTCGGGGCCATGATGTTCGGTGGTGAGACCGATACCCAGACGGCAAAGCGGATTATCGACAAAGCTGCCTCATAGGGCATCAATTTTCTGGATACTGCCGATGTTTATAATGGTGGAAAATCTGAAGAGGTAGTTGGCACCAGCGTACAGGGCAACCGGGATGCCTGGGTCATTGCCACCAAATTTGGCTATGGGAGTGGTGCCAATCAGCAGGGGCAATCCCGTAAATGGATCATGCACACGCTTGAAGGAAGCCTCAAACGCCTTGGCACGGATTACGTTGATATCCTGTATTTCCATCGCGCCCTCCCCGGCGTGACACCGGAGGAAGGACTGCGGGCCATTGGTGACCTGATCTGTCAGGGCAAGATCCGTTATTACGGTGTCTCCAACTTTCATGGCTGGCGGATTGCCGAAGTTGTCAGGCTGGCAGACCATCTCGGCATTCAGCGCCCTACCGTGAGCCAGCCCCTCTACAATCTGGTGGACCGCTCTGCCGAAGTCGAGCAATTGCCTGCTGCCGGTCAGTATAGGCTTGGGGTTGTGCCCTACAGCCCACTGGCCCGCGGCGTCCTGACGGGCAAATATGCGTCCCTCGACAATTTGCCAGAAGACTCACGGGCAGGACGCGGAGATGCCCGTATTCAGCAGACCGAACTGCGCGCTGAATCTCTGATTATCGCGCAGAAAGTGGCAGAACGGGCCAAAGAAAAAGGTATTTCCTCAATCGCCTTTGCCCTCGCCTGGGTCTTGAAAAACCGCCTCATCAGCGCAACCATTGCTGGCCCTCGTACAGAAGCGCACTGGGATAGTTACATGGATGCTCTGAATGCTACACTGACAGCGGAAGATGAAGCGTTCATTAATAATCTGGTTCATCCGGGGCATGCGTCCACTCCCGGTTATACTGACCCGGCCTACCCGGTTGAAGGACGCGTTGTCGCCTGAACCCGAAAAATCCTGAAGAGAACGGAGAAAACTGATGAAAACCTATGGTTTTGCAGCAACCTCATGTGATGCCCCTCTCGCACCGTTCAGTTTTGAACGCCGTGAGTTGCGAGACAACGACATTGCCATGGACATCCTGTATTGCGGTGTTTGTCATTCAGACCTGCATCAGGCGCGGAATGACTGGGGATGCTCGCAGTACCCCATGGTCCCCGGCCACGAAATTGTCGGCCGTGTGACCGCAACAGGAAAGGCCGTCACACGCTATAAAGTGGGTGACGCTGTGGCCGTCGGCTGCATGGTCGACAGTTGCCAGACCTGCGATCAGTGCCGCAAGGGCGAGGAACAGCTTTGCCGTGAGGGTAATACGCCAACCTACAACGACAAGGATCGTATTACGGGCGAGCGCACCTATGGCGGCTATTCCAAACATCTCGTCGTGCGGGAAGAGTTCGCCCTGAAGGTTCCGGAAACACTGGACCTGTCCCGGGCAGCTCCCCTTCTCTGCGCTGGCATCACCACCTACTCGCCTTTACGCACCTGGAACATAGGACCGGGCAGCCGCGTCGGTGTTATCGGGCTTGGCGGCCTCGGGCACATGGCTGTCAAACTCGCCTCTGGCATGGGCGCAGAGGTCACGGTTCTCAGCCGCTCAAACGCCAAGGCGAAAGACGCCCTGGCTCTTGGTGCGGACCGGCTTCTGGTCTCGACCGACGACACTGCCATGGCGAAGGCGGCTTCCAGCTTCGATCTGATCATCGATACCGTTCCGGTCAAGCATGACCTCAACTCTTATATGCCTCTGCTGGACGTTGATGGTACACTGGTGCTCGTCGGTCAGATTGGGCCGCTGAATGAACCCAGCACCGTTCCCCTGATCATAGGTCGTCGCCGTATTGCGGGGTCTCCCATTGGAGGCATTGCCCAGACGCAGGAAATGCTTGATTTCTGTGGCCGTAAAAACATCCTGCCTGATTGTGAGATGATCCGCATGGACCAGATCAACGCGGCTTTTGATCGACTGGAACGCTCGGACGTTCACTACCGGTTCGTGATCGACATGGCGACACTCACACCGGACACAGCGGCCGCGTAAGACAGATGCCCCATGCCCCCCTTAGGGCGAGGGGGCGTCTCTCAAAAGTCCATCACTGACGATAACGCAACGCATCGACCAGCAATCGGAAAGCGGCGGAGGACTGTCGGCGACTGGGATAATAGAGATGGTAGCCGGAAAATGGGGGGCACCAGTCTTCCAGCACCCGGACCAGTCGCCCGTCCGCAATATGACCCGTCACCTGATCTTCCAGAACACAGGCCAGACCAAAGCCCGCCATAGCTGCCTGCAGGATCATCGGGATGTTGTTGAAGACCAACTGGCCCTCAACCCGGACATGAAGTTCCCGTTTTCCCTTTTCCAGCTCCCACGCGTAAATGCGGCCAGATGTCTCCATCCGCATGTTGATGCACTGGTGGTGCGCCAGATCCTGCGGTGTTTTGGGCTTCTTCTTTCCCGCCAGATAGGATGGTGCCCCGACAACCGCCATCCGCAGGTCGGGGCCGATCCTTACCGCGACCATGTCTTTTGCAATCGACTCTCCCAGCCGCACACCGGCGTCAAAACGCTCAGCGACGATATCTGTGAGGCCTGCCTGAACAGCCAGTTCGACATGCACATCAGGATACTCAGGAAGCAGCTTTTCCAGCACCGGCCACAGTAACCGGTTGGCAGCATGCTCAGATGTGGTGATACGGATTGTGCCAGCAGGCCGGTCTCGTAACTGCCCAAGCTGTTCAATTTCACCTGCGATACTATCGAGGGCTGGCGCAAGAGTGCGCAAAAGGCGTTCTCCGGCCTCCGTTGGAGAAACACGCCGCGTGGTCCGGGTCAGAAGCCTGACGCCAAGGCGTGTTTCCAAGCGGCGGATGGTATAACTCAGGGTCGATTGAGATGTCCCCATCCGCGCCGCAGCCCTGGTAAAGCTCTGCTCTTCCGCCACGATGAGAAACGCGTTGAGGTCGACCAGCTCTTCCCGCCGCATTCATGAACTCCCAATATATTTGCAGTCGATCAATATCCAATTACTCGACACAACGATACATGCTCATATTTCGAACTATGGATTTTGAGATGTTTCATTCTGATCTGGCCAAGGCTTTGAGCTATTCGGACAGGAGTAAAGGCGGCCATCGGCAAGAGGTGGCGGCATGATGTCGGCACAGACCAGTCAGAACTGCCACCCGAGTATACAGAAGTGAAATCAGGAAATTTCTACTGACTGACGATCCATCAGACGCTGTGCAATCCCGGTAAGTGTTGCCCGCCTTGCCTGCTGAGAGAAGAGTGGCGTGCCAATCATGAGCTCATCAGGGCGGTGCTGGTCTATAAAGGATGAAATGCGCGTTGCTACGGTATCAGCAGTTCCTACAAACGTATAGCGCAGGGTCCGCTCGATAAGAGCCTGTTCCGGTTCGTTCCAGGAGACAGACCGAGGTGCTGGAAACTGCGTTGGACGCCCCCGGCGCAACGCAACAAAATGCTGTTCCAGTGACGTTGCTGCATGCTGCGCCTCAGCGAGCGTTTCTCCGATAATCGCATTGACGGCCAGCATGGCATAAGGCTTTTGAAGACGTTCTGAAGGTTCAAAACGGTCTCGATAAAGTGTTAAGGCATCTTCCATCAAATCCGGTGCAAAATGACTGGCAAATGCAAACGGTACACCCATGATCGCTGCCAGATGCGCTGAAAACAGGGAAGACCCCAGTAGCCAGACAGGCACATCCAGCCCGGCTCCCGGCACCGCAAAGACCTTCTGCCCGGGCTGTATGTCCTCAAAATAGTGCAGGAGTTCCGCGACATCCTGCGGGAAGCGATCGGCAGAGCCGGCATCGCGCCTCAGCGCCCGCATGGTCGCCTGATCAGAGCCCGGTGCACGCCCCAATCCAAGATCAATCCGTCCGGGGTAAAGGGATTCCAGTGTCCCGAACGCTTCAGCGACGGCAAGTGGTGCGTGATTGGGTAGCATGATACCACCTGCCCCCACCCGAATGGTTTTCGTCGCTCCCGCGACATACCCGATAGCAACTGCCGTTGCAGCCGAAGCGATACCCGGCATCGCATGATGCTCAGCCAGCCAGAAGCGACGAAACCCCAACATTTCAGCATGCACAGCAAGATCCGCGCTGCGATGCAGTGCATCTGCAGCAGAACTGCCCTCATTGATGAACGCCAGATCGAGAATTGAAAGCGGAATCATGGGAGCCGTCCTTTTATTCAGTTCCCCTTCACATGGGACCGCAGGCAGCTTACGCCAAGGTGCCAACCGAATGTCCTAAGTCTTACCCCGATCTTCATTTCTGGTTCGTTATCATTAGCGAAAAATAAGAAAGCAGGCCTACTCTGGTATGCGCTGCTCTTACGGGCGGTGTCGCAGGTCCACGTGTTCTCGGACAATTGATTGAGGATCTGCCTGATCTGACATCTTTTCTCCTTCTTGCCGCCCCCGCACTTGTTATAACATTCTTGGGAAGCCTTATCCTGAGGAAACATTTTCTTGCTCTCAGGCCATAATCCGCGACCAGAGACAGGAAACAATAAAGGAGAAATATATGTAGGACCTGACACATATTCTTAATAAAAGTGCGAAATTACCCCGGCTCTTTTTACGATGGGGCCTCAGACTGTTCCAAATACAAAAATAAAAACAAATACGTCGAATGCTTTGATCACCGCAGGATTATTTTCTGCACAGATGTGATCAAAATCATTCCCGAGGAACAATATTATGCGCATTGTCTCAGAACTGGATATCAAGACCAACAAAGCCAGACATGCCTATGGCACCATGCGCTCTGTTTATGCGGTCTACCTGCTTGCGGTTATCTGCCTGATTGGCTGGCAACAAGGCCTCTCCCCTCCCGCTATGGCACAGGATGCGCCGGCCTCTACGGAAAAGTCGGCTTCCCGTTCCTCGATTTCAAAGCAAGATGGCAACCCTCCAGCCGAATCTCAGACAACCAAAAAAACAGAAACCCCCTCATGGCTTCAGCGCGTTATCGGAAACAGAGCGCCAACGCCAAAGGTGCCTTTTGTCTCCAACCCCACGCCCTTTGCGGAAACCCAGCCGACAGTCCCGCTCTATCAGGAAATTCCTAGCTTCTTGCAGGCCTCTTACGGGGCGCCCTCATTTGGGCCTCCCTACGGAACCACGCACCTGCTCGGAGACTGGGGAGGAATTCAGCCATGGCTGCAAAAGCGCGGGCTTTATTTTGCACTGAATGTGTACGAAGACATTGCAGGGAATGTCTCAGGAGGTAAACGGCAAGCCTACAGCGCTGCCGGGCAAGTAGGCTCCACACTGGATGTGGATTGGCAGAAACTGCTGCACGCAAGCTCCTGGTCCAACGATTTCTGGCTGCACATGCTCGTCGTCAACGGACATGGCACCAACCTTAGCCGCTTGTATGGAGATAACAGCAACCAGGTCCAGCAGATTTACGGCGCTCGCGGCAATGTGGTCGCGCATTTAGTCTGGTCTTATTTTGAAAAAGCCTGGCTGCAACGCAAAATTGATCTGGCTGTGGGCTGGATTCCACCTGGCGCATTTTTCCAGAACTCGCCATGGGTTTGCAACTTCATGAATGTGTGGCTCTGCGGCGGAGAATCTCCGACTAAATTCATGACAGGCGGTCGTGGCTGGCCATCAGGCAATATCGGCACGATCCTGCGTGTGATGCCCACCCGGCAGTTCTATCTGATGGGCGGCCTCTTTGCCGTTTCCCCGCACGCTTATAATGGTGGGATCTCCGGCTGGTCATGGGGGCAGGATAATCTAGGAAAGTTGGCTACACACTTCGAGGCAGGGTGGATTCCGCAATTCGGCCCCCATCATCTGATCGGGCATTATAAGGTCGGAATTATGTACGATAATTCCCGATACAATGATCTTTATGAAGATATTCATGGCGCGCCATGGGTTCTTACCGGTCTGCCCGCCCGCAAACAAAGCGGACAAACCTCTGTTTGGGTACTGGCTGACCAGATGCTTGTGCGACACGGCCCCGGTGAAATGAACGGTCTCATTTGGGGGGGATATTTTGGATGGGGTTCCGGTAAGACATCCCAGATCAGCCATAGTTTTACAACGGTCCTGATGGACACTGGCGCGTTATGGAAGCGGCCTCTGGACAGTGTTGGTATCGCATTTCTGTGGTCTAAATTTAGTCGCTCCGCCATCTTATCTCAGGAAGCCGCCGCAGCGGGGAAGCTCCCTCTTCCCGGCGGCAATTACGGGCTTCCCTACGGTATTCAGGGGCATGAAGCCATTTACGAAGCCTATTACGGCTTCCATGTCATGGAAGGCTTCACCATCAAGCCTGATTTCCAGTACGTTAATCATGTCGGCGGAACAACGGTCTTCAAAGACGCAGTTGTTCTTAGTACTGCCGTAAATATCGCGTTCTGAACTTGACCACACTATGCCCGGAAGAAAGATCTGGGCATTTAGGTTCAGGATCTCTTAATTCACTGAACTGAGTGTTGTGCTGTATTTCACAGGCATTCGGGGAGAATGAGGCTGTGAGTAATATGTTTTTGCTGTCTGAAGGGAAAGAGGCCCATCATTCCGATCAGGGCTGGTCAGTTCGGATTCAATCGGTCGTCGCGACACCATTGATGACATGTTGCTTAAGGAGTTGATCGATTTCTTTTGCTGGAGTTCTCCAACCCCAGTCTTGCGGTCCCGCATGTTCAGCGCATAATCAACCGTATTCAATATGCCCGCGCCATGCTGATTAAGGTCCCCTTCCCAATGGCCCGGCACGCCCCTCTCCGCAACGCCTGCCGGGCGATCACTGATCATAATGCGTCTTCGACACAAGAGAGGCCTCGCTTACGTGCACGCTCCCGAGGAAGACGCAACGCCCGGCCCGAGCGCAGGCCGCTTAACAGATAACTCATGATCCGGGACTAAACCGTGACACGTCCCATGGATTATGAACAACGTGTCGATGTAGCAGAGGCCATAATCCACATTACCGTGGGTAGCCTTCTGCTACGCCGATATGATCAT
Source organism: Acetobacter malorum (assembly GCF_001580615.1). Lineage (GTDB taxonomy): Bacteria > Pseudomonadota > Alphaproteobacteria > Acetobacterales > Acetobacteraceae > Acetobacter > Acetobacter malorum. The sequence continues at coordinate 257,790 of NZ_LHZC01000056.1, forward strand.
TCGTGAATTTTCAAAAGGACTCTTATAAATAAGCGAACTCGGATCGCAGTTTGTCACCAGCATCACCGCCATCAGCAAAAATATGTCGACCTTTCGAAAAGGGCTGAAGGAATTTCCCGTCAATCCCCATCATAGCTGGAGCAATCCGGCATACACTCTGTGCGTTAGCCTATAGACGCAACATGGGCTGGAACAGCCCGGTCTGGGGGAAACGGACATGGTCGATACATATGATTATGATATGGTCGTGATCGGCAGCGGCCCTTCAGGCCGGCGGGCTGCGGTTCAGGCTGCCAAACTGGGACGATCCGTACTCATTATCGAGAAAAATGCCAGAGTTGGCGGGGTCTGTGTGCATACCGGCACCATTCCGTCCAAAACCCTGCGGGAGACAGTCCTCAACCTGACAGGCTGGCGGGAGCAGGCTTTCTATGGCCGGGCTTATCGTGCCTGCAAGGACATAACCATAGCCGACCTGAATAGTCGCCTGCGTAAGACTCTGGATTATGAAGTCGATATGCTGGACCACCATTTCGCCCGCAATGGCATAACGGTTGCGCATGGCACAGCACGGTTCGTGGATCCGCACCATATTACAATCATCATGGACAATAGGGTTGCCCGGACTGTCTCGGGTGACAGGATCATTATTGCAGTCGGCACCCGCCCCCACCGTCCGGCCAACGTGCCCTTTGACGGCAAGGTCGTGCTGGATAGCGATGAAATGACCAGCCTTGCTCGCCTGCCACGTTCCCTGACGGTAATTGGCGGGGGAGTGATCGGTATTGAATACGCGACAATATTCAGTGCGCTGGATGTGCAGGTAAGCGTTGTCGAAGCCCATGACAGTATTCTTGATTTTGTGGACCGGGGCATCATTGCCGACTTCATGCACCAGTTATGTGATCGCGGCATGCGCTTCAGGTTAGGCACCCGGCTGGATTCAATCACGATTACGGATGGTAAACCCGTAGCAATTCTGGCCGATGGCGGGCATATCCGTTCTGATATTCTGCTTTATACTGGCGGACGTTCCGGAGCTACAGACCAGCTAGGGCTTGATGCATGCGGCCTGCAGGCCGACAGTCGCGGCCGGTTGCAGGTAGACCCAAAGACATTTCAGACAGGTGTCACGCATATCTATGCCACGGGCGATGTCATCGGTTTTCCCTCCCTTGCTTCTACATCGCTGGAACAGGGGCGTATCGCAGCATGTCACGCCTTTGGCCAGCCCGTGCCGCCGGCTCCTGAATTCTTCCCTTATGGAATATATTCCGTGCCTGAAATTTCGACAGTCGGCATGACTGAAGAACAGGCAAAGGAAAAATCTATACCGTACGAATGTGGAATTGCACGCTTTCGCGAGACATCACGCGGGCATATCGCGGGTATGCATTCGGGAATGCTGAAATTGGTGATTTCTCTTGAAAACCACAAACTGTTAGGGGTCCATATAGTCGGTGAAAGTGCCACGGAACTAATCCATATCGGTCAGGCTGTGCTTAATTTTGAAGGAAAATTCGATTACTTTATCGATGCAACTTTTAATTACCCGACATTGGCGGAAGCCTACAAGATTGCGGCCCTTGATGCATGGAACCGTATTCCACGTCTCAGCGGTAACATGAGCCCTCCATCACCTGTGGCGACATGAAGAATCAGCTTTCCTTGCCTCCACTGTGCATGAAGGCGGCTGGACTGCCTTCCTACTGGCTCACCATTTGCAACACCCAATGAGCCGTCGCGGCAATTGCCACGACGATGCTGTGGCAGAGAGTTTCTTCTTATTGCTCCAGCGGAACGCAGCCAACACCGAACCTACAAAAACACGCCAAGAAAGCCGTTGAACTAGATATTTGACCACATCGAAATGTTCTATAATCCGGTGCACAAGCATGTCAGGAACGGAATGCTGTCACTCATACAATTCGAAGAACAGTAGATTTTGAATACTCAAAGCATCTAGAAAAGTAGGGACTATTCACAACTCTGGGGCAGAGTTTTAAGATAATCATGTCAGCTTGCAGGAAGCCATGCCCCCAATTTGAACCCGCAAAACTATATTCTTGATTTTATTGAAGTTCATCAACCAACAAAAAAACCGCGTTCCATCCGAACCGCGGCGTTCTTAGAATATTTTAGTGCAGGATTGTTTGGTTGCGGGGGGAGACACAACCAGAGAAAGCTGCAATGGACCCGTGGATTTATTGAGCAGTTTCACGAATAAATCGGCTCTGCTAGCCCGAGGGGATGATTACGCTACCCGCTACCGGAAAATAAACTGGTGTTCCCGTCACGCGGCGCTAAAGCGACACAGATCTCTGACGATTGACATTCCCTATCGCGGCGCGAGTAGGCTTGTACATTTTCTAATCGACAGCACAGAGATCAAAGTCACGGGAGAAGGCCAATGGCACAGCCGCAAGCATGGCGGGACATGGTATCAGTGATACTCCTGTCCTGCGAACGCTTCTGGCCCAGATCTCTGAAGATTAGGACATCACGAGATGTCATCGCCGAAGCCATGTCGAGAGAAAAATTTATTGCATCAGTTTTTGGTCAGCGCCTGAACGCACCCGTTTCCGATCGATAAGATCACCGAAATTCATGTCCAGGGCGCCATACCCAATCGCCTCACAGCACGCGCCCCTTTTACACACCTCGTCGGGTAAACAATGGACAATCAAAGGACCCTCCCAACACAATCAATGAATTGTGCCGGAAGGGTTCCTTGGATTTTAAAAGCCGGTCGAGAGTGTCACCATCGCACTGAACGGCACCTGGAGATAATAACTCGGGGCAGAGCCGGCTATCGTACCGCCGAAAACACCTTTCGTCGCATGTGCATTCGTGGTGAAACCGTAGACGCCACTACGGAACTTAGCACCCGTCAGGTTCTGCATGTTCAGCTGGATCTGCGGCGATTTCATGAAACCTACGTTGTGGAAACGGTATCCCATGCCGATATTGTTCGTGATGTACTGGGGAATGGCGTTGTCGTTCATGAAAGTGGCGTACTGCTTGCCCACATACTTGATCTGCCCGGAAAACCAGAAGCTGCCATCGTCATAATCAATGCCGATCCCTGCCATCTCATGCGGAGACCGAATGGCCGTCTTACCCTTGGTCCGCAGAAAGTCACTGGTCCCGTTGGTCGTGGTCGCCGCGATATTGTTGTCGATGGTCGAGTGCAGATATTCAAACGTGACGTAGGGACGCAAATGATGCCAGATCGGACGCGTGCCGAGCTGGACATCAACACCCCGGGTCGTCTGGCCACCGGCATTGACGGTCTGGCTGTAAGATGCCCCGTTCGCCGTCCCGCCCAGGTAATAATTGAGGGACTGCTGGCGGTTCGACAGATTGTAGTTGAAGAAGGACACTGATCCGATAATGACATCGCCGTTGTAACGGTATCCCAGTTCTTCCTCGATCGTATACTCGGGATTGCTGGCCCCACCGCGCTGCGTCTGGGTCTTCCCGGTGCCATAATAATCCACAAGAGACGTATTGGACGGCATCTTGAAATTGGTGCTGCCAGAAACAAAAATCTGGTTCTTGCGATCAAAGTTCCAGGACAGTCCAACCTGCGGCAGCGGCTCTGCACTGTGCAGGTTCCGGTTATAGGTCGTGCCGGGCGTGTAGTTGTAGGTCCGGCGCGTCACCATCGCTTCTTTGAAACCCAGCGTGATCTTCAGCCGATCATTGAAATATTTCATCTCATCGCCAATGAACAGCATGTTCACCTGCGTCAGGGTCAGGAAGTTGCGGACGTTATAATCCTGTCCCGACGTCGTCTGGAGAATACTGCTCGTCCCCCAGATATTGGCCGGCTCTCCAGTCTCCTGATTCACCCGCCCATAGGGAGAGAACTGAAGCTCGTTGGAATATTCGTACCACCAGCCGATCGAAAGGTCATGGTGACGGTCCGGCTTGTAATGCAGGGAAAGCGTATTACCGGTCCGAAACTGTTCCTGATTGGACGGGGTCAGAGCAAGGGCGCGGCTGGCACCATTCAGATCCAGCGCAACAGACTGATTACCAAGACCGGTCGAGGCATTCACCAGCCCGGCGCCCGTTCCGTTCCCAATACCATGCCAGAAATAGAGAGAGTCATCGATCGTGATCTTTGGAGAAACCACGATATGGGTGGGAAGCACCGCAACCACGTTGCGGAAAGGATTGACATGCAGCCGGTAATAATTAGCCCCTGAACTCACGCCGGTATAGTCCGCCGCATAGTTGTTGCTGTAGCCGGACTTCAGATAGTTCGGCAGGCTCGGATTGAGATAGGAATCATTAATCTGGTCATTATAGGACACTGTCAGACCCGTATGACTTCCATTTTTGAAGTCTTTGACGGCCTTGAAATCATAATGGAACTTCTCGGCCTGCCCCGGCCCACGCCACTGATTGCCCTTCGTGTGGCTGAACGCGAACATGGCACGGATGCCGCTATTGCCGATATAGCCGGAATTCAGGCGCAGGAATTCGCGGAACGTATCAAAGGACCCGAAGGACGCATCCAGCAGTCCGCCCGCCTTCGTCGTCGGATTTGTCATGGTCATGCTGGTCAGGCCAGCGGACGCATTCACCACGGGACTGTGGATATCGACAGACCCCGGCTGAAGGGAGATATTCTCCAGATCTTCGGATTCCAGAACCTCGTTCGCATAAAACTGGCCGCCGCCAATATCATTCAGTGGTGCACCATCAAGCGTCCAGCCTACTTCGCTCTGGTCAAACCCCCGCACATTGACCTGCCCGGAATACAGCCCTGCCGCATCCTGCTGCGAAACGTTCACGCTCGGCAACATCGCGATAAGCTGCTGGACGTTCGCGGAAGGCATCTGCTTGGCAATAAAATCGCGCGTGACACTCTGAACGGCCTTCGCCGCCGTTTCAACCCGCATCAGGCCACCGCCGGGAGAACGCGTCCGTGCACTGCGTCCGGACCCGGAAACGCTGACTTCCTCGACCCGACCGGCCGCCGTCGTGTCGTGCGGAGGATTTTTCACAGCGGGTGCAGCCGAAACTGCCGTCTTGCCGGGAGCCGCCGATGCTGGCCTGCTGCCGGAGGACGCAGAAGAAGACGCATGAGACGTATGGCTTGAAGGTGCCGCGTGAGCAGCCACACTGGCCAGTGCTGTACCCGCAAGAAGCGTTACAGAACAGGTACGGATAAAAGGAAGCGACATGGACACGCGTTTTCCTTCAAAGGACGCATTCTGCAATGTTCTGCTGCAGATGCACGGGGCTGAAAACGTTATGAAACTGACTGAACAGTCAAATTATTATCAAGCCTGAACCAGAGATACAATGATTCGATTCCGGAACGGGTCATTTCTTCACAGAACTGTCACGAAACGCGATCATCTGAGCTGCACACTCTGCTTCTGTCGATCGCAGGTCAGCCCCAGATACAGTCCGAACCCGATGAAAACCCCTGCAAACCAGGACACATTTCCCAAAGCATGCAGGGCTGGGACCAGTTGCCCCGCAGAAGCGACAGCGCCCCCCACAGCCAGAGTGATGATCGCCGGCACATGCCAGCCTCTTTGGCCATCATAGACATCGCCATGCCGATAAAGCGCGCCAACATCGAGAGCCTGCCGCCGGACAACATAATAGTCAGCCAGCATGATGCCTGTCACAGGCCCCAGGGTACCGCCGATGATATCAAGCATCCGATAAATATTATCGGCATGATCGAACCAGAGCCAGGGAACAAAGAAAATCCCCAGAGCAAGAACAAGCCGGCTTGCGCGATTGAAATCAAGATAACGGGGAAAGAGGTTGATAAGGTCGTAAGACGCTGGAAGAATATTAGCGACCACGTTAACGGACAGTGTCGCCAGAATGAGTGTGGCCCCTCCGATCACCGTAACAAGCGGCTGATTGAGCGCGAGCAGAAGCTCCGTCGGATTCCAGATCGGCCGCCCGAACAGCAGAACAGTTGCCGATGTAGTGATGATGGCCATCGGTGTGAAAACAAGGGCCGTCAGAGGCAGACCAATGGCCTGCCCGATGACCTGATCACGCTGAGACCGGACAAACCGCGAGAGATCCGGGATATTCACGGCAAACGTCGCCCACATCCCGATCATGCCTGTCACGCCCAGCGCAAACGTTGCCAGAAAGGCAAACCCGTGCAACCGGGACGGGACGGAAAACAGCGGCCCCAGACCATGCCCCACCCGTAGTCCCCAGACTGTCGCGACAAGCCCCACGATAATGACCAAAGGCCCGGCAACCAGCTCGAAGTTCTTGATACGATGAACACCATGGCTCGAAATCCAGGCATGGAGCGCCCAGATGATCGCCATCGCGGCCCATCGCTTTTCCGGCATTCCTAAAACAGGTGTACTGAAAGACGCCCATACCGTACTTAGTGTGGAGAGGATGGCATCCATCGCCTGTGTGGCGGCATAAGCCTGAACGGAAAACCAGAAAACCGCGCAAAATCCCCGCAGGACAACGGGAATCTGTGCTCCTTTCGGTCCAAAAGCGGACCGGATCAGAACACAGAACGGAATTCCGTATTGCGTTCCGGGCCGTGCATTGAACCACATCGTCACGAACAGGATCGCATAGGCAACCGCCACGACCTCCAGACATTCCCATGCCGAGAGACCAAGCGCCATAAGACCGGCCGCCGCTTCGTAGGCCACAATATTATGGACCATCCCCATCCAGACCGTAGCCATGTTCAGCCACGACCAGGTCCGGTTCTCCGGCGCAACCGGGGCCAGTTCCTCGTTATAAAGATCCGCTGCAAAACCCGGCTTCATCAACGCCCCTCCCCCACCAGTCTGAAAAAATCCGGCTACCCGCCTGTCAGAGACGCATATCCGTTTCCAGCACAGCCCGGAGAAGCACATTGGCACCGGCCGTCACATCGTCAGGTTCAGCACTTTCCTCCTCGTTATGGCTGAGCCCTCCGGCACAGGGCACAAAAATCATCGCGGTCGGGGCAACCTGCGCCATATAGGTCGCATCATGCCCCGCACCCGAAACAATCCGCCGGGCCGGATAGCCCAGCGTATCAGCCGCACGCGTGACGGATGCAACGCACTCCGGATCGAACTGCACCGCAGGCGTATCCCACACCCGTGCGATATCAAGCGTCAAACCGGCCTTTTCGGCTAGCTCCGACGCCTGTGCATAAAACGCATCTTCCATTTTCTGGACAATGCTGTCGTCGGGGTCGCGGAAATCGACGGTAAAGAACACCTCCCCCGGGACGACGTTGCGACTGTTCGGCCTGTTCTCAATCAGCCCGACCGTCCCCACCGCATCCGGACCATGCTCCAGCGCGATTGTCTGCACGGCATCAATCATGCGCGCCGCCGTCACCAGCGCATCCGCCCTCAACCGCATGGGCGTGCTCCCGGCATGGGAATCCCGGCCCGTGAGCGTCACCTCATACCAGCGCATGCCCTGCACACCCGTCACAATTCCAATCGTCTTATGCTCGACTTCAAGGATCGGCCCCTGCTCGATATGCAGCTCAAAATAGGCCGCTACAGGATGCGCGCCACAGACCTCCGCCCCGCGATACCCAATGCCCTCAAGCGCATCCCCCAGACGCACGCCCTCCCGATCCTTCGTATCGAGCGCTTCCTGCTCTGTAAAAACCCCTGCAAACACACCTGAAGAGAGCATGGCGGGCGAAAAACGCGACCCTTCCTCGTTCGTCCAGTTGATCAGCTCAATCGGATGACGTGTCTCCCGCCCCGTTTCCTGCAACGCCCGCAGAACCGCCAGACCACCCAGCACACCGACGATCCCGTCGAATTTCCCACCTGTCGGCTGTGTATCGAGATGACTCCCCATCGTAATGGGCGGCAGCGTATCCTCCGTCCCGGGACGCCGCGCAAACTGGTTGCCCATGGAATCATGGGACACTGTACATCCCAGCGCCTCACAGGTCCGGACAAACCAGTCCCGGACCTGACGATCCTCCTCCGTCAGGGCAAGACGTTTGATCCCGCCCTTCGGCGTCCCACCGAATTTTGCCGTCTCCAGAATATCATCCCAGAGCTTCACGCCATTCACGGTAACATTGCCAACCGCGCCAGATGCATACTGCATGCTCATTGTTGTTCTCCGTTTTCGGGTTTTTCGTGTCCGGGCGATCAGCCCGCTTTTGCAGGGATCTTGCTCATCGGGTTGTTGGGATGCTCATTCCATGTCTCAACACCCTCGACAGGCTGCGGCACCATCGTGATGCAGTCATCCACCGGGCAGACATGCGCGCAGAGGTTACAGCCCACACATTCCTCATCAATGACGTCATAATGGCGCTCGCCATTCAGCAGCGTCTTTGAAATGGCCTGATGGGACGTATCCTCACACGCAATGTAGCAAAGGCCACATTTGATGCAGGCATCCTGATTGATCGACGCAAGCGTCTTAAATTTGAGATTAAGCTGGTTCCAGTTGACGAAATTCGGAATCGCACGCCCCGTCACATCCGCGATCGTCTCGAAGCCCTTCTCGTCCATCCAGTTGGACAGGCCATCGATCATGTCCTCCACAATCCGGAAGCCATAATGCATCGCAGCCGTACAGACCTGAAGCGACGTCGCCCCCATGACCAGGAATTCGGCCGCATCCCGCCAGTTCGAAATTCCTCCGATCCCCGAAATTGGCAGAACGGATGTATCAGGCGTCCGGGCGATCTCTCCCAGCATCCGGAGGGCAATCGGCTTCACCGCAGGCCCGCAATAGCCCCCATGTGTGCCCCGCCCGTCCACGACCGGCATGGGCGCCATCGCATCCAGATCGACCCCCACCACGGACTGGATGGTATTGATCAGCGAAACCGCATCAGCCCCACCGCGCAGGGCCGCCCGGGCCGGATTGAGGATATTCGTGATATTCGGGGTTAGTTTCACGATCACCGGCATCCGTGTGTACTGCTTGCACCACCGCGTCACCATTTCCACGTATTCCGGAACCTGCCCGACTGCGGACCCCATGTTCCGCTCGGACATGCCATGCGGACAGCCGAAGTTCAGTTCGATGCCATCCGCTCCCGTCTCCTCGACAAGCGGAAGGATACGCTTCCAGCTTTCCTCCACACACGGCACCATGATGCTGACGATGATGGCCCTGTCCGGATAGTCCTTCTTGACGGACTTGATCTCCGCCAGGTTGACCGCCAGCGGACGATCCGTGATGAGCTCGATATTGTTGAGCCCGGCCATGCGCTGTCCGTTATAGCGAGTGGCTCCGTAACGGCTGCTGACATTCACGACCGGCGGATCTTCGCCCAGCGTCTTCCACACCACGCCGCCCCAGCCGGCTTCCAGCGCCCGCCGGACATTGTATTCCTTGTCAGTCGGCGGCGCCGACGCCAGCCAGAACGGGTTGGGAGAACGAATACCAGCGATATTGATACTTAAATCGGCCATGTTTCAGTTCCCCGCCTTCATCAGATCCGCCGTGATGGCTTCAGCAGCATTGCGACCATCACGGACAGCCGCCACAGTCAGATCCTCGCCCGCCGTGCAATCTCCGCCGGCATACACGCCCGTCATGGTTGTCCGCCCCTCGGCATCCACTCTGATGCGGCCCCCCTCGATAACGATTTCGTCCTCCGCCAGAGGGTCCGGCAGGAACAGCTGTCCCACCGCCTTGAGAACCATGTCCGCCTCAAGCGTGTATTCCCCCTGATCGTAAACAGGGCGCCCGTCTTTCGTGAGACCACGGGCGAAGGTGACGGACGCAACCCCGTCCTCCGACCCGTCGATCCGCACGGGAGCCGACCAGTACCGGATCGTAACGTCGTTCGTCTGCGCCCATTCCTGCTCGACCGTCGTCGCAGACATGTTTTCCGCAGCCCGGCGATAGACCAGCGTGACCTCTTCCGCCCCCAGGCGCTTCGCCTGAACGGCAGCATCAATAGCCGTGTTCCCACCCCCAATCACAACCACACGCCGCCCGACGGGAACATCCGATTTTGTCGGAGAGACCCGCAGATCCTCGATGAACTCCACGGCATTGCGCACGCCCGGAAAATACTCCCCGGTAATCCCCAGCGCCCTGACGCCGGCATGGCCTATCCCGAGGAACACGGCGTCATACTGCGCCCTGAGAGACGCCAGCGTGATATCCCGGCCAAGCACCATCTCGTTCTCGACCGTGATCCCCCCGATGGACAGGACGAATGCCACTTCCTTCTGCGCGAACTCATCCGCCAGCTTGTAAGCGGCAACACCATACTCGTTCAGACCACCCCCCTTGGGCCGCGCGTCGAAGACGACAACGTCATGCCCCTGCATGGCCAGCCGGTGCGCACAGGCCAGCCCCGCCGGTCCTGCCCCCACGACAGCAATCCGCTTCCCCGTCAGGGGCGCCCGGCTGAACGGCTGTTCACCCGTCCCCATCTGCCAGTCCGTGGCATGGCGCTGAAGTGTCCCGATCTGGATAGGCCGGTCCTCCTGCGAATTACGGACACATTTGCCTTCACAAAGGATTTCCGTCGGACAGACCCGCGCACAGGATCCGCCGAAAATGTTCGATTCCAGAATCGTCCGTGCCGATCCCGTAATATTCCCTGTCGAGATCTTCTTGATGAAGCCCGGAATATCAATTCCGGTCGGACACGCCTCAACACAGGGGGCGTCGTAACAGAAGAAACACCGATCAGATTCGATGGTGGCCTGCCCTTCCGTCAGAGGCGGATGAGCATCTGAAAAGTTCCGGGCAAGTATGTCCGGGGGCAGGCGATCTGCGGCGATATTCGGAGTCTGATTCATGAAGAAAACTCTCAATCATGTGCATTTCGTAACACACCATGACTGAAGTCATACCGATTCCGCAACGTAAACTTGACCATGCGGTCAGAAAATTACATCCTCACTCAAGCAACAATCATTCCCCAATCACCAGAAGGGAGCAATTTCCTTGCTGAAATCACACCTGATCCCCAATGTCGTTACAAAATCCCAGAACAAGACGCAGGATCGTCTGCAGCCCCGCCTCGAAATCAGGGCCACCGAGAGCAGGACAGCCGATCACCGCGCTCATCTGCGCACTCATGTCGGCATAGGCCTGCGTCATTGACCAGATGGCAAACATCAGATGGACCGGATCAATGGCTGGCATCTGGCGCTCCCTGTGCCAGACCTCAAATGTCTGTGCCCGTCTCGCAACGTGCTCCCGCAGGGTTGTAGAAAGGTAATAATGGATATTTCCCGCGCCCTGCAAAAGCTCGTAGGCAAAGATCCGCGACGCATCCGGGCGAGCGCGGGAAAACGCCATTTTCGCCCGGATATATCCCTCGAATCCCTCCCGCGCCGGCCGCTCTGGCACCAGCCAGTGATCCGCGTCCCGCAGCCAGAACGTCATGATGTTTTCGAGAACGCTGCGATAGAGCTCTTCTTTCGTCCCGAAATAGTAATGGATATTCGGCTTGGGAACACCTGCTTCGCGGGCAATTTCATTCATGCTCGCCCCGCGGAAACCATGCTGGCCGAACACACGCTCGGCAGCCGCGAGAATGGCCGCTTCGGCCGCCTGCCGGGGAATGCCTGGCCGGGTCCTGTGAACGGCCCTGCCCCCAGAAGAAGGAGAAAAAGTCTCAGTCATACAGACATCGTTCTCCCCTTTCCGCCCGCTGACAAGACCGGGCCTGTCCGGATCACCCGAAATTCCGTCCCCAACCTCTCTACGCAAGGATAAATCCATGCTTCTCATCCGTGGTGGCACCGTCGTAACGGCCGAAACATCTCAAAGAGCGGATGTCCTGTGTGACGACGCACGCAGGATCGTCGCCGTTGGCCCCGATCTGGAATCCCCCTCGGGCTGCGACATTCTGGATACGGGCGGCCTGCTGGTCATGCCCGGCGGGATCGACCCGCACACCCATATGGAAATGCCCTTCATGGGCTCCGTGGCGAGCGAGGATTTTTATACGGGCACCTGCGCAGGCGTTGCCGGCGGCACGACGACCATCATCGATTTCGTCATCCCTGAGCCCGGACATTCCCTCCTCGATGCCTGGAAAGACTGGCGCAGTAAGGCGGAGAAAGCCGTCTCCGATTACTCGTTCCACGTCGCGGTCACGCACTGGGACGAGAAAGTCCATGAAGACATGGGCACCCTGACCCGGGAATGCGGGGTCAATTCCTTCAAGCACTTCATGGCCTACAAAAACGCCCTGATGGTGGATGATGACGTCCTCCTGCGCTCCATCAGCCGAGCGCTCGAACTCGGCGCCCTGTGCAACATCCACGCGGAAAACGGAGACGCCGTCGCCTATCTCCAGGCCGATCTCCTCAAACGCGGTATGACAGGCCCGCAGGCGCACCCCCTCTCCCGGCCGCCCTCCGTGGAAGGCGAAGCCGCACAGCGCGTTATCGCCATCGCAGGACTGCTCGGCGCTCCTATCTACATCGTGCATGTCTCGACGGAGGAAGCCACAGCCGCCATTGCCGCAGCCCGCGCCCGCGGCCAGCGCGTCTATGGCGAGGTCCTGGCCCAGCATCTCGTGATCGACGACAGCGTTTACGCAGACCCAGACTGGCTCGGCGCAGCACAACACGTCATGAGTCCGCCCTTTCGCCCCAAACATCACCAGAAAGCCCTGTGGGCGGGACTGGCCTCCGGCCAGTTGCAGACCACCGCCACGGATCACTGCTGCTTCTGCGCGGGACAGAAGGAACAGGGACGGAACGATTTCACAAAAATCCCGAACGGCACCCCAGGCATTGAAGACCGGATGAGCGTGCTGTGGCACCACGGTGTGCTGACCGGAAAACTGACACCGCAGGAATTCGTGGCCATCACCTCCACCAACACGGCGAAGATTTTCAACATCCACCCCCGCAAGGGCAGCGTCTCCGTGGGCGCGGATGCCGACCTCGTCCTGTGGGATCCGCAGGCCAGCCGGACGGTCTCGGCAAAAACCCATCACCAGAATGTCGATTACAACATCTATGAAGGCATGACCCTGACCGGCCTGGCCCGATACACTATCAGCGGCGGAAAAGTCGTCTGGGCCGACAACGACCTGCGCGTGACACGCGGCGCGGGCCAGTATGTGGAACGGCCCTGTTTCAGCCCCGACATGCAGGCCGCCATCCACCGCAAAACCACGTCCTGACTTACGTCAGACCCGGATCAGGGCTCTCCTGATCCGGGAACGGAAAAACGCCAGATGCTCAACCGGGATTGTGAGCAATGGAGGGGAGCGGACAGGTATCACCCTACCGTGACAATACCCTGCTATGAGCCCAATCTACGCTGGAGTTTCACTCTCGTCTGCATTCTATATTCTATCCACATCCCGCGCATGGATCCGCCTCATTCCAGAAAAGGAAGCATTTGGGATCTTCCTTGAGAGAGATCTGGCTGCAATGCTTGTCTTTATGACGAAAAGTAAGAGCGCCATGCATCACCCCGATGCTGGCGTTCTTGGTAAGTTCTTAGTGTAGAATTCATTGGTTGCGGGGGCACACAACCAAAGAAAATTGCAGCTTATGAGCGGAATCATCGAACGTTTAACAGAAAATATAACTCACTGAAAAATAAAGAATATTTTTCTTACATTTGTTTGGATTTTCAGAATCTCTGCTCTTGAAGAATTGGATGAGCATCCACCCCATCAGTTCCGCCCTTCGAGAAGCGCAATCCCACAGACAGGGATGGGACGGATTTTCACGTGATTTAGCTACAGGCAGTTCTCCAAAATTGGATACGGCCCAATCGCTTCCTTAACAGCCTAGACTGTGATCGCAAATATTCACATATTCCGCAGCAAGACCTCAAGGCATTGTGCATGCTGAAGAGTTCGGATTCAGCCTTATAACGCAAACATTTCACTATGTATTAAAGTGTTATTTCTTATCTGATTTAATTAATTGCGGTTCATATATCATTATACGATATATAGTGTCACATTCGTGTTTGAAAAATAAATCACACCATGCAGTATATTGATTATATCAACCGTTTGTTATGGTGGTTTATGGCATGGCGATAAAAGCTTATGTGCCGGTTGCAGGCACTTTTCTGATTACTTCCCTGACGACGAACGCGCTCTGCGCGGCAACGCCGCAGGGGAAAGAGACTCTGCGCCATTCACCGAGCCAGAAAACAGCAGCCCCGACGCAGAGCACGAAAACGGTTCGGCAAACGGAAAACCCCGCCTCACCCGTTAATGAACAGGTCGTAGTAACCGGAACGCATTCAACCGGCGTAAAGGCACGCCAGAGCATCAGCCCGATCGACATCATCACCGCAACGCAGCTTCAGCGATCAGGAGCTATGAATGTCGCGGACGCGTTAGCACGCCTAAATCCGTCAATCACGATTTCCGCTCAAGGGCGTGATACCGAAGCCCTAACCTCGCAAATCCGCTTGCGCGGGCTTAGTCCCAATCAGACTCTGGTGCTGATCGACGGCGCGCGCCGCCATTCCACAGCGAACATGATCATCTATCCTGGGCCTCAGCAAGGATCTACACCTGTTGATCTAAACATGATCCCCGCGTCAGCCATTGATCATATCGAAATTTTGCGTGACGGGGCGGCGGCGATGTATGGCGCCGACGCTATAGCCGGTGTCGTGAACATCATCCTGAAAAAAAAGAACCATGGCATGCAGATCGCAACTCAGACGGGTGCGAATGCCTATGACGGCAGCGGCTGGAATATCCAGCAGAACATTAATTCCGGCTTCAAGATCGGATCATCCGGATTTTTTAATATCAGCGGCCAATATTATCATACCGACCATGCGGCAGCAGCCAACACCGATGTCCGTACTGGCACCCATAACAATCCCTTCCTCAGTTCACCGGAGGAAACACGCGGATCGCTACTGGCGAATTTCGGATACGATATCAACGATACGCTCGGGTTCTTCGGCAACATCACGTATGCCCATCGTCATGCCGAATCTTATCAGTATCTGCGGGTACCCAGCACCTTACCCGCTATCTATCCCTACGGCTTCGTACCGTCTGAAACGATAGATGAAGACGATTACGCCGCTACTTTGGGGCTGAAAGGCCAATTGCCCTACGGGGTCAAATGGCGCCTCCGCACCACTTACGGCGCAGACCAAAACCGTATGAGCATGAAAAATACAGCAAACTTAGGATATTATGCTCAATTTGGAACGACGCCGACGGATTTCTTGGTCGGGAACTATCGTAATTCTCAATGGACCAACGATCTGGATTTTTCGAAAAAGCTGCATGTTCTCAATAGGCCTATCGAACTCTACTGGGGTGGCGAGTACAGGCTGGATATGTACCGCCTGAGTCCGGGAGAGCCATTATCCTATTCTTATGGTGGCTCGAACGGTCAGCCAGGGCTGATGCCACAAAATGCCGGGAACTGGAGCAGAGATGTCTGGGCCGGGTATATTGATATAGACACTCATCCAGTCAAAAAGCTGGACGTAGATATCGCTGGCCGGTTCGAGCACTATACCGATTTTGGTGATACCGAAAGCGGTAAGATCGCAGCTCGCTACGATTTTACATCCCGTTTCGGCATACGCGCCACAATCAGTAACGGGTTCCGCGCGCCCACGCTGGCCGAGGAACATTTTAGCACTCTGGGTATATCGCCGTCAGGTGCCTCTGCCCTTTTGCCGGCCAATTCCGCATCAGCAAAGCTGCTAGGCGGCTCACCACTCAAGCCCGAACGCTCCACAAACGCCAGCGGCGGCTTTTATGTCGAACCGATCAAAGGCTTGCATGTCACGGCGGATGTCTACCAGATCAATCTGCGCGACCGGATCGTCGGTAGCGGCAATTATAATGGTCCGCTCGCCCTTCAGGCCATCAGCATGATGGGAGCGGACGTGCCGACAGCGATTGGTGGAGGCGGCCTGAATACCAACAATGTCACGGGCAATTATTTTTCTAACGCCGCCAGCACCAGAACCCAGGGCGTAGACATCACTGCCGATTACCGCTTCGATTTTCACCAGAACGGTCTGCTAGACCTGAATCTTGGCATCGATCTTAACAGGACACGGCTGCACCACCTGCGTATAGATAATAACGGCAATCCGCTTCTGAGCGCTCAGGGTATCAGCTATCTTACGACGGCCTCGCCACGCAGCAAAATCATCCTGACCGCACATTGGGAAATCGAAAAATGGGATGTCACCCTTCGCCAGACGCGTTGGGGGCAAACCACAACCATGCAAACCTATCAGGATCAGGCCCCGGCCTCAGTGCGATATTCGAACAAGGTGTTTGAGCAGTTCGTCAATACACCACGCTGGACTACGGACATTGAGGTTGGATACCGCCCGCTCAAACGGCTGCGCGTAGCACTTGGATCAAACAACATCTTTAACGTCCGCCCACGGCGTTTAACGCCTGAAACCACCATCTACGGCGTCGCATATTACGACAAAGCCTCGTCCCAGGTTCCCATGTTCGGCGGATATTATTATCTGAAAGGATCTTATGATTTCTGAAGTCATGAATATTCTGACAGCATATGAAATGGACAGAGCATGACACGCGGCAGCTCGACGCTACTAAAATCAATCAGAATTGTGGAATATCTTGCGGCAGAAAGCGAGCCGCGGGGGATTACGCAGATTACCGACGCGTTGAAGATTGAAAAAAGTGCTGTTCAGCGCATTCTTTATACGTTGAGCCAGGCCGGATACGTCGAACAGGATGATGGCAGCAGGAAATACAAGATGTCCCTTCTGCTGTGGTCGCTAGGCAGCAGGATCATCGCGCGCCACCCGGCTTTGCGGGTTGTCCATTCTATGATCCGGATGGCATCCCAGAAGACTGGCTATACCGTTATCGCGACCAAGCTATTGTATCCACATTTCATCTATCTGGAGAAGGTGGAGGGGCTAAAGGGCCATTTGCTGTCAATTTCTCTGGGAGAAACAATGCCACTGCTTAGAACGGCAGGCGGGCTGGCTATTGCCGCCTATCTGCCGCCTCAGGCTCTTGCATCCCTGCCGCGCGATCACCTGCCAATCGGTAGAGAGCCGGAAACACTGGAGAGCGCGATCCGCGCGATCAGGAGGCGCGGCTACGCCACCACCGAAGGTGCAATCAGAACGAACGTCAATTCACTGGCCGTGCCGGTCTGGTGGCAGAGCACGGAGCCGTTCGGATCGATCATCTTCACGGCGGAGGACGGTGCGATGCCGCAGGATTCCTATGCCCCTCTGGCCGAGTATGCCCAGTATGTCGGTACAGAAATCACGAATGCCTTGGGTGGGGATAAATACCGCCGCGCGTGCCTCAACCAGTTCGGCTGACCGTGAAGATGATGGAAGGACTGACGATATGACGAAGAATGCGGATATCACGCCCCGTCAGGACGCCCCGTGCAAATATTTCTCCGAGCGGGGAGAAAGTGCGATTGCCACCACGCCGATCGTTGTGGGCAGCCATTACGATATCATCGTTATTGGTGCCGGAATCGTTGGCCTGTCAGCGGCCCTGGCGTTGGCAGAGCGCGGCGTCCGCGTACATGTGCTGGAGGCGCGGCATATCGGATGGGGCGCCTCCGGGCGGGCATGGGGGCAGGTCGCGGCGGCGGCGAAACATACGCCCAAGGAAATTGACGCCACCTTCCCTCCCGAACGCGCCTGGCGCATCAACGAAACGATGGCACGCATTCCGGAAATCGTCTCAGAAACGGTAAGGCGCCACGACATTCAGTGCGAGATGCTGGAAAGTGGCAACCTGATCGCCGCGCACCGTCCCGGCAAAGAGCTTGGATTGCGCCGCCTTGCCGATGATCTGGCTCGTCGTGGTTACCCCGTGACGCTATTGGAAGACGCGGCCTGCACGACCGTGACAGGCAGCCCACGCTATCGCGTGGCTTTGCAAGACAAGCGGGGTATCGCCCTCAATCCCCTGGCTTATACGCGCGGCCTGGCACGGGCCGTTCTGAACGCCGGCACCAGCATTTCTGAAAATACCACAGTCACTCAGCTGGAAAGAAACGCACAGGGCTGGATCGTGCAAACCGCCCAAGGTGCAATCCGCGCCGAAAGCGTCATTATCGCCACCAATGCCTTCACCTCCGACCGCCTGCACCCCGGAATCGGTAGCGAAATCTTTCCTGTCAGAGCCTATCAGGCGATCAGCCGTCCGCTGGACCCGCAAATACTAGCTGGCATCCTGCCGGAGAGGCAGACCCTGAATGATACGCGACGGCTCTTTTCCGGCATCCGCATCTGGCCCGACGGGCGGCTACATGTTGGAGTTGACGGTCCGGAACGCTCCGGCGACGGACGCGCCTTCCTAACCGGGGCAAGCCGCCGCCTGCGTATGACGTATCCCCAGCTGAGCCCGGTCACGTGGCAGGAGGCATGGGGCGGCTGGGTCGACATGACGGCGGACAAATATCCCGTGCTGCACGATCTGGCACCTGGGCTGTGGTCTGCCGCCGGGCTGAGCGGGCGTGGCATCGGCGTCGGCACTGTGCTGGGCCGGGATCTGGCCCTCTGCGCTCTGGGTCAGGCACCCGATGCCGTTCATCCCATAACGGCGGTGACGCCCCGATGGTACCATTTCGCTCACAGTAGCATCGTCCGACTGGCCACCGCCGCCTACAGGATCGAGGACGCCATCGCAGATTTCCGTTTCCATGCGATGGGGCAGGAATTTTTTCTGAATCCTCCCCTAGATCGCGTGCAATCCACATCCATCACGAAAGGATAGTCCATGTACCCCATTATTACCTTTAATCCGTCAGAACACAGGGTCGAAGGGTTCCTGCCCTGGGTAGATGCCGAACATCCCTCTTTTTCTGAAAACAAATTTTTTAGCGGCGCTCTCTATTATGTGCGTAACGACGATCATGACGTCTATACCGGCGAAGCACGTTTAAAGGCGTTTGATGCCACTATTGAGTGTTTTCCTGTAGATCTTCTGCTGATCGTAACGGCAGGCGAGATCAGACTTGAGGACGATGGGGGAACGCCTGCCCGCTTCCAGTCTGGGCAGGCGGTCGTGGTGCCTCGTAGTGCCCGTGTGCACTGGACGCAGACCGAAGGAACACGTGTCTTCTTCATGCATCATCGCCGCGATACCCCTGACGACCAGACGGCACCGCGCCCCCGCATCCTGCCTATTGATCCCGCTGGCGCTCTGGAACCCGCCTCCCCTCCGCCTGCAGACCTGATTCTAGGTGCGTCGCTGCCGGCCGTGGGACGCCGCACCCTCTATACCAGCACAGATGGCAAATTTACGGTTGGCTTGTGGGGGGCCGAGCCTTATCGACGCAGGCTGGCGGCCTTTGGCGATTATGAATTAATGCACTTCCTTGAGGGCCAGGTTACCCTGACCAACGCCATAGGAGAAAGCCAGACTTACGGGCCAGGTGAGACGCTGATCGTGAACCGGGCAATTTCCAATGCCTGGGAAAGCAACGCTTATATCAAGAAAATATACTGCAAGATCTCAGTATGAAGCCACATGTCGCACGTGCCGCAAATTCGTGATTTGATCATGAAACGGCGCCAGCTGATAGCATCAGTCGGCCTGACGGCAGCAACTGCTGTCGTTGGCCACAAGGCAGCGGCAAATCCGTATCGCGCCTCGCCACCCAGCACCTGGGATCGCATCGCGCTTACGCGAAAACTACGGGTTGGCGCCGCCTTGCTGGAACCTTGGTATTTCAAGGATATTCTGCATTCAGGGGCGCCGGGGAGCGTCACAGTGGGGGCCGATATGTGGCGCGGGATCTGCCCGGTGCTGGCGGCCGATCTCGCCCGGACACTTGAGGTCGATCTCGAAATTGTCGAAACGACATGGGCCAATGCCGTTACCGGCCTGCAGGTGGACCAGTACGATGTCATGTTTATGTTGGAGTCGACGCCGCGGCGCGCTCTGGCGGTCGATTTCCTGCCAGTGCCCATGCTTTGGTACCCATTGGGGGTGCTGGCGGACGAGAGGATCTCGATTGCCCGGTGGTCAGATCTGAACGATAGTCGCTACAGTCTGGCTGTAGCGCTCGGCTCCAATTCCGATGAATATGTAACCTCAGTCGCACCACGGGCCAATATCCTGCGCTTTCGTAGCAGCGCGGAGATAATTGCCGCGTTCCAGTCAGGTCGGGTCAACGGCGGCGTACTCTCGGCAATGGCCGCCGATATCGCTCGCGTGCATATAGGAACCGGTAAGACAATCCTACCCATGCCGGTTCTGTCTGTGCCCGGTGGCGTAGCAGTGCGAAAGGAAGAGGATAACAGGTGGAAGGAATTCCTGACCGCTTTCGTCACCCGTTACTACAATACCGGTAAGATGGAAGAAATATACAATACATTTCTGCGCTATCGCGGGGTCAATGCTGATACCGCCGTTTCGCTAAACCGGCAGGATTGGGGAATAAAGCAGTGATGCCCCCTCTTTCTACCGGGCTATGACCGGATACCGTTCTACTATGCCTTATCATTGGGATTTTATGGCGGTTCTACAAGATTATCGCCTGTTTATCGAAGGGGCGAAGGGCACGTTGATCCTGACGACCTTATCCCTATTGCTCGCAATCCCTCTGGGGGCGCTCCTGTGCGCCCTACGGGTGCTGCGCATTCCGCTTCTTGGTGCCTGGAGTGCCGCTTACGTCGACATCCTTCGCGCCGTTCCGGCCATCGTTCTGTTCTATTGGTTGTTTTTTGCCTTCCCGATGATCACAGGCCTCGGCCTGTCGGCGCTCGTCGTCTCGGTGGGCGCTGTGGCATTGCAATCAGCCGCCTTCTTCAGCGAAGTTTTCCGTAGCGGGCTGAACGCAATACCACGCGGACAATGGGAAGCCGCTTTGTCTCTCGGCATGAGTCGCCATACAGCATTTCTGTTCGTCATTGCGCCGCAATCATTACGTGCGCTACTGCCCAGCTTCATGACCCGAGCTATTGACCTGATCAAGACGACGACATTCGCATCGGTCATCTCTTACAACGAAATCGTCTATGCTGCGTCGCAGGTCACGGCGAGCACCTATCATCCTATTGAAACGTATGTCGTTCTCGGCGGCATCTTTTTCGTGCCGATTTTCGTCCTCAGCATGTTTGCGCGCTCCATGGAGCGGCGTCTCGGCCGGGGCAGGTCACAATGAGGCATACATGGGATTTCAGCTTTCTGGTGCATTATTTATTACCATTGGGCCGGGGACTTATGAATACCATATGCCTGTCAGGTGTGGTCATGGTCGCCGGATTCACCCTCGGCCTGCTGGCGGCTATTGCCGCCATGTCTCCACTTCGCACCGTCCGGATGGCATCTGCAGCCTATGTCGAACTACTCCGCAATGTTCCGGCACTCGTCATTTTATTCCTGTTTTTTTACGTAATCCCGGTTCTCACCGGCTTTCAGAATGATCGCTTTCTGACTGCATGCGTCGCTTTTTCCCTTTATACCAGCGCTTATTTTTGCGAGATTCTGCGTGGAGGTTTTCTTGCGGTCGATCCTGGGCAGTGGGAAGGTGGCCAGGCATTAGGGCTGTCGCGCGCCGGAATTTTCTGCTGGATCATCGCGCCGCAGATCATACGAGCGGCGATGCCGTCCCTGGCCAATGAGGCCATAGAAATCGTCAAGATCAGCACCGTGGCCTCGACCATCGCTTTTCCGGAATTTCTCTATCAAACCAAGATTGTCAGCGATATCGAATACCGCCCCATCGAAACCTATACGGCATCCGCCATCGTGATGACCATCCTGATCCTGACCCTGACATGGGTAAGCCGGATCGCAGCGCGACACTTCGCAGGCCATCGGAGGAAAGAAAGAGAATGAGCGTGATAGCGGTCAGAAATATTCACAAGCGCTTCGGCAACCAGGATGTGCTGAAAGGGATCGACCTCAGTGTGGCGAAAGGCGAGACGGTCGTATTGCTCGGCTCCAGTGGCTCGGGGAAAAGCACCATCCTGCGCACTCTGAATCTGCTCGACTTGCCAGACGAGGGTGATGTTTTCCTGCACGGCAACAAGCTGGGCCAGCCACGCCCTGATGGCACGCGCCGTTATCGTGAAGGCGAACTGCGGAGTTTGCGCCGGCGCGTGGGGATGGTCTTTCAGCATTTCAACCTGTTTCCTCACCTGACGGTAGAAGAAAACATTATGATTGGTCTGCGGCGCGTCCTGAATTACAGCATCACGCAGGCACGGGAAAAAGCGCGGCATCATCTGCATCATGTAGGTCTTGCCGAGAAGGCTCTGGCCTTCCCAGATACCCTTTCCGGCGGCCAGCGTCAGCGGGTAGCGATCGCGAGGGCACTGGCAATGGACCCGGACGTAATGCTGTTCGATGAAGCCACCTCGGCACTTGATCCTGAGCGCGTCAGCGAGGTTTTGCGGACGATGAGGCAATTATCGCAAGAAGGCACCACGATGGTCGTCGTAACCCACGAGTTAGGCTTTGCCTACAACGTGGCGGACCGCGTCGTTTTTCTGCATGGCGGTCGCATTCTTGAGCAGGGTACTCCTACGGAGATTCTTCTGCACCCCACCCACGCTCCCACCCGGGAATTCCTGCACGCGCACACGGAATTCCGGTTGCCCAGCGCATAGAAGGACGTTCGTGTGCTGATCCATCTGAGCCGGGCCGATGCACTGGCCCTTGCCTTTGATATTATGACGCATGCAGGAGCCCGGCCAGAAGTAGCCGGAATGATTGCTGACTGTCTGGTCCGTGCAGAATGCGACGGCGTTCTCAGTCATGGGCTGTCACGCCTGCCGGACCACGTTGCATCAATCCGTGCGCACTGGGCCGATCCCGCCGCGTTGCCCGATATCGTGCAGGTGCGGCCCGGCCTCCTGCGTGCCGATGGTGGCAACGGCTTCACGCCAGTTGCCGCCAGCATGGCCCGAAACCGCCTAACCGAAATGGCTCGGCAAGAAGGCCTGGCTGCGTTGTGCGTGCGTAACACGCATCATTTAGGGGCGCTGTGGTGCGACATCGAACCTTTGGCCGAAGAGGGGCTGGTGGCTGCCAGTTTCGTGCACTCCAGACCTCGCATGGCACCCTACGGCGCGAAGAAGGCTTTAATCGGCACCAATGCCATGGCTTTCGCCTTTCCCGACGGACGAGGCGGGGCCATTACTTTCGACCAGGCATCAAGCGTGCTTTCTGTAGGTGACGTGCGCCGCCACGCTCGCGAGGGCCGCCCCCTTCCCCCAGCCGCCGGACTGACCCGCGAAGGCAGCCCGACGACTGCGGCAGACGACATCATGAATGGTGGTCCCCTTCTGCCGTTCGGTGGCCATAAGGGAGCTTCGATCGCCTTGATGGTGGAAATTATGGCAGCCGCAATGACGGGCGCGGCATTCGGTTTTGAAGACCATTCGTCCCGTTATCCCGGGGCAGCCAGTTCGAATGCGGGACTGTTTCTTCTGGTCATGGACCCGGCCATCACCTCCGGCAACGATGCCACGGAGCGCTTCATGCATCTCATCGCGCATCTGCATTCTGATCCGGACATTCGCCTGCCCGGCGAAAGAAGACACGCAAACCGCGCGCATGCCATGCAGAACGGCATCACTATCGAAGAAGATCTGGCGAATATCCTTTTTTCGTTACGGCCTTAACTGCTTAACTTAGCGCAAAAATATCCTCTGACATCTGGGAGAATTCACATGAGCGGACCTGTTCTCTTCACACCGATAGACATTCAGGGCCTAACCCTGCCCAACCGGATCGTCGTGGCACCCATGTGCCAGTATTCCGCTATCGACGGCCAAATGACGGACTGGCATCTGACCCACCTTGGCTCCATGGCGCTTTCTGGCGCAGGACTGTTAACAATCGAAGCCACAGCCGTAATGCCCGATGGACGCATCACTTATGCGGATGTCGGCCTGTGGGATGATCAGACTGAAAATGCCATGCGCCGTGCTCTGGACGTTGTCCGGGCAACTTCAGACGTTAAAATCGCCATCCAACTCTCCCATGCCGGACGTAAGGCATCATGCGAGGTGCCGTGGAAAGGTGGAGCGCAAATCGCCCCCAACATGGCGAACGGCTGGCAAACGGCCGCGCCCTCGGATCTACCTTTTCAGCCAACTGATCATGCGCCCATGAGGCTAGACCGCGAAGGCATGGTCAGAATACGCGACGCCTTTGTCGCATCCGCTCATCGAGCCGCCAGAATGGAGATTGATGCCGTGCAGTTGCACGCGGCACATGGCTATCTTTTGCATCAGTTCCTTTCTCCCCTATCAAACCAAAGGGACGATTCCTATGGAGGGACGCTCGAAAACCGGATGCGCTTCCCATTGGAAGTGTTCGACGCCGTACGTACGGCATTGCCTCACCACCCGGTCTCCGTTCGCGTATCGGGAACTGACTGGGTGGAGAATGGTTGGGACATTGAACAGACCACTGCTTTCTCAAAGGCGCTCGAGGCACGCGGCTGCGACGCCATCCACGTTTCCAGTGGTGGAGTAAGCCCCCGGCAAAATATTTCGGTTGCCCCAGGATACCAAGTTCCACTGGCCCGTGCGGTTAAGCGGGAAACGTCCATCCCCGTTGTGGCCGTTGGCCTGATTACAGGCTTCGAACAGGCCGAAGCTATCGTGGCTACGGGCGATGCTGACATGATCGCCATTGCACGTACGATCCTTTACGATCCGCGCTGGCCTTGGCACGCAGCAGCGCATCTCGGAGGTCATGTTAAAGCGCCCAACCAGTACCTCCGTTGTCAGCCACACATACATCAAGACCTCTTCAAAGTTCCATCATCATGAAAGGATGAATAGGTTGATTTTACCCACCACTACTTTGGTAAAAGATTTGCAATAAGGATGCAGGATCTGTTTTCGTGCCGTATCCGCAGCAAGATAAAAAACGTCTCCACAAAACCTAGGGCAATTCAGTATAGTTGCAATATCAGAATAATGTGAGATGCCGCAGCATTCTTTCGGAATTGGGCCCGGGGTAGCTAGCTGCGCAGTTTTCCATCCGTTGGGTCTGGGAACGCCTCTTCGCCCTGGTACAGGAACGTGGACAGGGCTTGGAGACGGTCTTTCTCGACGCCCCCAATATTCGTGCCCATCATAAGGCCGCTGGGGCCCAAAAAAGGAGACCACAGCGAGACCGTCTTAAAGCGCTTGGCCGCTCTCACGGCGGCTATGGAACCAAGGCCTGCGTAGTCGCTGACAGGCGAGGTCGAGCTCACCTTCACTTTGGACTTGTAACGATTTGGTGCCGGTCAGGAGTGGCATAACGAGATAAGTGACCGGCACAAAGCTGTTACAAGTCCAAATTGATCATAGATTTCTCCTGAATTTACCCGCTAAAAAATTTCCAAAAATTTGAACAATTATTGTAATAATTACAAGTATCCCAACTATCCAGAGCATCATGCCTGTATTGAACCTCTGATATCCATAACGGATAGCAAGGTCACCTAATCCGCCAGCTCCAACCACACCCGCCATGGCCGAGGCGCTGATTAGGGTGACCACTGTAACCGTCAGGCCTGAAATCAATCCGGGTAGGGCTTCTGGCAGCAGTACAGACCATACGACTTTCAGGCGCGTTGCCCCCATGGAGCGTATGGCTTCAATCAGCGCCGGGTCCACGTCTTTTAAAGACACTTCTGCAATGCGTGCAAAGTACGGAATAGCGGTGATTGAAAGAGGCACAATCGCAGCTCCGGTCCCAAGAGCTGTTCCAACCAGAAGACGGGTGAACGGGATGAGCAGGACGAGAAGAATAATAAAAGGTACAGCTCTGGTCAGATCAATAATAAAGCCTAGCCCTTTGCGAATAACAGGTGACGGCCATAAACCGTTTGGGGCCGTTACAGTCAGAAGCAGCGCTAGTGGTAATCCAAAAATTACGGCAATGGCGGCAGAAGCAAAAACCATTTCCAGAGTTGCCAGCGTTGCCTTCAGGAACAGATCAAATACCTGATGGGACATAGCCAAGCACTTCCATTTTTTCGACGTACTGCACAATCCAGTTCAGGGCGTTCTCATCGTCGCGAGAGAGAATAACGAGATGTGTTGCGCACGCATCGGAATAATTTTCGTTCAAATTTACTCTCAGCACGTTTGATGTAATAGAAAACTGTTCATAAAGAGCAGGAATGAGAGACGTGAATAAGGCACTTTCTGAAACCGTCACACGCAGTGCAAGTAATCCTCCATGCGTTTTTTCGCTCTGTATAACAGACAGTCGCTGGCCTGAAAGAAAGCTCTGCTCTTCTCCTTCAAAAAACTGCGTGAATGTACGCTTCTCTTTTGCACCTGAAAAATCCTCTGTCCGTGCATCTTCGGTAATACGCCCCTGTTCTAAAACCATTACACGGCGCGCAAGGCGATGGATCACATCCATTTCATGGGTGATCAGCACAATCGTGATGTCAAGTTCCTGATTGATCTTGCTCAGCAAAGCAAGAATAGATGATGTTGTTTCTGGATCCAGAGCAGATGTGGCTTCATCGCACAACAGGACCGCCGGATTTGTGGCAAGTGCCCGCGCAATCCCTACCCTTTGCTTTTGTCCACCCGAAAGCTGAGAAGGATGTTTGTTTTCATGCCCTTCCAGTCCGACCAGCCCTATCAGTTCCTGAATTCTTGCTGTACGCGCTGATTTGGAAAACCCTGCAATCTCAAGAGTCAGAGAAATATTACCCCACACAGTCCGGGATTTAAGCAGGTTAAAATTCTGGAAAACCATGCCAATACGCCGGCGAAGTGCAAGGAGTTCCTTTTCTTTCAACCTGCCGATTTCTTGGCCTTCAATAAAAACGCCTCCCGCATCCGGGGTTTCCGCGCCGTGCAGGCAGCGGAGCAGCGTTGTCTTCCCTGCCCCAGACCGTCCGATAATCCCAACAATGTCGCCTGCCTTTATGGAAAAACTCACCCCCTCCAGTACAGGGCTGCCGCCAAAAGCTTTGTAAAGCCGGTCAACTCTCAGACTATCCGTCAGACTCTCAGGCATGCGATTTCTCTGAAAATGTGGCGTTGTTCATATTTTTAAATCCGCACGCAGATAGTAAAATCCGCCCTCTTCTGAAAGCTGCTGGCTAAGCGTATCATAGAGGTTATTGTTATAATCTGCCGTAAAAGAAGGCACCCGGCTCGGGTAAGCATTTCCAATATTATTGCCACCCAACGCCAGATGAAGCTGAGGCAGCACCTGATAGCCTACCTCAAGATTGGTCACAAAGCGCGGGCGGTTGATCTGATGGTAAAACTCTGTGGTGGAAAAGGCATTTGGCCCAGAGACAAACGTCAGATTTGACGTTGTGTGGCCATAGCGAATTTCATGTACGGCCACATCCCATTTTCCCAATGTCCATCGGCCGCCAAAAATAAGCTTGTTGGAGGGGTTTTCCGTCGACATCAGGCTGATCTGCTGAGCATTCAGGACGGGATTGCCCTCCCCTGTCTGAGCAATATTTTTGACTTTGGTATGATTGAAATTAACGGCGGCATCCCAGTCCACCTTTCCAAACCGGCCGAAATCCGTGGCGTAACGGGCTGTGATATCAAGGCCTGTAGTGCGCGTGTTGGCACCATTGGTGAAATAATTTGTACTGACCGCGGATTCATCTCCAGTAAACCCGGATGTATTCACGCCGGCAGCTGCGTAAGCCTCAATGGCGCGTGCGCCTGAAGCATATCCTCCATCAACAATCCGGTGTTTGATAGAGATCGTATAAGCATCAATGTTGATATGAAGCCGTGGCAAAGGGTTCAGTATCATCCCGACGCTGAAATTTGTTGATGTTTCAGGACGCAACCCCGGCGAACCCAAGGCACGTGCAGCTGCAGAGTTTGCTGCAATTTGCCCCGTAGCGTAGTTCGGGCTGGAAATAAAAGCGGCAAAATTCTGCTCAGCAAGAGTAGGTGCCCGAAAGCCAGTACTAGCTGTCCCACGGAACCCGATATATTTGTTGATATCATAACGGCTGGAAATTTTGCCGGTCCGTGCGTTCCCAACGTCATTATAATGCTCAAACCGACCAGCAATATCCACCCGCCAGCGCGAGATAATTTGTGTCGACAAATCAATATAAGCTGCGGCCACATGTCTGGCGGAATTAACCGCGTTTTCTGGCGTTTCTCCCTGGTACCCCTGTGCCCCGCTCAGATAATATGACAACGGCTCCCCGGCCCCGATTGAATAGGTGTCTCTGCGATATTCGCCCCCAAACGCAATATTCAGAGGTCTGTAGAGAAACGGCAGATCAACACCCCGCCGGATATCGAGGTTATTTGTCCACTGCTGATTGGAGTAATTGCCCAGGTAAAAGCGGGACGGTGAATAACCGGTTTCTTTGTAGGCATCCGCATTGGCTGAGTTGTAATCGGCCAGCCTATCGTGGTCTCCGCCAATGGTGGAACTAAGATCCCAGTCAAAGCCGTATAATTTTTTCCCTCGAAACCCTAACGTAAAGCCATAATCATTTTCAGGCATTGTCTCCACAGGTTCAAAACCATTCGGATACATGCCCTGAAGCCCGTCGGCTGCCGTCGTGCTTGGCGCGCGTAAATAGGTCCAGCGTTCAGCATCCCGATGTGTAAAGGTGCCAAACCCATAGAGTTCAACCTGATCTGTCAGATGATAGCCGAAATTCGCCTCGATTGATTCCCGTGTGACCTGCGGCTGACCAGTTGCGAGGTCATTATTACGCCCGGTTCTGGGGTCAATCCCTGTCCTCTGGGTACGATCCTGATGCTTGAATTCTGCACTGATATTCACATATCCACGCTGCCCCAGAGCAAACCCCGCGTTCAGGTTTTCCCCTGTCGTAAAGCCATCTCCGGCAGCATATCCGCCGTTCGTGGCTTGCATGTGCAGACCGTGACTGTTTGATTTCAGGATCACATTGATAACGCCTGCAATGGCGTCAGATCCATACTGGGCTGCGGCACCATCCTGCAGGATTTCAATGTGGTCAATGGCCGAGATTGGCAACATGTCTAAATCAACAGGCGTCGTGCCCTGCTGGGAAGATGCGTCGACAGCAATGGCTGCTGTTGTATGCCGTCTTTTTCCATTAATCAGAACCAGTGTCTGATCAGCATTCAAACCACGCAGACTCAGCGCATCCACGACTGACCCCTGATCTGATCCATTAACTTCCCGGCTGACGGACGGAGAAAGCTGGACAAGAGCCTCCCGAATATCCGTCATGCCCGTTGCTCTGAGCTGATCCCCGCCAATAATGGTGATTGGACTGACACTTCTTGCAGCGGTTTGAGACGGATCACGTGTTCCTGTCACAATCACCTGTTCAGGTTCATCAGAAGTTTCATGGTCTGATTGTGTTGTACGGAATGTATTCCTGACAACAGCCACCTTCTGAGAACGCGCGCCCTTATCAGAAGGGTTTTGTCCACTTCCGCTCTCCGCAGCCAGAGCGGTCGAGGCAGAGAGACCAAAAACAATCGGTGCCAGAATATAACAACGCATCTTATAGTGATTTCCATAAATAACTTTAACACAATTATTCCATGTGGAATTGTGAGTCAAACAACGAATAATTTATGGATTTTCTATATAACGCGATTTAATATGCGTTAAATGGTGCCTGTCAGAGCCTGACGCCGGTTTCGGCCACGGTCTGACATCTGGCAAATACCGTAGCTGAAAGTGATCAACGCATGACGCGGACTGCTTATTCTCTGCCAACCATTGATCTTTCGCTCTGGGACAAAAGAGGAAAGCCCGACGAAGCCTTTCTGGATTCACTGAGGCTTGCTGCCCATGAATACGGCTTTTTTTACCTGAAAGGGCATGGAATTCCCTTATCCCTGAATGCCAAACTGCTCCGGCAGGCGCAGCAGTTTTTTTCTCTGCCTTTCGAGCAGAAAGAGCAGATTGCCATGATTCATTCCCCGCATTTCAGAGGATATAATCGTGCAGGGCTGGAGCTAACGCGCGGCAGGCAGGACTGGCGTGAACAGATTGATATCGGCTCAGAAAAAGCTGCCCTGGCAGATCTTGAGAATAAGCCCGCCTATCTGCGCCTTCAGGGGCCTAATCAATGGCCTGAAGCCCTCCCTCACTTCAAAAAGACGGTTCTGGCCTGGCAGAAGCAAACTCTCAATGTGCTGCGCCTGCTTCTTGAAGCACTCTCCCTGTCTCTGGCACAGGATAAAACAGCCTTTCATCCGGTTGTGAATGACGCGCCCTATCTCCTTTTAAAGCTGATCCATTATCCGGGTTCTCAAAATAATGATGAAGGTCAGGGGGTCGGTCCGCACAAAGACAGTGATCTGCTGTCTCTCATCCTACAGGATAACGAAGGCGGCCTTGAAGTTGAACTGACGTCCGAGCAATGGCTCAAGGCTCCGCCACAGCCGGATACGTTTATCGTCAACATCGGTGAACTGCTTGAAGTCGCAACCAACGGGTATTTCAGGGCAGCCATTCATCGTGTGGTCAGTCCCCGATCGGGGCATGACAGACTCTCCGCCGCATTTTTCCTTGGTGCGCAACTGGATTCCACAATACCCATCCTGCCTTTGCCGGAATCCCTCACAAAATCCAGCATCGGGCTGACGCTGGACCCGGAAAATCCTCTTTTCTCCCAGATTGGACAAAACACCTTGAAGGGCCGCCTCAGATCGCATCCCGACGTCGCAGCCCGCCATCACAGTGACCTTCTTTCTCCGGCATTATCGAAAGTTCTTCACCATGCCTAATGTGTTCTTTCCCCGACGTTCTACCACACAGGGTCGTCGTTTTAACCGTCGTACTGTCCTGACGCTTCTGGCTGCGACACCAGTCATTCTGTCATCTGCCGCAAGAGCACAACAGTCTCGCCCGATACGGGTTGGCATCCTCTCCGGTGAGGATGAGGATATCTGGAACATTGTTCAGGAAAATGCCCGGACAGCCGGTCTGGCCATTGAGGCTATTCCCTTTTCTGAAGGAACACCAATCAATGCGGCGCTGGCGGCCGGAGATCTGGATGCGAATGCCTTCCAGCATGGCCCCTATCTTCAAGCACAAAACACGGCTCTGGGCGCACATATTGTCCCGGTCGGTAATACATATTTCGCACCAGTCGGGTTTTATTCCAAAAAATGGACAAGCCTTTCTGCTCTGCCGCAAGGAGCAACAATTGGGGTTCCCGCGGACCCGACAAATGAAGGCAGAGCCCTGAAGCTGCTTCAATCCTTAGGTCTCTTAAAAATTGCAACCGTACCGGATGGAATGCCCACGGCGCTGGATATTGCGGAAAACCCCAAGTCTCTGACAATTAAAGAGCTGGATGATCCTGTTCTGGCGCGATCCCTCCCCGATCTGGATGCCGGGGTGGTTATTACGGAATGGGCCTATAAAGCAGGGATTGACCTCAACAAAGAGCGCCTCGCGCGCGAGAGTATGGAAAATAACCCGTACATCAATTTTATCGCGGTGAATGAGAACAATGCCCATGCAGCATGGATACAGCCGCTCGTGAAAGCTTTCCAGCAACCCAATGTGCGGGAAAAACTCCTTGAAGCCTATCATGGCGCAATTATTCCATCGTGGAGTTAAATGAATAATGCACCACAAGGGGACGCAGAATGCTGAGCAGGCCATTTTGTAAGGCTAGAAAAATACCACTTATCGCTCACTCACTATGATTTTTATAGACAATATCAAAAATGCGCCGGCGTCTCCCCTGCCAGTATTTTTCCAGAGATCGAAAAATTCTGTCGTCCTCGCACTGCGTCACATTGAACCGCATGAAGGAAGACGCCGACTGACTGACACTAAAGATATTTCCCGAAGCATGGCCGCCTTTGCGTCCATCCGGAAGGTGCCAGCCGATGACTCTTCGTGAGAAGAGCTCCAGCGCCACAGCCAAGTAAAGCCAGCCTTCACGTGTCCAGATGTATGTTATGTCCGCTGTCCATTTCTGGTTAAGTGCTGTTGCTGAAAAATCCTGTCCCAGAAGGTTGGGTTCAATACTGTGCGTGTGCGAACTGTTGGTGGTCACTTTGAAGCGTCGTGTCCTGACAACCCGGATGTCATTCTCCCGCATCAGGCGTCCTACACGACGATGCGCGGCAGAAAAGCGACGAGTTATGAGAGCCCTGGTCATACGGGTGCGCCTGTAGCACTGCTGGTTCTGCATATGAATAGTCCGGATATGCACCATCAGGGCATTATCCTGCCTTCTACGGGCACAGACCGGACGCGTGCGCCAACCTCGAAAACCCCGGTCACTGACAGCAAAGAAACGGCAGACGCGCTCTTGTGAAAGCGGACCATGATACCGCGCGATGAACGCAAACCTCACGACCTTTGGCTCGCGAAAAACTGCGTCGCTTTTTTTGGCAGTTCCCTCTCCTCCTGAAGCAGAAGGTTCTCACGGCGCAGTCTCTCGTTTTCGCGCAATAGCGCAGCATGATCCGTTGCATCAGGCTTCACCGTGTCAGCTTTCCGCGCTTCACGGCTCCACGTCTTCAAGGTGGAAGATCCAATCCCCAGATCCTGAGCAATACGCTCACGCGAAAGACCGCTACCCAGCGCCAAACGCACCGCCTCGTGTCTGAACTCGGCCTTGTAAACTCGTCCCATTCCAAATTTCCTTCATGACCATCTTCGGTCTTAAAGGTCCGGAACTAAACCGTGATACGTCCATCCTGTTCCTGGAGCGGATCAGCGCCGCCGCGTAGCAATCCAGAGCACGGAACTGCCTCCAACACAGAGCAAAACTCTTCACACAAAAACCGGAAGCAGCATCCGTCGATGCCGAAAATCAGGAACTAAGAACTTCAATCAATAGCTC
Source organism: Acetobacter malorum (assembly GCF_001580615.1). Classification (GTDB taxonomy): domain Bacteria; phylum Pseudomonadota; class Alphaproteobacteria; order Acetobacterales; family Acetobacteraceae; genus Acetobacter; species Acetobacter malorum. Next base: position 290,489 of record NZ_LHZC01000056.1, read on the forward strand.
TTCGAAGTCTGCGCCTTATAAAAGACCACCAAACCACTAGCAAAGACCAATACCATAAGACATTAATTGTTTTTCATCTGTATAATAGAAATATTTTATTAAATAATAATTCAAATTACATCAATTGTCCCTTTGACACTCTTTGTTCGATTTTGGTCGCAGCATCAGTATTTCTCTCTTTGCTATTATCGCTTCATTTTTATATAAAGAGTTCGTTTGTAATGCAGAAAAAACAACGCTCCCAACTAAACGTCCCGCGGCGACATCTGTCGGATAATGAAATCCGCATACGAGACGACTCTCACCATAATCGTATCCCCTATGCAGCAAAACATCTGCCAAATTCGGTTGTAATTCTGATAAGATCAACGCCCATGCCCAACCTATTGCCGCATGACCGGAAGGATAAGAACTGGTTTTTGCCAAAAGCTGACCATCTACACATGGCTGAAATTTTAAATCAACGTAAGGCCGTATCCTCGTTTGTCCATCAACTTTGAGGGATTTTTGGACGGTTTCAACATCCATCACAATACGAGCAAGCATCGTCGCCAAAACAGGAGCACGTTGCGGATCAATTTTTTTTCCTAATGCACATTCAAATACTTTCGGTGCATCGGGTTGACCCAACTGTGCATCTTCAGCCGCCTGCTCTCTGCGTGCCGGGGTCGCTAAAGCATGAATTTGCAGTAACTGCTTTTTATCGTTGAGGTCCTGCCATGAGCCGCTCACAGGAAAAGATGGCAGAAAAGCTGCCGCATGTGGTGCTTGACGTGAATGTAAATAACCATGCGGATACTCCGCAGGCATTGACCACAAATGCGGTTTAGGATGAGCGCAGGCTGTTAACAGCAATAACATAGAAAAAAGAAATAAGATGTTTTTTTGCATATACTTACACTTGAACCAGACGTGGTGAACCTCGTTCCACAATAAATGTGGCCGAGTTACTGCACGGACTATTCTGATTTGTGGCATCAACTATGCTACGCATCACAGTTTTTACATATTTTCTATTAAATTCAGATAAAATATACCCTCTCTTACGGCTATCAAAAAATTTTATGTCCGGATTTTCTGGTAAAACTGAAACAATATTCTTATAAGGCGGTCCGAAAGACGTAATAGAACTTCCTAAAAATTCAGGGGCGACAATTTGCGACTTAACATTATGTGCACGTCTTCTGATTTCACTCACAAAATGAGAATGGTAATCTCCGCTAAATATAACAGGAGATGGAGGAGAGAGATAAGCAAGTGCATCTGTCAAACGGTTTCGGGCTCCCTGGAAACCATCCCAAGTATCCGTCCAGTAACGATAGCCGTTATGTTCTGGGGTCGGAGCCCTTAAAGAAGCGACCATTAGATCTTGAGCAATGACAGTCCACAACACTGACCGATCTTTCAGCGCTTCGAAGAGCCATTGTTCTTGCATTTGGCCTAAGAACGTCCGGTTTGGATCAGCCAGATCTCGGCAGGTATCTCGCTCCATATGGCCGTCACGCCCTACAGTGCCCGGCGCACAGGGTTGTCGTGCCCGATACTGGCGACCATCGAGCATATTAAGCACGGCAAGGTCTCCAAAATAGAAACGACGATAGATTTTATATTCTCTGCCATACCCCAAAACACTCGGTCTTACTGGCATATTTTCATACCATGCCTGGTATGCTGCTCTTTGCCGCAAGACAAAATTTCGCACCTGTTCTTCTGGATGGGAAGACCAGACCCCTGAATAATCATCTTCGACTTCGTGGTCATCCCAGATAGGGAGCCAGGAGGTTGCGGCGTGAGCAGCCTGCAACGATGGATCTGTTTTCTGCAAAGCATATCGCCAGCGATACCCATCTAAGGTCGATGCTGTAGAGGTCTGATAACTTCTGACTATACCCGGATAATGCGCTGTATTAATATTGTGTTCGTAAATATAATCGCCCAGAAACAAAATTAGATCTGGTCTATCATCAGCAATATGCTGATATGCACTGTAATACCCTGCCTCCCAATGCGCACAGGATGCTACAGCAACTTTTAATGAAGAGACTGCTGCGCCTTGATGCGGAAGAGTGAGGCCTCGACCAACAATGCTTTGCGCGCCCAAAGCTGTAAAACGATACCAGTAAGGCCGATAGGCCTGTAAACCTTGCAGCACGACCCGCAATGTGTAGCCCGAAACCGCACTTGTTTGTATAATGCCGCTTTGCACAATACGCTGCATTTGCGAGTCTGTGCTCACCTGCCAATGAACGTCTACTATATCAGGTAATGCTGGAGGCTGATCAGGCAAAAGAGGCAATGTGCCTAGTCGGGTCCAGATAACAAATCCTTCTGTATCTGGATCCCCACTTGCAACGCCAAAAGGAAAAACAGTTTGATCTTTTTGAAATGAGTAAAAACTCCTTCTAAAAGCAGATGCCTGCTTTCCAAAAGCTACGCTTGCAGCGGAAGACATTCCACCCACAAGCGCCTGACGCCGTGAAAAGAAAGAGGCTTTACTCATAATAGTATTTTTCATCCTTCCTGTTTGCATTTCATACAAAAATCAATTTCTAGAAGTCAGCACGCAAACGTACTTCCCATGTTGCGGGCAATCCTGCCACTGCAATGTTATCTCCCCCCACGAAGTAACCGCGTGTTACATCATAGTGTTTATTTGTAATATTTCTGCCGATACCTTCTATTTTCCATGGACCATTATGAGGCGCGAACGAAATATATCCGCCCCAAAGCGTATACCCGGGCAACACATCAACTGCAGTCAACGAATGATCTGTCGTGCGCAAGCTGTAATCCATGCCAGTCACAATATCATAACGCCCGGCATGCCACGTATAATCAACAGACCCATTCGCCGTAAAATGAGGGACATCTATTGTCCGGCCAGAAACATTTTGAGAAATACCGGTCCACACACCATTAACTTTCTGTGCGCCCACAACCGTACTGAATTTGTCATAGGCACCCGTCACATAAGCGCCTGATTGAGAAATATGGAGATCTGGCAGAGGAGACCACGCAAACTCATATTCTCCCCCAAACATATGGGATTTAGGGGCATTAACGAACAGTCCAATAGCAGACCCCGTTGTTGGGCTATAAACTTTTGACTGAACCTGCCGATCAAAATAATCGTAGTAAAAGAAATCTGCATTAAATTTAATATTATATTTCGGAATAACCAGCTTATTACCGACTTCAAATGAATAAAGTTGTTCTGGCTTAAACGGATTGGTCATTTGGTTCACATCAGATGTGTTGTATACTGTGAAACCTCCTGACTTTATCCCCTTACTAAATGTAAAATACAACATATCATGCGCCATAGGATGATACTGAATACTAAATTTAGCTGATGGAAGGGTATAATCCTGGGATTGGCGCGCCACATAATTCTGTGGATTGGTAACAACACCCGCAGTCAGATAATGTGCATATGCATTATTAAGTGTGCGCTTTTCATGCTCGATACGAATACCTCCTACAACCTGCAACTTTGGTGTAATATCGTATTGCACCTGCCCGAACCCACTTATAGTATTAACCTCTTGCGAGTAGCGGACATCTCCATCTGTATTATACAGAGCCTCAAAGCCCGACTGGTAGCGGTCATTAAGCCACTGATGACCGTAATAGATACCTCCAATCCAGTGGAAACGCCCTGATGTGTTAGACGAAAAACGCAATTCATCTGCAACTACGTTCGCTCGTGTACGAAAAGCAACATCCGCTAAAGACAGAGCTGAATCGTCAAAATTATCATATTCGTTACGCTGCATATAATCGTAACTTGCAAGATTGGTTAACGTAAAATTCTGAAATTGCTTATCTAATCTCAAGCTTGTACCGCCTGTATCAATATGGCTGTAAGGCTTCTGGTCAGGATTAATACCAACTTCTTTCGCAAATTGCTCCGAAGTACCCCAACGTGTATCATAACGGCTCGCAGAAGCTGGCATTGGGTTCGTTTTACTTAAACTCGTAATAGGAGACCATGCATAAGGGCCAATTGCGTCTGATCGATCTCTGCTTCCATGCAGATTCCATTCAAATTTTAAAGTATTAGATGGTGTATAATCTACAAGAAGACGCGCAGCACCACGGTTGACATTGCCTAAATGCGTCTGGGTTTCTGGATTATATTGCCAAGCCCCACCTTGCTGTGTTTGTCCCGACAAACGAAATCGTAATTTGTCGTTAATAGGGCCAGAAATATAGCCATCGACCTTCCCGCTATCGAAGCGGCCATATTGGGCAGTAATACCGGTTTTGAAAGTCTCCGTTGGTTTGTTAGTGATATAATTGATAGCGCCCCCAGTCGTATTGCGCCCATAGAGCGTACCTTGAGGACCGCGTAACACTTCCACACGCTGCATATCAAACATCATTCCATTAATACCAAATGGAATCGGATTTGCTACTTCATCAATATATATCCCAACAGTTGGTGAATTATTACTTGAGTAATTACTAAAACCAACCCCACGTATTGTATATGTATATTGTCCACTTCCATATGACGGCTGTATTTGCAATGATGGCGTTGCATACTGAAGATCAAAAACGTTATTAATATTTCTATTTTCAAGAACTTTGGCAGAGATAACGCTAATAGATGTACCAATATTCTGAGGATTCTGAGCACGACGCTCTGATGTCACAATGACGTCTTCCACACGAGAGGCCGGCACAGAAGAAAGCTTTTTAAGTTTAGGTTTTTTTTTCGACGCTGCAGAATGCTCCGACGTGAGCGATGATTTTGTATCCTGCGCATAGCTTATAGTCGTTACAGGCATCGCAACGATTCCTGCCATTAAAGCCAGGCGCCTTTTCTTTATGAAAGACATTTTAGAAGATACATAAATTACGAGGCCGCTCATGTCACTAAATAATTCCACTATATATGTCAGTTATTAACCTTCATTAACACACGTGGAATTTAGTGAATCAAGCTATATCATGATTCCTATGCGCGAATTCATCAACAGGCAAACTTTAGTTGTTTTTTTGCAACAGTCGCTACGAACATTAGATTTTTTTAATATACAACATATTATCTCATACTTATTACGCGAACAACGACCTGTCCCGAGCCTCCTTAGCAAGCATGCTGAGGCCAGATTTCTCATAAATTTCTGCTAATGCTTTGTTGGTCGGAGCATCATACGGCGCGACAAGGCGCCTTGTTTCTAAAACCTGTTGTGCTCTGGAATTTCTACCAGTACGTAGCATGGCGTCCAGAGCGACCTGCTCAAACAGGTCCCGCTGCGCGTGACTCCCACCAATCTGGTCAATACGTCCCATAACCGGATCCAACAGAGGCAACACGGCGTCATAACGCTCCTGAGCATGAGCGGCCAAAGCATCTGCCAATGCAAGACCCACCTCATGCCATGCAGCATGAAGGTTCGACTTTTTCTGCGCTGCAGCATGTCGTATTGCGTTGAGCAGCAGATCGCCCTCTGGTTTATGGGCACGTAACAGTCCGTAAAGATAATGGAGTGTCAGAAAAGGCTGGGAGACATCCTGCTGCCGCACTACAAGATAATCGCTTAATTCCTGCCAGCGTGTACCAACAGCAACACCCGTTAATTCAAGACGCAATAACAAAGAGACTGCTCCCGCTTGATCCTGCGAGAATGTACGGTCACGCGCCCAGCAATGCTCATCATATATTGCCAACGCCACGTCCTGTTGATCTAGGCTGATATGGAAAAGAGCCTTATGCCACCAAAGATGTGTGTAAAGAAAAGAGGTGAGACGCCCCCACTCCTGAGTGTGGGCAGACAGAAAGGACACCCCTTCTTCAATACGGCCTTGTGTGAGCATGATATGGGCCAGAGCATGCTGCGCCCATGCTTCTTTTGGATTTATCGCCAACGCTTGGCGTGCTGCATGCTCCGCATGATCAAAAAGATGGCATTGCTCAAACGCAAATGCCCGCATCCCCTGAAAATATGCGTTGTTGGCAGCAGCTGAGTGGCAGAGTTCCGTAACGCGGAGCATTTCCAGAAATCGCCCATTATTGAAATCATCATACTGATGAATTTTTAGAGCAACGAGATCACGCGGCCATTGTCTTAGAAGCGTTTGTAAGGTTTGCCTGACGCGCGCCATGTCAGCCTGTAGCCAGAAAGTGAGTGTTTGCAAGAGCAGTTGCTCACGCGCATTAAGACCTGTTGCGGCCATAGCATTTTTAGCATACTGCTGCGCCGCCTGTGGAATTTCACCTGTTTCAGACAACATCCACAGCAAACCAGCATAAATATGCACCAGACCATTATGGGATGTCTCAGCTGCTGCAAGAATATTGATAATGCACTGATTATAGCCGAGAAAACCCTCTATAAAATCATTGATGGCCTGAAGGTCTTGCTCATTTTGAACTGTCGTGGCGTTCCCAAGTATGTCCTGCATGTCTATGTTTCTTTTTTACGGGTGATCAGTTTTTACGCGCTGGATGAGCTGCTCTATAAGCTGGTTAACCTGCTTGGGCTGTTCAAGCATGATCTGATGCCCGCACGACTCCAAAACGGACAAAGTTGACCCAGTTAACGCTGCATTTAAATTTTCGACTGTGGAAAACGGTACAATACCATCCTGCTTACCTGCTACCAGCGTGACAGGAAAAGGCGGTAGGCGATGCAAGCTTTGAGCTGTAAAGACAGGGCCATTCCGTAACAGCGCGCGCATCATGAAAAGGGTATTGCCCTGTGTTGCCAACCGCTCCTGTGCCATCAAGTCTGCATCGGTATTCGGATGCCATGCCAGAGCCTCAAAACGGCGCGCAAGGCGCGGGCGCAAAAGCTCCATCGCTGGCAGCGGCAAATGATCCATCCAGTTGTTAAAAAGGCCGCGGCGACTTTGCTCATGGGGTGCAGGTCCTAGGAATGCTGCCCCCTCTATGGGTAAAACATGGTGTTTCTGCCAGACTTGCAGCAACCATGCTAGTGTTATGCAGCAGCCAAAAGAATGTGCAATAATAATATTTTTTTCTGTTTTATATTTTTCAAAAACTGTTTGAAAATCTGACAGAAAAGCCACAGCCGCAAAATCTTTTTCCCGTTTGGAATTCTGGCTCCTGCCGTGACCAAAAGCATCCCAAGCTACAAGATTGACGGCTTTATGGGAAAAATAAGCTAGCTGCTCCCGCCACTGGTTTTTATTACCACCCCCACCATGCACAAAAAAAATGGTTAAGGGTTCCGCTGCTTGGCGGGTTACCACATGCAGCTTACGGCCTGATGTAATGGGCAGGGTATGGTCTTGCAAAGAGTGCATCATATTTTATACCTGCTCTCTCTTGTAGGCCTGTTTTGAAAAAACCTCCTGCCAACCAGGTACACAGTTTGCCCAGCCCAATGACGCGGCATGGTACACACCAAGAGCAATGGCGCGCGCTGTCACTATGGTGGCTGCCTGTAGAATTTCACAAAAATCAGTCAGGCTTGGGGCAGGCTTTTCTTCTGTGGAAACACCGAAAATGGTATCACCGTCTTGTGGCAGATGTGCAGGAAAAACACCGCGTGCCACCCCATCCTGCCCGACAATGGCCAGACGTTTGGCTTGCACGGGCGTAAGCGCTGCATTGGTTGCAACAATGCCGATAGTTGTGCCCGCTACGTAATCCGGTTTTATGCGGAGTTGTTCCGCGGCCTGTGCACTGTCAAGAGGAAAGCCCAGCCCTCCGAATTCCGCCCCGTGTTCAAAAGGAGCACTCCAAAAATGCGGCCCGTCACCCACTGTGGCGTTCCCAATAGCATTGACCGCTATAAGGGCGGAGACTGTATAGCCCCCGACCGTTACCATGCTGGCGCTACCAAGGCCGCCACGAAGGGTAGCCGTTGTAGCCCCGGTGCCAGCCCCGACCGTACCCTGTGGCACCGCATCAGACGAAGCAGCCTGCGCAGCCTGCTCTCCCAGATGTGTATAAAACCCGCGCGGCCATGTTTTATCGCCGCCATTTGCCAAATCAAACAGACTGGCCTGAACAACAATAGGAACACGAATTTTGTTTTGAACGGCAGGTTTTTTTTCAAATTCCTGCTGCAGCACGGATTGCACTCCACTGGTTGCATCCAACCCATAGACAGACCCACCTGACAGTACGATGGCATGAATGCGATCAACCATCATTTCAGGCTCAAGCAAAGCTGTATCCCGCAGAGCAGGTGCACCGCCAAGAACGCTGACGGAGGCTATGGCAGGTTTAGCAAAACGCACAACAGACACCCCCGTACGATGCATGAAGTCCTGCACATTCCCAACGCTTATGCCTGCAATATCTGTAAGAGAGCCGCTCATACGTTTGTGTCTTTCCATAAGTCTTTCTGAAGCAAAGCTGCGGTGTACGCAGAGCGTGGGTTTGCAAATATCTGCTGGGCTGGCCCTTCCTCCACAATCGTGCTGTCAGCCAGCACGACCACTCTGTGAGCCATATGCCTTACCACCGCCATATCATGGCTAATAAAAATAAGAGAAAGGCCGGTCTTTTGCTGTTGTTCCAGCAGAACGTTCAACACGCGTGCCTGCGCTGAAACGTCCAGTGCCGAGACGGCTTCATCTGCTATTACGAGAGACGGCTGGCCAACAAGTGCACGTGCAATGGCTATACGCTGCCTTTGACCTCCCGAAAATTCGTGCGCGCGCCGAGCGAAACTCTCTGGCGGCAACCCTAGGACATGGAGCATTTTGGCTATGTGCTCATCCTTCTGCTCTTTACTGAGAGTGTGCGTCCACAAGGGTTCGTGCATAATAGCGCTAACAGTCTGCCTTGGGTCCAAAGAACTGTAAGGATCCTGAAAAATCATTTGCAGGTCAGAGCGGAGTGCTCTGTTTTGCCGATGAGACAAAAGCTGTGTTTCTACCCCCTTATAGCGCACGCTTCCGCTTGAAGGAGGCACCAGCCCTGCCAGAATATGGGCCAGTGTTGTTTTACCCGTGCCAGACTGGCCCAATATGGCCACCGTCTCACCCTGTTTTACTCCAAAATTTAGCCCACGCAGGATAGACCGCTTACCATTCCGCCCCTCTTTCCGCGAAAAAGAGACATTCTGCACAGCCAGAAGGTCAGTCATACTGCGCACTCCTTATAGCCTCTGGCTCAAACAGGCTTAAAGGAGGACGTGGTGTAAACTGCAGAGAAAGCTCTAGAAGAGCACGCAAATAACTCGAATTTGGCTGGGTCATCACCGTTTGGGTTGGCCCATACTCCGCACAGCGGCCTCCGCGCAACACCAGCACCGTCTCTGTGCTATGAGCCACCAGTTCCAGGTCGTGTGAAATAAGAACGACTGCCATATTTCTTTGCCTGACCTGCTGTTTCAGCAACATGACAACCTTACGACGTGTTGTTGGGTCTAGTGCTGTGGTGAATTCATCAGCAATAAGTACTGTCGGTTCTCCCGCCAGAGCCGCTGCTAAAAGAACACGCTGTCTTTGCCCCCCGGACAGGGCAAAAGGATAAGCCTGACGCATGGAAGCGCCACCCGTCAGACCTACCTGCGCAAGCCAGTAGTCAACACGCTCAACACGCTCCTTTTTACCCAGGCCTGCAGGCAGTACTTCTGCAATATGGGCAGCTACCGTCATACCGGGGTTGAGCGCTTTCATGGGTTCCTGCGGCACATATCCGATACCCTGCCCCCGCAGCCGGTAGCGGGCTTTCTCTGGCAACGCAGAAAAATTCCTACCTGTTACCAGCACCTTGCCCGTGGTGTGAAAGACTGGCGGCAGCAGCCCAAGACACGCAAGGCCCAGCGTTGTTTTGCCGCTCCCTGACTCACCAACAACACCCAAAATTTCGCCAGCCTGCACATCAAAGCTCACGTCATGCAGCACATTACGCGGTGTTGGAGAATAAGGCAGGCCAACGCTGACATGCTGCACCTGCAAAGGAATGGCGTGCACCGTCATGATTTTTTCTCCTGCCGTGTGAAACGGTCTCTCAGCCCATCCCCCACCATATTGGTGCCCAACACAAGCAGCAGAACAACCACACCAGGCACCGCCACCAGATGCGGATGATCATAAATATGCACCTGATAAAATGCGAGAATACGCCCAAGCTCTGGCAATGGAGGCGGCGCGCCCAAACCAAGGTAAGACAACCCTGTTTCGGCCAGCATGGCCAGTGCCACGTTGACAGAAAACTGCACAAGCAAACCCGGTACCATGTTGGGAACTACATGACGCAGTAGAATACGCCATGGCGTAAGTGCTGAAAGGCGCGCTGCCGCTATGTAATCCTGCGCGTAAATATTGGCTGCGGCCTGCTGCCCCAGCCTGACGAAGCCGGGAATAAAGAAGAGGGCTAGAGCACATATTTCCTGCACGACACCAGCGCCACACAACGTCACCAGAAGGGCCGCTATAATAATGGGAGGGAAAGCAATACCCAGCTCAACCACGCCGTTTGCAATGATTTTTGTTTTCTGACCTGTTCCCGCAGCCAGAACACCCAGGCCAGTACCCAGCCCAAGCGCCAGAACCATTGAAAAGAAGCTTATGGCGTAGCTGTTTACTGCGCCAACAAGTGAAAACGCCAATGTGTCCCGGCCCAGTGGGTCTGTCCCCAGCCAATGTGAAGGCGTGGGGGGGGTAAGGCGGGCATGTATATTTATGCTAAAAGCAGCATGTAAATGCGCAAGCCATAGCACAACACCAGGCACCAGAATGCCCAGCACACATACACACCCAAGCCCAAGCCCAAGTAACGGGAACCTTGCTTCTCCTGTAATACGGTGCAGAATACTCATGCTGCATGACCATTTCGGTCAGAGCTAAGCCATGGACTCAAACGTATTTCCAGCCACTGGAAAAGCCCTTTCTCAAACACCACCACAGCCACAATCAGCAACACGCATGCTTGTACAACGGGCACATCCCGCTGATTGACAGCTTCCAGCAACAAGGCACCCGTGCCTTTAAGATTGAAGACGTTTTCCACAATAATGGTGCCAGAAAGCAGCAAGGGAATTTGCAGAGACAATACCGCAAGAACAGACGGCAGGCTGCGCGGGAGCACATGCCGAAACAGGACCTGTCGCTCTGACAGACCATGCGCACGGGCGGTCAGTATGAAAGGCTCTTCCAGCACGGCTATAACGGCAGAACGCGTATAACGCGCAAGCACAGCTGCCTGAGGCAAGGCCAGCGCTACGGCTGGCAGCACCAAAGACCGCAGGGCAGCGCCCACCCCCTGCCCCCACCCGGAAAAACCGCCCGCAGGGAACCAGTGGAGAGAGAGGGAGAAAAACCCGGTAAGCAGCATGGCCAGCCAGAAATCAGGCACAGCTTTTGTAAGCTGTATGCCTCCCATAAAAACAAGATCCAGCCATGTACCTCGTCGTGTTGCCGTAAACACGCCCAATGCCACTCCCAGAGCAACGGCCGCCGTAAGCGCAAACCCGGCAAGAGGCAAGGACACCTGCAGCCGCTCGGCCAACAGGTACCAGACAGGCACGTTATACCCGTAGCTCCGTCCGAAATCTCCTTGAAAAAAGCCTGTTGCCCAATGCCAATATTGCACAGGCAATGGCTGGTCCAGGCCCAGCTTATGGTGCAGGGCGGCCAACGTATCAGGTTGGGCGTCCACCCCTAAAATTACCTCAGCAGGATCTCCGGGAAGGAAAGCCATGCTGAAAAAAATAATAAGGCTAGCTAATACCAACAGAACTATTCTGCTGCCTATAAAACGTAATGGCCACAAAAAATTTTGCATTATTGGCCCCAGAATACGTTGGACATTGGGGTGGCAGGCAACGGCAGCCTGTTCCATAATCCTTTCACTTCGCGTCGTGCTATATTGGTGCGCGGCACGAAAAAAAGGAAAACATTTGGCACATCATGGGCCAGTTTCTCCTGCATTTGCACAGAAAGAGTATGCCGTTTAACCGGGTCCTGTTCAGCTTCATAGGCGGCATAAAGAGCCTGAAAGGACGAATTATTATAGCCAAAGTAATAGTCTTTTCTTGCATAAATCCCAATATCATCTGGCTCGGTATGGGCAATAATAGTCATATCAAAATCATGATGACCAAACACCTGCGCTAACCATGCAGGCCATTCAAGCTGTACAATTGTCACGTTAAGGCCAATTTGTTCCAGATACGCAGCCACCAGTTCACCAGTGGTATGTGCATACCCTATTGGTGGCAAAACCAGCTTCAAACGCGTACCAGGCTCAACACCGACCTGTTTGAGCAAAGCCTTGGCCTTTCCTGGATTATACGGATAAACATCCGATAAATCCGTATAATTCGGGTTTTCGGGACTCATGTGAGAGCCTAAAACCAATGCACCCGGAATATCCATTGCCTCTGTAATACCCGCCCGATCCAACGCATACATCAGAGCCTGCCTCACAAGAGGCTGAGCAAACAGTTTGCGCCGATTATTAAGAGCAAGCATAGCTTTAAAAGGCGCCAGCCCCTGTTTGACAACAAAAGCAGAGTTTTGCTCAAACCGCGCTGCCATTTCCGGCGCGGGAAAGCTTGGGTAAGCATCCAACTGGCCATCCAGCAGTGCATTGGCTGCTGCTAGCGGCTCTGTGTAAAACCGGAATGTAACGGCATTGAGTTTTGCCGGCGTGCCCCAGTAGGCCTGATTTTTTTCGAGGGTGATGCTTTCGGCCCGCTTCCAGTCCTTAAATATGAACGGTCCGGTACCTATCGGATGCTGAGCGTTACCGCTGGCGGATTGAGGCGCAACAATAACGGCATCCGCCCAGGCGAGCTCGGATAAGAAACTTGCATGAGCAGTCCTAAGCGTTACAAGAACTGTCATGTCAGATGAGCAGGAAACGTCCTGAATATTCTCAAAAACCAGCTTTTGTGGATTAAGACTTTCTGGTGACCGTGCTCTATCAAGAGAGAATTTGACCGTAGCGCAGGTTAAGGGCGTACCATCATGAAAATGCACGCCGGGATGCAGAAAAAAAGTATAATGCAATCCATCAGGTGAAATAGACCAGGCTTGAGCGAGAAGCGGGTGTATGGCCCCTTGCTCGTCAACCGCCGTCAACCCCTCATAAATATTGGCATACGTGACGTTCCGGATGCCTTCTGACGGATTAGTTGTGGGATCCAATGTTGCGGGAGAAATATTAACACCCACAGCAACGCTTCCGTCCTGCGCGCTAGCCATAGCGGAAGAGGTCATACCCCCAAGAGCATAAGATAGCGCAAGGCCCAGAACAATTCTGAGACCTGTTTTTTTGGAAACACGAAGCGTTGCAACAGAAAACATTATGGAATTTCACCTGGAGCAGGGCGAGCAAGACCAAGATGCTCCCGCAGAGTTGTACCCGTGTAACTTTTGCGAAAAAGACCTCTTTTTTGCAATTCCGGCACGACCAGATCAACAAAGTCATTCAGGCTTTTTGGCAGAATAGGCGGCATGATATTAAATCCGTCTGCGGCCCCTGTCACAAACCACTCTTCAAGCTGATCTGCTATCTGAGCTGGGTCACCCCAAATGGTCCAGTGCCCTCGTGCCCCACTCACTTCCAGATAAAGCTCCCGTATACTCAGGTTGCGTTTACGGGCCATTTGCAAAAGCAGTGTCTGTCGGCTTTGGTTCCCGTTAATAACAGCCGGCGGCTCTGGTAATGGCCCATCCAGAGGTAGGCCACGCAGGTCCGTACCCGTCATGCGGGAGAGCAATAGAAGACCCACTTCCGGGTGTGTCAGGTTATCAAGCTGGTCTTTCAAATCTTCTGCTTCTGCCTGAGTGCGCCCAACAAGAGGATACACGCCCGGCATGACTTTGAGGGAAGAAACGGGTCGACCGATAGCGCGCATCCGGTCATGCAAATCTGCTCGGAAAGCGCGGGCTTCTACTACATCCTGCTGGGCTGTAAAAACCATTTCTGCTGTTTCTGCAGCCAGTTGGCGGCCGGGCTCAGAGGACCCCGCCTGCACAATGACAGGCCTCCCCTGAGGGGAGCGTGGAATATCCAACTGGCCGGACGCAGCAAACAGCGGGCCATCATGCGTGACGCCACGCCGCAGGGCCGGATTAAAAAATAAGCCGCTCTCCACATCCCTTACAAAAGCACCATCATCCCACCCATCCCAGAACTTCATGACAAGATCAGCAAATTCCCGAGCACGCTGATATCTGTCAGCATGGCGGATATGGTCCGGCACGCCATAATGTACAGACTCACGCACATTCGCTGTTGTCACCAGATTCCAGCCGGATCGCCCCCCGTTGATCTGGTCGAGAGACAGAAACTGGCGTGCCAGATGATAAGGTACCGTGTAGGTTGTGCTGACAGTACCCACAACACCAATGCGGTGCGTTACTGCGGAAAGTGCTGAAATAAGCGTGAGGGGCTCAAAAGATGACGCATAGGTCATCCGCTTGAAGCCCTCTATCCCGTCCTCATCAATTCCGCTGGTAAAATCTGCTATGAACACCGCATCAAACAGGCCGCGCTCCGCAGTTTGCGCCAGTTCAACATGATGTTGAAAGTTGACCCCTGCATCCTTAACCGAACCAGCATGCCGCCACGCCGCCGCATGGTGCCCTGTCGGGAGAAGAAAGGCTGCAAGGTTCATGGTACGCGACATATAACTATACCTCTTCGTGATATAAATAGCGTGCCTGAAAATCACCCTTTACAGAGAACGCACACCCCCGCCAGACACGGAACAACACTGACGATATAAGCTTCACATTCGAAACACAATACGACGAAAGAATTATTTTTACGATTCATAGACGTTGTTTTGTAAGACTGGGAATACATTTATATCATTGTTTTTTCTTGTTTTTTTAATTTTCTTCCCAAAAAAAATGGTTAGAAATGAAACGAAACAACGTTTTTTATCCTTAATTTCCGTTAATTATTATTTTTTGTGGTTGTTTTTTATTTTAACTATATGTGATAGTTTTATGAGATTATCTTCGCATTGCCCGCGCAAAGCATAACCGGAATAGTGAGAAAAATGCGCGAACATGACCTGCTTTTAAAGCCTACCACGATGGGGCCTACAAACCGCACAAGACATATAGACGGAACCCGATGTTGACCGCTGGCCCGTGCTCACTTCCGCGATTGCGCATTTTTATCAGGGACACTTAAATTATGCTTTCGTCGAAAGCTTCTTTCTCTTGCAGACTTCCCACCCTCTCCCAAAAATCCACGCTTCTGGCGTCAAGCATGCTGTTCGTCACGCTCGGTGGGCAGGCATTGGGGCAGACGGAACATAAACCCGGACACCCACTCACATCCGAAGGTAAAAGCCGAGACAAAGCAAAACCAAGCCTGGCACACCCAGCCAAACCTGCGCCGGATGTTACAGCACATGAGGCAGAGGAGGTTCTGGTTACGTCTGAGAGACGCACGGAAAGCCCGCAGAACATTGGTGCTTCTCTTAGTGTTATTGGCGGCAAAACACTGCAGACCCGGAACGTAAATAATGTCTTTGATTTGCAATATCTCACTCCCTCCCTGCAAGTTACACCGCAATTTGGAAGTGGCCAGCCCGCCTACGCCATCCGTGGCGTAGGATTCAATGACTACGCAAGCAATAACGCGCCCACCGTAGGCATTTATGTAGACGAAGTGGCCAACCCCGTACCCTTTGCAACAAACGGCATGATGTTTGATATTAGCCGCGTAGAAGTGCTGCGCGGTCCGCAAGGAACATTATATGGCCGCAACACAACAGGCGGCGCCATTAACTACATCCTAAACAAACCAACCTCCACCTTTCATGCCGGTGGGGATGTGCAGTATGGACGCTTTGATAGCGCAAAAATTGACGGTTATATCTCCGGCCCCATAACAGATAAGCTGCGTTACCGGCTATCTGGCGAGACCCAACAGGGCGGTGACTGGCAATATAACAACGCAGGGTTGGGGCTTGGTCGTGTGAACAGAGGGGCTGCACGCCTGCTGCTTGACTATCAGGCAACAGATACCCTGAAATTCGAATTTAATCTACATGGTAGCCGAGACCGCTCTGATGCAAACGGGCTGCACTTATATGGCCCTATGGCGGCATATAACAAACTGAATCCGTCCGCTCCTGTTTATGCTGTCAGCTCCGATAGATATCAGACAAATTGGGGCACATCCCCTGAATTTGCCAAACAGCTTGGCATTAACCCGAATACAAAACCGTTCTCACATGTAGATGTAGGTGGCATGAGCTTTCGGGCGGAGAAAACACTCCCCTTCGCCACAGTGACGGACCTGCTCAGCTATGACAACATGCAGCGTCAGGAATATATGAATTTTGATGCATGGCCTGCAACGCTGGCTGATGTTTCCTTCAAGACGCGCGCCAATGTTCTTGCCAATGAGTTGCGCTTTACTTCTCCTAATAAACAGCGCCTCACATGGGTTGCGGGTATTTACTATGCGCACCAATATATGAATGACCGTTACCAGTCCGGATTTGCAGACCTTTACGGTTTTGACAGAGACCTACGCTATTCACAGTTTGTAAACACCATAAGCGGCTTTGGGCAGGCAACATATCATATAACCAGTAAACTCCGCCTGACTGGCGGTATACGCATTGAGCACGAACAGCGTAAACTGGCAAATATGGGGTCCTTTCAAGTCATAAATGGTGCAATCACAAACCCCGGCAACGTACTGCATGGACAGAGCACGGATTTCACCCTTCCATCTGGCAAATTCGAGGTACAGTACAACCCGATAAAGAATAACATGCTTTATGCATCTTTTACACGCGGCATTAAATCTGGCGGCTTTACAACATATAATTCAAACGCAGTTGGTGTATCTGCTGCGCCGTTCAAGCCGGAATCTTTGCTGGCGTATGAAGTCGGCAATAAATTCTCTCTCCCGGAGCAGCATTTGCGTTTAAACGTCGCTGGTTTTTACTACGATTATAGTAACCAGCAAATTCAGTCAGCCTCACTTAACCCACAGACAGGGCTGGTAGGTTCCATTGTTAATGCTCCACGTTCTCACATGTATGGTGGAGAAATTGAAGCAGAATGGCACCCATTATCAGGTTTAACACTTTCCCAGTCCGCTGGGTTTGCTGTGGGAGCTTTTGACAGGTTTTCATCCCTTGCAGGAGCACATATTGTAAACGGCACCTATGTAGGTGACTACAGAAATCGTAAGGGAGAGCAGCTTCCTTTCCCACAATTTACTGTAAACGGCTCTGTAAGTTATAACTGGAGTCTTGGTGATTACGCCCTGACAACAGGCGTGAACTACAGCCTGCGCAGCACCTATCATTCCCTTTTTGGCGCAAATTACAATGTGCCCGGCTACACCCTTTGGGGAGCAGATCTAGGCTTTGGCCCCAAAAATGGAAAGTGGTCTGTTTCTGCTTTTGGAAAGAATATTTTTAACAAAAAATATGATGTTGAAAGAAACTATTTTGTCGACGGCGCCAATGTTGCCCTCGCAGGTATGCCTGCCACCTGGGGTGTACGGCTTAGCGTGAATTACTAATCTTCCTGAATGGGTTTTCCCCTTTTTTACAAGGATACCTATAATGAGTAAACGAGCTGGGCATATGAACTTGCTCGCCATGATCAATAATGGCGGGCATCATTTGGCGGCATGGCAGCACCCCAAAGGCCAGGCTGGTGCGGGCCTGAACATTCAGAACTATACTCACATCGCACAGGTAGCGGAAAAAGGGCTCCTGGATGCCGTTTTTATTGCGGATGTTGTCGCATTATGGGGGCAAGATCTGGAGGCTCTTACACGCACATCTCGCGGTGAGCATTATGAGCCCCTTACACTGCTATCTTATCTTGCGGGTGCAACGCAGCATATCGGGCTTATTGCTACAGCCACAACAAGCTACAACGAACCGTATCATATCGCCCGAAAATTTGCGTCTCTTGACCATCTCTCCGGTGGACGTGCCGGATGGAATGTTGTGACATCTGTTGTTGGGGCGGAAGCACGTAATTTTGGGCGTGACGCGCATTATCTTCATAACGAGCGATACGAAAGAGCAGAAGAGTTTGTTGATGTTGTAAGAAAATTATGGCAGTCGTGGGAAGAAGGGGCTGTTATTAAGGATACCAAGAACAGCCAGTATTTTATACCAGAAAAAGTGAAAAATATTCATTATAAAGGGAAGCATTTTTCTGTCGAAGGTCCCCTTAATATTTCGCGCACGCCGCAGGGTGAACCAGTTTTGGTTCAGGCCGGAGCCTCTGAAAGCGGAAAACGACTTGCTGCACGGATTGCCGAGGTTATTTTCTCACCCCATGATGATATAAAAGCTGCCAAAAAATACTATCACGATATTAAAACTACGGCTTCTCAGTTTGGCAGAACAAAAGAGAGTATTCGTATTCTGCCTGGCATAACACCTGTTGTTGGAAAAACACGTCAGGAGGCGAGGGATTTTTTCTAGCAGTTACAAAACCTAATTGACCCTGTTCTGGGCCGCCGGCTTTTGGCTGATACATTGGGAGATGATATAGATCTGAGCAACCATGATGTAGACGGCCCACTACCCGATATTCCTATTGGCAATAAAGGTAGCAGACGGGATTTTGCTGTTGCTCTTGCAAAAGAAAAACATTTATCCATTCGGCAGCTTTATCTTCATCTTTCCGCAAGAAATGCCATTGTTGGAACAGCTGAAGACATTGCAGACCGTTTTGAAGAATGGTACGATAGCGAAGCAGCCGACGGGTTCAACCTGTTTTTTACACATGACCCCGGTGGAATAGAAGACTTTGTTGAACTGGTTATACCAGAATTGCAGAAACGAGGGCGCTTCAAGACAAAGTATTCAGGCAACACGTTAAGAAGCCATTTTGGATTTAGCGTACCATAGTCCCTTCATGCTGAGAAACAGGCTTCCCATGACTAAGAATAATGGCAGAAAAAAGCTGACCTTTGGTTTTCTCAATAGATTTTATACTCCTTCTGCCAACGATAATCGTTCCTCATATCATACGGGTTTATCGTTATTAAAACAGGCGGAACAAACCGGCCTGTCCACAGGCTGGGTTGCACAACATCACTTTCATACCGAGACGGGTGCCCTGCCCTCTCCTCTCCTCTGGTTGGCTCATGCTGCACAGCATACACGCACAATCCGGCTTGGCACGGCTATTATCATTCTACCTCTTGAGCCTGCATTACGCCTAGCAGAAGATGCTGCCGTTCTGGATATTCTTAGTAATGGGCGACTGGAACTCGGGTTAGGAAAGGGATTTGACCGTGAAAGCTTTGAGCACTTTGGCATTCCGCTAGAAGAACGTGGCAGAATATATGACGATCATCTTGCAAAGTTAAGTAATGCTCTTGCCGGAAAACGCATTACTGACGATCTGGTTCTCTCTCCACCCACCCCGGAACTTGCGCAGAAAATATGGGAAAGCAGCCGTAATATTCATGACGTTGCTCTACGTGGAAATGGGCTGATCCTCGCACCGCAACCACCTGACAAACCGTCACACTCACTGTTGATAGAACAGTATTTAAATTTCTGGCGCGACCAGAATTCTCAAAAAGCAGCACGCATAGCGTTCATGAGAGCCATTATTCCCGGAGCAGATAAAAAGACAGTTGAATCTGAGATTGGTAGCGATATTTTACGTTATGTCCGACGTTTTGTGCCAGAAGCAAGTGCTAACAACCTCCAAACCTATTTGAAAAATGCAGGTGTTTTTTGGGGCCATCCAGATGAGATTATTGAAGATATGTCTAAAGATACCGCATTGCAGTATATCTCTCATTTTGCCGCGCAAGTGCAGACCTTTTCCACACACGAGGATCAGGCATCACACAGATTACGCCTTTATACGGAACAAATTATACCAGCCGTAAATTCTCTTTTCGGGGAAGCATAGTCACCATGACGCACCCTTTCAAATTGGGTTTTCTGACGCATGTAAGTGCTGACGCTGAACCGCAGACAACCTATCACAACCTGATCAAACTTTTTGTAGCAGCCGAAAAACTTGGTTATGGAAGTGGCTGGATAGCACAGCATCATCTATCACGCGGGACAGGCCTTTCGCCCTCCCCACTTCTGCTTCTTTCCGCTATATCGGCCCACACTGAGCATATTCATCTGGCAACAGGCATTACGGTTTTGCCTTTTGAAGACCCAATACGCCTGGCTGAAGATGCGACTTTACTCAATAGCCTAAGCAAAAAGCGTGTACAACTTGGATTAGGGAGTGGAGGGGCCAATGTAGTCTCATTCCCCGCTTTTGATGTAGAGTATGAAAAACGTGCCACGATATTCAATGATAAATTATATGCTTTACAGAATGAGTTTGAAAATTCCACGTTATCGGATACTCAGGATTTACGGAAAAAATTATGGCAGTCACACAGCACGCCTGAGGGAGCTGCATTAGCCGCGCAACAGGGCAACGGTTTACTTTTAGGGACGGCAGTTCATAACCCGGCAACAGTGCAAAAACCTCTAGCTGAAACATATCTTAACACGTGGAAAGATGCACTTGAAAAACCGCGGCTTGGCATTATTCGGGCAGTCTTTCCTGCATCCGACCGCAAGACAGCACAGCAGGAACTTGCCCCGGATCTACGACCCTTTGGTGACTGGCTAAAACGGGAAAAATTGGCTGACGGAGACATATCCACTGCGGAGATTATCAATAAATTAAATGTCCATCACGGAAGCGTGGAAGATATTACCTCTAGCTTACAAAAAGACCCGTGTCTGTTTGATTATTTGACCGATTTTATTGTTGTCGTGCAGTCAGCTAGCAGCACGATTGACGATGCCATTAAACGACTGGAAATTATTGCCAAACATATTGCGCCAACATTTGGGTGGAAGAGCCGTTCCTCAGATTAATAAATAACTATACTTATAATGTTTATATTATTTAATTAGATTAATTATAGCATTCACGTTGCCCGTTTGAAAGATGGGCAACGTGACACAGCTAGTCTTTTTATATCACTCGGCCTTGAGTTCTGGCCATGCCGCAGAAAACGCCACTTCCTCTAAAGGAAGGCGATCAGAGAGTTGTTCTTTTTTCTGTAAATACTCTGGTAAGCTCTCTTTTTTCCCAAGGCGACCAATTATGAGTGCAGCATGCAGCGCATAGTTCTCAGGTATGTTAAGCTGAACGTGAGCCATATCATGGTCAAAACCACTGACCGGATGCGCTACCCACCCATCATGAAAAGCTTGAAGCTGGACGAGAAGGCTGGCAGCGCCCGCATCAAAAGCATGAGTAGAATTATCTTGGTCCAAGCCAGTTTTCTCATTTTTTATCGTGTGTTGGGATGCCACATACACCACGGCAGAGGCATTTTCAGCCCAAGCACGATTAAACGGCACCAACCACGCCAGAAAGCGCTCCCACTCTGGCGTAGAACGTCGTGCATATAGAAAACGCCATGACTGACGGTTATAAGCCGATGGAGCCCAGCGCCCTGCTTCCAGCAATGCCAGCAGCTCTGCCTCACTTATATCAGCCGCAACAAAAGCACGGGGGGACCAGCGCTCAAGAATAAACGGTGCCGCAGAAGAAAACCTTGCTTCTATGCTAGACGAAACCATAACATTTTTCTTTCCGCTATATGATCTTCGTGGAGAAGGCATACATTTTTTACTATTCCCGAGATAGCCTGTGTATTCGTAAAAATAACACCTTCATCCCTATGTGGAAAGACGTTGACGGGCTCTATCGAGCAAGAAAGAAGTCTATGCGGAATGCGTCTGACTACCGGGGTAGTCAGTTAACTCTAATAATAGCGGTGGCAATTTGCACAGTCGAGAGCAAAGCGACTTACAGTTTATTGTAGCATATTGAAATATCCATAATTATTTCAGTTTAACAAAAAATTATTCATAATTTTCATTTTTACAAATACTAAGAAATTTCACATGGATATTGTGGGTTCCTGCTTAACGAAACAACTAGTGTAATTTGTCATTTTTCGAGCTTATTGATAAGCATATCAATATAATACACCGTCAAACATTTTTTTATTGAGCCCACCACGGATCACTCAAACGATCCCCCTCAGAACCCTTCTCTCCCCCCGCATGCTGGCCCTGTACTAGAGGAAAATACGGCTTAACCCTCTCCATCTGGTTCTCAGAAAGCAAAAGTACGTCCCTCACAGCTCATCCCATTGGTAAGACGGTTAAGACGCAATACTGCTCAATTTAATGCTTTAACAGGTCCTGATTCTAATTACATTTAAGTTTCTATTTTAATATTTGGATGCGTATTAGGGTAAATTTGCTCGACTGCAGGCTGTCCACGCCCCGGTTTTTTCATATCAAATGCATTGACCGGCTGAGCCCTATTCACCCAAAGAGCATAGTACAAATGATCTGAACGAGGGTCATCTGTGTTCGGATGAATAAGAATAGTCAGATCCAGATTGTTAAGCTGTAACCATGGCAGGATGACTGGTAATTGCTCATTACTAAAACCAAAATAAAAAGAGGGCGTAACGTGCGGCCCGATCGGCTTTGTATTCCAATGCCCCATTTCAACTCTGAACCGTTCAGCAGACCATTTTCTGAGCAAAGCAGCTTTCTCATAATTATCTTCGTTAAAGTAAATATGTGCATGATAGCTTTTAATATCTGTATAGGGACGTGGCTTTGCCGGAAGAGGGTCTTCATTCGGCCGAAAACCCGATGGCCGGGTGGTCGCTTCAAGTTCGGGATGCTCGCCCCACGGGCTATGCCCCGGCAAATGCGGGACCTCAAAAGGCCCGGCTGGCGGTGCTGCACCGTCTCCATGAACTGCCTGAGCCAGTGCTTTTCCTGCGCCCAGCGCTGACGCAAGGAGCCCTCCGCCAGCAAGCAGCCCTCCGCGCCCCAATAATTGCCGCCGTCCGGGTGAGAGCAGATTAGCCCATTCGCGATCAATATCGTCGATAGCTGTCGGTGACACGTTTTCTGTCTGAGTCTGGTCTTGCTTTGACATCAATCTTTCCTTAAAAAATTATAGAACTTTTCAGAGTTTTACGGATACGCGTCCATAGTAGTAGCCGCCAAGCACACCCAGAGGACCGCTATTGTCATACAGCCCGGTAAATTGCGAATTGTAGGCAGGGATTGCACTTTTAGGGATCCGGCTTGGGTACTGATTCAGAAGGTTATTTGCACCCACAGTAACATTGACCCGCTTTGTTACGTCATAACCAATATTTAGATCCGTTACGAAAGACGGTGTAATATTATAGCTTCCGCCAGTAACATCATTATAGCGTTTGAGTGCACCATAATGAGTTTCCCTTACGAATATGGAGAACTTTCCGTATTGATAGCTTAAAGAAACAATTTCCTTATCGGGTGGAGACCGATAGCGTAATGTATATTCTGTCGATTTAGAGAGAATACCGATATTAGGTAACCCCTGAAGCACCGATGGAATGGCATTTCTTTTGGTGATGACAGTATCATTGACGTTCACACCTGCAGTCCATCGGAATGTACCGCCGCCGACAGCATGATGACCATCAGCCGTAAAATCCAGACCACGCGTTCTGGTATTCCCAATATTTGTAAAATAATGCGCAATCAGACCATTTCCGGCTGATATGCCTGCGCTATTCAGCAAATTCTCAATTTGATTCACCTGAGAAGTTGTTAATTCATTACCACTCCCATCCAGTGCAACACCCGTGCTCCGGTCAATTCCAATGTCGGCAGAGGTTCCAATACGGTTAGCCACATCAATTTCATAAACATCCAGACTCAGATTGACTGATTTTTCGGGGCTATAAACAAGACCCGCTGTGAAATCACGAGACGTCTCCGGTTTTAATGGAGACGCTCCTAACGCCCGCGCCACAGCCGATGTGGGTTGCGCCAGCATATAGGACGTACCATTATGGTCAGATGTATTTGAGTAAGACTCAGTCACCAGACTAGGTGCATGAAAGCCATTGCTGACTGTAGCCCGGAACGCAAAATTATCTGTTATATCGTAACGGGTGGAAAATCTTCCCGAAAAATTTTTTCCGAAATCCGAGTAACTTTCTATTCTTCCTGCCAGATCAACAGTCCAGTTTTTTGTAACCTTACTCGCCAGCCCCACATATCCCGCAAAGCTATGTCGCGATGAACTGTTCGCATCCACCGGCAAATACCCGACCAGGCCAGAAGAGCCAGACCCGACATAGGAATTATATTCACCAGCCCCCAAAGACTGCGTTTCATTCTGAAATTCGAAACCACTGCTGAAATCAAGGGGCTTAGCAAAAAATGGAATATTAAAAGACCGCCTTACATCCAGATCACCCGTAAAGCGCCCATAATTACGGTTTCCAACATGGAAAGCTGTCTGTGAGCCTGGATAGGAGAGAGCATAGTTTGCTGAATGAGTGACACCAACATCTATGTCATCCTCTCCATACGTTCCGCTAAGATCCCAGTCCCATTTCCCGGTTTTCCACTTTACGCCCCCAGTGGCAGAGAAGTCGTTCTCCTTCATGGTCTCATACGGGTTAAACCCGTCCGGATAGACAGAGTATAATCCCGGATTAGATTTAAACACGGTGTTGGGCAGGCGATAATTTTGTACTGAGGCAGCATCCCGATAAGAATATGTACCAAAGGAATAAAATGTTATACTTTTAGTAAGGTCATAGCCTGCATTCCACGCGAACTCCCCAAGAGTGCTGGAGGGTGACCCAACATTTTTCCATGGTGTATTATTTCTTCCTGCCTCCTTAGGGTTAAGGTGCGTTCCGGCAGGCAGCGTATTACCTGATCCCAGCGCGACCAGAGCGCCGGTTGTATTGCTGATAGCAGGATAGGACAGATAACCAGATTTAAGTGGAAAATTTCTGGACGCCATATCCTGCCGGTTAAACTCCGCAGAAAGATGAACAAACCCTTTTCCATGGTCAAATGAAAAGCCTTTATCTGCTCTCACATAACCATTGGTGCCTCCTCCATCATACGTTGAGCCACCCTGCCCGCTGAATGTCCCTTTGGTATCTTTTTTTAATACAATATTGATAACCCCGGCCAGAGCATCTGAGCCGTAAATAGCCGATGCTCCATCACGCAAGACTTCAATGTGATCAATTGCGGCGGTCGGAATCAAAGATAAATCCGTAGCAACGGAACCGGGAAAACCGTCCTCATTCACAACCGCCGTCGTATGCCGGCGCTTCCCGTTTACAAGAACCAGAGTATAAGCCGGGTCCATGTTACGAAGTTGAGCGCCACGCACCATGCTCCCCAGATCTGGCTGCACAAGCGCCGGCACATTAAATGACGGCAGCAACCGCCCCATTGCTTCCAAAATATTGGTTGCACCAGTTTGTGAGAGATCTTTCTGACTGATTAAATCAATCGGAGCTGCGCTGTTATGCACCGTGCGCCCATTAGCTCTGGTGCCGGTTACAACAACAGCCTCTGCGGACTGCGTGTCATTGTTGTTTTTATTTTCCTTTTTATTTAAAAGTTTTTTTTGTATCTGTCATTTTTTAATTCTTTATTTTTAAAAATAGTAACCGAAGACACATTGCCATCTTCAGCAAAAGCCTGAGCTACGGGCATGACGGAGCAGAATGTTATAGAAATACCAATCAGTACAGGACTATGTCTTTTTTCCACTCGCCAACTCTCCACATTTGTGGGGCTTCACGTCCCCAACATCGTCCCTGTGCCATCCCAAGGTCCGGCCCCTGTTGCCAGCCCAGATTCACAGCCCTGTTCGTATTTCTTTTTTATGACTCTGTTCAATAGTGGTTTTTTCGTAACTCGCTATTTTTTTGATTTTAAGCTGCCAGCTTGAAAAATATGGCTTAAATTTCATTTTCTTATTTCTCATATCTTATTGTTTTTATTATCTTTTATAATCCTTATTTTTTTATGTTGTTTTTTGACAACACGATAATAAAATGTATTTAATACATTTGTAACTGGTCTGGAGGATAAAATTATGACGAAAAATGTGCTCTCCTTGGAGCCTCGCTCAATTCATGACATTGCGAGTTGGCATGCTCATGTCTATTTTGACGAAATTACTGCAGCTCAATCCCGCATCATCCGCGACTGGGTTACGCAAAACTTTGTTGTCGAAATTGGTCCCTGGCACGATCAGGCTTTCGGTCCACACACATCCCCGTCCTGGTATTTCGGCTTTACCAAAGAGCAGTTTTCAGAAATTGTTTCGTGGCTTAGCCTCAACCATAATGGGCTAAAAATTCTTATTCATCCCAATACTGATGACCCTTTATCAGATCATATTGTTGCTGGTCTCTGGATTGGCGACCGTCAACCGATCAATACTGAACATTTACCAAGATCTCTGAAAGCGCTGGGGGGAAAGCCTGAAGAAATTACTCCTAACAGCTTTCCACCTGGCATTGTAAAATGAGTAATAACTCTCAGCAGACTCAAATCGGAACATTCTTGCCGCATCAGGAGAGTCATCACACTTCAAAAATTATTGCTGTTTCACTCATCGGTGCGTCCATGGGGGCCGGAACACTGTCCGCAAGTGCTTTCAGCGTTTTGTTGCCAGCTATCACCCAGACTTATCATTGGGGACAGGCAAAAGCCTCTTTTGCCATAACATTTGAACATTGGAGCGGAGCAGTTGGAGGCATCCTGATCGGCTTTTTGATAGACCGATTTGGGATCAGACGTACGGTACTTCCTCTGGCACTCTTGTCTGGAATTATTTTAACGCTTATCAAAACAACCGGCTCAGACATCTGGCAATTCTGGCTGTTCTATGCGCTCTTGGGCATTATTGGGCCAGGCATAGCGCCTTACAGCAAATTACTTTCAGGGTGGTTTTCTAACCGAAGAGGGCTTGCCCTTGGTAGCTTTGGAAGCGGCATTTTCCTCTCGATGATGATAACACCTCAGGTTGTCCGCAGTTTATATAACGCTGTGGGGTGGCAGAACGCCTATGCGGTGCTCGGATTTGCATCTATTTTGACGTTGCCATTTTTATTTACTTTTCTAAAAGACCCGCCTAATGCCTCCGAGCAAAAAACATCATCGCTTCCGGGAAAAAATCTACACTATGCTCTAAGAACACAAATTTTTTGGCTTTTATTTGTAACAGTTGCAACATCCATGTTTGTGGATCAGGCCATCTTCTCACAGTACGTCAGCATTTTTTTGAATAAAGGTTTCTCTCTTAATATAGCGACCACCCTGCTTTCCTGTGTTGCCGCAGGTGCTATTCTGGCCCAGATTACAGTTGGCTGGCTTCTGGACATTCAGGATAGGCCCCAAATTATTGTTCCCTTTGCCATTATAGCTTTTGTCGGTCTGATCGTCATTCACATCTCCAAAAACCCTTTTCTTCTGTTCCCCGCATCTTTTTTGCTGGGGTTAGGGTCTGGAGGTGAAACAAGCATGACATCGTATTTTGTAGGCCGGTATTTTGGGTTGTCCCATTTTGGAAAAATTTATGCCTGCCTCTATTCCCTGATCGCGATTATTGCAGCGCTTTCTCCGCCTGCAATAGGCTGGATTTATGATAGTACAAGCTCTTACTCAGGCGGCCTCCTGCTGCTGGAGATTATCGCCCTTATATCTTTGGGAGGGTTTATTATTCTTCCGGCTTATGTCTATCCAAAAAAATAATTCCAGAACCAAATGAGACACAGCATTCCATCTGCTTGGACACCCTTAAAAAGATAACGCCCTATGAAAGTTTTATAGGGCGTACTTTTTATGACCAAAATTTAAAAATAAGAGAGATGCATAAAAGGAGGCCTATAAACACCACGAAATAAACCCCATAACCTCTGTAAGGTTTTAATTCCGGAATTTTGTAAACAAGCCATGCCGGGACCAGACAACCAAGGATACCGAAAATAGGGCTGCATAAAACGGTAAATGATAAGACCGGAAAATTACCGACAATGGCGCTCCAGGATAGAAGGATCGCGAATATCATGATGGCATAGGTAACCTGTTTTTTAGGAACCTCATTTTCACGGTTATATTGTTTTAAAACTGCTGCAATCAGCCCATAGCACGCTTCCTTAAATCCAAGATAAACCCCGAAAAATGCCGTCATGACAGCAAAAATATTCAACACTACCCCAATAATGCTGGCCCAGCTTCCTGGAAAATTTTGTGCTGTAATGGCAAGCGCGGAAATATTCTGTTTGTACGCTGCAACGGCTGCCTCGTGCGGCAATGAAAATGTAAAAGAAAGCGCATAAAAAAAGACAGTTATAAAGAGAACGCCAAATGCAATATTCATTGCACGGAGAGACTTGTAACGCGCCACTTTTAAAGATTTCTCTTTTGCTCTGTATGCTATCACCATCGGGCTGAGTGTCTGGATGAACAGAATGGACGTCAGCGTAAACGGAAGCGTGACGATTGTTTCCTTTACCAGAGGAGCGAACGCTGGGATTGCTGTAATATAAGACGCATTCCACCGCGACACCATGAAAAGCCCCAGCATCCCAACGATGGCGAGTTTTGTCAGCACCATAAAAGATGAAAACCGAAAAAGAAGGCGTTCTCCACGTGAAGCCAGCAAGACCAGTATGGTGACGAGTAAAAGGCCGTACCATGCCTGTTGAGAGAGTAACGTCTTCGTCAGGCCAAAGCTTTTTAAATAGGATGCGCTGTCACGCGTGATAGCGGTTGCATAAACGAACATCCATATCGTCAGCATCATCAGGTAAACGATACCTAATACGAAGCCCCAGCGTTTACCAAGGTAACCGGCTATCATTTCTGGATAGCTCTGGCTTTCTCTGGCTCCACAAAGAGTATTAATAAACAGCCTCTGAAAGAGGTACATTCCCGGATAGCCAATGGCGGAAGAGAGCAAAAACACCCACAACCCCACCAAGCCTACCTGCACAGGTAAAAAGACAATCCCCGCGCCAATTGCCATGCCTATACTCATGACAATCCACCCCAGATCAGTCTCATCAAACCGAACGTCACTCTCTTTCATTTGGTAACGCTCTCTCTGGTTTTTATCATCGATATTGTGTTCTTTCCTAGCTTTATCATCCAATGATTTCTCAAAGCCCATGCAGATAGAAGTCAGCAACAATTTAGCACTATAAAAAAGGGCACCGCCATAAAGCGATGCCCTCTCTCTTTCGCTCACAAGGAACGATCCTCAGAAACCGTGATCTGCCCCCGGCGGTGCAAATGGCACTTTTGGCTCCGGCTTATCCGTCACAAGAACTTCTGTGGTGAGGACAAGACCGGAAACCGAGGCGGCATCCTGCAAGGCCGTCCGAACAACCTTGGTCGGATCAATAATCCCGGCTGCAACAAGGTCTTTATATTCACCAAGCTGTGCATCAAACCCATAATTATAGTCAGAATTTTCCAGAACCTTCCCTGCAACCACAGCCCCATCTTCACCTGCATTGGTCGCAATCTGGCGTAGCGGGGCCTGAAGCGCTTTGCGCACAATATCTCCACCAACGCGCTGGTCTTCGTTATGGAAGTGCAGATGCGCCACCACTTCTGTCGCCCGAGCAAGAGCTGTGCCGCCACCGGGCACAATACCTTCCTCAACAGCGGCGCGGGTCGCGTTCAGAGCGTCATCGACGCGGTCACGCCGTTCCTTCACTTCCGTCTCGGTTGCGCCGCCGACACGGATAATAGCCACGCCACCGGTAATCTTGGCCAGACGCTCCTGTAGTTTCTCACGATCATAATCAGACGTGGTGTCCGCAATCTGCGCCCGGATCTGCCCAATACGCCCCTTGATTGCGGCCTCCTGCCCTTCCCCGTCCACCACAGTAGTGTTGTCTTTATCAATCACAACACGCCGTGCCTGACCAAGCTGGGGAAGTGTCACGTTTTCCAGCTTGATACCCAGATCTTCGCTGATCACCTCACCTCCCGTGAGGATAGCAATATCTTCCAGAATGGCCTTGCGACGGTCCCCAAAGCCCGGTGCCTTGACCGCTGCAATCTTCAGCCCCCCACGGAGTTTGTTGACCACAAGGGTTGCCAGCGCCTCCCCGTCAACATCTTCCGCGATGATCAGAAGTGGCCGCCCTGACTTCACAACTGTTTCAAACAACGGCAGAAGAGGCTGTAGAGAAGAGAGTTTTTTCTCGTGAATCAGGATGTAGGGATTTTCCAGATCCGCAATCAGCTTTTCGGTATTAGTGACAAAATAAGGAGAGATATAGCCCCGGTCGAACTGTAGCCCTTCGACAACATCCAGCTCTGTCTCGAAACCTTTGGCTTCTTCAACGGTGATAACGCCATCCTTGCCTACTTTCTGCACTGCGTCAGAAATAATGCGGCCAATCTCCACTTCGCCATTGGCGGAGATTGTTGCAACCTGAGCCGTTTCTTCATGATCGGAAATAGCTTTGGTCCGCTTGCGCAGTTCTTCAATGACCGCTTTTGTCGCGTGCTCGATACCCCGACGCACGTCCTGCGGGTTAAAACCTGCGGCTACAGCCTTTAAACCTTCTTTTGCAATGGACTGCGCCAGAACCGTGGCCGTGGTAGTACCGTCGCCCGCTAGATCATTCGTCTTGGTTGCGACTTCGCGCACTAATTGTGCACCAAGGTTCTCAAACTTGTCTGCCAGTTCAATTTCCTTGGCAACAGAGACACCATCCTTGGTGATACGGGGAGCACCGAAACTCTTGTCCAGAACAACATTCCGGCCTTTGGGACCCAGCGTCACCTTGACGGCATCAGCCAGAATATCAATGCCATTCAGCAAACGCGTGCGGGCATCGGTTGCGAATTTTACGTCTTTAGCTGCCATTTTTTATTCTCTTCCAATAAAAATATTATATTACGATGCGTTATCGAGAATACCGAAAAGATCAGCTTCCTTGGCAATCAGTAGATCCTCGCCACCAATGCTGACTTCTGTGCCTGACCATTTGCCAAACAGCACATGATCCCCTGCTTTAACACTCAGCGGCACAACCTGCCCGCGTTCATCGCGTGCACCGGGCCCAACAGCCACCACAACGGCTTCAACTGGCTTTTCCTTAGCGGTGTCGGGAATAATAATGCCTCCAGCTGTTTTTTCAGCCGGAGTAATGCGACGCAGCACAACACGATCCTGTAAAGGACGAAATTTACTCATTGTATTTGAACTTCCTCGGGTCTTTATGAAATCGCTCTCAGGCGGAAGCGGCAGACGCTCTGGCCCGACGGAACTGCTGGGTGATCTGACGGCTCAGCGCGCCGGAGCGATCAAGAATATGATTGTGAAAGGATTTAACAGCGTCATGCACAGCGTAAAACCGCCTCTCGCACCGCTTGCAGTCCTGAATGAGAGAGCCGACAAAAATACCATCGATTTCGAGAATTCGGGATGTCAACATAGGCTACGCCTTCTTCGCATTTGCGGAGCCGACAGTTTCCCATCGGCAAATCTAGGAATGACCTCGGTCTGATGACCGACCTCTCCTACATCGTTCCGAGACCGGCATTCGGTATCTGCTGTGCATCATGTTTTGACTCCGCCACTGGCATCAGAGCGCCACAAACTGGAACTGATGATTCCACTGCATCATGATGTAGTCAACACATTAAATCATATTTTTTCGTTGTTTTTTATATACACGAATTATAGCGTTGTTTTGTGACAGAGAGCGTGTCACTCTGACTATCGACATCACAGATGGACCTTATCTCATGAGCGACCAGAGCACGCCCTATCAACCGCCCAAAGTCTGGAAATGGGAAGGGCCGGACGGCAGTAAATTTGCGTCCACCAATCGTCCTGTCGCCGGGGCCACGCATGAGAAAGCCCTTCCCGTCGGTCATCACCCCCTTCAGCTTTATTCGCTGGGCACGCCCAATGGCGTAAAAGTCACCATTCTGCTTGAAGAACTCCTGGCTTCCGGGCATCTGGAAGCGGACTATGATGCCTGGCTTATTCGTATTTCAGACGGGGATCAGTTTGGCTCGGGATTTGTTGCCATTAACCCGAATTCAAAAATTCCTGCTCTTGTCGACCATAGCGTCAGCCCGCCGCTTCGGGTTTTCGAATCCGGCTCCATTCTGCTGTATCTGGCAGACAAATTTCAGGCGTTTATTCCACAAGATCTTCCCGGTCGCACCGAATGCCTCAACTGGCTTTTCTGGCAGGTCGGGAGCGCCCCTTACGTTGGCGGCGGCTTTGGCCATTTTTATGCCTATGCGCCTGCAAAGTTAGAATACCCGATCAATCGCTTTACTCTAGAGACCAAACGGCAACTGGACGTGTTGGAGCGCCGCCTGCAGGAAGTTCCTTATATTGCAGGCGAGACCTACACCATCGCAGATATCGCCATCTTTCCCTGGTATGGTGGTGTGGTAGAAGGCTGGTGGACGTGTCCCGGTTTAG
>NZ_LHZC01000025.1 GCF_001580615.1 Acetobacter malorum
AACTAAACCGGGACACGTCCAGTTTCCGCGTGTCCTGCCAAAGGTGCCGCCGACAGCCGGCAGCAGGCCGCTATATTGCGCGAGTGTCAGTTCTTGCGCGTTGCGAAGCGCCTGCCGGGCAGATTCAAGGTTGGGGTTATTTCGGATCGCCAGCGCGACAAGACGGGTCAGAGGCTCGGAACGATAGAGCGCCCACCAGTCACCCGGGATATCCTGCCCTATATTGAGATGCTGGGAGGCTCCGTGGGCGACCGGAGCCGATACTGTCCTCTCGGGCAGGGTCGATTCCGTATAACGGTTCGGCAGTGAGCGCGTGGGAACTTTGTAATTCGGTCCTACGGCGCAACCACTCATGCTCAGCGTGACGATAGCGCCACAAGTCAGCACACGGCATGACCAGAGCACACGGAAAGCCTGGAGGCGCGACGCTCGGCTGGCGCTCCTGCATGTCGTTTCCATATCGGAATTATACCTTCGTATCTCGGGCGTTCGCGCGACAGCGCGTCATATCGACCCGACCAGGCAGGTTCAGGGAGGAGGTAGATTAACTCGCGTGGCGAAGTTCGAAGTCGGTTTCCTCATCCGGCACATATTCCAGAATATCGCCCGGTTGGCATTGAAGGTGCTTGCAGATCGCTTCAAGGGTCGAGAACTTGATCCCCTTGATCTTGCCGGACTTGATGGAGGAAAGGTTCGCTTCTGTGATGCCGACAGCCCGAGCGAGTGCGTTGGACCTCACCTTTCGTTTTACGAGCATAAGGTCGAGGTGAAGGATGATCGGCATCAGATATAATCCTTCTGCTCTTCTTGAATTCTATTTCCGATTTTCATCACATACGTTACCGCAAGGAGAATAATGCCAAGAACAAGAGCGTCTATCTGCTGCATGTCCCATGAGAAAATTTCAGGGAACAGGCCAAGAAGATACATGAGAGGATGTGTGACGAGGCTGATACACGAATATGCGAGAACGGAGCAGGAAATATTGCGTATTTCTCTCGTCGTGGCGAAGGTGAAGACCTCGCCCTTGGCATAGAGATTGAACAGGCGGTACAGGAACGTCAGAACAAGAAGTCCCGGAAGAAAGCGCAAGACCAGGAGGCATGCTCCAAGACTGGTCGCCCACATCGAGAGCTGGCTCGCGGGAATGAAATCCTGACTTGTCATGCCAGCAGCGGGCGCGCCGATCATGCCCATAAATGTCAGGCGGTGATTGACGATGCCAGCCACGACATACGCCCCGCTCCGGAGCGCAAGCGCCGCAGAACCAACTGCGACCAGTGTGCCGCTTACAGCCAGTGAGCCGAAGAACAAGGCCCTGAGCGACCGTGCATAGCTCGCAAGCCGCCGCTCTGCTTCCTGCACCGGCGGGGAAGGAAGCGGCTCATCATCTTCGGGTCTCGCAAACGGCAGAACTGTCATCAATCGCACTCCGTGATGCCAATAAATGTTCCTGTATCACGATCAGATATTATCGTGCAACAATAAATATTAGGACGATCAACTGCCTTGCGGAACGCATGGGTAATGGCGACCCGAGAGTGTTTCCCAGTTCATGGTGTCGCTGGATATCCTCACAGGAAATGTTGAATGGCAGTGCGTATGGAACACACACTGCCGCCAATGCCGAAAAGAACCGTATTATCTATTGCAAAAGAATAAAGTGCATTGCCCACACGATAATTCGCTCAATTTTGTAGGTTGGGCAGTATGCGAACCGACACATATGCATTGTGTGTTTGATCTAAAGTCGAGGTTCAAATGGCCACTTCTAATGCATGTTGGTATCGGCCAGACCGTGCCCCCGCAACCAAAATCCCTTAAAACTTAATCAAAAACTCTTAGCCCGACGCAGTTATGCGTGCGGGGATTCGTCCTTGGAATTGGGCTTGGGCGCAGGATGGAATGCGGCTTTTTTGCGCCCCAAACGTAATTGTCAGAATGCCAACAAGATTCCCATGTAAGGCAATCTGAAGGCCATTGTCTGACGGCGTGAGGATGATCACATTGATCAGCGAGCGCTACCTCTTGGCGCTTCTCGTCCCGTTCGAAATGCAGCATGTCCCGCAGACGCGCGAGCTACCGATGATAGAACTTCGCTATTTGGAGCAGCAGAGGGTGGGGTGCTGTAAGCAGTTTCCTTGATTTTGGTCTTTGCTGATTGCAAGCCGCGTTATGTGTTTTTTAAGATTTGAGTAGCAAGGGCATCCAAATTTTTGGCACAACCTTGGCTAGCTCACCTTTGATTTTTGAAAATTCGGGTAGCTGAATATACGGTCAGTATCGTTTTCCATGAGCAACTCACGGAAAACGGATTTTCCAAAGTTGGATTTTTATAGGAGTTGTCGCAATCCCGCCGCTGGCGGTCGGTTTGCGGCGCGCCAGGCTTGGGTGAAAATGGCTGCTGTTGCTACGCCGAGAGCCAGAAGGGTTACAAGGACAAAGGGAGCAGGGGTAAGCGAAATTCTTTGATCGAATTTTGAAAGCCATTCCTGCATCACGATCCATGCCACTGGCCAGGCTATGATATTTGCAAGCATGACTGGACGAAGAAACTGGCTGACGAGAAGCCTTAAAATATCCTTTGAGCTTGCACCCAGAACTTTACGAATACTGATTTCCTGCATCCGACGCGTGACGGTAAAGGCTGAGAGGCCATAAAGGCCCAGACATGCGATGGAAACCGCAACGAGCGATCCGATACTGAAAAGGGTGCTGTGGTTTGCATCAGAACGATAATCCTCAGCAAGAATATCTGACACGTCTCGCGCAGAAAAAGGCACATCTGGGACAATTTCTTCCCATGCTTTACGCAGACGG
This sequence comes from Acetobacter malorum, assembly GCF_001580615.1. Lineage (GTDB taxonomy): Bacteria > Pseudomonadota > Alphaproteobacteria > Acetobacterales > Acetobacteraceae > Acetobacter > Acetobacter malorum. The sequence continues at coordinate 2,821 of NZ_LHZC01000025.1, forward strand.
GCCATTTCAGTCTGTTCAGTCGTGCCTTTATACCGGACGATACCTGCAACGTAATCAATCGGCGCTTTTGTTCCGAAAAAGAGGAGAGGTTGGAGGGGGGCTTGTATTCCGCCAAGGCGGATGTCTTCAATAACACCTGCGATACGATATTTCACAGGGTTGTTTGTCGCCTGAACCTCCTGACCAATGGCCATATCGGGAGAAGAAAAACCGAAGCGGCGTGCCGCCAGACGTGAAATAATGACATTTTCCGTCTTATCAGTTTTTGCGGCCTCTACAGCGTAGTCCTGCCCATGGTTTTCATCAAACAGACGGCCGGCAATCAGACTGGCTCCGAGAGTTTCAAAATACTGAGGTGTTGCGTAACCCCATTGAAGGCCGAATGACGGGTTGTTACCGGGTCGTTTCCAGTCATCTCTGTCGGACATATGGTGTGGATACAGGTCAGAGCGTGTGGCCGTGATGATGCCGGGTATTTCGCTCAGGCGCGAGACGATTGCGGCCTGTCGGTTTTTGAGCGTGTCGTCACTGAGGGAGTCAACGACGATGAGTCCATGATTAACCATGCCGCGATTTAGCACCCGAACGAACTGTGCCTGCTGGGTCATAACAAGTGTGCAGACAGCCAGAAGACTTGCGAACGTGAATTGCACTGTCACAAGCCCGTTTCTGACGGTGCGATCAATCCGACCGCCACCGGGCATTCTGCTTGCGGACAGAACAGCAACAGGTTGAAACGCTGAAAGAACAAAAGACGGGTAAAGACCAGCAACAATTCCAGCCAGAACGGCGATCAGAATGATTGCCGGGAGGATAAAAGCCCAGTCGTAAGGGATCTGCCAACCGCCAAAAGCATTCACCCACCGCAAAGAAAATTCCGTAAGTGTTAAAGCCAGCATGGCGGCTGCCAACGCCAAAAAAATAGCTTCTGTCATAAACCGAACGACAAGGGAGAGGCGTGTGGCTCCAAGCACTTTCCGCATTGCAACGTCTTTTGCGCGCAACCCGGCACGGGCAGTTGCCATATTAACATAATTGACGAGTGCCGTTGCCAGAGCAGCCAGCCCCACCAGCCCCAGAATAGTGACAAGCTGACGGCTCGTTCCGCCTTCACCAATATCAGCGTTATGAAAGTGGATGTCCCTGAGCGGAATAAGAGTTAGACCGCCGTTTCCAAAAATATCTTTTATACCAGAAGGAGAATAATTTCCTGGGTGTCGTGCAGGATAGGAAAGTAACTCGGTCCGGATGTGTGGAACGGCAGCGGGATTATCAATGCGAATGTAGATATGCCCCCAGGTGCTACCCCAGTTTTTAAAAGGCAGCGTGTAGGGAAATGTGGTCATAAATTTACTGGAGAAAGGCGTAAGGATACTGAAATCCTCGGTAGAATTTGAGGGCGGATCGGCCAGCACAGCTGAGATAACAGCCTCTTCCTGATTGTCTATCCTGATTTTGCGGCCTGTAGCTTCAATCGTGCCAAAATATTTGCGGGCGATGGTGGCAGAAATTACGACTTTTCCCGGGCCATCCAGAGCGGTCTGTTTGTCACCGGAAAGCACAGGGAGGTCGAAGACTGAAAAGAAATCCTGATCCGTCATTGTAACGGACTCTCGTCCGAGGACGGTGCCCACACGTATGGCCTGAGGTTCGCTTAGAAGACGTATGGCGTGCGTGATATCCGGAAAATCCTGCTTTAGGAAAGGAAACGGCACAAAACTTACAGCATCATTTTCAGAGGACGCATGAGCCGCCGGGCTGAGCAGTTCATCAATCTGATACAGGCTGGAAGCGCGCGGAATATAGGAATCATAGCTTTCCTCGTACCGCACAATGAGCGTCATGGTGAGAAACACGGCTATGCCGAGCGCAAGCCCGATCAGATTGATAAGCGTATAAAGTCTGTGTCGTGAGAGGGTGCGGAAGGTAGAGGTAAGAATTCCGGTTAGCATCACGTTTATCCTGTCCTCACCAGCCAGCGCGGTCGAGCGCAGCGATGGGAGCCTGAAGAGGCTCCCAGTGCCGCGTGCGGGCACGACGAAGCTGGGCATCTGCATCATAATACTGGGTATGTGGCACCAGATCCTGCGCCTGAAGACGGCCTATGGCCGCAAGAAGCTGCGCTTCTGCAACGATGGTGTCATGCTGGCTTGAGGCCAGTTCCACCTGTGCGGAGCGTAAATTCTGGTCCGCGTAAAGGACGTCTGTCGTGCTGCGCAAGCCGTAGCCATATTCAAGCTGGTAGCCTTTTAATGTCGTCTCGCCAGAGCGCACTTCCGCCATGCCTGCCTTAATGGCTTCAAGCCCGTTTTCAACAGCCTGCCAGTTCGTCACAACATTCTGCAGAGCCGAGCGTCTGGCCAGTTCAATGTTCTGGTGAGCTTGCTCATCCTTGTCGCGGGCTTGCCTGATCTGGGAATTATAAAGGCCGCCATTATAAACGGGCTGAACGAACGAGACTGTTCCTGTCACTTGCTCACCGTATTCCCGGCCGCGAAAGGGGGAGCCGGGACCAATGGTGCCGAACGACCCCTGAACCTGAATTTCTGGCCCCCATTGGGAGCGTGCCGTATCAAGATCGGCCTGTGTCGCGCTTTTTGTCGCGCGCATCTGGGCCAGTTGAGGGTTGGACTGAATGGCGGCTTTCAGCGCCTGATCCAGATTGGAAGGCAGACCGGGCAGGGCGGCTGGCATCATCAGTTTTTTGGGGTCTTCACCAATGATGGCGCGGAACTGTGCTTCAGAAGCCGCAAGTGTGGCGCGAGCCTGTGTAAGAGCAACTTCTGCTGAGTGACGGCGCGTTTCAGCCTGCTCGACATCGGTTTTTGTCACTTGCTCAGTTGGAGCGCCACCAAGTGTATAGCGTGATGTGGTGAGCTGCACCTGGCGCTGGAGCATGTCCAGATCTGCTTGCCGGATGTTCTTCACCGAGCGGTCTCGCAAAACGTTCATATATGCGGTGATCGCGCTGGTAAAAATCTGGGCTTCCGTCAGGCGTAAGGCATGCGCTTCTGCATGGGAGCGGGCATCTGCTGCCCGCACCTGATTGGCTGTATGGCCAAAGGAGTAAAGCGTTTGCTTGGCGGCAACATAGCCCTCTGCATAGTTTGAGGTATAACTGCCCAGAGCAAACGCGTTTGTGTAAGGGCCTTGCTGGTAGTTGGCATCCATGTTGACGGATACTGTTGGCCGCCAGCCTGCACGGGCCTGCACGGAGCTTTCTGTCACCGCGCGCTGATTGGCCTGTTCACCCAGAAGTGTTGGGTTACTGCGGTAAGCATGCGCAAGGGCATCCTGCAGCGTTTGGGCCTGAGCAGCGTGTGCGGCAAGGCCAGCAACGGCAAGGCATACAATAAAGCGATACATGGCCATCACTCCGCTCTGAGTGCCCGTGCCGGCTCGGCACGCGCGAGATGAAGGGTTTGCCCGAGAACCGTGCAGGTTGCGATCAGCGCAGCGCCCCCGATAGCCAGCAGGAAGAGGGCAGGAGAGAGGGCAATCCGTTCATCAAACCCGTTCAGCCACTGGCGCATAAGAAGCCAGGAGACTGGGCAGGCCATAAAGCAGGCCACAAACACAGGTTTTAGAAAGTCCTGCAACAGCAGAACAAGGGTCTGTCCGGCTGTGGCTCCCAGCGTCTTGCGGATGCCAATTTCATGCACACGTCGTGCGGCGGCAAAAGCCGCCAGACCGTAAAGACCAAGGCAGGCAATCAGCAGGGCTGCCACGGCGCCGAGGGTAAACAGGTTCCCACGCCGTTCATCGCCCGAATAGTAAGTCTCCATCAGCTCATCAGCTGGAGCAAAGTGACTGGCGACATCAGGCAGGAGCGTGCGCCATGCGCGGTCAAGCCGCTCGGCCATGAGCATGCGGGTTACGCCGGAGAACCGAACGGCCGGAACAGGATTATCGAACGCAATGCGTTGCAGGGAAGAGAAGAACAGAATCTCGGGTGATATGGATTCACGGGGGGAACTGAAACGAATGTCCTCAATCACGCCAATGATGGTGAAGTGTTTTGCATCAGTTCTAAGAATTTTTCCTACAGCATCATCAGCTTTTTCAAACCCAAAGGCTCGGGCCGCTTTGCTGTTGATAATGACGTTCCAGTTCCCGTTCCCGTTTTCGAACTCCTCATTGGAGGGACCGTCATCCTGGCCGTGTTCGGCATCAAACCAGCGGCCCGCCAGCAGGTGAGGCTGGTACGTGTCTCTGTAATCAGATGAGACACGGTCCCGAAGCATCTGCACCTTAATCCGACCCTTGCTTCCTTCATGGAGAAATGTTGTGCGGGTAAGAGAGTGTGGGTTTGGTTCCAGCTCGCCCAAAGTCACTGACGTGACACCGGGTATGGCCCGCAGGGTATCCATCATACGGCGTTGTAGTCCGATATCCTGAGAGTGCATCTGCTGCCCAATTAAAAGGCCGGATCTGACGTAGCCTCGGTCTGCATTCCGCATGAAGCTGGTTTGGCGATCAATCACCAGGGTGCAGATCACAATACAGATTGCGATCGAGAATTGCCCTACAACCAGCCCATTCCGCAGTAGTGCAGCCCGGCGTCCACCGGCAGGCATGCGCGTGGCTGCCAGAATGGCTGCGGGCTGATAACCAGACAGAACCAGCGCGGGATAAACACCAGACGCCAGACCGCTGCTGATGATAACAAGCGGCAGCAGAAGCCCGATAAACCCATAATCGACCCGGATTGCTTCACCCGTTATACTGGCAATGGCGGGCGTGAACGCCTCACAGAATGCAAGCCCGCATAGTCCTGCGACCAGCGAGACCACCATGGCTTCACCCATAAACTGGCCAAAAAGCACGTGACGGGGGGCACCGAGGGTTTTGCGCAGAGCGACTTCTCGCGCTCGCAATCCGGCACGGGCGGTCGCGAGGTTCACAGCATTTGCACACCCAAGAATAAGAGCAAGCAGGCCAATCAGGCCAATGCTGTCAATAACATACTGTTCTACACTATTATCCGTATCCTCCACGTTCACATCGTGAAAATGCATTTTAAGGATTGGGACAATGGAGAGTGTATAGGTCTTTGTAGGTGCAGGGCCGAGGGAGACGTCATCGTCAGCCGGTCCGGCCGCACGGGTGTTCACAAAATCGAACAGACGGGCATTGACGGAGGCAATATCTTCCGGGCGGCGAAATTTCAGCAGGATCTCTCCGCAGCTACTTCCCCAGAAGCGAAAACAGGAGCGTGTCAGCCGTTCTTGTGGAGTGACCGGCAGAAGCATATCCACGTCATCCAGCAAACCCGGGGAGGGAGGGGCGGCCAGAATACCGGTAACGACCTGAATGGTCTTTTGGCCGCTCCTGTTTATTTCAACGATTTTACCTAAAACATCATATTTTCCAAACAGCGTCATGGCGGTGCGTTGAGAGAGTACCAGACCATCCGGTCGTGTCAGGGCTGTAGCAGGGTTGCCATGCAGGAAGCGAAGAGAAAGCATCCGGAAAAAAGCAGGATCTGTCGTCTGTCCTGCAAAGTGCGTGAACTGACCGTTTTTCTGCACATACAGGTTTGTCTTTGTAAATGTCACAACCTCTTCAATCTCAGGGAAATCCTGTTTGAAAAAAGGAACTGCCCTGAAGGAGACATCGGCACTCTCATACGGCGTTGTGCCGGGCATGGACCAGCGCTCATCCATACGTGCCAGCCTGTCTGCATCTGTAAAGCCAGCATTGAAGCTGTATTCATAACGGACCAGAAGCGTCAGTGTCAGGAACACGCCAATCCCTAAAGCCAGCCCGAAGATATTCAGACCAACATACAGCGGATGGCGCCGGGTCTGGCGGAGGACACTCCGGAAGATGGAGGCAATCATCAGGTATATTCCTCAGATGGCATTGCGTACAGAAATGACAATCTGCCCGTCCAGCATATCAACCCGCCGTTTGGCGAGGTCCGCATGGCTGGGGGAATGAGTGACCATGATAATAGTCGCCCCTTCATCATTCAGGGTTTGAAGAATATCCATAACCTGCGTGCCATTTTCAGTATCAAGGTTGCCGGTCGGTTCGTCGGCCAGAATTAGGCGGGGTTGCCCCACAATGGCGCGGGCAATAGCCGCACGCTGCTGCTGGCCACCTGAAAGCTGTGAAGGGTAATGTCTGGCGCGATGCGCAATACCGACCCTGTCCATCGCATGCGCAACCCGGCTGCGGCGTTCCGATTTGGGAATAGTACGATAGATCAGCGCAAGTTCGATATTTTCCTCAATCGTCAGCTCGTCAATCAGATTGAAACTCTGGAAGATATAACCAAGATTTTCCCGACGGAATTTTGCAAGAGCGGCTTCTTTAAGGTGTGTCAGTTCTTCACCGCCAAAGCGGTAGGACCCTGCCGTTGGGCGGTCGATGGTGCCAAGGATGTTGAGCAGGGTTGATTTTCCGCAGCCCGATGGCCCCATGATGGCGACAAATTCTCCGTGTCCGATACCGAGTTCGATATCCTGCAGGGCTGTGGTTTCCACCTCGTCAGAGCGATAGAGGCGCTGGATATGGGAGAGTTGAATCAGCATGTCAGAGGCTCCTGTCGCTTAGTGAATGGCGAGATGGTTGAAATTTTTGTAAGAATTATAGGACGAGACAATCACCTGATCGCCTTCATGCAGTCCGCTGGTAATTTCTGCCTGCTCCGGGTTGCGTCGGCCTGATGTGATTGCCACGCGGTCCGCACTGCGTCCGTTTGCCGCCACGACAAATGCGGACGCTCCGCCGCTGGCTTCAAGCCATGCGCCGTTGGGCAGAACAAGCGCTCTATGCGTCTCACCAAGTGTAATCCGGATATCAATGCTCTCGCCGCGTCTCAGGCCGGCAGGAGGAGGGGTGTCGAAGGTGAGTTCGGCACGGAACTGACCGTTCGTGACCTGAGGGTGCACGCGTGTGACGGTCAGAGGGATTTTGACGTCACCAAGATCCGCTTGTGCGCGTTCACCAATGGCAACGCGGCCCAGATAGAATTCATCGATATCGGCATCGAGACGATAGTGGCCTTCGCTGTCGATTTGCCCGATTTTATCTCCTGCCTTGAGCGACTGGCCGGGCTGCAGATCAAAATTGGTTAGGCGACCATCAAGGGAGGCCCGCAGCGTAAGTGCGCCCAGGCTGCTTTCAACAACTTCCAGATTGGAGCGGAGGCGCTGGCCTTCCTCGTCAATCTCCTTCTCCTGCCTGTCCGCTACCCGGAGGTCCTGCGTGCGGGCAGCATCAAGTCGTTTGAGGCGCTGGGCATAATAGTCGGCCTCATCGCTGTAAGACTGGACGTTGGCATCGGATTCAAAACCCTGCTGACGAAGCTGCTCACGAATGGAGAGTTCATGTCGGGCCTTGAGAAGATTGTAGCGCGCCTCGGCGAGCTGTGTTTCTTCGGTCGTGCGTGTCTGTTGCAAAGTGAGGCGTTGCGCACTGACGGCTCCGAGCTGGCTGGCGATTGCGGCCTCGCGTGAGGTGACGTCTAATTGAAGCTGCGGATTGCTCAGACGGGCCAGAACATCGTTTTTTTTGACCAGCGCACCATCTCGCGCCACGACCTCTGCAACTTCTCCACCTTGCACAGCATTGATGAAGGTGACGTTGAGGGGGGCGACCGTGGCCCGCAGCGGAAGATAATCAAGAAAAGGAGCAGACTGCACTGCGGCAATTGAAATCTGGTCACGCTGTATGGACAGCGTGCCAGAGGCGGGTGCCAGCTGCCACCCGGCCCATGCAAGAAGGATGACCGCAAGAGGACTGCCGTAGCGCACGGCACGGCGTACAAGAACTTTCCTGACAGACGGCACGACTGCGCGATCCATGGCGGCACCAGACTGGGAATGCGGTTTTCCTGTTGTTGCCGTGCTGCCTGAAACCGGGTGATTCATACACTGTTTCTCCTCTTGAAAAACAGTGTATCTTAGAATCATGAAATCATATCTTATTGAAAAATAAGGACTATTTTTGGGGTTGTGCGTGTGTCTGTTCGGAACCGGACGGACTGTCCGGAAACGAACACCTTTGAGGGAGCTGTCAACAGAAAAATGAACGCATTTCGAAACGAAGTAAGTGGAGATGACAGCTCTCACGATGCATCACTGCCGTGCCTGCTGTTTGTTGATGATGATTGCGATATTCAGGTCGCGGCGCGGCTGCTCTTTCAGCGACGCGGAATTAGAATGCTCTCCGCTTACAATGCACCGGAAGCGTTAACCCTGCTTGCGTCTCACCCGGTTGATCTTGTTCTGCTGGACCTCAACTACACCAAAGGGGCACGCACGGGGGCTGAAGGACTAGCTCTGCTGAAAGATATGCTCGTGCTCCGCCGGGATTTACCGGTTCTTGTCGTGACCGGTCATAGTGGGGTCACCATAGCCGTTGAAGCCATGCGTGCCGGGGCGACCGATTTTGTGATGAAACCCTGGAATAATGACCGGCTTGTGAGTCTGGTCACCAGCGTTCTTGAAAAAGGTGGTCGTAATCATTTTTCTGATGCCGAGCCGGTCCTTATTGCTGCGTCACAGGTCATGAAAGAGATTGTTGGAGAAGCGGACCGGATTGCCGCCACACGGGCATCGGTGGTCATTTCCGGACCGTCTGGCGTGGGGAAAGCGCTTCTTGCAAGACGCATTCATGCTCTTTCGTCTGATGGGGGAGCCGTGCAGGTTTTTAGTGCAGAAGACTGTCAGGACCTTCCGGAGGCAGGAGGCGTGTGGATATGCCGGGACATTGAAGCTCTTTCTCCGGCATTACAGCGTCGTCTGACAGACCGTCTTGATGAAAGCGTTCCTCCACGCGTGATCGCGTTGTCCTCGCAGGATCCCGCAGGAGTGAGTGCGCGCCTTCAGCCCAAACTGATGTTGCATCTTGGTATGGTGACACTCAAAATTCCGCCATTGCGGGAACGACCAGATGATGTCGCAGCACTTACCAGCCATTTTCTTCATTATTTTTCTGCACGGCATGGGCTCCCAGAACCGGAGTGTGATGCCTCCCGTATTGCCGCGCTGCAGGCAGAAGCATGGCCGCAGAATGTGCGGGGACTCAGAGCGGCAGTAGAACGTGTGGTGATTATGGGTGAATGGCAGGTCTCTTCGGACAAGACTGCACCCCAGACGAGCGAGGCACTGACCTTGCGCGATACAGAACGATCATTGGTGGAGGCGGCTTTGCACAGGAACAGTTTTAACGTGACGAAGGCAGCCAAAGAACTGGGTCTGACACGCCCCGCACTGTATCGGCGCATGGCACGATATGGGCTTTAAAGTGCACGCGGTTTGGTATGCCTTGCTCCGTCTTTCGGGCACTGTTGTTGCATGCCTGTTAATTCCACCAGTCTGGCAAAAAGGATTTTACGCGACAGCCTCTCTTCTGGTCTGTATTGCCATTGGGTGCATTGTGTCTTTGGTTGCGACACAGCTTGAGCTGACCCGGCGGATGCAACGCCGCGAACCATCCATCGTCAATCCGCCTGATCGTGAAAGACTGCGTAATCGTGCTTTGCTTGATCATGCTCCGGTGCCCTTGCTGTTCCGAAGCGTGGATGGAACATTACATGCCGCCAACCGTGCTGCACGCAGACTTTTTGAAACAGATGATCGTCTCATCAAACCTCCTGCTGAATTACTCGCAGCGTTAAATGAAAAACGAGGATCTTCCGAGGCAGGACGGTTAATACGATTTGTATCCTCTGCTGATGGCACATCGCGTGTTTATGCCCTTTCAATCGGGCAGGGGGCCGGTGTGGGGGGAATTGTGGAGTATCTGGCGCTAACTGACGTGGAAGCCGGCTTAAACGCGGCTGAAGCGCAGGCCCTGCGTGACCTGCTTCAGATATTGAGCCACGAAATCATGAATTCTCTAACGCCAATTGTCTCTCTTTCGGTCACGGCAGAAGAGTTGTTTGCGGAGGGAGGGAAGGATTTGCCGTCTCCTCTTATTACTGAGGCCCTGGCGACCATTCGGCGCCGGGCGGAGGGCCTGGATAAATTTGTGCGGGGTTATCGCGATCTGGCTCGTCTGCCTGCTCCGGATCTGGCTCCGGTCGATCTTAATGCGTTGCTGCGCGAAACACAGCGCATATTTGAGGCGCGCTGGGCTGAGAGCGTCACACTGGAGCTTTGTCTTCATCCCACCCGTGTGGTGGTGAGGGTGGATAAGGCACAGATTGAACAAGCCCTGCTTAATCTTCTCAATAATGCAGCGGAGGCTTGCGAAAGTCAGCCTTCACCCCGCGTTCAGGTTGCTGTTGAGGTTACTGACGGTGCTGCCACCATCATTGTGCGTGACAATGGTATAGGGCTGGATCCGTCAGTGCGTGACCAGATTTTCCAGCCATTTGTGTCGTTCAAAACAAACGGGAATGGGATAGGCCTAAGTCTGGCACGGCAGATTGTGCTGGGGCATGGCGGCTCGCTGGGGGTGGATACTCTGGAGACGGAAAGCCCATGGAAGACGGCGTTCAGGATGCGCTTATAATTGGCGTTCTTTTGCAACGTGTCGTCATTTAAGCAGCATGAAGATTGAGATGAACGAACAGCGACGAAGAAGTGGGTTGAGTCTGTCGTGCCGTGATGAGGGATCGGAACTATTTGATTTTATTAAAAAAAGCTCGATCAGTCTGCTATGCGTCATAGGCTTGTTGGCAAGGAAGGCTTCCCGGTTGAGCGGGATCAGAAGTATTCCTGTGCTAACTGACGACACATGGTAAGAAAGTAATGTAAGGTGCTGTATTAATAAATATTTCTATTATATTTTAAATGTTGGAATGGAATAATATTTTTATTACGATTGTATGATATTTATTTATAAAATATTTGTAATTCTTTTTATAGGTTGCAACTTCGGTTGCTGCGCGGGGTTTGCCATGAGACGGCCAGATAAAAAAGACCGTCTTTTCTTAGAAAAAGGAATGGTAAAATGGCTAACCAGGGCGGTAATCATGACCAGCACGTGAAGGCTGGCGAGCAAAGCCATAAAAATACGAGTGGTTCCCAGACTAAAAAGAGCTCGGCGGACCATAGCTCAGGCACCCAGGGCGGCACGCATGAGCCGCACGTGAAGGCTGGTGAGCAAAGCCACAAAAATACTACTGGTTCCCACGCTGAAAAGGGTTCAGGCGAACATAGTTCTGGCACCCGAGGCGGTACGCATGAGCAGCACGTCAAAGCTGCTCAGCAGAGTCATAAAAAAGCCTGACATCATGTTAGGTGTCGGGGGCGTCAGCACTCCTGCTGGCGCTCCCGTAAACTCACTATTCCGACCAGTTTGCCAAATATTTGATATCCGCCAAAAGGCAGATATTTTTTGGAAAGGGACTGAAAAATGGGATTCTTTTCGAAACCGATAAACACTCTTGATGATTTGTTCGTGCATACTCTTCAGGATATTTATTATGCAGAAAACCAAATCATTAAGAACTTGCCCGTTATGGCTGAAGAGGCTTCGGACCCCGAACTGAAGGCTGCGTTTCAGCATCACCTGACGGAAACAGAAGAGCAGGTGCGTAGGCTGGAGCAGGTGTTCGAACTGCATGGGCAGCCCGTCAAAGGTGTGACATGCCAGGCTATGGATGGAATTCTTGCCGAGGCTAAGGATATCATCAGTGATTGTGACGATCCCGAGGTTCGGGACGCTGCCATGCTCTCGGCTGCGCAGGCGGTCGAGCATTATGAAATAACCCGCTATGGCAGTCTTATTGCCTATGCAACACAGCTTGGTCGCCCGGACTGTGCAGCTCTTCTACAGCAGACGCTGGAAGAGGAAAAATCTGCCGATCAGAAACTGACCCGCATTGCCGGGAAAAGTGTGAACCAGCACGCTCTCTGAAGGCGTGTAGTGTCTCTAAGGGCTCGAGCTGAGAAGAAAAGCGACCTGTTAGAGAAATCAGGATTATGAAGCGAAAAGTGGCGATATTGTTCTCTGCGGAGCTCACTTGCTGAACACAGAAAGAGCAGGAGTGGCTCTTTGAAATGTACCAGAGAGATCTCTTCGCGGAATATCCGCAAAGGCTATATCGCTACCACGCTGGGAAAAGAAAAAATCTTTATTGGATAAGATTGTTTCAATCATAACCAGTGGCGAAAGAGTTATTTTCTTTTTCGTGTTTCAGCGCCTTTTTGTGCTGAAGCAGAACGTGCGTCTGCTGGGCGGTGAGCTGATGCCTCGCCACCTTTCTTTCCCCCTTTACGGAATGGTTCATGCGTTACATCATGACTTCTTCCTGAACCGCTTTTTTTACCACCCCCAGTTTCTTTATTAACGGTCGCCCATGCACGGCGCTCAGCTTCTTTTTCGCTGACACCACGCTGTTCATAACTTTGTTCAATATGCTCTGCTTGTCTTTTCTGCTTATCCGTATAGGCGGATTTGTCACCTCGGGGCATGGTTTATACTCCTGTTGGCTTACTGTTAGATCATAAAAGGCCAATCCAGATAAAGTTTCCAAACAGAGGAACAAATAGTTCTCTGATTTTGATGCAGGCATAGATCTGCCATTTTGCAGGATGGCAGATCTTGCTGGCAGGGAGTGTCTCGAAGTGCATCTACCAAAGAAGCCGGGATAAAGATTTCATATTTCTGTAAAAAATTGCGTCTTAAGCGCCCAGAAGCTCAAAAACTAAAAGAGAGTGTCCGGTCACGGTGAACACTGCTTTCTGCGGGAAAGTATTCTTTTCTATGTCTGCTCCATCATCAGGACGATTGGTATCGAGTAGCATTTTCCAAGCACTTCCCTCTGCTTCAGGAAGGGTAAATTCCACGACATCATTCCAGCTATTGAGGATGAGGAGAAGCGTGGCATCTGCACCGCGTTGCATGATACCGCTCGGCTGGGCACGACCATCCAGCATCAGGCCAAAACATTGCGCATGGTCCCATTCTTCCTGCCTCATTTCCTGACCACTGGCACTGACCCACGTCAGTTCTTTAACTTCGAGTTCCTTGTTGTAGGCTTCCGTGAGAAATCGGCTCCGTCTTAAAATGGGGAAGCGTTTTCTAAGGCTGATGATACGTTGCGTAAAAGATTGGAGGCTTTTCCCTTCCTTTTCAATAGCCCAGTTCAACCATGAAATAGCGTTGTCCTGACAGTATGCATTGTTATTGCCATTTTGTGTGCGGCCAAACTCGTCACCCGCCAGAAGCATGGGAGTACCTTGGGAGAGCAGAAGGGTCGCCAGCATATTGCGGCACTGCCTCCAGCGAAGTGTATTAATGGCGACATCATCCGTGGGGCCTTCGGCACCATAGTTACAAGAGCGGTTGTCGCTAGAACCGTCTTCGCCATTTTCGCCGTTTGCCTGATTGTGTTTATTTTCATAAGAGACACAATCTTTAAGTGTAAACCCATCATGGGCCGCAATAAAATTGACACTGGACCATGCCTGCCGTCCGCTATGGTTGAACAGGTCCGGGCTGCCAAGAAGACGTGGGGCTAAAGCGGAGGCACGCGCTTGGTTACGCCAGAAATCTCGGACTGTATCACGAAACTTGTCATTCCATTCCGCCCAGCTTGGAGGGAATTTACCGACCTGATAGCCACCGGGACCGATATCCCACGGTTCTGCTATCAATTTGAGATGCGCTAAAGTCGGGTCTTGTCGGCAGACGCGTAAAAAACCAGCTTCGGGATCAAACCCTTCTTTTTCACGCGCCAAAATGGTGCCCAGATCAAAGCGAAAGCCATCCACGCCCATATCTTCGGCCCAGTAACGCAGGCTGTCAGCTACAAACTGTATAGCCCGCAAATTAGTCAGGTTGAATGTGTTCCCTGTGCCGGTATCATTAATATAATAGCGTAAATTGTCAGGAACCAGACGGTAGTAGGAAGCATTGTCCAAACCCTTGAAGGACAAGGTCGGGCCAAGCTCATTGCCTTCAGCCGTGTGATTATAGACAACATCCAGAATGACTTCGAGGCCAGCGGCATGGCAACTTGCCACCATGTGCCTGAACTCCGTTGCCGGGTCTGCATGGTTGGCCGCGTAGCGTGTGTCAGGGGAGAAAAAACCGATCGTATTGTAGCCCCAGTAATTTGTAAGGCCTTTTTCTATAAGATAGTGGTCATTGACAAAGCTTTGGATGGGAAGAAGCTCAATAGAGGTAATTCCCAGAGATTTAAGGTAATCCAGCACAGAGCGATGGCAGAGGCCGGCATAGGTGCCACGCAGGCGTTTAGGGACCAAAGGGTTAGTTTGTGTAAAGCCTTTGACGTGAGTTTCATAAACAATCGTATCAGACCATCGTGTTTTTAAAGGTTTATTTCTGCGTCGTGATGGAGCTGAAATAATACATTTTGGAATAAAAGGGGCGCTGTCCCGTTCATCAAAACTCAGATCAAGATCGGGGTGTCCTAACTCGTAGCCAAACAGGGCAGGGTCCCACTGCAGGCTGCCAAAATGACCTCTGGCATAAGGGTCCAGCAGGAGCTTGTTGGGATTGAAGCGATGCCCGGCATCAGGTTCGTAAGGGCCGTGGACACGCAGGCCATAAAGCTGCCCCGGGTGTAAATCTGGTATCCAGCCATGAAAAACCTGATCTGTGTATTCAGGAAGACGAATGCGGTCTGTTTCCGTTTTGCCATCGGTGTCAAAGAGGCAGATATCGACTGCCGTAGCGTTTGCCGAAAAAACTGCAAAATTGACGCCTGATCCATCATACGTGGCTCCGCGTTCTACGGGGTTGCCTTCACGTAAGCCTTGATGACGCGGAAAGCTCATGGGCAGCGGTCCAACTTAACTCAGAATGCTCTGCCAGTTTCTCGCCCCATGGCGAAACCGTGGCATTCATGGGGTTGTAACGCACGTTCTGAAGGGGAATTTGATAACATAATCGTGTGTCGGGGACATTTAGGCATAGCCAGCGTTTTTTGTTTGACCGTCTCTGACAGCCAGCATCATGTCACGTCGGTGAGCAGCGCTACCACCAAGACACTCAAGAGGCATGAGCCATGACGCAGACACCTGTTGCAATGACGCCTGCTACTCTGAACGTCCTGTCTGTTGCTTCAGAGATGTATCCACTGATAAAAACCGGTGGGCTAGGGGACGTTGTTGGGTCTCTGCCGGGCGCTTTGCTGTCGTATGGAATAAAAACCCACACATTGTTGCCGGGATATCCGTCGGTCATGAAAGGCTTGACTGAACGGCGGATTGTAAAGCGTTTTGAAAATGTGCTCGGGCATGCGGTGACCTTGTGGGAAGGTCTGGCGAGAGGGCGGTCACTTTTTGTGGCTGATGTCCCTGCTCTGTATGACAGGCCGGGGAACCCCTACGGGAGCCCGACAGGGCAGGACTGGCCTGATAATGGGATACGGTATGCCGTTCTGGCGCGTGTTGGTGCGTTTATTGCTCAGGGATGCCTGGAGCATTGGCGCCCTGCGGTTGTGCAGACCCATGACTGGCAGGGAGCTCTGGTTGCGGCCTACTTGCATTATGACGGTGTGGAGGCTCCGCCTGTTTCCCACGTTATTCATAACCTCGCGTTTCAGGGAATTTTCCCACGGGAGAACCTTGAAACATACGGCCTGCCACCAAGGGCTTTTGCGCTGGAGGGGCTGGAATACCATGGGCAAATCAGCTTCCTAAAAGCAGGTCTCCTGTTTGCAAAGAGCCTGACAGCCGTCTCACCAACCTATGCGGAAGAAATTCAGACGGCCGAATATGGGATGGGTTTTGATGGTCTGCTGCGGACCCGCTCTGCTGCGCTGAGTGGCATTCTTAATGGTCTTGATCTCAAAGAATGGGACCCTCTGACAGATCCGGCTGTGACATTTCCGTATGCTGTTGGGGATATTGTGGGGCGGCGCGCTAATAAAAGAGTTTTTCAGGCAGAATTTGGTTTACCGCAAAAGGCGGATACCTTCCTTCTGGGGCTTGTCAGCCGCCTGACAACGCAAAAAGGCGTCGATATTTTAGCTGAAATTGTGCCGCGTCTTTTCGAATGGAATGTGCAGCTTGCTATTGTAGGTATAGGTGATCAGGAAATCATGCGGTCATTTGCAGAGTTGCAAAGCCGATATCCGCATCA
This sequence comes from Acetobacter malorum, assembly GCF_001580615.1. Taxonomy (GTDB): domain Bacteria; phylum Pseudomonadota; class Alphaproteobacteria; order Acetobacterales; family Acetobacteraceae; genus Acetobacter; species Acetobacter malorum. Next base: position 18,838 of record NZ_LHZC01000025.1, read on the forward strand.
GTTGGCCTGCCACCTGAATTATAGTGAAATTCTGGGGCATAAACTTCATTCTGCAGTCGATGCGTCTCTCATTCCCTCGCGGTTTGAGCCATGCGGCCTGACCCAGCTGCATGCCTTGCGCTATGGGTCTGTTCCTATTGCGGCCCGTGTTGGGGGCTTATCCGACACGATTGTCGATGCAAATTCTGCGGCCATTGCTGAAGGTGTCGCAAATGGTATTTTGTTTGCACCTACCAATCGTGAAACGCTGATGGGAGCAGTGCGCCGCGCGTATGTTCTGTTCCAGCAGAAGTCTGTTTGGGCGCGTTTGCAGCGTAACGGCGCTCTTCATGATGTTTCATGGGAGGGGAAGGCTGCTGATTATGCCAAACTCTTCCGGGAACTCGCTGGCTGTTCAGAATCTTATAAGACTTTGCACGATGATATTGCGCCACGTCGTGGGGATGTCTTGAAACGGCCTGCGCGTGCACCGCAAAGAATTCAGCCAGCACGTATGCCGCCCGGTGGTTTGAGAAGCACAGGTCCGGAAAGCCAAAAGCGTACAGGCACGCGCGCCTGACGGCACAAATAGCACTCCTCTTATTTGCAGGATAAAGCGGTATGTATTGCAATGCCTTCTAATTCTTTACCAAAAAACCGAAAAACGGCCGATATTGCTCTTGAGCAGCAGGTTGACGATCTGGCGCACGGCGTTAGCTCCAATCCGTTTGGCGTGCTGGGCCGACATCCTGATGGACGAGGCGACATTGTCCGTGTCTTTTTTCCTGATGCGCTTGAAGTCACAGTGGTTTCCACGCCAGCCAAAGGTCTGCCGCTTGAGCAAAAGATGTATCGTATTCATCCTCACGGGGTGTATAGCGCCACAATCCCCAAGCGGAGCCAGAGTTATTTTGTAAGGGTAAGGTGGGCTGATGGCTGGCAGGATGTTGTGGACCCTTACAGTTTTGGGAAGTTGCTCGGGGATCTGGATCTGCATTTGTTTTCAGAAGGGCGGCACCATGCACCTGATGAGGTGATGGGGGCGCATTGTCTGGAAATAAACGGTGTAAAAGGTGTGCGTTTTACAGTCTGGGCACCCAACGCTCGCCGGGTTTCTGTTATTGGGGATTTCAACATATGGGATGGCCGACGGCACCCGATGCGGGTGCGGCATGGCGCAGGGGTATGGGAGCTTTTTGTTCCCAGTCTTGCTGCCGGTGAGCGTTATAAATATGAAATTCTTTCTGCTGAAGGCAAGATTTTGTCAGCGAAGGCAGACCCCTATGCCCGTTTTGCGGAAAAACCGCCGGCGACTGCGTCACGTGTTGCCGGGGCTCTGACGTATGAATGGCATGATGCGGACTGGATGCAGTACCGCGGCAAACGGCAAGCCGTAAATGCTCCGATCTCCATTTACGAAGTTCATCCGCCCTCCTGGAAACATCCCCACAGTGGGGAACGGTTTATCTCCTGGAGCAGTCTGGCGGATTCCCTTATTCCCTATATTCAGGAGCTTGGTTTTACACATATAGAATTGCTTCCCATCACTGAATATCCTTTTGCGGGGTCCTGGGGATATCAGCCTGTCAGTTTATACGCGCCTACAGCACGGCATGGTGCTCCTGAGGAGTTTGCTGCGTTTGTAGACAGATGCCATCAGGCGGGGATTGGGGTGATTATGGACTGGGTGCCTGCCCATTTCCCCTCGGACCCGCATGGGCTGGCATGTTTTGATGGAACGCATCTGTATGAACATGCAGACCCGCAGGAGGGGTTCCATCAGGACTGGCATACGCTCATTTTCAATTTTGGCCGAAACGAGGTCCGGGGTTTCCTGCTGGGGAGTGCATTTTATTGGTTGCGTCGCTTTCATATTGATGGCCTGCGGGTCGATGCAGTGGCGTCCATGCTGTATCGCGATTACAGCCGCAAAGAAGGCGAGTGGAAGCCCAATATTTATGGTGGGCGTGAAAACCTTGAGGCTGTCTCCTTCTTTCATGAGCTCTCCACACTAATCCGGGATCTCCATGATGATGTGATGCTCATTGCTGAGGAATCCACCGCCTGGCCGGGTGTGACGGCCCCACCGGAAACAGGGGGGCTCGGATTTCGCTTCAAGTGGAATATGGGCTGGATGCACGATACGCTGCGTTACATGCAACTGGACCCGCTCTGGCGTGGGTATCATGCGCGTGACCTGACTTTCGGCATGGTCTACGCCTATTCCGAGCGTTTTATTCTGCCTCTTTCTCATGATGAAGTTGTGCACGGCAAAGGCTCTCTCCTGTCTCGTATGCCGGGAGATGACTGGCAGAAGCATGCTAATCTGAGGTGTCTGTATGCGCTCATGTGGGCATACCCCGGCAAGCAATTGCTTTTTATGGGGGGCGAACTGGCGCAGAGAGAAGAGTGGAATCATGACGGGCAGCTTGCCTGGCATCGGCTGGAGGATGCGACAGGCAAAGGAATGCATGAGGCCATTTCGGCCCTGAACCGTGTCTACCGCGCATATCCTGCTTTATATGCAGATGATTACAGCGATCATGGCTTCCAGTGGCTTATTGCCGACGATACGCAGAACTGTGTTTTTGCCTGGATGCGGTATGCGCCGGACGCTGCACCAGTCCTGATTGTCTGCAATATGACGCCCGTGTCGCGCTATAATTACCGCATCGGCGTGCCGCACGCAGGATACTGGCACGAAATTCTCAATACTGATGCGTCGTGCTTTGGCGGGTCCAATGTGGGAAATGCAGGAGGACTACAGGCTCAGACTGTGCCAGCTCATGGCTTACCTGCTTCTGTCGTGGCAACGCTTCCGCCTCTTTCGGTGCTTTATTTCAGTCCGGCGGCTTCCTAGCCATTTCGTCCTTGTAAAAAAGGTTTCTGACCATGCAGACATTTCGTTTTAGAAAAGCGTTTGGTGCGGAACTGGAAGCAGAAGAGCGGACAGCTTTCACGCTCTGGGCACCCTCCAGTGAAGAGGTGTTTTTAGAAATTGAGGGGATGCCTGCTCAGAAAATGAATTCTGACGGGCACGGGCATTTTAGTCTGACTATAGCGTGCGGCGCAGGAGCACGGTATTTTTTTCGTGTTTCCGGCGGCCAGTCGGTCCCTGACCCAGCAAGCCGTAGTCAGCCGGATGGTGTGCTGGGGCCAAGTGTTGTGATTAATCCTGAATCCTATCACTGGCAGTGCCCACAATGGCAGGGAAGGCCATGGAATGAAGCTGTTATTTATGAACTCCATGCCGGTTTGCTGGGGGGATATCGCGGCATAGTGCTGCAGCTTGATGAACTGGCAGCGCTTGGCATAACAGTCATTGAGCTTATGCCCATCAACAGCTTCGGAGGAAGCAGGAACTGGGGGTATGACGGGGTGCTGCCTTATGCTCCCGCAGCCTCTTATGGTTCCCCCGACGAATTGAAAAGCCTGATCGACGCAGCCCATGCGCGCGGGCTCATGGTTCTTCTGGACGTGGTCTATAATCACTTTGGACCAGAAGGAAATTTTCTGCCTGTCTATGCCGAGGATTTTTTTGACCATGAAAAGAATTCGACCTGGGGCACAGACATTGCTTTTGATAAACCGGCAGTTGCTAACTTTTTTATTGAAAATGTCCTTTACTGGTTGATGGAGTATCGGTTTGATGGTGTGCGGATTGATGCTGCATCGGCTATTTCTGACCATGCATGGTTTGGTGCCTTACGCGAGAGGGTAGAGGCGACCGTTGAGCCCGGGCGGTATGTCCATTTAATTCTTGAAAACGAGAATAATGATGCTGGCTTGCTCCGGGACGGCTTTACAGCCCAATGGAATGATGACGGGCACAACGCCTTGCATGTTCTTCTGACGGGAGAACATGAGGGCTATTATAAAATGTTTGCCAAAGATCCAACGCAGGATCTGGCGCGGGTTCTGGCAGAAGGTTTTGTCTATCAAGGGCAATTCAACCCGTATTCCGGTAAAAATCGGGGGATGGCGAGTGGAGATCTGTCGGCTACCAAATTCATTCTCTTTCTGCAAAATCATGACCAGACCGGTAATCGTGCCTTAGGGGAACGGCTTCTTTCTCTTGCAAAGCCAGAAGCTGTCAAAGCGGCGTATGCCCTGCTTCTTTTAAGCCCGATGATCCCTATGATTTTTATGGGAGAGGAATGGGGCTGCCTGACTCCCTTTTATTTTTTCTGTGACTTTCATGGAGAACTGGCTGAGCAGGTCAGGGAAGGGCGGCGAAAAGAATTTTCCCAGTTTCCTGCTTTTCAGGACGAGAAAAACAGGAAACGTATTCCGGATCCTAATGCGTTGGAGACCTTTGAAGCGTCTCTGCCTGAGAGAACTGCGCGTGAGACTGAGAATGGAAAGGCATGGCTTGCTCTGACCCAGCAGCTTCTGGCTTTACGCAGG
>NZ_LHZC01000026.1 GCF_001580615.1 Acetobacter malorum
GATCAACGCCTCACTGGGCACACCCTCCAACCCTATTACGGTTTCGGGCGGAACGGTTAATCTGCAGCAGAACAGCTCCATTCTCGCCAACCTCTGGGGCGAAGGGGGCGCGATCAATGTTGATCCAGACTCCGTTAATACGATTTATATCAACGATAGATATTCCAATAATGACGGGAATAAGCAGAATACCGTTATCAATGGTGTTTCTGGAAACACGCATTTTGGTATTCTCGGCACGTCATCAAAACCTGTTTCTGCCTCTTATGCGCAGAACAGTGATGGTTCCTATTGCCTCACAGTCAAACTGACAGATGGGCGTAGCATCTCATATCCCGAAGTGAACATGACTCCGGGATATACCCCTCCTGCCGAAGTCACCATCGTACAGGACGGTACAACCGGATGGCTGCTTACAGATACAACGCCCGCCGCCTGCTTCCTGCCCGGTGTAAAAATCCGAACGACTGCTGGCGATGTCGCCGTAGAAAATATTCATACAGGCGATAAAGTTCTGGTGCACATTGACGGACTGGACTGTGAGCGTTCCGTTGTGTGGGTCGGAAAAAGCCGAAAAACTGTTGTTAACGGCCTTTCTGATGATGAGGCTGGTTATCCGGTTAGAATTCTGAAAAATGCTCTTGCTGATGGCGTTCCCTATCAGGATATGCTGATAACCGCCGAGCATTGTCTTTTTCTGGAAGGGTGTTTTGTCCCTGTCCGTATGCTGGTGAACGGTAAAAGTATTTTTTATGATCACAGCATAACAAGCTATGATTACTACCATATTGAAACAGAAAAACATTCTGTTCTCATCGCGGATGGTGCGCTGACTGAAAGCTATCTGGATACCGGAAATCGCTCTTCTTTTGTGTCAGATGGTAATATTGTTGTGCTGCACTCTCAGGCCAAATCATGGGACAAAGATGCAGCAGCACCTCTTGAAGTGAAGACCGAATTTGTAGAACGCCTCTTTAAGGCGCTGACGCAACGGGCGTCTGAAGTTGAAAGCAGCCGTAACTCTACATTGCCGCTCCAGATTACCCATGACCACGCCCTCTACCTTGTGACCAACTCTGGTTGCATGATCCATCCCGTCCGACAGACCGGAAACCAAACATTATCGTTCATGATCCCTCCCGGCACGACCAAAGTGCATCTCACGTCCCGTTCCAGCCGCCCGAGTGATGTTATCGGTCCTTTTGTAAATGACCGTCGCACTCTCGGAGTCCTGGTAGGGCGTGTCATGATGCTGACAGCAAATGGGATGGAAGAAATTATGACCCATCTTGAGGATGCACATTTAATCGGCTGGCACACAATGGAACAGGGCACTGCACGCTGGACGAACGGAAATGCCATCCTTCCGCTTGGAAATAAGTCTACACAAGGTGTCAGCATGCTGACATTACAGATTATGGCTGCAGGCCCCTATGAACTCTCCAGTCAGGTCATGATTAACGAAAGAAAAACCGCATAATAAAAAATACAGGCTCCATTAGAACAATGGAGCCTGCCCTCAAAAAAATTACGACATAAAACTAATATTTTTAACAAACGATATAAGCTTATTTTGGCTATTAATACCCAACCTGACAAATACCTCCTTCACCATTTGGCGGGCGGTTCCTTCAGAAATATTCATTTTTACAGCTGCTTCTTTTATTGAAATTCCATTAGCAAGCATGCATGATATTTTTGCCTGAGACGGTGATAGAAAAAACTCCTTTAAAATATTTTCTGTATTATCGCTAACAAATTCAGGAGAGAAAATAACAACTTTATTTATTGTGGAATCTGAATTTTTTATACTTTGTGATATTTCTGGAAAATAAATAATCCTAACACTTAATAAATTTCCGTCCTTCCCAGAAAATTTGAAAAAGTTTTTTCCAGGATTTTCTTCCACTTGTTTTAAAAACAACTTAAATTTGTAGTGACTTTGATTGTCCGGCATAACTATGACATCATTTTTTATAAAAAGACCGTATTTCTGCATATCTATCATTTTTTTATTAGCATGAACGATTTTATTGCTCTCATTCAAAAACACAATCCCACAAACCATATCTTCCAATAAGCTTTCAAATATCTTCTTAGTATTATTCATACTATTAAATTTAAACGCTATACTGAGATAATTTTTGATATACGGTGTGATTTCTCTTAATTTTTTATTGATCTGTTTTGGATTTACGTCCAGATCATCCCATGGACTCTGGACAGATAAAATAAATCTATCTCCCTGCTCTATTTTAAATAAAATCTGATGCACTCTTTTCACACCAAATTCTTTTAGAAACTCTTGATAAAAGGGATGATGATTTATATCGTCATCACTTAGAAAACTATCATCGAAACAAAATAGATCTTTATTAATATTCCTATTGACATAATCCAGCATAGGCGATTTTTCGCGCCAATGAGAATAATATAGTAAATCTGCTTTTTTATCATCGTTGGAGCCATATCTCCATTCGATCATATTACTCTCCAACGGTATTAATGAAGCCCCACCGCCATTATTACCATTACAATATTTTGATATTTCTTTAACAACATTCTTCCAATGATTTTTATTGTCTATAGTTTTGTGTATGTCGTCTATTATTACCTTTATGTTGTCCACAACCCCTCCAAACCAATACTATAATTTATAGCGTGGGATTAACGCTCGGAGAGTGTGTATCGTTTGAATTAAATAAACAACAATTACCATCTGGTAGTGGTCGCGTTTTTTTTAACCATTCATATCTGAGGAGGTTTTTTACAAACGAGACTGGATAAATCCCATGACAGACGTCACCATAATTGAAAAAACATCTACAACATCAAGCGTTTACGGGCCTTTAGATGCATTTCATCTATTCCCAATTCCGCAAACAACCACTCTCATAAAAACGTCTAATGGACTCACTTACAATCTTATCGACACTAATTATGATGGGTATCACAACTACAATGTGAAAATAACAGATGCCAATAATAATACTATTTTAAACCAGAACAATATCAATAGTGGCATCAACCTTTTAAATATCGTGAAGCTTGTCGCGTCTGGGGATGTTATCACAGGCTCAGATGACTCTGCTGCCTTAGCTAACCTTGCAAGTATTGGGACATATGTCAGCATCCCTGGTTCAACAGGCAGCTTTGTAGTGGGTGCGGGTGTTCTTACTGCTAATAATTACTATATTGGCGGAGACACTCACATCTCAGGTCTGGCCAACGTCGCAACGGGGTCAACCATCAATGTTATTGGTGGCACCGCAACAATGAGCGGAGTCAACGGTGCCTCTTTACTTGGTGCATTGAACGGTTCCATTGTAAATATTGAATATGGCGGCACATTTAATACCGGCAGTGCTTTTGCCAGCTTGCTTGAGGGCGGAACCATTAATTTTGGCTCCGGTGGCGGCACTCTTATCCTGAATGGTGGTGGCACTCTTATCAGTTTGCTAGCATCTGGCACGTTGTCTGCCACAACTCTTAATAACTATGATCCATCAAAGGACACCATCGAACTCCAAAACACAACTGAGACTGTTACCCATTATAAAATAGAAAATGGTGGCGCATTTGGCCTCGATTCCTCCCAAAAAGTCATCATTTTATACGGAAAAGACGGCAAAGAAGTCGCCGAATATGCCGTAAAACCAGCCACTGGTGTCACTCTGAATAATGGTGATTATACTGTAGGGGTTGGTGAAAACCCTCTTAAAGTCTCTTACTCCGATGGCAATACCTACATCGGCGTATGCTTCCTTGCAGACTCTATGATCGAAACACCCAACGGTGAAATCCCTGTCCAGAACATACAGGTTGGCACTGAAGTTATTACTTATGATGCAGGCAGCCCGCAGACTCGCAAAGTCATCTGGGCTGGCAAGAAACGCGCCGTTACCAACCCTCTGTTAGCTGATGATCTTGCAGGCTTTCCTGTCCGCATCCTTCAGGGTGCTATCTCCGAAGGTGTCCCTTACAAAGATATGCTGATCACCCCGGAACATTGCCTCATTTTCAACGGACAATTTATTCCTGCCCGGATGCTCGTCAACGGTCGCTCTGTTTTCTACGATAAATCTATTTCTTCTTATGATTACTATCATATTGAAACAGAAAAGCATTCTGTTATCAAAGCTGACGGAATGCTGACAGAAAGCTACCTGGATACCGGAAATCGTTCCTCTTTCCGACAAGGTGGGAATGTTGTGAGCATTGGTGCCAGCCAGGCCCTGTCCTGGGATGAAGATGCTGCCGCCTCCCTGACAGTGGAACGGGCTGTTGTTGAGCCTATTTATCGCGCTCTGGCTGAACGCTCTCATAGTGTTGCTCCAGACACTATTATTTCTGCTCCGGCACTTACGGAAGATCCAAACATCTTCCTCTCAACGGATAAAGGACAGAGCATTCGTAAAATTCGTTCCTCCGATAACCACGTTGTCTTCATGCTCCCTGCCGGTGTGGAAAGTGTGGAGATTGTGTCGCGGGCCAGTCGCCCCAGCGATACCATTGGTCCATTCGTGGATGATCGCCGCATGCTCGGCGTATTGATCGGAAAGATCACGCTACTTGAGGGCAATAAAGTTCGTGAACTCACGTCTCACCTGAACACTCCGGAACTAACCGGGTGGCATGAACAGGAGGCTTCTTCCTGCCGGTGGACAAACGGTAAAGCGTTGCTCGCCCTAGGCAACCGCAAACCAAACAGCTTCGCAATTTTGTCTGTAGAAGTCCTTGCTGCAGGACCTTACGTCAAAGCAGACACAGCTCATCAGGAACTCCAGACAGCCTGATAAGCGTATGAAGAGCCCGCCTGAAAAGACTTTAAAAGAGTGTTTCAGCGGGCTCTTTTTTTCTGAGTATGAAAGGCTCTTCGGAAGAGCTGCCATGCTCCCCCATATCTTCCTCGCAGACAGCGCTTGCGGCATGGTCCCCTCACATACGGAGGACCATCCCCTGCTGCACCATCTGGACACGCTGCTTCAGCATTACGGCTATGGCATTGTCACCCTGATTGTCATGATGGAGAGCATGGGCGTGCCTGTGCCGGCCGAGGCCTGCATCATCACGGCCTCGCTGTATTGTCTAAAAACCCATCATCTTGCCATTGGCTGGGTGGCCGTGGCGGCCGTGGCTGGCGCGATTATTGGCGATAACATTGGCTACATCATTGGCCGCAAGGTCGGGCTGCCGCTGCTGGAAAAATATGGCCCACGCTTCGGCCTGACCTCCCAGCGGCTGATTCTGGGGCAATATCTGTTCCACCATCACGGCAGCGCCATTGTGTTCTGTGGCCGGTTTATTTCTGTGGTGCGTGTGTTTGTGGCCGTGCTGGCCGGGGCCTGCCGCATGCACTGGCCGCGCTTCATGCTGTTTAACGCACTGGGAGGCACCTGCTGGGCGGGCGGTTATGCGCTGGGCACTTACGCTCTGGGGCGCAAGATTTCAGAAGTCTCCGGCCCGGTTGGCCTTGTCATCGGCATTGCCGCCATCGGCGGTATGGTCGCCATGGGGCGTTTCCTGAAGAAAAATGAGGCCCGGCTGACCCAGCTTGCCTTGCAGGAATCCCAAAACGGCACGCTCTCCGCATCCTGAGCGCGCTACCGTCACCATCAAATCGCCTGAAAGGCCCGGCAGGGTGTCCAGAATGGACATTCCGCCATCCCGGCTGTATCCGTCTGAGCCTGATCAACAACAAGGCATGGAGCGGGTCATGAACGCATCCCGGAGCTCTTCCGAGGGCAGCATCACTCTACATCGTAACGACCTGCCCGACGGGCTGACCTTTACCGGGTCCGTTGCCGTGGATACGGAAACCATGGGCCTCAACCCCCATCGGGACCGGCTGTGCCTTGTGCAGCTTTCCGCAGGGGACGGCACGGCGCATCTGGTGCAGATCATCCCGGAATCCCTCGGCGGTAAAGGCTATAACTGCCCGAACCTCAAACGCCTGATGGCCGATCCTGCCGTGACCAAGATCATGCATTTTGCCCGGTTTGACGTCGCCATTCTCCAGCACGCGCTGGGCATTACCGTCAGCCCCGTGGTCTGCACCAAAATTGCCGCCCGTCTGGTCCGCACCTTTACAGACCGCCACGGTCTGGCTGCTCTGTGCCGGGACATGCTGGGCGTTGAGCTGAGCAAGCAGCAGCAGACGTCTGACTGGGGCGCTGCGGACCTCAAGCCCGAACAGCTGGCTTATGCCGCGTCCGACGTGCTGTATCTGCATGCGTTGTGGCAGAAGATGGATGCGCTGCTGCACCGTGAGGGCCGTCGTGAGCTGGCTCAGGCCTGCTACGACTTCCTGCCCGCGCGTGCCCGGCTTGACCTTCTGGGTTATGAAGACCCGGATATCTTTTCTCACCGCGCCTGATCCCGCCCGGACCGGAGCCCGCACCGCATGACAGAACACGCCACCTTAGACGCGCCTGACCGCCTCGCGACCGAGGCCGCAACCGTTATCCAGACCGAACGCGCCGGGCTGGATGCGCTGGACCGCGCGTTGCAGGACCCCTCCGGGCTGGGTGGCGCGTTTGCGCGGGCGGTGGAGATTTTGCTGCATGTGTCCGGCCGGGTGGTTGTTACCGGTATTGGCAAATCCGGCCATGTGGCCCGGAAAATTCAGGCCACTCTCTGCTCCACCGGTACCCCCGCCCTGTTTGTCCACCCAGCTGAGGCCTCACACGGGGACTTAGGCATGGTGCAGCCGGGCGATGTGGTGCTGGCTTTCTCCAATTCTGGTGAGACCACGGAACTGGGCGACATTGCCGCCCACACCCGCAAGGCTGGCCTGCCGCTGCTGGCCGTCACCAGCCGGGCGAATTCCACGCTGGCCTCTGCGGCAGATGTAGCGCTCACCCTCCCCGCCATGCCGGAAGCCTGCCCGATGGGACTGGCCCCGACCACCAGCACCCTGATGCAACTGGCGTTTGGAGATGCCCTGGCCGTGGTCCTGCTACGCCAGCGCGGCTTTACCGCCAGTGATTTTGGCAATTATCACCCCGGTGGCCGTCTGGGCAGCCGCTTGCGCACCGTGCAGGAGCTGATGCGCACCGGCACAGATCTCCCTCTGGGGCGTGAAGACACCCCCATGCGGGATGTCATTATGGAAATGACGCGCCAGGCTCTAGGCTGCATTGGCATTCTGGACCATAATGGCCGACTGGCGGGGCTGATCACGGATGGTGACCTGCGCCGCGCGCTGGACCATGATCTGACAACCACGCTGGCAAAGGATGTCATGAACCGTCACCCTCTCACCATAGGGCCTGACATTTTTGCTGCTGATGCGCTGCGCATGATGAACGAACGCGACCGCCCCATTACCTCCCTGTTCATTCTGGATGCGGACCGCCGCCCGATGGGCGTTGTGCATGTGCATGACTTGCTGCGGGCAGGTGTGGGATGACGGAACCCTCTGGCCGCCCCCCGCAACGCGATGATTTTGCCCGCTCGGAAGAAACCGTCCGCCAGCAGCGCGAACGCATGGCCCCTTCCGTCGCGCGCCGTCTGCCGCCCAATGCGGGAGAACTGGCGCGCAGGCGGATGCTGTTGCGCTGGGCCAAATGGGTTCTGCCCGCCACGGCCCTGCTACTGCTCAGCTCCATTGCTGTCTGGCCAGAAGTGGACCGGCTGATTAACGCCAACAAGGCGGCGCTGAAAGATATCTCCAAGGTCAAAGTGGAAAGCGGCAATCTGATTGGCGCGACCTATCGCGGGCTGGATGAGCATAACCGCCCCTTTATGATCACGGCGGACAGTGCGCATCAGGCCAACCCGGAACGGATGGATCTGGATAACCCGGTGGCTGATATCCTCAGCCAGGGCGGCAGCTGGCTTCTGGTCCGATCGGAAAAAGGGGTCTACATGCAGCATGCACAGATTCTTGACCTGACCGGAGAAGTCACCCTGTACCGTGATGATGGCCTTATGATGCACAGCCCTGTGGCGGATGTGGATGTCCGCACGGGCATTATTGCGTCCGATAGCTGGGTGCGGGCGGAAGGGCCGTTTGGCGTGCTTGATGCAAAAGGATATCTGGTGTCTCAGCATGAAGGCATTGCCCAGTTCCGCGGGCCGGGCCGACTGATTTTGAACGACGACCGCGGCAGCCATCCGGCTGATGGGAAGGCCTCCTGATATGCCTCTGACCTCCTCCTCCCGCCTGCGCGGCCTGCGCCGCCCGGTGCTGGCTCCTGCTTTCGGCCTTGCCGCACTCCCGCTGCTGGTGGCCCTGTTCTGTGGCACCGCCCACGCGCAGTCCATCGACCTCTCGCATGGCGGGCAGATTACCGTCACCGCAGCCGGTGGGTTTGACTGGGACCAGAACCAGAAAAAAGTCACAGCGTATGATCAGGCCAAAGCCGTGCGTGGTGACGTGACGGTGACGGCAGACAAGCTGATTGCCTATTACCGCAAGAAGGCCGCTCCCGACGGCGCGCCCGCTCCCCCACCGGGTGACGCTCCGGCAAGTGCTGTTACCGGCACAACGGCCAGCGCCAAACCGGGGTCAGACGCCGCTGCCCCAACCGGCCAGCCTCCCGCACCGGCCAGCACGCCCGCCCCGGCAGATGCCAAGCCAGCGGACGGCAAAGCCGAGGGTGGTGACCCGGATTCCTCCGGTGCGAACGAAATTTATCGACTGGAAGCCGTCGGCCACGTTCATATCTACACCCAGACCGATCAGGGCTGGGGTGATAAGGCCGTGTATGACATGGATCAGGCCGTGCTGGTGATGACCGGCAAGGCACTAAAGCTGACCACCCCGCAGGATATCCTGACGGCGCGGGATTCCATGGAATATTACTCGCTGCAGCGGATTTCCATCGGGCGTGGCAATGCGACCGTCACGACCAATGACAACCGACAGATCCGTGCGGATGTGCTGGTAGGCTACAGCGCCCCGCCGGATCAGTCCGCCCAGCCGGCAGACCAGAAGAAAGATGCGAGCCAGAACTCTGACCCGCTGGCCAATGGCTCCGGCAAGCTGGAAAAGGTCAACGCGTTCGGCCATGTGTGGGTCCGCACCCAGACGGAAACCGTCACCGGGGACCGGGGTGTGTATGTGCCCGATACCGGCATTGCCCGCATTGTGGGGAATGTGCACATCACCCGCGGGCCTAACCAGATCCAGGGCGCTGCGGCCATTATCAACATGCATACAGGTCTGGCAACCATGACAGAACGCCCGGGCAGCCGCGTGAGCGGTCTGGTTGTGCCCAATAGTGGCGATTCATCGGACAGGAAATAACGGATGACGCAGGAGATCAGCTGGACTTCGGAAGAAACGGTAGAAGATCAGGTCATCGGACCGGGTCCTGAACCCACCAGCCCGAACGCCCCGCACGCGCCCGGCCATGGCCTGTTTGCCAACGGTATTGGCAAATCCTACAAAAAGCGCGAGGTGGTGAAGAACGTCTCCATCGAGGTGCATCGGGGTGAGGCCGTTGGTCTGCTCGGGCCGAACGGGGCCGGGAAAACCACCAGCTTTTATATGATTGTGGGCCTTGTGCAGCCTGATACCGGCTCCATCACGCTGGATGGTGCGGACATCACGCAGTTACCCATGTATCGCCGCGCGCGGCTGGGCATTGGCTATCTGCCGCAGGAAGCCAGTATTTTCCGTGGCCTGAATGTTGAACAGAACATTATGGCCGCGCTGGAAGTGGTAGAGCGTGACCCGGACCGGCGGGAAGTGATGCTGGATGGCCTGCTGAGCGAATTCGGCATCTCCCACCTGCGCCGCTCCCCCTCCCTCGCCCTTTCAGGCGGTGAGCGGCGGCGTCTGGAAATTGCCCGCGCACTGGCCAGCCAGCCGCATTACATCCTGCTGGATGAACCGCTGGCCGGGATTGACCCCATTGCAGTGGGCGAAATCCGAGACCTCGTCTCGCACCTCAAAGACCGTGGCATTGGCGTGCTGATTACCGACCATAACGTGCGTGAGACGCTGGAAGTGATTGACCGCGCCTACATCATGCACAGCGGGCAGGTGCTGATGCAGGGCGTGCCGGAAGAGATTGTGGCGCATGAAGACGTGCGCCGTGTGTATCTGGGCGAGAGCTTCTCGCTCTAACGCCGCCCTTTTATCACCAGCTGTGGCGGGGCCATCTCCGGCACAGGGGGGGCGGGCTCCAGCTCAATAGGCGGCACAGGCAGGCGGGCAGCAGCGGCCTTTGGCTTCTGCTTTACCACCTCTACCGGAATAACCACTTTTTCCATCGGCGGCTTATAATGCGTCATGTACCACATGATGCTGCCGTAAGCGGCCAGCAGCACCAGCAGGATCACGGCTTTGGCCCGCCACTTGTGGCGCATTTTGGGCATATTGACGGGCGGGCTGGATCTTAAAAGCATGGCATCCTGTCTGGCTTGCAACTCTGTCTTGTGTTGTATGCGCCAGCTTTCCGGCACAGCAACCCCGAAAGAGAGGGTTTTTTTTCAGAGCCTGCCCTTCACGGACCCGCCATAACGCCCAAAGACCCCTGCTGGTTCCTATATTAAAACTGTCACAAAGCCGTAGACAGAGGGCCGCCAACCATGCCCAAATACAGGCAGGCATGAGGGAGTCATTCCCCGTGTCTGACGAGTTAAGCCGCCTGCGCCTGAGAGAGGGCTGCATCTGTTACGGCTCCGCGCTCAGGCAAAGACGGTCCTGCTTTTAACCAGCGAGGAACGACGTCCGATGCATATTCATGTTTCCGGTAAACAGATTGCTCTGTCCGATGCGCTCAAGCACCGGGTCAATGCTCACCTGGGCGGCCTTGCAGAACGATACTTTGACAAGGCGCTGGAAGCCAATGTGACTTTCAGTAAAGCCCGTTCCTTCTTCACCTGTGATATCAACGTGCATGCAGGCCGTGGCCTGACCCTGCGCGGTGAGGGCGAGGCCGCAGATGCGAACGCCGCGTTTGATGACGCCGCCGAGCATATTGCCAAACGCCTGCGCCGCTACCATCGCCGCGTCACCTCCCACGCCCGCGCTACCAAGACGGCGGAGGCCCCGCCTGAAACCGGGCGCTCCTATGTGCTTAAATCCACCCCACCCGCTGCAAAGGGCAAAGCGCAGCAGGACAACGGCGTGGACCATGAGGCCACGGCGGAAGCCGAAACCTACGCCGCCATTATTGCGGAACACACCACCGACATTCCCAGCCTGAGCGTAAGTGAAGCCGTCATGCGGCTGGATCTCGCCGCATCAAGCATTCTGCTGTTCCGTAACCGCAAAAACCAGCAGATCAATCTGGTTTTCAGGCGGGATGACGGGAATATCGGCTGGGTGGATACGGGGCCGTCCTGAAAGACGCCCTCACCTCTTTTTTCCAAAAAAATGCCCTGCCACACGACGGAATTTTTTTCCGGATGTGGCAGGGTTTTTTATAAGCCGATCTTGCCCGAAGGGTTACTGAAGGCTGGCTGGCACCATGTCGTGCTGGAGAATAACCCCCCACGCGGTTTCCAGATCATCCACCACCGCCAGCGGTGAGCCATCGGCGGCGTGAATGGCGCAACCTTCCTCGCCATCTTCTGTCAGAGCCGGACGCACATAGGCGACATTGGCAACCCCCAGAGACCGAAACTGTTTTTCGGAAAGCTGATGGACATCCAACGGTTTATCCGACTCATCGGGCATAAGAACAACACGTCCGTTCCGGGTCGTGACTCTCATGGTGTCTCCTTTCCGTATCTACAACGCCAACGCAGGCTGGCGGGGAAAGATCCCCACCCGTCCTATGCCGGGCTTTTCAGTCCTCCACCACCGTATGCAACATACGGGAGGTGCGCGGCTTCAGCCCGCTGGCTGCGGCCGCTGCACTTTTAGGGGTGCCGGGCTGCATGATCTCAATCCGCTTGACGCGCACTTCCGGCTGCGGGCGGAACAGATCAATATGCAGCAG
The DNA here is from genome assembly GCF_001580615.1 of Acetobacter malorum. Lineage (GTDB taxonomy): Bacteria > Pseudomonadota > Alphaproteobacteria > Acetobacterales > Acetobacteraceae > Acetobacter > Acetobacter malorum. The sequence goes on from NZ_LHZC01000026.1 coordinate 11,901, forward strand.
GCCGTTATCCAGCCAGGCGCCACCAATTTCTATACCCTCGGCCAGCACAAACGCCTTCTGGAACTGGCGGGAGGCAATGCCGCGGTGCAGATAGACATGCTCTTCGCCGTCTTCCACCTGTCGGCCACGGATCACCAGCTGATTGTCTTCCTGCGTAATCTGGAGGTCATCCATCCGGAAGCCTGCAACCGCCAGCGTAATCCGCAGCCCGTTGGGGGCAATCTGTTCAATATTATAGGGTGGGTACCCATCCCCATTCCCCTTGCTGGCCCGTTCGAGCATCTGCTCGAGATGGTCAAAACCAAGGAACATGGGTGAACCGAATACTCTGCCAGACATAAAGCCTCCCCTTTCTGAGCGAGACAGAAACCGGACCCTTCATGGCATCCGGCTTTCCTCACGATATGGGAGACACGCGGCCAAACGCAAGACTGCACGGAAGCCCACGCATGCCTGAAACAGCCACTCCGGCAGGTTTGCACCCCATAACAGAGGCCGAGTGCGGCATATTTCCCACGGTTTTTATAGCGTCAGCGCCATCTCCCTCTGGCGCAGGCGCGCGCGGGAGGTTAAATCGGGCATATGACAGACGCAGCCATGACAGATGCAGCTTTTTCCGCTGCAGCGGCAGGTGCCGCTCCTATGCCCATTCTCATTGCCCCGCATGCCGTGCTGCGGCGCAAGACGCGTGAGGTAAAACCGGAAGATATGGCGGACATCCGCCGGGTTCTGCCCAGCATGTTTTCCGCCATGTATGCCGCCCCCGGCATCGGGCTGGCCGCCCCGCAGGTCGGCCTCGGCCTGCGCTTTGCGCTGGTTGACCTGGGTGAGGAAGACGCGCGCGAGCCGATCGTGATGATCAACCCGGAAGTGATTGCCGAGACGGAAACACTGGCCGCGCGGGAGGAAGGCTGCCTTTCCCTGCCCAACCAGTATGCCGAAGTCACCCGCCCGGAAAAGGTGCGCGTGCAGTGGCGCACAGTGGCCGGCGACGTGATGGAGCGTGAAGTGGACGGCTTGCTGGCCACCTGCATGCAGCATGAAATTGACCATCTGGAAGGCATCCTGTTTGTGGATCACCTCTCCGTGCTGCGCCGCAATATGATCCTGCGGCGGCTGGCCAAGGAACAGAAGCGGAAATAAGCCGGAGGGCTGGCACATGCGTCTTATCTTTATGGGCACACCGGATTTTGCGGTGCCTGCCCTGCACGCCCTCCATGCCGCAGGGCACGAGATTGTCGCTGTGTATTCCCAGCCCCCGCGCCCTGCTGGCCGGGGCAAGGCGCTGCGGGCCTCCCCCGTACAGCAGACGGCGGAAGCCCTCGGCCTGCCGGTGCGCCACCCGGAAAAGCTGCGTAAAAATGAGGAAGAATGGGCGGCCTTTGCTGCCCTTGAGGCCGATGCTGCTATTGTAGCCGCCTATGGCCTCATTCTGCCGCAGGTCATGCTGGACGCGCCGCGCCTTGGCTGCCTGAACATCCATGCCAGCCTGCTGCCGCGCTGGCGCGGGGCCTCCCCCATCCAGAGTTCCATTCTGGCAGGCGATACGGAAAGCGGCGTGACTATCATGCAGATGGAAGCGGGGCTTGATACCGGCCCCATGCTGCTGCGTGAGGCCGTGCCCATTACAAATGAGACCACCGCCACCAGCCTGCATGACGCGCTAAGCGCCATTGGCGGGGAACTGGCCGTGCGCGTGCTGGCCGAACAGCCTGCCCCCACACCTCAGCCGGAAGAAGGCGTGACCTACGCCCCGATGCTGACGCGTGAAGATGGCCGTCTCGACTGGTCTCAGCCTGCTGCGGCACTGGACCTGCGTATTCGTGCCCTCACCCCATGGCCCGGCACCTTTACCGTGCAGGCTGACGGCACGGTGCTGAAAATTGGCGCAGCCACCCCGCTGCCCGACCGCAAACACACCGCCACACCCGGCACCGCGCTTGATGATGCCCTGACCATTGCGTGTGGAGACGGCGCCCTCCGCCTGACCCGCCTGCAAAAGCCCGGTCGTGGCATGATGGACGCCGATGCCTTCCTGCGCGGCCAGCCCATGCCCGCAGGCACGCGCCTGTATCACACGCCGCCAGCCGCACCCGACGCCGAATGACCGAGCTGCCGTCGTTCCTCTCAGAACCCTCGCCCGTTTTTCCGTCTGATCCGCATAAGGATGCCCAGACCGAGCAGGCGTTCCAGCGCTGGGCCGTTAAAATCGAATATGACGGCACCGGTCTGGTCGGCTGGCAGAAGCAGAGTGTCGGCACCTCCGTGCAGGGCCTTCTGGAAGCTGCCGCCACCCGCATGGCCAATGGGCGGCGTGTCTCCAGCATTACCGCTGGGCGGACGGATGCCGGAGTGCATGCGCTGGGGCAGGTCGCGCATCTGGACTTCCCCGCTGACATGAACCTTGCCCCGCATATCGTGCGCGACGGGCTGAGCTACCATCTGAAACCCCACCCCGTCGCGGTGCTTCAGGCAGCTCTGGTAACGGAGAAATGGAGCGCGCGGTTTTCCGCCACATGGCGCTCCTACCTCTACCGCATTATCAACCGCCCCTCGCCCGCGGCCCTTGGTGCCACCCATATGTGGCATGTGCGCGCCCGGTTGAATCTGGACCGCATGCGCCAAGGTGCGGACAGGCTTGTCGGCACGCATGATTTTACGTCTTTCCGGGCCGCCGCCTGTCAGGCCAGAAACCCGGTCCGCACGCTGGACAGCCTGACGGTGGAGCGTGTGGGGGAGGAAGTGCATATCCGCACCCGCGCCCGCTCCTTCCTGCATCATCAGGTGCGGAACATGGTGGGCACGCTGATTCTTGTTGGCCGTGAACGCTGGGCCCCGGAGCGCATTACCGCAGCGCTGGAAGCCCGCTCCCGCACAGCCGGTGGCCCGACCGCCCCGGCAGAAGGCCTGTATCTGACCGGCGTAGGCTATAACCCGGACCCGTTTGCGGACCCACCAACCTCATACTGACAGGTTACTGGCACTGGCACTGGCACTGGCACTGGCACTGGCACTGGCACTGGCACTGGCACTGGCACTGGCACTGGCACTGGCACTGGCACTGGCACTGTGCAGAACAACACTTCCGGCAGTCGTCAAACCAGTCCTGTGCGCCTGATCTGGCGTGACCGCTGTTTCAGAATTTCCGTATATTCCGCCTGAATTTCCCGAACCAACCGAGCCGCAGGCAGAGCGCGTGTCAGCGGTGCCCCCTGCCCGGCCCAGTGTGCGCCAAAGCCTGCCTCCCCGTGGGAACGGGCTGCTTTCGCCAGAGCCTTCCCCGCATCATACGCAATCGGATAATCAGGGCACGGTGGCGCATCGGCCCGCTCAGCAAGTGCTGTGAACCGATTGGATAGCCCCCGCGCTGGCCGACCGGAAATCAGGCTGACCATGCGGGTATGAAAAGCGGCCTGTCCCATCAGGGCTTTTCTATAGGCCTCATCCAAACCCGTTTCCGGGCAAAGCAGAAACGCCGTGCCCATCTGCGCCGCAACAGCCCCCAGATCCAGCGCTGCCGCCAGCCCGGCCCCATCCATAATACCGCCAGCGGCAATCACCGGCCCATGACACTGGCGGCTGAGCAGACGGACCAGCGGGAACGTGCCCAGCGCATCATCCGGCGCGTGGGGGTCAAACATGCCCCGATGCCCTCCGGCCTCAATGCCCTGCGCAATCACCGCATCCATTCCGGCAGCTTCCGCCGCCTGTGCTTCGGCGGGGCTGGTGACAGTCGCCAGAAGCACCGCGCCGGTCTGTTTGATGGCCCTTACACACGCAACGGATGGCAGACCGAAATGGAAACTGATAACGGGCGGTTTGACTTCCAGAAGAAGCGCCTGCATCTCCGGATCATCCAGAAAACTTGTGTAGGGTGAAGAGAGTTTTTCTGGCGGTGTCTCGCCATACTCCGCAAAAAGAGGGTTCAGCCACTCCAGCCAGCGCGCCTCACGCTCCGCATCTGCTTTGGGCGTGGGATGCACGAACAGATTGACGTTAAACGGCCGCTCAGTCTTAGCCCGCACTTCCGCAATCAGCGCACGCGCCTGCTCAGGCTTTGTCGCCCCCAGCCCCAGCGCCCCCAACCCGCCCACGTTGGAGACCTCCGCCGCAAGCGATGGCGTGGACACACCAGCCATGGGGGCCTGAAAAACCGGAACCGTTAACCCAAGCTGTTCAAGAAAGTGCATGTCTCTTCAGTCCGCCGAACGCTGCGCAATAAAATCCGTCAGAGCCTCAACGGCTTGGCTGCGGTACCGTTCCTTGTGCCGCAAGCCGAAGAACACGCGCGGACCAAAGCTCACCGGGGCCGCGTGCAGTGTTCCCGCTGCCAGAGCAGGGGCCACTACCAGTGAGGACAGGCCCGCAATCCCGGCTCCGGCTTCCACGGCCGTGCACACACTCTCGTTGGAGGGCAGAACCAGTGCCTCACGCAGGGTTTCCGGCTTCACGCCAATCTGCCGCAGGCATTCATCCAGCGTGGACCGCGTGCCGGACCCTTGCTCCCTCATAATCCAACAGGCTTTTTGCAAAGCCTTTGGCGTGCAGCTGCGTGCATCAAACGGTGTGGACTGCACCAGCACCAGCTGATCCTGCGCTATAGGCCACTGAGCCAGAACCGGGTTGTCCACTTTGCCTTCCACAATCCCAAGATCAGACTGCCCGGCCTGCACATGCGCGGCCACCTGCTGGGTATTGCCAATCTCCAGCACGATTTCGATATGCGGGAAACGCTCGCGAAAGGCCGCCAGCAACGCCGGCAACCAGTAGGCCGCAATGGTCTGGCTGGCCACCACGCGCAGAGTGCCGCGCTTCAAACCGCTCAGATCATCCAGCATGGCTTCCGCCGCCTGCACACGGTCCAGAATGATGCGGGCTTCAGCCAGAAACAGCGTTCCGGCTTCCGTCAGCACAATACCCCGCCCCACGCGATGAAACAGCCGAACCCCATGCCGGGCCTCCAACGCTGCAATGGCCGCCGAAACAGCCGACTGCGTGACATGCAGAGCGCGGGCAGCCTCCGTCATATGCTCACGCTCGGCCACACACAAAAAAATACGAAGCTGTTCCAGTGTCATGCCAATCCGCCCCCAATTCATCATTTTTACTGATTGAAATGAGAAAAACAATGCGTTGGATTGATTGATCTTCTGCGCCTAAATCAAACGGCAGAAGGAAATCGAGATGACGAAACCCGCCAATTTTCCCCTGCTGCACACCGCGCGCACTCTGCTGCCGGGCATTGGTTTATGCGTGGCAATTACCGCTGCCGCCTATGCCCTTCAATCGGTCGAAGTGCTGTTATTTGGCAAGGCCTGGCTGGAAGCGCTTGTGCTGGCCATTCTGCTGGGTACCTGCGTGCGGAGCCTGTGGTCACCGAACGCAGGCTGGCAGGCGGGCATCTGTTTTAGCGCCCGCACGCTGCTTGAAATTTCCGTGGTCCTGCTGGGCGTGTCCATAAGTGCTACCAGCGTTGTCTCTCTTGGGCCGGTGTTGCTGGTGGGCATTGCTGCGGTTGTCGCCGCTGCCATTCTGGTCAGCTTTGGCATTGGCACGCTGCTGGGCCTGCCGCCCCGCATGGCCCTGCTGGTGGCTTGCGGGAACGCCATTTGCGGGAATTCCGCCATTGCTGCCGTCGCTCCGGTGATACGGGCAGACGCAAAGGATGTGACCGCCTCCATCGCCTTTACCGCGGTGCTGGGTGTGGTGGTCGTGCTGGGCCTTCCGGTTCTGGGCCTTGCGGTCGGGATGACAGGCCTATCCTTTGGGATTTTTGCGGGCATGATGGTCTATGCCGTGCCGCAGGTTCTGGCTGCCACCATGCCGCTTGGCACGCTGGCGGTGCAAATGGGCACCGTGGTCAAGCTGATGCGAGTGCTCATGCTGGGGCCGGTCTGTTTTGCCCTCTCCCTCCTCGCCCCAAAACTCCCCCCGGAACAGCCTGATGGGAGTGCCATCACTGCCGGACCTGCTACTACCCAACGGGCCGGTTTTGCGCAGTTCGTGCCTTGGTTCATTCTGGGCTTTCTGGCCCTCATGCTCTGCCGCACCTTCGGTCTGGTGCCTGCCGGATGGATTGCGCCAGTCAATCAGGTCGCCACGGTGCTGACCGTCATCTCCATGGCGGCCCTCGGCCTTGGCGTGGATGCGAGAACTGTGACCACAGCCGGAGGCCGCGTGACGACTGCCGTCATTCTCTCACTGGCCGGACTTCTTGTGCTGAGCCTGCTGCTGCTGGATGTGGTGCATCTGCGATAAAATTGGGAGAGAAGGCCGCTCTTCGCGCGGAGCCAGTGAGCCAGTGAGCCAGTGAGCCAGTGAGCCAGCCTATGATCCGGCACCCGGTCCCCAAATAAAAAAGCCTGTACGGCCTGAGAGAAAACATCTCAAACCAGCACAGGCTTTTTCAAAACAGAGCAGCACCACTCCGGCGCACAAACCGTCCTGTTTAGTGAGACGGTTTGACCGCAATCATCGGCTGGAGCAGATCCTGCATCACGATGTAATGCGGTGGCAGCAGCGCGGCGAGGCCATAGAGAACCAGTGTGACAGCCAGCACAGAGACATACAGCAGCAGCGCACGGCTCCGGGTCAGCCCAAGCCCAACGCGAGCCACATACCATTGCAGCCACATCTCATAAATGGAGACAGTGACCATCAGTGAGGCCATGAAGCCCGGCTGATGCAGTAGCGGCGGGAACAATAGGCCTGCCAGAACTGTGGCCGCCAGAGAGATGAGCACCACCACCCAGCCGCACCATGTGGCCGCCGTGATGTAGCGCAGCCAGAGCGCATCCCGCCCCCATTTGTGGGCGTAAAACTGAGAGACAACAGCCGGTAGCAGCACAACGCACAGAGACAGCAGAAGCTTGGTAAAGCCCAGCGCCTTATCCGGCTGCATGGCGGCCTGAAACAGGCCGACCAGCATCAACGCCAGTTGCGGCGCCAGAGCTGCACCAAAGGAATCCGGCGTACCCTGAAAACACGCAATGCCTTCACGCCGCCCACTGGCCAGCAGCAGCATGCCCTGCAAAATTCTGCGACCGTTACCCTGCTTGCCAGAACCCGAACTTGAAATCACGCCATGACCCCTTCCAGAAAGGTCTTGTAAATCACCGTCAATGTTTCCAGATCGGCCAGTGTGGTGTGTTCATCCACCTTATGGATGCTGGCCCCGACAAGCCCAAATTCGGCCACCGGACAATAATTTGCAATAAAGCGGGCGTCAGACGTGCCGCCCCCGGTATCCAGCTTGGGCGTGCGCCCCGTGACAGTCTGCACAGCCTGCACCAGATGGTCCGTCGCCGGCCCCGGTGCCGTGAGGAACGATTCCCCGCTAATCCGCACACTCACCCGCGCCGTGGGCGCATGCTGGCGGCAAATGGTTTCCAGCCAGCCTTTCAGGCCAGCCCCCGTATGCAGGTCATTAAACCGGATATTCAGCCGGGCTTCCGCCGTGGCCGGAATGAGATTGGTCGCCGTGTTGCCCACATCCATGCTGGTAATTTGCAGGCTGGACGGTTCAAACCACTCGGAGCCATTGTCCAGCGGCGTCTCCCGCAGGGCCGTCAGCACGCTCAGCAGTTTATGCACCGGGTTATCGGCGCGATGCGGATAGGCCACATGGCCCTGCACGCCCTCCACCACAATATGCGCGTTCAGGCTGCCCCGGCGGCCGATCTTGATCATATCACCCATGGCGGCGGGATTGGTCGGCTCACCCACCACGCAATAATCCGGGATCTGGTCTTTCTCCGCCATCCATTCCAGCACCTTGCAGGTGCCGTAGGTGGCGGGGCCTTCTTCATCGCCGGTAATCAGCAGACTGATGGAACCGGGCACACCGCCCTGCTCCACGCATCGCGCCACGGCGGAAACAAACGCGGCAATGCCGCCCTTCATGTCACACGCGCCCCGGCCGAACAGAATGCCGTCAGAAACTTCCGCTGCATACGGCGGATGCGCCCACGCACTCTCCGCACCCGGCGGCACAACATCGGTATGCCCTGCAAAACAGATGTGCGGCCCAGCCGTGCCCAGCCGCGCGAACAGGTTGGGCGTGCGTTCTGCCCCCTCCCCATAGGGAAGAGACACCACGGTAAAGCCCAGCGCCTCCAGCATGGCAGCTAGAGTGTGCTGAGCCGGACCGGGATCGGGCGAGACAGAGGCATGACGGATCAGCGCCTGCGTCACCGCCACCGGGTCTGTCAGCTCGGGCAAAAGCCCGGTCTGGGGTCCGGTTGGAAGGGTCTGGTCCGGCGCTGAATATGTCATTGTGTGTCTGCCCGAGGTTCCCTCTGCTTAGTCGCGCAGCAGGTCGTTAATGGAGGTCTTGGAGCGTGTGCGTTCGTCCACCCGCTTCACAATCACGGCGCAGGCCAGATTGGGGTTCGGGCGGCCATCGGGGCCAACCGGCTTGGAGGACGGCAGCGTGCCCGGCACCACGACGGAATAGGCCGGAACGCGCCCCATGAAGATTTCGCCCGTGGCACGGTCCACAATCTTGGTGGAGGCACCGAGGAACACGCCCATGGACAGCACGGAACCGCGCTCCACAATCACGCCTTCCGCCACTTCGGAGCGCGCACCAATGAAGCAGTTATCTTCAATAATGACCGGAGCGGCCTGCAGCGGTTCCAGAACACCGCCAATGCCAGCCCCACCGCTGATGTGGCAGTTGCTGCCAATCTGCGCACAGCTGCCAACGGTCGCCCAGGTATCCACCATGGTGCCGCTGCCCACATGGGCACCTACGTTCACAAAGCTCGGCATCAGCACCGCACCCGGCGCGATGTAGGCGGAGTAACGCACCATGGCACCCGGCACCACGCGGAAACCAGCTTTTTCAAAACGCGCCTGATCCCAGCCCTGAAACTTGACGGGCACCTTGTCAAACGCCGGGCCGCCAGCGGCAGCACCGGGGACGATCACGCTGTCATTCAGACGGAAAGAAAGCAGAACAGCCTTTTTCAGCCATTCATGCACCACCCAGCCGTTTTCGCTGGGGGCTGCAACGCGCAGATGCCCGGAATCCAGCGCCTCAAGAGCGGTTTCAATCGCTTTGCGATCGTCACCCGTCGTGGCGGAGGAAATCCGGTCACGAGCTTCCCACAGAGTTTCAATTTGAGCGCGGAGAGTTTCTTCAGTCATGAGACACCGTCAGACAGGATGGAGAACAGGGCCGGGGCAGCGCCACCGACCGGCAAAAAGAGGTAGGAACCATGCGGACAGGGCACGCTCCTGTCAACGCGCCGGTGCCGGACACCTGCCATCAGCACGGTTCAGAGTCGGGCTCTGATCCACCGTGCGGACGGCAGGCTTCAAAACGGCAGGATTAGTCCGCGCGGATCAGCGTGCCGGAACCAGAGGCCGTAAACAGTTCCAGCAAACAGGCATGAGGCGTGCGGCCATTGATGATGACGGCAGCCCGCGCCCCGGCCTGCACGGCCTGAATACAGGTTTCCACCTTGGGGATCATGCCGCCGGTAATCACGCCATCAGCAATGGCCTGACGGGCCTGTTCCGCCGTCAGTTCAGGGATCAGGTTGCCGTCTTTATCCAGCACACCGGGCACGTCCGTCAGCATCAGCAGGCGCGTGGCATGCACGGCCCCGGCCACAGCACCGGCTGCGGTATCGGCGTTGATGTTGTAGGTCGCGCCGTCTTCACCCAGACCAACCGGCGCAATCACCGGAATCAGGCCGGAGCCGGACAGAGCGTAAATCACCCGCGGATCCACCTTCACCGGCTCACCCACAAAGCCCAGATCCAGCACGCGCTCAATCTGGCTGTCCGGGTCACGCACGGTGCGGGCCAGCTTGCGGGCGGTAATCAGCTTACCGTCCTTGCCGGAAATACCCACTGCCAGCGCACCGGCCTGACTGATCAGTTCCGCAACTTCCTTATTCACGGAACCAGCCAGCACCATTTCGATCACATCAACCATGTTGGCATCCGTGACGCGCAGGCCATCCACAAAGGTGGAGCTGATATCCAGACGCTTCAGCATCTGGTTGATCTGCGGGCCGCCGCCATGCACGACAACCGGATTGATCCCGACCAGCTTGAGCAGGGCAATATCCCGCCCGAATGTCAGGGCCAGTTCCGGGTCCCCCATGGCGTGTCCACCATATTTGACCACAATGGTGTCACCCGCATACCGCCGCAGATACGGGAGGGCACTGGCCAGCACTGCGGCTTCATGGTGCAGATCAGGCAATGAGGAAGAAGGGTCGGTCATGGGCTGAAAATCCTGCTCGATAATCCTGCCGGGGAGTTATTGCGGCGGCAGAGCAAACGCCGCAAGTTCTGCGCGCAGCTGCTCAATGCCCAGCCCGGTCTCGCTGCTGGTCACGGAAAGGAAGGGGCACGCCGCAGGGTGGCGTTTGGTCAGAGCCAGAACCTCTTCTTCCTTGCGGGCCAGAGCCGTCGGTTTGACGGCATCACACTTGGTCAGCACCACCTGAAAGCTGACGGCTGCACGGTCCAGCAGCTTCATCACTTCCAGATCATGCGGTTTGACTTCAATGCGCGCATCAAGCAGCAGCATCACCCGCCGCAGGCCGGGGCGGCCACGCAGGTAGTCAAACATCATTTCCTGCCAGTCTTCCTTGACCGACTTCGCCGCCTTGGCAAAGCCGTAGCCCGGCATATCCACCAGCATCAGCCGATGGGCGAGGTCAAAAAAGTTCAGCTGTTTGGTGCGGCCCGGCTGGGAGGACGCACGGGCCAGCGTCTTGCGGCCTGTCAGCGCATTAACCAGCGTGGACTTACCCACGTTGGAACGTCCGGCAAACGCAATTTCCGGCAGCGTTTGCGGCGGCAACTGCCCGAGCTTCTGCGCTCCGAAAATGAAGTCGCACGAACCGGCAAAAAGCCGCCGCCCCTCTTCCAGGGCGGCGGCAATCTGCTCGTCATTCGTCAGTTCACGAAAGTCTGTTTCGGCTTCAGGCATCAGCGCTTGCTCACTACGGTCGTCTTGGCATCAGCATTTTTGTCAGCCGCCTTGAAGCGCCCGAGGATGATGAACTGCTGCAACGCGGTCAGAAGGTTGCTCCACGCATAGTAGATCACCAGACCAACCGGCTGATGCGCCATGAAGAAGGTGAACACCAGCGGGATGAAGGCCATCACCTTCTGCTGTGCCGGGTCCATGTTGGTGGAGCTGGAGCTGATCTTCTGCATCAGGAACATGGTGGCCCCGTACAGGATCGGCCATGCGCCAAGGGAGAGGATGGACAGCACCTGCGCCGGGTCAAACGGAATCAGCCCGAACAGGTTGAACACATTCGTCGGGTCGGGTGCGGACAGATCCTTAATCCAGCCAAAGAACGGCGCGTGGCGCATTTCAATGGTGACGTAGAGATCCTTATACAGACACCAGAATACCGGAGCCTGAATGAACAGCGGCAGGAAGCCACCGAACAGGTTCACGCCCTCTTCCCGATACAGGCCCATGATATGCTGCTGCATGGCCATCGGGTCGTCTTTGTAGCGGGCGCGGATCTGGTCCACCTTCGGCTTCAGGCGGGCCGTCTTCCACGTCATGCGCATCTGTTTGATGGTCAGCGGCAGGAAGAGCAGCTTCACGATCACGGTAAAGGTCAGCAGGGCCAGACCGAAGTTGCCGATCATCGTGTAGAGCCAGTCCAGCACGAAGAACACCGGGCGCGTCAGGAACGCCAGCCACCCAAAATCCACCGCTTTCCAGAACATGGGCACATGCAGATCGTGCTCATAGCGGTCCAGCAGACGCACTTCCTTCGCACCGGCAAACACATGCGCTTCGGAAGAGGCCGTCTGGCCCGCAGCAACCTGCACCGGAGCGGTAGACGTAAAGCCAACCTGATAGGTGTGCTGAGCAGGCAGATAGGTATAAGCGCCAACAACCTGCGTATTCTGGTCCGGCAGAACGGCCATCAGCCAGTATTTGTCGGTAATCCCAGCCCAGCCGCCTGTGCCCTGATGGCTCCAGGAGACATTATCCGGCGGCACGCCATCGTTACGCAGGGCCTTGTAGGAGCCCTCGTTCAGACGACCATCAATGACGGAAATCGGGCCTTCATGCACCAGCATGCCGCCGGTTGTTTCCGGCGTGTAACCACGATTAACGCGATAGTACGGATACAGCGCCACCGCCTGACCCGTGGCGTTGTGCACGCGCTGGGTGACGGTGAACATGAAGTCCTGATCCACCGCCAGAGCGATTTCAAACGTCAGGCCCTGCCCGTTATCCCATGAGAGGGTGACGGGATGGGTCGAATCCAGCTTCGTGTTGTCCGCTTTCCACAGCGTGCGGGAATCGGGCAGACGCACCGAGACGTCCGACGGGGCACGCCAGCCAAAATCAATGAAGTCCGGCTTGGAGCCCGTGCCGTCTGCCAGAACGCGCACGTCCGGGCTGTCCGGCTTGACGGTTTCCCGATATTTTTTAAGGACCAGATCATCCAGCCGCGCACCGCGCAGATTGATGGAGCCCTGCACGGCCGGCGCATCAATCGCCAGATGCGCGTCCGGCCCGTTGGCTTCACTCCCCGCATCAGCTGCGGATTGTGTGGATGCTGTGGAAGAAGGCTGCGCAGCACCAGACGGCGGCGCAGAAACACTTTGCGTGGTCTGCTGCGTGACAGGAGCCTTGGGCGCCTGCGGGACGAAATAATCAAACCCGATGAGAACCGCAGCTGACAGCAGTGTTGCCAGTATCAGACGTCTTGTATCCATTGCTGGCCTGCTGGCCCCCCTGCACGAAACGGAACAGATAATTTAACCGCGAAACACGGAGTCTTCACGGCACTCTGGTTTCCAGCGCAGGATGAGCAGGAATGCAAGCCGGGAAAGCATCTTCCTGCCCTGTAGGACAGGCAGACGTCTTACTTGTGGCCGGGCTTTGCGCTCCGGTCAGCCTGAGAAAGACACTGCTGCAAGGCTTTGCGAAAATCTGCCACCAGATCCGCAAAAGAGCGGTTCAGGGTTGCAGCGCGGCCAATCAGAACCAGATCAAGGCCGTTAAGAGGTGTTTCAGTTTCCACAATGCGGACAACCTCGCGCAGCCTGCGGCGGGCGCGGTTGCGGACCACGGAGTTTCCAACTTTTTTTGTCACGGTAAAGCCAATGCGCGGTGCATTGGAGTCGGCGCGCTGAAAAAGCTGGAGCACCAGCCCCCGCACGGGCGCTTTACGCCCACGCGCGGCCAGAAAGAGAAACTCTTTCCGCTTTTTAAGGCGTTGGGAACGAACAGGCTCAGCCCCCGCTCCCTCCAGACGCTCACGCTGTTGCATGATGCCCGTAAGCCATAAAAAGCTTAAGCGGAGAGACGCTTACGGCCTTTGGAACGACGGTTGGCGATGATCTTGCGGCCACCAACAGTTGCCATACGTGAGCGGAAACCATGGCGACGCTTGCGGACCAGCCGGGACGGTTGATAAGTGCGCTTCATTGCAGCACTCCCTTCATTGATACAGATATGCAGGCAGCCCAAAGCCACCTGTCTTGAAGGCCCGGCTTATAGTGTTCAGAAAGGAGAACGTCAATCATATCGGCAGAGTCCCGGCACACTCTGTGCCGACAAAAGAAGGGCTGGTCCTCCATGAGCACCTCTCAATCCCCCCTCAGCACCGTGCTGCTTCTGTTCTGCCTGCCTCTTTTGGGGGCTTTGACGGCGGGCCTGCTGGGCCTGTCGTTCCCTGCCGGCCTGCTGCCCGTGGCCATCACCGCAGGACTTGGTGCCTGGCTGGGAACGCGCTTCCGGCACACGGAACCGGCTGATTTGGGGCGTATTTCCGCCCCGCAGCCCGCAGAATCGCTCACCAAGGTCCGGTCAGCACCGGTTGCGGCCCCCTCAGCGCCTTCCACGGCACCTGCGGCAGCAACGAGACCAGCCGCACCCGCTGCGCAGGACTCAACCCCGATCACGCCCCCTCAGCCTCCGTCGGCTTCGGCAGTGCGCCCTCAGGCCTCCCTGCCGACACCTGACCCAAAACTGCGCCACGATATCCGGAATATTCTCTCACCCGCGATGCTGGCGGCTGAGCAGCTCGGCACCAGCACGGACCCGCTGGTGCTCAAGGCCGTCAAAACCATAGACGAGTCTCTGGACCGCGCCCTGCTCCGGCTGAAGCAGAAGCCACAGTCCTGACAGGTCTTAGTCCGGACGCTGGATCAGTTCGATCTTATAGCCATCCGGATCTTCTACAAACGCGATAATGGAGGTGCCGAATTTGACCGGACCAGCCTCCCGCGTAACTTTACCGCCCCCGGCGCGCACCTGTTCCACCGCAGCCGCCACATCGGGCACGCCCACGGCAAAATGGCCAAAACCGGAGCCGACCTCATAGCCATCATCCTGACCCCAGTTATAGGTCAGTTCGATTTCGGCCTGCCCGGCGGCATTATCCGCGTAGCCAATAAAGACGAGGGTATATTTACCGTCCGGCACTTCCCGCCGACGCAATTCATGCATGCCCAGAAGCTTATAAAAAGCGATGCTGTCATCCAGATTTTTAACCCGGACCATGGTGTGCAAATAACTTGCCATCGCGTTGTCTCTCCTCTGTTTCGCTTTATTTTTAGCGCGTGAGAGGCTCCGGGGTTACCGCAATCAGGAATAATCCTGCCTGATCAGCCTCCGCCACGCAGGCATCCCGGTCTGTCAGCAGAGTATGCCCGGCCTCAAACGCAATACCGCGCAGGCCCGCCAGATGCGCGTTCCGCACGGTGGCGGGACCAATGGTAGGCATGTCTGCCCGCTTATCCTGCCCCGGCTTGAGGAGCTTGACCAGCACCCCGCCCTCGCCCGGCTGCCGACACTCGCCAGCACGGGCCAGCATGCGGTCTGTGCCCTCCATAGCCTCTACAGCCAGCACAAGACCGTTCTGCACCACGCACCCCTGCCCGATATCCATCCGGCCCAGCGCATGCACAACCTCAATGCCACGGCGGATGTCGGCCATCGCCTGTTCATCTGGTGCAACAGCACCCAGAACGCCCGGAGGCACCACGGCATGAGACAGAAATTCGTGCGCACCCCGCACACAAAAGCCTTCCTCGCCCAGAATACGGACCAGAGCCGCCAGAAGCCCGTCATCGCCCGCAAACAGCGCCCGGCCAAGTCGGGCCAGAATGCGTGCCCCTTCAGCATCGGGATACAGGCTACGAAGCGAGGGGCGACGAATAGGACCAATCAGCACAAGGTCCGTGCATCCATGCGCCCGCAGGAGAGACAGCATCTGTCCGGCAGCGCCAAGACGTACAAGCTGATGCGGCCAGGGGTTGATCACCTCTGGCTCAGCAAATCCATCAAATCCAAGAATAAAAACCGGTCGCCCTTCTGCCGCAGCAGCTTCGGCCACGCGTGCCGGAAGCGGACCGCCCCCGGCCAGAATGCCAACTGCGCCGGGCTGCGCGCTCACGCGCCCTCGGTTTCCGCCGTGCTGAAATCTCCACGTGCTACGCGGACAAGGCCGCGCCGGCTGGGAGCATCAATAAACTCAAGAATTTCGCGCACGCGGGGTTCATCCCCAAACTCACGCCGCATGACTTCAAGACGCGCCGCAAACGGACCATCTTCGGACGCCCCTTTGGGATACAGCGTGAAGAATGCCTTACGCATCCGGTGGATTTCAGCCGACTGCACACCATTCCGGCGCAGCCAGATCCAGTGCAGGCCCACAAGCCGCGCGCGGTTCCCCAGCACGCTGCCGTACGGAATGACGTCCGCTTCCACACCAGCCACGCCGCCAACCAGCGCCGCGTGACCAATCCGCACGAACTGATGAATAGCGGCCGAACCCATGACGCGCGCATCATCCTCAATCGTCACATGGCCACCCATGACCACGTTGTTGACGATAATCACCCGGTCACCCAGCGTGCAGTCATGCGCAACATGGGCATTGGCCATAATCAGCACATCGTCACCAATGTGCGTCAGGCCCGTGCCCACGGCCGTGCCACGATGAATGGTCACATGCTCACGCACCACTGTGCGGGCACCTACCTCACACCGGGTCGGCTCACCTTTATATTTGAGATCCTGCGGCGCCATGCCGATGGTGCTGAACGGAAAATAGCGGGACCCCTCGCCAAGGCGCGTATGCCCATCCACCACAACGTGGGAAATCAGCTCCACGTTGTCCTCAATCACCACATTCGGGCCAACGGAACACCACGGGCCGATAACCACGCCACGCCCAAGCTGAGCTTCTGGTGCAACAATGGCGGTTGGGTGAACACGCGCCCCCCCGTTTTCTCCTACTGCATGCACCAGTTCTACTCCTCTTTCACCTGTCTGCTTCCCGTACGCCACAATGAGCTTGCGGGAACACCTGCCCCAGAAAACGGGCGTTTTCCGGGCAGATCAGGATATTTAGCAACAATTATCTCAAAAATAAGGAAGGGCTCAACCCATGATCATGGCGCTGAACGTTGCTTCCGCAACGGAAACACCATCCACTTTGGCCACGCCACGGAACTTCCACACATTCGCGCGGTGGCGTTCCTTCACAACATGGATGCGCAGCTGGTCACCCGGCTCCACAGGCCTGCGGAACTTGGCGTTCTCGATTGTCATGAAATAGACAACCTTGCCCTCAAAAGCCTTACCCAGCGTCAGCACCACCAGCGTCGCCGCTGTCTGTGCCATGGCTTCAACAATCAGCACACCGGGCATGACAGGGCGTACAGGGAAATGCCCCGGAAAGAATGGCTCGTTGACCGAGACATTCTTGATACCGGTTGCTTCTTCCCCAAGCCTGATATCCACCATCCGGTCGATGAGCAGGAAAGGATATCTGTGCGGAATCGCTTGCATAATGCGCGTGACGTCAATCGAATCGATTGTCTGAACGTCCTGCTGCGATTCTTGTTTCGTCTCCACGTCCCCTAGACCACCTTTTTCAGCCGGACAGCGCCCGGTATCTGTTCAACCTTTGCCCGAACCGCCTTCTGCCGGTCCGGACGCTTTTTTGGACAGCTTGCGCAACACCGCCACATTCCGGAAAAACTCCCGGAACGGCATGGCAGGACTGCCAATCACATCAGCGCCGCCCTCAACATCAGACATCACGCCGCATTGCGCTCCAATACGCGCCTTGGCCCCAATACGGATATGCCCAATAAGGCCTGCCTGCGCTGCGACGGTCACATAGTCTTCCAGCACAGTGGAGCCCGAAATACCGGCCTGAGACACCACAATACAACACCGTCCAAGCCGGGCGTTGTGGCCGATCTGAACCAGATTGTCGAGCCGGGAGCCTGCACCAATCACGGTATCATTGACTGAACCACGATCAATTGTGGTGTTCGCGCCGATCTCAACATCATGCTCCAGCACCACCTGCCCGAGTTGTGGCACCGTCTCAAACCCGTCCGGCCCCACGGCAAAGCCAAAGCCATCCTGCCCGATGCGCGCACCCGGCAGAATAATCACCCGTTCACCCAGCGTAGCGTGAGAGAGGGTGACATGGCAGCCAATGCGACAATCTGCCGCCAGCACCACGCCCTCACCCACCACAGCATGAGAATTGATAATGCAGCGTGGACCAATTTCCGCCCGTGCGCCAACCACCACAAACGGGCCGATTTCAGCAGAGGGGTCCACCACCGCGCTGGCATCAACCACCGCCAGAGGATGAATACCCGGCTGTGCCGGTGCTTTAGGGTGGAACAACCGCGCAACGCGGGACCATGCCAGATACGGCGTGGAGGAAACCAGTGCCGCAGAATGCGCCGGAACCTTGTCCGCAAAAGCCGGAGCCACAATCACCAGACCGGCTTTTGTGCCTTCCAGAAGGTGGGCGTAGCGGCGGTTATCAAGAAAGCTGACATCCTGAGCGCCAGCAACCTGCAACGGGGCAATCCCGGCAT
>NZ_LHZC01000005.1 GCF_001580615.1 Acetobacter malorum
GGAGAGAATGCCCATTTTACCATCGGTGAGAGACTCACCCAGTGGCAGCACAGCATTCCCATTGGTCCACGCGCAATCTGTCCAGTCGCTCTCATGCCAGCCTTCGGGTTTTTCGGCCTGAAGATGAGAGGTAATGTCGTGCGTCTGTTTGGCACAGAGCAAATGCACATCCGCGACGGCAACACCCATAGAGCGACGGTCATCCACAAAAGGACCAATCACATCAGCGGGACGGCTGGCGCGAGAAACAAGACGAACGGATTTTGTTTCAGGCGGCAGCATGAAGCTGTACTGCTGCCCCTTGTGCCGCATTGAGCGGATCGTCGCCCCGGTGTCCGTGACCAGATGCAGATCCGGATCGAGAGTGATTTCACTCTCTTCCATCGGAACACGGCAGCCTGCAACGCAGTTCTCGCGCAGTTCCAGAGCACGGAACAGAGGCTCGACAAAAGACCGCTCAACACACAGAGGTGCCCCGGCGTGATCTGCCCATGTGCGCTTCTGGCCACCCAGACGCACCACCGTACCTTCCTGACTGAAGGAAGAGCGGTTGCCGGTATCCAGATAGCTTTCTGTCAGCATCCCATCGGCAGTGATGACAGAATGCTGTTCTGTTTCCACGTGGTAATAGTCGTAAGACGTAATGGACTTGTCGTAGAAAATGGAAACACCATTTACCAGCATACGGGCGGGCACAAATTTGCCGTCAAAGAACAGGCAATGCTCAGAGGTGATCAGCATATCCTTGTACGGCACGCCATCGGCAATGGCATCTTTCAGGATCCGCACCGGCCAGCCGGCTGCATCGTCTGAAAGTTCAGG
>NZ_LHZC01000034.1 GCF_001580615.1 Acetobacter malorum
GAGTTCTCACTGAGAACACGAGCCTCAGAGAAGCTCTCTGGCGTCGATGCTGAACTGACCTTGTGAAGAGGGTCGGGGCCTGCATTGGGGTGAGACGTGCCTCGATCCTGTTCTGGTTCAACTGGTGCTGGTGTTGAGTCGACCTGTGTGGCCGGTTGATCACCTGGCTGCACGTCAGGTTGGACCAGTTCTTCAGCGTGGCTAAGGTCAACGCTGGTTTCTGGTGACACAGAGCCTGCACCAGTGAATTCTTCTTCATACTCCAGATCAGGCTCATGATCCTCACCAGGTGCCACTTCCTCGAATGTTTCGTCGAGCGAAAGAGCAGATGACCGATCCGGGCCGGAAGGGTGCGGTGTGGCAATGGAGTGCTGTGTTGTGTCAGACACGGAAGGTCTCCTGACTGCTTTTGAAGGTTATTGCGTTTGCATTCTATCTTCCTGTTTGTCGGCCAAAAGTAATGCAAGGGACAGACTTATCTGTTGCAGAACTTCTTTGATTTCCTCTTGCTGCTTGACTTGCCATGCCGTCATCAGAGTTAGGTCTTTGACGTTCTGCGCTTCATTGGCGGATGATACTTTGAAGGCGTAATCCGCATTGCCATACCATGCCCTACTACGAAGTTTCGCCACAGCCCTGTAGCTTACGCCATGGGGGAAGTTGTTAGATGGCAAATATCCTGCAACTTTTTCGGCGGTGTTCTCAGCCCATGTATGTAGTGAAGTCGGTGAACTGTCGTAGTTGTCTCCCGTCGGGTCGCTTCCGGGGAGTGGGGCGGCATCGGCAGCGAACTGGGCAAGCACATCAAGAGCCTGCGATGTCTGATTTATAATGGACATCCGACGCAGATAGGCCGCTCTATTGCTTGCGCTGGAACTTGAGTTGTTCGGCGGCGGGGGAGGGGGGGCTGTTAAAATTGATGTCCGGATGAAACTGTTTGCCTGCTGCATTTCAGTATGATCCAGCGTATCGCTTCTCGGGTGCGTCAGGACCTGAGCGTTAAGATCATGCCCCGTTTTGGGAGATATTGAGGAGCCTGTGTCAGTTGAGATCGTGTTTTGAGTTTTCGATTTACACATGCCGCTGGAGACGTCCATATCTCCGGCACCGTTGGTGCAATGGCCTGCCAGGGTGGCCTGGATGATCTTTTCAGGGGATCGATCTTTTCCTGATGTGTCGATCTCGGAATAGGCGTCAAGCGCGCCATTTACCAGTTCCGCCCGCCACTGTTCTCTGGCTGCGCCGACCTGCGCATCAGCTATAACTTCCGTGATCACATTGCAGCCTGCCGGTCCTTGCGCCGTCTGTTCGGTTGCATGCAACTTCTCATCTTCTACGCGCATCATGACCTGCCTCTTATCCTGGGCGTCCATGAGCTGAGACTGAGCTTGCAGATTTGTGTCGTCGTTAATGACGCCTTGCTGAAGCAGATTTGTGAGATCGCTATTTACTAGGTCTGTCTGCTTGCCGATGTAATCGGATAGTTGGGAAGTTTCTTTGTCGATGAAGTTTGAAATTGTCTGAGTACTGAGCTTTTGTTGAGCAATCTCTTTTATCGAGTTGGCAATCGCTACGGGATCACTAAGAACACTCACGGGGAAGGCGCTGGCTTTCTGGGTAAAGCCTGAGGCTGAAATAACCCCACATGCCGCAAGCAAAAGAAATTTTTTATAGGCGTGCATAAGCGTTTCCTCGTGGCATGTGTTGTTTAGTTAAAGACCCAGGATCTTGCTGGAGTGTTAGACGTATCCCCGAGAAGGGCGTCTCCCATGCCTCCACTACTTTGAGTCATGGACGTGCTTGCTCCAACGCTTATGCTTCCAGGGTGGAGTCCTGGAATAACACCATCCAGATCGATTGTTTTGTAAAGCGACTGGTTTACGGGTTGGGTAAGGTTGCTGAACTGTGTTTGCATTGCATTGCATGCCGCTGATGCAAGTTGCTGCAATAGGCCGGACAGCGAAAAGGACGATGTGCTCAGCATTGGACGAGTGTTCAGTATCTGTTTTATGCAGGATACAGCGGCATATCCTGCATTATACATGTCGCCTTCATCGCTTACATACCCCGGATCTCCGCTGCTCATCCCTCCGCCAGCCTGAAGCACACTTTGTCCGTTAACCAGGGTGTAGCCTGTACCGGGCATTTCGGCGAGCTTGACCCAGTTATTGAGCATGTTCGCAGATGACGATTGCATCGCAGCCTTAACTTCTGGCGCGCAATACATTGAGGATACGGTGGTGGCGGACTCAGTATTACCGTTTGAGTCCGTTGTAGTCGAAGATGTTACGGTTGCGTCAACCGTGTCCCCAAGACTCGTTGTAGACATCTTTTGCATGTTCTTTTGCCAGCCACCATTTTGCCATGACGGATTGTCTGCAAGGGCAGTGGCCGAAATATTCCCAGTCTTCAGATAGGTTGCGCATCCGGATGCCCCCAGAGATTCAGAACAGTAGGCCAGTGCGCCAGAGGAGAGCGTGGTCCCTGAGTATTTGTCTGTTGAGTTCAAATACGAAGAGTATGAGGGGCCAAGATCACTCTGAAGGTAGCTTGCATTTTTTGCGTTATATGCGGTGTCCGCGGCAATCTGTGCCTCCGGGGTAGAAAGAAAGTCTGAATCGCTAGAGACCCCATATGATTGGGCCTTTTGAGTCCAGCTTCCATCTGAATTCTTAAATCCAGCATCTTGAAGCGCAGAGCTCGATAACTGGAAGGCCCCAAGATATGCGCCGTTTGAACCAGAAGCACCAAAGCCCTTCGCACCACCTTCTAGAGGGATCAGGTTCTCCTGATAGGATGACATTTGGTATGTGCCGCCTGATGTCGCGCTTGAATCCGCGAGCGCAGTTCTCACTGAGAACACCCCGAAGGCTCCGAGCAGGCCGGCAGCAATGAGAAATGATCTGGCATGTAATTGTTTGCGCGCAGGCGCTAAATTTGAATTTAACATGCAGAACAAATCTCCAAGCACAAAGAAACTGCGGGCGACGACGCGTGTAGTAGATCTAAGTAACGGTATACCGAATGGGGTATGCAAACCTTAGAGGTAATTTTTGGGGACTGGTCCTTCAGGCACATTTTCAAGGAGAAGGCGTGTAAGAGCTTTGGTAGCTTGTGTAACTCTCCTTGTACCGGCCAGCTCCATATTTCAGCCCTTTATAGCCTTGCCGAGTGGTGACAAGGATATCCCGCCACCCACCCGAGGCGGCTTCTGCTGCTGTCGCGCCTTCTCCATCCGACGCTCCAAGCCATAGAGCGGTCGGGCCGTCTGCAGTGTCCTGAAAAAGGGCAGAGGGGCAGCCAGTATCACCACACTCCCCTGGCGCGTAGGCATAGGCGAACCAGATGGAAGTTGCCGGATTAGCTGGAACTTTACTTGCTGAAATTTTGTAATCGGATTTGCCGGAGTACGGATGATATTTCAGCCATTCACCCGAGTGGAGGATTTCTGAGAATCTTTCGGAGATGCGATTGGGCGCGCGGTTTTTCAGGGTGCTGAAAGGCTCTCCCAGACTTGATATCACCGGGTAGTATGCTGGACCGCCGCTCCACTCCCACACAACGTCGTCCGCCTTTAGGAAGTATAGTCCGGCCGGACCTGGTTTTTTTATAATCCTCAGATCCTTCACGTGCCTCTCGAATGCCACCTCCCAGCTTTCGCTCTCTTTTGAATAGATAAGCAACGCTGTCGTGCAAAATCCTGATCGACAAGTTTCCGAAGATGCGAACCTGACTATGAGTGCTGTTGCTGTAGAGGATATTTCTGATCGGACTGTGTCTAGTCTGACGTTCTTATGTCGTTGGAGATAGCTCTGAAAAGTTGTCCTCGCAATTTCCTGATCTTCAGAAGATGCTCGCCTGTCTGCCGAAGCGTGCGCAAGTTGAGGAGGCGCTAAGACTTGTGTGCAAGCCATCAGCGAGGCGATGAAAAACGCTGAGCGTTTTGTATGCGATATTTCACTCATCTCGGTTATCCAATTTCTCACTGATGGGTGTAATCAGAAAACGAGCTGATCATACTATTTACGGGGTACTTGGCGGCATTAGATAGTAAAGATAATGCTTGATTTGCCTGATTCACCCCGAATGCAGCATCGCTCTGCTCGGGTGTCGTGCCTGAAGCGAACGTTATTGCTGATGAAGATTGTCCTACACTGACGCCGGGCATAATTTCATACCCGTTTGTATTCCTTTGTGTGGCCGTCTGCACCATTGACTCAAGAGAGTTCACGTTTGTCTGGAGGGCATTGCAGGCAGCGCTTTCAAATTGCTGCAAGAGACTTGAGAGGCTCGGTATGCCTAGTCCTGACAGGGTTGGATGTTGATTAAGGAGGTTTTTTAGGCAAGCTTGCTCGGCGTATTTGGCTTGCTGAAGTTCATCGTAGAGGGTCTGTGCCAGCGACCCATACTGATCTACTGCTTGCCTGGTTTGCTGGTTCATGACCGCGGCGACACTCTCAGGACAGTCGGCCCCTGTAGCCCCGCCTGGCTGGCTAGAAGAGCTTTGCGCTCCCCAATAACCAGAAGAAGACTGGGCCATGCCTGCAGACGGGAATGTTGCGCAGGTAAGCAGCAAAGCAATGCCTACTTTCTTACTGAATTGCATCATCAGGAAATTCCTTCTGGAGATGGCCCGGCAACAGGTTCACTGACGGGAGTGGCCTCGGGCGTCAGAGTATTCAGGCCAGCTTCAAGGGCTGCCACTATAGATGGGGTTGAGAGGGTCATCTCAGACTGAGGTGCTATTACGTTAGTTGCAAACTGCAGCAGATCGTCATGAAAGAGTTTTGAGACCTCCGGACTTACCGGTACATCCTCCATACCAATATCACCGATTAGGACTGGCAGCAGGGGATGTATTTCGTCTCTTTCAACATCGGCCATCCATGCCATGATCCGGAAGCGTCCTGGCCGGCCTAGTCCGACAACTCCGTTTAAATCCTGGCATAGATTAGATATAATGCCTGCAATATCGGCGCGGTCAGGCTTTATCTTATCGACGAGATCATGGCATCGAGCAGAGTCCATGGGTTGGCCAGATGCAAGGAACGCTCGCAAAAGAGATGGCCGAGAAGACATCCACGCGCCTAGGCTCGCAATATCGAGGTGAAATTCTCCGTCCTGGCTCGTGTCTGTTTCAGACATTTCTGATCTCTCTTGCTACCCGATCTTGAAAGAGTTGTTCTCAGTCGAGTAGAAGGGTAGCGAATAGATCATGCATCCTTAAGATGAATATTTGGAGATCAGCGAAGTGGCCTCACATTTCCCTTTGTTTGGGCTGTCTTTATCGGAGTTTCCAATACCGGAAACTACTGATCTTGAACGTATGGTTGCTATTGATAGCATCCCTTGTCTGGCTGATGCCTCTGCGCGCACACAGCCAACAGGGCCAGAGATCTCCAACGATCATCAGATCGCCCCGGATCAAAACCCTACTCCAGAACCCGTGGTGGTCCCGGAAGCCTCTCCATTCCCAGATCTGTCGATGTGACGTATTAGGAGAAAGGATCTCCTGGTAGCTCGATTGTGGGCTTAATCTTGATTTTATCGGGGATGCATTCGGCGTCGTTCTGAAGTGATATGAGGCATGCTGCAGCTATTGTATGAATAGCCGCAGACGCTTCATCTGCCGCCCCGGTCATCTCGTCGACAAGGGTACGTGCGTGTTTCAGGCCATCTTTGTCTCTTGTAATATCCAAAACCTCGCCATGATGAGTAATTGACACCTTGTCTGATGCATTTTCAATGGTCAGATCGGGGAGAGTGATGCATACCCCGTCGTCAACGAACGGCGAAAAGTTTGCGAGGGCGCTCTCAACATGTGTCACTTAGTCACTCTTTCGAAGTAGGGTTGTGGAAGATGCTGGCACCGGACTGATAGTGTTTCTGGACATAATCAAGAGCAGATTTTCCGAGCCTCAGAAACTCCTTTTTGGCCTCTTTCTTCATAATATCTGCCATCAAAAGTATGGCACCATATTTTGCTTCAGTTTCACCAGACGCTATTGTCGAAGCTGGCGATCTCCCGCTCCCTTTGAGATCGGCACTTTGGAGATCCTCTTCCTTCTTGCCGGACGTTTCGCCGGGGATACCTCCGTTATCTGGAGAAACCTGGCCAGGTTGAATTCCATGTCGATCGCCATGGGGCTTTGGCCAGGGCAGGGGGAGTTCATTGTTCGTCTCTTCGTCTGGAAGTGTAGGGAAGGGGTTCACTCCGGATAGCGTCACAAGATAAGGGATAGGCACCTGCGTCCATGCCCGTCCCGGCCCATTGGCCACTAAATATGCCGCGGCCTTATGTTGTGAGGGGTCGTAGACTGCCTTGAAAATCATTGTGGGGACCAGAAGGCGGCCCGCGTGCAGTTTCTTTGTAAAAACTGGCCCCGTGACGACGTAAAGTTCTCCGTCATCTTCGGCAAGTTCTCTAATAGAGGCTTCAATGCCTTCCCATAGGTTTCTGTTGTTGTCTGGGTTTTGTGGGATCATATTCGCAAGTGTGTATGTTTCCTGCTGAGCTTCACGGGTCCATTCATCACCGGAGGGCGTCATGTGCCCCCGGTCGTAACCGGTGCGCGTGTAGTCGGATAATTCGGACCTGAATTCGTCTGGAATATTTGACTCTGGATGGAAGGCGTTAACGCGCCGTATGGCAGAAGCCGCATCAACGTGCTCTTCCGTGAGATGCTCTGCGGACCAAAGTGGCGTGTAACTTACGCCCGAGTAGAGCACAGCAAAGCCCTGATAGCACAGAGGGAAGGTATCCCTCGACATGGCGTCTCTTGTGATCTGTGGTGCGCTACCGCCCTGGAAATGGTCGGGACACGCGGCGAAATCATCCGCCAGGCCCGTTTCCGGGGATAAAAGGTAGCAGGCTGCGATGGCCGTACCATAGAGCAGAGCGAAGGAGGCTTTTTTCAACTAAACTAACCTTGTGGGGCCTTAGATGAAAGGCGGAGGGAAAGGTTAAAACGAGGAATGACAATACACTTTTGCAAGGACAGTTAAAACCCTTGAGTGATGAATATTGGTTGTTATCTTTCTGGGAGGTGACAAACCTTGTGCCGTTTGTGCGTATTCTTTTCTTGGGTGTCTTATGAATATTTCTTCCTTGGGTGCCGAGAATGTGCGGCTG
This sequence comes from Acetobacter malorum, assembly GCF_001580615.1. Taxonomy (GTDB): domain Bacteria; phylum Pseudomonadota; class Alphaproteobacteria; order Acetobacterales; family Acetobacteraceae; genus Acetobacter; species Acetobacter malorum. The sequence goes on from NZ_LHZC01000034.1 coordinate 7,133, forward strand.
ATGCACGAAAGAATGGCACGGGCAGCAGATACATTTTTTCGTCGCGGGGTGTCACAGTTTGTTACTGACATGAGTGGCGAAATTGCATGTGCCCCAAATGCTGACGAAGTCGCGCTCTTTGCTGTGTCGCGAATTGGCATGAGAGATTTTACACAGATCGAGAGGGCCACTACGGCCGTTCGCTTGTCTGCTCAAGTCTCGTGGATGACGAAAGGGTACAACGCCAGCATCGAATGTCTGGAATTCTTTGCTATTCCATTTATGGCTTACAAGGACGCACAGCCGGATATTCATGAGTTAGCGCGCTGTGTAAATGAGGGGAAACTTTTCCCTGACACTTCCAGGGTTTTGCTTACTCCCAACTGGTGCTCGATGGATGAGGTGATGCTAATGGCGTCCAGCCCATCTGGGGTCAAGGGAGCCTTTCAGAGCGTATGCGCTAACAGCTCATTCTCAACCTATCCAGTAATCCTTTCATCCTCCGTATCAGATGGTGAGTATCCGCGCGCAATTCTCGGAGCGGTGGCAAACGTCGTCGCAGCGCCTGGTGTCTTTCCACCCTCCGTCCTTAGTCGTCTTTACGATGGTGTCGGCGGTGATCTCTCCGCCAAGGCATCATCCCTCAGTCACTGGAGAGAGTATGCGGCTGGTGAAATGGGGGTGAGGCGAGTGGGGCTCCCTATGCGCGTCAGTGATGTGCGGCTCTTCAGAGATGTAGCAGTCGCCTCTGGGGAGCAGGAATGGGGCAAAAGGATAATCGTAAATTGACCAGTTTAACAATGGAGCAGTGCCATGCTTGGTGATGCACAATCGGCGCTACTCGAACAGCTCCGGTTCAAAGACATTTATATGCGTTTTCCACCCGGTCCGGACCCCTTCAAGGCAGGCCCTCCAGTCGTCTGCTATAAGCCGAAGCCTAAAATGGGAGAGCCAGCCCCCAAAGGTGTGCATCCGATACCAACAGAATTTAGAAGTGCTTCGGATGAGCTTGTGGCTCTGACATTAAAAAGTTTCGCGGAGAAAAACAAAGCGAACTTCTCGTTCCGCGCTACCAATAACCTACGTATCCGCGCCGTCTCCTACTCTGACCAGCTAGGACAGTGGCGTACAGCCCTTCGTAGCATTGATAAAGACGTCCATAATATTGATGAATTGAACATTCGTGAATCCGTCTTAGCGACATTGAAGCGATGGGTAACGAAGAAAGCTGGGATTTATATCTTCGGTGCCACAGGCGAAGGTAAGTCTACGACCTGCACAAGCCTGATCAACTATTTCCTCTCTCACCATGGGGGGTATCTTTACGCCGCCGAAAACCCAGTGGAGTTTGAATTTTCGCCTAACAACTATGATAACGCAGAGATCTGCCAGAGAGAGATTGATACCGACGAGCAATGGCAACCGGTCATGGAAGACGCTCTGCGTTCTAATCCGGATTGTCTGTATGCGTCTGAGTTCAGAAATGCTGCCTGTATTAAAATGTTAATTAGGGGATCAACATCGGGGCATCTGACTATTTCAACAGGGCATGCATTCTCTGTGCAGGACGGTCTGATGTTTATGGCTCAGGCGACCACCCAGAATGCGGATGTAACCGCCAGAATTCAGCTTGCACAAGGGTTGGTAGGGGCCGCCCATCAAACTCTCGTAAATGGGCGGCCCCATATCACGCTTCTTGAAAATACACCCGCTGTTAGCAGCCTGCTTCGTGAAGGTCAGTATCATCTTCTTGAAAATGAACTGCAGACACAGAAAACCGCTCTAGCACGCAGCGAAGGTGAAGATCCGACATACGGATCTAAAACGGTGGTTGCGGTTCCACCTAATTACTCGAAGCAAATGACTTCGCAAGAGAGCCGGCCAGATTCAGATCATGATGAGGCAGGGGATGCAGGTGACGGGAGTGAGCGTGAAGCCGTAAGGCGGTCGAATGGGGGGCGGCGGGTTAAGAGACGAATTCCCCCTCCGCCGCCAACCTTTGTGGACAAAATTAGGGCCTGGTTCTCTTTTTAATCACCAGACCGCCCGAAGTAGGATCGTGATGCCCATTGCCACTGCGGCCGATGCAGGGATAGTCGCAATCCACGAAATGAGCATTCGTAGGATGGTGCGCCACCTCACACGTCCAAGGCTATGAAGTGCTCCTACACCAGCCAGGGTTCCTGTCTGGACGTGTGTCGATGAAACAGGGATGCCACAGATCGTCGCCAGAGACAGGACGATCCCTGCTGAGCCTTGAGCGACTGCCCCCTGCCAGGGGCGTGTCCGTGCAATACCGCGACTAATAGCCCGCGTCATGGCGGCAGGTTGAGGGCTGATCGTTCCAAGCGCCATAGCGGCCTGACACATCAGGACGACCCACAGAGGAGTATCAGCGGTCGGGATCGCATGGCTACTGAATAGTGCCAGAGTGATAATCCCCATCGTTTTTTGTGCATCATTGCTTCCGTGCGACAAAGCCAAAAGCCCACAAGCAAGGATTTGCATAGGACGAAAAAAACGATTCATAAAGAGTGAGTCTAGGCGATTTGTGGGAAAGGCAGCGAGGCGGGTCAGCAAAATACTGCCCACAAAGCCAAGAGTCGGCGCAACGAAGATGGCGGCTATAATCGGCAAGAGACCCGACCAGATTACAGAAGAAACGCCGCTACTGGCTATGACGGATCCGATAAGACCGCCAATCAGGGCATGAGAGCTACTGGTCGGCACGCCGACGCGCTGGGCAAAAATATTCCAAGCGCAGGCTGAGATAAGCGCTGTCGCAATAGTCTTAAGGGTGACAGAGTTGGGGTTGACCAGTCCATGTCCCAGTGTAGCTGCAACATGAAGGCCAAAAACCAGGAAAGCAAAAAAAGAGCAGACCGTGGTAAAGATGGCAGCCTGCCTGATTGTAAGCGTGCCGGTGGAAGTGACTGGTGAAGTGATCAGGGCCGCATCATGGCGGCCGTTGGTGTAGTCGAAGATAAGTGCAAGGACTATTACGGCTACGAGCGGTGCCATTCGACCTCCAGATCAAGAATTGTCTGTCAAGATTCTGTAGCATTCTTTGCTAAAATCTTCACATCCGTCAGCAATAGCTTCCAGCTTCCTCCCGAAATCAAGGATCATGATATTGCGATAGAGTTCCTGTCCTTCAGCGAACTTGCAATATTCTGAATAGAGAGTTCTGTAAGCACGGTCAGCCTCTTTCTCGAAGAAATGAACTGAGCGGACAGTGTTTTTGATATCATCAGCATGTCGTTCAGGCCGTTCGAGCTGGTGCGGAAGATCACACATGCGGGCCGCTGCCTGAGCAATGGCGCGTGAAATATCCTTGGCTTCCTGAGGCAGCTCAACCTGGGTCTCTGTCAACTCAAATGATAGCTTCCTGATATTGTCGATGACATTGTCAGATAGGTGGAAAGCCGCGAGAAGCATTGATCGGTCGAAAGGGAGCAGGATGGCCTGGTGGATAGCCTGCGTCCCTTGATATTCGATTACATCTGCCTGCTTTTCTAAGGCGATGATTTGCTCGTTGATCGCCTCAAGACCGGCTGGAGGTGCTCGAAGGAGGGATTCCAGAAGGATTGTGGCCTCTTTAACAAGGCTTGTGTGTTCTTGCAGAAGCGAAAGGCTTGGAGAGGAGCGAGGTTTTGCCAGGCCTACCAGTCGGGCGAGATGCGATAGGAAATCCATACAAGTATCCTTACGTTGAAAAAGGGGGTCCGCCCATGTAGGGCGGACGCTTATCAGGCAGCTTTCTTGTGAGAGTTTGCCTTGAGATAAGGGCCAGCCTTTTTGATTTCGATTGAAATCATTTTCTGTCCCAGAGATGGAACCGCTTCTGGAAGGGTGACCTTGCCACGGCCATTGGTCCAACGTGCGTCGCCTTCCACCTCGTGCCAGCCTTGTGCATCCCGAGCCTGCAAATGCGTGGTGACGGGAGTGTGCCCTGCTGCGGAGAAGATGGAGATACGCCCCACAGCCACACCAAGATTGCGACGATCATCTACAAAGGGGCCGCTCACATCAGAAGGGCGAGAGGTATTGGAGGTAATCTGGATTTCAGAGGTGTTATCAGGAATCATGAACAAATAGCTCTGTCCAGATTTTCGAAGGGGGAAGATCATCTTGCCGCTGTCTGTAATCAGGCGGAGCATTGGGGTGTCCGTTGTGGACGCCATTTCTGAAACATTGCCGGAAGAGAGGATACGCCCGCGATCTGCGATGGCCTGAAAGATGGGCGTCACGAACTCCGGGCTGGTGTTCAGTTCTGCATAGGAATCTTCACCCCATTTCAAATCCTTGGTTTCGCAATTTTCGGTCCCGACAAAAGTTTTGCGGTTGCCGGTATCCAGATAGCTCTCAGTGGCAAGTCCATCGGAGACAAGAACGGAGTGTCGCGCTGTCTCAACATGGTAGTAATCATAGTCTGAAAAGGACTTGTCGTAGAAAATCGTCGTGTTGTTCACCAGCATCCGGGCAGGCACAAACTTTCCGTCGATGAAGAGGCAGTGTTCGGGGGTGATAAGAAGGTCCTTGAAAGGCACACCCTGAGAAATCGCGTCTTTGAGGATGCGAACGGGAGCGCCGCTCATATCGTCAGAAGATGCGTGGGGATTGGTCTTTGCGTGAGCCTTCCCGATCCAAGAGACGGGAGAGCAATCAATCCCATTTTCTGTAAGGGTGACGACTTTATCACCCACAGCAAGGTCTTCTACGCGGACCTCACCATGAGGGGTGCGGATCATGGTTCCCGGCAGGAAGCAGACAAGGCCGGAATAGCCTGCCCCATACGGACGGACCCAGCGGAAGTCAGATGGGGAAGAGCCGGGAGCGAAGCGCATAGATGCGACAAGCACGTTATCGGATGTGTCGACAATGCGGTAGCTTCCATCAGCGTTCTGATTCCAATAAACACCGGCCCATTCGTTGGCGGAAAAGAGGATGTAATCGTCCGGGGAGATATTCGTCATCGTCGGGATCGTGTAACCGCTCCAGAATTGATAAATCTCGTTTTTCGGCCCGGAAAAGGTGATGTTAGATGTGATGTAGTTCGCCTTGAGGGAGGATCCATTGGTGATGGCAATAGTGCCCCCGGTTACGGCTCCGATAGTTCCTGTATCCGTGATCTGATAGATAGCATCGACCGTAGCGTTGTTCAGGGTGAGTTTGGAATTTTGAGCAAGCTGCACGGTCTGAATATAAACGCCGACACTACCGTCAGAAAGCGTTACATTCCCGTTGCCCGTAATCTGAATGCCGCTGATCTGATAGCTGCCGCCAGACAGATTAATGTTGAAATCCTCAGAGTTGCCAGTGTCGATTACCGTTGTAATGCCCTTACGAGGAACGCCATTGGTCCAATTATCGGGGTCATTCCAAAGCCCGTTATTGGAGCCAATCCATTCGGTCGTAGTGGCGGAAATCGTGGTCATAACTTCGGTATCCTTTAATGCCGACACGCCTTGCGCGGGCCTCTGATTCAATAAGGATATTATTGCCCGAAAAGAAATAAAAAACAAGAATTGACAACGAACAAATCAAACGAAGCCGGTGCGGTCCAGACTATTTTTCCTTGCTAGGAGTGATAACCGTATTTGCGTTTCGCAAGGGGATGGGTAGCTTTAAGTAAGTATCGATAAATATATCCGCGTGCGTTTACGCTAAAGAGGGTGTTTCTCATGTCCGTTGTAAGCTTAAAGAGTTTAGGGACAGTCTTTGCATTGACGGCCGCTTTACTGTCTGGCTCGTCTTTGGCCAGAGCAGAAGAAGGGGGCGGAAGATTGATTTCCGATAATTTCTCTTCCTGCTTGAACGCAGTTCATGCAGGGTCCGCTGAAACATCCCAAGATGAGGCCAGCAATATCGACGATGAGGCAAGAGGTGCCACCCTAAAGTGTTTGACGGACGAGGGGAGACGCCAGAAAGATGCAATTAAATCGGACTATGAGGCAATACTAGCTTCTGGTGATGCGAAGGCGAAAGAGGCCGTAGAAATTGGGCAGAAGGAATGGTCCCAAAGCCTTGTCTCTAACTGCCAGAGAGAGGTGGAGCGAGAGGCAAAGGAAATGGCGGCGGCAGGTGCTTCTGAAGGGGTCGATGGTGAAATAAACCTTCAGGAGTGCATGTTAAATGGTCTGGTAAGTCGTAGATTGACCGTCCAGCGTCTTAGGGATGATGCTCAGCATGCCGGGCCTTCTGGCGGCCCAAGCGACACAGGTGAGACTACATCCCAGGAGCCGGAGCTTCCTCAATGACAAGTTCAGGTGATAGCGGGGGAAGGTCAAGGTCTGGTCCGATTTCAGGCTCAGGCATATCCGGCAGCATATTCATGCCGGGAGGTGCTGTAAGGGAGAAATCTTCCTCAACCCAACCAGGAGGGGGCGGCGGCAAGCGCCGGAAGACATCGAGCCGTTGTTTTTCCTGCGTTTGAGCCTGTATGGGGGCAGAAGCCTTTGCAGCAAGAATGCGGTTAGATGGGGGAGTGATGGGTTTGGAGGGCGGAGGTGCCGATGAGAGTTCAGGCAGGGGTGCCTGTGCTTTAGGGTTCGATTCCGCCCACGCGAACAGATCTTGCATGTTCCTCTTCTCCACCTCCGTCCGGTGTTTCTTTAGCAAATATTTGTTGCATGAATTTCTAGCACATTCACATGCAAGGTAGATGGCTACTTCGGAGTGTCGAGGATAATTTTTAGAGAGTGACTACTAAGGACTTCCTTACCACGAACTCTCAATATGTTCCCTGTCCTTTGTATATCCAGGGGGTCTATCGCCCCGTCTTCGAGGTATCCGACCTCGGTCCTATTTCCGTCCTCGGAAAGCATGACAAGGTGATAGGGGCTGCCGATTTTGCTCTGGGTGATCAGGAGCGACGTAACATCATCATGAGCCCTGGATGAACAGATAATGCTTAATGATCCGTAATCATCCACGGTTAGATTTATCATTCCACTATCCTGCTTCCGGTCCCTGTCGCGATCGATATTTATCCTTGAAATATTAGTGCATGAGGGATGCAACTGGTAGGACCATCTTCACAATGTGACAGAATAGATTGTGTCTTGCATCCCGATCAGAGAGCATTGTCCGCAACAATTTCGGTTAAAACTGAGGACTGGGAAATGGCAAAAGCCGCCACTAAAATCACAAATATAGGCGCAAAAATTGGTGGGTCCAGAAAAGACCAGGCCAGAATGCGGATTACGCTAAACCAGTTCGCTGAGATGAATTCAGAAGAGCGGATCAACCTGATTAAGAAGGATAAAGTTTGGCCTGAGCCTGACTGGGAGAAGCTTGCTCAAGAAGGAATGGCTCCAGAGGTTGCTGCGAAAATTAAGACGATAAGACGGAACTTGGGTACAGCGCCAAGGGATGACTATGGTGGGAATCTTGGGACATACGAAAAATGTGCCGGGCTGTATGTTGAGATGGTGGATAGTCTTGCTGCGACTGTGCTCCCCTGCAAGACAGAGGCTGATCTGGTGCTTGCAATAAATGAATACAAGCAGAAATACAGGCAGCCAGGCCCAGGCAGAACGCCTCCTCTCCCGAGCGCAAGAAACCGAGATAATGTATGCAGCCCGGACTGGTACCAAATATGGAAGGGGAATGTTTCCCCTCTTCCCGAACTAAGGTCCAATAGGCTGAGTTTTTCATACAGCGATGAAAAACGGATGAAGAAAGAACTGGCGGACGGGTTCCCATATAAACAAAACAAGAAACCGGCATGGATGAAAACTCTTGTAATCAGGAAAGTTCGAATCAAGTTGTCGAAAGACGCCGAATACACCGACATGGTGGAAGCGAGATTTCAGACGGCGAAGAGGATTGATCGCGTTGGTTACTTCGAAAACGAGGAATCTGCCCTTGAGGCTGCGAAAACGCACTATGATGAAAAAAAATCGAAAAGAGTAGGACTGCCTGAGAGGCCACACCTCGAAAACCTCGCTCGCAGAGGGCCGGACTATCGTAGGGGGCATAATGTCTCGGCTGAGCAACTGATGCGCGATTTCGGTTTCCGGGGAATTGAATTCGGGGAGTGGCTTCCGAATGATGAGCGCCAGATAGTTATCAACGCAGCTTGGGTTGCGTGTCATGATTTGGCTGATGCTATAGGCATCAATCCCCGAGGTGTTGGTTTGGATGGAACTCTGGCTCTAGCGCTGGGCGCGCGAGGCAAGGGGCACGCGTCGGCTCATTTTGAGCCGGACAGGATGGTCATGAATATTACGCGGATGCGTGGAGCGGGTTCCCTTGCTCATGAATGGGCACATGCCCTGGACTTCTTCATAGCTAATTCCCGAGCGCCAGAGGGGATGAAGAGCGAAAAAGGTCATTTAAGATACGCCAGCGGAGGGAGACTTGACTTCAGCGATAAGCGGACAAAAAGTTTATCCTTCCTTCCCGGCGCCGTCGTCCAGCAGGTCAATGCCGTTTTGCATTCTTTCCTCAAGATTAAGCTGACCAAAGAGGAAGATATTGCGCTGTGGGCAAAGGCAATAACTGAGGAAAAGAGCCTGCAGCATCGGTATGAGGCAAGGAAAGCCAGTGACCAAAAGAGCTTTGAAGCTGAGTATCCTAACGGAGACGCTCCCGAATATATGGCAATCAGCACAAAAAAGCGCTTAGAAGGGTGGGATATCACCATCAGGAACTGCGCCGCCCAGATCGAACGCATGGAGGCAGCAGTCTCAGGCTTAGAACTTGGGGGGGAAACTAGATCGGTTCAAACCGATTATGCGACAAACTCTGCGAAAATAGGGAGTACGGACTACTGGACGCGTCCTACGGAGCTTTTCGCCAGAGCGTTTGAGTCCTGGGTTGAGGACCGTCTAAATAATGCTGATGGCATCAGAAAATCGCCATATCTTGTTCATAGCACGGATCCGCAAATCTATCAGAAATTGGCGGACTTGGGACTTATCGCTGCCAATCCTTACCCGGCAGGCCGTGAGAGGAAGGTGATAGGGGAGGCTTTCGAGCGCTTCATGGATGTTGTGGGGCCGGAGTATGGGCTGCGAAATGAAGCTCCGAGACCGTTAAACGCTATGACAGCGAAAATTCCTGAGCCTGAAGCCGTTAGAGAGGAACTCTCAGCGCCTGAGCCGCAATGAAACGGCTAATCCTCATCGTGCAACACCTGCTATAAAAAAAGGCGACAGCGTTATGCTGTCGCCCTTTTCCGTTTTTGCTCTGACGAAAAGTTACCTGGACTTTTTCGCTGAACGAGACTTTTTGGAAGCCGGTGCCACTGCAGGTTTAGCGGGGCGGGCGACTGCCTTGCCTTTTACCGTTTTGGCGGCGATTTTGGCTGGGGCTTTCACCGGCACCGTTTTTTTTGCCGGAACGACCTTACGCGGCGTGGCTTTTACAGGAGCCGATTTTACCGGTTTTGCCGGTGTCGCCTTCACCTTTGCGGCAGGGGCTTTTGCGGACTTCACTGCTTTCGGCGCGGTGGCGGACTTTGCGGGGCGGCCAGGCTTACCTTTCGGAGCTGACCCATTCACCGCTTTCTTTGTGCGTCGTGCCGGGCGAGGCGTGCCGCCTTTGGCTTCTACCACCTTGTTTTTCAAAACCGGAGAAGGCTTGAAGCGGACGGTGTATGAGGCCGGCACAGAGATCTTCTCACCCGTCCGTGGGTTCATCGCAGGACGCTGACCCGTTTTGTGGACTTTGAAAGTCCCGAAGCGGGCCATAAGGAACGTCCCGTTCTCGATGAGATCTTCCTGGATTGCAGCCATCATGTCATCAACGGCCTTGAGAGCGGCCACGCCGGTAACGCCCAAAGACTTTTGCAGTCGGTCTGCCACGAACTGTTTGCTCATGAGAGTCTCTTGTCTCCATTGAGGTTGGTTTGAGAATTGATATCCATCGAAACCTAAATAGCAATATTAACCTTGCTGAATGAGATTATTCTGGACGCCACTGGGCATGAATGTCTGAAAACACCGAGAAAATAGCGACGGGCTACTAAACTTGGGTCTGTTGCAGCCGCATTTATGAATGTAAAAAAAGAGAAAATCAATAGGTTTCATATGCTTACGGTTATAAGGTAAGGAGCGCTTGGAAAAAATCCTGTTTATGTCTTGCTGTGGAGTGGTCCTTATGAATGGTAAGAAGAAAGCTCAAAGTGCTTCGATTGGATTGAGTTTTATCCTTTGCGCATCAGTTATCCTTGGATCTCAAGCGTCCGCTGAGGGAATATCTGCTGCCACGCCAGATGCACTGAAGAAACTGAATATTCCGGCTCAGGCGGATATTGTGGTGTCGGGAGGTGGGGGACGTGGAGAATGGGCTTTTGTGATGGGACCACTGCACGACAAGGAAAGACAGAAATTACGGCTTATGCGTCCTGCAGAAAAAGACGGGAAGGGTGTCTTATTCCAGTGTGAGCGGTCAAGCGGAACTATGGAAATGGCTTTATCTATGCCGGGTGTAGCTTATAAAGTTGGGGTTCCCCAGGACGTTGCTCTGGAAATCGGTGCTTTGATGCAGTTCGTTAAAATGGATGTTACGGAGGCCCCTCCTCCGGGGCGCCCTCCGGTATTTGTTGTGAAGGGTGATGCTGTCCCGGCAATTTTAAAAGCTATGGGTAATGTTTCGGCAAGAAGTGTCGACGGCAGGATGTCTTTTGGCATCCAGAAAAAGTTTGCAGCTTTTGAGCTTCCTAGGCCGAGGGAGATTCCGAAGACGGCTTCAGCACTTTGTTTGGCCTGGTCGGCAAGCCATGGGGCGGCGCGGGGTGGCTGAGAGCCACTGTACACCGCCTCTTTGAAGGCGTTAGGAGCGGGATGAGTTGCCCTGATTGGGCGTAATAAGGTGGGCGAGGTTCATGGCAGTGATTGCTTCCAAGGCAAAAGTTGGGGTCACTTTCTCTCCCACTTTTGTTTCGATTTCTGTTGCTGAGTCGGCTTTTTTTGCAAACATCACCAATTGGATCTCTCCACCTGCAAGAAACTGGAGTCCTACTTGTTCTTTTCCATGAATCCACAGTAGTCGAGTGTTCCCGTTTCCTATCAAGAAGATCGATGGTTCAAACAGTGTTTGGTGAAGTTCGCAGAGGTTTTGAAGGAATCGTTTGGCATGTTGAGCAGATGTTTTTGAGTAGAGTAAGCTATCGTGATCCGCGATTTTCCTTAACGATTTAAGGCGACCATCCAAAGCTGCTGCATCATGGATCTGCCGCTGCTTTTTCAATAGCCGTCTAACGGAGAAAGACGGTGTAGGTGCATTGTCTTTGGTCATTGTCGTCTGCCTTAAACAAAAAAGGCGCTCTATGGCGCCTTTTCCTTAGGTTTCGTGAACGGGATTAAGAGCTTGTCCTTGAGAGGACTTTCTCAAGGACTACCAGACAGCGATCTTCTTCGTCAAATTAGTGAGTTTGAAGACAATCACTCTTCCTCAGGCCCGCCTCCTGCTTTCAGCATTGCTTCCGCGATCAGACCAGAATGTTCTTTGATTTTTTTCTCGATTTCTGATGCCATATCAGGGTGGTCTCTGAGGAACTGCTTTGAGTTTTCACGACCTTGTCCGATGCGCTGGCTATCATAGGAGAACCAGGCTCCAGCCTTCTCAACGATACCGGCCTTTACCCCAAGGTCGATCAACTCGCCTTCTCGGCTGATGCCATGCCCGTAAAGGATGTCGAATTCGACCTGACGGAACGGGGGTGCCACTTTGTTTTTGACGACTTTCACACGAGTAGTATTCCCGACGACTTCATCTTTATCCTTGATGGACCCGATGCGACGGATATCCATGCGGATTGACGCATAGAACTTCAGGGCATTGCCACCGGTGGTGGTTTCCGGATTCCCGAACATTACCCCGATTTTCAGGCGGATCTGGTTCAGGAAAATGAACTTTGTTTTGGTTCGCGACACTGTGCCGGTCAACTTCCGCAAAGCCTGGCTCATGAGGCGCGCATGGAGGCCCACATGACTGTCGCCCATGTCTCCATCAAGCTCAGCGCGAGGCACCAGTGCGGCCACGCTATCAATCACCAACACGTCGATTGCGCCGGATCGTGCAAGAGTGTCGGCAATTTCAAGCGCTTGTTCACCAGAATCAGGTTGGCTGATTAAAAGATTGTCGATATCAACCCCAAGCTTTTTAGCGTAGCCAGGGTCTAGAGCGTGCTCAGCATCAATGAATGCGCAGGTGCCTCCGCGTTTTTGTGCTTCCGCGATAGCGTGGAGGGCTAGTGTGGTTTTGCCGGAACTCTCGGGGCCATAAATCTCGATAATACGACCTTCGGGGATGCCGCCAATTCCCAAAGCGATATCCAGGCCAATAGAGCCTGTAGGGGTAGCTTTAAAAGAAAGTCCTTCAGCCGTGCCAGCGCCCAGACGCATAACACTGCCTTTGCCAAAAGAGCGTTCGATATGAGCCATTGCCTGCTGGAGCGCGTCTTGGCGGGAGTCATGTTTGGGGGTCGTGCTCATGAAACTAACCTTGTTTGTCTCTTGTTTCGATAGCATATTTTCGCAGCGCACGCTGTTATTTGCAAGGACAAAACAGGAAAAAGCGAGACTATTTCATGTAAAAAATTACACCTTGATTTTGATGTTTTGGCTTGATTTCTTTATCGTCATGTCGGTTGGTGAATTAATAAAGAAGTGGCACTCATGAAAAGAAGGTTATTGCTTACATCATTGGCTGCAGGTCTTGGCTCCTTCCCATCATGTAGGGCTTTCTCATCCCCCAGCCTATCAATGCCTGATGACTCACGGTTTACGGTCAAACATCTGGCATCAAAGGGGGATCATACGCCTTTCTCTGATCTTGCAAGTGAGGGGGATTATGGCGCCCCGTCAGGAAGCGTTAATTTCTCACCAGACAGCGACGTGCATCTGAGCGTATGGTCTCCTGTCGGGAAGAAAGGTGGAAGGTTAGTCGTTTTTAGTCACGCTGAATTTTTGACTCCCTCTTCATACACGGAACTGCTTAAGCATTGGGCCAGCCACGGCTTCGTGGTTGTCGCGCCGATGCACAACGACGAAGAAATTGTTCAAACTGTTTCTCAGGCAGCCATAAAGTCTGATTTTAAGTGGCCTCGATATCTAGGCGCTCCGCTAGGGGCGGATGACTCATTTAGAATTCCCCTAGATGCCTGGAAGGAGCGAAGTGCAACACTCAAGCGGGTCCTTGATGTAATCCCGATTATGCAGCAGGTCTCTGGACTGGATATTTCGACCGAAAGGCCAATTATTGTCGGTCACTCTCTTGGTGCTTTTGCAGCCCAGCTTATTTTGGGCGCAACCGCCAGACTTGGCCCTGCCGACAATGAGATTTTGAGCATGAAAGATGACCGTTATTATGCGGGAATGCTTCTTACGCCTCAGGGGCATGGCGCGCTGGGCTTTGACATGGACTCATGGAGGGATCTGAGTTCTCCGTGCCTTACTGTTTCCGGGCCTGGAGACGACTCTTTGTTCAATCGGGGGCTTACTGCGGATGACAGAACGGATGCTTACGCGCTTTCTGCTCCAAACTTTAAGCATCTGGCCTGGATGCGCAAAACCACGATGTCATCCTGCACCGGAGAACATGCATGGTCAGGGGTAGGCTACCAGCACCAGTTTGAGGAGATATGCGCAGCGACGACCGGCTTCTTAAAGGCTTATGGGGATTATGACGAGAAATATCTCAATCTTATTGCCGGCGCAGATTTCGAGAATGATACCGACGGGCGTTTAGCGATGCTATACCGCTAGAGAAATCCGGGCAGCCGAAACAGAGCCGCCCGGATTGTGATCAGCGTGGCGTGTTTGCTGAATAATCGTGGGTGTATTTCCCCGCGTCAGCCAGCATTGTGGAATGAGGCTGCGCTGACATCTGCTTGCCCATATCGCTGATCCCCTGGGCCATCCCCTTGAGGAAGGCTGAGGGTTGATCCACGAAGGTCGACTTCGCCACATGAGCGATTTGCTGGCCGAGGGGGACGTGCAGCGCAGCCGCCGGTCCTTTCTGCATATTCTGCGCCACTTCTGCGGCCAGTGGGTTGGACGGCGTGATCCCGCCTGTGGCGGCAGGGGCCTGTGCTACCATAGTGTGCACGGCATGCTTCACCGCTTGTGGCGCAGAGTTCCCCAACGTCTGAGCGTGCTGAGTAATAGTCTTCGCTGGATCGTGCAGTATTTGGAGCTGCTGCATATTCAGGGCATCGGCCGACAAATCCGGGTTCATGGATGTTGCGGATTTAACGATGTGAGATGCGGTTTCAATATGCTGGTGACCGCCATGCATGACCGAGCGCAAGCCGGAATGGGCGAGATGGTGCCCGGTTCTGGCCGCCGCCTTCACGGCGTTATGTGCGTGGTGATGAATATCCCCCACAGCATGCACGGCGTGCTGACCGTGATGGGCGAGCGACTGACCAACCTCTGCTGCGTTCGGCATTGCGGTCATCATGTGCGGAGCAAACGCGCCCAGCGCCGCGCAGGCTGCTACACAGGTCCCCAACTTGATTGTCCGGCGCACTGACTGTGCGTGCAGGAACTCTGTTGCCCCTGTTTTGATGTCACGCGCTTTGGCTGAGAAGAATTTTCCGATTGAAGACATTTTACGGGTTGCTGCGCTTGCTGTGAGTTGCGCGTTAAGCACTGCAGCGGCCGCGAGGTTTTTACCCCAGCTCCGCATTCTCTGCGCCTCACGGGCGAAGGTGGTCCGTAAAGGCGGAAGTTTTGTCACGCGCTCGTTCTGAGCGTGAACGGCGTTCTGCCTGGCGACCCTACGCATCAGACCTGCAATTCTCTGACTATTCGCAGGAGACTGTGTGTTCCTGGCGTTAGCCGCTGCTGACAGGGCTTCATTTGTCGCAGTGAAGGCCTGGTGGTTCATGCTGGAAGTAGAGGCAAGCCCGGAGGTAAAGCCTTGTGTTGCGGCAACGCCAAAGCGCCCCCAGTTCGGGGATGCCTGTCCGTTGACCGTAACGGCAGAATTGACGAAGGAGGATTGGATGCCCTCCGCCATGCCCTTAATGGCAGCGCTCCTGACATAACCCAACCCTCTTTCAAAGGATTGCGCACGCTTGCCCCCAGCGGTGCCGACAGCGGCGCTGTCTAAGTTGAAAAATTTGTCGAGCGATGAGACGGGGGATACGTTCTGTTTCGACATCAGCCTGGCTGTAGCCGCCCCAACCTGAGCTTGAAGATCGCTCTCCAGTTGTTCGTGTACCGCCATAATTTGCTCGCTCATGTCACGCAGGTGGGAGTTTGATTGCGGCTGCAGCATTGTGGAGTTCCTGTTCTAGTCGGACCAGAATCCGGTCTTTTGATGCCCCTAAGTTACCTGAGAGCGATGCAAGGGACTAACCTTCCCATGCGCAGATTTGTTGTGAGTTAGGGTAGGGGCGCCATAAGTCTTCAATTCGTATTAGGCCCGACTGTTTGATCGGTCTTTCTCCTCACGTGGGAGTATTGATTGATCCCTCCGATCGCTCCTTCATCATCTGTCTCGATGATTATGACTGATCGTGCAGCGGAGAAGATTTTCTCGGCGTTGTCATCGTCGACAAAAGTGTCGCCAATTTTCTTATTGTTCTGGGAAAGAAGGAGCCGCTTACCAGATTTGTCATACTCCCAATAAATAGGAGTGTCTTTATTGTAGGGGGTGGGTGGCAAGAGGAAAAGAAGATCTCCGCCGCTTTCCCTTACAGCGATGTCCTCTATGATAGCGTGACTAGGCATGCTCTTATCCTTGTGATGTACCGATTCAAGGTTAAAAAACAGAAAAGTCGATGGGAAGGAGTATTTTCCTGTACATGCTGGAAATGAGCTGCTGTGGGATGGCTATGCCCGTGCATCCGCTCAACTTCAAATAGCCTGAAACGCTGATTTTTGGTGGTATCCTTCTAAGGGATGTGCAATCTGTAAGATCAAGGTCTCCGTCGATATGCAAAATATCGGGCAAACATTCCAAAGACTCACATCCCCGCATTGTGAGGCTTTTCCCGACAGTTATTTTCGATGGCAGGTGTGTAAGTGACCGACAATCTGACAAATTAATGGAGCATCCAACAGCAATCTCATCTGGAAGCTTCTGAAGGGAAATGCAGCCGGTCATCTCCAGATTACCCGAGACTTTTCGGACGCCGGAAATGTCTCTCAGCGCTTCACATCCGGTAACGTCAAGGCTGCCATCAACGCAAAGGGGGTAGGGTAATGACTGTAGAGTGTCACAACCGCGCAGTATGATGTCGCGTCGGACAATCATCCCCTTTGGAGTGGCGGTCAAAGACGATCCAGACGCATCGATCCAGCCCCCGACATATAGGTCTGAGGGTAGGGAGGTGAGGTTTTCGCATCCGCACAAGTCCAGAGAGAGTGGGGTCGCGAAATGGTCTGGCAGATGCGTCAGCCCACTGTGACCACTGAAATCTACAATGCCTGCCTTTGTTGCTTTTCGTATAGCTGAAGGGAGGTCTTTTATAGGCCTCGGCGTATCCTGGAAAATGTTCATCAGAGCCATGGCCGCGCCTTCTTGATGTTCCCGTTCGTAGCCAGTGTTTGGGGTGGTTTTTTGCGAAAGAGTTACAAGACCAATGCTAGTGATGATTTCACTGAAATCTAAGAAGAAATCATACATTTTTTCCGTAAAGGCTTTGTTAATAAACAATCCCATAACAGAGCGGTAAGTGAGCAATCAAAAATACTTCTTCTTTATAGGCTTTTTGATCGCTTATTATTGGATATCAATTCTTATGGCTATGGTGTGTTGTTCGTAATGAAAAGCTTCCTGTCGACATTCTCAATTGGAAGGCTCAAGGCTCGCTCAGACCGCGCAGAAGCTGGCTATACACCTTTGCAGGTATCCGCTTCGCTGATTGTTATGGCAATCATGGCCGGGGTTTTGGGAAATGAGGTGAATATCCAGATTAAGAAGTCGAAAGACAGCGCTGCGGCCGACCAGCTAAACGAGGTTTATGTTGCTGCTCAAAACTGGGTTAAAGGCAATACGCAGAACCTCGCCAATCTGGTTCAAGACGCAGGAGGGGTCTATCAGATCCCTGCTGGCCGAGCTTATAGCAATGCCCAGATTCCTGAGGAGAGCTTGCAAGGTCAGGGCTTCATGCCCTCTGGTTTTGTGGATACCAACTCCTACGGGCAGCACAGCGTAATGACCGTATGGGCTGATGAGAACAATCCTTCTGGGTATAATATGATGGTCTACACAACTGGGGGGGCCACAATCAAAGATGCCGATATCGGACGGATTGGCCAAAAATTGAATGCAGCCGGAGGCGGCTATTATTCGAGAGCCTCCTCCGGCCGGCCCGCAGGGGCTATCAGCGGTGTAGGTGGGGGGTGGTCGTATCCTGCAAACGAATTGGCTGGCGATTATGCGACCCCAACTCCAGGGCATGTGGCAGCATCTGGTCAGTTTACGATATCGGGAGGTCTGGCTGATTTCCTTTATCGGAATGATATCGGCATACATGAGGCAAATACGATGCACACCGATATCGATATGACTCAGAAAAATCTTAATGCCGTAGGGAGGATTGATAACGTCAACCCCACAACCGGCGTGAGTAATGGTTCCTTAGGGATCGGTTCATCAATAGTGGGGAGCTACGCCTCCGACCCATCTGACCATACCGTTTTCGTCGATAGCGACATGAATATATGTCATGACAATTCCGTTTCCGCGTCGAACTGTGGTCTTTCAATAGCAAGTACAGGGGGTTTCTATCATAATGGGAGCTGGATTAGCTACTATGGAGGGATCAGTGGCGGTGGACTCCACATCGAAGGGCCCGGAAACAATTTCCAAGTGGATGGAGGTTCTAATCTTGTTGGTCAGATCACGGCCGAGACGGGGTTGGATCTAATTTCGGGTGGGCCGATAACTTGGTCTCAGGCCGCGCCAGGTTTGTCAGTTGCCGGTGACGCCTCTCCTTACGGCAGGGGATACCAGCTCCACATTATGGGTAGGCCTCTAGCAGTTGACGCTATGGCTTACTTTGATGGGAATGTCACAACTCGCTACCTCTTTGATACTGACAACTCCGGCTATTATCTTCATCCTTCAGGTGTTTCCCAGCTTAATGTCGGCAGGTTCTACGGTAATGTTGCGACGAATGGCAGGGACCCGGTCTACTCTTGGCCGTCTGGATTTGTCGGGGCGGGGGTGACTACGGGCGATATCTACGCAGATGGCAGCCTAGGCATGGGAACTGGCAATTCTATTAATGCGTATATGACGCACCAAGGTGTTGTTGGCGCGGCGCAATATGTCCAGTCCCAGGTGTTTCGGCCGGCGTACGTAGCTACGGAGGGGGCTTCGTGTTCATCCATTTCTGCATTAGACACAGGTTCAAATTGGGGTGGTGGCCAGACAGACGCAGCCTCCTTCGATATTAAAGATGGAGATATTGCAAAGGATGCACAGGGTAGGATGCTTAACTGTGTGAAGGGGCAGTGGCGTTATCCGGGCGGGATGCAGTTCGGCCACAAATATTCATCTGGGTGCATCAATTCTGGTGGCGGCTTACCTTCCGGTTACTCCGTGGTTCATCACAATGGGTCAAATGGCGTAGAGGCTATCCATTCAGTGAATACAGATACCGACGTTCATTTCGTAAACGTATGGTTTTCTGCGGGATATCACGGTGTAACAGGGGCATATGCCACGGTTAATGACCAACAGGTGGCCTTTGTTACGAGCACTATTAATGAAGGGCGTGTAGGGCAGAGCGTTTCCTTTGTTGTCCCGCCGGATGGTGTTTGGGAAGCGGGTTTTGGTACGCACCAAGATGATGCGTGTTTTGTTGAGTATTACTGACGGGCAAGATCTTTATATGGCCGCATTGGATTTGTCTCTGCGGCCAAACACATTGATATGTCAGGACTTTTCCGAATCAGATCGTAATTAAGGCTGGGAAGATCCAGGTTGGCAGGCGCAAGATCTGCTCATTCGAATGAAGCGGAGTCCTGCTTTTCGTGTTCTCACTGAGAACTCGACTTTTCGTTTTTTAAGATAAAACCCGAAAAATGTGTTGCCAGTATCGATTTCTAAGGATATTTTGACGTTGAAAGCCAAAAAACGGGCTTATAGACATGAAAAAATTGAACGACAGGTGAAATAGAAGCCATGAACGCAAAGCGCACCAAAAAAAAACCTGTCCACGAACTTCAGGTTCCTGAGCATCGGGCTCCGATTGTTGTTCTCGTCTCATCCGGTAAAGGTGGGTCTGGAAAGACCACTCTGGCTCGGAACCTTTTATCCTGTGCGAGAGCGGCAGGCTTGGAGGTGGTCGGTCTGGATCTTGATGAGCAGCTTTCACTCCGGACGTGGTCTGATATTCGTGACCAGACACTGTTAAAGCTCAGTCCAGAGGCCCAGACAAAGCTCCGCGATATTCCGGTCGAGGCTGTCGACTATGGTCGGGGAGTGGCTGCCCTAGAGAGGTTGCGAGAGCTGGATGTCGATATAATTGTCGTAGACACTCCCTCAGGATACCAGGTCGGGGATGCGAAAGGGATACTGCCCACACTTATTGGTCGATCCGATATCATACTTGTGCCATGCAAGCAGTCTGCAACGGATACCCGTGCAGTCGTTTCGTGGTATAAAGAATTGCTACATGAAAGCCCAAAGGCCTCGATGGTGCTTATGGGGGTGCGGCGGAAATCGCGTTCATGCGATATGGCCAACAATATGCTGGCCGAGACTGGCGATGTCTGCCCAGTGATTATTCGTGACCTTGAGATTTACAGAACAACCGATCAGATAGGTCTTGGGGTTAATGAATCTGATTCAAGCTCCGCGCGAGAAAGAGATCCTGATTTTGAATCTCTGTGGCGTTGGGTTTATCGCAAAGGTCAAGTAATGTCACGCAAGCGGGAGAGTGTGTGATGGGTGGAGTTAATTTTGACAAACTCCGCAGAAAGACTTCGCCTGATCACGGACGCTTGCTTACGACCCAGACGTCCTCTGTATCAGGCACTGCTCGGCAAGCCAACCGATTAACCCCTTCTGTGGATATGGATCCTCTCACTCCAGAGGACGGAATTGAAACGGCACGAGTGTTATACCGAGCTGCGACGAATAACATTCTGGCGATTGGCGAGTTATGCCTCAATATGAAAGAGCGTTTTCCAGACTTCAAGCATCAGATTGTGCCGAGAATGGAGGAATTTTTCTCATATGCCCGCCTTTACGATGTTATGGCTCTTGCAAAGGCTGTGAGGCTCGGGAAGCTGCGCGATCATGAGGTCCCCACATCAATTCGGTCTGGGACGCTCCTTGTTCGGCTAGAGGATAATACTATCCGGAAATTGCGTGATTCCGGTTATGACTTCGCCAATTCAAAACCGCGAAAACTAAAGGAGGCACTCGACAATCTTGGTATCGAGGATGAAAGCTTCAAGTCACCTAAAGAACAAGGTGGTGTGGAAATTCTGCCCCCGAAAGCGAAGAGAGATCCCTTTGCCGAGCTGGCTTCTGTTCTGATCAAAGTGTCGAAATCTGGAGGGATGGAGGCCATGTCCAAGCGTGAAGTCGATCAGCTCCACGAGACCGTACAGAAGAATCCCGCTCTCAAGAGTTTTCTTGCTGAACTGATCTCCAAATAACCAAACCGTGGGCATAGTTTACCCTGTGCCCACATTACACATAAAGCCTAGATTGCAATATGTCAGAAGATGCAGTTCCAGAGCGGCCCCCTCGCGTGCCAAAGCATCTGTGGGACATGATTTTCCCACCTGACCGAAGCGCTATCCTGAAAATTGCTGCAAGATATTTTGTTCAGGGGTTTGATCAGGAAGAAAGCTTTGAGAAGGCGCTGATTGATGCCGACAATTTAGCATTTATGTCTGGCCGAACTCTAAAGGCTTATTCTGTCCTTGGTCCGCTAATGGGGTGTAACACGAAATGTCTTCCATTTCCCCATGTCCGGGCCGCCTGCGAAGCGGTTGGAAATACTGCTCAGGCCTTTTGGTCTGATATCGTAAAGTCGGATAGACCTGAGAGGCTCTCTTTCCAAAGACGGCTTTGGTGGAGGCCAGAAGGCGCATGCCTTATTTGCGGGTATGCCGTGTCATTAAGCGACAGGGCGAAGGGGCTGAAGTTCTCCAGGATTGATGGTGAGCAAGATTTTATCCATGAAAGCTGCGCAGAAAGCCTTAAAATCGTTGGTAAAGTTTTTGGAAGCCTTGTCTACGAAGAAAGCCTTGTAATACAAGGTCAGTATGAGGCAAGGCATGATGCTGCTAGATCTAACCTTGCCTGCATTGCAAGCGAGGATGAAGAAGATGACGGATATTGGTCGAACGACGCTGATATGTGAGGTTGTTAAAGGCTTTCCTTGGGCGGGTGTCAGGGATTGTATCGGAGGAGGGTGCCCTTCATTAGCTGGTGGTGCCTCTGTCGGAGAAAGCATCGCATCAGGCATTGATGTTAGTGGTTCGGTTAAGTCATCTAGCGGGCTGATGGTTTTCTTTGGTCAATTTCAGGGCAATGACTACTTTCCTGGAGAGACTGTTTCTTTGTCCAGATGACGTATCCAATCACCTGCACTGACGGTTTTTAGTCGCTTAGAGGCGACTTTAAAGCTGCCGACGTTGTTCCAGGCAGTCTCGTTGCCGATGATGTAAAAACATCTCTGCGCACGCGAGGCCGCGACGTTCAGTATATTAGGCGTATTCCCTGCCCAAGACCTGGCGGCCTTTCTTGCCCCTGTGCCAGCCCCCAGCATCAGGAATACACCCTCTGCTTGTTTCCCTTGGAATGTGTGAATAGTGCCGACATTTGACGTCAACCACTTGGTCAGGCTTCTCCTGTCTATGCCCTTAAATCCTCCTCGGGAGGGGTAGCAGCGGATCATCTGCTTAAGCCGCCTTATGGGTTGCCTGTAAGGGCATATGACATAGACATCGGGGAGGTCCCCCATTTTTTCCGCGATACATGAGAGTGCTCGCGTGATGACGCGGCCCTCCGTTTCCACCCATTTGTCATGTGTAGGTCCTTTAACATCCACCCATACACTGTCACCCAGGTAGTCTCTAACAATGGATGGTGCAGGCTCTGTGGCGTGGATCATACTCCCTCCGTAAGCGATCTCATTCGAGATGCCAAACATGATACTGTCGCAGCGGCGGTGAACCAGTAACGGGAAGCCAGTGCGGCGGATCTCATCTGGGGAGTCTGTCTTGAACCGCCCCTGGGCTTCGTTGGCTCTGTCAGCAAGTGTCTGTGCTGAGATCCTGGGCGGTGCCCATCGCTCAGGCGGGGAGCCGTTCTCTTTGAATATTAGCGAGGTACTTGTCGGTGGGATCGGCACAACAGGCTCAATCTGCTGCTGGTCGCCGATTACGACAACCCTTTTTGATCTAGCTATTGAACCTACGGCAGCCTGAGGGGTTGCTTGTCCACCTTCGTCGAGTAGTAACCATCCTAGTGAGCCGGGATTTAAAACTCCGAACATCCGACCAAACGATGCGAAGGTAGTTGAAACCACCGGAACAGTTAAAAAGAAAAGCCCCCAGTCCTGTGGTTTTGCTTCGTTCATGGCGACTGCGTTAATCGCTCGCCTGACATGTTTCGCAGAGGCTACGATGAAAGCATGGTGCAGGTTCACGGCGGCAATAAACAGGTCTTCTCTTGCCTGCTTGAAGTCGCCGCTGTTCCATGGGCTGCTGGTGTGAAACTCGGCGTCAGGGAGGGACCAGAAGCCCTCTTGGACGGCCGGGTCATCTAGGCCGGATTCTGGTGCCGATTTCGCGCTTGCCTGTTTTTTGAGTGCTCTGAGAGCGCGCTGATTGACGCCAATTTGGTCACTAATCTTTTTTTGGTTTTCTGCAGCACTCTCAAGGCGCAACCGCGCCATTGCAACCGCATTCTGTACTTGGTCAATATGGCCGATCTGCATGAGAATGCGATGGTCCTTCGCGGGGGAAGGTGACAGGTCGGATAGGGAGTTTAGCTTGGACGTTTCTGTGGCGAGCTGAGTGAGCTGGGCTGCAAGATCTTGCTCGATGTGCCTACGCGCGCGATCGGCGGATTCTAAATCCGATTTGAGCTCCGATGTGCTCTCTGCAAGTGAGGGGATGTCTGTCTCACCCTTGATAGTCGCCTCTCTGACGTCACAGATCGCTGATAGGGTCTCACGAATCTGCAGGCACCGGTCAAACTTTTGTTGGAATTCGTCTCGCGCCTTATCCCAGCGCGCTAGTGCTTCTGGCCCCCCAGGAGGTGGATATCTTTCAGCGAGGGCTGCACTTTTATCTGCCGCGATGTTATAGGCTGCGGCCTGTCCAAGCCAGCCCGACAGACCCCAATTTTGGTCCCACCAGAACTTTTCAAAAAAATTCTTCCTGTTTCTGAAATTGCCTAATTTAGCGGAAATGACCCCCCAGGCCCTCTCTTCCTCAGGAGTGTCTTGTTTCAGGCCCAGTATATGCGAGGCCAAGTCGCCGAAATGGTCCAGCCTTCGATCTTTCCAAATGCTTGGGTCTAGGGCTTTTGAGCGCAACGGCAGGTCCATGCTGATATTATCTACCGCGGCATTATTGCTGCTTGCCACGATTATTGCGTAATCCAATAGATCGATATTGCCTGGTCCGAAGCTTGGATTTTTGATGCCTACCAACTTCTCTGCGCGGCGCACCATTACGTGAGCTATAATGTCTCGCAGGAGTGTGGTCTTACCAGTCCCTGGCGGCCCGTTAACAGACTCCATCCCTTCACATGATAGGTTGAAGCAGATGTTGTTCACTGCGGCTTGCTGAAGCAGGTTCAGCGGTTTGAGGCCAGGTCCCGGCCAGGATGCAAGTGTGAACATCCCAGGATATAAAAGCTTGCTGAGGCCATTTCTGTCGCGCAGGGCATTCCATTGATGCCTAGGGGCCTTAATCCCCATGTATTCCTGGAGTGCTGTAGGTGCCGTCTTTAGGTTTGCCTCCACCTTTTGCAGATCTCCAAGATACAGAGAGGAGAGAATGTCTGCCGAAGGTTGACGCACCCTGTATTCAACAATTGCGCATTGAACTCCCATCCATAGGGATGGGGGCAACTTCAGTTCATCTGCCAGTATAGCGCTGGCCGTGCAAAGATCTTCCCAGGTTAGAGGGATTGGAACGCCACAGTCATCGGTTTTAGCAAGGATGTTTGATATCTTGAGTAGGATATCGCCTTGAGCTGTGCGCCACCGACGTAGAGAGGATGCATCTCGCGTCTCAACCATATGCCCCACTCCCCACGCGAAACTCGCGAGAGATAGGGTGTCAGTCACCATGTGACCGCTTTCGTTCAACACGACTGTTGCCGCGATGATTTGCCCTGCGCGGGGTTGTCTCAGAAGATCTTCGTTTTCACTATTGTCACCGAAGGATTCATTCAGAGCCTGAAGTGATGGTGCGGCCTTCATGGCTCCGAGAACGATGTGGTACCACGCCTTCTTGCGAGGAGGTTGACCCTTTTGGTCCACGTAGTCTTCATCTGAGCGGTTTCGGAACAGATCCGGCGTTCTTCCCCTTGCCTCAGGGTCAGAAACGGGGGGTACGAAAGAGGCCCAAGGGGTAACATCTTCGGGTGTCGGCGTGCGAAAATTGTCTCCCTGACTGTCGGATAATGGGCATATTTTTCCACCGTAAGTGGCGGCGAGATCCGCCCATTGGCCATCTGGATGGATTTCTGGCGTAAGGATTTCCAGAGAAATCCATGAACGAATGGCTTTCTGAGCCTCAGATACCCTCTCCGGGAAGGCTCCTGAAGATATTGACTGTCCCGGCGCGCTGATGGCTTTATCCGGATTTCTTATCGTTTCTTGTGCCGGCAATACGAAACAGCTTTCTCTGATCTGCCTTACCTAATGTGGTAGGGGTTAACCTTCAGAATGACAGGACGGCTTACTTCGCAAGGCGCGATGATCATGCACAAGTGCAAGGCTCCGGAAATCTAACCTTGTGATGTAAGATGCGTTGACATTACATTGGAAATTCGGACGAGCAAAGCCCAAACAGGGAAGAGATCAATGAAATCAAGGAGATTTTTGGCAGCGGTTGCCTGCGGCGCACTGCTTGTTAGCGTGATACCGCGTTCGGCCGTGGCACAAAGTTACGGCGGCAGCGAATATGTTGATGGCCCGCCGGCTCCCCCGCCGCCCCCAGTGGGTGAATTGACAAAGCCTCCTCCACCGGAAGCCCCTCCGCCGTCCCCAGGGGAAGCGTGGCAAGAAGATGGGTATCGTGATGGTCATAACGGTGCACCATGGGGCGCTCCGGCTTGGGGGGTGCGCCCAGACTATTATTCCTCCCCATATCAAAATGTCCGGCCGTGGGATGCCTGGGACACCGGATATTTTGTGCCTTGGACGGGAATGGCTGTAAGGGGGTTAGGCTATCAGCAGCCAGATGCGGGTCAGAGTTCGACCTGCGTTGATCAGGATTGTATGGGCCGATAGATAGAGTGCATTACCGGGCGCGATAAAAGCGCCCGGTAGCATGTTTGTGTTAGTGCAGAACGGCTTCTGGTCCATCTGGAAGAGAGAAGTCAGCCATCATCGTAAGAAGTTTGGCGAAGACTTCGGTATAGGCCCGCTCCAGCTCCCGAATATCACACCCCGCTTTAATCCAGCTTTTGTAAACATCCAAGATCGCACTGTCCGGCAGCCGCATAGTTTCCTGCAGGTTCAGGCGTGCCGCTGATTTGAGCGCGATCCCATCCAGAAGAGACCAGAAGTTGTCAGTGGTAGGTTTAGGCCTGCCCACGGTGATAATTTTAAACCGACTAAGGAGCGCCGCGTCCATAAGAGACGTAGAGTTAGCGGTGGCGATGAACGACACCATGCTTAAGTCAACTGGCATATTCAGGCACACGTCCATATACCCAGTGTCAGGGGGCTGCATCATTGAAAGAAGACTGCCCTGGACTGTCCCATTGCGGCTGTCCGACCCAGCACTTTTGTCAATTTCATCAATGATCAAAGCTGGGTTGGCGCAATGTTCGTAAGCCATAAGCTTCACGGGAATGGAAGGCGAGCGAGTTGTCCATTTCTGCCCCGTCCCAGACATCCCGCAATCGTCGGCCGTCCCTCCCACTGAAGCGGTGGTGTGAGGAATACCTAAAAGACTACAGATCTCCTCAACCATCGCCGATTTCCCGGCACCCGATGGGCCAACCAACAACATATGCGGTAATGCCGGCAGATCGTATTTGCCCCCGCTGATGGCTATCTCGCTAAGTGTGAGATGCTGTGCTACGGCGTCAGCCACGGCCCGCGCCCATGGGAACTTGCGAAGAAAACTTGCGCGAAACTCCCTGGGAGTTATTTGTGGGGTTCGGAGGGGGAGTTTTTTGCCAATAATATTCTCATACTTGAGGCAAAGCTCTTTCTCGATTGCTGTGGAAGCGCGAAAGCCCTTAATAACGACCTTGCCCGGAATGATGTCATCATTCCATAGTTCGCTTTCGATTTGGGTATCGATCGTGGAGACTGCCTCGGGTGAACATCCAAGAACGGCTGTACCAGACCATCCGTCATCCGCGTCCTCTTCGGCACTGTCCTTATGAAAAGACCATGCATGGTCAGACCATGACTTAAGGGTTTGCTCATGAATCGCCGGCCATTCTCCTGCGCTGACGCGCGTGACAAGATCGGGATACCGGTTTGGATTCCGTGCCAGGAAGGAGGTCATCCCATCCTCTGTGACGGTAGATATGTGGCTGCAAAGCGTGTGAATGGCATTATCGACGCCGAGCAGGGCAGATACGAAGAGCCAAGTGCGGACATTATTGTCCAGCCATTGCTCAGCACCACTCATGCCGCAAGACATGGTGCAATAAACTGTCCATGCCGCCTCTTTGGTCGGCATGATTGCTGAAGTTCTGCCAATTTGCTTAAGGCTTTCGCGCACAAGCGTTTCAATGTCAGCAGATGTAGGAGACCACAGCCATGAAGGCATTGACCGTAAAATTTTGGTAGTCTTATCGCGGTTGGGCAACTTAGTCTCCAATTAAATCAATTCAATTATCTCGTGTCCAACAATAGCATTTTATTTTTACAGTCGCCATTCTCTAATGCGCATCGCGCCGGATTTAGGCATCTGAAAACGGGCATTGTCTCCAGCGTCGAATTGTGGGGTGGGTTGTCTCGTGATGAATTGTGCTTCGTCATTGCTCCAGCAAGATGCGGGAATGGGAGGCTTCAGGGTTCCAGATATGGGTTCATACGACCCGGAGGGAAGTATCCAATTTCATTCCCAATGAGGTCTGCGCCTTACCCTCGGTTCCTGGAACTGACGTAGATGAAGAAGCCCACCTCCGGGTTTCCGGGGATCATATGCCAGTCTTCAGTATTCTGCGCATAATTTGCGACTGTGACGCTCCAGTCTGAGAGTATTTGCTGAGCTTCGCTGAAAGAGACCCCCATACGTTTTAGGATGGTGCTCCTTTGCTCTAAAAACTCAATCGCATTCAAGGAGAATAAATTGTTGAGTCTGATCGACACTTCATTTTCCGTCGGCCGGGGTAATTTGTTTTTTGCTAGAGGCAAAAAATCAGCGAATATTCGCCAAACAGGGATCTCCACGGCCTGTGCGATATCGCAAGTTCCGTCCAGAATCGCGTCCGTCATCATTCTATGCGCAAGGGTAAACTCGTTTGCATTAATTCCAAGCATTGCCGCCTCTTCCAGGGGGCCTGACATCTGATGAAATTGCATTATTGCTACACGATCAGACTGATTGCGGAGCCGGAGGAATCTCACTTCATTTTTCTGGGTCTCCCTCGCCTGGATCGCCGCCTTCTGTATGATGCTGGTTCTCATATTATCGAGGACAGCGCCGAATTGCTCGGTTGCGTGGTCAAGCCATATAGGTGCGCAATCAACGGGGATGGTGTCCCAGCACCGGATTTCGTCTGGATCGCACTTAAGCCATCCAGGCGTTATCCTCTCAATGCCGTTGCGTGAAATTCTGCCGGAGTAGAGGATGATCGCTTCTATCAGATACCGCGATTGTTCGAGCAGGGACTTTGATAGCCATAGGCTGGCCATCAGGCTTGTTCTGGCATCATCGCTATCTCGCATGCGTTCGGCACAGGCGTTTTCCTGGTCCCAGCGTGTCATGATGAAATACGATAGGTGATCATGGCGCACTTCCTTGCGAGCCATAGAAATGGACTTGCGGAGGAGGCCTCTGGGGTTGTTTAGTTTTTCTGTGGCCCAATTCTGGAAGGCAATATCAGAAGGGATGCCGCCCAGATCAATATGACCTTCACTGTGATAAATAACCTCCGACTGCCATTTCTTCCTCAGCCACTCAGCATTAACTTCTTTAGGGATGCCTGGGGCCATACTCATGTGAGAGACGAGTGCCATCACTGGCGTTGTAATGTGGAGATCCTTGAGGGCCTGCCGAACGCGGTCAGCAGTCTTTCCTCTCTCATTGGCCAGTTTCTCAATCATCTTCGTCTTCGGCCCCGATCATATCGAGGATGTTCGATATAATGTCCGGATCTGTGTTCTTTAGTGGGTCGTCTGCCTCCCCATGCAGGCGCTCTGCATAGACATCAAGCCAAGATAGGAAGGCCATGTCAGCTTGGGCCGGCGGTGGTCTGTTTTTGAAAGATGCGCGCCACTCCTGAAGGGGAGGGGCAATGTCAGTGAGACCATAATTCTCGATGGCCTGTTTGATTGTTGCTTCTGATATCCCCAGCGGGTCTTTTTCAAGATCTGTCTGATTGGACAGAAGATCGATAGTAAGCGGGTCACGCCCCGGCGTCTTTTTGCGTCGGCTGAGAAGTCCCCGCCTGGCGACATCGCCAACGGTGCTAAGAGAGGCACTGCTTTTGGGGGCTGCGCGGAAATTGAGACCGATAATCTTCCCGCCGCGTCCTCCGCGCCTCTCTGTCATTATGACGCTGAATGGAGCTGCAGCGTTCACCTCATTGATGGCCGGATCGATAACGCGAGCGCGAAGGTTGTTATATCTTGGGTAAGCTTCTCCAACGGCCATGTGCTCACGGAATTCTTCTAATGAAGGAGACCACTCAGGATGTTGCTTCCCGAACTGCAATGCCATTGTTTCATACAGCCTAGCTGCATACTCGCTTCTAAAGCCCCGTACGGTAGCCATGTCTAAGACGGCAAAAACCTTTGGGTTGGCGAGGAATTTTAGGAGCATCTTATCGAAGGCAAAAGAGATGGAACCTGTCTCGTTATGTTCCAAATCGTAAGATAGATAATGCGTGACGACAGAGTGCTTTCTACTTTTAGCATCGACGTAATCGATACTGATGCTAATGGCCGCCAGTCTATGCAGAGACTGATTTAGCCTGTCGGTAGAGGTATGGCCTAGAAACTTCAAGACGTCCATGACGGGTACCGAATGGATACCGTCATTGGGTTCGATGTTTTTTCCAATAGTCCGGCTGAGCAAGAAATTAAAAATTTTCCTGTCGATAAGTTCCAGTGATCCACGTGTTTCTTTGGCCATTATGACGTGAGCCGATTTCAGGAGCTTGCCGCCATGCGCGGTATTAGTCGACTTGGAAGGTCTTGTGTTTGTGCGCCAGGCCATGATCGTCCAGTTTTAGAAAAGGAATTCTTCAACTTGTCCTTGAGATATGCAAAATCGGTTACGATCAATCAAGGACAAAAATGAAACTTGACTACATTAAATTGTGTACAAGGATTAATAATGTAGTCAACTTTAGCGCGGTTTGTAGTCGATAGGCCTCGGTTTTATGGCGGGCTGGTATCATAGAGGGGCGTGAAAATCTAAGTCTGGTCTTGTAATAGTGTGAGAGGGCCGAAAACGAAGTTGACTACATAGATCACTCAGAAACACGAGGAAATAAGGCAAAGTTCAGCGCGAAGTGTAGGCGAAAAGGAGATCAGTCATTCTACTGAGAAAGCCAAATTCCTGAATGCCTTAACTTAGCTGACCGCATTGCGATTTTTGTCTCGGGGGTCGTGCCCAGCGCGTTGCCGCGACTTGCCTGAAAGATCGAAAGATCAGCTATTCCAGATGATCCGCCGCATGAGGCGTCAGGCATATTCAAGCCCCCTAACTCAGATTTTTCTGCTTGAATGGTGCATGTTAAGTGTCTGTGGTCAGCTACTTCCTGTAGGTCAGTGGTTGCCTCGTCGCCACAGCGCCACGCGGTGGCGCCGGATCTGCACACCTCTCCTGGTGGAGGGGATTCAATACCCGCCAGGTGTACCAGCGTCCCGCCTATTTTTAGGGTATCCCCTGAAATGACCTGAGCTTCGCCAGAGACAGGGCTTCCTGTTTTTAGTGGAGAAGGTGAGTGGGGTAGACTTTTATTGCTGGCGACGCTCTCGGCTTTTGTTGGCTTGGGTTTGCAGGGGTCTTTCTTTTCAGCATCTTCCGCGTTCCCGCCATAAGTCATATCGCGCGCTGGTGGAGGCTCATCTTTAGCCCGAGTGCAGGCCTCGCCAGGTTCGGCTCCCGTTTCTAAATTTTGGGTGTTTTCAAGAATCCTTTGCTGTTCGGCTACAGCTTTGTCCTCTGCATTTTGGGCATTTCCTGCTCCAAGCATTCCGGGCAGGGCCGGCTGTGGCTGGAACGTTCCAAATTCACCCGCGCTTCCGAGTTGCCCATTGCTCTGGAGCATCGTGGATGGAAGGGGGGTTGTCGAAAAAGGCCTTACGAACTGAGCTTGGGCTGCAGGCGAGAATAGGAGAAATGCTGTCGAAAATGCAAAGAAGGACGAGGGTCGGAAGCATTTTATCATGATCTGCCTGTCTTGATGCCGACCATGCCGGGGTGGGCTGCTCAGGTCATCGCTTTCGTCATTACAAGGAAAAGGGGGTGTGTGGGTAGCACCCCTTTTTCCTTCAAAGGCTAACGACTGAACCGAGCAGATTCCAGATTATTTTCGTAACGCCATGTCGCCGGAGAAAATGACATTCCCTGCAATCCTTAGACCGGAAGCTAAGGTCCCCACGTAAGGCGATCTGGAGCAATTCTCGCTTGCACAGGGGAGGGGGGAGATATTCAGGCCGTTATTATTGCCCGCGCAAACCGGGGAGAGTTCGGGGATAGAAAAAAATGACATTCTTGCTTGAGACCGACTGGCAAGAACAGGAAGAGTATTTTGGGGCATAATTGTCACCTAGCTAGTGGTTGCGCTGATTACAAAGACAGTTCTGGGAGGCCAGTTTTTTTTCTGTATGACTGCCACGTTTGAATTTCACTTGTGGAGGGTCGGCCAATCCCTCTGTCTTCACGCAAATTACGCCGGGCAATATTGCTGGCAGTTTGCGTGATGTGACTGGCCTCTGTGGACGTGTGTTGTACGAGTTTAAGCTTCTTATTTCTGCCCACTGTAAGCTCTTCATAGCATTGAGCTAAGAGCTGACAATCCAAAAGAGCGTTATGTCCTTCACGATCTCTCTTTTCAAGGCTGATTCCGAAACGCCGGCATAATCCATTCAGGCTATTGTCAGCGTTTCTGTATTTTTCTTGTGCTATTTTCAGTGTGTCGATGAATTCATTCTGGAACGCTTCGTGATTAAGCAGTTCCATCTCGTAGTTCATCTTGCCTTTATCGAAAAGCGCGTTGTGCGCCACGATAGGGGAGGCCCCGGCAAAGGCTAAGATGGCGGGGAGTTGAGACCCAAATGTTGGCTTATCGGCCAAAAACTCATCTGTTATGTGGTGGATCCGCGTGGCAGCTTCGGGGACCGGCCTGCCAGGGTTGAAATACATATGGAGCGTCCGGCCTGTGGGAATCTTATCCTGCAGCTCGATCATAGCTAGTTCGATAACGCGATCGTCTGCTGACAGTCCGGTTGTTTCCGTATCTGTAATAAGTTCTCGGCCACTCGGGCTCACACTTCCTACCCTATTCATAATGAGCCTCAGATGCCTGAATCATCAAGTTACTTCTTATACCCACACAACGTTTCCTGGTCACGGTAATTGTATAATTGTTTTTCATTTTTGTTATGACGGCGAGATACAAGGTAAGATGGCCAGAGGCAATAGTCATAAAATGCAGAAAAGTTATGCGTTTTTTTTATTGCTTCATTTCATCCTTCCCTGTGGCTTAAAAAGCACGCAATGATAAAAAAGTAAACTGAAGATTAAATAATCCTTTGACGGAAGGGGATGTGGGCTGGTGCGTCTTACAGAAAAGCAATTTCAGGCCATTGAGAAGAGGCTTGCGCAAAACGGTGGAAAAACTGTTTCGCGTTCGCCAAAGGCAATAAAAAAGCCGAAACGAGAAACCGGATTCCGTCCAGAAGTTGGGGTGCATGAACCAGAAACACACGATTCCATAAGGATCTTTTTCCCGATCGCCCCTCAACCGAAAGAGAGAGCGCGAACATTTGTCGCAGCATCGTCAGACAGAGAGTTGTGGGCCAGGGCAAGCTCTGGCGAGGGGGGAGGCGCGGAAAGAAGCATTAAAATGATGACACGCACGCCAGAAAAAACGCGCAATTACGAGAAGACCATCAAGGATATCACTTGGGCAGCGATGCTATCTGCCGGGTTGCGGCCGTTCTCGGGTCCCGTAATGAAATTCACAATTTTTCGTATTTCTGGCGATCCATCACTATGGCCAACACACATTCAGGATGGAGATATCGACAACCTGGAGAAAGCACTTTGCGATGGAATGAACAAAGTGGCTTATGAAGATGACAGGCTTGTTGTTGGGAATTCCCACATGAAAGTGTGCAGCCACTCTCCTGGCATAGACATGCTCATAAGGAGGGCAACCAGGGAAGATATAAGGCAACTGGAAGCGATAATTGGCGGAAGGGGTGGGATTTGAACCCACGGTGCAGTTGCCCGCACGCCAGTTTTCAAGACTGGAGCCTTAAACCACTCGGCCACCCTTCCGTCTTAATTTAATCCTTTTATAAAGGCTTATCTGAGCCGTCAACCAAGGAAAGACGGCTCAAGATTTTTTTCGTGGTTATGCGGCTTCTTTTTCGGATATTGCAGACCGGTGAAGAATATCCAGGCAGCCGGTCTCATAGAGGGCCAGCATCAGCTCTTTGAGTGTGAGCGTATTCTGACCTTCCATTTTTCTTCTGATTTCTCTTTCGAGGAAAGGACGTCGGCGAGATCTGGCTCGCTGGGCAACGTAAAAACACGGGTCACGCAGCGCATAGGAGAAAGTGGCAACCTCATCTTCCGGGGAAGGTGTCGATTTTGCCAGTTTTTCCTGCCAGATTTTGGTGTCGATTAGCTCCTGAGGAACGTTTGTTTCTTCAGGAATCATAAACCACTTCATTTTCTCCAGAACGGGGAAGCTTCGGCTTGTAAACCGGGCAATAACTACACTTCCGCTGAGGCCGGCCAAAATCGGAGAGAACCAAAGGAAAAGGCTGACGGTGCTGATAGAATGTCCTGATGCCATCGAGAGGAGTGCTTCCGTCTGGGCAGGTATCGACATGATCTCCCAGAACAACACCGTGGAGGCGATAATGCCTATCCCAGAACTCCATGAGAAATTCTTGATGCAGGCAGACCATGGCAGGGCTTCATCATCTCGTTGTTGGGTCCCCCAGGAAATGCTTCTTCTTTTGGCCCATACCCAAAGAAATTTGGTTATGAATACCATCATCAGAGGAGAGAACAGGAAGCTAAAAGCGGTTTCGATGAATATGCAAAAAGCCATTTTGGGAAGGCCTCCATATTCTCCAGCTTTCTTCTCTTTTGCTGTTTTGATTACAGCCAGAAATCTAGGCGCCAGCATAAATACAATCGATGCTATCAGCATCATGACAGCCGGGATCTCGATGCTTCCGATTTCTTTTTGGCTGAATTTACCAGCCTTCAGGAAGTTGACCATTGATCCGGCTGAAATGATCAAGAATATCCCCCAGAAGAAAGCTGAGAGATACCCCATAAACCCGGTTATAAAATTCTCACGGTGCGTCTTGTGAAGTCCATCCACAAACAAAAGCCTCGTATGCTGCAAGTTCCCCTGCATCCAACGACGTTCCCTGATGAGAAAGCTTAAAATATTGGCTGGAATTTCCTCGTATGTCCCGCCAAGATCCGGAAGGAACCACACTTCGTATCCCGCTCTGGCCATCAATGCCGCCTCCACGATGTCATGGCTCAGTGGCTTGCCTCCCCATGGTTTCGAACCGGGTAGGTCGGGGAGCAAGCAATGCTCCATGAATGGTCGTGTACGGATAAGAGCGTTATGACCAATGTAATTGGCGTGCCCCATATACATGGCTTGGAGAGCATAGGAAAAAGACGAGCCGTATAATCTCCCTGCGAATTGCTGCATTCTTCCAAACAGGCTTTTTCGCATGACCGGAGTAGGGTTGGTCTGCAGTATCCCTAGACGATGGTTTCCCTCCATCATGCGCAGCAGTTGGTGGATTGTGTCACCATTCATGATGCTGTCAGCGTCCATAGCAAGCATGTAGTCATAATCTCTGCCCCATCTCCGGCAGAAATCCGTCATATTGCCCAGCTTGGCGTTATCGTTTGAAATGCGCCAGCGATAGTGGAACTTCATCTGGGGGCAGGCCAGCCGTGCCTGGTCGATTGCAGCCACTTCCGCGATACGATAGGCAGGGTTCCTACTGTCAGACAGTAGAAAAAACTCATAATGATGAAAGTCTTCAGGCACGTTCGTCTGAAGAGATTGTGCAACAGCTATCATCCCAGCCACAACCCGGTGCGGGTCTTCGTGGTAAACTGGGAACACGATAGCGACCTTTGAGTCAGGTCGTGGATCTGTCTCCGTGTGCTTTGGGTGCCACGGATTGCCTATTGGGCCTTTTAATGCATGCCATGTTCCGATCAGAGTTTTGGAGAACGCATTAATCATGAAGAAATTCATGATTGTCAGAAGAACGATGTATGCGACGGCAACTTCCTCTTGAGTGTGCTGTACAGATATCATTTCTGACGCGAGCGATGTCAGCAGTAGCGTGAGAGCCGCGCTTACAAGAAGGGATATTCTTCTCCTTCGTTCCACGACCTTTGGCCAAACAGGCTCTTCTCCGACAGGCTCCCCTTGCTCTTTCATATCAAAAAAGCGGCGCCGAAGTGCCGCTTTCCAAGATGTTTCCAGCACCGGAGTTCCTAAAGGAGTTCGATTGGGGGGCGGCGTTGTTTCCTGATGCTTCTGCGTATCGAGCCAGGTCGTCAGGTCTTCCCAGTTCGTGATGGACGGGGCGATTATACTCGCCTCGTCCACGGTCATGCCTGTCGCAGTGAGATAGGGTGTAAAGTCCATTACGGCCTCGCGATGAGAGCCGGTTCTGCCATCTGGAAGATGGTATTCAGCACCCGTGAAATCGGGATGATCGGAGATTCCGCCACGTAAACGATATCGTTGTTTTCCATGGGGAATGATTGCGAAGCGACGATACCGTCACCATCAGCCCACTCGAAGGTATAGAGCTTCGGCTTTTCGGCAGGTTTCTGCCGGAAGATGAAAATTTTCGTGCTGTTAGCCGTGTTGGGGTTGAGGCCTTGTGCGGCTGCGATTGCAGATGCCAGGGTTGGAGCCTTACCGAAATTAACAAGGCCATTCCGGACGATGCCACCTCCGAGCATGGTCACTTGCACGGCAGGACGCTTTTTGAGAACCACTTTGTCTCGCTGGTGCAGGGGGATATCCTGATCCAGAGCCACCGCGATTGGAAGTTCTGTCTCAGTCCCGTTCCGAACGACGGCTACAGTAACAGCATTCACGTTGGAGGTGTTGGATGAAGAACCGCCCGACGTCTCGAATGAGGAATCTTCTTTCTCGTCAAGCGTATCGCTCCCATCGCCAAGTCCCATGGTGATGGCTTCGCTCAGCGAGATGCCTCCAGCATTCCACTGGACGATGCGGGGCTTTCCGGTTGCTCCGGTGACGATAATACCCTCATGCCCCTTCACTACGCGGACAGTGGCGTCAGGATTGTGGATCATGCCAAGAGATTTGTACCGCGCCATAATGGCTAGGCGGGCCTGCCCTTCTGTTTTCCCGGCCATGTTGATACGACCGGCGTAAGGAAGGGTGATGCCGCCTGTTGCATCAATCTGGAACTTGCCTAGGGGAGTGCCTTGGATGCCACTGGCGAGTGTAGGTGAGGTAGATGCCTGAGAGGGTTCAATACCCAGCCCGCCGCCGCCGCCGCCTTCTGAGAAGCTCCAGAGTGACACCTGCACATCGTCCCCAGCGTGTAGGCGATAGTCACGGAGGGGGTCAGAATACGAAAGATATTGGAGAGCGCTTTCAAGAGCTGCTGCTTCTTTGTTGCGCGCTTCCGTCAGCATCTGTGACGCAACGGCGGGGGTAACTTTGAGGATTTCCACAGATTGTGCGGACTCCACCTCGTTGGCCAAGGGGCCAGCATTAGGCATGGAGGTCCCGCAAGCGCTGAGAGAAAGCAGAGTGGAAAATGAGACGGCCACGAGTGTAGTACGTGCGCGCAGTAGCATCGAATTCTATCCTGTTCTTAAAATCTAAAAGGGAAAGCGGTTCAGGCCTAGCCGAGCACGATGAAAAAGATCATGGAGATGACGAACACGATCCCGATCCACTTAAGCCGATATGGTCCTGATGCGGCTTGCGGCTTGGACGGAGGAGAAATCACCTCAACGTAATAATGACTCTGGCTGGCTTTCAGGCGGCTTTCCTGCAGCGCTTCCTCAGCGGAGGACAACAGTTTTGCATCAGCCTTCCGCCGGATGTCTAAGCCTTCATAGATGGCCGCTTCCTGGATCATGTTGCGAGCATCGCCAGCGGCATTCTTCAGCCCATCGATCAAGGCATCAATTTGCGCTTGCACCGGCACAGCAGACGGACTGTTCGGCGTGTATTTTGTCAGTGCATTATACTGACCGCTCATTTCGATGCGCTTGACGTCAAGCTCTTCCTGTTTTTGTGAAAGGGAGGTGTAGTCAATTTTGGGATCGAGTATGCCGATACGCCCTCGCCATTGGGAAATCGCGAGATCGTCGGCTTCCAGGGCTTTAGTGAGACGACTTACTTCGCGTTCCCCGGCTTTGATGGCTTCCCCGTCTTCGCGAGCATTGAGCTGGTTCAGGCTTTCGGTGGCATCAGAGACGAGGGCATTCGCGATATCCGTTGCGGCATCGGGGGTCCACCCGGTTACGGTGAGTTTTGCATTCCCCGTATCTTCGTCGATCTTCAGGTCGAAAGATCGATTAAAATAGCCTCGGGTTGCCACATCACCAGACCCACGGTGCCAAAGCGAACTGAGACCGCCTGAGCGCGCAACGAAATCCCCACCCGCGTATATGTCAGCGATGTTGTATTGGGAGTTGATATGCTGGAAAGCCCCCCATGATTCAAGGCGATCCTTTAGCATCCATGTGTTTGCGGAGGCGTTGCTTTTACCCATCATGCTTGCGCCAGCGGAGGTGTCGCCCTTCTGCGCAGATGCTGGTGATGATACCCGAAGAATGGACTCCGATTCAAAAATGGGCGCAGCGATGAGACCGTAGTAGGTCACAGTAGCCAGATTTGGTACGGCTACCAGGATAAGGAACGTAGGAGATTTTAAAAAAAACAGACCGGCCGGAAGAGAGGGCTTTCTCTTTCCTGTGAGGCGACGAGTCTGAGCCCCAGAAGAGCTAACCGTTTTTTCGTTCCGCAAAGGTCGTGGGAGAAAATTATCCACGAAAGGAAGATTGGTATCTGACATGGAGGCGGCCTAAATGTTTAAGGGTGATAATAATGCGTGCCGATACAATAGCTTACGGGACCCCTTTCCTTGCCAATGTGGTTGCTGGCATAGGGGAGGAATGAATGTGAGGCAGCATACTGTAAGCCTTTGGCCTTGAGATAATACTCTGATAGGGGTCAATTCCTATCGTTCAAGGCCTGCCGTAGCATAAAGACAAGGTATAATCAAAGATTAATGGTTAGGAATAGTCCTTGGCGTCAGAACGCGGTGCGTTCATGGAAATAATCCTTGATGGACATAACGCCGTCTTCTCTAACCGTTATCTCCAGCCCTTCAATGGCGCTGGCCACGTAAGGCTCAACCAGTCTCTTCCCGGCAACCCTTTCGGCATGGAAATGGCTGACCGCTCCCGCGCATTCAATGTGATGTGCTTCCCGACCCACATTGTTCATGCAGTACCAAAAGGTGCGGTCTATTTTTTTTACCCACCGGAACCCGCCAGAAGAGTTTACCCCTGATGCGCCCCCCTCCCATTTGATCATCGGGCCGCCGGCACCATAAATGGTCATCATCGCGGGGTTGAGGTAAGCGTGTGAATTCCCTCGGCGATTAAGCCCGGCAACAATTTCTTTGTCACCCAGATATTTCTGGAGGTGTTTACGCGCCGATACTTCTGCTTCCTGGGGATTTTTTGATGTGCAGTGAATGATATCGAGAATACCCCGGAATTCGTTTGCCTTTTTCCCGGATTTATCCGTGTAGTTCAGCCAGGACAGGATTGCCACAGCTTGCATATAATAGGGTGCGTTCTCGATCCCAGACCATGGCTCACCGAGTTGAGATATGAAGACCTTTTCCGCCTGATCGACGTTCACCTCGCCTGCAGTAATCTCTATGCCGTTATCCCTCATCCACTCCTGCGGACTCTTGGATGGATTTTCGATCGGGCCGGCCAGCTCCGGCACAAACTCTGCGCTGTAGCGCGTGCCGTTCCACGCTTTGGCTTGATACTCAAAAAAACTTGGCCCAACACGGAGCCATTCTTTTTTCGTTTTCACCAGGAAAGTGATGCCTGAGTATTTCAGGAATATATTGAGAAGTTTCCTAATAAAATCAGACCGACAGTCTCCCGTGAGAAAATAGCGGAAGGGCTTAAATGTGACTCTAAGGCCAAAAATATATGGGACGGCAGAGAGTTCTTTCCCCGTGAGGCTGTAGACGGTTTTGTAGCTTTTTTTTGGCTTGTTTCTGGTGGTTAGCCAAAAGAGCAAGCCTAGAACTGCTGCGTATCCGAAGAACATATGGCGGAAGTTGGAGATATCTTCAGCCACCCATAAAGCAGACTTCCAAGGGACAATGCCAATCTGGAAGGGCTTGCCTACCATCAAGTCAACATAGCGCATCGCCTGCATGCCAGGGGCATCGTGAAGAAGATAAAGTTTGTCGAGCAGATGATACTGCCAGTCCGCATTTATAAAGATAATGTATTCGACAACAGGCCTTATCCAAGGCCATAGAAAAGTGATCGCGAGCCAGATTAAGACAACGACCAGAAGGACGAGTTCTTCGCTCCCCATAAGGGGGGCGGCTTTTTCTGGGCGTGGCGCCATTATCCATGCTGTCCCTGTTGAAGAGGTATGCCCGATCCCTGACTCTGCGCCGTAACCTTGTTGAAGAATAACTCAGCGTAGTGAGAGGCAAATTTATATTGGTAGGCTCTTTTCGGTTTTGGGGTGTGTGAATTGTAGAGGCCAACAGCTTCTTTTAAGTCACCATCGGCCTCGTCGACATAGCGCCTGAACACCCATGTTCCGATCATGATGTTGTAGCACCCCCAGTCTCTCACTGCGACCCAGGCATCCCGTTGATTGCCGTTGAAGTGAAGTTTTGCCACCTCTGGCATCCACCTACTATTTACCTGCATCGGACCCAGGTCATAGGTGCCATTATTGTTGCGATGCTCCAGGCCTAGCCGACCGCCTTCGGTGCGCAACAGTGTTAGAATTATCCTATATGGGACATTGAACGCATCAGCGGATTTGAGGATGCACTCTCTCGTAACAGGTCTTTCTTCAGCCCTGCCATTTTGCGGAACCAGTACAGTCAGTCCAGCAGCTATTGCGAAGCTACGAGACAAGAAATGTATTCGTCTACGCAGTCTAGTGCTCAAGAGGCTCGACATATTCGTCAATCACCGATCATGCATTATACCAAGCCAAAAGGGCCAATTCTGTATAAAAATGCCAACCGGTCATCTACGTTTCAAGGCAAAAACACCATATGCCCCTCCGTTGTCCTGGTCGGCGATCAGTCTGGCTGATTAGTTTGGGCTATGCCCCACTCCAACATCGAGGAGATTGTCACACCGTAGCTCTTCGAGAGGCCTTTGATTGTCTGATGGGATTTCTGGTCGACCCAGCCACCGAGAAAAAACTTGCCGCGATTACACGTGGCTG
The DNA here is from genome assembly GCF_001580615.1 of Acetobacter malorum. Classification (GTDB taxonomy): domain Bacteria; phylum Pseudomonadota; class Alphaproteobacteria; order Acetobacterales; family Acetobacteraceae; genus Acetobacter; species Acetobacter malorum. Next base: position 47,165 of record NZ_LHZC01000034.1, read on the forward strand.
TGTCGAGGCGGAGGGAGGCCCGTGGACCTCCTTCTCTGTGATCTCTCGATATTGCTATGGATATTCGACGTGTGTCGCCAACGGCCTCAGCGAAGGCGTTTACCGCTTCCTGGATGCAGTGAAGTCTTGTGATCCCCTCTTCCCTGCAGCGCCGGTCGACTATCGCGAACAGAGTGTGAGGGATGAAGCAGACAACCTTTTTCTTGTCGCCTTGCGAGGCGACCAAGAAGGGGAGGGGAGATTTAGCTGACAATTTTCGTCTCGTCGTCTTCTATGGTTCTGGGGCGTATGTCTTTTCTGGATTATTCTCTGGCCCCTCCATCACAGGCTCCCCGATCCTATCGTCCAGCAGGGCGGGGGCAGACAATTCCAGCAAAAGTGTCATGGCATCGGCCGGCGGCATATGCGCGTGCAATTCTCTCAACAGAGCTTGCGCCTTCATTGCTGCAGGACGGTGTATCTTACTGTTCAACGAGATCCCCTCCCTAGTGGCAAGCTGCTCCGGAGGGCCAAAGACCCCAGACTGCATCTGCTCAACCAGGTCTCTCTTCTTTCTTGCTCCATTACGATCAAGGAACACCCCGTCCAGTGTTGCCCCGACCCATACGGGTCTTCCTGTCCGGGTGTCGATAATCGCACCTATTCCAGCACCGTTTTTCTCACCGCCGAGGTAATTGGCCAGTGCAATGGCAGTGGCATGTGGATCATCCATAAATGGACTCCTGATCTTCTCGCAGGCGTTTTTGAGTACCATTCCGCCAGCGGTAAGGTTCAGGAAGGGGGCCTCAGGGTTGCCAGTTAGTTCGAGAGCAGATGGGAAGTCGGCGACATTCTCCAATGGGGCCGATAGCTTTGTCTGGGCCTGATAATCGAACGTGCGTACAGGTTCTATCTGAGAAAGGTTCAGGGCAACAAGATGGATGGTTCCAGTGTCCTCCCTCTCGAATTTCAAAGCATCAATTCCGGCTTCATCCAGTAGTCTTTTTGCGCCCTTCGGAGACCTTCCTGCCACTTCCCAGTCCAGAAACTTGTGAGGAGGGATCAGTTTCTCTGAAGCTAGGTGCTGGAGCCAGAACAGAAGAGAATCTTTGAGAGACATAAAGTCATTGTCGGGGACCTCAGCGATTTTCCTGAAGTTGTGGCAGTACTTGACCAGGATTGTATTATCTCGACCTCCTGCGGGCATTTCTGCATCAAGTATGGAGAACTCCGAGACGGCTGTTTTTGCGCCGTCTGGCCGGAAATTCCATGCGTATTTCTTTCTCACGGGGAGTGCAGTAGTGCTAGGAGAGGATATGGTGAGAAGGCTCGCAAAGGCTTCGGATGGAGGTAGCACCCCGCCAAGCTCTTTAGCCAGATTTTGCGCCTCACCTTTCAGCGGCTCATGAACGTGGCTGTCTAAAGAGATGCCTTGCCTCGCGATCAGCGAATCTGGATTGCCGAACGCCCCCGCAGCCAACTGAGTTGCGATATCGCCGCGTTTGCGCGCGCCCATTCGGTCGAGGAAGATAATGTCCTCTCCGACTTTGAGCGTGGCGGCAATCCAGACAGGCCTTCCTGTCTGAGTGTCGAAGATCCCGCCTATTCCGGCCCCGGCCTTCTCCCCGCCAAGAAATTCTGCGAGCGCAAGCGCGACCACATGAGAACTGGATACCAGATCCTCATCCAATTTACTGCATGCAGCCTGGATGGCGGCTCCCCCAGAGCTAAGATTGAGCAGACTCCCGTCTGGATTTAGCGACTGGATCTCGGGGGTCTTATCCAGCCACTGAATTGAAGGGGGGGCTGCATTGTCTCGATGATAGCGGAAATGGCTGACCTTGCTGACCTTGCTCTCATTGATAACGACTAAGCATGGCTGACGCGCACCTGACACAGTGAAGCGGAGGGCATCGATATCAGCCTCTTTAAGCAGTTGAGCAGCCTCATTCAGATCCGAGTTTTTTCTCCATTCAGAAACATCGACTTTCCTTATAAAACGCATCTTTGAGAGGTGATCGAACCACAGAGATAAAGATTTCTGAATTGGCAGCCCTCGGGTAAAGGGCACATCTACGACGCGCGAAAAGCTGTGCGCGTAACGATGAAGGGAGCTGTCCTGATCGGAAGGGATGCGCGGCAGCGCGGTATCGAGGATGGTGAATAAACACGCGTCATGATCCGCATCCTGGGGGGTTAGCGCCCAGGCGGATTTTTTCGGTACTCTCCCGGTCTTATCTGTTTTCACTTCCATTCTTAAGTGCCGCCGCATGCAGTGTTTTGATGTAAATGTATAGATCAGAGACGCAAAGAACGAAGGATTTCCTTCGGAGAGGGTGAGAAAGCACTCAGCTATGGGGCATCGCCGAATAGAGGGCGAATTAATCCTTGAAAGGGGTTAAAGCAATCTGCTTGTCACGCGGCCCTTGACGTCCGGCATATCAAAGGAGAGACCGGAGCTAAATCTCCCTCGAATGTTTTCATTCATGGGGAGTAAAGGCCGGGTTCAGGACGTATGTGTCACTTGATTGAAAATGTTATGGAATTTGTCTCTGGAAGTGCACATGCAGACTCAGCGAATTGCAGGTTTGGAAAGCGAGGGGAGTTTCCATGAGACTGATTGGCGCTTCTCCCAGCCACCCGGCTCCCAAAATCGTACATAAGAAGTCGTGCGCAGGCCCTCCGGCTCAGGCCCTGGATTTTGACTTCTGTATGGTCGGGGGCGCCCGTTATCGTCACCCACTGATATCCGATAACTATGCCTCCAGTCTGTGGTGCAATGGAGGTTGGGATAGAGCCTTGTGCGAGGAGGTCGTTTGTTGAAAACGAATAGCCGTGCGTGTCAGAAATGTAGTCCTCAGTCGCGGTAATCACATCCTGAAGCCGAACGTACGTCGTCCTGATGCGCATATCCACAAAGCTTGCTTGCACCACAGAAACCGTGAGCGCCGTCAGCGCCGCCACAACAATCAGTCCTGCGGATATTTGTAGGGGGGTATAGCCACTCTCAGAGCGATCATGCCGGTGTCGGCGCAGCATTCCCTGAAGACACTTCATAATCGTTCCTGATTGCACAATCCATTTCCCCGGTCTCCCTGGCTGCAGGAGATGGGTCAGCTTCAACAATGCTACCAGAATGGCCTGCTCTTTCCATGGAAAAAACGGCATCCTCCAAAGATGGAAGATCGAGATTAATCGTCTCTGGATCCTGTGGGCGATACCGCTTTGTGATCCCATCGACTGTGCGCGTCATGCCGAACAGGCATCCATCTTTTTTATATTCAGCGACGATACAGGCGATCTTTCCGGTAGCCTGTTTTTCAACGAAACATATGTCGGTGAGGACTTTCCCAGTTTTGATGATGGCAGGGGTCTGACCATCCGCCTGAACCACAGAATGCGGGTCAACGACAACTGTGCAGCCGGCCTCATGCCCCTGGGCCATCCTGGAGAATGTGTAATCGAGCTTCTGGAGGTCAGTTCGATTGCATACGAGTATTTCGGATGATGGCCCGAATGTAGAGACCATGTCCTCGGCAATACCGATTTTGCGTCCTAATGTTTCGCGTCCAATATACAGAGCATGGAATGCTGACTTCAGTGAATTTTCAGACTCTTTTGAGCCTAGGCAGACGTAAGTCTCGTCAAGGATTCTTTGGAACTTGCGCAGGGCTTTTTCTGAGGATGTCGGCGTTATCCCCAGCCGTTCGGCTGCGGCTCGTGTTGCAGCGACTACTTTCCTTGCGGTCTTTCCCAGAATACCCCCAAATTTCCTTGCAGCCTTATTCCAGATGCTGTCAGAGGCTCGCAGAGCGGCAAGGGACCCCACCCCGGAAGCAGTAATCACTGCGGACGTGCCATAAAGGTGGCTCGTAAGCCCATTTAGGGACGGCATAGCGGCGGCGGCGGCGCAGACTGTGGTGCCCAGCCCGATCAATGCTGTTGATGCCGCTGTGGCAGCTAAGCGGCTTATCTTGCTTTCCAGGGTGATGGTTACAGGAAGGAAACCTGAACATTTATCGATGGATGCCCCAGGCATACGGGCATTATTCCATTCTATGGCCGCGCGTGCGCTGTTGCGGGAGAAACTGCACCCGCGCATAACAGGAGTGACGGCGAAAGACTGAGCGAAAGAAGCGCCGCGGAAGTCGCTATCGATAAGCTTGGTGTTGACGCCATGTAATTCCGATAGATCAGCCTCTTTGAACGACGACGAGGTGATGGTGGTTCCATCCACCGTCACCCCGGTCAAGGCGGCACCGTCAGCCTTCCAAGCGCGTAGGACGCTTCCGGACAAATCAGCATACTCGCCGCGCATTCCTATTGCGGAGACGTTGTTAGCCGTAACATTCGTGAGGGTTGCATGATTGAATTTGGCGTGGTCGATGCAAGCACCATCCAGCACTGCGGAGCCGAGTTTGGCGAAAGACAGGTCGGCGCGAGCGAGGTTGGCCCCTGACAGATCGCATGCTGTGAGATCCAGGTTTCTCAAGTCGGCGTAAGATAGATTCTTCGCATGGGCCGACACAAAGTCCCCAAAAGATTTGAACTCGGCTTTGGTATCTTCAATAGGGTCTTTGTCATGGCCTTCCAGGAAATTTATTCTGAAAGTTAGTCTGGAATCTGACATCGTACCTTACCTCCGATCTTTTACGGTGACATCTCCGGAGGGGCTGGCTCCTCGTATGCCACATGCATGTTGCGCGGGTTCTCAGGGAAAATGTCCTTCATCATCTCATGCGCAACTGTCACGTTGTTGTTGATCTTCTCGTATGCTTCGGCGACGGTAATGTCGTGGCCATCACGCGTGAAGATCTCGCGGTTAGCGGATAGCCCGCTCTTCAGGACATCGCTGCACATTTCTTTGCCGCCGCGCTCTTCAGCGCGAAGGAATTGGATGGCTGCAGTGGGGCCAAGAAGGTGGAAGGCATATAGCGCTGTTGGTGAAGATGTCCCAAATTTCTCTTCGAGAATTGATTGATTGTGCTTCATGGCATCGGCAGCCAGCGTAGCTGATACGGCCAGATTGTCTCTGAGGTTGTAGATGAAGCGGCCGGCCTGTTTCTGGTCAATGGACAGATGCCCACTATCATCCTTGGCAATGTGGTCTGCAGCCAGCGCCAGCCCTCGGCTATGCTGCCGTCCGTAATGACTGACGGTATCCAGCCAGGCTTGCTTTGTGAATTGGAACGCACCCTCGGCGCTTGACCTCGCAGTAGCCGTATGTTGGTTCAGGCTGCTTTCCAGGAACGCAAACGTCCCGAGGATGGAGCGGTCCATCCCGGTCACGGCATGAGCGTGTTCAATAGCCTGTATAAGCCTCGGGGAAACCTCACTGCGGTGGATGTGGCGGAGTGGGGCGGCCTTGTGCGCCGCGGCGGGCGGGGGGGGGCGGGCAGCTTTTTCTCGCGCATTTGTAGCAAGATCCCGCAGTGCCTTCTTCGATATCACTGTGGGCGGAGCC
>NZ_LHZC01000019.1 GCF_001580615.1 Acetobacter malorum
GAGCACCTTCATGGCATCTGACATCCGCTGCGGGCTGATGGGGGCGTAAACAGAGGGCGAAACATCAGCGGCCTGCGCTACGCGGGAAAGCCCCTGCGGCCCACCCACCCCTGCTGCAAGAGCAGCAAAAGAGACGGCACAAACCAGCAGGCCCCGCCTCAAAGACCGCAGCCCTCCGTCTCGTGGCGTGCTGCACCGGCCTGTCATCTGTGTCTTGCGCATCATGTGTGTCCTGCATCGGGTAAAGGAATGGTGTCGCAACAATAGTCAGGACAGTTTTCACAAAGCAACAGGGCTGCGCAAAACAGACAGGGCGCGTCCGCCGGAAAAAGCGAACGCGCCCTGCTGAAGAGGTAAAAATCTGCCTCAGATCACGGATGGATCAGGAGCCGCAACACACCGGCCACAACGCCAAGGGCGGCAACACCCCCGGCCCACAACCCCACAAACCAGACTAACCGGAGCCACAGGGGGCGTTCTGCTGTGTGCGGCATGGTCGTCTCCCTCAATGGTAGCTCTCACTATGCTCGTTCACCGTGCCACGGAACACATGGTAGGCAAACGCCGTGTAGGACAGGATGAGCGGGATCAGCACCGCAGCCCCCACAAGCAGAAATGCCTGACTGGATGGCGGAGCCGATGCATCCCAGATGGTCATGCCCGGCGGCACGATATACGGCCAGATGGAAATCCCAAGCCCGGAAAAGGACAGGAAAAACCAGCCCAGCGCGCAGAAGAACGGGATACGACGAGACACCTTGCGACGCAGCGCCATGAACATAACAACCGCCAGAGCAATAACTGCCACCGGAACCGGAGCCACAAATAGAATACGCGGCCAGTCCGTCCAGTTTTGCATGTAGTTTGCGTGGAGTGCCGGGGTCCACAGCGAGACACCAGCGATCATCACCAGCATGGCGATGGAAAGAATGCCGGACCATTTGCGCATGGTGTCCTGCAGGCCATTTTCCGTCCGCCAGACCAGCCATGTTGCGCCCAGCAGCGTGTAGCCGCAGGCCACAGCCAGACCGCAGAACAGCGGGAACGGAGCCAGCCAGTCAAACCCGCTGCCCACAAAAGCATTGTTTTCAACATGAATGCCAGACACCAGCGTGCCCAGAATAACGCCCTGCATGACGGTCGCCACAAGGGAGCCGCCACAGAACCCGACATCCCACAAATCCCGCATCCGCTGCGTGTGCATGCGGGAGCGGAATTCAAACGCCACGCCACGCATGATCAGCGCAAAAAGCATGATCAGAATGGGCAGATATAACGCAGGCAGGATGGTGGCGTAGGCGTTGGGGAATACGCCATACAGCGCCGCGCCGCCAAAAATCATCCATGTCTCGTTACCGTCCCACACGGGGGCAATGGTCTGCACCATCACGTTCCGATAGGTCTTGTCCCGCTCAGCGAGGAAGAGAATACCAAGCCCAAGGTCAAATCCATCCAACACGATGTAGATGAAAATGGCCATGGCCGCGAGAACCGCCCAGACAATGGGGAGCCAATAGGCCGCACCGGTCATATCCATGATCAGCTTTCCTTCCCTGTTTCGCCTGCGGCGGCTGTGTTGGAAACGGCAGCCTGCATGGAGGCGGCCCGCTGCGGATCATGCGCATCCGGCCCGACTTCACCCACATGCGGTTCCTGCGCAAAGCCACGCAGAAGGATGCTGATACCCGACGCAAAAACAATGAAATACACAATGACAAACACAACCAGCGTGGAAGCAATGCTCCCTGCTGCGACCGGCGAGGCACTGTCTGCCGTGCGCAGCAGGCCGTAGACGGTGAAGGGCTGCCGCCCGACTTCTGTCGTCACCCAGCCGCACAGCATGGCTATAAATCCGGCAGGCGCCATAACCAGTGCAAACCACTGCAACAGCGCATCCGAACACAGTCGCTTCCGCCAGCGCAGCCAGAGCGAATACACGCCCAGCACCGCCATCAGCATCCCCAGCGCCACCATGATGCGGAACGTGAAGAACACCACGTAAGAGGGCGCACGCTGGTCCTTGGGGTAGTCCTTCAGGCCCGGCACTTTGCCATCAAGGCTGTGCGTCAGAATAAGGGAGCCCATCAGGGGGATTTCCACTTTATACCGCGTGGTTTCATGCTCCATGTCCGGGATACCAAACAGCAGTTCCGGCGCGCGGCTCTGGCTGTCCCAGTCACCTTCCATGGCGGCAATCTTAGCCGGCTGATACTTCAGCGTATTCAGGCCCTGCGTATCCCCCGCCAGAATTTGCAGCGGCGCGACAATAGCCGCCATCCACATGGCCATGGAGAACATGACCTTCACGGCTTCCGTCGGCGCATGCCCTGCCCGTCTGGCCCGCAGCAGATGCCATGCGCCTACGCCACCGACAACAAAAGCCACGCACAGGAAGGCGGCCAGCGCCATATGCACAAGGCGGTAGGGAAAGGATGGGTTGAAGACAATGGCCCACCAGTCTGCCGGGATAAAGCGACCGGTTCCGGGTTCAATCGCGTAGCCCTGCGGGGTTTGCATCCAGGAGTTGGATGAGAGGATCCAGCTCATGGAAATCAGCGTGCCCAGTGAAACCACACAGGTGGCAAAAAAGTGCAGCTTCCGACCAACCTTGTTCATGCCAAACAGCATGATACCGAGGAAGCCTGCCTCCAGAAAGAAGGCGGTCATCACTTCATAACCAAGCAATGGCCCGAGAATAGGCCCGACTTTTTGCGAAAACTGCGCCCAGTTGGTGCCAAATTCGTACGACATGACCAGCCCGGAGACCACGCCCATGCCAAAAACAATAGAAAAGGCCCGCAGCCAGTAGCGGAACAGGTCAAGATAAACCTGCCGCCCGGTTTTAAGCCACAGGCCTTCCAATACCGCTAAAAACGCGGCTAAGCCGATAGAAAAAGCGGGAAAAACAATGTGAAATCCGACAGTGAATGCAAATTGCAATCGTGCCAGAAATAAGGGATCCAGTGCGCCCACGAGGCCCGTACTCCAATCTCAGAACGTACGCGCCTTCAAAACCTGGTCTCGACGACACGAACGCGGTTCTAGTGCGAAACATTTCCGATGCATGCGCCTGAAATGTCGTCGCGTTCTCCGTGGGTGTTGCATTAGGACACCCCTCGCGACAAAGCGTTTGTCGTCATGACATCATAAACAGGCTTTATGTTGAACACGCAGCACTGGGGAAGGTTGCATGTCCGCGCGAGAAAACCCTGCGTAGAGCTGCTATGCCTGTTGGCCTGAAACGGTTTTACATCCGCCGCCTGAAAGGCCAGCGACTGGCTGCCATTGGAGCGAAATGGCCTGCCGAACCATGCCCTGCTGCGTGGCCGCACACTGGCCCGCGCCCACGCTTGCTATGGCAACGTTGCCACCCTCTCCGACCACCTTGGGAACAAGCCGCGTTTTTGCCTACGCCATCGCCAGCTTCTCCACCGTCTACACAGACCAGACCAAAGCAGATTGGAAAGCGTTGTATGCTGCGATTAAGGCGAGGAGAATTTCTGCGCAGTTGCCGCGGGAAGTAAAGAAAATGCCATCGAGTAAAAAATCCCTCCCCCTCTAAAAAACGTAACTGTAATTCGATATCTCAGATAAATGATATCTTACTCAAAATACAAAATAATAATTTGATGTAATTTATTATTTTTTGGACTATCCCATATAAATTTAACAATTAATTGCTTTATAAATATATGTTATATTAAAATTTATAAAGAGAAATCATGATAACTGTGATTTTATAAAATCAAGTAAAATTTATTATTACTGGGAATAGGAATATTCTAAAATGGAATGGGAAAATCTCCTAAAACTTGATCGGCTAAATGATGCTAATTACCCCGAAAAAAAGCATCGTCCACCTTATGTACAAGATGCTGACCGAATTTTATTTTCCACTCCATTTCGTCGATTAGCCAATAAGACACAAGTTCACCCTCTTTATGAAAACGATCATCTTCATCATCGTTTAATCCATAGTTTTGAAGTAGCGTGCGTGGGTCGGTCACTTGGTTACGAAATAGGAACATGGCTCGCAGACGAGTGTAAATATATTCCAAACACGAAAATCGAAATTATACCTGGTCTCGTGCAAGCTGCATGTATGGCTCATGACATCGGAAATCCGCCATTTGGGCATTCTGGCGAAGAAGCAATCGCTTCATGGTTTCGAGAAAAATTTTCTACTCCGCAAGGTATTTTTCAAGATATCTCAAATACTCAACGTCCTGAATTTGAATCCTTTGAAGGAAATGCACAAGGTTTCCGTCTTTTAACCAGAACGGAAATGTATAAAAATAACGGTGGGATGCGTTTAACGCTTGGATCTCTAGGTGCATTCACTAAGTACCCGGTCTCAGCATTCATCAAACAAAAAATTGATGCAGGGAAAAATGGGGACCAACCTTGCTATATTGGATTAAAAAAATACGGTGTATTTGAAAATGACATCGGAACTTTTCAAAGAGTGGCTACAGAGTTGGGGTTACTTGAGACACCAGTTGAAGATTCAAACGAGCAAAAAATTGGATCTTGGTGGCGTCGTCATCCGTTAGCCTTTCTCATGGAAGCAGCAGACGATATCTGCTATAATATCATGGATCTAGAAGACGCTTATTTAGCTGGAAATATTTCTTTTGAAGAGGCAACAACTTTACTCCAAGGGTTAATTACACCACCAAACAAGGCATATCCCGACACAACCCCGGTAGAAATCATTTCACGATATAGAGCCTTAGCGATCACTGGCGGCATTAAGGCATGTGTTCAGGCATTTAAAGACAATTATGCTAGTATAATGAATGGAACTTATCAAAGCGCCTTAGTCGATTCGTCAAATAAAGCAGAAGAATTTGAAAAAATAAAAAATATTGCTGCAGAAAAAATTTTCAATGCTGCGCGCAAAACTGAATTAGAAGTATATGGAAGAAATGTAGTATATAAAACTCTTGATGGAATTCTTCCTCTACTAGATGAACTTCGAGATAAGAATTGGAATATAGACAACATAAGCTCTTATCATTCTCAACTCGTACGGGCTCTTAATTTCCCATTATCCTCTATTAATAATTCGTATGATGCTCTACATTGCTTAACTGATTTTGTTTCGGGAATGACGGATCGGTATGCCGTCAAGGTCGCAAATATGATCAGCCGTTAATAAATCAGTTTTTATAATACACTCAAAATATAAACACCCCCATATTATAGCAGTATTTATCCAAAAAAAAGGGCCTCGCAAGAGGCCCTTTTCAGTCACATAAAACCAGAAAACCTCAAACGGTTTCGTAGTTCTTCTGCACAAACTCATTCAGCAGGCGTACACCAAAACCGGTCGCACCTTTGGGCTGGCCGTTGCGGGGGGTTTTGCTCCAGGCCGTGCCGGCAATGTCCAGATGTGCCCACGGGGTTTCACCCACAAAACGCTTGAGGAACTGCGCTGCGGTGATGGAACCACCCGGACGACCGCCGATGTTCTTCATGTCGGCGATGTCGGATTTCAGCATGGCGTCATACTCAGCGCCCATCGGCATACGCCACAGCTTGTCACCCGTTGCCGCGCCCGCTGCCGTCAGGTTGGCAGAAAGGTCGTCATTATTGGAGAACAGACCTGCATATTCATGCCCAAGGCTGATGATGATGGCACCTGTCAGCGTGGCAAGATCCACCATCAGCTTCGGTGCAAAGCGGTCCCGCGCATACCAGAGGATATCTGCCAGCACGAGGCGCCCTTCGGCGTCCGTATTCAGCACTTCAATGGTCTGGCCAGAGGCACTGCGCACCACGTCACCGGGGCGCTGGGCCGTGCCGGACACCATGTTTTCTACCAGCCCGATCACGCCAACAGCATTCACCTTCGCCTTACGGCCAGCAAGCGCTGTCATCAGGCCGGTCACGGTGGCAGCACCGGCCATGTCTTCTTTCATTTCTTCCATGCCGGCAGCAGGCTTGATGGAAATACCGCCAGAATCAAACGTCACGCCTTTACCAATAAAGGCCAGCGGGGCTTCATCCTTCGCGCCGCCGTTCCAGCGCATAACCACGGTGCGCGGTGCGTTTGCACTGCCCTGTGCCACACCCAGCAGCGCGCCAAAGCCGAGCTTTTCCATCTCGGCCTGCTCAAGCACCTCGACCTCAAGCCCAAGGCTGCGCAGTGTCGTCACACGGGCAGTAAATTCTTCCGGGTTCAGCACGTTGGCCGGTTCCGTCACCAGGTCCCGCGTCAGGATCACACCGCGCGCCACAGCGGCCAGAGGTGCAAAGGCTGCGTCTGCTGCGGCGGGGTCAGCCGTCAGAACCGTCACACTTGCCAGACGGTGCTTTTTCTCAACCGCCGGAGCGCTGTGATACAGCGAGAAGTGATACGCACCCAGCACAGCACCCTGCGCGACAGAGGCTGCAAAACCCTGCGGCACATTGCCCAGCGCAACGGTCGCCTTTTCCTGCGCACCAAAAGCGGAGGCAGCAACGCCACCGGCAGCTTCGGCTTCTTTCGCGCCAAAAGCGTCCAGCTTACCAACGCCAATCAGCACAATGCGGGAAAAGCCAGCGCCCGGTGCCAGCACCACACAGGTGGAGCCGTCTTTGCCGGTAAAGTCATCGGCTTCGGCAGCGCGGGTCAGCGCACCGTTGGTGGCTTTATCTGCGGCAGCAAAAATGGCCGGGCGGTCCTGCCCTTCGGCCAGCAGAAGAGCCAGGGCCCCACCATCGGGCAGGGTCTCGGGAGAAAATGAAATCTGAAGCATAGCGCGCTGGCCTCCTTAAAACGTCTTAGCTTTTGCCTGACTTGGGTACGTCCCGCCTCGCCCCTTGGCAATAGGGCAGCCGGACCCACCTTTAAAAAACCGGCCTTTAAAAAACAGGCAGGGCATGACGCGCCGCCGTTCCTGGCGTATGATAGGCAAATGAGCACCCATACCGACGCTGACCTGCTGGCCCTCGCCGCCAGACTGGCGGATGAAGCCGCCGAAATTATCCGCACCATTCGCGCGCGGGGTTTTGAAACGCTGACCAAAACCGACTCCTCTCCGGTGACGGAAGCGGACCACGCGGCAGAAGCCCACATCCTCAAGGGCCTGCGCGCTGCCGTGCCGGATATTCCGGTAATTGCGGAAGAGGAAGTGGCCTCCGGGCTGCGTGGCGCTGTATCTGAGGCCTACTGGCTGGTGGACCCGCTGGACGGCACGCGGGAATTTGCTGCCGGGCGGGATGACTTTACCGTCAATATCGGCCTTGTGCGCAATGGCCGCGCTGTGCTGGGCGCTATGGCGCTCCCCGCTTACTATCAGCTTTATACAGGTGGCATCGGCCAGCCCGCTCTGCGCCGGGACAAGAACGGCACCACCGCCATCCACACCCGCACCCCACCGGCGGAAGGGCTGAGCGTTCTGGCCTCCCGCCATTATGCGGATGACCCGCGTCTGGCCGAATATCTGGGCGAACGCCGCATTGCGTCCGTGGGCAACATCGGTTCCGCCGTCAAATTTGCGCGCGTGGCAGAAGGCGCGGTTGATTTCTACCCGCGCCTCGGCCCAACCATGGAGTGGGACACCGCAGCCCCGCAGGCCATTGTGGAAGCCGCTGGCGGGCACATCACGCTGCTGGATGGCACCCCGCTGATCTATGGCAAGCCGGACTGGAAAAACCCGCCGTTTGTCTGCACCGGAAAACTCTGACCTTTATGACCGAACGCCTTGCTGCCACCCCTTCTGGCATTGCCACCGCCGCCCGTATTCTGCAGGACGGCGGGCTGGTGGCGTTCGGCACGGAGACCGTTTACGGGCTGGGCGGAGACGCCACGCAACCCGCAGCCGTGGCGCGCATTTTTGAAGCCAAGAACCGCCCGCGCTTCAACCCGCTGATCAGCCATTTTGCGAGTGCGGAGGCCGCCTTTACGCAGGTGCAGGCCAGCCCGCTGGCGCAGAAACTGGCAGAAAAATTCTGGCCCGGTCCGCTCACACTGGTTCTGCCGCGTGCCACCGGCAGCACGGTGAGCGATCTGGCCGCCGATGGCTTGTCCTCCTTGGCCGTTCGCGTCCCGCGCGGTGAGGCCGTTCTGGCATTGCTGGAGGAAGTCGGGCGTCCGGTTGCAGCACCCTCCGCCAATCGCTCCGGCCGCATCAGCCCCTCAGACGCCAGCCATGTTCTGGAAGAATTATCAGGCCGGATTGATGCCGTGCTGGATACCGGCCCCTGCGCCGTAGGGCTGGAAAGCACCGTGCTGGACCTGACCAACCCGGAGCGCCCCTGCCTGCTGCGCCCCGGCGGTGTCTCGGTTGAAGAGCTGGAAGCCGTGTGCGGCCCCCTCGCCCGCCCGGAAACGGAAGCCGATGCAGCACCCCTTTCTCCGGGCCGGATGCTCTCCCATTACGCCCCCAGCCTGCCCGTGCGCCTGAACGCCACCAGCGTTGGCCCGCAGGAAGGGCTGCTGGCCTTTGGCCCCACGCCACCGACCGGCGCTGCGGTGACATGGAACCTCAGCCCCACTGGTAATCTGGAAGAAGCCGCCTCCCGCCTGTTTTCCGGCCTGCGCTTTCTGGACAGTCAGCAACCGACGTTTGACCTGACAGGCCTTGCCGTTCAGCCCATCCCTGAGCAGGGGCTTGGCCTTGCCATTCAGGACCGTCTGCGCCGTGCCGCTGCCCCCCGGCCAGCAGAACCTGATGCGCCATGAGCCAGATGGACCCCAGAGAAATCAAGATCCTGTCCGATATTCTGGCCCTCGTGCTGGAAGACCAAAAGGGGCAGTCTGAAACAGCGCTTGAAGCCATCAAGGCCCGCGCCCGCCGGGATGGCATTACCGGTGGCGCGCTGAAAAACCTGTTTCAGACCCTCGCTCCAGATATTGACCGCCTGACCGCCGCCCGCAAAGCGCGGGAAGACACCGAAATCCGCACTCTGGAAAGCACCATTCACACCCTCCGCATCCAGCTGCATGACCGTGGGGAAGTGCTGAACCGGATGGAGCATAATCTGCGCATTGTGCGCGGCAATAATGAAAACCTGAAATCTCAGCTGCATGTCATGCAGACAGCGCATGCCGAAGCAAGACACATGCTCAGCATGAAGATGATGGAGAACAGCTACCCCCGGCTGATGATTATTTTCGTCGCCGTTATGGCCGGATTGCTGGCAGGCATTGCCGGCACCCAGCTTTTCCACCTGTTTTATACCGCGTTTCATCCCGTGACAGATAACGCACGCTACCTCTATTAAGAAAAATGCGTGATCTGCTCACAGTCTCTTGTTTTATGACACTCTGATTCCCGATCAAGGCTTGCCCCATGTCCGACACGTCCCTGCCCTCCGCTCTTCTTGCTGCTCTGTCTGAACTGCTTGGTCCGTCGGGACTGCTGACCGAGGCCGGGGATACGGACCCGTTCTGCACAGACTGGCGCATGCTCTACCATGGCCGTTGCGCCGCTGTGCTGCGCCCGGCTAATACGGAAGAGTGCGCAAAAGCCGTGGCCCTGTGTGCAGAATACGGCGTGCCAATGGTGCCGCAGGGGGGCAACACCAGCATGGTGGGCGGTGCCACGCCGGATGAAAGCGGTAAGGCGGTTGTCATTTCCACCAATCGCATGACGCGTGTGCACGCCATTGACCATGCCGACCTGACCATGACGGTCGAGGCAGGCGTAACCCTGAAAGCCGCACAGGATGCCGCAGCAGCGGAAGGGCTGATGCTGCCGCTCTCCATTTCCTCGGAAGGCTCTGCTGAAATTGGCGGCATTCTGGCCACCAACGCAGGCGGCAACAACACCGTGCGCTACGGCAATGCGCGGGAGCTGGCTCTGGGGCTGGAAGCTGTTTTGCCGGACGGACAGGTGCTGAACCTGATGCGCCGCCTACGCAAGGACAATACCGGTTACGCCCTGCGGCAGTTGCTGATTGGCTCGGAAGGCACGCTGGGGATTATCACCACAGCCATCATTCAGCTCCAGCCCGCCCCGCGCTCGCGCGAGACCGCATTGTGTGCGCTGGCTGATCCGCAGGGTGTGCTGAACCTGTTTGCTGCCTTCCGCAAGCAGGACCCGGCAGCCATTCAGGCCTTTGAATATATGTCCGGCACCAGCATGGCGCTGGTGAACAGCCTGATTGAAGGGGCCTCCCTGCCTCTTTCCGAACCCGCGCCGGCGTATGCACTGGTGGAACTGGGCAGCCCGCGCGCGG
>NZ_LHZC01000020.1 GCF_001580615.1 Acetobacter malorum
ATACGTCTTATCATTCACCCAAGAAACAGGACCGGACCGCCTGACCGGATGGATATGTTGCTCGATCTTGTGACCACGCTGGGCGTCTTGCCGTCATAATATCCGACGTTGACATCCGCATTTTGCTCGCTTTGCGGAATAGCTGGCGCGCCCCCTGTAGGGATTTCACTGGCCGGCACAGCCTGATTTTCGCTGTTATACAGTGTCCAGTTGGCGGGATCACTCCAGTCCCCTCCGGTGGCAGGGCCTGTCCAGCGCCAGTTTGCATCATGGGCATGATAGCCAGACCCCTGCGTAGTATACTGGGACGTATCACCACCGGCAGATTCTGCTTCCAAAGCAATGTCGGTAAGATACTGATGCAAATCTGTTTTATCAGTATCTGTGTTTTTGTAAGAAGGACTGTGGTTATTCATTTGAGTAAACCGATCGAAAATTAAAAATTCTCGTGTCTTTAAATACAGATTAAATAATGTCGAAAAGATACCATATGGTAGGAGGGTTTTTTATAGAGAGTGGAATTTTAATATTTCAGAAAAAATGTGATGTTTATTATATTAAAAGAGATTTTTGTCTCATTTTTAATATTTGGAAAAGGATCAATTTATTTACAGCGTTAAGCTCAAGAGCTTTTCCTGAAAACCGGTCTTTCCGCGCTATTAACAGAGCACGATTGATCACCTGTATTTAGGAAAGATCCGGTTTCAGGCAGATATACGCGTTCAAATGGTCATTAGGCCTGCAAGCATGTTCTGCAACATGTCTCTGCTGCAGAATCAGACACTCCGCCCACCCGGTGGCGCGGCCAGACGGGCCGCCAGAACGCTGCCTGCTGCCTGTTTTTTGCCGCGCACCACGGCGGTATCCAGTGCGGAGAGAAAGGCGGAGCGATCTTTTTTGGTAAAGCTTTTCCCGCCGCCCAGCATGGTGCCGGTGGAGCGGAGGTCTTCCATCAGGTTGCGCATGGCCAGCGCCATGCCGATGGCGTTTTCATCCAGAATGCGGCCATTAGGGTTCAGCACACAGGCTTTTTTTGCCACGCAGCGGGCGGCCAGCGGGATGTCTGATGAAATCACAATGTCATGCGCTTTGACGTGTTCGGCAATCCAGTCATCCGCCACGTCCATGCCGTCCGTCACCACAATGCGCTCAATCTGCGGGGAGGCCGGGGCCGCCAGCAGGCGGTTGGAGACCACATAGGTTTTCAGCCCGTGGCGTTCAGCCACCTGATAGGTTTCATCCCGCACCGGGCACGCATCGGCGTCAATAAAAATACGTATCATGCTCTGAGTCCTAGGCCGCGTAGCTGCATGGTTGCAAGGGATACAACGGATGGACTGCACCTGCTGCGTGGGGCGTGGCGGAGCAGCATGGCGGCCTGAGACGCATGATCTGCCCCGGAAGCTGCGGCAAAGGGGATAGCCCGGTGGTGGCAGTTTGCGGTAGGGAAGGGGCTGAACACGATAGCTCAAGGTTTTATATGCGCACTCCCCGTTCTGGCCGTCCGCCTCGCCGCTCGCGCGGCGCTTCTCCCGCTGGGCGCGAGGGGGCCGCACCCGCTGGCGCCTGCTGGCTGTTTGGCACCCACGCCGTGGCAGCCGCTCTGGCTAACCCGAACCGCGTGTTTCAGCGCCTGCTGGTGACGGAGCCTGAGCATCCGGCGCTGCTGGCAGCTAAGGAAGCCGGGGCCGTAATCCGCATTGAGCCGGAAATTGTCCAGCGTGCCCGTCTGGATGACATGCTGGGTGAGGACGCCGTGCATCAGGGCGTGGCCGTTCTGGTCAAGGCGCTCCCTAACCTGACGCTGGAAGAAGCGCTGGAACGCCCCGGCCCGGTGCTGGTGCTGGATCAGGTAACGGACCCACGCAATGTGGGTGCAATTCTGCGGTCTGCCGCGGCTTTTGGTGCAGCCTGCCTTGTTGTGCAGGACCGTAACGCGCCGGAAGAAACCGCCGTGCTGGCCAAAGCCGCCTCCGGCGCGCTGGAAACGGTGCCGATGGTGCGGGAAGTCAATTTGTCTCGCGCGATTGAAGCCTTGCAGAAAGGCGGCTGCTGGACCGTCGGGCTGGATGCGGGTGGTGGCCTGCTGGATGGTCCGTCCTTCAAGGGCCGCCGTGTGGCCCTCGTGCTGGGTGCGGAAGGCAAAGGCCTGCGCCGCCTGACGCGTGAAAGCTGTGATGAAATTGCCGGGCTGTATATGCCGGGCGAGATGGAAAGCCTGAACGTGTCCGTGGCCGCAGCCGTCGGGCTTTATGAACTGGCGCGGGAACGCATGCCCAGCACATACCAGCCCCCGGCCACAAAGAAGCCCACGTAAGAGCCAATATCGGCGCCGTCCAGCCAGCGGGCGACGGGGCCGGTATAAAGCTGGCTTTCAGAAAACAGCAGGATGGTCAGCACGGAGGTCACGGCAAAAATCGTGGCTCCATAGGTCCAGCCCGGCGGCACCGGGCGCGGCTGGCGAGTGCCGCAATACCAGTCAGCCAGCACAATGCCGATCCACGGGGCAATCCAGTACATGGTGACCAGCAGATAATCCGTATAAAGCGCGGTGTAACGCCCGGCACCGGCCACAGCCAGTCCATAGCCCAGCAGTGCGGTCAGGATGGCAGCAGCCACACGTGGCACATGCAGACCGGCGGAAATCAGGCTGTAGCTGGCCGTATTATCATTGAATGAATTGCCGGTGATGGAAGACAGCGCAATCGCCGCCAGCGCCACGGCCCCCAGCGGCCCCATGGCCTGCTGGAGTGAGGCAATCACGGCCGTTGGCGAGGGATTAGCCACGCTCCCGGCACTAATCAGCCCCAGAATCTGGAATGGAATAGCCGAACTCAGCAACCCGGCCAGCGCCAGCCACACAACCTTTTTCGGGTTGGTATCAGCAGGCAGATACCGCGTGTAGTCCGAGGAATAGGATGCCCAGGAGAGGTTGAAGCTGACCAGAATCCCCGTGGCCAGCAGGAAGGTGGACAGGCTGACCGGGTGATGTGCTGCAATGGGGGCAGAGCCACGCACGGCAAAGACCACACCCATCAGAATGAACGTCACCAGCAGCAGTCCGCCCAGATATTTCTGCACGGCCTGCACCACATGGTGCCCGTAAATGGAGGCCACCATCTGCACGGACGCCAGAACCGCCAGTGCGAACCAGAAGGGCAGGGAGACGCCCGCCAACATCAGCAGCGCCATCAGGGCTGTGGCGGCGGGCACGTTGTTTACCGCATCCCACCCCACGCAGTAAATCCAGTTGAGGAAGGCGGGAGGCCGCACACCCAGCCGCCCCAGCGCGCGGCGGGAGGCTTCCATCTGCGTCAGGCCGGTGGCCGGGCCGATGGAGGCCGCAAGGGCGACTGGCAGCGCGCCAATCAGGTTGCCTAGCAGGACCGCCAATACGCCGGTCTTGAAGTCTAGTCCCAGACTGACGAGCAGCGCCCCCGTCACCCAGCCGCCCGGCCCCAGATTGGGGGAGAAATGGCTCCAGAAGACTTTGTCGAGCGCCATGGTCTTCTGGTCCGCAGGCACCGGCTCCCGCACGGAGGCTTCGGAGAGCTCTTCCATCATGGAGTGCTGGCTGGAGGCAGGGCCGGAAGAGGCGGGGGGCTTTGTCATGCCGGGTCAGGTCCTGAAAAAGGCGGGGCGGAAGAGGCGCGTTAAGACAGATCCGGCTCCGGCATGCTGCCAGCAGCGCCGGTTGGCTGATGATTATAATAAGCTTCGGCCAGACGGATAGGCAGAAGATCCATAAAGCGAGACCCGGCAACCAGCCAGCGCGGAAACACAATGCGCCGTTCATTCCGCCGCAGTCCACGCAGAATACGGCGGCTGGCATTATCCACATCCGTCAGCCCCGGCATGGGGAAATGATTGCGGGCGACCATGGGGGTGTTGAGAAAGCCGCAGACGACGGAGGTCATCAAAATCCCGGCCTGCTTCATATTGCCGCCCGTGGCGACCATGAAGCGATCGACCGCTGCCTTGGAGGCGCTGTAGGACGGAGTGCCGGGGTAGGAGACAATACCTGCGACAGAGGAAATGGCGCAGATGCGCCCCCGCATGCCATCATCCGCGCGCGGCTGGCGGCGCATGATCTGCAGGGCAGGCAGCACGGTGTTCAGCACGCCCTGCACATTGGTTTCAAACATCCGGCGGATCTGCGCGTCTGGCTCATACGGGGCATCGTCCGGGGCCGGGGCGCTGCGGGTGCCACCGGTAATGCCGGCGCAGGCCAGAACCATGTCCAGATGGCCGGTATTATGCACCCATTCTTCCATGCCGAGGCGGTCCGTCACGTCACAGAGTCGGATTTCTGCTGCCGCCCCGCGGGAGATGCACTGGCGGGCCGTGTCGGTCAGGCGGTCACTATTACGCCCACCCAGAAAGAGCCTGCGGCCCGGCCGGGCCAGCGTCAGAGCCAGCGAGCGCCCCAGTCCGGATGACGCGCCGGTAATCAGAACGGTATCGTGTTTCATGTCGCCCTCTTAACCCGAGACTGTTAGAAGATCTCCCCATTATGGCACCCTGACGGCGCTTGTGGCAGAGACGCTGGGTGAGTGGTGAGTTGAGAACACGGAATAGGATGGAACGGCGGTATGTCGAACGCAGGGTCTGAACAGGGTAAGGGCATCAAACGTCGGGGTGTGTGTTTTGTCATTTCCGCGCCGTCGGGGGCGGGGAAATCGACCATTGCCAACGCGTTGCGAGCGTCTGAACCCAGACTGCGCCATTCTGTGTCCGTCACCACCCGGCAGCCGCGCCCCGGTGAGAAGGAAGGCGTGCATTACCATTACCGCACCATGGAGCAGTTTGAAGAGATGGCCGCCAACGGCGAGCTGCTGGAATGGGCCATTGTCTTTGGCCGGGGCTACGGCACCCCCCGCGCGCCCGTAGAAGAAGCGCTGAATGCCGGGCACGACATGGTGTTTGACATCGACTGGCAGGGCCACCAGCAGATTCGCAAGGCGCTGCCCGATGATGTGGTGAGCCTGTTTGTGCTGCCGCCCTCTCTGGCAGAGCTGGAACGCCGCCTCCATTCCCGCGCATCGGACCACCCGGATGAAATTGCCCGCCGCATGGCTGCCGCACGGGATGAAATTTCCCATTGGCGGGAGTTTGATCATGTGGTGGTCAATACAGAACTGGACCGAGCGATTTTTGAAGCCCGCGCGGTGCTGACAGCCGGACGCCTGCTGACGAGACGGCAGACGGGGCTGGCCGATTTTGTGCAGACCTTCGGAGCCTGATGGGTATGGATTTTTCGTCAGTTTCGGTCCTCTGCCTTGGGGATGTGATGCTGGACAGGTTCCTTTACGGAACCATGGAGCGGATTTCGCCAGAAGCTCCGGTGCCGGTGCTGCTACTGGACTCCCGGCGGGAAATGCCGGGCGGGGCGGGAAACGTCGCCAATAACGTTATCTCTCTGGGTGGCCGTGCCATTCTGGTGGGGCTGGTCGGGCAGGATGAAGCCGGGGGTGTGCTGCGGGATGCTCTGGGCAAGCAGGCCCGCGTGGTGGATGCCACTGTCTGTTCACCCGCGCGCCCCACCATCTGCAAGACGCGGTTTATTGCCGTGCATCAGCAGGTGGTCCGCGCGGATGAGGAAAGTCGTGCTCCGCTCCAACCGGAAGAGGCCGAGGCGTTGTGCCATGCAATTGATGCGCAGATTGATCAGGTTCAGGCCGTTGTGGTGTCGGATTACGGCAAGGGCGTGTGCAGCCCCACCGTGCTGACGCATGTGTTCACCATGGCCCGCGCACGTGGCATCCCGGTGTTTGTGGACCCCAAAACGGCGGATTACAGCCAGTATCGCGGGGCTACCTGCATTACGCCGAACGCGAAGGAACTCGCTCTGGCCTCCGGCATGCCGGTGGGGACGGAAGCGCAGGCGGAGCTGGCAGCCCGCACCGTCATGGCGCAGGCCGATGCCTCGGCTATTCTCGCCACGCGGTCGGAAAAAGGCATGATGCTGGTCCGGCGCGACGGCCCGGTGCTGTCTGTGCCTGCCCGTGCGCGGGAAGTGTTCGACGTCTCCGGCGCAGGCGATACCGTGATTGCCACCATGGCGCTGGGCGTTGGCTCTGGCATGTCGTTCGAGCAGGCCATGCGTGTGGCCAATGCGGCCGCAGGCGTTGTGGTGGGCAAGCTGGGCACGGCTACGGCAGATATTCAGGAAGTGCAGCACGAACTGGAGGAACAGTCCGGCCCGGATGACATTCCGCATCTGCTCCCGCTCTCCGCAGCCTGCGCGCAGGTGCAGCGGTGGCAGGCGCAGGGGCTGAAGGTCGGCTTTACCAATGGCTGCTTTGATATCATCCATCCCGGCCATGTCGGCCTGCTGGCGGAAGCTCGCGCGGCGTGTGACCGGCTGGTGGTGGCGCTGAATACCGATGCCAGCGTCAGCCGCCTGAAAGGCCCGACGCGCCCCGTGAATTCCCTGGACTCCCGTGCGCGTGTGATGGCCGCTATCCGCTATGTGGATGCCGTGGTGTCCTTTGATGAGGACACGCCGCTGGAAACCATTCGCGCACTGATGCCAGATGTGCTGATTAAAGGGGCGGATTATAAACCGGAGCAGGTTGTGGGGGCAGATATTGTGCAGAGCAATGGCGGGCGGCTCGTGCTGGCCACTCTGGCCGCAGGGCATTCCACAACGGCTACGATTGGACGGATTCAGGGATCATGAGTCGCACACTTCCTCCAAATCCTCTGACAGATGCCCAGACAGATGGCGCACCGCTGCCGCTGGTGGCGGCGCGGGACCGGTTTTCTGACTGGCTGTTCCAGAAGGCGCTTCCCTTCTGGGCGACCACGGGGTGTGATGGCACGCCGCATGATCTGGCCTTGCTGGGCGCGCAGGAATCTCTGACGCTGGAGGGAGAGCCCGCTCTGCCGCCGTTCAAGCGGGTCAGGGTGCAGGCGCGGCAGTTGTTTGCGTTCTCATGGGCGGCCTTGCAGGGATGGGAAGAAGGTGTGTCCCGTGCCCACGGTATTTTCCGCTTCATGCTGCGTGCGCGGCGTGAAGATGGCGGATGGGTGCGGACCCTCACGCGGGAAGGGGCTGTGAAGGACAACACGGCAGACCTGTATGATCTCGCATTTGTCGTGTTCGCACTGGCCTGGTACGGGCGGCTGGAAGGCTCCGGCCGGGCGGAAACGCTGGCGCGGGAAACGCTGGTCTGGATCCAGAAAAATATGGCCACACCAGACGGTGGCTTTCTGAACAGCCTGCCGGATGACGGCGCAGCCCGGCAGCAGAACCCGCACATGCATCTGCTGGAAGCCGTGCTGGCGCTGTATGTCACCACAAAGCACGAGCCTGATCTTGCTCTGGCGCATACGCTGTATCGCCTGTTCCGCACCCGCTTTTTTGATCCTGTCACGGGCACGCTGGGCGAGTTCTTCACAAAGGACTGGCAGCTAGCACCCGGTGAAGCCGGACAATGGGTTGAGCCGGGGCATCATTTTGAATGGGTCTGGCTTCTGGGTGAATATAGCCGCCTGACGGGCGTTGATACGTCCGAACCCGCCATGCGGCTTGCCAGCTTTGCCACCCGTTTTGGCATGGTGCCGGAAACGGGCCGGGTGCGTGATGGGCTGCGGCGGGATGGCACCGTGCTGCGGGGCGGCTCCCGCCTGTGGGTGCAGGGGGAAGCCCTGCGCGGTGTGCTGAGCCAGGATAAGCAGGACAGCCGGGGCATGGCGGTGCGTCTGGCGGACAATCTGCTGGACCATTATTTTACCGGTTGCCCGGTAGGCACATGGGTGGACCAGCTGGATGCGGCAGGCGCGCCTGCGGTCACAAAAATTCCGACCAGCTCGCTCTACCACATCATCACCGCGTATGATGCGCTGGATCAGGCGGCAAAGCTGGCCATAAAAGCGGCTCTTCCCAAGCGTTAGAGCGCCTAAAGCGTGATATTCCGGTCTGGCTACGGTCAGGCCACCTCCCGCATGCAGCGGGGACGTATGCGTCTTGCCGGTGATGCCGGAAGACGCGTGCTTCAGGACCTGATAGAACCAATGGCGTGAGCATGACCCAGACCCAACCCGCGCGGCAGGAAGAAGAAACGCTTCTGTCGCTCTCCCTTCGCCATCCTCCTGCCAACCTTGAAGCAGAGCAGGCCCTTCTGGGCGCGCTGCTGACGAACAACCGGGCGTATGACCGCGTTTCGGACTTTCTGACCGGCGCGCATTTTGCCAATCAGGTCAATGGCCGCATTTATGATGCCATTGCCCGCCGGATTGAAAACGGCCAGCTGGCGGACCCCGTGACCCTGCGGGCCGAGCTGGAAAATTCCGGCATCCTGAATGATGTAGGCGGCATGGCCTATCTGGCCAAACTGCTGACCTCCATGGTCGGGATTATCAATGCCGGGGATTATGGCCGCGCCATTCATGATGCGTGGATCCGTCGCCAGTTGATTGATATTGGCGAGACCGTGGTGAACAGCGCGTTTGGCACAATCTCCGACCTCTCCGGCCCCGACCAGATTGCTGCGGGGGAAGAAGCGCTGTTCCGTCTGGCGACTGAAAAAGGTCAGGATGGCGGCTTTGTGGTGTTTGACCGTGCCCTGACCGACGCCATTAAAACAGCCGAACTGGCCTTCCGGCGGGAAGGGCATGTGTCCGGCCTCACATCTGGCCTGCGCGACTTGGACAAGAAAACCGGTGGCCTGCATCCGTCGGATCTGATGATCCTGGCTGGTCGTCCGGCCATGGGTAAAACGGCGCTGGCTACCAAAATTGCCTTCTCCGCAGCCCGTGCGCTGATGATTGAGGCGGAAGAAAAAGGGCCGGGTGTTGAGCCGACCGGCACCGTTGCCATTTTCTCGCTGGAAATGTCGGCTGAACAGCTCGCGACCCGTATTTTGTCCGAGCAGGCGGAGGTTTCCGGTGAAAAAATCCGTCGTGGTGACATTGGCCAGAAAGAGTTTGACCGCTTTGTGCGCGTAAGCCGTGAACTGGCCCGCCTGCCACTGGTGATTGACGATACCCCGGCTATCTCCCTCTCTGCCATGCGCACCCGCTGCCGCCGCCTGAAGCGGACGCGTGGATTAAGCCTTGTGGTGGTCGATTACCTCCAGCTGATGCGCCCCTCCGTTGGTACGCGCCCGGAAAGCCGCGTTCTGGAAATTTCCATGATTACACAGGGTCTGAAGGCAATTGCGAAGGAGCTGGAAGTGCCGGTGATAGCGCTCTCCCAGCTTTCTCGTCAGGTGGAAAGCCGCGAAGATAAACGCCCGATGCTCTCGGATTTGCGTGAATCCGGCTCGATTGAGCAGGACGCGGATTCCGTGATGTTTGTGTATCGAGACGAATATTATCTCCAACAGCGTATGCCCAAGGAAACAGCGTTTGATTCCATGGAGAAATATGGAGCCGCGCTGGATGACTGGCAGCGCAAAATGAGCCTTGTGCACAACAAGGCCGAACTCATTCTGGAAAAACAGCGTCACGGCCCCACCGGCGTCGTGCATCTGTTCTTTGAAGGTGAATTCACACGCTTTGCCGATCTGGATATGGTGCATGAGGAGCCGCATCACTAAGCGAGGCGCTTGAGGCGTCTGACGCCGATAATCACCCCGGACAAAAATATGCAGAAGACACCACACAATAAAGGCAGTGCGACAGCCCAATGTGTGGTGGTTTTCCGCAGCCATGCCTGAAAATCCAGATCGTGAAACCCGTAAACCAGCCAGCGGGACTGACGGGCGGGCAGGTCTAAAATGGCCAGAACCTCGCCGGACTGGCCGTCGAGATAGGTGCGGGTGCCATCTGCCGCTTCCGCCCGCCAGACGGGGAAGTGGCGCTTATGCATCGGGCGGCTGAAATAGTAGGCGTCCGCACCGGTCAAAAATGTCAGAGTATCAGGTGTTTTCAGCAGGTTTTTGGAAAACAGGCTTTGAGCAATCTGTTCTCTGGTGAGCGGAGCCGGGGTCAGGGTCTCATCAAGTCGTTGCAGGCGAGAGCCCTGCCTGACCTCCATGAAAATATGCCCGTTCAGTAAAGCTGTTTTTACACCAGACCAGTCTTGTGGGGCGGTTGAGATAAGCCGGGAGAGCTCAGTCTGGATGTCTTCCCCCGTCATGGTGCCCGTCACGCGCAGCGGGCTGACTGCGTTTGGGTTGCTCTGAAACATCCCGGCGGGGGACATGGTGAGTAGGCCGGTTGTAATCCAGAGCAGGGCAAGCAGACCAAAGACCGTGCCGCCAAGATGGTGGACGCAGTGCCAGCCCCGGTATGGTGTGAAAGGGGCTGCCCGGCGCAGCCGCAGGAGACCAATCCACAGCCCGGTGACTGTCAGAAAAACACCTGTGCCAGACAGCACAATCACTACATTTTTCCATAGTAAAGGGTGCTTGCGCAGCACGGCCGGATACAACCAGTGGGGGATGGCACCGGCCCATGCCCACAGGCGCGTGGCGCGGGTTGTGGCCTGCACCACTTCGCCCGTCAGGGAGGACACGTAAACCTGCGTGTGCGCGGTATCCGGGAACACAAAGCGGTAAAAACCATTGTCCCGGCCGTGGGTATCCAGCACCCACTGGTCATCCGTGGTTAAGCCGGCAAACACGGGCTGGCCCTCAGCACCCGTTGTCTGCGCATACCGTAAGGCGCTGAAGGCCGCGTCCGCAGGGGCAATGCGGCCAGCACGACCGGTGCGCAAATCCAGCGCAAACGGAGGCCCGTCTTCTGGGGTGAGAGTCAGAACCGGTTCCTGCCCAACCATGCTGATCTGGAACGCCTGAAAGCGTTTGTTGCTGTCCAGATCCCGCAAATCAGGACGGGTTGCAGGCCAGTGGATGGGGGCCGGAACGGCAGAGAGCGCACGGGCATCAGGCTGCGGCCATGTATGCCAGAGCATGACAATGCCGGACGCGCACCAGGCCGCCATAAGCAGGGCCATGCCAATCCCCAGCCATCGGTGCGTGAGATACAGCGCCCTGCGGAACGTCTTCTTCATACAGGGGCGTTATACAGGCTCATGGCGGCAGCCTGTGCGCCGCGTGCCCAGTGCACGGCCACATAAGCCTGCACAATGCGTTGTGCGGCAGCCGGTTCCATGTCCAGCGTGAGCGGGGGGATGGTTTCAAGATATTCGGTGGCCGTGAGCAGAAGGGGGCGAAACGCCTCTTCCAGCGCAGCACCCCGTTCCCGGTGGAGGGTAGGCAGGCTGGGCGTCAGCTTCAGGAAAAGGGCGTGTCCGTTCCGGGCAATAGCCTCTTCCGGCTCCGGGGGCGGGAGCAGGGCAAGGCGGGCGGCTTGCAGCGCATAGGTGCGGGAGGGACAGGTGCGCAGCAGTCTGGCAAATGCCGGATGAAATGCCTCAGCACCCGGAGCAGGGCGAGGCAGGGGGGAGAATGGTCCCACGGCGGTACACTCCTGCCTTCCGGTACATCCCGCCCGGCGGCACGGTCAGAACGACAACAGCAGGTCTCCTGGCTTGC
>NZ_LHZC01000032.1 GCF_001580615.1 Acetobacter malorum
CCTGTTGAACCGTCTCAGAAGCCTACAGAAGGAATTAGGAAATGAGCGAAGAAAAAAAAGACGACAAAGACCAGACAACAGAAAGAAATTATGGGGAACCATATGAAGGCACGTTCCGAAATGTTGGAGAACTTATATATTTATACGGAAATATTGATCCGTTAATTAATATACTTTTGTGTGAATCTTTGGGCATTCCGCCAGATGATAATGTTATCAGATCAGTGCTGAATCATGTTCCTTCAAACAAGCGAATAGAAATGATAGAGGAAAGGATTAAGGCTTCCCAAGTTGATGGAAGTGAGACTGATGAGATAAAGGAGATTTCGGAAATTATCTCTGAAATTAAAATAGTTAAATCTATGCGCGATGTTATAAGTCATTGCAGTTGGAAAATTAAAGATAACATGGTCTATTTCATACAAACAAATTCAACAGATTATGAAAAAGTTATGAGAAGAATGAATAAAAGCATACAAAGACTGGCGAATTCTGTAACAAAATCTAAATCATACGATCAACCTGACGCATTGGCACGAGCTATTGCGGAAGCATTTGAGGCGGAAGCTCCCAAAAAGAATTCGAATGACCTTAATGAGGCATTGTTATCTGCTCGAAAAGTAATGGAATTTTTTGTTAAACGGCATAAAGAAAAAGAGCAAGAACCCCCGATAGTTCGTCCGTCCTGAAGCAATTATCCCGCCAGATTTTCAGTTCTGGCAGGTCTCCCAAGATTTTCTGATTCACAATAATTTTGTAGCTTCAAATTAATATCAGATTTTTTTGAGATTCCGCACCTGTTGATCTGCTTGTATGATTTTTGTGCCAATCTGCTGAAATGTCTGATACTATTGCCTTGCGTTGGTCTGATAAGCCTTTTCCTTCTCCAGAAGGAGGAGGCTGACCCCTAGATTTTTCACATTCCCAATAATAAAAATTATCCAGCATACATTCTTGGTTATTATATACCCAACTTGTAACATAGTTATAAATATTACCGAATTCATTGATAATTTTATATGTTCTCAATTTCATAGATACAGAGAACTCATTATCAATCAGATTTTTGAATTCTCCAAAATGAATACAGTGTAAATACATAACTTGAAGTTTCTGAATATCAGTTTTTAGATAGTAGAAATCTGGATGACGTGAAGATAACAGATTCAACCTTTCATCTTGAAAACCTCTTATCAATAAAAGAATCATCCCATTGGGTTGTTTTTCCATTATCCTTTTATATGATTTTGATATTCTCCAATCGGATAAATCTTTATATTTTTCATTATGATAAACAGCATTATATCGAGATTTGATATCTCTTTGTAATCCGATAAATGACACGTATGTGTCTGATTTTCCACTATCTTTTAGACAATAAGATATCAGATTAAAGGCTTGCCAGATGTCTTTAATTGCTTCGTTTCGTCTGTCTTGTTCATTCGGAAACTGCTGAAGAATGACTGATTCAACATATTCCCTATGTTCAGGAGCAACATAAAGTTGAATGTGATAATGTGGAGTTTCATCTTTTTGCAATTCCAAAACACTCATACCGAGTAAGAGAATACCTTTATTTTTCAATATTCTTTTTATCTTTTTTAATCGTCTGTTAATTTCTTTTTTTGCTGTTTCATAATCACAGTTATGGAATTCACTCTCTAATGTTAGAGATAAAAACAATCCTACATATTGTAAAAAGTTTATAGCAAAATCATCAACATGTTCAGCTATCGAATGATTAATGGAATATTTTTTTCTCTGTTGATAGTTTTTAATGTCATGAGCAGATAAACCAGTTTCGGAATCTTTCGAATCCTGAAATATGATATATGACTTTTCAGAATCTAATTTATCATTATCGAATGATAATTGGAATTCATCATCGTCAGGTCGGATATTCATATATCTCCTGAAATTCCTACGTAATAAGTTCGATTTTTGGGTTAATCTCTTGCCTGTGATTCGTTGTTTTTCTTTGATTTCGTCATACGATAATGACATTAGATTAAAGTCATTAATCATCTCTTTCGGTATTGCATTAACGAAATCGACAACGTGTTCAGCTACTTCATTGCAATCGAAAGAATGGCAGTTTTCCGAGGTTTTTAGCGTTATTAAATTTTTATAAGTGTGGTGTAGAGATAAAAGGGAATGCCAGATTTTCGGATATTCATTTCTTAAAATTATCTCGATTTGTTCATATTTCATATTCTCCTTTTGCCAAATTTCTAAAATTATCTTGACATTCAGAGAGTGATGCTATTATATAAACAGCAACACCTCTTATGTCAGATGTTTTTTGGTCAATAATATTATAACATAAGAATTTGAAGGAAGTGAAGAAAATTTCACTTCCTTTTTTAATGTCTTAAACTTCTGTGAATTTTCTAATATCCCAGAATTCAGGATATTGCACTGAATCAGCAACTTTTTTTAAATTCTCAACATCGATCATATCGAGATAAACGACATTACCAACGCTTTTATTTTGCCCTTCGTGTCCGAGAAAATCATCAATCCAAGACTCACGCAAACCATTTATACCATCTGGAAGATTCCGTAATTTCGTGCTGACGTTATGGCGAAAGCTATGAAAATCGACACCTTTCGGGATTTTTTTGCGTAGCTTGAATCTTGAAAATGATTGCTGAAATCCGTCTGATCGCTTTTTATCCTTCCCAGAGAATTTCAATTCTGAAAAAAGATAATACTGTTTCTTATTTTTCTGTTGTTCAATAAACCGCAGAAAACCGCTGTTTATCAACGCTTCACCAATAGGCACCACACGTTCACCAGCCTCCGTTTTCGGACTCCATTTTTCCCATGGTTTTCCTTTTCTAGCTTCGTGATCTTGTATGAAAATACAAGGAATTCCGCGTATTTCGATAATGTCTTGAATTCTGATACGACAGATTTCTTCCAGTCGCATTCCGCAATATGAGCCTAATCCCACTATATAGCCGAATGTTTTTTTCGATATTGTTGGACTGTTCCATGATGAATTCATTAGCGTTTGAAGCTGTTCATCGTCCCATCGAATTCGCTTAATTTTTGCTTTTCCGTCAAACCGCCAGCCAATAAATATATTGGAATTCACTACGTCACGGAGCAGATAATAACGCCAGATAGCTGACAGCCGAGCAAAATGATTTTTTATGGTTTTCTCTGAAATTCTGCCAGATTTATGGAGTTTACCGTATTCGATTAATTCGAAAATTGTCCGTGTATCATTACGGCTCTTTCCATAGTTTTCTGGCATTTTCTCCATTAATTCTTTAAATTGTCCTGCATCTTCTCCCGTATAATCTAATATTTCTTTATCTCCGACAGCTTCAACAAATCGTTTAATTGTATTCAGAAAACCGCGTTTATCTGAATCTGTCATTTTCTCCGCATGTGCTTCCAGATATTTATCAGTAGCAACAGACAAAAGGGGAGTTTTTCGCTTTTCGGGTGGTTTTACCCATCCTTGCACTTGTTCAAACTGCTGTTGCATTTGCTTGATAGATTTATATGCGTCAAAATCTTTATTATCTTTTACATATGAAAGAACGGCATCAAGTTGCGGTTCAGCTTTCTGAACTGCGTCAGTCAGATTTTTGAGACGCTGATAATCTTCAAGTCTTTGAAGATAGTGTTCACCTTCTGCCAGCCGATACTGTGCTTTGAGTTCTCGGACATGAAGTTCATAAGAGTCGATAATTTTCGTTAGTATTTGTTTATCGTGATCTGTTTCTAGATCGTCAACCAATTCATTGGCTGAATGATAGATATAAGATTTTGTCATATTTCTCACGACAATAAAGAATTTGCTAGTCGCTGAAAAAATATCACAAGCCCGAATTTTTGCCACTTCTGGTTCATTGGTTTCCAATGAGTGCCAGATTTCGTTCTTGCGTAAAGTCTTACGGATATCGACAGGAACCCACCGCCTAAGATGGTATCCTGATTCTAATCTGACCAGTTTCATAATGCGTTGCCACTGTAGAAGGGGGCAGTAGAAGAATGTCCCCGAGGTTGTGGATAACCTCAAAATAATCTATATATTTCAGTGACTTATATGTGGTGCGAACTGCGGGACTCGAACCCGCACGCCCTTACGGGCTGGAGATTTTAAGTCTCCTGCGTCTACCATTCCGCCAAGTTCGCATAAGGTTGGCTGTTTTTGTCAGCCATACAGGGCGTTTTACTGTGTTACGGCGGGTTTTAGCATGTTGGGCCGTGGCGGCAAGCGTTTCTGTAGCAGGACTGTGTGTTTAGTGTGCGCCTAACAGTGCTGATCCGTGGTGTTTCAGCCATGCTTCGGCGTGGTGTCGGTGGGGGGTGAGCTGGTCTACCAGCCTCCAGAACGCTGGAGCATGGTTCATATGGCGTAAGTGGGCCAGTTCATGCGCAATCAGATAATGTCTGACGGCGGTAGGAGCCATGACCAGACGCCAGGACAGCATGATGCGGCCAGAGGAGGAGCAGCTGCCCCAGCGGCTGGAGGTGTCGCGGATATCAAGCCGTGTGGGGCACAGGCCGGAAATCTGGGCCTGCGCACGGAGTTCCTGACCTAAAATCTGGCGAGCGTGCTTTTTCAAAAAATCTGTAATGCGCCTGCTGATAAACTCTTCCGCACCGCTTACACAAATCTGGTTTTCCTCTATCCAGACGCCGCTACGTGCGGTGGGGTGATGCACAATGGTATGCGGCTTTCCCTCAATGGGAATGGTTCGGCCCGGCAGGAAGGCAGGCGCCTGTTGTAGAGCCGTAAGACGTTTTGTGATCCAGTGTTTCTGAATTTTGAGAAACTGCACGGCCTGTGCAGTCGAAAGCCCGGAGGGGAGGGTGACCGACACGGCCTGTCTGCGCGGGTCAATCCGGAGGGAAAGTCGTCGCGCCCGGTTGGAGGGTTTCCAGATGACGGGCACGTGGCAGTCCGGCGCCAGTTGAATGAGATCGGGAGTCTGCGTAGGCGGCATAGGGTTGGCGCGGGGGGCTATGGCAACACCCCGCTCAGAACGTGGAACCGGCTTTTCAGGGCGTATCGGCACGGATGTGGCGGACCGAAGGCCGCTTGTGTGCGCTGGGCTTTTTAGGTTTTTTGGCAGGCTGGCCGGGCCATGCGACGACATACTCTTCCAGTGCTCCGGCCTGTCGTTCACTAATGCAGCGGCCTGCGGCAGAGGCCCCGGCTTCAATCACGCTTTCCGGGTTTCCGGTAATAAGCGGATGCCATGTGGGCAGGGAGCGTCCTTCGGACAGGCGGCGATAAGCGCAATCGGGCGGAAGCCAGTCCAGTTCGGACACCATTGCCGGTGTCAGGGTGATGCAGTCCTGCACTTTTCTGTGGCGTTGCGGGTAATCCGTGCAGCGACAGTTGGAGACATCCAGCAGGCGGCAGGCGACGGACGTATAGTGAATTTCGTCCGTATCTTCGTCACGCAGCTTATGCAGGCAGCAACGGCCACAGCCATCACACAGGGATTCCCACTCAGCGGTGGTCATCTCTTGGAGCGGGGTGGTTTCCCAGAACGGAGCGGTGGATGAGGGGGAAGTCATGCCGTGCAGGATAAACCGGCAGGAGGCCTCAGGAAAGAGGGGCTTTGCTGATTCCCAGAGCACCGAGCAGGCTGAGTGCCAGCGCCAGACCTATGCTGCCGACAAGCGGACGGCCCAGCAGCGGTAGCCACAGCAGGCGGATACGGGTGAGGGACGTTGCCCCCAGCTCCTGTGCCGTGCGCCCCCATGCTGACGGAGCATCCTGTAGCCGACGGAGTGGCGCGAGTGAAATGGCCGGTCCGATCAGCGCACCCTGAAGAAAGGGAAAAAGCAGAGAGGTGCGGTCGTGCGGCAGCAGGAACGGCAGCGTGAGGGCGACTGCGGTGGCGGGCAGCAGAACCAACAGGAGCAGCGTGTAGAGCCGGCCGCCCTGCCGGGTTGAAAGGGCCAAGCTGAGCACGAGCGCTGCCAGACAGATGCCAGTCAGAGCCATGAAGAGCGTGTGGGTGATGAGAAAAGGCAGAAGGCCGGACGCAGGAAGGCTCACCGGTCTTCGGCCCAACGTTCAAAGCGTGCCGACAGCGTGGAGAGATGCGAGCTCCAGAACGTGTCATTCACTGCGATGGGGGGCAGTATATGACGGCTGTCCGGAGAGCCTGCGTTGATTTCGGCCAGAGACGGCAGAGACGGCCACGCATTGGCGAAGGCCTGCTTCTGGGTGGGGTGTTCCAGCCATGCCGTCAAAGCCAGCGCCGTATTTTCTTCCGCGGAGGTTTTTGGCACGCCCCATGCGTAATTGACCTGCAGGCGTTGCGGCCAGTAGAGGCCAAAACGATCACGGTCCGCCTGTGCGGCGCCGAGAATTTCTCCGGTGGGTACGCTGCCCATCAGCGCACCACCACTTTTAAGAATGCGCGCGGCTTCCTCCGGTGTGGACCACCAGACAATATAGGGGCGTAGCTGGTCGAGCTTGCGGAAGGCCCGTTCCACGCCGTCCTGCGTGTTCAGGACACGGTAGAGAGAGTCAGGTGAGACGCCATCGGCCAGCAGAGCGATTTCCAGCGTGGTGCGGGGGTCTCGACGCAGGCTGCGGCGGCCCGGGTGACGCGCGACGTCCCAAAAGTCCGACCAGTCTGGCGGAGTGTCAAAGCGGGAGCGATCCCACGCCATGGCAAAGTCGATAGAGGCGGAAGACTGGCCACACCCGTTGGGGGAGGGGTCAGCCGGGTCACGCACCAGCAGGCCCAGCGAGCAACTAATCTGCAGGGAGCTGGTTTCCATCATCACGGCGGCCCAGCGGTGCGGAGCCACGGTTTCCTGCTTGCGCAGAGACTCGATTCCGCCATCCCATGAGGACGGTGCGAGCGAATGTTTGATAAGCTGCGCGTACGGCGTGAACAGCACTTTCTGTTGGGTGGACGTAATGGCCCCCCCGAATGTCAGAATGCGCACCGGTTGCACTACGGTCCGATGAATCCGGCGTATCGAGCGCGCATCAGCCTGCGAAAATGCAGGCAGCACCATGCTTCCCAGAACGAGCGCCGTCAGCCCATGCCGTAAGAAAGCTGGCAGGGCAGAGGGTCGCTGCGCCCGGGGGCGAAGGGGCCTTTGGGAGGATGCGTCGCGAAACGAAAGAAGGGACAGGGGTAGCCTCACGCGGTTGCTGCTTAAGTCAAAGGTAATTCTAGCCTGATTTGTGGTCCATCGGAAAGGCAGTGGCATTTGCTGTTTGCCAGGCAAGCAGTGCGACGCGCCCCGGCTCCAGTTCCCGCATGGTGTGGACAGGGGGGCGATGGGCAATAATTTCCCCCCCATCCTGCATACGAAAGCGCATGTGAATGGCCGTGCCCACATGTCGGGCGGAGACCAGCGTGCAGAGTAACATGTCATTTTCTTCCGGCGGTCCGCTCATCTGGCGGGGGAACATGACGGACAGCCGATCCGGCGCGATGCAGATATTGGCGAGGTCCTGTTCCTCCAGCCCCGGTGCGGCCATGGCCTCTACAGTCTCGCCCGTGGGCAGGCGGAGTTCAGCCATGTCGTCTTCTGCATACAGCACCTTGCCGGTCAGGACATTGGCTTCACCAAATGTAATGGCGACCTGTTCATGCGCGGGGCGCGTGAGCAGCTCTGGCGGTGTGGCAAGCTGGAGGAGGATGCCGTTTTCCAGAATGCCGATGGTGTCTCCCGCCATCAGGGCTTCCGTGCGGTCTCGGGTGAGGAGAAGGGTGCTGAGGCCAATGGCGCGTTGGAGCTTTTCCAGCAAGGCCATCACGCGCGTTGTAGCGTTATGATCCAGAGCGCTGAATGGGCGGTTCAGGACAAGCACTTCAGGCCGCATGACGAGTGCGCGCGCCAGCTGGCCCCGCAAATTTTGCTCTGCTGTCAGGCCGGCGGGTTTAAGCGCGCGGCGGCCATCCAGACCCACGAGAGACAGTGTTTCCGTTGTGCGGCGCTCACTTTCCGCCGCGGAGACCTGTCCTGTGGCCCGGAGGGGGAACAGAATATTGTCCGCTAGCGTCAGGTGCGGGAACAGCGGCGCATGGGCCCCGATGGTGGCCAGACCACGCAGGCCGGTCGGGCGGTGGGTGACATCTTCCCCGCCAACCAGGATCTGCCCGCCATAGCTGGGGGCATGCCCGGCCAGAACGTCTGTCAGGCGGGAGAGGTCCTCATGCTCGGAGCCGATTCCCAGCAGAGCCACGCACTGGCCTTTTTCCACACGCAGGCTGAGGCCGGGGAGCGGAGGGAGGAAAGCGAGATTGTGAAGGGCTAGCGGCGGGGGCGAGCTATGCGCCGTATGCATGCAACCTTATCCTTAGCGATCGGTTAAAAGGGTGTTGTCAATAAATCTAACGCGAATAGGGTGTTCCATGTCTTCTGATAAACTCAAGGATGTAAAGGCTGCTGGTGAGTCTGCTGCTGAGACAGCCCGTGATGAAATTGAAGCCGTAAAGGCCCATCTGGAACGGCTGATCACCAAGCACGTCGTGCCCGCGCTGACGAATGCTGGCGGCAAAGCCAGTGATTTGACTGAAGAAGCAGTTGCCAATGCGCGTGAACTGGCCAATCATGCGCGCAGCGATATTTCCAAGCAGACGCGTGCGCAGTCGTCATGGGTGTCCATCGCCATTTCCGGCGTTGTGGGCTTTATCCTCGGTCGGATGTCACGCTGAAGCCTCACGTGATCTGAACGAAGGTAGTCCCTGAGTCCATGCGTATTTTTGAACTTGGCAGGTCCGCCCTGCATGCACAGTCCCATCTCATGCAGCAGATGGCGGTCCGGTTAGGAAAACAGGCAGCATTTCTTGTTGCCGCCGCGGTATTCGGGTTTTTCGCCCTGATATCCGGGCATGGACTCCTGTGGGCCCTGTTCCTGTTTACCTTCCACTGGGGTCCGGTGACGGCCGCATTCGGCGTGTTTGCGCTGGATGTGATTTTTGCCCTGATCTGCGTCCTGTTTGGCCGTCGTTCCTACCTGACGACCGCAGAAGTGGAAGCCCGCATTGCCCGTAACCGCTGTGCGACACAGATGAGGGAATCCGTCACGCTGGCCGCAGTCACGGCCACGGTGGCAGGCTCTCTTGGCCGCAGCGGCACCCGCAAGGTGTGGGACGTGGTGCGCCGCAAGAAGAACTGATTTCTTTCCATCCGCCTTTGCCCATAGGTTCCATTCCAATTTTGCATTGGCAGGGGCGGATTTTTTCTGGGAATGATTGCCCTACGATTTTGTGAGCGTGCGAACAGTTTGTATGCTTGCTAGTATGGGCACATAATGGAACCTCCGCGTTATCCTGATAATAGCATCGAAACCCGCCGGTCCTTCGGGCACCGGCTGGCTCGCCTTGCGGCCATCTGGCGGCGCGAGATTGATGCGGATCTGCGCCGGTTCAGCCTGACGGACGCAACCTGGCGGCCCATCTATTATCTCAATTTTTCTGAACAGCCTGTCAGACAGACAGACTTGGCCCGCTCTCTTTCACTGGAGGCGCCGTCTCTCGTGCGGTTGCTGGATGTGCTGGAAAAGCGCGGCTTTATTGTCCGGGAAATTGATGAGGAAGACCGCCGTTCCAAACTTGTCAGCATTACGGAAGAAGGCCGGAAAATTGCTGCACTTGTCAGCCATGCGGCAGACGATGTGGCAACGCGCCTGACCGAACATGTAACCCCGCAGGAACTGGAGCAGTGCTGCGGGATTCTTGACAGGGTTGAACAGGCCGCAGCCGGGCAGAAAGATCTGGCCGGATCAGAGCGGGCAAACGCACGATGAGAGTTGCTACGAGAATGGCGTCATGCTGACGGAATTCAATCTCTTTG
Organism: Acetobacter malorum; assembly: GCF_001580615.1. Lineage (GTDB taxonomy): Bacteria > Pseudomonadota > Alphaproteobacteria > Acetobacterales > Acetobacteraceae > Acetobacter > Acetobacter malorum. Next base: position 9,805 of record NZ_LHZC01000032.1, read on the forward strand.
GTGTCTTTATGGCGCCGATCGTCGTCTACGCACTGGCGGCGCTGCCCCTTACCATGTGTGTTCGTTTCGTGCTGTGGTGGAGCGGCCTACTGGGCTGGTTCTGGCACATCGCTCTGTTCGAAGTTTCGCTCTACGTTTGTATCCTCTGCCTGCTCATTTTGTACGTCTGATCCCCTGAAAAGGCTTTTGAGTCTCCGCAATGCCCCTTCTGCGCACCCTGATACGAGTTATTCTGACCCTGGCGGTTGTCTCTCTGGCCATTGTGCTGGGGGTGACCCTCTGGAACGTCTACATGATCGCTCCATGGACCCGTGATGGTCGTGTGCGTGTGTATGTTGTGGACGTAGCTCCTGAAGTCTCGGGCACTGTGGTGCAGATCCCGGTGGTGGATAACCAGTTTGTACATAAGGGCGACCCGCTGTTTGTGCTGGACCCCGTGCGCTTCCGTCTGGCGATCCGTGAGGCACAGGCCCGGCTGGATGGCGCGCTGGAAGATTTGAAGCTCAAGCGCAATGATGCCCGCCGCCGTATGGGGCTGGGTGGCATTGTCTCGGCGGAAGAACAGGAAGTCTTCAACTCCAATGTGGCGACGCAGATTGCCGCGGTGGATGCAGCTCGCGCCGCACTGGACGTAGCTAAACTGAACCTTCAGCGTTCCGTGTTGTATTCCCCGGTTAATGGGTACGTGACCAACCTCAACCTGCGGGTAGGTGATTACGCATCCTCCGGGCAGGCGCGTCTGGCCGTGATTGATGCCGACTCCTACTGGGTTTACGGCTACTTTGAAGAAACCAAGATGTGGGGCGTGCATGTGGGTGATGAAGCCCGCGTCAAGCTGATGGGCTACAAGCCTATCCTGACCGGCCATGTGGTGAGCATTGCCCGTGGTATTAACGATACCAATGGCACCCCGGACAAGCTGGGCCTGCAGGATGTAAACCCCATCTTTACCTGGGTGCGTCTGGCCCAGCGTATCCCGGTGCGTATCCATCTTGACCACGTGCCGGACAGCGTGACACTGGCCGCCGGCATGACAGCGACTGTCAGCGTTGGGCCGGAGCCGCGTGGCCGACGGGGCAAGATGACCACCTGGCTGCAAGATCACCTCTGAGAGCGGCATGGAACATAAGATGAAGGTTCATCGTCGCCTCGGCCTTTTCATGGCGTCCTCTCTGATGCTTTCGGCCTGTACTGTCGGGCCGAACTATCAGGCAGAGCGCATGAAGGTGCCGGCCCAGTTCAAGGAAGCAGCGGAAGAGCACCCTGCAACCCAGGAAGAAATTGACCGCACCAACAAGGAAATGACCGAGTGGTGGGCGGCGTTTAAGGACCCGGTGCTGACCGGTCTGGTCGAGCAGGCGATCAAGGGGAACTATGATCTCCAGATTGCCGGGCAGCGGATTCTGGCCGAACGCGCCATCCGTGACCGGTCTGCCTCGCAGTGGTATCCGCAGATGGACGCCAATATCGGTGGCGGGGATGTGCGGTATTCCCTGAATATTGATAACTGGCCGATCCGCCCCGGCAACCCGCAGAACCGCCCGGAAGCCTCCATGCTGACCTATGGCGCAATGGCGACGTGGGAAGTGGACGTGTTCGGGCGTATCCGCCGTGATGTGGAAGCGCATGAGCGCGCTGTGGAGGCCTCCATTGAAGGCCGTCGCGCTCTGCTGATGACCATGCTGTCCGAGCTGGCATCTGACTATATGCTGCTGCGGGTTACGCAGTTGCAGATCAAAATCGCCACGGACAATATCGGCGTTGCAAAACACGCGGTGGATCTGACCAACAAGCTGTATCTGGAAGGCGTTGGGAACACCCTGCAGATTGCGCAGGCTCAGGCTGAGCTGGATACGCAGATTGCAGCGCGTGAGCCGCTGAAAACCCGTGTTTCTCAGATAACGCACGCTATTGCCGTGCTACTGGGGCAGATGCCGGGCTCTCTGGAAGATGAACTGAAGGTGCCGCGGCCCCTGCCGACCGTGCCGGAATTCCCCGCGACCATGCCGTCTGTCGTGATTGCCAACCGCCCGGATATCCGTATGGCGGAACGGCAGTATGCACTGGCGACGGCGCAGATTGGCGTTGCTGTGGCCAACCTGTATCCGCACTTTGTTATTCCGTTGACCTTCAACCCCAACGCGTCGGCCATGTACCAGCTGTTTCAGGTGAATGCCATGAGCTGGCAGTTCCTGATGATGGCCAGCCTGCCGCTGATGCATGGTGGCAAGATGACGTCCGAAGTCCGGGCGGCTCAGGCCTCCGCGGAAGCAGCACGTCTGACCTATCGGCAGTCCGTGCTGAACGGCTTCAAGGAAGTTGAAGATGCCATGGCGGCCTGGCACGATGACATTGAATATGCCGAGCAGCTGCATAAAGCGGCAGAAGATAGTGCCACCGCCAGTGAGCGGGCGCGGCGGCTTTATGGTGCCGGTCTGGTCGGCTTCCTGGAAGTGCTGACAACCGAGCGCACCACCCTGAATGCGCAGAATATGGAAGCTCTGGCGCGTCTGGAGCGCCTGCGTGATGCCGTGAACCTTTACACGGCCTTGGGCGCGGGCTGGAAAGGTGTGGCGCTGACCAATTCCACCCTGCCAGTTTCCCTCGAAACACAAAACGTGCTAGCGCGGGCCTTCAAGCAATGATCTGAAAGGTCACATCATGAGCAAGTCTTCGTCTCCTTATGTGCGTCGGCTGCTCTGGATTGTGGCCTGTTTTGTGGGTGGTTTTGCGCTTTTGTGCGTGAGTGGCTGGGCGCTTGTCGTCGATGGCAGCACGCAGGACTCCGCGATGGTAACAGCCCTCCGCTGGCTGCCGGTGGCGACGGGTGCGATCACGGTAGCGGCGGGATTTTTTCTGCTGTCTCTACCCGTTCCAGAAGACCCGGAAGATTTCTTTCTGCCCGATGACGCTGACGGGGAACTTGAGAGAACAGACGGGAAATAAGAAAAGGTTCAGCCCGTTATCAGAGCTGAACCCTTCTCGCCCTCACCGTCAGTGTGATCGTCAGGCTTTGACGGACAGGAAGTCAGCCAGAGCTGCGTTAAACAGAAGCGGGGCCTGCAGGAAGGCAAAGTGGCTGGTCTCGGGCAGGATCATGTAAGAACTGCCCGGAATATGCGCCACCAGATATTCCAGATGGGCGCGATGAATCATCTCGTCCCGGTCCCCATCCACAATCCATGCGGGGCAGCGGATGGCGTTCAGGCGGTCTTCCGTAAATTCGGCATCATGCTCCCATTTCCACAGGCCCCAGACGGTTTTTGAAAAGACATCAAATTTATCCGGGGTCGGGGAAAGTTTGCGGTAGTCTTCTGTGGCGCGCTTTACAAAAGCGTTGACCACCTTATCTCCGCTACACGCCAGATTGAGACCGGATGCGGACATATGCGGCCCGTACGCAAAGATGCGTTTGATGCGGTCCGGGTGTTCAGAGGCCAGAATAATGCTCTGCACACCGCCATCACTCCACCCGACGAGACTGGCATGCGGGATTTCCAGATGGTTCATCAGGCGAATGATATCGTCCGCCATCTGGGCGTAGCTGAGGGGCTTATCCCCTAACGTGCTGCGGCCATGCCCACGACTATCCACGAGGATGACACGGTGCGTTTTGGCTAGATCAGCCGCCTGCATTCCCCAGTAGTCAGAGTTCGCCATGCCCCCATGCAGCATGATGATGACATCACCCCCTGTGCCGCCTTCCGTATAATAGAGCGAGCATCCGTTAATGGGGGCGTGCTGCCCTTTAAAGGAGGCCAGAGGGGCCGGGGTGGCAGGCAGGGTCTGCCAGCGTTTTGTTAAATGCTCAGTCATATCGTCAGGCCTCGTAAAAGAGCGTGTTGCGGGCGTCTTGTTATAACAAGATACCTTGAGCCTTTAGATGGCCGTGTATGACGAGACTTGCAAATGTGTGGGGCGGGATGCTGTTTCCCCAGATCCCCCGCTTGTCTTTTGGTTTGAAAAGCGATGGACTGGGGAATTCGTTGCCAGGCAACAGGCTTTATTTTTTAGGTGCCCGAACGGCCGTCACTTCAATTTCAATCAGCCAGCCGGGGTTGGCGAGCTGGGCCACGGCAAAGGCAGAGCGCACCGGGAGGTTGGGTTGTTTTTCCGTGCCGAAATACTGGGTGTAGGCCTTCATCATGCCATCAAAATCCAGCTGCTTGGTGCGCGGGTCCGCCACCATATAGATGTGCATCTGCACCACATCCCCCATGGTCAGGTTCAGCTTTTTCAGCTCGCCTTCAATACGCTGGAGGGAGGCGAGTGTCTGGGCGCGGGTATCGCCATAGGCCTCAAGGCTTTTGGGCGGTGCGGTTTTGTCCTGCACCGGAGCCCCCATGCCGCTCAGATAAATGGTGGTGGCCCCGGCGGGGACTTCCACAGCGGTGGAGATGGGGAATTTACCCTCACCATGACGGATCACGCCGCCCTCAGCATGCGCCAGAGCAGGGAAGGCAGCCAGAGCCGTCAGGGCTGCGGCGGGGATCAGGCTTTTAAAAAGGCGCACGTTATTCTTCCTCTACTGACAGATGGGGACGCATTTCAGACACGTCTTCTGGTTTGAGCGCATCAGTATAATGGTTCCCGAAATGTGTGCGAACGTAATTGACGACATTGGCCACCTGCTGGTCATTCAGCAGCCCGGCAAACCAGGGCATGCCGCCAAAGCCGTTCAGCACCACATAAGCAGGATACTCGGCACTTTTCAGTTTGGGGTTGCCAGCCAGAGCCGGGAACTGCGCCCCTGCTCCCACAGCACCTTTGCCGTCTGGCATATGGCAGCTCTGGCAGACGTGATGATAAATGGCCTCCCCATCCGGCAGGACCTGCATTTTACCGGCCACGGCACTCGCACTATCCGCATGGGCGGCAACCGGGGCGAGGGCTGCCGAGGCAAGGCCTGCGGTGAGACAGAGAGACGTTACAAGCAGAAATTTACGCATCAGGCGGCTCCCAGCGCGCGTTTGTGCAGACGGGTCACGGCATCCAGTGCGGAGAGAATGGCTCCCTCCTGCCAGCACCCGACGTAAGAGGCGTGCTCCCCTGCCAGAACGAGGCGGTTATCCACGGCGCACAGCGTTTTGTAATGGGTTTTCCGGGCTTCTTCCGTCCACATGGAGCAGCAGCCCAGAGTCCAGGGCACGCGGCTCCATGCAAGACTGACGCCGTTTGAAAACTCTTTGCGATACTGCGGATGAATGGCTGTCCCCTGATCCAGCGCGCGCTGAATACGTTCCTCCGGCGTCATGCCTGCAAAGTCATAGGCGGCGGGGCCGAACATATAGCCCCCCAGGAGCACTGCCGGACCTTTTGAGAAAATGCCGTTGCTGGGGTAGGAAATCTGGCTGATCTGCTGGTCGGTAAAGCTGATGCCGCCGTAAATCTGGTCATCTTCCTCCCAGAAGCGGCGCTTAAACTCCATCCCCATTTTGACGGAGGATGCATACGGCACGGCGGCAATGGCGGCCTTCATCCCTGCATTAACCTGCACATCAAGCTGGGACAGCACAGAGAGCGGAATGGTGCAGACGCAATAATCCGCCTGCGCCTGCCGTACTGCATCACCATGAGCGGTGTCTGTGTAGGTGACGGTCACGCCACGCTCATCCTGATGGATGGAGGAGACCTTGCAGTTCAGCGTGATGAGGTCTTTCACCTGCCGGGTGAAGCCTTTGCCGATCTGGTCCATCCCGCCGACGGGCTGGAACATGGTGGTCTGCATGTCCAGCCGTTCGTGAAACGCCATCCAGTTCCACAGGCCGGACTGCATGACATCCTTACGGGCAAACAGATCTGAGGGGACGGGTGCGCCATCAACCCCGCCGCCCTGCGATTTTTCAAAACCCCGGCGCAGGGAACTGGTGTTGCCTTTGGCGTAGGCCATGTCCTTGTTCAGGGCACCCCAGGATTTCATGGCCTCATGGATATGGGCGCGTTCCTCTTCCGGGACGAGCTCATCCAGCTTGTGTTGGTCAATGGCTTTGGCCAGCAGTTCTGCCGTAAAGCCGTTGAAGTCAGAGGCCAGTTCCCGGTAACGCACGGCCTTGCCGCCAAAGGCTCCGGTGGAGTGCAGCCAGCTATTGTGGTTCAGCTCGATAAAGGGTTCGAGCTGTACGCCAAACTCACGGCAATAATGCAGCAGGCCCTGATGATGGTACGGGATGCGCCATGGGCCGGGGTTGATATAGTTGCCGGCTGCAAAACCAACTTTCTGAGTGGCGCCGCCCAGTTCCTTTACAGTGTCACCCCCGCGCAGGCTGATATTGCGGCCACCGCTGCGGCTCTGGAATTCCAGAATCTGGACCTTATAACCCGCTTTCCGCAGTTCATAGGCCGAAAGCATCCCGGAAAGACCCGCACCCAGCACCAGCACGCGGGTGCCGGGCCTGGCACCTGCAAGCTGGGGTGGTCCACGGAAATCTGTGCCCATGGCGTGGCCCAGAGTGGTCATGGCCTGATACAGCGCGGCGCTGCCAGCCAGAGTGCCGATGCGGGTCAGAAGCTGCCGGCGCGTCGGTGCGGTGGGCGGATGAGCGTGTGGCATCAGGTAATCCCGAGATGATGTCAAGAATAGTCAGGCCGCATGAAATGACCGGCATTTCCTCACAACCGATCATGACGGAATCAGATCGTTTGTATATCGTAATGCTAAGACATCTATTGCGGCATGACAACATCTCAGATGCGCCAAATCGTGCAAAATAGTGCGCAGGGACCTTTACTGAGGCCAGGTCCAGTTGCGGATTTCGGGCATGTCCTCCCCATACTCACACACATAGCGTTCGTGTTCCGCCAGTTTGTCGCGCACGGCCTGATGCGTATAGGCCGCTTTACTGGCCAGCCGGGGCACCCGCCGGATGACGTTGGCCACAAGGTGGAAACGGTCCAGATGGTTACGCACGGTCATGTCAAACGGGGTTGTGGTTGTTCCTTCCTCCCGGAAGCCATGCACGTGGAAATTGGCGGCGTTTTTCCGTTTGTAGATGAGCTGATGCACCAGTGCCGGATACCCATGGAACGCAAAAATTACCGGCTTGTCTGGCGTGAAGAGCGCATCAAACGTCTCATCCGGCAGGCCGTGCGGATGCTGCTCCGGTGTTTGCAGCGTCATCAGATCCACCACGTTTACAAAACGAATTTTCACATCCGGCAGGTATTGATTAAGCAGGCTGACAGCGGCGAGGGCCTCCAGTGTCGGCACATCCCCCGCGCTGGCGATAACGACGTCTGGCTCGCTCCCTTTGTCATTACTGGCCCATTCCCACATGCCTATGCCCTGCTGGCAGTGGGTGAGGGCATCATCCATGCTAAGCCACTGCAATTCCGGCTGCTTGCCCGCAACAATCACGTTGATGCGGTCCCGGCTGCGCAGGCAGTGGTCGGCCACGCACAGCAGCGTGTTGGCATCCGGCGGCAGATAGATGCGTACGGTCTCGGCTTTCTTGTTCACCATATGGTTCAGAAAACCGGGGTCCTGATGGCTGAACCCATTATGGTCCTGCCGCCAGACATGGGATGTGAGCAGATAGTTCAGTGAGGCGATGGGCCGCCGCCAGTCGGTTTCCCGCGAGGTTTTCAGCCATTTGGCGTGCTGGTTCACCATGGAATCAATAATGTGGATGAAGGCCTCATAGCAGGACAGAAAGCCGTGGCGGCCTGTGAGCAGATAGCCTTCCAGCCAGCCCTGACAGGTGTGTTCGCTGAGAATTTCCATCACATGGCCGTCTTTAGCCAGATGATCGTCATACGGCTCGGTTTCCGCATTCCATGCGCGGTTGGTGACATCCAGAACGGCGTTCAGGCGGTTGGAATTGTTTTCATCCGGGGCCAGCACACGGAAGTTCCGTTTGTCCAGATTGGCCGCCATGACGTCTTTTAGCCAGTCACCCAGCACGCGGGTTGATTCCGCCTCGGTCTTACCGGGTGCGGTTATAGCGACGGCATGGGCGCGGAAATCCGGCAGGCGAAGGGGGCGGAGCAGCGCGCCACCATTGGCGTAAGGACTAGCACTCATCCGCTTTTCAGCGGGAGGGGTGAGAGCGGCAATCTCTTCTTTCAGACTGCCATTTTCATCAAACAGCTCTTCCGGCTTATAGGACTTCATCCACTCTTCAAGAATGGCGAGGTGGCCGGGTTTTTCCATATGATCGACCGGCACCTGATGCGCCCGCCAGAACCCTTCCGTGCGCAGGCCATCCACAGTTTTGGGGCAGGTCCAACCCTTGGGGCTGCGGAGGACAATCATCGGCCATGTGGGGCGCTGGGTGTCGTCCTTGCCGTTACGAGCGGCAGTCTGAATGGCGGTAATGCGGGCAAAGGCCTCGTCCATGGCTTTTGCCATAGCCTGATGCATGGGGGCCGGGTCATGCCCTTCCACAAAAATGGGCTCGTAGCCGCAGCCTTTCAGGAAATCACGCAGCTCATGCTTGGGGATGCGCGCCAGAACGGTGGGGTTGGCGATCTTGTAGCCATTCAGATGCAGGATGGGGAGCACGGCCCCGTCTGTTTTGGGATCGAGAAACTTGTTGGAATGCCATGAGGTGGCGAGTGGCCCGGTTTCCGCCTCGCCATCCCCCACTACGCAGGCGACCACAAGGTCCGGGTGGTCAAACACCGCGCCATAGGCGTGGGAGAGGGAATAGCCCAGTTCACCGCCTTCATGAATGGAGCCGGGCGTGGTGGCGGCGGCATGGCTGGGGATGCCACCGGGGAAGGAGAACTGACGGAAGAGGCGCGTCATGCCCTCCTCATCCTGCGTCACGTCCGGGAAGTATTCCGTGTAGGTGCCTTCCATCCATGTGGAGGCAATCAGTCCCGGTGCCCCGTGGCCGGGACCGGCAACAAACAGGATATCCTGCCCCTGTGCCCGAATAATACGGTTGAGGTGCAGCCAGATGAAATTCAGCCCCGGCGTGGTGCCCCAGTGGCCCAGAAGACGCTTTTTGATGTGCTCCAGCTTGAGCGGTTCCCGCAGCAGGGCGTTACGCAGCAGATAGATCTGACCAATGGAAAGGTAATTGGCGGCGTGCCACCATTTGTTGAACAGATCCAGCTCTTCGGCTGAAAGCGGGCCGGGGTTTGGGGCGGTGCTGGTCATGGTGGTCCTTCCGGGTAAAGGGCAGCATATGGGGCACGGTCTCTGGCTACGATGCGTGGCTGAGGAGCGTATCGGCGTGCAAAAGCATAGACCACAAACGTCCGGAAAGGGGGACAGTTCGAGTATGACTGAGGGTAAGTCTGATCATAACACTGCTTGGGAATACATCGTGGCAAAGGTATAATGAAATAAGTTCTAAAAAATTAAACTTAAAAATAACATTTTGAAATAAAATAAAAAAACAAAATTTAACTATAAATATTTTTTATATATTATATATCTATACTGATATTTTCCATGAGTTGGCAAGAAACAAAAGATTAGTGGCAGTTAAATGTAGAGCGTAAGAAGCCATGTATAAAATAGGTTCAGGAGTATTTGGCGCTTCACCATGGCCGCCAATTGCATTTCTCAGGTCTGGTACACCTGTTTTCAACATTGCTACAAAAGCGTTAAATCCTTTGTCTGCACCGTCCTGAAACAAGCCCTCATTTCTTAGAGTTGTTACTAAATCAGACGCTCGGACACCCGCTGGATAAGACCATCCCTTATCATCACAGATGGCTTTCATCATAGATTCAAACGAGCGGCCACACGCTATTATACAATCTTTTACATTATGATTTTTGTAATGCTCATGAGCAAGTCGATAGTCGGCATCCGATTTATGAAATAGAGGATTAGATAAAAAAGACAAGGTAGGGATGATCACTTCCCTATGTATTAAATGGTTATCTATTCTAATAATTTTATTGCTTTCATATTGGTATCCAAATCCACATTCTATAAATCTTTGATTGAGTTCGCTAATTGATTCTTCTTTTGTTTTCTTTTGGTATATTTCTTTTCTTTTTCCATTTGCTTTTATAAAAATCATCTCACAATAATCTAAAAAATTAGAAACAGTAAAATCGGGGGAAGAAATAATTTTTTCAATATGTTCTTTTGGATTGAGTTTTTTACTCGTTGGTATTGCCCATTCTCTTAGAATAAAGTTTTCGAAATCTTTCCAAGCAGCTTTAGATGATTTACCTGAAAAATTATCAAGTTGAAGGCTTATGCCATTTCCAAACATATCTTCTGAAATATACATTACTTGTATTTTTAATTTTTCTGGAATCTTATCGTAACAATATAGATCTTTTGGATCATTGACTTTGTTTCTTCTGGAATAAATATCTGGAACTGACACAATTTTTCCAATCTTTATAGATTGTATAATCAGAATTTTGAGTATTTTTTAGGTGGTAAGTCTCTCTAGAAAATTACCTTTCAAAAGTAGGAGACAACAAGTGGTGTGAATGCATGATACATATGGTCACCCCGCAAACCGGGCAAAAGCCGGGCGGGTGCGCTGCTGTTCCAGAAAGGTCAGCATGGCGGTGCGGGCGCGGCCGGCGTCTTTGCCAAGGCCGATCAGACCGGAAATCTGGCCGGGGTGACGCAGGAGAGAGCCGAGTAGCGCCTTGATATTCAGGCCGCCATCCGGGGAGAGGACGGTGCCTGCAACCGGAGGCAGGGAGCGGCTCGCCGGGTCACACACCACGCGCAGGACGGCAAACGGTAAACCGGCCTCTTCCGCAGCGCGGGCCAGAAAGCCGCTTTCCATATCTAGTGATGCACACTGGCTTGTTGCAAACAGATGCGCTTTTTCGACAGCATCCAGCACAACGGTATCGCTATGCAGCAGGGCGTTGCCCAGCACACCCGGCTGGCCTGCCCCCAGAATGTGGCGCAGCGTCGGGTCACACGCATAGGATGCGCCCCATGCCATGACGCGTTCTGGCAGGATGAGCGTGCCGGGGGGCAATGCCGGGTCCAGCCCGGCGGCCAGACCGAAGGAGAGGAGGCAGTCTGCCCCACAGGCGGCCAGTCGGGCGGCTTCACGCTGTGCACCGGTGCGGGTGGCCCCGCTGGCGGCAATGGCGGCATGCGGGAAGACGTGCCGGATCAGCTTCGCTTCGGCTTTCAGGCCAACAAGAATGCCTGGGCGGCTGGGGGAAGGCTGTGTGGTGTTCGTCATGTTTCAGAACCCAAAAGCGACGCGGCGCGTGTTGCTGCTTTCCAGATTGCGGTAGCGCGCCACCGCCATCAGCGGGAAGAACTGCTTGTAACCGTGGTAGCGGAGGTAAAACACTTTGGGGAAACCGACAGCGTTATACGGGTCCTCGTGCCATTCCCCGTTTTCATCCTGCTGAGCCGCCAGCCAGCTGATACCGCGTGTAACAGCCGGGTCATCCCGTCGGCCAGCGGCCATCAGGCCCAGAACAGCCCATGCGGTTTGAGAGGGCAGGCTTTCCCCGTAGGTGCCATGGCTGCCGCCTTCATAAGATTCGCAGCCCTCGCCCCAGCCGCCGTCAGGGCGCTGGACGGAGCGCAGCCATTCCACAGCTTTCACCACAGCCGGGTCATCATGCGAGACACCAGCGGCGTTGAATGCGCACAGAGCGGACCATGTACCGTAAATGTAGTTTGTGCCCCAGCGGCCAAACCATGATCCGTCTTCTTCCTGCTCTTTGCGCAGGTAGGTCAGGGCGCGTTCCATGACCGGGCGATCTTCCCCATGGCCCAGCTGGGCAAGGAAGGAGATGCAGCGGGCCGTTACATCCGCAGTCGGCGGGTCCAGCAGAGCGCCGTGGTCCGAGAAGGGAATGTGGTTCAGCAGTTCTTTGCTGTTATCAATATCAAAGGCACCCCAACCGCCATCGCGGCTTTGCATGCCAATGATCCATTGGCGGGCGCGTTCGATGGACTCGGCGTTGGCCGGGTCACCCTCACGGTGGAGCAGCATACCGACCACTGCGGTATCATCCACGTCCGGATAATAGTCGTTCCCATACTGGAAGGCCCAGCCACCGGGGGCAACGTTCGGGTTGTTAACAGCCCAGTCGCCTTTAACGTCCAGAATCTGCTTGTCCCGCAGCCATTTGCTGGCCTTGCGCAGCTCCGTCAGCGTTTTTTCCGGGGCAATTCCTTTGGGGCCGGAGGCGGCCTCAAGCATGGCATGGCCGGATAGCCCGGTGTCCCAGATGGGTGAGACGCAGGGCTGGCAATAGACTTCATCATCCTTATGGACCAGCAGGCCCTGCACGGCTTCCCATGCGGTGACAGCGCGTGGGTCACTGTCCGGCACGCCAAGGGCGCGGTACATCATGACCACATTGGCCATGGCCGGATAAATGGCACCCAGACCATCCTTGCCGTTCAGGCGCGGTTCAATGAAATCAATGGCCGCCTTGATGGCTTTCTCATGCGTTTTGGAGGGAATGAGGCCAAGGGTAGGGCGCAGAACGCTATCCAGCCCTTTGAACACGCGGCCCCACACGGAGCGGTACGGGCCACGAATCCAGTCCGTCACGCGCTCTGGCGGGGTGACGAACAGTTCACGCACATGGATCTGGCGCGGATTGATGGCAATGGGCCGCAGGGCCGCCAGCACCAGCATGGGGGCGATCACCGCGCGGGACCAGTAGGACATGTTCCAGATGGAGAAGAAGGCCTTGCGCGGCAGGAGCATCAGCTCCACCGGCATGACCGGCGTGGCGCGCCAAGGTACATCCCCAAACAGGGCCAGCTGGATACGGGTGAACACATTGGTGCGCTCGGCCCCGCCGTGATCCAGAATAGCTTCCCGCGCACGGCGCATGTGGGGGGCGTTGATATCCTCCCCGGTGGCTTTCAGAGCAAAATAGGCTTTGACGGAGGAGGACAGGTTAAACCCGCCGTTATGATACAGCGCCCAGCCGCCATGCTCAGCGCTTTGCGTCCGGCGCAGATAGACCGCAATCTTCTGCTCAAGCGCCTCATCAATCCGGTTCAGATAATGTTCCAGCAGGATGTATTCCGCCGGAATGCTGGCGTCGGCTTCCAGCTCATACACCCAGTGTCCGTCCGCCTGCTGGCGTTGCCCCAGAGCGGCATGAGCATTTTGAACCACACGATCCAGATCCTCACCGGAAAGCGGGGTCTTAGGATGTGCGCTGCCATCAGCGGCCATGGGGTGTTCCTTGTTTCTGGCGTCTTGTTTTTATGAAGGGCGACGCAGGCCGAGCGTGTGTACGGCTTTCACGCCTGATCTCATTGCGCCTTCAAGTGTGGCGGGGAGTCCGGTTGCCGTCCAGTCCCCGGCCAGAGCGAGGTTGACCAGTTGCGTTGCCGCACCGGGGCGCAGGCGGTTCTGCTCCGGTGTTGCGGCAAAGGTCGCGCGTTTCTCCCACACCACGCGCTGATGCGGCGGCGTGGCGGGCAGCGGCTCTTTGAGAACCGGGTCACACGCGCGGCGCACGTCATGCCAGATGGCGCGGGCCAGATCATCCGGGTCCTGCTCCGCAAAACGGTTGGCGGCGCTAACGGTGACGGAGAGGATATCGCCGCGCAGGAACACCCATTCTGCAATACTGCCGACCAGCCCCATAAACCGCGCACGGGCGAAGGAGCCCAGCGCCTGCGGAGCGGCGTCCAGACGGAAGTGCAGGTTCAGAATGCTTTCAAACGCGTTGGGGGTCTGAAAGCCGGGCACATGCGGCGTGAGCAGGGTTTCCGCCACCGGGGCAGGGACCGCCAGAACAACGGTGTCTTCTTCCGTCAGCGGGATAGCGCCGTCCGGGCCATGCAGGGCGGTCACGCGGCCCCGGCTGACATCCAGCGCGCTGATGCGGCTCTGGGTGCGGACTTCTGCCTGCAGGATGGCCAGATGCGCCAGCGCGGGGTCCACCAGCGTTTCAGAAAGCCCGTCTTTGGGGAACCACGGCACGCAGGCCTTCCCACCAAGGGAGAGCGATTCCTTCACCACCGCGCCAAGCAGGGCAGCACTTCCTGTCTCACAGGAGGTGTTGAGAGCAGAAATAGCGAAGGGTTCCAGCAGGCGGCGGCTGAGGGCACCGGGCAGCAGGCAGTCGGAAACGTGCTCATTTTCTCCCGCCTGCATCAGCTTTTGCAGGCTGCGCAGTTCCACCACCCGCATGTCCGGCACACGCCGATGCGGCTGGAACACCCACCAGGGCATCCGCCCGCGGGAGAGGTCCAGCGTCCAGCGTGCACCTTCCGCCAGATCAACAAACGGGAAGATGGGGATGCCGGGGCCGGTTAGCGTATCGGTGCCGCCCGTCATGGCCAGATAGCGGAAGACCGTCTTGTTGGCGGACAGCAGCAGGTGGTTGCCGTTATCAATCCGGCAGCCCAGCTGTTTGTCTTCATAGGACCGGGCACGGCCCCCACAGGCACGGCCTGCTTCATGCACAATAACGCGGCGGCCTGAGCCAGCCACTTCCACTGCGGCAGCCAGACCAGCCACGCCGCCGCCAATAATGTGCACACAGGATGCCATGCTGTTGCTCTCTTTCTGGATCAGGGGCGGTAGGAGCGGGTCAGCCAGAACACCTTGTTCAGAGCTGAGGTTTCCGGGCGCTCATGCAGGGCATCGGCAGACCAGCCGCGCTTGCGCAGGGCGACCAGAACGGCCTCGTAGCTCGCTCCCATGATCCGTGCAGGGAGCATGGCTTTGGGGCGGCAGGACTGCATGGTGAGGAAGGCTTTCCGGAAATGGTCCAGTGCCCGTACGGAGAGGATGTTGGCCACACCCTGCAGACCGGGGGCGGAAAGCGCCTTGATGGGGTCATGCGGGACATGGAAGCGGTCCAGCAGGTCACCCGGCAGGTAGAGCCGGCCACGGGCGGCATCTTCTGCAATGTCGCGCAGGATGTTGGTCAGCTGCAGGGCGCGGCCCAGATGGTAGGCGACTTTGTCGGCGTCTTCTGTGCTGTCCCCAAAAATCCGCACGGACAGGCGGCCTACGGCGGAGGCGACGCGGTCACAGTACAGGTCCAGCGTTTTTTCATCGGGGGCGACAATGGTGTTTTCCGCATCCATCATCATGCCGTCGATAATGGCGTGGAAATCATCCTGCCGCAGCGCGAAGAAATGGATGCAGGCCAGCAGCACACGGTCCAGCGGGTCCTGCGTGGTTCCGTGGTCATACAGGGCCACAATGCGCTGATGCCAGGCATCCAGAGCGGCTTTGCGCTGCTCCATGGGTTCATACCCGTCGGCAATATCATCCACCACGCGGCAGAAGGCATAAATGGCGTACATGCCGTAGCGGCGCATGGGGGGGAGGATGCGCATGCCAGCGGCAAAGGACGTAGCGGCCTGTTTTACCGTGCTTTCCACCCATGCCAGATCCGCGGGGTCACACCCGAGGGGGGTCGGCTCGTCATGCGTCTGGATGTTTTGAGCTGTCACGCGCTTTTCACCTGTTTGTTCATTAAATCGTCATATCCGGCTCTTTTTACAGACCTGCGGACATTCTGAAAGCTCAGGACCATGCCCGCAGGGCCGCACCGGCTGCATACATGATATCTGTGCGTTTCAGGGCAACGCGTCCGGCCAGTGGGTCTTCCCGCCGCAGGCGCTGCGTCAGCCGGTGGGCCAGACTGACAATGGCGGCGCATTCCATCCGGAAGCGCCGGTCCCGCACCAGGCCGGGCAGGGCGGAGGCCTCCCGGTTCAGAGCATCCACACCGTCCAGCAGAGTGTTGAACACCCGGCGGAGGTTGGGCGTGGCGCGGCCAGCCAGCAGGTCATCCTGCGTGGCACCAGCCTGTGCCATCAGGTCTGCCGGCATATAGCATCGGTGCAGGCGCTGGAGGTCACCCTGACAGTCTTGCAAATGGTTCAGAATCTGCAGCGACGTGCAGAGGGCGTCCGAGGCCGCAAAGGTGTGCGGCACTTCCCCGTGCAGATGCAGCAGAAACCGCCCGACCGGGTTCGCGGAATAGCGGCAATAGTGCAGCAGATCATCCCACGAGGTGCAGGGCGTGCCACGGGAATCGTCCCGGAAGGCGATCAGCAGGTCTGTTGCGGTTTCAAACGGCACACCTGTTTTCAGGAACGAGGCGCGCAGTTTGGCGGCACTCATGGCGTCCGCGCGGGGAATGGGGTCGCGCTTGCCCAGAAGCACGCCTTCCATCGCGTCCAGACGGGCAATCTTCTCATCCGCGCTCAGCGTCTCGCAGTCTGCGATATCGTCAATCATGCGCGCGTAATCATAATACGCATGCACATGCGGGCGCAGGGCCTTGCTAAGCAGAAGGGAGCCGACGGGAAAATTCTCGTCAGACGCACCTTTGCCGGAAGAGACATCGTCTCTCCCCCAGACGGAGGCGGTATCAGTCATGTCAGGCTCTGCGATGAGAAAGAAGGAAGCATAGCCGGAGCTTTACACGCTCTCTCCCGGTGTGCCTACTCCCCTCATGGGCAGACAGGGGCCAGCACACCGGATAGGCGCAAGGCCGGGTTTTCACGCGCGCCCTCCGGGCATCTGCGCTGTTTTGGCCTGTTCCGGCGCGGGAGAAGGGGCAGCCGGTGCGGTGCGGCCATCATTGGGAATGGCGTCCGTATAGGCCCGGTTTTTCCAGACAACGCCGCGCCCGCGATAGTGGTTGACGGCAGAACCGATGGTCGCCGCCGTGTAGAAAATGGCCACAAATGGCAGCGTTAACGCCCAGAGTGGCGAGATGCGGAACCGGCGCAGCGTGGGCACAAAGGAGCCGATGGAGACCAGCCAGGTTACCAGTCCGATCCACTGCGTCAGGCCGTGGCCGAACAGAGCGATCAGCCCCGGTGCGATCCAGACCACACCCATGGCCAGCACTGTCAGCACCAGAAAGAGCGGGGAATAGCGCAGTTGCACAAACGCTGTGCGGGCAATCATCCGCCAGATATCAATGGCATAGGGGTAGGGGCGGATAGAGCGGGCCAGACAGGAATGGCCCAGATAGAGACGCCCCCCAGCCTGCTTGACGCAGGTGGCCAGCGTGCAGTCATCAATCAGCGCGCCCTTCAGGGCTTCAATCCAGCCGATTTCGGCCAGCATATCCCGTCGGATCAGGATTGTGCCGCCAGCGGCTCCGGCGGTGCGGCTTTTGGGATTGTTGACCTGTGCGAAGGGGTAGAGCAGCGCAAAGAAGAACACAAAGGCCGGCACCAGAGCGCGTTCCGCCAGACTTTCACACTGCAGTTCCACCATTTCGGACACCATGTGCAGGGTGTCTGTCTGCGCTTTGGCGACCAGCGTGGAAATGTGTTGGGGGGCGTGCACAATGTCCGCATCGGTGAACAGGATATAGCCGCTGTTGGCGTCCTGCTGGCGGCGGGCTTCGGCCACGCCTTGTGCCACGGCCCAGAGTTTGCCGCTCCAGCCCGGTTCCGGGTCTGCGCCGTCCAGCACAGTCAGGCGGCCTTTGGGGTCTGGCAGGGCGCGGGCCAGAGCGCCGGTGCCATCCTCACTCCGGTCATTCACCAGAATAAGGGAGAGGCGACCGGCATAATCCTGCGTCAGCAGGGAGGAGAGAGCGACTTCGATGGACTCGGCCTCATCCCGCGCGGGGATGACGACCGTGACGTTTGGCATGATGTCCGCCGGAGCCTTGCTGGCGCAGGCCGGGCGGAGGATGGGTCCGGCTTGCCAGAACCACCCGTGGAAAAAAATAAGACCGAACCAGATGAGTGCTGAGAGAACAGCCAGACCAAACAGCATCATCCCGCCCCTTACTTCAGCATGCCGTTGTTACGGAACCATGTAATGGCGTCCTCAACGGCCTGCCGGGCGGGGCGGGGGCTGTAGCCCAGTTCCCGAATGGCTTTGTCCGATGAGAAGAACATCTTCTTGCGGGACATGGCCAGCATCTCCCGCGTGACACGGGGGGAGAAGCCAAAGGAGCGGGAGAGCCACTCCGAGGCGACGGCCACCGGCCAGATAATCTCCTGCGGCAGGCTGATGCGCGGCGGGGGCACATGGGCAATTTCCGACACCATGGCGAACAGGTCGCGCAGCAGATAGTTCTCACCGCCCAGGATGTATTTCTCGCCAATGGTGCCGCGTTCCAGTGCCAGCGCGTGACCTTCCGCCACATCATCCACATGCACAATGTTCACGCCCGTATCCACATAGGCGGGCATGCGGCCAGCGGCGCAGTCCAGAATCATCTGCCCGGTGGGGGTGGGTTTAATGTCCCGCGGGCCGACCGGGGTGGACGGGTTGACGATCACGGCGGGGAGGCCCTGCGTCTTGACCAGATCAAGCACTTCCTGCTCGGCCCGGTATTTGGAGCGTTTGTAGATGCCGATTACGCCGTGTTCGTGCACCGGAGTCGCTTCATCAGACTCCGTGCCATCCCCAATCAGGCCGAGTGCTGCGACGGAAGAGCAATAAACAATACGTTCCACGCCGGCCTTCTGGGCGGCCAGCATCAGCAGGCGGGTGCCTTCCACGTTTGCGGTCATCATGGGGGCGGGGTCTGGCACCCACAGCCGATAGTCCGCAGCAACATGAAAGACGTAGCGGCAACCTTCCACAGCGCGGGCGAAGGTATCCGGGCGGGAGAGGTCCCCTTCCACCAGTTCTGCAGGAATATCCGCAATATTGCGCCGGTCACTGCCCTCGCGCACCATGAGTCTCAGCGTGTGTCCGCGTTCAAGCAGCGTGCGGGCAACGGCAGACCCGACAAAACCTGTCGCGCCGGTGACGAGCGTATGGGCGGTCATATAAAGTGCGCTCCCATAAGGGGTATGAGAAATGGAAGGGTGTGAAACCCGAACGGCTGGTTTGTTTCTTTATCCTGCCCCCCAAGGTGGCGCCAGACCCCGGGCTGGTGTAAGTGGTCGGATCACTCATGAATTCAGCCCCTCTGGTCAGGTGTTCTACGCCAGGGAGCAGGGAGGCCCAGGGGGGCGTCTCGGGCAGGTAGAGCTTAGGCCTTGAAGAAGCTTACGATTTTTCTGACTTTACTGGGTCTGGTTGCCATTACGGCGGCGGTTGCGTGGAGTGGCGTTGGCTCCGTGGTGCACGCTGTCATGCGTATTGGTCTGGGCGGCTTCCTTCTCATGGTATGCTGCCAGCTTGTCGTAAATGGCGTGCTGGGGCTGGCCTGGCACGCGGCCTTGCCGGAAATCGGGTATCTGCGCCTGCTGGGCGCGCGCATGGTGCGGGATGCTGCGGCAACCTGCCTGCCGTTCTCGCAGCTCGGCGGTATTGTGATTGGTATTCGCGCCACCTGCTCGGGCCACGGGCTGCATGGGCGGGGGGCGCGCCAGATTGACTGGCCTGAAGCCGCCAGCGCCAATCTGGTGGATATCACTACGGAAGTAATGGGCCAGGTGGCGTTTGTGCTGCTGGGTGTGGCCTTTCTGGTTGCTCACCAGCGTTCCAGCCCGTTTGTGGTGCCCGTTATTATTGGTGCGGTTTTCCTGATGCTCGGCACCGCCGGCTTTATCTGGACGCAGCGGCACGGCGGCAGCATTTTCCGTAAATTTGGTGGCATGTTCACCCGCAGTCTGGCGTCCCAGTGGCATGACAGCATGCTGAGCGGTGCGGACACGTTGCAGGAGCGGATGGAAGCGATCTGGAGCCGCCCCGGCCGGATCTGCCTCTCCGCTGCGTACCATCTGCTCGGCTGGCTGGGGAGCGCGGGCATGTTGTGGATGACCGCCAATATGCTGGGTGCGCCCCTGAACCTGCCGAACGCCGTGGCCATTGAAGGTGTGACCTGTGCTGTCATGTCACTCGGCTTTCTAGTGCCCGGCAGTCTGGGTGTGCAGGAAGGGGCGTATATGGCGCTGGGTCATGCGTTCGGGATTGATTCTTCTGTGTCACTGGGCCTTTCCCTGCTGCGCCGCGGGCGTGAACTGGCCATTGGCATTCCGGTCCTGCTGTTGTGGCAGGTCATGGAAATGCGCGGGCTGCGTCAGCCTGTGATCAAGAAAACGGCTGATGTCAGCTACGGCCCCGCTCCGACTGTGGTGAAGGATTCCTGAGAGTGTCTTCAACTGTTTCTGACGCCTCTGGTCCGGATGCCGTGACGGCATCGGCTCATGAGGCAGCAACGCCCGTATTTGACACACTTGTCGTTATTGGCCCCGGCCTGATCGGCTCCTCCGTCCTGCGTCGTGCGCAACAGAAGGGCACGTTAGCTCGCCAGTTGATTGCTGTTGATGTCTCGCCGGAAGCGCGGGCGCGTGTGGAAGAGCTGGGGATTGCGGACCGGGTGATGGCTGACGCTGCCGAAGCCGCTGCGTTGGCCGATTGCGTCATGCTATGCGTGCCGGTGGGCGCCATGGGGCCTGTGGCGGAGAAGGTGCTGCCCGTTATGCGGCCCGGCTCCATTCTGACGGAAGTTGGTTCGACCAAGGTGTCTGTTATTGAAGCCATCAGCCCGTTTTTACGACCGGACGTGGCGTATGTGCCCGCGCACCCTATGGCGGGCACGGAGTATTCCGGCCCGGATGCCGGGTTTGCGACCTTGTTTGAAGACCGCTGGTGCCTGTTGACCCCGCTTGATGGGACGCCGCCAGAAGCCCTGAACGCCGTCCGCACATTGTGGGAGCGTTGTGGCGCGCGCCTGCGGGAGATGACGCCTGCACACCATGACCGCGTGTGCGCCATTGTGAGCCATCTGCCGCATCTTCTGGCCTTTACTATTTGTGGTACAGCGGATGATCTGGCGGATGAAACCCGGTCTGAAGTACTGGATTTCGCGGCGTCCGGGTTCCGGGATTTTACCCGTATTGCAGCGTCAGACCCCGTGATGTGGCGGGATGTGTTCCTGTCCAACCGCGAGGCCCTGCTGGAAATGCTGGCCCGCTTTATGGAAGACGCGCAGGCCATGGCCCGTGCCATCCGCTGGGGCGATGAGGACTATATTGTGGACCGTATCCAGCGCGGCCGCGCTATTCGCAAAAGCCTGATTGAAAACCGGCAGGCCTGAGAGGCCCGGTTTAAGTCGGCTGCCCGAATGCTTTGATGTGCAGGGCATCCAGATGCTTGTGATTTTTGTCTGCCATGGGGTTTAGCTCCAGCACTTTCTGCCAGGCTTTGAGGGCAGCGGGGCCGTCTTTACGCTGATCTTCCACCGTAGACAGCAAACCCCAGCTTTTGGCGTCCCGGCCCTCCCGTTGCAGGGCCTCTCCCAGATCGGTAATGGCAGCTTTAAAATCCCCTGCGGCAAGGCGCATCTGGGCGCGGCTGCGCCACAGGATGGCGCTGTCTGGCTGAAGAGCCAGAGCGTCACTCAGGTCTTCCACGGCATCATCCGGCTTGTCTGCCTGACTATCCTTTTGCGCCCGGCGCAGCAGAAGCTGCGTGGTGGGGGAAAGACCTGCGGCACGTAAAGCCTCCAGACGTGCTTCCAGCATCTGTGCATCTTCAGGCGTTTTGGCCTGTGCAAGCTGGTCCGCAAGGGCGGCAATCTGCTGCGGGCGCGTCAGCTTTTTATGCGGGGCGACCGCAGGTGCTTTTCCTGCGGAGGTGCCTGAAGGCGACGCACCGGATACAGGAGACTCCGCAGGGCCGGCGGGCTGTGTGGCGGACGAGCCGGGAGCGGGAGAAGCCTTGCCAGAAGCGGAGGGTGATGCCGTATGGGGCGCCGTGCCGCTGTGCGTCGGAGTTGGGGTTGTGTGCGCTGTATGGCCGGAGGTCGGGGACTGAGTTTGCCCGGCAGGGGGCTGCGCTGTTTGCGCAGCAGCGAGTCCGGCAACACTCAGGCTGGCCAGAAGGCACGGAGCAATCAGAGCGCCAGAACGCAAAAACCCGCTTCTCCGGAAACCGGAAAAGCGGGTTGCACGCATGTCATGCGCCAGAAGCCAGCCGGGAAAGGCCGGACCCTGCATAAATCAGCCCTGACGAGCTTTCATGCGGGGGTTCTTCTTGTTGATGACATAAACCCGGCCGCGACGCCGTACGACACGGCAATCTTTATCGCGCACCTTGGCCGATTTCAGGCTGTTTCTGATTTTCATGGCCCGCTTTTCTCCGCCGATGCTCAAGAATTGAAATAAGGTGTGTCGGCACATACCGGCCCCGCCAGTACGAGTCAATGTTTTCCACGGAAAAGGGCCATAAATTGTTTATTCGCGTGTATTTTTACCGCGCATTTGTGTGCCTCTTCAAACAAAGTTCTGATTTTGGGTTTGTGCCGGGTGGGGGGCGAGGCTGGAAAAGGCGGTGGCCAGTGTTCTGAAATCTTCCGAGCGGGGGGAGCGGGGGCGCCAGCCCAGCCCGATGGTGCGCCACACAGGGCCGCCGGAAAGGGGACGGCTGATAACCGGATGCCCGCGCAGAATGCCGCCTTCCAGCGCCAGAAGCGGCACGACGCCAATGCCCAGCCCCAGCCCGACCATTTCCGCCATGGTGTGGAGGGATGTGGCGGAGAAAGTGGAGTCGCTCTCGCCCTCTGTGCCGTGCCATTCCCGGCCCTGCCGGCAAACCGCCAGCGTTTGCTCCCGCAGGCAGTGGCCATCTTCCATCATAATCATGCGCTGGTCGGCCAGCTGTTCCACCGGCACATGGCTCAGCCGGGCCAGAGGATGGTCTTCGGGCATGATGACGTGGAACGGGTCCCGCCAGAGGGGCAGGGTTTCCGCCGTGTCACACAGGCAGGGCATGGCCAGAACCAGCATATCCAGCCGCCCGATGCCGAGTTTTTCCAGCAGATGTTCCGTTGTGTCTTCCGCAATGGACAGGGTGAGTTGCGGAAAGCGGGTGCGGATGGTTTTGACGAGCGGCTCAATCAGGAACGGGCCGATGGTGGGAATAACGCCCAGCCGCAACGGGCCTGTCAGCGGTGTGCGGGCGGCGACGGCAAGCTGGGGCACGGCTTCCAGCGCTTCCAGCGCCTGTCGGCCTTTCAGCGCAATTTCATGCCCCAGGGGGGTGAACACCACCTTTTTGCCCACCGTGCGGTCCAGCAGTTGAGAATCGAGCTGGCGTTCCAGTGCCATGATCCCTGCGGAAAGGGTGGATTGCGTGACCGAACAGGCCGCTGCCGCCCGCCCGAAATGGCGCAGTTCAGAGAGGGCAATCAGGTAACGTAACTGCTGGGCAGAAGGCAGGGGAAGCACGGTCGGACCTCGGTCTTTTCAAGGGCTGAAAACGCATATCTGGGGCGTTCTTATTTTTTGAAACGCCGTTGTATGGTTAATCGATCATTCCGATGGTTTTGATATAAAATATTCATTGGCATGAATGGACACACCGCGCCATAGATAATGCCCGACGACGGTATTGTGTGCCGTCGGAGCTTTTAAGTAACCCAAGAAGGAGCAAGCTTATGCTGACTGTTGGCGATAAGTTTCCGAGCTTTGATCTGACCGCCGTTCCCGGTGGTCCGGAAGGCCTGAAGGGCGATTTCGTCCAGATTTCCGACAAATCCGACGCTGGTAAGTGGAAGGTTGTCTTCTTCTGGCCGAAAGACTTCACGTTTGTCTGCCCGACCGAAATCGTGGCTTTCGGCAAGCTGTCCAAAGACTTTGCTGACCGTGATGCCGTGGTTTACGGCGTGTCCGTCGACAGCGAATTCGTGCATCTCAACTGGCGTCTGCATAATGCCGATCTGAAAGATCTGCCGATTGCAATGCTGGCTGACATCAAGCGCGAGCTGACCGAAGGCACGGGCGTTATGCACAAAGAAGCTGGTGTTGCTCTGCGCGCCACTTTTGTTGTCGACCCGCAGGGCGTGATTCGTCACGTGTCTGTCAACGATCTGTCCGTTGGCCGTAACCCGCAGGAAATCGTGCGTATTCTGGACGGGCTGCAGAGCGATGAGCTGTGCCCCTGTAACTGGAAAAAGGGCGACGACTTTATCAAAGTCTGAGCCTGACGCTTCCCGTCTGGCCCTGCGGGGTCAGACGGTTTTCTACCAGACCGGGTTCAGCCCGTCTGCGGCGCTCAACTGCGCCATTCCTCCCCTTTTCATACGGATTATCTGATGTCGATCGACGCTCTGAAGGATCGTATTCCCGACTATGCGAAGGATCTGAGGCTGAATCTCGGGTCTCTCGCCAATGATGTGACCCTCACACAGCAGCAACTGGCCGGAACATTTGTGGCGTCTGCCATTGCCTCCCGCAATGATGCGGTGACGAAGGCTGTTGTGGCCGAATTTGCTGATAAGCTGACGCCTGAAGCCCTGAATGCCGCCAAATCTGCTGCGGCCATCATGGGGATGAACAATATCTACTACCGCTTTGTGCATATGGCGGGTGGGGATTACGGCAAGATGCCTGCGCAACTGCGCATGAGCGTTATTGGCCGGCCCGGTGTGGAAAAAACGGATTTCGAGCTTTGGTCTCTGGCTGTTTCCGCAATCAACGGCTGTGGCCTGTGTGTGACCAGCCATGAGAAGATTGTGCGGGAAGAGCTTGGAGCAGAAGCTGTGCAGACCGCTGTGCGGATTGCCTCCACAGTGCATGCTGTCGCCGTCACGCTGGAAGCCGCTGCGGCTCTGGGCGACTGACGCTACCAGATCAGGCTGGCCGCATGCCTTGAATGCGGCGCTTCAGGTCCGGGGTCTGCATATCAGCAGGGTCCGGGCTTTTTTTATGGGGAAAAATCGCTAGTGGCCGCGAGGGCAACACGCGCCACTTTCTTGCAATTGATATTTTTTGAAGAAAAGTGGCGCGAGTGACGGGGCTCGAACCCGCGACCTCCGGCGTGACAGGCCGGCGCTCTAACCAACTGAGCTACACCCGCAGTCCAGACACTCACCAGTAGTGTGCGTCGGTATGTCGCGTCTTATAGCGATGTTTTCAGCTTTGACAACCGGGGTTGGCGAAAAAAATAACGCATTATGAAATTTTTTTCGCAGTGCCCGGTTGGGCCTGATGAGAAAGGGGCCGCCACCCCTTAACGCCTTGGAGGCTCTGCACTTTATAGAGCCACGCAGGACGGAGGCACCCTTCCGGGGGCCTCCTTATGATGCGGCAGCAGACGTGCCGGAGAGTGGCGCTTAGTTCTGCTTTTCGAAAGCCCCGGCAATAGACAGGGTCACGTCATCCCCCACCATCGGCACGTAGGTTTTTACGCCAAAATCGCTCCGTTTGAGGGTGCCGGTGGCCTGAAATCCAAGCGTGTAGGCTTTATCCATCGGGTTGATGCCAGCGCCCACGTAGCGCACCTGCAACGTGAGGGGCTTTGTGACGCCATGCAGTGTGAAATTCCCGGTGACATTGGCCGTGCCTGTGCCGGTCGGGACGACTTTGGTGGAGACAAAGGTGGCCGTCGGGTAACGGGCCGCATCAAACCAGTCCGCGCCGTGCAGTTCATCTGTCAGTTTCGCGCTGGTGGTCTGCACGCTGGCAACCGGAATGGAGACGCTCAGTTTTGAGGCCGCCGGGTGGGCTGCGTCATAGGTCAAAGAGCCCGTCGCGCCGGAAAAGAGGCCGGAATACTCGGTAAAGCCGAAGTGGAGCAGAGAAAAAGTAACCTGCGTGTGGGTGGTTTCCACCTGATAGGTGCCAGCCTGCACATCCTGCGGTGCTGTTGCAGCCTGCGCGGTGGAGAGTGTGGCCACAAGGCCGAGTGCAGCAAGAGCGGGAGCGAAAGACAGAGAGGTCATGAGGGATCGTCCTGTTTTTGAAAGGGAAGAAAAAACTCTGAAAGCAAACGCGGGTGAGGGGCTGACGGTGCCCTGAAGGCTCTCCGGCTAGCCAAACCGAAAGCCGGAGAGCGCCTTACCCATCACGGTATCCTGGTAGATCTGCACACCCTGATCTGGCCCTGCTGCCCCGGCGGCGACCTAAGGGGCAGCAGATGTTCTTCTCTGGGGTGGCAGACACGCGCACCGGGGGCTGTGTCCCAGTGTTGCAGAACCGCATTCCGCTCGGCTTCCGGCGCACACGTGGCGGCCGTAAGCCAGGCGTCAAAGTCATGGGAGATGGCATTGGAGGCCGGGTTTTCGCCCATGAAGTGCTGGAGATTGTGGTACGTCAGGCCTGTGCCCACAATCAGCACATTCTGGTCTCGCAGCGGGGCCAGCGCCTGCCCGATGCGCAGATGCGCCCCCGGATTCAGGTCCTGCTGGAGTGAAAGTTCCACTACCGGAATCTCAGCCTCTTCAAACGCCAGCATGAAGGGGATGAAAACGCCGTGGTCCAGACCGCGCTCCGGGTCTGCGGCGTTGGGAATGCCGGCTTTGCTCAGCAAGGCCTGCACCTGTCCGGCTAGTGCCGGAGACCCCGGAGCCGGGTAGCGCAGGTGATAGGTGTGGGGCGGGAAGCCGTAATAATCATAAATCAGCGGCGGCTGTGCTGCGGCTGTCACGGTTGGGACGGCAGTTTCCCAATGGCCGGAAACAACCAGAATGGCATCAGGCTTTTGCGGTAAAGTCTGACTGACACCGCGCAGGAAGGCCGCCATACGGTCCCACGTGTCTGGCCAGTCCATGAAAAAGCACGGGCCACCTCCATGCGGCAGAAACAGCACAGGCTGCCGGGGCAGGGGCGTGTGTGATGTCTGAGGCGGGAGGGAAATCATGGTGTGAACCGTATCTCTTCAAGGGGCGGGTTGCCTGAAGAGTCGCCTCATAATCGCGGTTTGATAAGCCCGTATTTTGGGAAGAGATTTCACACCTTCAGTATGAAATCAGGCTTACGCGCTACGCATAAAAAAAACCGGAGGCCGCATGTCTGCTGCCTCCGGTCTGAAACATCCTGTGTTCTTCTGCTTCGGGCTGTGTGGCCCGTTCAGAGAGAAGCCGGATTATTTGCTGCCAGCTGTCAGAGCGCTGCGAATGAAATCGCCAGCTTCTTCCTTCGTGCCCCAGCCTGTCACCTTCACCCATTTGCCGGGTTCCAGATCCTTATAGCGGGTGAAGAAGTGCTCAATAGCCTTCACGGTGATTTCCGGCAGGTCTTCCACCGTCTGCAGCTTGCTGTACTGCGGGTGAATCTTGTCATGCGGGACGCAGATAATCTTTTCGTCCTGACCGGATTCATCTTCCATTTTCAGCACACCGATGGGACGGGCGCGGATCACGGAGCCGGGGACCACATTGCTCGGCGTCAGCACCAAAGCGTCGGTCGGGTCACCATCCGCAGCCAGCGTGCCGGGAATGAAGCCGTATGCCGTGGGGTACGCCATGGGCGTGAACAGGAAACGGTCCACAAACAGGGCACCGCTTTCTTTGTCGATCTCGTATTTAACGGAAGATCCCTGCGGAATTTCAATCACAACGTTGATGTCGAACGGCACGTCTTTGCCGGGGGAAAGTTTTGAGACGTCCATAAGGGTTGCTCCAGCACTAAAAATACGGATGGGCAGACCCTATCTGTCACACTGCAACTTGCCAAGTCGTAACAGGATAAGGACTGTTCGGGTGGTTTTTCGGGCTCTGTACCCTTGCCAAATGTGTCTGATTGCGTAATCAGGAAGCCGCCTGCGCGCCCGTAGCTCAATTGGTTAGAGCGGGCCGCTCATAACGGCTTGGTTGCGGGTTCAAGTCCTGCCGGGCGCAGGCGCTTTTCGCCTCAGTCGCGTCCATCCGACGGTTCCTATCCATTCCACTTCACGGAGGTCATCTCATGGCATCTTATCAATACGTCTATGTGATGAAGGACCTTACCAAGTCCTATCCGGGTGGGCGTGAAGTCTTCAAAGGCATTACGCTGTCTTTCCTGCCGGGTGTGAAAATCGGCGTGCTTGGTGTGAACGGCGCGGGTAAATCCACGCTGCTCAAGATCATTGCCGGGATCGACAAGGAATATGGCGGGGAAGCCTGGGCTGCCGAGGGTGTGCGCGTTGGCTATCTGGAGCAGGAACCCCAGCTGGACCCTAAGCTGACGGTTGGCGAGAACGTGGCTCTGGGCTTTGGTGACCTCAAAAAAGCTGTGGATCGTTTCAACGAAATTTCCATGCGCTTTGCCGAGCCGATGAGCGATGAGGAAATGAACACCCTGCTGGCCGAACAGGCTGACCTGCAGGAAAAAATTGACGCAGGCGATGGCTGGGAGCTGGACCGCAAGCTGGAAATCGCGCTGGATGCCCTGCGCTGCCCGCCTGCTGACAGCCCCGTGGACAAGCTTTCCGGTGGTGAACGCCGCCGTGTGGCTCTGTGCCGCCTGCTGATTGAAAAGCCTGAAATCCTGCTGCTGGATGAACCGACCAACCATCTGGACGCAGAAAGTGTCGCATGGCTGGAAAAAACGCTGCACGATTATCAGGGCACCGTGATGGTCATTACCCATGACCGTTACTTCCTGGACAACGTGACCAACTGGATTCTTGAAATCGAGCGCGGCCGCGGTATTCCGTTTGAAGGCAACTATTCCTCCTGGCTGGACCAGAAGCGCAAGCGCCTGGCACAGGAAGAAAAAGAAGAGAGTGCTCGTCAGCGTGCTCTGGCTGCTGAGCAGGAGTGGATTGGCTCCAGCCCGAAGGCGCGTCAGGCCAAAAGCAAATCCCGTATTTCTCGTTACGAAGAAATGCTGGCCCAGAGTGCTGAAAAGCAGAATGGCGTTGCAGACATTGTTATTGCGCCCGGCCCGCGTCTGGGTGGCACGGTTATTGAGGCTGACCACGTTACCAAGGGATTTGGTGATCGTCTGTTGATTGATGACCTCAACTTCAAGCTGCCGCCGGGTGGCATTGTGGGTGTTATCGGCCCCAACGGTGCCGGTAAATCCACCCTGTTCAAGATGATTGTCGGGCAGGAGAAGCCGGATGCCGGTGAGCTAAAAATCGGTGAGACCGTAAAGCTCGGGTACGTTGACCAGTCCCGTGATGATCTGGATCCCAACAAGACCGTGTGGGAAGAAATTTCCGGCGGCACGGATGTCATCTATCTGGGCAAGCGCGCTGTGCCGTCCCGCGCTTATGTGGGGGCGTTCAACTTCAAAGGGTCTGACCAGCAGAAAAAGGTCGGCATTCTCTCCGGCGGTGAGCGTAACCGCGTGCATCTGGCTAAAATGCTGCGGCAGGAAAGCAACGTGCTGCTGCTGGATGAACCGACCAACGATCTGGACGTCGATACCCTGCGTGCGCTGGAAGAGGCTCTGGGCGAATTTCC
This sequence comes from Acetobacter malorum, assembly GCF_001580615.1. Lineage (GTDB taxonomy): Bacteria > Pseudomonadota > Alphaproteobacteria > Acetobacterales > Acetobacteraceae > Acetobacter > Acetobacter malorum. The sequence continues at coordinate 38,743 of NZ_LHZC01000032.1, forward strand.
GGGCTGCGCCGTGGTCATTACCCATGACCGCTGGTTCCTTGACCGTCTGGCAACCCATATTCTGGCGTTTGAAGGGGATTCTCACGTCGAATGGTTTGAAGGGAACTTCCAGGCTTATGAGGAAGACAAGCGCCGTCGCCTTGGCCCGGATGCCACGGAACCTGGCCGCATTCGTTACCGGCCAATCTCCCGCTAATCAGGTTGGGTGGATGTCTGATGCGGCATCCATCATCTGAACCACTTTCAAGGCAGAAAAACAGGACACGCTGCCGGAGAGTATTTCGGTGGCGTTTCTGCGTTCTGGCGGAGGGTGCGTCATGCTGACGGCGCGCTCAGTCAGAACAGGGCGGCTTATGCTGCAACCTGTCACATGGCGCGATATGGATGATATGGCGTCTCTGAAAGCTGATGGCGGGGCGTTTGGCCAGATGTTGGGGGGCGTGTGTACCCGCCAGCAGGCTGAACGGGAAATGGCGGATGATATTGCCTTCTGGGCCTGCCACCGGGTTGGGATTTTCACCATTAGGGAAAATGACCGGTTTGTCGGCATGACCGGCATTCATGATCGGCCAGACGGGCGTGGCTTCGGGCTGCGCTTTGCCCTCTACCCGTGGGCCAGCGGGCGCGGTATTGCGCGGGAAGCGGCCAGTGCGGCCCTGAATTTTACGCATGATGCTGGCGTGAAGCGGGTAATTGCTGTCGCCAAGGAAAGCAATCTGGCCTCTCGCACCATTCTGGGCGGGATTGGCATGCATGTGTATGAGACCTTCCCACGGGATGGCCAGACCATGCTGGTTTATGAGAGCGTGCGCGGCTGAAGGCGGCCGATAAGCCATAAAAAAGGGCACCCCGAGAGGTGCCCTTTTTAGTTATTCTTTTCAGACCGCTTAGTTGGCGGCGGGGGCGGAATGATGCTCGATCTGGCGCTTCAGGGCGGTCAGCAGGGCATCAATATTGCCGCCGTTGCGGGCGATGTAGGAGGAGTAATCCTGCCGCTGCGTCAGACGCAGGCTGGCGCCTTCCCCAACCACATCCACAACTTTCGGGCTGCCGCCGGTATGGCCAACAATCCACTGCATGGACGCCGGGGGCTGCTGCGGGCGGATGAGCGTGGCTTCGACAGCATCATCTTCACCAGATTTGGTGATGGCACCAATGGTGAAGCTCACGCCGCGATAATCTCCCAGCTTGTCGGTAATGGCGTTGACCAGAACCTCGTGGAACAGACCGAGATACTGCTTCTGCTGTTCCGGCGTGGCCAGCTTCCAGTAACGGCCCAGGCAGTAGCGGCCAATGGCATCAATATCCACATCCTGCTGGATCAGCGGCAGAACACGGGCCTTTTTTTCCGACAGAGAGACCTGGCTGTTCACGATGGCAACCAGTTTGGAGCCGAAGGATTCGATGAACTGACGGGTGCCTTCAGCAGCATGGGCAGGCAGGACGGAAAGACTGCCAGCACAAATGAGCGCAAGGGCGCCTGTCACAAGGCGACGGCTGGAAAGAAATTTCATGTCGGCGCTATCCTTGTTGTTTTTAGTGATACCAGGCCGGCACGGTGGCGCGGTTATCATTTTTGATAGCCTCCGCCTGTGCCTTCCGCTGCTGCTGATAGGCACTGCGGATTGTTGCGTAGGGGTCCAGTGCATCACGCTGCAGGGCATCCAGCTCATCCAGATGCGTTGAGCGACCGTGCACAACCCCCATCATATTATAGGCCCAGTTGAAGCTGATAAGCCCATAGCCACGCGGGACATAGTTCCAGGGGGAAAGACCCTGATCAATCCCGTAGCCGATCCCATCACGGATGGAGGAGGGGCCCATAGGCAGGAACAGATACGGGCCGGAGGGAATGCCCCAGTTGGCCAGTGTCATGCCAGCATCATTATCATGATGCGGATACCCGGCCATTTTGGCGACATCGATCAGCCCGCCAATACCCACGGACATGTTGATGCACCAGCGCACGAAGGAATCGCCCGCACGGCGGGGCTTGCCTGCGCCCACGTCGTTAAAGAATACGGACGGTTCGTTCATTGTGGTGATCATGTTGCCCAGAGAATTCCGGACAGGGCGCGGCACGGCCCAAACATAGGCCTTGGCGACCGGACGCAGCGCCCAGTGGTCGACCGTCATGGTCAGGTTGTAGACCTTGCGGTTCAGCGGCTCGTACGGGTCATTCGCCTGCTTGTATTCCTCAAGGGCGTCCGGATCTTTGGGGACAGGCGCCTTGATGGCGCTGCACCCCGTCAGGGCGACAAGGGTGGCGACCAGTAAAGAGCTGCGTGAGGAAAAACGGCGCTGGGCCGAAGAGCCTTCCCGAGTCTGACCCGCATGTGTCTGACCGCGAGGGCGGAGCCGTGCACCGTTCCGTCCTGAATTCATTGCCGCGTTTACCTTCACCCTGTGACGCACCAGTAAAACCTGACCTAAAGGCAGGAGTCTTCTGCTGCCTTCTCTACCACGAGAAATGTTCTGCGCAATGCAGGTCATCCCTGCATGAGAGGCAGGGGAGCAGAAAAGAAGCGCTGCTTAGGCCTTTTGGTTTAACGGATGTGTCAATTTTTCCAATATTGTTGCCTGAATGCCGCACCGATGGCCCTTACAGGCCTCGATCGCGTTTGATCATATCCCACGCGGCGTTGATGCGGGAAATTTTGGCCGATGCTTCGGCAATTTCAGCAGGGGATGCCTTGCGGGAGGCCATCACATCCGGGTGATATTGCCGCACCAGCACCTTCCAGCGGGCGCGCAGTTCCTCGTTGGAGAGGGAGGCATCCACGCCCATCACCACATAAGCGTCTTCTTCCGCCATGGCAGGGCGGGACCGACCTTGCTCTGCCCGTTCCCACGCACCCCGGCTCAGGCCGAACAGTGCATGCACGCGCTGCAGGAACTTGGTTTCTTCTTTGGTTAGCGGTTCATCAGCAGCCAGATCCGCGCGGGCAATGCCGAAGAGCACGCCCATCAGGTCTTCCAGCGGCTGCTTGTCCTGCGCGTAGGCGGTGCCGAGTTCTCGGGCGAAAGACTCGTAATCGTCCGTTCTCTGGCGGGCGAGGTCAAACAGGCGGCCAACTTCCCGCACGTTTTCATCAGGCACCCGGAAGCGCATTTTGAAGGCGTCGATTTCCCGACGGTTTACCGGCGCATCGCACTTGGCCAGTTTGGCGCAGAGAATGATGCTCGTCAGGCCGTAGAGCTGTTCTTTCTTGCCAAGAGCCGCCGCAAGTTTGGCGGCCATGAAGGTCGCCGCGCCGTTTGGATCGGGATTTGCACGGGCTGCCCAGCGGTCACTCCATCCCCCTGAGGGGGGCTGAAGCAGGGTGCCTTTATCTGCGGCATGCCCCAGTGCTGTGCCCAAAGCTGCGCCAACAGGTCCGCCCATGGCAAAACCTGCGACACCACCAAAAATCTTACCCCATATCGCCATGTTGCCTGCTTAGCATTGTCTGGCCGGCAGCCCAAATCCGACCCGCGTTTGCGCCATGTGTTCAGCATAGCAGGGCGGGAAGGGATGCGAGAAGATGAAGGCTGGGCAATCCAGCTGTGAAGCCTTTGAAGGGGGGGCTGGAGCGGGGAACAGCGAGGCAGGCTGGCGCACATTCGGGCACCAGATCGACCTGTAAAAATCTCAGACAGATGAGGCTGGTGTTTGTGGCGTGCTCTGTTTTTGCAACCAGAGAAGGGCCTGCACCCGCAGGAAAGAGGCCAGAGACTGAATGGGGCGGCGTTCCGTATCCAGTTGGGCAACAAGAACGGGTAAAGGCTGGTTGTGGGCGCGGGCCATGTCTTCCAGCACCTGCCAGAACTCAGGCTCCAGCGCTACACTGGTATCATGCCCGGAGAGGATCAGGCTGCGTTTGCGCAAATGGGCGCTCATACGCGGAGGCCATCCAAACGGGCAACGGCCCATCGGGCGGCCTCGGCCACCACGTTGTCCGGGTCCTGTGTGAGACGATGCGCATGCGGGCGTAATTCTGCGAGTCCAGAGTTGCCTATAGCGATCAGCACATTCCGCACAAAGCGATTGCGCCCAATGCGTTTAATGGGAGAACCGGAAAATTTCTGACGGAAGGCGGTATCATCCAGCTGGCTTAGGCTGGCCAGATCCGGGGCGATCAGGTCAGGCCGGGGTTGCAGCTTGATCTGGCGGGACGCCTGCGCAAAGCGATTCCACGGGCAGACTGCCAGACAATCATCACATCCATAAATATGGGTGCCGATGGCCGGGCGCAGCTCCAGAGGAATGGGGCCGGCATATTCAATGGTCAGATAGGAAATGCAGCGCCGGGCATCCATGCTGTAAGGGGCCGGGAAAGCCTGCGTAGGGCAGGCCGTCAGGCAACGCGTGCAACTGCCGCACCCTCCGCCCGAAGGGGGCGAGGTGGGCAGAGCCAGCGTGGTGTAGATTTCCCCTAAAAACAGCCAGCTTCCATGACTGCGGGAGACCAGATTGGTGTGCTTGCCCTGCCAGCCGAGCCCGGCCTGTGCGGCCAGCGGTTTTTCGGCCACCGGGGCAGTATCCACAAAGACTTTAACACCGGGAGGCGGGGCTTCAGCAACAGAACGGCCCGGTTCGCCAGCATGCAGGCCGGGTTTGCCCGTTTGGCTGGTCTGGCCCGTCTGCCGTTGTGCAGCGGTAAACGCCCGCTCGGCCTCCCGAGTGCCCTCCCGGACCACAAACTGCGCCAGATGCTTCAGCATGCCTTTGATGAGGTCATGATAGTCGCGGTGGCGGGCGTAAACCGAAATATTGCCCCGGTCAGGCTGGCTGAGGGTGGCGAGGGGGTCGCCCTCCGGCGCGTAGGATACGCCGAGTGCAATTACGGTGCGGGCTTCCGGCCAAAGAGTCGTGGGTTGTACGCGCTGGTCGGCTCTGTCGGCCAGCCAGCCCATTTCGCCGTGATAGCCGTTGGCCAGAAAGTCCGTCAGACGGTCCCGAACCTCCGGCCCAAGATGGGCCGGGCAGAAGCCGATGGCGTCAAACCCCAGTGCCAGAGCTTTTTCCCTGATCCGGGCCGCCAGTTTTTCTGCTCCGGGCTGGGAGGGCATGGGGGCTGCTTTCAGGGGACGGGAGGAATGGCGGGCTGTGGCATTTCATCTTCCGTCCAGTCTTCCGCCGCCCAGTTGGCGCGCAGAGTGGTGGCGAGTTCGTCCAGACGGCCTTCTATAATGGCTTCCCGAATCTGGCGCATCAGGCGCTGGTAGTAGGCAATGTTATGCCATGTCAGCAGCATCGGGCCGAGAATTTCATTGGCCCGGAACAGATGGTGCAGATAGGCGCGGCTGTGGCGGGAGCAGGCCAGACAGTCACAGTCGGGGGAAATGGGGCGGGCATCCGTCGCATGGCGGGCATTGCGCAGGTTGAGTGTGCCGCGTTCTGTATAGGCGCGGGCGGTGCGGCCGGCGCGCGTGGGCATCACGCAGTCAAACATATCCACGCCGCGCTGCACGCTGCCCAGCAGATCATCTGGCGTGCCAACGCCCATCAGGTAACGCGGGGCGTTTTGCGGCATGATGGGCACCGTGGTGTCCAGCGTGGCGAACATCAGTTCCTGCCCTTCGCCCACCGCCAGACCACCAATGGCGTAGCCTTCAAACCCGATATCCGTCAGGGCTTTAACGCTTTCCGTCCGCAGGTCCTGCTCCGTGCCACCCTGCACAATGCCAAACTGGCCGTAGCCGGTGCGCTGCACAAAGGCCTCGCGGGAGCGGGCAGCCCAGCGCATGGACATCCGCATGGAGGCGGCAATGGTTTCCGGCGGTGCGGGCAGGGCCGGGCATTCGTCAAAACACATGGTGATGGTGGCATCCAGCGCGTGCTGAATGTCGGTCGAGCTTTCCGGCGTTAGCCGATGGTAGGAGCCATCAATGTGGGAGCGGAAGGTGACGCCATCCTGATCCAGCTTGCGCAGCGCGCCGAGGGACATGACCTGAAACCCGCCGGAATCGGTCAGGATCGGGCCGGACCAGTCCATGAAGCGATGCAGGCCCCCCTGTGCGCGGATCCGTTCAGCACCGGGCCGCAGCATGAGGTGATAGGTGTTACCCAGCACAATGCCAGCACCCGTGGAGCGCACGGCATCCATTGTCATGGCTTTGACGGTGCCGACGGTGCCCACCGGCATGAAGGTAGGGGTGGCAACGGGACCGTGGGCGGTGTGCAGCATCCCTGCGCGGGCTGCGCCGTCCGTGCTTTCACAGATCCAGTGGAAACGGCTCATGCGGACTCTCCGGTGCGGTGGGCCTCAATAGGGTTGGCGCAGCGCAGCAGGCAGGCGTCCCCGTAGGAATAAAAACGGTAACCTGTCTGGACGGTATGGGCATACGCCGCACGCATCCGCTCTTCCCCCGCAAAGGCGCAGACCAGCATGAACAGGGTCGAGCGCGGCAGATGGAAGTTGGTCATCAGCATATCGACGGCGCGGAAGCGGTAGCCGGGCCGGATGAAAATGGAAGTGACATCATCAAACGGATGCACAATGCCATTTTCATCTGCAGCACTTTCCAGCAGGCGCAGGCTGGTGGTGCCGACGGCAATAATGCGGCCCCCGGCCTTGCGCACGGCATTGATGCGGGCCGCTGTTTCCGGCGTGATGATGCCGCGTTCGGCGTGCATGTGGTGTTTGGAAATATCGTTTTCACGCACGGGCAGGAAGGTGCCGGCTCCGACATGCAGCGTCAGCGTGCAGCGTTCCGCGCCGGTGGCGTCTACGGCCTCCAGCAGGGCCGGGGTGAAGTGCAGGCCAGCCGTGGGGGCCGCGACAGCGCCTTTATGTTCCGCAAAAATGGTCGCGTAATCCTGCGCGTCCTGCGCGGTGGGACCGTGTGGGCGATGGATATACGGGGGGAGCGCCAGCGCGCCGACATCCTGCAGGAACGTATCAAACGCTGAGCCTTCGGCAGAAAAACGCAGCACTGCGCCGCCGCCTTCTTCCCGCGCCAGAACCGTGGCGGTGTGGGTGCTGCCGGTAAAGGTCAGGGTATCCCCCACCTTCAGGCGGCGGGCATTACGCACCAGCACATGCCATGAGGTATCGGGTAGAATCCGGTCCAGCGTAATCCCGATATGCGCTTCACCGCGCAGGCCGTGCAGCTGGGCGCGGATGACGGCGGTATCGTTCGCCACCAGCAGATCCCCTGCTTTCAGCAGGCTGGGCAGATCGCTCACATGGCGGTCCATAAAGGGGCCGTGTGGGGGGACATCCAGCAGACGCGCGGCTTCACGCGGTCGGGCTGGTTCCTGCGCAATCAGGGTTTCGGGCAGGTGGAAATCAAAATCTTCGGTGCGGTCGCTCATGTTGAAACGGGTTTACGCAATAGGGTGCGGCGACGCCAGAGGGGAGTGGCGTCTCGGCGGGGCAGAAGGCCGGATAACACACGTTTTTTCAGGGTAAGGGGGCGTTGGGGCGGTGTCTGGCGTAACACTTACTCTCCGCCGAAACTGCCAGACATGGGTGCTGCGTTCTCTCACGGGGTTGAAGAAGGCGCTCTGCGGGGCCAGATTTCGCTTTGCAAACAAACCCATATGGAGACCCATTATGTCTTATGCCCTGCTGGATGCTGCCCGTGTTGCCAAAGCGGCCAAAGTTTCTCTGGATGTTCTGAAGACAAATCCGGAAACCACGGAAGCCCACCAGCGTAAAGTGATCATGATTGAACGGATTGAAGCGCTGGCCGCTGCTGCTGCGGATTCTGACGCAGGCAAGGCTGTCACGCTGACATCTGAAGAATTCTGGCTGATCAGCCGCAACTGGTAAGAAAGGCGCACCCATGGCTTTTGTTCTGACAAGCCCCGCTTTTACGGACGGGGCCACTCTGCCGCAGGCTCAGGTTTATAACGGCATGGGGCAGACGGGGCAGAATTTGTCTCCGGCTCTGGAGTGGACAAATGCTCCTGAGGGCACAAAAAGCTTTGTGGTGACGACGTATGACCCCGATGCCCCCACCGGTTCCGGCTGGTGGCACTGGGTTGTGGCCAATATTCCCGCTAGTGTAACGGCGCTGCCCGAAGGTGCTGGCTCAGGGAAAGGCGGCTTGCCGGAGGGTGCTGTGCAGGTGCGCACCGATTTTGGTGCTCCCGGTTATGGCGGGGCTGCCCCTCCTCCGGGTCCGGCGCATCGCTATATTTTCAGCGTTTATGCGCTGGATGTGCCCAAACTGGATATTGCCCCAGATGCCAGCCCGGCAATGGTGGGCTTTATGGTGCACCATCACAAACTGGCCTCTGCCAGTCTGACCGCTCTTTACAGCGGCCAGAAACCCTGACGCCTGCGAGCGATAAGGGTTAGCGTTCTGTTACGGCATAAAAAACCGGCTGTGCCTGCTTCTTGCAGAGGCACAGCCGGTTTTTTTGTGTGATGGAAACTGCTGGCCGGCAGCCAGATAAAACGCCGGAGTCTTAAAAGGCTGTCAGGCGGTTAAAGCGCTCATGAGGGGCGGCAGATACTGGTCCAGTTTGACCCGTAACGGCATCAGGTAGGCACAGCCCTGATCCTGCGAGAGCTGACGCAGCACGGACTGAGCAAACTGGATGTTGGCGTCCAGCGTTGGCTCAAAATCCTTGGGGAAAACCACATGGTTAGTGGTCTCCCAGTATGAGCGGGAGCGCGGGCCGATAACCGGGGAAAGCCCCCAGAAAACCTGCTCATCCTGCAACCATTCGCGGCACAGGTCGAACAGCTTCAGGTCAAACACAGGCTGGGTGAAAAACCCTTCGGCTCCTGCATCTTTCTTGCGGGCAATATCTTCCAGTTCCCGCCAGGGTGCGCGGCGATACGGGTCGAAGGCCGCGTAAATGCGCAGATGCGGCGCTTCCTTCCGATAGCGGCGGATAATGCTTTCCGTGCTGTTGGGATAGGTGCGGTGGGCAAGGTCAGCCGGAGGGTCACCATGCACCACCAGCACTTCCTTCAGCCCCGGCAGGGTGCTGCCGGGCAGGGGGGCACCGGGGGCGATATCAATGGCGCGGACGTGCGGAACAACGGTGCCAAACTGCGGCATGGTCAGAGCCGCAGCGTCCCAGCTCCGCAGCGGGAAACGCATCAGATCCGGGATATTCAGCGTGTCTGCTGCCGGGAACAGTGTTTTGACACTGGTGACGTCCTGCGCAAGCGCGTCCTCGCTACGGGGGATCAGCTCAACCGAAAGGCGGGACAGACTCATTCGGATTTCCCCGTTACCAGCAGGCGGGCGGCCATCAGGGTGTTTTTCAGCAGGCAGGCAATGGTCATGGGGCCAACACCGCCGGGCACGGGGGTGATGCGACCAGCGACTTTCACGGCTTCATCAAACACCACATCGCCGACCAGACGGGTCTTGCCGGTTTCGGTGGTGACACGGGTAATACCAACATCAATCACGGTAGCACCGGGTTTGATCCAGTCCCCATGCACCAGTTCCCGGCAGCCGGTAGCGACCACCAGAATATCACCCTGCCGCGCCAGAGCCGCCGTATCCCGCGTGTGGATATGCGCGATAGAGACCGTGCAGCCTTCTGCCAGCAGCAGCAGAGCCAGCGGCTTACCCACCAGATTGGAACAGCCAATTACCACCGCGTGCTTGCCGCGCATATCGCCAAGCTGGTCCCGCAGCAGCAGCAGGCAGCCCAGCGGTGTGCAGGGGATCAGGCTCGGCAGGCCAATGGCCAGACGTCCGGCATTGATTTCCCCCAGACCATCCACATCCTTTTCCGGCTGAATGGCATTGGTCACCCGGCGCGCGTCCAGGCCGTTTGGCAGCGGGAGCTGCACCAGAATACCGTGAATTTCCGGGTCATGGTTGAGGCGCTCGATCAGCGCGAGCAGTTCCTCTTCCGAGGTTGTTTCCGGCAGCATGTGCATGAAGGAGCGCATGCCGGCGTGGTGTGTCTGAATGGCTTTGTTGCGCACATAGACTTCACTCGCCGGGTCATTGCCCACCAGAATGACGGCCAGACCGGGGGTGACGCCATGCTCGTCATGGAACGTGCGCACATCTTCACGGATCTGCTGCCGGAGGGTGGCGGCAAAGCCTTTGCCGTCGATGAGGGAAGCCTGATGGTCAGACGGAAGGGAGGGGGATGTGCTCATCGTCACTGCTGCGGTCAATCCGGAAAAAAGGCGGTTGGAAGACCTGCCTGCCATACGCAAAAAAACGAGCGCCGACAATGGCAGAGCCTGCATGGAGGGCGTGCGGAAGAGGCGGAAAGCTGCCGAATATGGTGAATCTGGATTACGGAAAGGCCGGGAGAGAATGGGCGTATAAGGCTGTGCGTCAGGGCTGACCCGGCTCATCCTTCTTGTAAGGCGAGAAAGCGCTCAGGGCTTCTGCTTCGGCCCGTATAGCCGGACGTTCCTCGGCCAGAAAAGCGGAAACGGCTGAACGGAGTGAACTGTTTTCCAGCCAGTGGGCGGAATGCGTCAGGCTGGGCACATAGCCCCGCTGAATTTTATGCTCACCCTGCGCTCCGGCCTCTACGCGCTTCAGCCCGTGAGCAATGGCAAAATCAATCGCGCGGTAATAGCACAACTCAAAATGCAGGAACGGCCAGTCTCCGGTGCAGCCCCAGTTGCGTCCATAAAGCGTATCGCCCCCCAGCAGGTTGAGGGCGGCTGCGACGGGTACGTCGCCATGCCGGGCCATCATCAGCACAACCTTGTCGCCCAGATGTTCGGAGAGCAGGGGGAAGAAGGCTGGCGTGAGGTAGGCGCTGCCCCATTTGCGGTCCACCGTGTTGCGATAGAACGTATAGAAGGCCTGCCAGTCTGCCGGGGTAATCTCATCGCCACGGAGGGTATGGAAAGTCAGCCCGGCGGCGTTGGCGTCCCGCCGTTCGCGCTTGAGCACCTTGCGTTTGCGGGAGGCGAGAGTGGCCAGAAAATCGTCAAAGCTGCTGTAGCCGTGATTATGCCAGTGATACTGCAACCCAAGGCGGGGCAACCAGCCGCGCTGGCTGAGCAGGTCGCTTTCCTGTTCCTGACAAAAGGTAACGTGGGCGGAGGAAAGACTGGTTTCTCCGCAAATCTGGCGCAGGGCATCCGCTAAAACGGCGGCTGTTTCTGGCGGGGCGGAGGGGGCGCACAGCAGGCGCGGGCCGGGGGCGGG
>NZ_LHZC01000033.1 GCF_001580615.1 Acetobacter malorum
CCAATTTTCAAAGGGATAGCCGTAGGATTATCTTCTCTGCCTTCGCTCAATCCCTCGAAAACGCCCTCGTGAACCTGAGAAAGACAGCAGCAAAGGAAACCCGACAGTTCTCCCCTCCCCTTTCCAACGCTGGTGGAAGGCTTGGGGTTGCTGATATGTCGGACTATTCCTGCTTCTAAGAGTGGACTTCATTATGCCGTCACCCAGCCAGCCGCCCATTATCCATATTGCGACCGCCCTGATCTTTAACGACAAAGCTCAGACGCTTCTGGTCCGAAAGAAAGGCTCTCGCTTCTTCATGCAGGCAGGCGGCAAGATTGATGCGCAGGAAACTGCGGCTCAGGCTCTTGCCAGAGAACTGAAGGAAGAGCTGGGGATTACGGTCTCTCTGAACGAGAACGATTTTCTGGGTTCATTCACTGCGGAAGCCGCGAACGAACCCGGCCACCTTATTCAGGCGGAAGTGTTCCGGATGACCTTGTCCGCGCCTGTCACCGCACAGGCGGAAATTGCGGAAGTCATCTGGGTTGATCCGGCAACAGCCCCACAGGAGCAGTTAGCTCCCCTCACCCGTGACACGCTGATGCCTTTGGCAAGAAATATCCTGCACTCCGCCAACCCGGTCGGCGGAGAGGCTTAACTCTCTTCTTATATATAACGTGCCAGGAAGGGGGCTGTTTTGCTTTGAGGCTGAGCCGCGACATCCTTCGGGGTTCCTGCGGCGACAATATGCCCCCCATCCTCACCTGCACCCGGCCCCAGATCAATCACCCAGTCACTCGCTGCGGCGACCCGCATATCGTGTTCCGCCAGCACGACGCTGTTGTTCTGGTCCACCAGTGTCCGCAACTGGCGCATCAGACGATCCACATCTGAGGGGTGCAGACCGGTTGTGGGTTCATCCAGCACATACAAGACATGGCCTGACCGACGTTTCTGCAGTTCCGTGGCCAGCTTGATACGCTGCGCCTCCCCGCCAGAAAGCTCTGTTGCGGGCTGACCAAGCCTCAGATAACCCAGACCGCCCTGCTGCAACGTGTCAAACCCGTGTGCAATATTGGGTTCCGGCGCAAAAAAATCATGCGCCTCGTCCACACTCATCCCCAGCACGTCAGCAATGGTCTTGCCGCGCAAGGTGACTTCCAGCACTTCCGGCTTGTAGCGTGTGCCATGACATTCCGGGCACGGCGCATACACGCTCGGCAGGAAGAGCAGTTCCACCATCACGGAACCTACGCCCTCACATTTGGGGCAACGGCCCTTGGCGACATTGAACGAGAACCAGCCCGCGTCAAACCGTCTCTTCCGCGCTTCCGGCGTCGCAGCAAAAGCCTGACGGATCAGATCGAACAGCCCGGTATAAGTCGCCAGATTGGAACGGGGTGTGCGGCCAATGGGCTTCTGGTCAATTACCACCAGCCGTTTGATCTTGCTCAGACCGGAAACCACCTTGCCTACAGGCTGACCGGGTTCACTATCGAGAAGAGGCGCATCATCCCCTTCTTCCGTCGTCGTTTCCGTCTCAATCGGCTGGCCCAAAGCTTTCCCGACGACAGAGACCAGCGCCTGCCCCACAAGGCTGGATTTACCAGAACCAGACACACCCGTAACAGAAACCAGCACGCCCAGCGGCAGGGAAAGACTGACGTCGCTCAGGTTGTTCCAGCAGATGCCAGACAGCTCCAGCCAACCCGCCGGCTTACGAGGCGGCGTATCCCGATGCGCTGGCGGGTTAAACAGATAAGGCCGCGTGCGGGACTCTTTAACCGCCTTCAGGCCCTCCGGCGGCCCGCTATACAGAACGCGGCCGCCACGCTCACCGGCATCTGGCCCGACATCCACCAGCCATTGCGCCCGCCGGATAACATCCGGATTATGCTCAACCACCAGCAGGGAGTTGCCCGCTTCAAGCAGACCATCAAGGGCACGCAGCAAAGCCTGAGTATCCGCCGGATGCAGGCCGGAACTGGGTTCATCCAGCACATACACCACCCCGAACAGGTTGGAGCGGATCTGCGTGCCCAGCCGTAACCGCTGATACTCACCGGGGGAGAGCGTCTGAACCGGCCGACTGAGTTGCAGATAGCCCAGACCGAGGTCGAGCAGCACATCAATGCGCTCAATCAGCGCCTCAACAATGCCTTGGGCCGCGAGAGTTGTGGCGTCTTTCTGCGTCAGCCCAGCCAGAGCCGAGCGCAATGCGTTCTGAATATGTTTGAGGGGAAGCTCTGACAGGTCTGCGATATTGCGCCCGTCAAACGTGACCTTCAGCGCATCCGGGTTGAGGCGCTGCCCATGACAAACAGGGCACGGCGCGCTGACCATGAAGGACGCTGCCCGCGCCCGCATCTTGGCGCTCTGGGATTTTGTAAAGGTTTGCAGCACATACTGACGCGCACCGGTGAAGGTTCCGTTATAGCCCGGTGGGTCACCGCGTTTGATGGAAGCCAGCACTTCCTCATGCGTCAGACCGGAATAGACCGGCTCGGTCGGGGTTTCCTCCGTATAGAGGATCCAGTCCCGCGTTTTTTTGGGTAGGTCACGCCAGGGCGTATCAACATCCACGCCGCGCGTAATGAGGATATCCCGCAGGTTCTGCCCCTGCCATGCCGTGGGCCATGCTGCCACAGCCCGCTGGCGAATGGTCAGGCTATCATCCGGCACAAGTGTTTGCTCGGTCACATCATAAATACGGCCCATGCCGTGGCAGCGGGGACAGGCCCCCATCGGCGTATTGGGCGAGAAAGATTCTGCTTCCAGCCGGGATAACCCCGGCGGATACGTTCCTGCGCGGGAATAGAGCATGCGCAGGAGGTTGGAGAGCGTGGTGACACTCCCGACAGATGAGCGCCCGCTACTTCCGCCGCGTTGCTGCTGCAGAGCCACTGCGGGGGGCAGACCATCAATCGCATCCACCGCCGGAACCGGCATCTGGTTAAACAGGCGCCGCGCATAGGGTGAGACAGATTCCAGATAGCGCCGCTGCGCTTCTGCATAAATTGTGCCGAAGGCGAGCGAGGACTTGCCTGACCCGGACACCCCGGTGAACACCACAAGCTGGTCTCGCGGTAAGGCGACATCGACATTTTTGAGGTTATGTTCGCGCGCCCCACGGACGCGGATCATGGTGTGAGGGTCGATCGGGGTGGTTTTTGTCTGCTCGTCCATACCTCGCACTATACAGCTTCTGGCAGGCAGGGAACCGCTGCTCGCTCCCGCAATCTGTCAGACTTGCCATGCGTGACACGCTCCCCCTTCCCCACCCCGACACGTATGATAAAGCGAGGCGGACAAGACCGGAGACATGGCCATGACAAACCCTATCAGACATCAGGCCATTTTTGGCATCACGGGCCGGAGTGGGTCAGGGAAAACGCATCTGCTGGCCCGTCTGCTGCCCGCCCTTCGGGCGCGGGGTTTGCGCGTTTCCACCATCAAACACACGCACCACGCCATTGATATCGACAAGCCCGGCAAGGACTCCTTCGTGCATAGAGAAGCTGGTGCGTCAGAAGTGATGCTGGCCACACCGGACCGCTGGGTTTTGCAGCATACCCAACCTGACGCACCTTTTACGCTGCCGGACCTGCTGGCCCGCATGACGCCGGTGGATCTGATCCTGATTGAAGGGTTCCACACGACAGTGCCTGCCTGCCTTGAGATCTATCGCCCCAGTGTGGGCAAAGACCCTCTCTTTATGACGCAAAGCAATATTGTCGCGGTTGCGACTGATGCGACTGATGCGCCTGAGGCCGTCCCGGCACCGCTTGCTACGCTCGACCTGAACGATACGGAAGCGCTGGCCGCGTTTATTCTGGAGCGGGCTGTTCAGATCCCGGTAGGCTGAAGCGGCAGAACCCAACGAGTTTGCCCCGGTTCCACCGGCGCTTCAGGATCAACCCGCAGCAAGGCCGAAGCCCGGGAAAACACGATAATATCGGACGCTCCCACAGTGGGCAGCATAGACAAACGCCAGCCTTGAGGCTCGGGGTGGCAGGCCACCGGGATAAAATGCGTTGTGCCTGCAACGGGTGTAAACGCAAAATCCGCCACACCCGGGACCATGGGCGCAGACGCTGAGGCTCCCATTACAACCCGCAGGTAAGGCAGAAGAAACACCAGCGCACAGATGGCAGACGCGCCAGGATTGCCCGGCAGGCAAAAAGCCTTACGATTACCCTTTGTCATAACCGTCAGCGGTTTGCCGGGGCGGATTGTTACCCCTCGGAATACCGTCTGCGCGCCAAGGCTGCTGAGTGCATCCAGCACATTATCCGTCTGCCCGACAGAAATACCGCCGGTGGTGACCAGCACATCAGCTTCAGCCCATGCCTGCGCCAGTGTCTCGCTGAGTTTCTGCTCATTATCTGAGGGAACGGAATGCAGCGTCACCTCTGCCCCGGTCTCACGCAGCAAGGCGGCCAGCATGGGAGAATTTGAATCGGCACGGGCGTCTGATGCATCCGCAGCTAGTTCGGCCCCGTTTGAAACCACGGCAACGCGCACAGGGCGGACGACGGCGATATCCGTAATCCCCTGACACGCCAGAAGCGCCGTATGCCGCCAGTCCAGACGGGTGCCTCGTGTAAGAAGGATGTCGCCTTTGGAGAATTCCTCCCCTGCCCGCCGGATATTGGCACCTTGATCGGCAAGCATCTTGGCGGGCGTTACGCAACCGGCTTGGGTCAGGCGCATCCGTTCCTTAGCCATCACGCAATCCGCCCCCTGCGGGATGCGCGCGCCAGTCAGAATGCCGAGCGCCTGCCCCGCTGGGAGAGGCAGCGGCATGTCGCCCGCAGCCGTTTGCCCGGCAACGGGCAGACCGTCCGGAGCGGCCTGCATGGCAGCATGATCAAACGCATAGCCATCCATGGCGGAAATATCGGCTTCAGGCCGGGCTGTGACGGCGCGTACATCTTCAGCGGCAATACGCCCGGCAGCTTCAGCAAGCGGAACGCGCATACTTTGCAGAGGGGCGCTCTTCGCGCACTCGGCAATCAGCCGTAATGCGGTGTCACACGCCACCATGCTCGTAAAACTGTTCCGCATTGTCGGAAAAATCCTGTCCTGAAACATCCGGCTCCGGAAAGCCGCCCTGCTACGGCCAGCCTTTAGGCCGGAAGGGCGAACGGGTTCAGCGCCGCCCGGATGAAGCCCTGATCTTCAAGCGCTGCATCCAGCACGACAGTTGCCAGATCATCCGCGAGCACTTCCAGCGCGGGATCCCGGTCCAGCCGGAAGAGTTTCACGTAACTCTTACAATCCCCGCAGGTTTCCGCCTGTATGGGGGCGTTTGTGTTCTCGAAGGACCAGTAATCAATATGATCCGTCGCATCACACACGCTGCATGTGGCCCGCACTTTATGCCAGCGCGTTTCACACAGGCTGCACTGGAGATACCGCAGCCCTTCCCGATCCCCCGTCAGAACCAGCGCTCCAGAGGGCGGTGCACCACAACAGGGGCACGCGCCACCTTCTGACCGACGCTGTTTCAGCGCCTTGTCCTCATCTGCCAGCAAGGCAATGGCCTGCGCCCAGAAAACAGAGAGTGCCGCCCATAAAAAGACAGCCGCCCCGGCATCAACCTGATCATACTGTCCGGACAGCAGCGCATAGGCCTGCGTGGCCAGAACGTCCGGCTTTTCTGCAGCCAGAACTTTTAGAGCGTCCTGCGTTTCCGCCGGAAGCTGAGCGCCGGCATCCTCCACAAGCGCTGAGAAGGCTTTCTGCCAGTACAGACTTTTCTCCAGCATGTCCTGCGTGGGGATATCGGGAGAGGTATTTTTGCCGCGCAGCAGAACCCGAACGGACTCGGCGTCCGCAAGGCTCAGCGGGCTTCTCGCCAGCAGACGCCCCTGTGCCGCCACAAGGCCAGACAGAAAGCTGAAATACCCGGCGTTTATTTCCTCAGCCTCGGCAGAAGACGGCTCATTCTGAGCCGCCTCTTTCACCAGCTGAAAAGCCAGTTCTTCAAGCCGGGCCGAGCGGCGCGCATAGAGCGCCTCAAGCTTAGGGAAAATAACAGGCTCGATAGCGGGAACGCCGGGAATCCGCTTATCGAGTGAAGGAATATCTGAGTGGTCTGTGATCATGAATGATGCTTTGCCGGAGTATCCTTGGAGGGTGCAACCTCTTCCTCATACCACCGGTCATGATGCTGCTTGGCCCATGCGCGGGAGACGTAGCCCGTCAGCATGCCCGTTACAGACCCACGCACCCAGATACCCATATAGATATGGCCAATCACCAGCAGGATCAGGCCAAGGCCGGCCAGAGAGTGTGCCAGCAACGCCAGACGAATGGCCGGAATTGGGAAATACCCGGCAAAGTAAGGCCGCCATGCCACCACGCCGGTTGCAAACAGAGCGCTGATCAGCGCCATGATGCACCAGAACAGGATTTTCTGCCCGGCGTTATATTTGCCAATTTTCAGCGGCTTGGTGTGCTTGTTCATCAGAACATCCACAATGTTCCGAAACCACGTCACGTCCGTTCTGACCGGCATGTTGTGGTGCACAAAGCGGAAGAACATGCAGATCAACAGCACGAACACCACCGTGCCGAGGAACGGGTGCAGCATTCGCGCCAGCTGAGGCGTGCCCAGCACACCGTTCATCCAGCTCAGGCTGGGAAAAAACCATGACAGGCCAGACATGGCGACCAGAAAGAAGCAGGCCACCATCGTCCAGTGGCACATGCGGTCCACAAATTTGGTCCGCAGGATAAGTTTTTTGGTGTCCATGGTTATTCCCTCCCTGCGGGATGCTCATCCTGAGCCGTATCAGACGCTGCCACAGTCTCTTTTTCTTCCGGCTGCTTTGCGGGCTCAGCCTCAGGGTCCGGGATATCAACCGTGTTGGGGCCAACCCCGACATAGTGGGCAAATGCCCCGGCCAGTGTGGCGATAAAGCCCAGCGCGCCAACCGGTTTCAGCCACTCTTTCCAGCCCCGCACAAACGGGCTGATATGCGGGTCTTTCGGCAGACGGTGATACATTTCCGGCTTGTCGGCATGGGTCAGCACATACATCACATGCGTGCCGCCAACGCCCTGCGGGTCATACAGCCCGGCCCCGTCGTGCCCGCGGCTTTTCAGCTCTTCAATACGGGTGGCGGCAAGATCCTTCATTTCAGCCTTGGAGCCGAAGGAGATCGCACCCGTCGGGCAGGTTTTCACGCAGGCGGGTTCCTGCCCAACGCTCACACGGTCTGCACACAGGGTGCATTTGTAAGCCTTGTTATCTTTCTTGTTGATGCGCGGCACATCGAAGGGGCAGCCGGCAATGCAGTAGCCACACCCAATGCACTGGTCGGACTGGAAATCAACAATACCGTTCGCAAACTGCACAATCGCGCCGGGGCTTGGACAGGCTTTCAGGCAGCCCGGCTCCTCGCAATGCATGCAGCCTTCTTTACGCAGAAGCCATTCCAGAGTGCCGCTTTCATCTTCCACTTCATCAAAGCGAATGACTGTCCAGGTTTCCGCCGTCAGATCCGCCGGGTTGTCATACACCCCGACGTTATGACCAACGTCATCCCGCAGATCATTCCATTCTGAACACGCGACCTGACACCCCTTGCACCCTGTGCAAATGGAGACGTCAATCAGCTTGGCGACTTCCTGCTGATGATCACGCGCCTGCGGAGCAGGTGTGAGACCATTGGTTGCGGACCGCCTGATGATGTCCTGTGATTGCATTCCCATCATTCCACCTCAGGCTTTTTCAACGTTAACAAGGAAGGCCTTGAATTCCGGCGTCTGGGAGTTTGCATCCCCCACGGCCGGGCTCAGCGTATTGGCCAGAAAGCCTTTGCGCGTTGCCCCTTCAAAACCCCAGTGACAGGGGATGCCGATCTGGTCGAGCTCACGCCCCATCACATTCAGGGTACGGATGCGCTTGGTCACCACGGCCTTGGCTTCAATATACCCGCGCTGAGACGAAACTTTCACTTTATCCCCCGCCGCAATATTCAGGCGGCCAGCCAGCTTCTCACCAATCTCAATAAACTGTTCCGGCTGCGCGATGGCGTTCAGACGGGAATGCTTCGTCCAGTGCCGGAAAAGCTCGGTAATGGAATAGGTGGTCGCCACATAAGGAAAATTCTTATGCTCACCCATGCGGGCACGGTCATCCTTGAGCACACGGGCTGTCGGATTGTACGTAACCTTGGGGTGCAGCGGGTTGTTCGCCAGCGGTGTTTCTGTCGGTTCATACTGCTCCGGGAACGGGCCATCGACCATCCCACCGCAGGCAAACAGACGCCCCAGACCATCCGGCTGCATGATGAAGGGGCTGACCCCACTGCCGGGCGGTGACGTGGGCGGATAGTCCGGCACATCAGACCCACCCCAGCGCTTGCCATCCCATTCCAGAATCTGGCGTTTGGGGTCCCACGGACGACCATCCGGGTCCATGGAGGCACGGTTATACAGAATACGCCGGTTGGCAGGCCACGCCCACGCCCAGCCCGGCGTGCAGCCAAGGCCGGTATCCGTGTTGTCCCGCCGGGCCATCTGGTTGCCTGCTTGCGTCCAGGAGCCGGCGAACACCCAGCAGAAGCTGGCGGTTGTGCCATCATCCTTCAGCACAGAGAAATCGGGCAGCAGATGGCCTTTAGGCACCACAACATGGCCCTGCTCATCCGTGATATCGGCCAGTGCATAGCCGTTGCATTCGCGGGCTACTTCTTCCGGCGTCGGGTCTTCAGGGTCTTTATAGTTCCACTGCATGTTCAGCACAGGCTCGGGGCAGACACCGCCCTCTTTCCTGTAAAGCTCACGCATCTTGGTAAAGATCGTGCCGATGACCTTGCCATCCTGCCAGGCTTCTCCGGGCGGTGCGGCACCTGCAAAATGCCACTGCAACCAGCGCCCGGAATTGACGATGGAGCCGTTTTCTTCCGCAAAGCAGGTTGAGGGCAGACGGAAAACTTCTGTCTGGATCTCTTCCGTCTTCACATCATTGAACTGCCCCTCATTCTGCCAGAAAGAGGATGTTTCCGTGGTCAGCGGATCAATAGTGACAAGGAATTTCAGCTTGGACAGCGCCGCAATGGTCTTGTTTTTGTCCGGCATGGCGGCCAGCGGGTTAAAGCCCTGCGCGATGTAGCCGTTCACCTTGCCCTGATACATCATGTCAAAATAGGCCAGCATATCGTAGCTGCGGTCCCATTTTGGCAGCCAGTCATAGCCCCAGTTATTAGCGGCTGTGGCGTGCTCCCCCCACAGTGTCTTCATCATGCTGACAAAGAATTTCGGCGTATTGTGATAGTAGTTCACCTGTCCGGGCACATCCGCCACGGGCGTGGTGGCCTGCAGATAGGTGGCCATATCCTGCTGTTTATCAGACGGCAGGTTCAGATACCCGGGCAGACGCAGGGAAAGCAGGCCCAGATCCGTATAACCCTGAATGTTGGAATGGCCACGCAGGGCGTTCATGCCGCCACCGGCCATACCGATATTGCCCAGCAGCAACTGGACCATGGCAGCCGAGCGGATAACCTGAGAGCCACTGGTATGATGTGTCCAGCCAAGTGCGAACAGGAAGGTGGACGTCAGGTCCGGCACACTGGTGGAGGCCAGTGTTTCACACACATACAGGAAGTCTTTCACCGGCGTGCCGCACAGTTGCGTCACCATCTCCGGCGTGTAGCGCTCCACATGTTTGCGCAGAAGGTTGATGACGCAACGCGGGTTCTGGAGTGTGGGGTCCTGACGGGCAAAGCCCTTCTCGTCCCGCTCATACGTCCAGGAGGATTTATCGTAGGTGCGGTTTGCTGCGTCGTAACCGCTGAAAAGCCCTTCCTCAAACGCGTAGTCTTCCCGCACAATCAGGGCTGCGTTGGTATAGGCCTTAACGTATTCGTGCTGAATTTTGTCGTGGGACAGCAGATAGTTCGCCACCCCGAGCATGAATGCCGCATCGGACCCGGCGCGGATGGGCGTATAGAAATCCGCCACCGCAGCACTACGGTTAAAGCGCGGGTCCACGACCAGCACTTTTGCGCCGTTGCGGATCTTCGCTTCCATCACCCACTTAAAACCAACCGGATGCGCTTCCGCCGGGTTACCGCCCATAATGAGCACGACGTTGGCGTTCTTGATGTCCACCCAGTTGTTGGTCATCGCCCCGCGCCCGAAGGTGGGTGCGAGAGCGGACACGGTGGGGGCGTGGCAGAGACGGGCCTGACAATCGAGCCCCAGCATCCCCAGAGAACGGGCGAACTTGAAATCCAGCACACCGGTTTCATTACTGGCGGCGGAAGAGGCCAGCATGCCCGCACTCAACCAGCGGTTGACCAGCTCCCCTTTTTCATTCCGTTGGATGAAGTTTTTGTCACGATCGTCTTTCAGCAGGCGGGCAATACGGGTCGTCGCCTCGTCCCAACTGATCCGCTTCCACTCTTTGGAACCCGGAGCACGGTATTCCGGATACTGCAGACGGCCAGCACTGTGAATGAAATCAACCAGCCCGGCCCCTTTGGGGCAAAGGGAGCCACGGCTGACGGGGTGATCCGGATCCCCTTCAATATGGAAAATGCTCGGCTTGGCGTTTTTCGCGCCGTCGCCAAGGCTGTACATCAGAATGCCGCAGCCCACGGAACAGTATGTGCAGTTGTTCCGGGTCTCCTTAGCGCGCAGCAATTTATATTGCCGGGAATCCCCCGCGTAAGCCTTTGGCGGCGCAAAACCCAGAGCGAGAGCACTGGCCCCGGCAACGCATGTGCCACCAGCCTTTAGAAATTGCCGTCTTCCCAGAGTCATTGCACTAAGCCTTCAGTTACGCATCTAATAAACTGCATAAGCAATATTTAGATGATTTCATCACAATCTGAATTGATGCAGATCATTTAACCAAGGGCGTAGCAAATCACTTTTCTTTCAAAACAAAGACCTTATGGCAGTTTACTATATTCATTTGAATATAGAATAAGCAACTATTGGTTGAGATTTTTAATTTTCCTATTTGCGTTCCTGATAGAATTAGGTGTGCCTTCACGTCACCGGCGCAAATATAGCCCCGTCTGAACAGAAGCATACAGCCTTCCCTCCCCCCTTGCGGGATCGACCGATCTTTATTAAATGCCGGCCACCCGCCCTCATATTAGCAACGCTGAAGTGCTTTTTTTTATTTTGTGCGAACACTGTTCGTCTTTTATATAACGGTTACGGATCATTCCTTAAGATTATCGGATAGAGAAATGCGGCCTTTTCTCCCATCTCATGCGCCAGCCATGTATCGAGATCAGGTCTCTGCTTTTTCAAAAATCCAAATTTTTCCATAGCCTCATCAAATCATAGTTTCCCTTTCCCCCGCTGCTGTATCGCCTGACAGGAAAATCCCCCATGCCCACCAAATGCTTACATCCCCGCAGTTCCATTGCTTGTCTGGCGGCACGCCCGTCCCGCCTGTTCGTCACGAGCCTGACCGGAGCTGTAAGCCTGTGGGCCATGCTGGCTTATGCGCAGGCAGCAACAGGAACCTCTCACACCACCCGCTCCCATCACGGCGGCAAGGCCGTATCTCCTTCAAAAACGGTGCAGCCCCGCACCGTGGCCCGACGCCCGTCAGGCCCGGTGCTTGCCAGTGGGGAAGAAGAAATCTCCGTCGCCTCCCACCGTCAGGCGCTCAACGGCGGTGGCGGGATGATGCGGCAGGAAACGGCCCCGCATGCCGTGCAGACCGTCACAAAAGCCTACATCAACATGCGCAGCCCGACCTCCACCGCGCTTGATCTGGTGAAAAACCTGCCCAGCCTGAACATCATGACGCCGGATAGCGCCGGTATGCAGGGCGGACAGATCCAGTCTCGCGGTCTGACGGATCTGGATATGGCCCTGATGGTGGATGGGGCACCGGCGGCGTCGGCAAAATACCTGTCAGAAAATATTGATTCCGAAAACCTTGAGGAAGTCAGCGTCACACCCGGCAGCGCCGCGCGTGATCTGCCGGTGATGTCCGCCGCAGGTGGCGTGATGAATTCCCGCACCCATCTGGCCTCCCGCAAAGCAGGCGGCATGGTGGATTTCTCTTACGGCACCAACAACCTCTCCCGCGAGTTCATTCGTCTGGAATCTGGTGAGATTGGCAAAAGCGGCGTGCGCAGCTTCTTCTCCTTCTCCAACGCGCATGCGCGGAGCTGGATGGGCGCAGGCATCAACCAGCGTAAACATATTGATTTCGGGCTGCAGAAAGACTGGCAGAACGGCTCCAATGCCCGCCTGTTCCTTTCATGGAACTCGGCTGATTTTACGATCGACAATTACCCGACGGCTCAGGAATTTTTTGAATACAAACATACCGGTAATGGCTACGGGCGCTCTGCCGACCCGAAGAGCGTCAATTACTGGAAAAACAATAACGATCACTGGAACCAGATTTTCCTGACAGCGCCGATCCATATTGTTCTGCCCAAAAAATTCAACTTTGACCTCCAGCCTTACTTCAGCATGGGTCAGGGCTGGGATGCCGCTCCGGGCGGCGTCGCGACAGAAGGCCAATACACCCACAACAGCGGTGGCGCGGCAGTTCCGGCTGGCACCAACATGACCAGTTTCTTCCTTGAAAACGAGGCCCGGCAGGTCGGCGCTGTGGCCAAGCTGAGCTACGACATTGATAGCCACAACCATCTGACCCTTGGTTACTGGTATGAAAACAACCAGACCATTCAGGGCTACCCCACCAGCACAACCATGGCGAACGGGGCCGCAGCCAGCCCGAACTGGGCAAAATATGCCGTGGGCGGCGCAATGTATGGCCAGAATGCAGGATATGAACTGCATTCCCTGTTCATCCAGAACCAGTCCCGCTACCTGAACAACAAGCTGCTGATTAACGCTGGCTTCAAGTTCGTTATGTCCAACGCATGGAACCGTGGCTTTAGTGGTGCCAACAAAAACTGGATTTCAGGCGATCGCTCCGGCAGCAACACCACAGCTCCCCTACCCCAGCTGTCCATCAGCTATCAGATTGACCCGAACAGCCAGATTTATGTGAATGCGGAAGGCGATTACCGCCAGCCGAGTGCGACGGATATGGGCTGGCTCTCCGCCAGCGCGCCTATGCTGAAGAACCAGTATTCCATCAAGGAAGAACTGGGCTACCGCTACCACAACAAATACCTGCTGCTGGATTTGTCCTTCTTCAACTACAATGTCACAAACCGCATTGTGGACCAGTATGTGGGCATGAACAGCTTCAAGCCCTTTTCCATCGGCAGCCAGACCATGCGCGGGCTTGATTTCATGATTGCCGGCAGAGAGATCCACGGCTTCAGCCCCTATGCCTCCGTGGAGTATCTGCACGCCACTCAGGACAGCAATGTTTTTGACCCCATCCAGAACATCATGCTGCACTCCAAAGGCACGCAGGCCGTCATGGCGCCCCACGTTATCGCAAACTTCGGCCTGACCTATACCTACAAAGGCTTTTTTGCGAACGGGGCAGTTCATTACACCGGCCCGCAGTCCGTCTCCATCGCGAATGACCAGCGCATCCCCGGCTACGTGACGGACTCCCTCTCTCTGGGCTATCACTTCAAGCCTGTCGGGTTCTTGAAATCCCCCACGTTCAAGCTGAACTTTACCAACCTGACGGGCTCTATTGTCCGCTCTGGCGCGATGGGCGCTGTGTATAGCGCGCATGATACCAGCACGGTTTATAGCGGCAGCAAGGGGGCTTACACCGGGTATGGCAATGCCTTCATGCTGGAGCCGCGCTTTACCATGACAGGCACGATCTCCACGTCCTTCTGATCCGCCTCTTTACGGAACGCTGTTGCCGTCCTTCAATACGGTGTCGAATGTCTCATCCTGAGATGTCCGACACCGTTTTTTCGTGTTCTGCCGCATAGCCTGAAAGACCCCGGACATGTTCAATGCACCCGCTCTGGTGGCTGAAATCACAGCTCTTTCCGATGCTTATGAAAAAGCTCTTGGTGAGAATGACCTCGTTGCACTGGATGCCTTCTTTCACGAAGGGCCGGAGACCGTGCGCTACGGCGTAGGTGAAAATCTGTATGGCGCGGAAGAAATTGCAGCCTTCCGGCGCGCGCGCAGCGGAGGCTCTCCCCCGCGCAAGGTTCTGCGGCGGGCTATTACCACTCTGGGTGAGACGTCTGCCGTCGTCAGTCTGGAATTTCAGCGGGAAGGCTCCACCCGCATCGGGCGACAAATGCAGACGTGGGTGCTGACAGATAAAGGCTGGAAGATTATCGCCGCCCACGTCTCGCTTATGGCAGAACGCCCGGAAACCAGCCGCCCAGCTTCATAAATCCTGTCAGAAAGGATGGGGACTTATGCCGCCTGTGGCGGATGCGGCAGAAACCGCTCAATCAGTTCCGCCGCCACAAGGGCTGCAATAATTTCGGGCCGCTTGTCCCGCACGCCCCGGTCACCAATCGGGCAGATCAGCGAGGCAATTTGCTCCTCCGGCAGCCCGATTTCCCGGAAGCTGGCTTCAAACCGACGGCGCTTGGTGCGCGAGCCTATCAGCCCGACGTAAGAAAGATCCCCGCGCTCCAAAGCCGCGGCGACAATCAGGGCATCCAGTGAGTGATTGGGGGTCAACACCAGCACGCCGGAACCAGCCGGGATTTCGGCCAGAACATGCTCCCAGTCCGAAGTAATGCGTGCCTCCACGCCCTCCGGCACACTGCCAAATTCTTCCGCGCGTGGGTCCACCCAGATCAGACGCAGCGGGAGAGGTGCTAAAGCCCGCGCCAAAGCACGCCCGACATGCCCTGCCCCAAACAACACCAGCACCGGCCAGGCCTCTTCCTGCGCGGCAAGCTGCTGTTGCAGTCGGGCTGCCAAGGCGGCATCCATCCGCATGATCTGCACATCCACGCGACCACCGCAGCATTGCCCGGTTTCCGGCCCCAGCACAAAGCGATGAGACCATTCAGCCTCCCCTGTCTGCAACAGGGTTCTGGCCTGATGCGCACAGTCCCACTCTAGACAGCCGCCGCCAATAGTCCCGGCCTGCCAGCGCTCCCCAATCAGCATGAAAGCCCCGCTTTCTCGGGGCGTTGAACCGCGCACGTCCATGATCTGCACACACGCCACCGGCGGTGCATTGGGAGACCAGTCAGAGAGACGCGCGGCAAGTTCCTTCATAGCATTGCCGCGCTCAGTGGGATGCCTGCTGCCGCATCCGCTCAGCCGTGCGCAAAATCTGCTCCGGCGTGGCGGGGGCATCAAGCTGGGGGCAGGTCTGATAATCATTCAGGCTGGCAAGTGCATCGGAAATAGCCTGCAACACTGCCACACCGTGCACAAAGGGAGGTTCACCCACCGCCTTGGAGCGGAAAATGGTCGCTTCCTGATTAGGAGAATGCTCCAGCAAGGCCACGTTGAAAATGCGTGGCCGGTCTGAGCACGCCGGGATTTTATACGTGCTGGGCGCATGGGTGCGCAGGCGACCGGTGTCATCCCACACCAGTTCTTCCATGGTCAGCCACCCCGCACCCTGCACAAAGCCCCCCTCAATCTGTCCGATATCAATGGCCGGGTTCAGAGACTGCCCGGCATCATGCAGAATATCCACGCGCTCAATGCGGTTCTCGCCGGTCAGCAGATCGACAGCCACCTCCGCACAGGCCGCGCCATAGGCAAAATAGTAGAAAGGACGCCCCCGCCCGGTTGCCGCATT
Source organism: Acetobacter malorum (assembly GCF_001580615.1). Taxonomy (GTDB): domain Bacteria; phylum Pseudomonadota; class Alphaproteobacteria; order Acetobacterales; family Acetobacteraceae; genus Acetobacter; species Acetobacter malorum. The sequence continues at coordinate 15,653 of NZ_LHZC01000033.1, forward strand.
CCATGAAATTTTAGGCGTCTTGTAAAAGCCATTGGCTGAGAGCGAGACACGGGCAAAATAGGCCGCCTTGGTCAGTTCCGGGAAAGAGATAACCTGTTCCCCAACTTGCACGCCGTCTGGCAGAAACTGCACGCCCTCTTCCGGCACCTTCCAGTGTTCAGCCGCAAAGCTGACCAGCCGGGCCTTGATTTTATGCACCGCATCCAGCACGGCCATACCGTTCAGGTCTGCGCCGCTGGACGCCGCCGTGGCGGAGGTGTTGGGCACCTTGCCTGTGGTCGTTGCGGTAATGCGCACGCGGTCTTCCGTCAGGCCGAACTCCCTCATGGCAATCTGCACCATTTTGGTGTGCAGGCCCTGCCCCATTTCCGTGCCGCCATGGTTCACCTGCACGGAGCCATCCGTATAGACATGCACCAGCGCACCCGCCTGATTGTAATGGGTGGCGGTGAAGGAAATCCCGAATTTTACCGGCGTGAGGGCAATGCCGCGTTTGATGCACGGGCTGCTTTTATTGGCCTCCCGCAAAGCCTGCCGCCGCTGACGATAGTCACAGCGTTCGGCAAGCTGCGCCATGATCTCGGCCGCAATCGAATCTTCCACCGTCATATGATACGGCGTAATGTTGCGCGTGCCGGTGCCATACACATTGCGCACCCGCACATCCAACGGGTCCAGCCCGGTGGCAAAGGCAATTTCCTCAATCACCCGTTCCGCCGCCACAATACCCTGAGGGCCACCAAACCCACGGTAGGCCGTGTTGGACTGCGTGTTGGTTTTCAGCGGTTCTGATTTAAACCGCACATCCGGGTAGAAGTAGGCGTTGTCCGCATGGAACAACGCGCGGTCTACCACAGGCCCGGACAGATCCGCCGCCCAGCCACAACGGGCCGCCAGCACCATATCGACGGCCAGAATATTGCCCGCATCATCAAACCCAACCTCGTAATCAATCACGAAGTCATGGCGCTTACCGGTCATCATCATATCGTCATCACGGTCCAGCCGCATTTTTGCAGCACGACCGGTGGCATGGGCGGCAATCGCGGCAAGGCAGGCTGGCGTATTGGCCTGAGATTCCTTCCCGCCAAATGCGCCCCCCATACGACGGACTTCAACCGTAACCAGATTGCTGGGCACATGCAGGCAATGCGCCACCATGTGCTGTGTTTCTGTGGGGTGCTGGGTGGAAGACCACACCCGCATCTCGCCTTCTTCTCCGGGCTGCGCCAGTGCCGCCTGCCCTTCCAGATAGAAATGCTCCTGCCCGCCAACCGTCACCTGCCCAGACAACCGCCGGGGGGCAGCCGCCAGACCTGTCTCCACATCGCCCCGGCTCATGACGAGAGGACGCCACACCAGAACGCCCCCGGCCTCCCGCGCCTGCGCGATATTCAGCACAGCAGGGCGTTCTTCATACTCAATTTTCGCCAGTTTGGCCGCGCGACGCGCAACCCCGCGACTTTCCGCCACCACGACAAAAATCGGCTGGCCGTAAAAGCACACCTCGCCATCCGCCAGCAGAGGCTCATCCCCCTTACCAACAGCACTGACCTGATTGTCTCCGGGGATATCCGCAGCTGTCAGCACACAGACAACACCCGGCACAGCCCGCACAGCCTCCAGATCCATAGAGACAATCCGGGCATGCGCTTTGGTGCTTAAGCCCGGCACCACATGCAGCAGGCCCTGCGGTTCCGGCAGATCATCAATATAGGCCGCATTACCAGAAACGTGCATCCGGGCACTTTCATGCCGCAGGCTTTTGGAAGCCCCACCGGGCACAATCTGTGCTGTCTGTTTTGCCAGAGTTTCAGACATGAGCCTGCTCCTTCCACCCGGCCAGCCGGGTTTCTGTTCCCGCATGTTCAGGCGCTGTTTCCACAAACAGGCGCGTCAGCAAATTTACGGCCACGGTCTGACGATACCACGCACTGGACCTCATGTCGGAAATTGGCGCGAAATCTGTCTTCATGGCCTCCTGAGCGGCCTTCAGCGTAGCTTCCGTCCAGAACTGGCCTTGCAAGGCCGCTTCCGTCGCAGGAGCGCGCTTCGGTGTGGCTGCCATGCCGCCGAAAGCAATGCGCGCTGTGGCAATGCGCCCGGCCTCATCAAACACCAATGAGAACGCCCCCAGCACGGCAGAAATATCCTGATCAAACCGCTTGGAAATTTTATAGGCCCGGAAAACGGTGCCCGGCTGAGGCTGCGGGATCACCACAGCTTCAATAAACTCACCCGGCTGTCGGTCCTGTTTGCCATACGCCACAAAATACTCTTCAAGCGGCAGACTACGATGCACATCCCCGCAGCGAAGTTTCAGCTCAGCGCCTGCCGCAATGAGCAGAGGCGGTCCGTCCCCGATGGGCGAGCCATTGCCAATATTACCGCAGACTGTGCCCGCATTGCGCACCTGCGTGGACCCAATACGCCGGATCACCTCACCAGCATCGGGCAGCAGGGCTGCAATCGGCTCCTTGGCCTCCGTGTAGGTTACGGCAGCACCAATCCGCAGACCTTCCGGCGTGTGCTCAATTTTATGCAGATCCGGCACCAGCCCGACGCTGATCAGATGCGGCAAAGTGCGCAGCCCCTTGGTTACCCACAACCCGACATCCGTTGCCCCGGCGACTAAGGTTGCCTGCGGGTCAGCCTGATATGCTGCGGCCAAAGCGTCTGCACTGGCGGGAAGCGTAACACGGCCCTCCGGCCCCTTAATCTCCACGGTCTGCCCGTCAGCCAGAGCCTTCAGGCGGGTTTTGATCGCCTCTGTCTGTGTATCCAGCGCATCTCCCGGTGCCGTTAGCGCCTGCTTCATGGCCCTTACAATCGGGGCATAGCCGGTGCAGCGGCAGAGATTGCCTGCCAGAGCCGTGTTAATGGCGTCCTCTTCCATGGAGGCACCGGGCGTCTTGCAATACGCCACCATCGACATCACAAACCCGGGTGTGCAGAACCCGCACTGAGCACCGTGCAGGTCCACCATGGCCTGCTGCACCGGATGCAACGCGCCCTCCGGGCTGCGGAGGTCTTCCACCGTAAAAAGCTGCGCGCCGTCCAGCATCCACAGGAACTGGATACAGGCATTCACCGCCCGCCAGACCAGCGTCTCGCCTTCCAGCCGGACCACCAGAACCGTGCAGGCCCCGCAGTCGCCCTCATTACAGCCTTCCTTGGTGCCTGTGCGGCGGCGGTCTTCACGCAGCCAGTCCAGCACAGTCCGGGTTGGACTGAAATCAGAGACTTCGTGACGGACATTTCCAAGGTAAAACCGGATAGACTCCCGCATAAAATGCGCTCTCCTGCTGGAACATGCAGCCCGGCTGATGATGGGCAATCGGTGCCGGGTCATGATGGTATTGTTTCAGAATCATCTCATTTTCAGGTTTCGTCCAACATAAAGAATGCGACGCCCTGTTGCGTTTTTGTCGACACACCCCCAACAGTTTGTGACGATGCTTAACACCCTTCCCTTTTGCCTGGAGACGCGCCATGCGGAGCCCTAACCGCGTTTTTACGCTATCCCGGTTTTCCATTTATTTTGAAATGGTTGCACAGACTGGCTCCATCCGGCAGGCCGCAACCGCGCTGAATGTTTCACCCTCCGCAGTAAACCGACAAATTCTGGCCGTGGAAGAGGAAATGGAAACGCCTCTGTTCCATCGGCACAGTTCGGGCCTGACCCTGACGACGGCAGGGGAACTGCTGCTGGCCGCCATTATCTCCGGTAAGCGAGACTTTGAGCTGTTTCAGTCCCGGCTGGACAGGCTTTCAGGCCTGCACGGCGGGGCGGTGGAAATTGCCGCCATTGAAGCTGTGAGTGACAGGCTGATACCAGACATCCTCTCTGACGTGACCAAGCAGCATCCGCGCGTGGAATTCAAACTTCAGACACTGGACTTCAAAGCCATCTGGCAGGCTGTCAGCCGGAATGAAGTTGATTTCGGGATTTCTCTGGCTGGAAAATCTTCCCGGCAGGTGCGCATTGTCAGCACACTTCAGGCCGCCATTGGGTTTGTTGTCCGGCCCGACCATCCGCTGGCCCAGCGGGACCATGCCCGCCTGAACCATGTATTTGGCAGCAAGCTGATTTTACCGGACAGCACATTGGCCGTGGGTGCAGCCATTCAGGAAGGGCTGGCCCAGCATAATGTGAACCTGCATCCCACTTTTACCAGCAACCGCATTGCTAGCATCAAGGCCCTGATCCGCAGCGGTCTGGGTGTTGGGATGCTGACCCAGATGGATGTGATGAATGAGGTGAAAGCCGGAGAACTCTGTTTTGTGCCGCTGACAGAGTCCGGCATCAGGCCGCTCGGCTTTTGCCTGTTCTATAATACGCAACGGCGGCTTTCCGCCGCCGCTCAGACGACGCTTGATCTGATTACGGAGAACTTCCACGCACTGGCAGAGCAGAACGCGGAAGTGGCCTCCTGAACCGCAAGAGGTACTTAGCCTTTGCGCACAGTCTCCTCGTGTGACAGTGCAGCCTCCATGCCCTCTGCCGGGATGGTTTTAGAAGGCTGATCGCCTATCACCACCCCATGTTTATTGGCCGGCATAAAGTGGTTGAACACCAGATGCAGGCTCATCGCCGCCATGGAACCCAGTGTAATACCACTGCCGAAAATGATCTGCGCCCAGCTGGGGAAGTTATCGGCAATATGCGGTTGAGCCGTCGCCAGCATGCCAAGGCCGATACTGGTGCCAACAATGATCATGTTGTTCTGGTTATCAAAATCCACCTGCGCCAGCGTCTGGATACCCACCACGGCCACCGCCGCGAACATAGCCAGAGCAGCACCACCCAGAACAGGCAGAGGCACACTCGCCATAATGGCGGCCAGCTTGGGGATACACCCCAGCACCATCATGATGACCGCAGCAGACGCCACAACCCAACGGCTCTTAACCTGCGTCAGCCGCACCAGCCCGACGTTTTCCGCAAAGCAGGTGTAGGGAAAGGAATTGAAGACCCCACCAATAAACGTCGCTAGCCCATCCGCCCGGATGGCTGCTGCAATATCAGCAGAACCAATCGGCTTTTTGACAATCGCCCCCGTTGCAAACACATCGCCCGTTGTTTCCAGCATGGAAATGATCATGACGATAATCAGCGAGAGAATGGGCACGACATGGAAGGTCGGCATGCCGAAGTAGAACGGCTTGGAAATGGTGAGCAGCGGCGCTGTCCCGACATCGGCAAAATGCGCGTCCCCCAGCACCCAGGCGACCAGCGTCATGCACACCAGACCGATTAGCACCGCGATGGTGCCCAGAAACCCGCGACAGAATTTCTGAATGGCCAGAATAAAGAACAGCGTTCCCAGACCATAGGCCACATTGCGCAGTTCAACCGGATTTTGCATGGCGTTAGTGCCATGCCCGGCCACAATGTCATTCGCCGCAACAGGCAGCAGCGCCAGCCCGATGACGAGAATAACCGAGCCCGTCACCACCGGCGGGAAAAAGCGGATCAGCCGGGAAAAATAAGGCGCGACGATGTATGAAAAAATACCGGCGACAATGACGGAGCCAAAAATCTGACGCAGCCCTTCAACCCCGCCCCCAGCCGACACGCCAATGGCGATCATCGGCATAACGGCCACAAAGGTCACCCCTTGCAGGAGCGGTAACCGCACCCCGATTTTGCCAATCCCTACCGCCTGGATGAAGGAGGCAATGCCGCAGGTAAACAGATCTGCTTCAATCAGGTGTTCCAGCATCTCATGCGAAAGGCCAAGCGCGCTGGCCAGCAGAATGGGAACAATAACCGCAGCTGCATAAAATGTCAGAACATGCTGAAAGCCGTAAATAGCCAGCTCCCACAGGGGGAGGACTTCATCAACGGGGTGAACAGGTTCGGTCGTATTACGTTTGTCGAGGGTCACACACTCAACTCCCTCGGTAAGTCGAATATCCATATGGGGCGGCAAGCAGCGGCACGTGGGCATGCCCCTCCGCACTCAGCCCGAACACGAGGGGAACAACATCCAGAAATGGCGGGTCTGCCAGCTCATGCCCCTGTGCGCGGAAATAGGCTGCAATTTCAAACTCAAGCCGATACTGCCCGCCCTCAAGCGTCAGCTCCCGCAAAGCGGGGCAACGGCCATCGGCATCGGTCTGGCCTTCAAACAGCACGGACGCGCCTGAAAACAGACGCAACCGCACACCCGCAGCAGGGCGGCCGGAAACGGTATCCAGCACATGCGTTGATAAAGAACTCATGCCTTTACTTTATCCTGCAAGCGTAAAGAGGCAATAGCATCAATCTGCTTAAGCGCCTCGGCCAGTTCGGCCTCCGGCGTGCTAGCCAGACGGTGTGCCATAGCCTCCAGAATAACGGCTTTGCCCGCCTTGCGCACACAGATGACAAACGGCATACCAAACTTGTCCCGATACGCCGTATTCAGGCTTTGAAAGTGCTCGTATTCAGCAGGGGTAAGGCGATCGAGCCCGGCACTCCCCTGCTCCTGTGCAGAGGCCTCACTCAAAGCGGGATCAATCCCGGCGCGATGTCCAAGCTCCGGGTGCGCGCGGACCAGAGCAATCTGGCGGTCATGCCCGGCCTTCTGCACCACGTCAGAAAACGCCGTCAGCATGGCCTCCTTGCTGGCGAAGGGTCGCTGCGTTGCGGCCCCTTCGGCCACCCAGGGAGAATGTTCATACAAGCCGCCGAACTCAGCCACAAAGGCCGGAACCGGCAGAGCGTTCACATCATCAAGCGTCATGCCGGGTGCACCGCAAGCCAGTGACGCGCAATGTCCAGTCGGGTTGCAACCCAGACGTTCTCATGCGCCTGCACATGCTCCAGAAAGCGCGCCACAGCCAGCGCACGGGCTGGCTTGCCCGCCAGACGGCAATGCAGGCCCACGGACATCATGCGACCGCCTTCCCGATACAGCATGTCAAAGGTATCGCGCAGGTAGCGGAAGAACTGTTCGCCTTCCGTAAAACCGTTGAGCGCGGCAAATTTCATGTCATTGACGTCCAGCGTGTAAGGCACAATCATCTGAGGCCGCCCGTAACGCCGGTCATAATACGGCAGGTCGTCGGCATAGGAATCTGCGTCGTAAACAAAGCCGCCTTCTTCTACGACCAGACGCGCCGTATTCGGGCTTGTGCGGCCCTGATACCAGCCGAGCGGGCGGGAGCCGGTCACCTGCGTATGCAGCGCAATGGCCTCCCGGATATGCGCACGCTCAACGTCTTCCGGGATATCCTGATAATCAATCCAGCGCAGGCCGTGGGTGGCAATTTCCCAGTCACCCTCTTTCATGGCCGCAACTGCTTCCGGATTACGCGCCATGGCCAGAGCGACGCCAAACACCGTTGGCCGGATACCTGCAGACTGGAACAGCCGCTGCAAACGCCAGAACCCGGCGCGGCTGCCATATTCATACAGGCTTTCCATCTGCATGCAGCGTGCATCGGGGATGGAGCGCGTGCCCACCATTTCTGACAGGAATGCTTCCGAGCCTTTGTCCCCATGCAGGACGCAGTTTTCCGCGCCCTCCTCGTAATTGATGACAAACTGCACGGCAATGCGCGCACCACCCGGCCACTGCGGGTCAGGCGGTGTGGCGCCATATCCGGTCATATCCCGCGGATAATCAGTCATGCTTTCTCCGGCTCTGCTTGGTTCTGTCGTCTCTTACACAGGTGGGGCAAGGCTGACGAGTTCGTCGATGTCGTAATCCAGCAGGCTTTGCAGCTGTTTTTCTCCATCCTGCACAAAGAGTTCACGCCCAATGGACTGGGCCAGCCGCTCTACGCCAAACCGCATCCCGCTGATGGACGCACCAGACAGCCCCATGCTGGGGGTAGCCGCAAAGGTGAAGTTGTGAATAGCCGCCAGCATCGGAGCCATCGGGTCCGCCGCGTTGCGGGGCAGGAACTGGAAGTTGCCGCCCAGATAGGGGTGGCTGGACAGGACTTCGCTCTCTTCCCCTTTGGGAGCCGTAAAGCGATCCCGCCACAACGTGACATTCTCAGCAAAACGATGCATTTCCGGGCGGCGGGTCAGGTCAATCACAAAGCCGGTGCCGATAATCAGGAAATCAAACGTCATTTCGCCATGCGGTGTCGTGACTATCACGCCATCCGCTGTTTCCTTCACGGCCAGCCATGGGGTGCCGGTGTGGAAGGCAAAATTCTCATGCTTGCGGCAGCGCCAGAACGTATCCTGCGGCGGCGGCTGGTTCAGGTCATAAATCCGATGCATGAAGCGCCAGCGGGTCTGATCAGGCAGGTCAGCAAAATAGCCGAGAAAGCCAGCATTCTCCATCCAGCGATACGGGTTCACACTCGGAATTTTAGGCCGACGCAGGCACAGATCAACGCGCCCTGCCCCCAGTTCCAGCGCCGTCGCGGCATTATCAAACGCCGAAGCCCCGGCCCCCAGCACGCCAATGCGTTTGCCTTTCAGCGCTGCAAAATCAATCTGCTGGCTGGTGTGGGCATAACGAGAGGCCGGAAGAGCCTGCGCAATAAAGTCCGGCACATGCCAGGCCCCGCCACCTTCAATCCCGGTCGCCAGCACCATTTTGCGCGCCCAGACATGGGACTGTGCGCCACCAGCCTGCTGGAAGGTCAGACGGAGCAAGCCGTCCCGCCAGTCAATATCGATCAGTTTCCGGTCATTCTGCACGGGCAGAGCCAGCACATCACGCAGCCAGTCCAGATAAGCCTGCCAGTCCTGACGGGAAATTTTATGCAGCGCCTGCCAGGCTTCCACCCCATAACGGGCCTCAAACCAGGATTGCGGGGTCAGGCTGGGGATGCCCAGATCCGGCCCCGTCACATGCTTGGGCGTCCGCAGGGTGATCATGCGGGCAAATGTTACCCACGGGCCTTCTCCGCCCCGGGCTGCCTGATCAAAAATGCACGTATTGCTCAGACCACGCCGACGCAGGGCAAAACATGTGGCCAGACCACCCTGCCCGCCGCCGATAATGGCCACGTCCAGAACACGCTCTCCATCCCGCTCCAGCGGCTCACACCAGTCGCCTGTTGCGTAGCGGATCCTGGCCAGATCATCCCGAACACGACTTTCAAGCTGGTCCAACCCTGAAGAGGAAGAAACTTGTTCCATATGCACTTCAAACCTTATCTTTATCTGAACCTACTGCCATCTGAAACAATTTCACACCCGGACCATTCTTGTATATGACTTAATTCAGTCTAATCCGTTCGCAAAATGAGATCACCTCTTATGCCGGTTTTTTCTCGTTTCCTCCGTTACTTCATCGCCGTGGCGCAACAGGGGTCCATCCGGAAAGCCTCGGATGAACTGAACATTGCCGCTTCGGCCATCGACCGGCAGATCCTGCAAGGGGAAAAGCTGCTGGGAACTCAGCTTTTTGAGCGTCTGCCAACCGGATTACGACTGACCACAGCCGGGGAATTGCTGCTGTCCTCCGGCATCCGCTGGACTAGGGACCTCCGCGCCCTCACCACCCAGATTGATAACCTGAAAGGCCTGCGGCAGGGCTCGGCGGACATTCTGATCCCCGATGCGCTGACCAAAGGCTTTCTGCCCGCCGTACTGGGCCGCCTGCGGGAAACCCACCCCGGGATTGTGGTAAATGTGCATGTGCGTGCCAGCCGGGACATGGGCCAGATTCTGGTGGATGGGCAGGCTGACTTTGCACTGATGTTCAACCCCGGCCACATGCGGGAATTGTTTGTGCGGGCCCACAGGGAGATTCCGCTCGGCTTTATCTCCCAGCCAGACCACCCGGTTGGCGCGCTGGAAACAGCCCCATTCAGCCTGTGTGCGGAATATCCGGTTGTTATCCCTGCCCCGCCTCTGGCGTTATGGAGGCCGCTGGAACTTCTGGAAGCCGAAACCGGCATCAAGATTCAGGCGGTTGCCCGGGCGGATAACATCCAGATGATCAAATCTCTGGTCAGCGAAGGGGTGGGCATTGGCATCCTCAGCTATCTGGATGTGTATGATGAAGTGCAAAAAAATCAGCTTGCCTTCACGCCCATCCTCAATAAAAAGCTGTCTCCGCTCACGCTGGCGCTCTGTGTTGACAGGTCACGCCAGCTTTCCATGGCGGCAAGACTGATTATTTCTGAAATTGAACAGTTTTTTGCCGATCAGCTCTAAAGCCGGCCCACTCATTCTTGCGAGGTTTCATGCCCTCTTCCTCCCGCACTGCCGCTCTGAGAGGGCGTTTTGTGACCTTTACAGGCAATCCGTTCACCATGCCGCCGGAAGACGCGCTGCACGTGGAAGAAGACGGGCTGATCCTGATTGAAAACGGGAAAATCTCGCACTGCGGCGCGTATGATGCTCTGCGTGCGAAGGTGCCGGAGGGCGTAACCGTCACGCATTACCCGGACAGCCTGATCAGTGCGGGGTTTATTGATACGCATGTCCATTATCCGCAGCTTCCCGTCATTGCCTCCTGGGGGGAGCAATTACTGGAATGGCTGCAACAGTATGTGTTCCCGACCGAGGCAAAGTTCTCCAGCCCCGAATTCGCACAAGCCATTGCCCGCGCCTTTTTGCAGGAACTGCTGCGCAACGGCACCACGACCGCCGCGGTTTACTGCACCGTGCACCCTGAATCCGTCACAGCCTTCTTTCAGGAATCAGAAAAGCTCGGCACCCGGATGATTGCGGGTAAGGTTCTAATGGACCGCAATGCCCCGGACAATTTACGTGACACCGCTCAGCAGGGTTTTGATGAGTCTCAGAAGCTGATTGAGACATGGCATAATAAGGGGCGGCAGCTCTACGCCATTACCCCGCGCTTTGCGATTACCAGTACCCCGGAACAGCTGGAATGTGCAGGCGCTCTCTTCCACAGCCGCGATGATCTGTTCATGCAGACGCATCTTGCGGAAAACGAAGATGAGATCGCCTTCGTCAAAACCCTCTTCCCGGAACGTTCCTCCTATCTGGATGTGTATGACAAAGCCGGACTGGTCGGGCCGCGCGCCATTTTCGGCCATGCCATTCACATGCATGAACACGATTTTCAGCAGTGCCATGACACACACTGCACGCTGGCCCACTGCCCAACGTCCAACCTGTTTCTGGGCAGCGGCGCGTTTCGGTTATTTGATGCTGTCGACCCGCGTCGTCCGGTCAATGTGGGTCTGGGCACGGATATTGGGGCGGGCACCAGCTTTTCTCTGCTCAGCACCATGGGAGAAGCCTATAAGGTCTCTCTAATGGCCGGAAAACAGCGGCTGCATGCCATTCAGGCCTTCTGGCTGGCCACGGCGGGAGCCGCACAGGCCCTGCATCTGGATGACAAAATCGGCACCATCGCCCCCGGCATGGAAGCCGATCTGTGCGTGCTGGACCCGGCTGCAACGTCTCTTCTTGCCCTGCGCACCAAAGAGTGCGCCAGCATGGCCGACCTCCTCTTCGTGCTGATGACGCTGGGAGATGACCGCAGCGTTAAAGCCACGTGGGTCGATGGCCGGCCGGTTTATGTTCGGCCCGAAGCCGTCTGAAACGGAACAAAAAAAGCCGGTCTGGTTTCCCTGACAGGCTTTTTTACGTCTAACGGTCCGGGCTGCTTAAAACCACTATCTCAGCCTCAAAAAACGCGGCGCCAGTCACAACATGCCGCCTTTTTACCAGGCGGCAACAACACCATCACTACGGGGGTCGGTCGCCCCTTCCAGTATGCCGTTCTGGTGCCGGACAAGGGCACCGGCATGGCCCATCATTGACGTAAAGGGCGCGACCCGTTCCATCTGATGTCCAGCCGCTGACATCTGCGCGACGACCTCGGGCGCAAAACGGTCTTCATATTTGAGGGTAACACTCTCATCCCCCCATGTGCGCCCCAGCAACCAGCGCGGGGCCGTGACGGCTTGCTGCAAGCCCATGCCATACTGCGCATAACGGGTGAACACGGCGGCTTGCGTCTGGGGCTGCCCCTCCCCGCCCATGGTGCCGTAAACCATCACCCGGCCATCATGGAACCGGGCTGCGGCAGGATTAAGGGTATGGAACGGCTTCCGACCGGGACGCAGGGCGTTCCACCCCTCCTCCGTCAGTCTGAAGCTGGAGCCGCGGTTCTGCCACACAATCCCGCTCTGCGGCAGCACCACACCTGAGCCAAATTCAAAATAGGTGCTCTGGATCATGCTGACAGCCACACCATCCGCATCAATCGCACCCATCCAGACTGTATCACCAGCTTGCGACGGATAGGGCCATGGGGCTGCCTTCTGCGGGTCGATGGCGGCGGCCATCTGGTCCAGCACGGCCGGGTCGCTCAGCGTATGCTGGGCTTCAACCGTCATATAGCCCGGGTCTCCCACGTGCGTGTCCCGATAGCGAAATGCCTGCTTGGTCGCTTCAACCAGTCCATGCCAATAGGCAAAGCTTTCCGGTTCCTGCGCCCGTAGCCGGTCATAAAGCGCCAGAATAAGAAGAGATGCGACACCCTGCGTCGGAGGCGCCATATTATAGAGCGTTGCCCCGGTAATCCCGACAGAAAGAGGCTCACGGATCATGGCAGCATGAGCGGCCAAATCAGCCGCAGAAAGCGGGCTGCCTGCTGCGGCAAGATCTGCTGCAACGCTCTGCGCCAGAGCGCCGGTATAAAAACTATCCGGCCCTTCTGCGGCCAGTGTCCGCAATGTCTGCCCCAATGCAGGGTTTTTCAGAATATCGCCATCCCGTAGAGGGCGGCCTTCCGGCTCGAACACCGCCGCATATCCTGACACAGAGCGCAATTCGGCCCCTTTTTGAACGGCCACCTCCGCGCCCCCTGCAGTCACCGGCACACCGGCTTCCGCGTACCAGATGGCATCACGCAAGAGCCGCTCCAGCGACAACGCCTGTGTCTGCTGCCGGGCGTGGTAGCTTTGAGAAAGTCGGTGCGCCTCACCCCAGCCGGAAATGGTTCCCGCTACGGTGTTGGCTGCCGCTCCGCCGCGCCATGGCACCATGGTGTGGCCTGCGTTGCGGTAGAACGCCAGATCAGCTTTGGCCGCCGCCGCTCCGCAGGCATCAATAGTTTCCGTGCGACCATCCGGCCACATAATCAGCCAGAAGGCATCACCCCCGATCGACGTCATATGCGGATAGACCACCGCCAGTGCGGCTGCTGTTGCAATCACAGCATCCAGCGCAGTGCCGCCATCCTTCAGCACATCCAGCCCGGCCTGACTGGCCAAATGATGCGGTGATGTGACCATCCCTCGGGTTGAGCGGGGCGTATGCAGCATGAGGTCAGGCCTGTTCGGTCAGGAGCGTATCAGCACACGGAAAGCCCAGCAAACCGGCTTTTTCCATCGCCTGCGCAAAAGCCAGAAGTGTTGCTTCCTTCCCCGGTGCGGCGATCAACTGCACACCCAGCGGCAACCCCGCAGCTTTTCCCGGAGCAGGCGCCAGCGGAGCCGCCACAACAGGCATGCCCGCCAGACTTAACGGCTGCGTAAACAGGCCAAGATTGGCCCGCGCTGAAACCTGTTTGCCACCAAGCGTGATAGTCGGCTGGTCCAGCCGGGGTGCCGCACCCGTTGTGGCCGGAGCCACCAGAATATCCACGTCCCGGAAGGCATCATGCAGCACATCCCGGAACCATGAGCGTATTCTCTGCGCATGCACAATCGGCATGGCGGGCAGCAACGCGCCAGCCATCAGCCTGTCACGCGTTGCCGGGTCATACGCCATAGCCTGCGTCCGCAGGCGACCAAGATGCAGCGCTCCGCCTTCCGCCGCCGTGATGACGAAGGACGCGGCCCGCGCCCGCGCCACCTCTGGCAGCGTCACCGTGCGCACATCGGCACACGCAGCCAGAAGCCGATCCATCCCAGCCACCAGTTCCGGGGCCAGATCCTGCGCAAACCAACCTTCCAGACGCCCGATTTTCAAACCGGAGACGTCCTGATCCGTGGCAACGGACTGGCCGCTCAGCGCCTCAAATGCACAGGCGAGATCGGCACTGGTGCTGGTAAACGGCCCGACCACATCCAGACTGGCGGCAAACGGATAGACCCCCTGCAATGGCAGAAGCCCCTGCGTGGGCCGCAGCCCCCAGACCCCACACAAAGAGGCCGGCACACGAATTGAGCCGTTGGTGTCAGACCCTAGTGTGAGCGGCAGCAAGCCCGCTGCGACGGCAGCAGTAGACCCACCGGATGATCCACCCGCCAGACGCGCCGTGTCATGCGGGTTTTTTGTCGTGCCGTAATGGGCGTTTTCGGTCGCAAACCCGTAGGCGAACTCATCCATATTGAGCGTTGCGACAGGAATAGCACCCGCCGCACACAGCCGGCGCACCACTTCTGCATCCTGCGTGGCCGGAGGCTGATTTTTCAGAACAACAGACCCGGCTGTTGTAACCAGCCCTTCCAGATCAAACAGATCCTTCACGCCAAACGGCACCCCGGCCAGCGGGCCGACCTGTTCACCTCGGGTGAGACGCGCATCAACCTCGGCGGCAGCCTTCAGAGCGCGCTCATCCAGCAAGCACGTCACAGCGTTATAGGCGCTATTTCGCTCCCGGATGGTCTGAAGCGTTTGCTGAATAACCTGAGCGGCAGAGACTTCACCCGCCCGGATACGATATGCAATGTCGATTAGGGACGTCATCAGGGGCGATACTCATAAGCAGGCGGACAGGTATCAGGCAGGGTCATGCCGCAAATCAGATCGACATAGCCCTGCAAGAGCTGTGTGTTGGCTACAACGCCCGGCAGGCAGGCTTCCGGAATTGTCAGATCAAGACAGGCAGCCGTCGCCTCCAGTCTGGCGCTTGTGTTGTCATTCTCGCTCATGTCGCCCTCCTGTCAGTCTGTTTCGATAGTGATATCAGTTCTGGCACGTTGCAAGAGCGGCATCCACACCTGCGCCACGTTTAACGGCATAGCCTTCCGCGGCCAGACAGGTTTCCAAAGCGCCCAGTGTCAGCAAGACATTGTGCTTTTTGGCATTGTAGCCCATGGCCCCAATGCGCCAGATCTTGCCCGCCAGCGGGCCAAATGCTGTACCAATTTCAATACCGAAATCATCACGCATGCGCTGGCGCACGCGCTCGCCTTCCACACCCTCCGGGATCCACACCCCGGTTACGTTGGTCATGCGATAGGCATCATTCCCGAACACTTTCAGCCCCATGGCCCGCAGACCGGCCACCATGGCGGCACCCGCAGCCTTATGGCGGGCAAAGCGCGCGTCCAGCCCTTCTTCCAGCATTACACGGGCCGCTTCCCGCGCGCCGTAGAGCATGGTGGTGGCTTCCGTGTGATGGTTCAGCCGTTTTTCCGACCAGTAATCCATCACCAGGGCCAGATCGAAATAGTTGGAGGGAATGCGCGCGCGGCTGCCGTTTGCCATATCCCCGCTCCGAATTCCGGCTTCCACATGCCTGCGCGCCATGATGTGCTCCGCCGCGCGGTCAGAAATGGTGATGGGTGCAGAACCCGGAGGCCCACCCATACATTTCTGCAGACCGCCGGAGACTACGTCCACGCCCCACGCATCGACCGCAACAGGCATACCGCCCAGCGTTGCCGTGGCATCGACGTAGGACAGCACATCATACTTACGGCACAGTGCGCCGACACCCTCAAGCGGCTGCGCCATGGTGGTGGAGGTATCACCGTGGATACACGCAAAGACCTGCGGGCGATGCGCGATTAACGCCTCTTCAATCTGCTCCAGTGTCGCTACTTCGCCCCAGGGCAGATCAATCGTGCAGATTTCCGCACCAATCCGCTCGGCAATTTCCGACAGAAGCAGACCAAAGCGTCCGGCCCGCACAATCAGAATTTTGCTGCCCGGTTCCACCAGAGAGACCAGAGCGGCCTCAATCCCCGCACGCGCCGTGCCGTCCACCAGAAAGGTCCAGCGGTTCTGCGTCATGAAAACCTGACGATACAGCGCCATGGTTTCATTCATGTAGGTGGTCATTTCCGGGTCAAACTGGCCCAGCATGTCCGCCGCCATGGCCCGCAGTACGCGCGGATGCACATTAACCGGTCCCGGTCCCATCAAAAGCCGCTGCGGCGGGTCAATCTGACCAAAAAAATCGTTTGCCATCACACAGGCCTTTCCTTGGTTACGTTACGGACGACGTCCGGCAAAATCTTCAATAAAACGGGTCATGACCTGAAAGGCCTGCTCCACATCCGACGGGTCCACAGCCTCTGCCGGGTTGTGGCTAATCCCGCCTTCACAGCGGATAAACAGCATGCAGACAGGGGCAAGTGCTGCGAGGATCATGGCATCATGCCCTGCCCCGCTGACCATTCTGCGCGGCACAGTGCCCGTTACTGCCTGCGCGGCTTCACTCAGCATATCGGTCAGCGCGGCATCGCACGGCGTTGCAGGCAGATCTTGCTGCAAGCTGATCTCCAGCGTCACCTTGCGCCGGGCTGCCAGAGCCTCCAGCGCTGTGCGGATTTCTACCGTGGCGGCATTGCGCACTGCGGCATCCCCTGCCCGCACATCAATGCTGAAAACCACTTCCCCCGGCACGACATTTGGCACACCCGGCACCACAGTCAGCTGGCCAACCGTGGCGACCAGATCAGACGGGCCAGACTGACCGATTTTTTCAATTGCCAGAACAGCCTCTGCGGCCGCAGTCAGAGCGTCCTGCCGCAAGCTCATCGGCATGGTTCCGGCGTGACCTGCCACACCCTTCATGCGCACGTGGAAGCGATATTGCGCTGCAATGGCCGTCACCACGCCAACAGCCCGGTTTTCTGCCTCCAGAACCGGACCCTGCTCAATATGTGCTTCCAGATAGGCAAGGATTTCGTCCGGCTTGCGGGCCGCCTCCGGCATACGCTCAAGCGCCAGACCGTCTTCGGCCAGAGCATCGTGCAGGGTGATCCCTGCCGGGTCCTGCATGTCGGCAGGTGCCTCTTTCAATAGCCCAGCCACAGCGCGAGACGTCAGCATGGCGGCAGGAAAGCGTGAGCCTTCCTCATCCCCAAACCCGATGACTTCCAGCGCAAACGGAAAGCGCCGCCCCTGCGCGGCATAATGCGCGACAAGTTCCACACCCATCAGCACACCCAGCATGCCGTCATAGCGGCCACCATCCCGCACACTATCAATGTGGGAGCCGATAAGCAGGGCGGGAGCGTCTGGTGTCAGCCCCTCGTATCGCCCGACGAGATTCCCGGCTGCATCAATGCGGGTTTTCATACCCGTAGATTGCATCCAGCCAGCAATACAGTCACATGTCGCCCGATAGGACGCGCTCAGATACGGGCGGAAAAGCTGGTCTTTTTCTTCAGAATAGGGTGCCACCCCCAGCGCATCACACCGCGCGACGGCACGGTGTCCTCCCGGAGGCAGCGCTGAAAAACTGGCAGTATCCGAACAGTCTGAAGGCATCATAAAGAGAGGCTCCTGCCTGCAATGGCACAAATCGTTGCAGTTCGCATACAATCTTGCATACAAGGAAAAGGTCTTGCAACCCCCTTCTGCACGTCAGGCGCCGGAGGCGTATTTTGATCAGCGTTTAATCAGGCCGACCCAGGGCGGATTTCAGGTTCTGCAGCCGGATGCGCACGTGCCGTTCGTTCAGTGCATTTTCCACATGCCGCAAATGCGCATCCATCAGGCGCGCCGCTTCCGGCACGTCGCCTGCTTCCAGCGCATCAATAATCTGCTCATGTTCCCCGCTGGATTCACACGCATCGTGAGAGGACTGATAGAGGGCGGCAATCAGCACGGTGCGTGTTGTCAGATCCTGCAACAAAGCTGCCAGCACCGGGCTGCCCAGCGTTTCCGCCAGACAGACGTGAAAATGCCCAAGCAGATAGCTGCGTGCGGCTCTGTCATCTTTCTCAATAGCGGCCTGTTCAGCCTGAACATGCTCCCGCAAGGCCTGAATGACGCGGGCGTCGCCCTTCCCCAGCGTGACCAGCATCCCCACTTCCAGCGCCCGGCGTGCATCCAGTGTATGGCGAGCTTCTTCCTCGGTAGGTTCAATCACAAACCACCCCCGACGAGAGGACACCTCCACAATGCCGCGGGCCTGCAAGCGCATCATGGCCTCACGCACCAGCGTGCGGGATACCCCGAAAATTTCCGCCAGATCCTTTTCCCCCAGTCGCTCGCCCGGTGCGATCTGGCCAGAGAGCGCGGCATAAACAATGCGGTCCTCAATCCGGCTGGAGGACGAACCCTCATCAGGAATGGCGCTCAGGGTCATGCGGTTGGTGTCCGTCATAGTCGTTAAGAGATCGTTCTGACTTACTAGAATTCTGCCCTTATACACAGCTCTAACGTCTTTAAAGCCTCATTCCGGCCAGACTCTGATGCTTGATAGCCCTTACTCTCGTTTGTCTGCCTTTTCCGGAGCTTCTTTTCAAAAGCGCATATTCGATAAAAAAAAGAAAACAATTACTGTCAGGACATTTTTTATCCGCCCAGACACGCGGAAACACCCTTTCCGCTCTGGACATCCCACCGGACACACGCTTTCCTCCTGACAGAAAGCGTATTGGCAGACCGTTGATACCCAAGGTTCTACAAGGATTTTTGAAGCGATGGCCTCACTCAGCCCGTTTGCTGGCAAGACACTTGATCCGTCCCAGCTTACCGACATCCCGGCTCTGATTGCAGCTTATTATGACCGCAAGCCTGATGTATCTATCCCGACCCAGCGCGTCTCCTTCGGCACCTCCGGGCATCGCGGCTCTTCCTTCCATACCAGCTTTAATGAAGGCCATATCCTGGCCATCTGCGAGGCTATCTGCCGCCATCGCAAGGCTGAGGGCATTGACGGCCCGCTATTTGTGGGCATGGACACGCATGCTTTGTCCGGCCCGGCTCAGCGCTCTGCTATTGAAGTATTTGCGGCACACGGGCTGGATGTACGCGTGGACCAGAATGATGGCTTCACCCCCACGCCCGTCATTTCTCACGCAATTCTGACCTATAACAAAGGCCGCACGACGGGTCTGGCGGATGGCGTCGTCATCACCCCGTCCCACAATCCGCCGTCCGATGGTGGCTTTAAATACAATCCGCCCAACGGTGGGCCGGCCGATACCGCCATTACAAAAGCCATTCAGGACATGGCCAACGGCTTTCTGGCGGAGGGCCTGAAGGATGTGAAGCGCCTGCCCTATGAGGAAGCCCGTAAGGCCGCCTGCATCAAAGGGTATGACTACGTCACCCCATATGTGGCCGATCTGGACTCCGTCATTGATATGAAGGCCATTCGGGATGCCGGCGTGAAAATCGGCATTGATCCGCTCGGTGGCGCTGCCGTGCATTACTGGAAACCGATTATCGAGCGCTACGGCCTGAACGCTACGATCGTCAATGAAACAGTAGACCCGCAGTTTGCCTTCATGACGGCTGACTGGGATGGCCAGATCCGTATGGACTGCTCCTCCCCTTATGCCATGAAGAGCCTGATTGGCATGGCCGACCAGTTTGACGTGGCCTTTGCGAACGACACCGATGCAGACCGCCACGGCATTGTGGCCAAACCGGATGGGCTGCTGAACCCCAACCATTACCTTGCCGTCGCCATTTCCTACCTGTTCCGCAACCGCCCGGACTGGAGCCCGGAACTGGGTGTTGGCAAAACTCTGGTCAGCAGCGGACTGATTGACCGGGTTGCGAAAGATCTGGGCCGCAAACTGGTGGAAGTCCCCGTCGGGCTGAAATGGTTTGTGCCGGGCCTGATAGACGGCTCACTGGGCTTTGGCGGTGAAGAAAGCGCGGGCGCAACCTTCCTGCGGCGCGATGGCACCGTCTGGACCACGGATAAGGACGGTCTCATCCTCGGCCTGCTGGCTGCTGAAATCACCGCAAAAACTGGTAAAAACCCGAGCGAGCAGTATCGCGAACTCAGCGCACGTCTGGGCACGCCGTTTTATGCGCGGATTGATGCCCCGGCCAATGCCGAACAGAAAGCCAAGCTGAGCAAACTTTCCCCGGAACAGTTCCCGCTGGAAACGCTGGCCGGTGACAAAATCATCAGCAAGCTCACGCGCGCTCCGGGCAATGACGCCCCAATCGGCGGCCTGAAAGTGGTGACGGAAAACGGCTGGTTTGCCGCCCGCCCCTCCGGTACGGAAGATGTCTACAAAATCTACGCCGAGAGCTTCAAAAGCGAAGAACACCTGCATGCTATCCAGACGGAAGCGCAGGAGGCTATTTCCAAGGTTTTTGAGGCCTGAGTCAGGCAAACAATTTTTTCTTACTAACCAAGTAAAAACGGCGCAGCGTTCCTTAAAGAACGCTGCGCCGTTCCGTTTCTTTTTAATTATCATTATTCTTATATAAAAATTCTCTGAAACCCTTAGTAACGCAAGCGTTATACAGAATGTGTAAAGAAAATATTTGCACATCTTCGAACGACACTTGTATGGTTTAAAGAAAAAGTAAACGCATCACGCATGCGGGTTCTCAATAAAATAATAAAAGAAATAAAATATGACCTGCACCAGCCAAGACTCTACATCCCCACCCTCTTACCCGACAGAAGGTTTGGCACCTGAAATCCTGGCAAACACAGACCGCACGCCCCAACGAAAGCTTCTTAAAGCTGTCATTCAGGTTGTTTGCGGCAACATGCTTGAAATGTACGATTTCATGGTGTTTGGCTTTTATGCTCTGGCTATAGGACAGACGTTTTTTCCTTCATCTGACCCAACGTCAAAACTCATGCTTGCCCTTGCGACTTTTGGAGCCGGCTTTCTTATGCGGCCGCTTGGTGCACTGCTGCTCGGTTCATACGTTGACCGTATTGGGCGTCGAAAAGGGCTCATCGTCACGCTGGGCCTGATGGCAACAGGGACTCTGATCCTGACAGTAACCCCCGGCTACGCCACGATTGGTCTTATGGCCCCCACTCTGGTTCTGGCTGGCCGCCTTCTGCAAGGTTTCTCAGCAGGCGTCGAACTCGGCTCCACCTCTGTCTATTTATCCGAAATTGCAGGCCCTCATAACAAAGGATTTATTGTTTCTTTCCAGTCAGCCTCACAGCAACTCGCCGTTATGACAGCAGCAGCGGTGGGTGTCATCATGACAACAGCATTGCCTCACGAAGAAATTATGGCATGGGGCTGGCGTATTCCATTCCTGATTGGCTGCCTCATTGTTCCAGCTCTCTTTTTTCTAAGGCGCAATCTGCAGGAAACGGAAGCTTTTACTTCGGCCCCTTCCCATCCTCATTTTTCAGAAATTCTGCAAACTCTACATCGTGAATGGCGCAGCATTGGTGTCGGACTTCTGATGGTCATTATGACGACAACATCTTTCTACGTCATTACCGCCTACACGCCATCGTTCGGTACTGCGGTGCTACATCTTTCTGCACATGACAGTCTTTTGGTGACATTGTGCGTTGGCATTACAAACCTGCTCTGCCTCCCTGTGTTTGGGGCCTTATCTGACCGCGTGGGTCGCAAACAACTTCTCATTGCCGCCACTGTACTGGCAATCCTGACGGCCTATCCGGCTATGTCATGGCTTGTCGCGGCGCCCTCGTTTCTTAAGTTACTGAGCGTCGAACTGTGGCTGGCTGTAATCTATAGTCTTTATAATGGCGCGGCAGTTGTCTATCTGACGGAAATCGTCCCGCCTCGCATTCGCACAACCGGCTTTTCACTCGCTTACAGTCTGGCAACATGTATCGGGGGTTTCACTCCTCTCATCTGCACCACGCTTATTCAAAAAACCGGAAACAGTGCTATGCCCGGAGCCTGGCTGGCGGTTGCGGCACTCTGCGGACTCTTTGCCACGCTCCTTGCACGCCCTTATGAGTCCAAGGCTGGTGCATTATGATCAGCACGCAGCTCATCGCAAAAATACTATCCTATTCCAGCTGTAAACGGTGCCAGACTATTGCAAGCATAGGAATAGTCGGACTTCTGGGCCAGACGCACTCTGCTCTGGCCGCGTCAGACAACCCTGATGTACATGAACTCATGCGGCTGGTCAGACTTCAGTCACAGCAAATTCATGAGCTGCAAACCCGCTTGTCTAAAGTAGAAAAGCAACCCAACATTCACCCCAACAAAACAAGTATGAAAGTGGCCAGCAAGGCGCCGGCACACCCATACCATCATACCCTGCAAGCAGGCCCGGTTGAGCCTGTAAAATTTTCTGGCGATGAGACAACGTCTTTTCAGAAAAACAATGTAACCTATCCGCTCAAACCGGCTCCCCCCGGCACGTACGCAGCGGTTTCCGATATTCCCAACAACGCATCCCCAGTCATGGGCGTTACTTCGCAAATCCCGTCCAATTCCAGCACAACCTCTATAGGAGGACTGGTTTTAAAATGGGGACAGGGTTTACCCACCTTTGCAACACCAGATGACGCCTACTCCTTCAAAGTGCGCGGACGAGTGCTCGCTGACTACGGCGCAACGTTTGGCAGCCGTTACCGTGACCTCAATGTTTCGCGCACAATCATGCGCGCGGCCCGTTTAGGTGTTGAAGGTCATGCCCGTCAGCTTTCCTGGGTTTTTGAAGCTGATTTTGCGGATAACAAACCTGAAGTCATGAGTGCTTTCATGATGTGGAGCCAGAAAGTTCAGAAAAAGACTTTAGATTTTGCACTCGGAAATATTTTTAATGAACGTGGATTTGACGGTAGCACAGGTTCTGCGCAAACGGTCTTTCTGGACCGGGATCTCGTTGCCAATACGATTTTGCCAGCCCGCGGATGGTACGGAGTGGGCGGAATGTTTAAGGCTGTTGGGAAGGACTGGCACGTCGCTGCTCAGATTTCTGGCGATAACGTCAACTCTGCCAATGCCACAACAAACGTGAGAGACAACCTGACCTATATGGCGCGGGCACACTACATTCCGTGGCGCGGCAAAAATTCGCTTATCCATCTGGGCCTCTGGGGTTTTTACGAAGACGTCAAACCCGCAGCTAATTTTTCTCAGAGGCTACGTCTGCTGGCGAGAACGAATGATGCCTTTTCCATGCAGCTTGGTCCGGTCGTTCCGATTTCCAACTCCCTTGCAGGAGGTGTAGAGCTTTTTGGCATATGGAAATCAAGCTGGATATTGTTTGAATACGGGGCAAGGCATCTCCAGTTTCGTGATACACTCCCGGTCACCTCGCAGGAGAACATATCAGACCTGGGAAAATCAGGCACTATTCAGGCTCTGAGCGCACAAGCCGGGCTGTTCCTGACGGGTGAAACACCAAATTATTTTGCTCGCACAGGTATGTGGTCTTCGCCACGGCTCTTACATCCCGTCATCGATGGTGGCTGGGGCGCATGGGAGCTTTCAGGCCGATGGGACTGGGCTAATTCTTCACGTATCCCAAGCGGTGCAGAAGCATGGACAGCAACTCTTGGCTTGAATTGGTACCTGCTGAGTTTTGCCCGTCTGACGCTGAATTACACCCGTGCACAAGTTACCAACAAATCGGGTAACTATATTGGGAACAATAGTGGCAAC
This sequence comes from Acetobacter malorum, assembly GCF_001580615.1. GTDB lineage: Bacteria > Pseudomonadota > Alphaproteobacteria > Acetobacterales > Acetobacteraceae > Acetobacter > Acetobacter malorum. The sequence goes on from NZ_LHZC01000033.1 coordinate 39,044, forward strand.
AGCATCGGACTGAGGTCTGGAATTACATTTTAAAAATACCATTCCATAAAAAAACACCCCCGAAACTCTTCAGGGGTGTTTTTATATTTCATGAATGAATGAGTAAGTTTTAGAAAATCCAGGAAATAGAGCCTTTCAGGCCGCTTTCTGAATAACGGACCCCATACTGCCCTGTGTAAGACACCCCTACGCGGATGCGGTGTGTTACCTGCGCTTGAAGCCCAACTTTTACGAGTGCTGCATCCTGCACCAGCGGCACCCCGCCAACTTCAAAGTCAGAGCTGCCAGAAATCAGCGCTTCACGCGTGGTGGGCGTAATCGCACCAAAGGCGTGACGATAACCAACGGTCATACCGGGGATCAGCACAGCTTTTCCAACCTTCACGCGGGAAGCCAGACGCGTGCCGAAGGTTGCATACGTCACACTCGTATCCTGCCCATGGCCATAGAGGCTGGCAGCCCCACCATGCTCACGGTAGGATTTCGTCTGCTGGTTGATGTAGGCCACATCCCCAAACGGTTCTGCCGTCACACGCCCAAGATCCAGCCGGTAGCCAAGGTCTCCAAACGCCTGCGCGGTGCCGCCATTATAGTCGCTGTTCTGCCGGTCATAAAAACCGGGGAACGCTACAGTGCGACGGGTGGACAGCATGTTCCACGTATAGGTCGCGCCCATCCGCAGGCCCAGACGGTTCCAGTGCGTGCTGGCATACCCGCCCAGTGTGACGTTATCACTCCGCCCGGAAGCCGCACGGCCTGACGTCGAGAAGCTGGAATGGCCATAACCAACCAGACCACCAATATGCCAGCCCTGAATGGCAGATGTATCAGCCCCCAGCACAAACCCGCCGGTGGAATTGCTCATCCCCGCCGCGTTGTCGGTACGGCCGTTCCGGCTCCAGCTCCCATAGGCCTGCATCCACAGCGTTTGCCCCGCATCGGCATGGCACTGCATCCCCTCCTGCACACGGCCATGGACGGCAGTTTTAGCCGTGCCGCTCTGCGCACCCGGCAGGCAGTCCGCTGCCCGCATGCGGTCAATGGCCACGTCGCGGATTTCATAGGCATCCTGAATCAACGCCGTGCGGGCTGAGGCATGAATTTCGCCGGAAAGCGCATTAAACGCCCCCCGCGCCCGGGAAAAATCCAGAGATGTAATCGGGCGACTGACGTCAGAGGTCGGGGCAATACCATCCAGTGCCGTCGCCACACTCTGCTCATTGCGCGTCTGGGCTGCATCCGCAAAGGCCGTGCTACTGCGAGCAATGTCCAGCGCCACCAGATTGGGCTGATAGGAGACACCCGTCGTCAGGAACGGATAGAGAGCGGCATCCCCACTCAGGTTGCTGACAACCTTGCCAAACTGCCCCTGAACACCGTCAGTCGCCGTCAGAATGGTATAATGCTGCCCCAGAGACGGCGCGGGCGTATCAGCAGTCGCCATCGCCATAACCGTCCCGCCCTGCAGAACAGCCTGACCATTGACCGTAATGGTGCTGGCCGTCGCATTCCCGACACGGGCAAGGTAGGTAGACGCTTTACCCAGTGTCAGCGAGCGGTCGACCGTCATGGTGTCCGGCGTCACACTGTTGGCGTGACCGGGTGACACATACCCACTGTTGACGGACAAACCACCGGCAAAATGGCCAGTGCCGGTAACAAGACCCGTGGATTCAACAGCACCAGTCGTTACACCGTTATTTTCAAAATGACCGGCATTTTCAACCTGCGTTTTTTCCAGACGCCCCGTCAGGATGAGTTCGCCCGCCTGACCAATGCCGGTCTTGCCGGTGTATTCACTGGTCCCGGTCAGCGTTTCCTGCCCGGATGCAATAATCAGCCCACCATGGGGCTTACTGACCTGCTCCGGAGGAATATGTGTCGTATACAAAACCAGAAATGGAGACGGCACGGCGTCCGGGAGCTGTGTCCCTTCTGCATAAAAATTCTGAAGAGAACCGCTAAAGGTGCCAGACGCCTGAGACAGCACCAGCGTATTGTCACCCAGCACAACCTGCCCGCTCCCCGTCAGAGAGCGAATGCTCTGCCCGCTGGTGGAGCGCACGATATCCAGTATGCCATCCACCCGCACGTTGGAGGACTGTGCAATACTGCCCGGACCGCCAATCCCCATCCAGCCTTTCTGGCTGATTGTGGTCGCTCCGGTATAGGTATTGGTGCCAGTCAGATAGGCTACGCCATTGGACGCAATATCAAGACCATTTGTGCCGGACAGAACGCCAGCCAGCCCCAGAGGCCCCATATCCTGCGTGACCGTCAGGCCATTCGAGAAGTTTGCCGCAGTCACATAAAAGGGCGTGTAGCCGGTAACAGCGCGTAGCCGTCATACGTGTAAGGGTTGCTCCCCACGGTCAGCTGATTGCTCTGGTCCCCACCATTGCCATCTCCCGTGGAAATGCTGACCGGCTGCCCGCCAAAGACCTGCCCTGTTACAGTAAGCGTCTGGCCGGGGTTAACGTCGGTATCATACCCATCGCTTCCGGTCAGACCCGCCGCACTTGCCTGCTGCTGCAAGCTGGGGCTGCCGAGAATAATGCTCGGTGTGCCAGAATCCAGCAAGGTTGGCATCGGCCCCGTGCTGAGGCTGTGGTTCAGGGTATAATTAAACAGCACATCAAACTGATGCCCGGCATTCGCACCGGACAGAGGGAAGCTGCCAACCACACCGCGCCAGGGCACCTGTGTGAAAAACTGAGCCCGCAACGCCGGTGTAAGATCCATAATCAGGCAGGCTGACCCACAGTCACCGGGCGTGGTTGCTGTGCCATTGGCTTCAACAATATAGCCTGTCTGGGTCAACTGCCCCGGCACACCGCCATTGTCGCCCGGATAAACAAAATCCCCGGCTCCGACAATTCCGTAAAAATGCCCTTCGTCCGGTGCTTTACCCTGATCCAGAGCCTGCTGCCATGACAAATCCTGATAATAGGTCTGGTCAGGCAAGAGGCCGGGCGTATCGCCGGGAATGACCTGACCGGGACTGCCGCTCAGGCTCTCCGGGGTGGCGATAGACGCCTGAATGACAGCAACACCCAGCCCGGCGGATGTATCGTAATTCGCAACGTTCTTCCCCGTTGTGCTGTTGTAAAACTGCACGCTGGAAACCGTCGTATCGGATTGCAGATACCCGTAAGTCCCGTCCCCATACATGTAACCGTAGGGGGAGCTTACTGCTGTGCCAGCCTGTGTGGGGAACCAAGCAGGCCCGTTCTGGTTGCTGTTCATCCCCACAGCAATATTGAAAGAGTCTGAACCGGTATCGAACAGATATTCTTCCGGCTGGGCGTTATTCACCCCGACTTTGATCCCAAGCCGGCCGAAAGAATATCCGCTGTCATTTTCCGTAATAACATCCAGCGGAATTTCTGCTGCGCGGGCCTGTTGTTCGTAACAGGCGAAGACACAACTCATCAAAAACAACCGGCACGATACCGCACGAAATGACGTCATCAGAACTCTCAGAAATAAGGTTTTCTTAAAACATTACCTCCTCGTTATAATGTGTCCGGATTGACAAGAAACTCTTTTCTAAACGTATCGTTATGAAATCGTTATAGTGTGACCAGAAAGCCTCACCTCCGGATATCCCACTCCAATCTGCTTTAGAGAGCTGGTGCGCTGAACGTATCGCACTGCCGGATATCGCCAGTTTGCAGCCCCCGGCTGAACCAGTTGACGCGCTGGGCGGATGTGCCATGCGTAAAGCTATCCGGCACAACATAGCCCTGCCCCTGCCGCTCCAGACGATCATCCCCCACAGCGGACGCCGCATTCAGCCCCTGCTGCACATCGCCCGATTGCAGGATGCTCTTTGCGTCATTCGCCCGCTTGGCCCAGACCCCGGCAAAACAATCCGCCTGCAGCTCCGTCCGAACAGAAGCGCCCGTTGCACCGCGCTCGCTCATGCCACCATTCTGCTTTTCAAGCTGCGCCATAATCCCCAGCTCGTTCTGGACATGGTGCCCAACCTCATGCGCCACCACATAAGCCCGCGCAAAGTCACCCCCAGCGCCAAGCCGGTTTTTTAATTCCTGAAAAAAGGCGAGATCCAGATACACCTTGTGGTCCGCCGGGCAGTAAAATGGTCCTACGGACGTTTGCGCATACCCGCAGGCAGACTGCGTGCCGCCGGAGAACAGAACCAGCCGGGGTTCATGATACGTGCGGCCCATCTGCTGAAAATAGGATGTCCAGACATCTTCAGTTGACCCCAGAATACGCGCAATAAACTGCTTCTGCGTATCCGGCCCCTGCGCAGACTGCTGCGGCGCGACAACAGCACTCTGCGTGCCGGACGACGCGCCCCCTTCCAGAAGACTGAAAACAATCCGGGGGTCGACCCCAAAATACAAAGCGCCGAGCGCCAGCAGAATACCGCCGATACCGATCTTTAGCGGGGCACGGCCACCGCCACCGCCGGAACCGCGCTGGTCATCAATATTCGTGCTTTCCCGCTCATCATCCAGACGCATGCTTTCTATCCTTCTGTGCCTGATAGTCCGATCATGCGCTGCTCTTTAGCATGGATCAGCCCCAAATACGGCAAGAAGAAAAGCACCCTTGCTTGCGAGACACTCAGGCGCGCAAGGCGCTCCGCCACCAAGACCGTCGAGCCCTATCGTCCCGGACGTGTTGCGACCTTTCTTCTGGCAAAACCGAGAAAGGGTGCGTCTCGTAGCAAGCCGGATCAATCACCCACCCGGCAGCCCCACCATGATGATGGCTCAGCATCTCAATCGACCACCGCTCTTCCGCCGCATAGGCACCCCCGACCGGGTTATCTCTAAGGCTAAACGAGGTGCTTGGTCCGATTTTCCAGCGTGTCGCACTCAGGCAGTGTGACGGGGAGCCAGCCAGAAAAGCTGAGCGATAGAGCAGAAAACCTGTCGCCCCGCGCTCATGCGCAGCCCGTTGCAGGCGGCGCGTTGTGCTCAGGTCAGGCGCGGTGCGGCTATCAACCACCACAGCGCCAACGCCCGGCTCCCGCAGCACGTCTTCACATAAATCCACAAAAGAGGCCTGCGTGGCTGTTACACAGATCAACCGCCCCGGATTAAGGCCGGCCTGCTCAACGCCCGCTACACACAGATCAAGCGTCTCCTCGCCAATCCAGATAACAGCACCTGTCGTGCGGGCCAGAACAGCCGCCACAAAGCGCGCCGGCTTGGCGGAAACCTGTCGGTCACTCCCGGCGCCGAAAAATTCGTGAACGGTCCCTTTTTCCAGACCGCCGCCCAGACGGGCATCAATTTCCGCAACGCCCGTGGAAAGCCTTTGCGTGATGGAACTGGCAGCGCCGACGGTCATCCGGACAATCCGGTCCCGCAGCAAATCCAGTGTATCCGAGTGTGATGACGCCATGAGTGCATCCCTCCTGTTCCGCTTTTTATAATGAGAACAAAACAGGAACTCAAGGAATTTCTACCTGCGTCACCCAGCCTCCACCATCCCTCCACCGCGCCTTCAAGCCCTTTGCATCTCTCAAACATGAGGTGAAACAGCATCAGTAAAAATGGAGAATACGCTCTTCCGCACCCTGAAACGCACAGTACTCAGGCTATACCCCTCCGGGGTTCTGGAGATAAAACGCATGATTATTATGCTCTTTACAACAGCCTCAGGGTGCTTTCTTAAGGGGATATTCCCGGAATAGAGGCGAACACTCTTCCCATGCGCCGTTCAGACTCAGCCCCCTTTGCACTGGCGACACTGTGTCGCTGGCTGATGGTGTGCTGCGTTCTGCTGGGGTTTTGTGGGCAGCTTTTTCTACAAAGCAACGCTCTGCCGGATGAAGCACCCCGTGTGACATTTGAGCGGCTGACCGGCCTGCAAATCGGCCCGGATCAGCCCTCTGCTGCACCCCATGTCATGCACATGGCTGGCGACCATATGCTGAAGATGGCACACGCCAAAGCGCCTCAGCATTCCGGCCATCATCATGATGGTGCGTGCCCACTCTGTCCGCTGCTGCACCTGCCTGTTGTTATTTTCAGTGTGGCGTTCCTTGCCGCCCTGATTCTGATCGCCTGGTCTCAGTCAGCCTACGGCACGCTTCTGCCGCGCGCGCCGCCGCTTCTCGCGCTTGCCCTCCGGCCACCGCCTACGGGGCCACCAGCCTTCCTCTGAAAACGATACGCGCTGACACGCAGGCCTTCAGGACACCTGAACGCCTGTGATGTCGGCTGTTTCCGTTTCAAGGAAAGTCTCAGCACAATGTCTTGTTTTTTTGTTCGGCATGCCGCGCGCACCAGCCTGCTTGCTGCCGGTTGCGCACTGGCCTGCACAGTCGCCCGCCCATCCGCTGCGGACGCTCAAAGCCGCCTGCCTGCAACGCCAGTTTCAACAAAAGCCTTAGCCTTACCCGCCACACCAGCCTCAGAAGAGGATGCCGCAAGTCCATCTACCGAGCAGGTCACGGTCAACGGAACCCGGCATCACATGTCGCCCAACCCGGATACGGCCAATCTATTTCGGCACAGTCTGGGATACAGCGCCTATTCGGCTGGCGGTGTGTCCTCTTTGCCTGTTCTGAACGGGATGGCGGATGAGCGTGTGGCGACCTTTGTCGATGGCATGCGCATTCCCTCCGCCTGCCCCAACCATATGAATCCGGCCATGTCCTATATTGACCCGGATGCTGTCTCGTCCGCCGTGGCCATTGCTGGCATCACCTCCGTCAGTCAGGGTGGTGACAGCACCGGCGGCACGCTGGAGGTCAATCGGAAAGACCCGATTTTTTCCAGCACGTCCAAACTGCTTGTGACAGGCCATGTCCGGGGGGATTATCGCAGCAATGGCGGCGGATCCGGTGCGTCTGGATCTCTCACCACCGCCAATGACTGGCTGAGCCTGCGCTATACAGGCTCTTACAGCCATGCCAGCGACTATCACACGGGAGGCAACGGCCGGCGCGTTCTATCCACCAGCTATCTCAGCTTCAATCACGCCGTGACACTGGGGGTAAAAAAAGAGAACCATCTGCTGGCGCTCACCGTCGGTCAGCAGGATATCCCTTACGAGGGCTTCCCCAACCAATACATGGATATGACCAATAACCGCTCCACTTTTGTGAACGGCAAATACAAGGGCGATTTCAACTGGGGCACACTGGAAGCACGCGGTTTCTGGCAGCGGGTCGACCACGCTATGAACATGCTGGCCGACAAAGGGGGCCATACCGCCACAACCGGCATGCCGATGAATACGGATACCCGCACGGCAGGTTATTCCGTCAAAGCGACCATTCCCCTCGGCCGGAAGCATATCCTCGGTCTGGGCAGCTCATTTGACCATAACGGTCTGAACGACTGGTGGCCGCCCCTGAGCGGCAGCATGATGATGGGGCCAGACACGTTCCATAATATCAACCAGGGGTACCGTGACCGCCTCGGCCATTATATAGAATGGAAAGCCCAGTGGCTGCCGCGCTTTTCTACAGAACTCGGACTGCGGAATGATCTGGTGATGATGAATACCGGCCCGGTCGCCCCGTATTCATGGACCGGCATGATGAGCATGGCCGACGCGATGGCTGCCAAACGCTTTAACGCAGCCTCGCGCGGGCGCACGGACACCAATTTTGATGTCACGGCTCTCGCCCGCTGGACGCCGCTGGACAGCCTGACGCTGGAAGGCGGCTATGCCCGCAAAAGCCGCGCCCCCGGCCTGTATGAACGCTATTCATGGGGTGAAGGCGCTATGAGCACCACAATGATCGGCTGGTTTGGAGACGGCAATGGGTATGTCGGCAACCTCAACCTGAAATCGGAAATTGCCAATACGCTCAGCACCACCCTCACCTGGCATGACCCGGTGAATGATGCGTGGGAACTCAAGGTGCAGCCGTATTATACCTACACCCACAACTATATAAATGTAGTGCGCATTGGCGCGCTCTCTAACGGTTTGTCCAAGCTCCAGTTCGTCAACCACAATGCCCGGAGTTACGGCATCAACAGTTCAGGCTTTGTCAGGCTCTGGAAAAGCCCCGCTTTTGGGACAGGAGAACTCAAAGCCAATCTGAACTGGGTGCGGGGGCAGGATCTGATAAACCACTCCGGCCTGTACCATCAGATGCCTGCCAACGGCTCCATCAGTCTGCATGAAACTTATGAAAACTGGACAGGGCACGTCGAAGTCACTCTAGTTAAAGCCAAAAGCAGTGTGGACTGGCTGCGCAATGAACCCCGCACACCGGGTTATGCTCTGATGGGTCTGGGCGGAAGCTATCGCTGGCGGATGCTGACACTGGATGCCAGCATCGAAAACCTTCTGAACCAGAAATACTATCTGCCGCTGGGTGGTCTTTCTCTGGGGGATTATCGCGCCACCGGGGTGCTGAGTCCCCTCGCCGGTTTAGGGCGCTCCTTCAATCTGAGCCTGAGCGCGACATTCTGAATTCTGGCAGCGCCCTGCTTTGCGATTTTCCTGATGGGAGATCGGAAGGCAGGGTGACCTGTCTAAACACAGGTTTACAGCGCAGAGTTGAATAACATCCTCAGCGACACGATATAAAAATTTGATTTTTTGGGAAAGATTGGCTGGGAGACCTGGATTCGAACCAGGGCTGACCGGGTCAGAGCCGGTAGTTCTACCGCTAAACTATCTCCCAGCAAGGAGAACCGGGAGGCTTAAAAGGCCGCCTCCGCTGCGGTGACGACTTCCTAGCACCGTGAATTAGGGCGCGCAAGTGCCTAAACGAAAAGAAATGTCGGTTTGTCACATAATTGTCTTGCTCCTTTGGCCGCCCTCCCCAAAAATAGTCTTAACATGAGTCAACCTCTTACTAAGGACCGGACAGATGGATCGTATTCCCCCCTGGGCCGGCCGCCCGGACAGACCAGCTTATCCTTCACCCTACTCTCGTTCTGCCGAAGATGAGCTGTTTGCCGCGCTCGACCTGGGAACAAACAACTGCCGTTTGATGGTCGCGGCGCAAACCGCTGGCGGCTTCCGCGTTATTGATAGCTACAGCCGCATGGTGCGGCTGGGTGAAGGCCTGCACCATACAGGCCGACTGGGCGAACCCGCCATGGAACGCACGCTGGACGCACTGCGCGCCTGTGCTGAACGTGTCGGCCGCAGGCCCATCAAAAATATCCGTGCCGTTGCAACGGAAGCCTGCCGCCGCGCGGTGAACGGGTCAGACTTTCTAAACCGCGTGCGGACGGAGACCGGGTTTCACATCAATATCATCTCCGCGCGGGAGGAAGCCTCTCTTGCGGTAGAAAGCTGCGCCAACCTTGTGCACAATCCGCGTTTCGGACCTGTGCGCAACCGGGCGCTGCTGTTTGATATTGGTGGCGGCTCGACGGAAATTGCCTGGGTACGGGTCGATGCGCCACGCCAGACGCATGAGCTGATCGGCTATCTGAGCCTGCCGGTTGGGGTCATTACCCTCTCCGAGCAGTTCGGGAGCACGGGGCATGATGACCCGACCGTCTATAAAAAGATGGTGGACCACACCAAAGCGGCTCTGCAGGACTTTGAGAGTGTGCACCGGATTGGCCCGGAAATCCGCCGCAAGCAAACACGCTTTATTGGTACCAGCGGCACCGTCACCACTCTGGCCAGCCTTGTGCTCAACCTCCCTCGCTACGTTCGCGCGGCGGTTGATGGCTCACAGCTACCAGCCACCAGTGCGCGCAAGGCCGTTCGGACATTGCAGGATATGGGGCATGCAGGCATAGAACAGCATCCGTGCATCGGGCCGGATCGTGCCCCCTTTGTTTTGCCGGGCTGCGCCATTTTCGAGGCTATTCACGAGACCTGGCCGGTGGAAGATATTATTGTGGCGGACCGAGGCCTACGGGATGGCATGGTTCTGCGCATGATCCGCAAGAATGGATCTGTATCCAGAAGACTCCACAAAGCGCCCATGCTCAATGGCCCCATCCCTTTTCTGCACCCTATTCAAGCAACAGGTTCATGAGCGACAAAAAATCCGGGCCTCCCCGGAAAGCAACTTCTCTCCGCGTTCCGGGGCGTGCCCGCACCAGCAGCAGCGCCCCCGGTTCCAGTCATTCTCTGGATGACTCATCAGCCCCGCGCACAATGCGCACCAAATCCGTCAGCCTCCGCACGGCGCGCGGACGCACAACCGCGCAGCAGCGCTGGCTAGCCCGCCAGCTGAATGACCCTTATGTGCAGGCCGCCCACAAGCAGGGCTGGCGTTCACGCGCGGCCTTCAAACTGATTGAACTGGATGACCGTTTCCACCTCATCCAGCCGGGCATGCGCGTGGTGGATCTGGGTGCCGCACCTGGTGGCTGGACGCAGGTCGCGGTTAAACGCGGTGCGAATCGCGTGGTCGGGGTTGATCTGCTCCCGGTGGACCCCGTTGCAGGCGCCGAGATTATTGAAGGCGACTTTACAGACCCGGAGATGCCGGACCGGCTGGTGAGCCTGCTGGATGGCAAGGCGGATCTGGTGCTCTCCGACATGGCCCCCAACACGACCGGCCATGGCCCGACGGACCACATGCGCATTATCGGACTTGCGGAAGAAGCCCTGTATTTTGCGTTTGAAATTCTGGCGGAAGGCGGCGGTTTTGTCGCCAAGGTGTTTCAGGGCGGCTCGGAAAAAGCCATCCTGGATGTCATGAAGCAGGCCTTTACTCTCGTGCGGCACGCCAAACCGCCAGCCAGCCGCAAAGATTCAAGCGAACTTTATGTCGTGGCGACAGGCTTCCGGCCTGATCGCCTCAAAGAGGCTCAGGCCAACACCTGAGCCTGCCGGAGCGGAATGAACAGGCAGGCCTCAGGTCAGCCTGTTATTTCCCCCACAGCCACGCAGCGCCCCGCACGCCAGAACTGTCACCATGCTGATTTTTCAGCAGTTCCGTGCGGCATTCCGGGGTGATGGCGTATTTCTTCATCACCTCAGGCACGCGGGCATAGATCGTCTTCAGGTTGGAGACGCCACCGCCCAGCACAATCGCGTCCGGATCTACCATGTTGATGACCAGCGCGCAGGCACGCCCCAGCCGGTCCACATAGGTATCCAGCGCCTTAATGGCAGCGACATCGCCCGCAGCAGCGGCTTCTTCAATACCGTCTGCACAGCGCTGCCCTTCACCCTTCCATGAAGCCGCCAGAGCAGGGCCGCACAGGAAGCGCTCCAGACAGCCCTCATTCCCACAGAAGCACTTCGGCATGGGGAACTCGTCTTCCCGCACCCACGGAAGCGGGATATGGCCCCATTCGCCGGCAATGTGATGCAGGCCTGTCACCGGCTCACCATTGATGACAAAGCCGCCACCCACGCCGGAACCAAGAATCACCCCGAAGACAATCTTGCGGCCAGCCGCAGCGCCATCCACCGCTTCAGACAGCGCAAAACAGTTGGCATCATTCTCTACCTTTACCGGGCAGCCGAGCACCTGCTCCAGATCTTTGCCGAATGTCTGGCCGTTCAGCCATGTAGCATTTGCATTCTTGACCCGCATTGTGCGGGAATCAATGGCACCGGGGATCCCGACGCCCACCGTGGCAGTCCGGGCTGTACGCCCACGTCCTTCTTCCACGAGATCCCGCAATGTCACGAGCAGATCATCGTAATTACCGGGGTTTGCAACACGATGCCGCAGAAGGATTTCCCCTGTGGAATCAAGGGCTGCTATTTCGACCTTGGTTCCACCAACATCGATTCCTAAACGATAATCTGACATACAGCGACCCTACGTCTTCTTCCGGCAAATGATTAATATGCCATGCGGCATGGGATAAATTAGTGAACTATGCAATCACACATCTTCCACTCTCTATACAAGGCTCTGTGTCATGAATGAGGCTGTTCTTGATGCGCGGGGGCTTGGCTGCCCCCTTCCGGTTTTAAAAGCCAACCGGCTTTTGCGCGGCATGCAGGCGGGAGAAAAGCTCCGCGTTCTGGCAACAGACCGGTCCTCTATCGTGGATTTTCAGGTGTTTTGCCGGGAAACCGGGCACGCGCTGGTGGCCTTTTCGGATGAAAATGGTTCCCTTTCCTTCACCATCCGGCGGCGTGCGGATATACCCTCACCGTGAGGGCGGTATGTTTTATTGCGCATTCTACCCCCGCAAGACTTGGCAGATACACGCTTATCGGAGTAATGCCTGCCCCTCATGACGGATAGGAAGACCTGCGCCATGTCGGATAACATCAAGTCTCTGTCGTTTGAGGACGCACTCTCCGAGCTGGAGAAGATTGTGCGCGGCCTTGAAGGCGGCCAGCTTAAACTGGAAGAGGCCATTGCATCCTACGAGCGTGGGGCAGCCTTACGCCAGCATTGCGAAACCAAGCTGAGCGAGGCCGAGGCCCGCGTTCAGGCGATCGTGCAACGGTCTGACGGATCGTTGACCATGAAACCTATGGATTGAGATGTCGATGACTGACCCGACAACCATCGCCCCTTCCCAGACGCACTCCTCAGCCAATGGGCCCCTGCTCAAGCAGGCCATGGCGGCCCGCGCCAAAGTGATTGAAGCGACAATTGACCAGCTTATCCCGCCCACCAGCGGTGGGGATGCGCGTCTGATTGACGCCATGCGCTATGCCACGCTGGGCGGTGGCAAGCGCCTGCGTGGCTATCTGGCCATGGCAACCGCCAGCCTGTTTGATGTGCCGGACTGCCAGTCCGCCCGCGTTGCGGCCTCTGTTGAAATGCTGCACGCCTACTCACTGGTGCATGATGATCTGCCGGCCATGGACGATGATGATCTGCGCCGCGGTCAGCCCTCCACACACCGCAAGTTTGATGAAGCCACGGCCATTCTGGCTGGTGACGCTCTTCAGACCAAAGCGTTCGAAATTCTGGCGGAAGCCGAAACGCACGAAAGCACGACTGTGCGCATCGCCCTGATCACCGCTTTCGCGCAGGCCTCAGGCGCTGCAGGGATGGTGGGTGGTCAGATGATCGACATGGAAGGCGAAGGCCGCGCCCTGCCGCTGGAAGAAGTCCGTCACCTGCATGCCCTGAAAACCGGCTGCCTGATCCGCTACTCGGCCGAAGCCGGAGCCATTCTCGGGCAGGCCAAACCGGAACTTCAGCAGCGTCTGCGCTCCTACGGCGCCAATATTGGTGCGGCCTTCCAGATTGCGGATGACGTGCTGGACGCCACAGCCACGGCTGAAGAGCTGGGCAAGACGGCGGGCAAGGATGAAGCCTCTGGCAAATCCACTTATGTTGCCCTTCTGGGCATTGACGGCGCACGCGCCGAAGCAGAACGCATGGCCAAAAGCGCCATTGAAGATCTTGCTCCGTTTGGAGAGCAGGCCGACCGCCTGCGAGATCTGGCCTATTACGTGATTGAACGCAGGAACTAAGAAGAATGTCGGACAAGCCCCAGATTCCCACCCTTGGCCGTTTTCCTGCTCTGGACCGGGTAGCCTACCCGTCTGACATGCGGAACCTTTCGGTCGAGCAGCTCAAG
>NZ_LHZC01000018.1:0-2500 GCF_001580615.1 Acetobacter malorum
ACTGCGTCGGGCTAAGAGTTTTTGATTAAGTTTTAAGGGATTTTGGTTGCGGGGGCAGGATTTGAACCTGCGGCCTTCAGGTTATGAGCCTGACGAGCTACCGGGCTGCTCCACCCCGCGGTGGTGTTGATTGGGGTAGACTGGAAGACCTGGCGGCGACCGACTTTCCCACGACTTAAGCCGCAGTATCATAGGCGCTGGGGGGTTTCACGGCCGAGTTCGGGATGGGATCGGGTGGATCACTCCCCGCCATGGCCACCAGGTCATCCAGTCCACCCTGAGTGGGGTGGTGTGGATGCGGTTGGTAAAGAGAGAGTTTTTTGTGTGTGACGCGTGCATGGATGATTTCTGTGCACGGGCTGTCCTTTTAAGGGGACAGTATGAGAGTGAGCCTATAGAGCGATTAGGACCAGTTAGCTACACGCATTACTGCGCTTCCACACCTGGCCTATCAACGTGATGGTCTATCACGGCTCTCAGGGAGATCTAGTTTTGAGGTGGGTTTCCCGCTTAGATGCTTTCAGCGGTTATCCCGTCCATACTTAGCTACCCGGCGGTGCCGCTGGCGCGACAACCGGTGCACCAGAGGTATGTTCATCCCGGTCCTCTCGTACTAGGGACAAATCCTCTCAAATCTCCAACATCCACGGCAGATAGGGACCGAACTGTCTCACGACGTTCTAAACCCAGCTCACGTACCACTTTAATCGGCGAACAGCCGAACCCTTGGGACCTGCTCCAGCCCCAGGATGTGATGAGCCGACATCGAGGTGCCAAACCTCCCCGTCGATGTGGACTCTTGGGGGAGATCAGCCTGTTATCCCTAGAGTACCTTTTATCCGTTGAGCGATGGCCCTTCCACGCGGGACCACCGGATCACTATGGCCGACTTTCGTCTCTGCTCGAGCTGTCACTCTCGCAGTCAGGCGGGCTTATGCCATTGCACTCAACAGCCGGTTTCCGACCGGCCTGAGCCCACCATCGCGCGCCTCCGTTACACTTTGGGAGGCGACCGCCCCAGTCAAACTGCCCACCATACAGGGTCCCGGATCAGGCTAACTGACCGCGGTTAGACATCAGAAAAATTCAGGGTGGTATTTCAAGGATGGCTCCACGGGAACTGGCGCCCCCGCTTCAAAGCCTCCCACCTATCCTACACAGAATGTCTCTGATGCCACTGTAAAGCTGCAGTAAAGGTTCATAGGGTCTTTCCGTCTGACCGCGGATACCCCGCATCTTCACGGGGAATTCAATTTCGCTGAGCCGATGCTGGAGACAGCGGGGAAGTCGTTACGCCATTCGTGCAGGTCGGAACTTACCCGACAAGGAATTTCGCTACCTTAGGACCGTTATAGTTACGGCCGCCGTTTACCGGGGCTTCAATTCAGTGCTCTCACACCTCCTCTTAACCTTCCGGCACCGGGCAGGCGTCAGGCCCTATACGTCGTCTTTCGACTTCGCAGAGCCCTGTGTTTTTACTAAACAGTCGCTACCCCCTGGTCTGTGCCACCCGCCAATGGTTGCCCACTAACGGGTCTCGCTTATCCCGAAGTTACACGAGTAATTTGCCTAGTTCCTTCAGCATCGTTCTCTCAAGCGCCTTGGTATTCTCTACCAGTCCACCTGTGTCGGTTTCGGGTACGGTCTATATGCCAGAGCTATTTCCTGGAATGCGCCAAAAGCCAGTCCAATCCGATAAGGACTGACAACATATTGCATTCGTCACTTCTGGCAGGTTCAGGAATATTCACCTGATTCCCATCGACTACGGCTTTCGCCCTCGCCTTAGGGGCCGACTAACCCTGCGTGGATTAACCTTGCGCAGGAACCCTTGGACTTTCGGCGACAGTGTTTCTCGCACTGTTTGTCGCTACTCATGTCAGCATTCGCACTTCCGATATCTCCAGAGGGGGTCACCCCGCCTCCTTCACAGACCTACGGAACGCTCCGCTACCGCGCATATCATAGATATGCACCCACAGCTTCGGCACGTGGCTTGAGCCCCGTTACATTTTCGGCGCAGGGTTTCTATTAGACCAGTGAGCTATTACGCTTTCTTTAAAGGATGGCTGCTTCTAAGCCAACCTCCTGGTTGTTTTGGAATCCCCACATCCTTTCCCACTTAGCCACGATTTAGGGGCCTTAGCTGGTGGTCTGGGCTGTTTCCCTCTCGACAATGGACCTTAGCACCCACTGTCTGTCTGCCAGGCTAATACTTCCGGGTATTCGGAGTTTGGTTAGGTTTGGTAAGGCTTTGGGCCCCCCTAGCCCATCCAGTGCTCTACCCCCCGGGGTAAATTCCTGACGGTCTACCTCAATAGATTTCGCGGAGAACCAGCTATTTCCGAGTTTGATTGGCCTTTCACCCCTAGCCACAGCTCATCCCCGACTTTTTCAACAGGCGTGGGTTCGGCCCTCCAGTGCGTGTTACCGCACCTTCAGCCTGGCCATGGCTAGATCACTCGGTTTCGGGTCTTCTGCCAGCAACTAAACGCCCTAT